>NZ_JBITKV010000005.1:459384-621112 GCF_044461365.1 Amycolatopsis sp. NPDC049868 | reverse complement strand
TTAAGCACGCCGCCAGCGTTCGTCCTGAGCCAGGATCAAACTCTCCAACAATGTCAAATTTGATCGAGGCAATTTAATGCTCTCAAAGGAACCTCAAACGAGGTTCAAATACATAAGCTCTACTGGCTTAGTTCACTAGCACACTGTTGAGTTCTCAAGCAACACACCCCGAATCGCACCGTGGCTACACGGCCTTATCCGAAGCAGTCATTCCTAGCAGTTTTTGGTGAGACACCCACTCAATCGCACTGAGCGAGAGCTTGGTTCGTGTCCCGGTCGGCCGCCCGGTTTCCCTGGCGACGAAGAGAACTTTACATGGCCGGAAACCCCCGAAAACAGGGGGGTACCTTAACGGCATTCCCGCAGGTCAGAGGCCATAAACGAGCCCAGGCCCGGCGATCACGCGGTGATCGCCCCAGGAGACCCCAGGTGAACTCCGAGGCAAGAACATTGCTCCGAGTACATTGCACCGTATTGATCCCATCGATTGCTCCGATTAGCGTCGGGCTCATGAGTACTGCGGAACTCGACGGCATCTCCGTCGCTTACGACGACCTCGGCACCGGGTTGCCCGTCGTCCTCGTCCACGGCCACCCCTTCAACCGTTCGATGTGGCGGCCCCAGGTCGAACGGTTCAGCCGGGAGGGCTACCGCGTCATCGCCGCAGACCTCCGTGGGTACGGCGAGACGACCAAGCCACCGGAGAGCACGAAGACCGGACTCGACGTCTTCGCCAAGGACATCTGCCGCCTCGCGGATCGCCTCGGCCTCGGGCGCTTCGTACTGGGCGGCCTCTCCATGGGCGGGCAGATCGTCATGGAGTTCCATCGCACCTACCCCGAGCGCGTCGCCGGGCTCCTGCTCGCCGACACCTCTCCCCAGGCGGAGACAGAGGAGGGCAAGCGCGTCCGCAACGAGATGGCGGACCGCGTCCTCGCGGAGGGACTGGACCCGTACGCGGAGGAAGTGCTGACGAAGATGGTCTCCCCGGAGAACGTCCGCACGATGCCGGAGGTGGCGGCGCAGGTACTGGGGATGATGCGCACAACCCCTAAAGAAGGAGCGGCGGCCGCACTCAGGGGGCGCGCCGAACGTCCGGACTACCGGGAGAGCCTCACTCGCGTGGAAGTACCGACCCTGGTCGTGGTCGGGACCGAGGACGAGTTCACGCCGGTCGCGGACGCCCAGCTCATGCACGACCTCATCCCCGGCTCCACCCTGGCGGTGATCGAAGGCGCCGCGCACATGCCTAACCTGGAGCGCGAGGCCGAGTTCAACGACGTGTTCGCACGGTTCTTGGCAGTGTCCAAACAAAGGATGACTACCTGATGCCCCAGAAGACCGTTTTCGTGACCGGCGCCAGCGCCGGGTTCGGCGTCGAGATCGTCCGCCGGTTCGCCGCCGACGGCGCCAAGGTCGTCGCGGCCGCGCGCAGCAAGGACCGTCTCGACAAGCTGGCCGGCGAGCTGGGCGAGAACGTCCTCCCGTTCGAGCTCGACGTCCGGGACGCCGACGCGGTGGCCGCGCTCCCCGGCACGCTGCCCGCCGAGTTCGCCGAAGTCGACCTGCTGGTCAACAACGCCGGCCTCGCGAAGGGGCTCGAGCCCGCCCACAGGGCGAAGCTCGACGACTGGGACCAGATGATCGACACGAACATCAAGGGGCTCGCGCACCTCACCCGCGCCCTGCTGCCCGGCATGGTCGAGCGCGGCCGCGGGCACGTGATCAACATCGGCTCGGTCGCGGGCAGCTACCCCTACCCCGGCGGCAACGCGTACGGCGCGACCAAGGCGTTCGTGCACCAGTTCAGCCTGAACCTGCGCGCGGATCTGCAGGGCACCGGCGTCCGGGTGACCAACGTCGAGCCGGGCCTGGTCGGCGGCACCGAGTTCTCGGTGGTCCGGTTCGAGGGCGACCAGAGCAAGGCCGACAACGTCTACAAGGGCACGACGCCGCTGACGGCCGCCGACGTGGCCGAGTCCGTCTTCTGGGCGGCTTCGCAGCCGGAGCACGTGAACATCAACGTCATCGAGTTGATGCCGGTGGTCCAGAGCTTCTCGGCGCTCCATATCCACCGAGAGCAGTGAGGCCGAAGAGGTCGAAGAGCGCCTGCTGTTCCGGGTTCCGCTCGGTCAGCAGGCGCCGCGTCCGCGGCCGGCCACCGGTGGACGGGTAGCGCAACACCGTCTCCCCTATTCCCGCGAGGCTGTCCATCAGTTCGCGGACCGACAGATTCATCCCCGCGCGGTCGGCCTCGCGCCGCATGAGGTGGGTGACCGTGGACGCGAGCACCGTGACCAGGGTGTGCACCGCGATCCGATGCGGTGTCCAGTCCCAGCGCGGGGCCGGACCGGCGACGGCGGGGCCGGTCAGCCAGCGGAACGTCGAGTCGAGGTGGGTACGGGCCCGGTACGCGGTGACGACCTCGGACACCGGCCAGTCGTGGTCGGTGACCAGCACCTGCTTGCCGAAGAACTCGTCGTGCAACCGCGACACCGCGGCGTCGTCGACCTTCCAGGTCAGCCGGATGTCCCCCGGTTTCGTTCCCGTCAGAGCGGGAGAAAGCACCCGTTCGACGCGGCGGCCGCGGGTGATCCGCGCGATTTCGGCGTTCACCTGGCCGCGGTCGCCCCGGTACGTGCCCGAGGCCAGCGCGGCGTCGAGACCGGCGAGTTCGCGGGTCGCGGTGCCCAGTTCCTCGCCGAACGCGCGGGCCTGCGCGTTGTGCAAGGTCTCCGAATGGGTCAGGATCACGCGCCGCCGCACCCCGGCGACCACGGCCCGGGTGTCGAGGGCGGTCAGCCCGGTGAAGCGCTCCGGGTCGACGGGTTTGCGCGCGGACGGCGGTTTCGCCAGCAGTTCCGGGTGCTCCGAGAGCGGGAGCGCGCCGACGAAATGCCGTCCGAGGTCCAGTTGGGCGGCCTGGCCCGCGGTGAAGACCAGCGTGACGGGATACCGCGAGCGGAGTTCCTCGGCGAGCGCGGCGAACGGCGGCGCCCCTTCCCGCGGGTACACGTGCGACGCCAGCGGGATCGCGCCGTCCTTGGTCACCACCAGGCCCAGGCCGGCGAGTTCGCAGCGGCAGGGGTCGGCCGTGGTGAAGGTGGCGAACTGCGGGACGTCGACGGCGAGCGCCGTGTCGCCCGTCCCCAGTAAGGAGAGCACCGCGTCGGCGACGGCCGTCTCGATCCGCGCGATCCGTTCGGGTGTGAGGCGTTGCAGCGCCCGCCGGTGATTCGGCAGGTCCGCCTGGACGAAGTCCCGGGCGACGGAGTCACGCCACCAGTCGGCCAACTGCGTTTCGGGCGCCGTCGCCCGGTGCAGGACGGCGAGCGCGAGATGCGTCCCCAGGGTGGTCGCCGCGCGCTGGGCCCCGACGGCTTCGTCGACCCGGCGCACGAAGTCGAGCCGCCGCAGCGTGGCCCACACCGCCGCGACGTCGCCGAAGGTCCGGTGACGCGCTTCGCCGGGCGCGGAGACGTCACCGTCCATCGCCCGCCCGATCTCCTCGGCCGTGCCGAGATAGCGCTGCGAAACCACCCTCGGCTCGCCGTCGACCCGCGCGGAGGTGACGAGGTAGTAGTACGTCCGCCCGCCGACCTTCTTGCCGATCACCGAAGCCACACTTTAGGTAATACACTCGCATCCCCTGATCGGCAACCGAGATCATGCTCTGACCAGCGGAAACAGTGACCACACCCACGTGGGTGACGCGGTGGCGGGATGCACACTGGCAGGTGGAGCGAGTCCGGCCATAGCGTGCGGGAATGGCATCCCCTGCTGACCCGAACGCCCCCACCACCTCGGCGATGCGCCGGGCGCTCGCCAGGGCGCGCGACGGGAAGACCCTCGACATCACCGAGGCCTCGATCCTGCTCCAGGCGCGTGGCGACGACCTCAAGACGCTGTCCGAGCACGCCTCCCGCGTCCGTGACGCCGGCCTCGTCGCGGCGGGCCGTCCCGGCGTGGTCACCTACAGCCGTTCGGTGTTCATCCCGCTGACCCGGCTGTGCCGGGACCGCTGCGGTTACTGCACCTTCGCGACCGTCCCCGGCCGCGTCGAATCACCGTTCCTCTCCCCCGACGAGGTTCTCGACATCGCCCGCAAGGGTGCCGAGATGGGGGTCAAGGAAGCGCTCTTCACCCTCGGCGACCGTCCGGAGGACCGCTGGAAGGCGGCGAAGGACTGGCTCGACGCGCACGGCTACGACGACACGCTGTCCTACGTCCGGGCGATGGCGATCCGGGTACTCGAAGAGACCGGCGTCCTCCCCCACCTCAACCCCGGCGTGCTGACCTGGCAGGACTTCCAGCGGCTCAAGCCGGTTTCGGCGTCGATGGGCATGATGCTGGAGACCACGGCGAAGCGGCTGTACACCGAGAAGGGCGGCCCGCACTACGGCTCGCCCGACAAGGACCCCGACGTCCGCCTGCGGGTGCTGGAGGACGCCGGCCGCAGTTCGGTGCCGTTCACCACCGGCATCCTGATCGGCATCGGCGAGAACTTCGAGGAACGCGCCGACTCCCTGTTCGCCATCCGCAAGGTCGCGAAGACCTACGGCGGCATCCAGGAGGTCATCGTCCAGAACTTCCGCGCGAAGCCCGACACCAAGATGCGGGCGACGCCGGACGCCGACCTCGAAGAACTCGCCGCGACCATCGCCGTCGCGCGGCTGGTGCTCGGGCCGCGGATGCGCATCCAGGCGCCGCCGAACCTGATCGGCCAGCAGTACGAACTGATGCTGAACGCGGGTATCGACGACTGGGGCGGTGTCTCGCCGCTGACCCCCGACCACGTGAACCCCGAACGCGCGTGGCCGCAGATCGACGAGCTCAAACGCCGCACCGAGGCGCTCGGGTTCACCGTGCGCGAGCGGCTGCCGATCTATCCGGAGTACGTCAAGACCGGCGAGCCGTGGATCGACCCGCGGATGAACGCGCACCTCGCGCCGCTGACCGACACCGAGACCGGGCTCGCGATCGAAGAGGCCATCCCGGTGGGCATCCCGTGGCAGGAGCCGGACGGCGGCTGGAAGGAGGCCGGGCGTACCGACCTGCACGTCGAGGTCGACACCATCGGCCGGACGGAAGACCGCCGCAGCGACTTCGACTCGGTCTACGGCGACTGGGCCGAGATCAAGGGCAATATCAAGACCGGGCCGCAGCGGTTCGACACCGACATCCGGGATGCCTTGCGCAGCGCGGAAAAGAACCCCGCCGGGCTCTCGGACGACGAGGCGCTGGCACTGCTGCACGCCGACGGGCCGGAGCTCGACGCGCTGGCGAAGATCGCCGACGACCTGCGCCGTGAGGTCAACGGCGACGACATCACCTTCGTCGTCACGCGCAACATCAACTTCACCAACGTCTGTTACACCGGCTGCCGGTTCTGCGCGTTCGCCCAGCGGCGCACCGACGCCGACGCGTACACGCTCTCGCTGGAGCAGGTCGGCGACCGGGTCGACGAGGCGTGGGCCGCGGGCGCGACCGAGATCTGCATGCAGGGCGGCATCCACCCGGATCTGCCGGGCACCGCGTACTTCGACCTCGCGGCGGAGGTGAAACGCCGTCAGCCGGACATCCACCTGCACTCGTACTCGCCGATGGAGGTCGTCAACGGCGCTTCGCGGACGAACCTCTCGATCGAGGACTGGCTGGCGCGGGCGAAGGAAGCCGGCGTCGACTCGCTGCCGGGTACGGCCGCGGAGATCCTCGACGACGACGTGCGCTGGGTGCTGACGAAGGGCAAGCTGCCGACGTCCGAATGGATCAACGTCGTCACCACCGCGCACAAACTCGGCATCACCACGACGTCGACGATGATGTACGGCCACGTCGACACCCCGGCGCACTGGGTCGGGCATCTGAAGCTGCTGGCGAAACTGCAGCGGGAAGGCCTGGAGCGCAACGGGCGGCGCGGGTTCAGCGAGTTCGTGCTGCTGCCGTTCATCCACCAGAGTTCGCCGATCTACCTCGCCGGGCTGGCGAGGGCGGGGACGACGCTGCGCGAGAACCGCGCGGTGCACGCGCTGGCCCGGCTGCTGCTGCACGGGATGATCGACAACATCCAGAGTTCGTGGGTGAAGCTCGGCGAGGAGGGCAGCCGCGCGGTGCTCCAGGGCGGGGTCAACGACATCGGCGGGACGCTGATGGAGGAGACGATCAGCCGGATGGCCGGCGCGGCGAACGGGTCGTACAAGACGATCAGCGACATGCGCGCGATGGTCGAGCCGCTGGGCCGCCCGCTGCGGCAGCGGACCACGGAGTATGGCACGCCGACGGCGGAGCGGATCGCCGCGGCCCAGGCCTCCGACGGTGTCGCGACCGCGGTGCGCCGGCCGCTGCTGCCACTTGTCACCTCCTGACGAATCGCGCGTGAAGGACCCCTTCCCTCGGCTCAGCCGCGGGAAGGGGTCCTTCACGTTCCGTGTGTCACCGCTCACAAGGCGCGGGGGGACCCGGCGTTCTTTGTGCTAAACCCGAGAATCACTTCCGGGCAGCCGAGAGGACGTCGATGACCGCGAGCGCAGTCCAGGTGGCCGATACCGCCCGCTATCCGTTGTCCGAGCCGGGAAGCCCGGCGTGGTGCGAAATCGTCGCCCGGACCCGCGCCGAACTGCGGGAAACGGGCTGCAGTGTGCTGGCCGACTTCATCCGTCCGGAGTTGCGTGACGTCCTTCGCCACGAAGGCGCGAAGATCGCTCCGGAGGCGTACGCGAAGATCGAACGCGTCAACGCCTACAACATCGCCATCGACACTCCGCTGCCGGAAGGCCACCCCGGCCGCACGATCATGGAACGCGGCAACGCTTTCGTGGCGAGAGACCGGATCCCGGCGACCGCGGTGATCCAGCAGCTGTACTCGAGCCGTGAGTTCCAGCGGTTCGTGGCCGACTGCTTCGAACTCCCCGAGCTGCACGAACTCGCCGATCCGCTGTCCGGTCTGGTGCTCAACGTGATCGAACCGGGCCGCTCGCATCCGTGGCATTTCGACACCAACGAGTACACGGTCAGCATGCTCACGCAGGAAGCCTCCGACGGCGGTGTCTTCGAGTATTGCCCGAACATCCGCTCCGAAACCGCGGAGAACTTCGACGACGTCCGCGCCGTCCTGGCGGGCGAAGGTGATCACCTGATCAGGCGGCTCACTCTGCGTCCCGGTGATCTTCAGCTGTTTCGCGGACGCTTCGCGCTGCACCGGGTGAGTAGTGTTCAAGGGGCAGTCGCCCGCCATTCCGCGATCTTCGCGTACAGCGAGCGCCCTGGGGTCATCGGCAGTCCGGAACGGACGAGACAGCTGTTCGGCCGGGTTCTGCCGGAACACGTCGCCTCGGCGGCCGTCCGGGGCGATCAGCTGCTCGACTAAGTCAGGAGCTTGGCCGTGCCATTGGATTCGACCGGCAAGATCAATTTCGACGACATCTACACCGAGCCCGATCCCCGCGCGTTCTTCGGCACCTTGCGCAGACTGGACTACGACATCCCGCAGCAGGCGAAGGCCTACTTCGCGAACCTGATCGACGAGTACCGCGCGGAAGCCGGCGTCAAGGTCCCGACGGTGCTCGACCTCGGCTGTTCCTACGGCGTCAACGCGGCGCTGTACAGATGCGGCACCTCGATGGAGCGCCTGTACGACCACTACGCGTCCGCCGCGTCCCTGAGCCGGGACGAACTGATCGCGCGCGATCGCAGGTTGGTCGAGAACGACACAGTCCGCTTCATCGGGCTCGACGCCTCCGCGCCCGCTCTGGACTACGCGCTCGCCGCGGGCTTCATCGACGAAGCGATCCACGCCGACTTGGAGAGCGAAGACCCGACAGAGGAACAGCGCGCGTTGCTGTCCGAGGTCGACATCGTCATCTCGACCGGCTGCGTCGGCTACGTCACCGAGAAGACCCTCGTGCGGATCGCGCGGGAAAATCGTCCATGGATGGCGCATTTCGTCCTCCGGATGTTCTCCTACGGCCCGGTCGCCGACAGCCTCGGCGAGCTGGGCTACGAGACGACCGGGGTCGAGGGCGTCTTCCGGCAGCGGAAATTCGCCTCGGATGAGGAACAGACGCAGATCCTGGACAATCTGTCCGTCGCGGGCGTCGACCCGCGTGGGCTGGAGGAAGGCGGCCGGTTGTACGCGCGGCTGTTCGTCTCCCGCCCGAACGGCGCGGCCTCCGCGCTGAACGCCCTTCCCCTTCGAGATCAAGGATGATCGTGAGCAGTCCGGAACCGTCCACCCGCACGTTCGGCAACGAGGACATCCTGCCGCGGGTCCCCGTGCCCAGCCTGGAGGACACCTGCCGCCGGTTCCTCGAGTGGTGCTCGCCGCTGCTCACCCCCGGCGAACTCGCGGAGACCGAAGGCGCCGTCACCGAGTTCCTCGCGGAAGGAAGCCCGGCGCACGAACTGCAGAGCGCACTCGAGGCCTACGACAACCGCGAAGACGTCCGTAGCTGGCTCGACACCTTCTGGCCGTACCGCTACCTCGGCCGTCGCGACCGGATCGCTCTCAACGCGAACTTCTTCTTCCTGTTCACCGAGTCCCCGCTGGGACAGCTGGAGCGCGCGGCCGAACTGGCGGCTTCGGCGGTGGACTACAAGCTGAAGCTCGACGAGGAACTGGTCCCGCCGATCCTGCTGCGCGGGCAGCCGCAGTCGATGGTGCAGCACAAGTTCCTGTTCTCGGCGACGCGGATCCCCGGCGCCGTGCAGGACACTGCGCGCACGCCGTACCGCGAGGACTGGCCGGGGCCGTCGAGGGCGCGGCACATCGTGGTGTTCCACCGCGACACCCCGTTCCGGATGGACGTCATCGCGCCCGACGGCCGTCCGTATTCGCCTGAACAGCTGGTCGCTGGGCTGCAAGCGATCGTGAAGTCGGGGAACTTCATCGAAGACCCGCAGACCGCCGCGGGGCATTTCACCACCAAGGCCAGGGCCGAGTGGGCGGCGACGCGGGAAGCGTTGCTGGCGGCGGGGAACGCGGCCGCGCTCGACGACATCGAGACGGCGTTGTTCTGCCTGTGCCTGGAGGACTTCACGCCGTCGGGCACGCAGGAGGCGTGCGACAACCTGCTGCACGGCGACAGCGGGAACCGCTGGTTCGACAAGGCCGTGTCGCTGATCGTGTTCGAGGACGGCACGGCGGGGATCAACGTCGAGCACTGCGAACTGGACGGGACCACGATCCTCGGGTTCACCGATGCGCTGCTCAGCGGGACACGGCTGGAGCGGGCGCCTGCCGACGGTGTGCCGTCGTCCGAGGTCATCGAGTTCGTCCTGGGTGACGCGTTGCGCGAGGACGCCCGTGCCGCCGCCGCGTCCTTCGCCGAGTACGCCGACGCGACCGCTACGAAGACGGTGTCCTTCACCGACTTCGGCGCGAAGCGGGCGAAGGAGCTCGGGATGTCCCCGGACGCCTTCGCGCAGATGGCGTACCAGCTCGCGCACAAGCGGGCGAAGGGGATCACGGGCGCGACGTACGAGTCGATCGCGACGCGGCAGTACCAGAACGGGCGCACCGAAGCGATGCGCGTGGTGACCCCCGAGGTGCTGTGGTTCGTCCAGGTGATGAACGACCCGCAAGCCGACCGCCAGACTCGCCAGGCCGCTTTCCGCGCGGCGGCCGCGAAGCACGTCACGCGGGCGAAGGAGTGCCAGGCGGGTGACGCGCCGGAGCAGCACCTGTGGGAGCTGCAGCTGATCCAGAAGCGGCGTGGCGTCGAGGGCTCTCCGGCGCTGTACTCGTCACCGGGCTGGCTGAAGATGCGCAACGACTACCTGAGCACCAGCTCGGCGCCTTCGGTGAACATCCGGTACTTCGGGTTCGGGTCGACCAGCCCGCAGTGCATCGGCGTCGCGTACGTGCTGCTGCCGGAGTCGCTGAATCTGTACCTGTGCACGCCGAAGCACGTGGCGCACGAGATGGAGCTGTTCGCGACGGAACTGACCGCGGCCGTGGCGGAATTGCAGGAGTTGCTGGCCTGAGTACGTGAAGGCGTCCTTCGCCGCGTCGGATGCGGTGAAGGACGCCTTCGGCCCGGACCGGACGGCGTCACATGGTCGTCGAGGTGAGGAAGGCCTGCTCGGACCCGTCGGCGACGAACGCGGTCCGCGTCTTGGTGGTCGTGGGCAGCTCGCAGGAAAGCCACTTCACCCCGGACGGGAAGAGTCCCTTCAAGGATTCGGGCACCGCCGGAGAACCCGCTTGGCACTTGTAGTCCGCCAGCACCTTCGCGACGGCCTCGCCGCGAAGCTTCACCAGAGCGGAAAACCGGAGGTCGCTCGGTCCGGGTGCCGCGTCCCGGCCTTCGGCGTTGCCCATCCGCTCCTCGACCCACGACGCCTGGACGATCTCGCCGACCTCCGGGAAATCCTCGGCGACCGCCGCCGGATCGGTGTGGACGGCCGCTTGCTTCGGCGGTGCCGGGGCACAGGCCGCGATCAGCACGATCGCGGCCGTGATCCCCAGCGTCTTCCCCATGATGCGCATGGGGACATCTTGGCTCAGGCGGTGAGCTTCAGGATGTCGATTCCGCGAGTGTTGTCGGCGACGTAGACGTAACCCTTGTGCCAGTACGGCGCCCACGCGCTGGCGTCCGCCGGGCGGAAGTAGGCGATCTGCTTCGGGTCGGTCGGGTCGCTGACGTCGAGGAAGCGCGTGCCCTGCGTGTAGAACGACTGCACGAGGACCTTGCCGCGGATGTCGAAGTAGTGCGCGGAGCAGTCACCCGTCGCCGGGTCGCTGCCTTCCTGCCCGGCGACGCTCCAGGTGCCGACGGACTTGAGGCGGAACGGCTTCTCCGGCGTCGAGCGCCAGCCTTCGCCGTTGTAGGAGTTCTGCAGCGACGAGATCGTCAGCACGCCGTCACCGGCGCAGCCGTCGAGGAAGCTCTCTTCGGTGGCGTAGATCAGGTCGCGGCCGTGCCAGCGGTTCGAGTCGGCGCCGTCGGCCGAGCGGTGTCCCGCCGGGTGGAAGCTGTTGTGCATGAACTTCGACGGCGCCGCCGTCTCCTCGATCCCGCCGCCCGCGTACGGCACGGGGTCGAACGCCGTCGCGCGGCGGACCTTGCCCTGTACGGGATCGCGGTGGTAGCCGTTGGTCCAGTAGCCGCGGACACCGCCCCGGCCGGACACCCACGCCACGCCCTCGTCGTCGACCTGGACGTCGTGCACGTAGTCGGTCTTGCCGTCGTTGCGCGCGAGCTCGATCGGGTTCGGGAACGTCTTGGGGTTGCGCGGGTCGCGGATGTCGGTCACCCAGATGGGGCGGCCACCCCACTCCGCGGGCTGGTTCGCGGCCTTCGCGGGGCCGCCGGTCCAGAGGTACCGGCAGTCGTCGACGCAGCTGGTCGTGTGGCCGGCGGGCACCTTGGTGTAACTCAGGAGGGCCGGTTTGTCCGGGTTCTTCAGGTCGATGATGTAGATGCCGGACTCGCCGGTCTGCGTGGTGCCGCCGTAGGCCCGCGGGTCCCGCGCGAGGAAGACGAGCTTGCGCTTGACATCGACCTCGGTGTCCTCGGTCTCCCACAGGCCGGGAAGGCTGACCTCGCCGATCAGCTTCGGGGCGGTGGGGTTCTTCGTCAGGTCGTAGACCTTCAGGCCGAACTCGCCGGAAACCGCCATGACGTCACGTTTGCCGTACTGCAGGAACCCCATGGCGATGGCGCCTTGCGCGTCGGGCACATTGCCGACGGCCTTGACGTTCTTCACCGCGCCGGGCGCGCCCGCGACCCGGACCTTCTCACTTGCCGGTTTGTCCTCTTCGCCGCACGCGGCGGCGGGCAGGCCGGTGGCGATCAAGGTCGCGGTGACCGTGGTGAGCGCCAAGCATGAACGAAGCAACCAGTTTCCTCGCACAGAAACCTCCCAGGCTGGTCCCTGCACCTTATGATCGCCGCTTTGCCCGCACAACCGCCGATGGTCGGCGTGGGACTGCTATGACATGACCATGCGCTTGCGTCTTCTGGCCCCGCTCCTCGCCGCCGCCGTGGTCGCGGCCGGCTGCACCGAATCCGGCGAACCGCCCGCACCGGACGTTCTTCGCGTGGGCCTGGCCGCCCCGGCGACCCTCCTGCCCGCGGACGTCCGCGACCAGTCCGGACGGATGCTCGCCGGCGCGCTGTGGACACCGCTGGCCGATTACGACCCGGCGACGGGGAAGACGGCGCCACGGGCGGCCGAAGCGTTCTCCAGCTCCGATCGAGTCACCTGGACGGTCAAGCTCAAGGACGGCGGGAAGTTCCACGACGGCACCCCGGTCACCGCGCAGTCCTATGTGGACACCTGGAAGGCGATCGGCACGGAGCAGTGGCAGGCGTCCCGGGTGGTCAAGGAGCTGTTGCGGGCCAAGGAGATCACCGCAACCGCACCGCTGACCATCCGGCTCGTGCTCGACCGGCCGTCCGGACAGGTCCCGGCACTGCTCTCCTCGCCCGCGCTGGTCCCGCTGCCCGCTTCCGTGCTGGCTTCGCGTGATTGGGCGGGTTTCGCGCGGCGGCCGGTCGGCAACGGGCCGTTCCGGCTGGACGGCGAATGGCAGCCCTCAGGCGGCAAACTGGTCCGGGTCGCCGACGCGCCGGGCAAAGCACGGGTGATCGAGCTGAAGACCGGCGACGCGGCGGCACAGTACGACGAGGTCAAGGCCGGGAAACTCGACCTGTCGACCTTCGTCCCCGGCGATCGCCACGAGGCGATGCACGCGGATTTCGCGCAGCGGCACGTGATGTGGGCCCTGCCCACCGTCGCCTACCTCGGGTTTCCCTTGACCGCACCGCATTTCTCCGACGCGACCGTCCGGCACGGCTTCGCGCTCGGGATCGACCGCACGGCGCTGGAGGCCGGCGCGCTCGGCAAGCAGGTTGATCCGGCGAAGTCGCTGCTGCCGCCCGCGGTCGCCCCAGGTGAGCGCAGCAGCACCTGCCGCCCCTGCACCTTCGACGCCGGAGCCGGGAAATCCCTGCTGACCCAGGCGGAGTTCCCGGCCGCTCCCGTCCACTTCGGACAGCAGCAGGCGAACTGGCTGCGCCCGCTCGCGGAGCAGGTCAGCACCGCCGTCGGTGTCCCGCTCGCCGCGGAGCCGGGGCAAGGACCGTTCGCGATCGACGTGGCGCTGACGACGCCGAGTCCGCAAGAAGTGCTGGCCGAGATCGTGAAGGCGACCGGCTACCAGAGCGACGGATTCGCCGACCTGCTGAAATCGGCCGAGGAGACCGACTCCGCCGAAAGCGGCGAGGTCTACCGGCTGGTGGAGAACCAGTTGCTGCGGGATCTCCCGGTCGTACCGCTGTGGTCCGGGCACGGGCACGCCGTCTGGGCGGATCGCGCGGGCGATGTCAAGGCGACGGCGTTCGGGGGCGTGGACCTCTCAGGGATTTCCGTGCGGTGACCCGAGCGTGCACTTACCCGCGACGACGTCGATGAAGGCCGACGTCAGCGGGTCCGGTGTGCTGCGGCAATAGGCGGCGAGCGTACGGCGGATCGCCGGTTCGGGCCGCAGGACCCGGCCGTGGAAGCCGTCGGGCAGCACGTTGGCCGGCACCAGCGCCGGACCGAGACCCGCCGCCGCGAGCATCGGGGCCGCCGCGCTCTGTTCGGTCCGGACCGCGGCCCTCGGCTGGAATCCCGCCGCGGCGCACGCCTGGTCGACGAGGTCGGCCAAGCCGTTGCCCGGTGCGTAGTGCACCCACGCGCAGTCGGCGAGGGTCGCCAGGTCGACGACGCCGGTGCCGTCGTCCTCGCGCGGTCCGTCGATCGGCAGGACGACGACGAACTCCTCGATCCCGAGTTCGCGCACCGGCCCGTCCCAGTCCGGCGGTACCGGGCCGACCGCGACGTCGGCCTCCCCCGCCGCCATCGCCTCCCGCAGTTCGTCCGCGTGCCGGAACTCCACCAGCCGCACGTCGACGTCGGGCCGCTCCCGGCGCCACACCCGCAACGCCGGGGGAAGGACCCCGAGGCCGACCGAGTAGACCGTGGCGATCTGCAGTTCCCCGGCCTCCAGCCCCGACGCCTGCCGAGCCGCGCACCGCGCGCGTTCGGCGTCGGCGAGGGTGGCACGGGCGTGCGGCAGCATGGCGCGCCCCATCGGGGTGAGCCGGACGCTGCGCGGCAGCCGTTCGAGCAGCGGGCCGCCGACGCCCTTCTCCAGCGCGCGCACCTGATGCGACAGCGCGGGCTGCGTCACGTGCAGCAACTCGGCGGCCCTGGTGAAGGAGCCGGTGTCGACGACGGTCACCAGGTATTCGAGCTGCCGCAAGCTGGTCATGAAGAAAGTTTATCGGAGCCGTGAGATCTATGCCTTGGACTTATCGACCGACCGGGGCCAAGCTCGATGACATGAACGAAGAACGCAAGGTCGCCCTGGTCGCCGGGGCCAACGGGGTCATCGGCAAGAACCTGATCGCCTACCTGGAGACCCTGCCGGGCTGGCACGTCATCGGCCTGTCGCGGCGCGGTGGCCCCGGGCAGATCGCGGTCGACCTGCTCGACGCGGACGACACCCGCGCGAAGCTCGGCGGCCTGGACGACGTCACGCACGTGTTCTACGCGGCCTATGTCGACAAGCCGACCTGGGCCGAACTGGTCCCGCCGAATCTGGCGATGCTGACCAACCTCGTCGACGCGATCGAGCCCGTCGCGCCCGGCCTGCGCCACATCAGCCTCATGCAGGGCTACAAGGTCTACGGCGCCCACCTCGGCCCGTTCAAGACCCCGGCCCGCGAGGACGACGCCGGGCATATGCCGCCCGAGTTCAACGTCGACCAGCAGCAGTTCCTGGAGCGACGCCAGTCCGGGAAGTCCTGGACGTGGTCGGCGATCCGGCCCTCGGTGGTCGGCGGCACCGCGCTGGGCAACCCGATGAACCTGGCGCTGGCCATCGCGGTCTACGCGTCGATCTCGAAGGAACTCGGCCTGCCGCTGCGGTTCCCCGGCAAACCCGGCGCGTACGACAGTCTCCTGGAGATGACCGACGCCGGGCTGCTGGCGAAGGCCACGGTCTGGGCCACCGGCTCGGAGAACGAGGCGTACAACATCGCGAACGGGGATCTGTTCCGGTGGAACGACCTCTGGCCGCGGATCGCGCGCTACTTCGACCTGGAGGTGGCGCCGCCGCTGCCGATGTCGCTGGACGTCGTCATGGCGGACAAGGAAGAACTCTGGAACTCGATCGCCGCGAAGTACGGCCTCGACGTCCCGTACAGCGCCGTTTCGTCGTCGTGGGCGTTCGCGGACTTCGTGTTCGGCTGGGACTACGACATGTTCGCGGACGGTTCGAAGGCGCGGCGGGCCGGTTTCCACGAGTACGCCGAGACGCCGGAGATGTTCTTCCGGCTGTTCGACGAGTTCAAGAAGGCGAAGGTGATCCCGTGATTCGCTAGCCGCGCCCGATGTACGGCATCGCGGTCGCCGTGATGGTCAGGAATCCGACGTTCGCGTCCAGCGGCAGCCCGGCCATGTACAGCACGGCGTCCGCGACGTGCCGGGCGTCGAAGGTCGGCTCGGCCTTGACGCTGCCGTCGGCCTGCGGGATCCCGTCGGCCATCCGCACTGTCATCTCGGTGGCGGCGTTGCCGATGTCGATCTGTCCACATGCGACGTTCCAGGCGCGGCCGTCGAGGGAGATCGACTTCGTCAGCCCGGTGACCGCGTGTTTCGTCGCGGTGTAGGCGACGGACGCGGGCCGCGGGGCGTGCGCGGAGATGGAACCGTTGTTGACGATGCGGCCGCCGCGTGGCTCCTGCGCCTTCATCAGCCGCACGGCCTGTTGCGCGCACAGGAACATCCCGGTCAGATTGGTGTCGACGGCGCGTTTCCAGTCCGCGAAGGACAGTTCGTCGACGGTCCCGCCCACCGACACGCCCGCGTTGTTCACCAGGAGGTCCAGCCGCCCCCACCGGGCGCGGACCGTCTCGAACAGCGCGGCGACGGAATCGGGATCCGCGACGTCGGTGGGCACGGGAAGCGCGTCCGCGGCACCGTCGGCGGTCTCGGCCAGCGCGTCGGCGCGGCGGCCGGCGAGGGCGACCCGGTAACCGGCGCCGAGCAACGCGCGGGAGATCTCCCTGCCGAGCCCGGAACCCGCTCCGGTGACGACCGCGATCCTGCCGTTGCCCATCGATCCTCCTCGCAGACCGTGCCGGACCGAACCGGCTCGGTGATTTTTTTCCGATTACCCGCGTCCGTTCAGGCTAGCGCGCCGCCACCGGAGGAAAACGTTCACCCCGCGGCCGTCGCGCCTTAAGGAAAACCGGTAACCCCTTCACCACATCGAGGCGATTCACCGGATGTGCCCAGGGGGAATTCACGTCGTTCACTTCGTCTACAGGACGGTGAACAGTGAAGAAGAATCCACGCTTCCAGCTGGTCCAGACCGGCGAACAGACCCTTCGATGGCGGCTGCTCGGCGGCAACAACGTGTCGCTCGGTTCGGCGCCAGACGACTATCCGAGAGCCGAGGAATGCCTCGTCGCGATCGCCTGGCTCAGCGCGCATGTTTCCGAACTGACCAGCGATTTCAGTCATCTCAGCGGTGGCCGCTGGCGGTGGCGCCTGCACTCCGGCGACCGCCTCGTCGCGATCGCCAGCCACGCCTACGGACGGCGTATCGAGGCCCAGCGCGGCCTCGACCGGTTCCGCTCGGCGACGACCGAAGCGTCCATCGGCGAAGGAATCGAGACAATAGCCGATTGGCGCCGCAAATACCGCCGCGATTCCGGCGGACATTCACCGAATCGTTCTCCGTGACGGCCGATCACGCAAAGTGCGTTCCCCGGAGATTAACCACCAGGACGTCGGGCGGGAACGCGAAGCACCGCCACCGGACAGTGTTGCGGAGCGAGGATTGTGTCAAGTCACGGAATCCCGCGACTACTTGGGGACTAGAGAAAGAGTGCAAACAAGATGCGTGCTCGTACCACTCGGTTTCTCGGCGCCACCGCGATCGCCGCGTGTGCCTGCCTCACCCTGACCGGCACCGCCTCGGCGGTCGCCCCGGCCAACGGCCTCTCCGAGGTCATCGCCGCGGCCGGCTCGGACACCACCGTCGACATCACCGGCGCGATCCTGGCCAACGCGAACGGCGGCGCCTGGAACAGCGACCCCGACAACTTCGTCAACGTGCCGCCGCTGCTGTCCGGCACCCAGACCTTCACCGTCCCGGCCGACCCGTTCGCCGACGAGATCGTCTACAGCGCGAGCAACCCGGCCCCGAACGGTTCTTCGCAGGGCAAGGCCGCGCTGAAGGCCTCCGCCGAAGCGGGCGACGGCAAGATCGACATCGCGCGGTCGTCCTCGGCCCGCGGCTCGTCCGACCCCGGCACCTTCGAGTACTTCGCCTTCGCCACCGACGGTGTCACCTGGGCCTCGTCGGCCACCGGTTCGGGCGCCGGCCTGACCCTGACCCTGGCGCAGCTGCGCGGTATCTACGACGGTTCCATCACCAACTGGAACCAGGTCGGCGGCGCCAACGCCCCCATCGCGGTCTACCTGCCGCAGACCGGTTCCGGCACGCTGAGCTTCTTCACCGGCACCGTCCTCGGCTTCGACCCGACCACCAAGCCGGTCACCATCAAGCGGTTCCAGGAGCACGACGGCAACTCCATCCCGGCCGCCGACCGCGCCAACGCCATCGCGCCGTTCTCCATCGCGCAGTGGATCGCGCAGGGCAACACGGTCGTCGCCGACAAGCGGGCGGGCTTCACCGTCAACCCGCTGACCGGGGCCGGCTTCAACGGCTCCCCGGTCGCCGGTTCGGCAGGCAGCTACACCCCGGCGTTCACCACCGCGTTCCTGGGTTCGCGCAGCGTCTACAACATCGTCGACTCCCGCACCCCCAGCTACGACCAGGCCAAGCGCGCCGTCGGCTTCGACGACGGTGACACGGCCTCGACCGCCAGCCCGCTGTGCGGCGGCCAGCTCGCCGCCACCATCCAGCAGTACGGCTTCCTGACCGTGTCGGGCCCGAACGGCCTGTCCTGCGTCAAGTCCTGACCCCCTCCTAGCGCGTGAAGGCCCCCTTCACTCGGCTCAGCCGAGGGAAGGGGGCCTTCACGCGAGAAGTGTTACTTAGGGGCGACGCCCAGCGCGGCGAGCGCCGGGTCGGTCATGATCACGCCCGCCCCGGTGACCGGGTCGAAACCGGGGGCGCCGAGGTCGATCGCGGTCGACACGAGCGCGTTCCGGATCTCCGCCGGGGTCGCGGCCGGCTTGCCCTGCTTCAGCAGCGCGGCGATGGCGGCGGCGCTCGGCGCGGCGGCCGAAGTCCCGAAGAACGGCTGGAAACCGCTCACCGAGGTCGCGACGCCGTCGGCCGCGGTGATGTCCGGCTTGTTGCGCGTCGCACCACCGGTCGAGGACACGTTGCCGGGGGTGATCACCGAACCGTCCGGGTTGTAGAACTGGTGACGGCGACCGTCCGAAGTGAACCGCTCCCACTTGCTGGCGGAAGTGAACAGACCCGGGTACGGGCCGGCCGGGTTCGCCGGGTCACCGGTCTCGAGCGCGCGGCCGAAGGCACCGGCGGCCGGGGCGGCCGCGACACTGAAGGCGTTGACGGCCGCCGAGTGGCCGGAGGTGACACCGTTGGTACTGAAGGCTTTCAGGTCACCCGAGGGGACGAAGCGGCCGCGGATCACGTTGAGCGCGATGAACCGGTCGGAGCCGCTGTACTTGACCACGGCGACCTTGAAGCCCGAGCCACTGGCCGGGACCTGGGCGATCTCGTACGGGTTCTGGGTGCCGTTCTGCGCGCCCTCGCTGGAGGCGACGACCGAACCGGACGAGTTCAGGACGAACAGGTCGTAGTCGCTGGTGGCCTTGCCCCACGGGTCGGACCAGAACAGGGTGACGTAGCGGCCGACCGAGTTCGGCGAAAGCGCGTTGTACAGCTGGGTCGTGGTGCTCGGGTCGAAGTCGTGCGGCGTGCCGGTGATCCCGGAGATCTTGCTGCTGGAGCCGCGGAAGTCGCCCTCGTAGTAGCCGCTGGTACCGTCGGTCAGGTTGCCCGAGTTCCCCGCGGAGGAGAAGTAGAGCGCGCCGGCCGCGGTCACGTCGTTGACGGCCTGCGCGACCGGGCCGTCCTGGAACGGCGACTCGTCGAAGTAGGACACGTCGTCGACGATGATCGTGCACTTGCCGGTGTTCCGCAGGGCACGGATGTTGTCGGCGAAGCTCTGCTCGCTGGTGAACGCGGTGGCGAAACCGAGCGCGGCGCCGGGCGCCATGTCGTGGATGATCTCCAGCATCGCGGTGCCCTCGTCACCGCTGCCCGCCTGGCCGGGGAGGACGTCGACGGCGGGGAGCTCGCCCGCGGTCTGGGACGCCTTCAGCGACTTGATGCCGTCGGAGAGCACGCAGACCTTCTGACCCGCGCCGGTGACGCCGTACTTGGTACGGGCGGTGTCGTTGCCGTGCGCCTTGTCGCCCTCGGCGACCTGCAGCGCGGCGGCGGTCTGCTTGGCCGCGGCCTGCCGCCGGTCCTGCGGCGCGGATTCGTTCCAGGTCATGGCCTGAGAAGCGGCCTTGACCTCGGCGACGTCCCCGCGTCCGGCGATCGCGTCGACGGCGTTCAGGGGGAGGTCGGCGCGGATCGCGCCGGCGGGAGAGGCGTAGCGGACGGTGCCGCCCGCCGCCTTGACGGCGTCCACGAGGGACTGTCCGGCGCCCTTGATGTCCACCGCGACCGTGCCGGCGTCGCTGACGCCCAGCCCGGTCCGGTACTCGGGCAGCTTGCCCGCCAGGCCCTTGTCGGCGCGCAGGCGCTTCTCGACGACGAGCTGACTCGACTGCTTGCGCTCGGCCGGGGTGAGGCTGTTCTTGATGCTCTGCAGTGCGGTGATCCCGGCCTGCGTGCGCGCCTCCTCCGACGGTTGGGCGCCGGAAACCGCCGTCGACAGCAGCAAAGCGCCGACCGCGACCGGAACCGAGCAAGTGACCACCCGGCTGAATCTGCTCATCGAATCTCTCCCTGGCTTTCGCGACACAGCCCGTAACAGGAAATCCCTTCGGCTGCCCGAATGAATTACCCCTGACCGGGTGTAATGGGGAGAATCTAAAGAGCGATCCGTGACGAGTCCACCGACCAAAGTCTGGATCGGGGGGTGATCCACATCGTGGGAGCGATTCCGGTCCGAAAAGACCGAAATCCGGATTACGCCCAGGCGGGGAACAACCGCCACAACGCCAGCGCCGCGAGCGCGGCGAGAGTGAGCAGCACCGGCCCGGTGATGACATAGGTCGAAACCGGACGCCAGCGGCGATAAAGGAATGTCGCCCCGGCCGCCGCCACCACGAATCCGCCGAAGGCCAGCACCAGCCCGGCCCACGCGTCGCCGTCGCCGGTACGGCCGTCCTGCGCGTCCGCCCTGCCGTTCTGCGGGGTGGGCCGGAACGGCCTCCCTTCCAGAGCGGCGGTCACCACCGTCGCCTCCTCCGCGGCCAGCGGCCACCACGACGCCGACGTCACCAAGGTCAGCCGGTCGTTCTGGGTCTTGCCGTAGTCGGCGCCCTCGTCGAGCGGCCGGGTGGCCTTGTCGGTCACCCGGTAGACGGATTTGCCCTGCGTGGTCGCGACGACGATCTCGTCGCCCTTCTCCAGAGCGCCGAGCGAGCCGAACGGGCCGCCGAACCCGGCGTTCCGGGCGGCGATCACCGCGTTTCCCGGCTGCCCCAGCCCGGCCGTTCCCGGCACATGCCCTGGTCCGGACGCGGTTTCCCCGCTCGAAGCGCCCTCGATGACGACCTGCTGCACCTTGAGGGCGGGAATCTCCATGACGGCGACCGGCTTGCCGAACTCGACCGGTTTCACGGGCGGCGCGGCACCGAAGAGGCTCTGGCTGGCACCCAGCGCCACGCCGATCTCGCCTCGGATCTCGGTCAGCGCTTCCCGCTGATCACTCGACTGCAGCATCGGGCCCAGCGCGTAGACGACCAGTGCCAGCGCGACCAGGGTGGTGACCAGCCACGCGAACACGACCGCGCCGATCCAGCCGGGACCGAACCGGAGGAACTGTCTTTCCGCGACCTCTGTGCTCACGCCACACCAGCCGACGGCTTGCGGCGAAGAAGGGCGATCAGCGCCGCCACCGCCCTGGTCAGCCAGGACGGCACCGGCCGCCCGGCCGCGAGATACGCCGTCGCGGACGGCAGGGTCGCCAGGATCACCAGCGCCACCAACGGGATCAGGGCACCGAGCGCGCCGGCGCCCGCGAACTTCGGGATGTCGATCGACTCGGCGAGATTCTTCGCCGCCGCCACGCTTTCCGGGGTCGGGGCGACCGCGGGCGCGGGCCCGGTGGCGGCCGAGGGCGTACCGGCCGGCGAACCCGGACCGCCGGAGGGGCCGCCCAAGGACGAATTGGCCGCCTGCGTGACTCCGGTCGCGCCCGGTGGCGGCGGATTCTTCGCCTCTTCCTTCTCCTGACAGGCCTTTTCGGCGGTGCCGGTGCCGATCTTGGTGACGCGTTCCGCGGCGGTGGCGGCCAATCCGGGGGTCAACCGGGCCATCCCGGGTGGCAGCAACGCCTGTCCGAAACCGGCCGCGAGACCGGCGAACGCCTTCAGCTGGTCCTGCTTCTCCTTCATCGGCTTACAGGTCGCGTCGATCAACGGATTGACCGGAACGGCCATGTACTCGACGAAGGTGAGCGGGTAGGCGCCGTCCTTGGTGACGGTGCCGGTCTCGGCCGTCCCGTCGGGCCCGATCTTCATCGAATCGGCCGCCAGCTGCAGGCTCTGCTCGGTCGGCGCGACGAACTTCCCCTTGCCGTCCGGAAGCGCCACCGGCGTCCAGCGGTTGATCGTCGCCGTCGCGAGATCGGTGATCACCCAGTTCAGGCAGCCGCCCGCGCAGTCGGCGCCCCTGCCGACGACCGCGTTGTCCACGGTTTTGCGCACCGACAGCTGACCGGTCTTCGCGTCGACGTTGTTCACCCGTGACCTGCCGGGATCGAGCACGCTCAGATCGGAGATCACCCCGGGCGACTTCCCGCTCAGCGCACCGAAATAGTCCTCGCCCAGTGCCGGGAAGACCCACGCCTCCGGCGCCGTGCCGGCGAGGAGCCTGCTCAGCGCGAACGGGACGGTCCCCGGCCCTGATTCCCCGGTCACCCCGAAGAAGTCCGGGCTTCCGCCGTAGCCGGCCCGGCGGTTCACCGCGATCACCCCGGCGGGCTGGCCGTCCTTGATTGCCGAGAGGGCGGGATTGCGCTCGACCAGCGGCGAACCGTTCTTGAAGACGCCACCCCGGCCATTGGCATCGGGGTTCTGCCCGCCCTTCGTGAACATGTGCGCCAGCTCGGTGGCGGTGAACGACATCGTGGCGGCGAGCTTCGAGCCGAGCGGGTTCCCCTCGTCGTTGACGTCGGTCGGGGACCAGCCGACCGCGGCGATCACCGCCGCGTTGACCCCGACGGGGACGTACTCCCTGGACCGCACCTTCTGGGAAGCCAGCGCGCTCCCGCTCCCGGTGATCATGAGATCCGAGGTGCCCTTGTCGAACGCGGTCAGCCCGGTGTCCTCGGTCTCGCTCACGATGTTGGCGGGCTGATCGGCCTTGGTGGGCGCGCACAACGCCTGGTTCCAGGCGACCGCGGCCCGGCCGAGCCGCTCTGGCATGCTCGCGTTGAGCGTGTTCCGGCCGATCCCCTGACAGCCCTTGACCCCGATCCCCGGCAGGTACGGGGTGAACTTGAGCGACTCGTCGACCCAGGTCACCGTCTTGCCCGTGGCGTCCTGCGCGGTGATCTGGATCGTGACGGTGCAGGGATTGTTCTCGTCGCAGGTGAACGAGTACTGCCGTCTGGTCTTCGCGCCGGTCGCCGGATCGACGACCACGGGATTGTCCGCCCACGGCACCTTGGGGAATTTGTCGCCGGGATTCACCGCTTTCTCATAAGTGGTGTAAAGCGGATCCCAGGCCACCGCGTGCGGGCGCAAGGTACCGCGCGGAATCGTCGTGTCGAAGACGATGTCGCCGCTCGTGCTGCTCCGCACCCTTTCCATCGACTGCATACCCGCGGCCTTGCCGGTGAATTCGTCGCCGAATTCGTCCTGGCAGTAGGACTGCACCCTGGTGAGCAGGGTGCTGTCCTTGGGCCACGGCGGGACGTACACCTTCTTCATGAGGTTGTCCGGCACGTCTTTCGGGCAGATGACGAGCTTCGCCTTCGCCCCCTTGGGAAGTCCCGAGAGGGTGATCCGCAGCGGATCTCCGTTCTGGACCGCCGAAAGATCGGCGGGTTCGGTTTTGAGCCGATACGGCGGATTCGCGGGCGCCTGCGCCTGCGCGGCGGGAACGGACACCCCCGCGACCGCGAGCACCCCGCAGATCAGCACGATCCCGACTCGTCTTGCGCGGACCAGGAACACGGACGACTCCCCAGATTTCACGGGATCCAACGTCCACGAGTCACCCGTTCGGGGTCAACCGGCTCGGACCGGATGGCCGCACTGATTCACATACGTCCCGTCGGGCGTTCCCCGTGCGGACACCTTTCCCGGGCGCGGGCACCACATACTGGCCGCATCGAGGGGCGACGTGGTGTGCCCTGAACTCCTTTACTTGCCAACACGAAGGAAGGCCGCTCGTGACCATCGCGCCACCCCGGCCCGACCCGTCCCCACCGGGAGCCCCGGTGCGGCGGGCGATCACCGAAGTCCTGTCGCGGGCCGACCGCGCGTTCCGCCGGGTCACCACCGGCGCCGGGCTGACCATGCTGGCGATCCTCGTGGTCATCGGCTTCTTCCTCGTCTACCGGTCCGGGCCCGCCTTCGACGCGAGCGGGTTCGGGTTCTTCACCACCATCCGGTTCGATCCGGCCTCGGGCGTCCTCGGCGTACTCGGCCTGCTTTACGGGACGATCGTGGTCGCGCTGATCGCGATCCTGATCGCGGTACCGCTGAGCATCCTGGCGGCGCTGTTCATCACCGAGTACTCCAGCGGGCGGCTCCGCGGGTTCCTGACCGGGCTGGTCGACCTGCTCGCCGCGATCCCGAGCCTGCTCTACGGTCTGTGGGGGTTCGCCTTCCTCGGCCCCCAGATCGTGCCGATCTCCCTGTGGCTGACCGAGAACCTCGGCTGGTTCCCGTTGTTCTCGTCCAAGGAGAACGCGCTGTACATCCAGTCGATGTTCATCGCGGGCCTGGTGGTCTCGCTGATGGTCCTCCCGATCACGACGTCGGTGATCCGGGAGGTGTTCGCGCAGACGCCGCCCGGCGAGAAGGAGGCGGCACTCGCACTGGGCAGCACGCGCTGGGGGATGGTCAAAACCGTCATGCTGCCGTTCGGGCGGGGCGGGATCATCGGCGGTTCGATGCTCGGGCTCGGCCGCGCGCTCGGCGAGACGATCGCCGTTTCCCTGCTGCTGCCCCAGGTTCCGGAGATCACGAACCACATCCTCCAGTTCGGCGGCGCGACGATCTCCGGGTTCATCGCCAACAACTCCGGCGCGTCCGGGCTCGCGCTGTCCGGGCTGATGGCCGCGGGCCTGGTGCTGTTCGTCTTCACCCTGGCGACGAACTTCACCGCGTCGGTGATCATCTCCAAGAGCCGCTCCGGCGCGGGGGTGGACGCATGACCACGACCATGTCTCCTCCCATCACCCCCGCCCCGCGCAAACTCGTCAAACGCCGTCCGTCGGAGACCACCAGGCAGGACCGGCTCGCGGCGCTCGGCTGTGCGGTGTCGGCCACGCTGCTCACCTGGTTCGTCATGCATCTGCTGCTGGACTCGCCCGGCTGGCTGGCCGACCTGATCGTCGCGTACCTGCTGTATCTGACGATGCTCTACCTGGTCACCCGCGACCGGCTGGGCAAGCTCGCCGCGTCGGACCGGCTCGTGTCCACCGTCGTCGTCACCGGTGCGCTGGTCCTGCTCGCGCCGCTGCTGTCGCTGTTGATCTACATCGTCGCCGAAGGTGCACCGTATCTGCGCCTGGGCTTCTTCACCCACGACATGTCCACGGTCGCGCCCACGGATCCGGTCACCGACACCGGCGGTCTGCACGCGATCGTCGGAACCCTCGAACAGACGGCGCTGACCCTGGTCCTCGTCGTCCCGCTGGGCGTGCTCACCGCGGTGTTCCTGAACGAGACCCGGTCGCGATTCCGCCGTCCGGTGCGGATCATGGTCGACGCGATGAGCGGCCTTCCGTCCATTGTGGCCGGCTTGTTCGTCTACGCGGCGTTGATCATCCCCGGCATCCAGGCGGGCGTGGGATTGTTCAGCTACAACGGGATGATGGCCACCCTCGCCTTGACGATGGTCATGCTGCCGACCGTCACGCGGACCGTGGACGTCGTGCTCCGGCTCGTCCCGGACGGCCTGCGCGAGGCGTCGCTGGCACTCGGCGCGAGCCGGGCTCGCACGGTGTGGTCGGTGGTGCTGCCGACCGCAAGGACCGGGGTGACGACCGCCGTGATCCTCGGCATCGCCCGGGTGGCCGGGGAAACCGCGCCGCTGCTGTTCACCTCGTTCGGCGCGCTGGGGATGAACGCCAACCCGTTCTCCGATCCACAGGAGAGCATCCCGCTGTTCATCTACCGCTTCATCAAGCAGCCGCTGGAGAACGTCCAGCAGCGCGGCTACGTCGGCGCGCTCGTGCTGATCCTGCTCATCTTCAGCCTGTTCGCGATCGCCCGCGTGGTGGGGCGCGACCGGTCGAAGCGCAAGGCGAAGAGAACCACCGTCAAGACACAGGAGAACCGGTGACCGACACTGAAGTGTCCTACGTGGACAGTCCGGCGCGCCCGCTGGTCGAACTGACCGGCGGGCCGCCGCCCGGCGCGGCGGAACTCGAATCCCGTGAGATCGGTGCCTGGTTCGGAGACCGCCTGGTGCTCGAAGGAGTTTCGCTGCGGATGCCCGCCAAGGAGGTGACCGCGCTCATCGGCCCCTCCGGCTGCGGCAAGTCGACCTTCCTGCGCATCCTGAACCGGATGCACGAGCTGGTGCCATCCGCGTCGCTGACCGGCGAAGTCCTGTTGGACGGCACGGACATCTACGCCGACGGGACGCGCCCGCAGCAGGTCCGGCTGCGGATCGGCATGGTGTTCCAGAAGCCGAACCCGTTCCCGGCGATGTCCATACGCGACAACGTGCTGGCCGGGCTGAAACTCGCCGGCGTCAAATGCGGCGACAAGGACGCGCTCGTCGAGCAGAGCCTGGAACGGGCCGGGCTGTGGCGCGAGGTCCGCGACCGGCTGGGCTCCCCCGGCGGCGCGCTGTCCGGCGGACAGCAGCAGCGGCTCTGCATCGCGCGGTCGCTGGCCGTGCAGCCGAACGTGCTGCTGATGGACGAGCCGTGTTCCGCGCTCGACCCGACGTCGACGCGGCGGATCGAGCAGACCATCGCCGAGATCGGGCACGAGGTGACGATCGTGATCGTCACGCACAATATGCAGCAGGCCCAACGGGTTTCGGATCACTGCGCGTTCTTCCTCGCCGCCGAGAACGAACCCGGCCGGGTGATCGAACACGGCCCGACGGACACCATCTTCAACGCGCCGTCGGACGAACGCACCTACGACTACGTGAACGGGCGATTCGGATGATCATGAGGCTGGCCGCGGTGGTGGCGTTGCTGTTCTCGGTCTCCGTGGCCACCGCACCCGGCGCGGCGGCGCTCACCAGGGTCACCGGCTCCGGCTCCAGTTACGTCGGCCCGGCGATGAACGACTGGCAGAACGGCGCGACGTCACGCGGTATCCCGGTCAACTACTCGGCCAACAACTCCCCCGCCGGGGTCAACCAGTTCGGTGACCGGACGGTCGACTTCGCCGGGACCGAGGCCGAGGTCTCCTCGCTCATCGCGGCGGGCGGCGGCGGGCTGTCCGCGCAAACCCGCGGCTACCAGTACGTCCCGGACGTCGCCGGCGCGATCGCGCTGATGTACAACGTCAACGACCAGGCCGGGAAACGCGTCGACTACCTGCACCTCAGCCGGGAGGTGATCGGGCGGATCTTCAGCCGGGACATCACCCGCTGGAGCGATCCCGCCATCACCGCGACCAACGGCGGGAAGTCCCTGCCCGATCAGCCCATCACCCTGGTCGGCCGGACCGGGCAATCGGGGACGACGGCATTGTTCTACGACTTCATCGCGCACGCGGCGCCTGATGCCTACAACCGGTTCGTCTCCCGCAACGTCGGCAACGGGATGGGGAACCTGCCCGCGGGCGTCCGCCCCATCCAGCTTCCCGGACAGGGCCCGGACGCCGAGTGGTACCGGCTGCTCGCGGATTCGGACCAGATCGCGACGGCCATGGACAACGCGACCATCCCGTTCTCCATCAGCTACGACGAATTCGCCTACGCCCAGCGGTACCAGGTGCCGGCGGCCTGGGTGCAGAACGGCGCGGGCCAGTACACGCAGCCCTACGCGGAGAACATCGCGGCCGCGTTGAAACACGCCGAACTACGGCCGGACCTGAGCCAGAAGCTGGACAAGGTCTACTCGAACACCGATCCGAAGTCGTATCCGATCTCGGCGTACTCGTACGTCATGATGCCGTGCACCAACGGCCGTGACACCTGCCGAGGCGGCTACGGCGACCAGGGCAAGACCGACACGATCACCGCGTTCCTCGAACACGTCGCCTGCGACGGCCAGATCAACATGGCCCGGATCGGCTACTCACCGCTGCCGCCGAACCTGTCGCAGGAGATCATGAACTCCAACGCGCGGCTCACCGGGCAACCGGCGAAACAGCTGAACGCGGGCAACTGCGGCAACCCGACCTTCCACGGCAGCCTCGGCGCCGGCGCGACCAGCCCGGCGGATCCGCTGGTGACCGGCGGGATCATCAACCCGGACGGCAAACCCAAGGCGGGCACCTCTGGTCCAAAGGCCTCCGCCGGGCCCAGCGCGGGTCCGGCCGCCGGCGACAAGACCGCGACCGCGACGGCGAACCCCGACGAAGAGTCGGCGGGCGGCGGCTCGAAGAACTGGCGGGAAGCCTCCCCGGCGGCCTACGACGAGGGCGGGTTCGGCGGCTTCGGCGGCTGGGCGGCGCTGGTGCTCTTCGTGGCGATCGTGGCGCCTTTGGTGGTGCGCGGGGTGATCCGGAAGCTGCGCGGGGCTTCGGGCTCGTGAGCGGAATGCCCGGCGGATGCCGCAGGTTCTCTTGAGCCGACGGTGGCGGGTGCGTTCGGTCCCGAGGTCGTAAGCGGGTCCACCGAGGCGCGACTGTGTGGATTTCGGGACATCTGACGTCCCGAAATCCACACAGTCGCCGGTGCGGCCGACGGGCTCCTCGGGGTTCAGCGGTGCTGGAGGGTGTTGCGGCGGGGTTGTCGGAGCGGATCCCGGTACTGGGGTGGGATGAACTCCGGTAACCCATCGGCCGCCATCCGTACTTCCCAATCACCATGGTGAATCAGCCGGTGGGTCCGCTTCGGTCGTGATCGGACCGGCCGTTGTGATGGCACGTGGGTCCGAGCGCTGCCCGCCGGGCATGACGAGGTGCCCGTCGCCGGTGTGGCCGACGGGCTCCTCGGGGTTCAGCGGTGGTGCAGGGTGTTGCGGCGGGGTTGTCGGAGCGGATCCCGGTACTGGGGCGGGATGAACTCCGGTAGCCCGTCGGCGGCCATGCGTACTTCCCAGTCACCGTGGTGAATCAGCCGATGATGGAAACCACACAGCAGCACCAGATTCCGGAGATCCGTCGGACCCCCGTCCGCCCAATGGTGAATGTGATGGGCGTGGCAATTCTTGGGCTTCCGATGACAGCCCGGGAACGCGCAACCACCGTCCCGGATGTTCAACGCCCGGCGTTGGCCGGGGGTGACGAACCGCCGTAGCCGCCCCAAATCCAACGGTTCGCCCGCAGCGCTCATCACGACCGGCAACATGAGGCAGTCGCAGGCCGCGAGCCGGGCTTCCCGCGCGGTCATCGTCCCCACGAAGTCCAGGCATGCGGTGCCGAGGCCGGATTTGAGTTCCTCAAGTCCGATGGTGACGTGGATGAGGGTGCGGTAGCCGCTGGTTCCGGGCTGGTCCGGGCAGGCGATCGCCAGGTCCAGGAGTTCGGCCCAGGCGTCTCCCATGCGCTCGCATTTCATCCGCAGATCCGCCTGCCCGAACTCATCCACCGGCCGCGGCTGCGCATACGCCTCCAACGCGGCCGCCGTCCGGGCCCCGGTCTCATCATCGAGCAGACCGGTCAGCTTCCAGAACCCGTCCTTACGCCGCTCCAGGGTGATCTCGCGGCGCGGCCCCTTCGGCTCGGGGTCTTTGGGTTCGTTGCCGTCGGGGTTCAACCAGCCCTGCAGTTTCGCTTCGGCGTCTGCGAGTTGGCGGGGCCCGGCGTTCGGGGCAAGGTCGGCGAGGATCTTCTCCGCGCTCTCCCGATCCTCAGCAGAGGTGTCGGCGGGGAGGTTTTTCAAGATCTCCAGGATCTGATCGATCCGCTCATCCCCGACCAACCCCTGAGCGGCGACAGCGGCGGTCGCGGGCGCGACAGGTGGAACTTCGGTGCCGTCCAAAGCGCGGGTCGGGTTCAGGGCGAGGGCCCGGTTCACCACTGCTCGTGCTTCCCCGACCGATAGTCCCGCCATATCGGCGAACCATTTATCCGTACGGCCATACCCGTACAAGTCTTTGACGCCCCTATCCTCGATCTCCGCCAAAAACCGCCCCAAACAAGCGGTCGCCACCCTGATCACCTGCAGAGACTGCTCCACGCCATGCGCAAGCTCCAGCTTGCCAGCGCGCCACAGCTCCTGCGGCAACTCGGGAAGGAAGGTCTCGGACACACCTCCACAATACCGCATTTCGTCGAACACGTGTTCGTAATTTTAAGCAACAATCAAACCGCGCATTTACCACTGAAGGGTGGTATCGACAGGAGGTGCCGTAACACCGCGCGCGGGTCAAGCGAGTACGTCCGGCCAACTCCCGACACTGGCCTTGGATACCCTCGTCGCCGCAGCGCTTTCGGGAACCTTGGTACTCGTACTGCTCGGCAACGAAGGCGTCAACGGCTGGGTGCCGGCCGACGGCTCCTACGAAAGCACCACACGCGCGACCCCACCGGCTACGTGGCACCGACGACGACCAACCTGCCACCGCTCACTCCGGCGGATTTCACCCTCGAGCTGAAGACCTATTCCAAAAATGCTTCGGCTCCGCCGGCTGCAACGTGGTCGTCGAACCTGTTTTGACCTACAAGGGCTCCTCGGAAACCATGCTGAGCCACAGAATGTGCTCGATGACCTACGACATCACAGGCGACGAATCGGGCACGAAGGTCGTCAGCGTTTCCTGCCCCTGACCGGGGGCGCCCCCACGCCCCCGGCCGCCCCCTAGGGAAAGGTCAGCACGACCTTCCCTCGCCCGTGCCCGGTCTCGATCTCCCGGTGCGCCGCCGCGGCCTCGCCGAACGGATACGTCCGCCGTACGAGGAATCGCAGCTCCCCCTTGACGTACAACGACGCCAGCATCCCCAGCCGCTCGGCCGACCGGGTGCCGGTGACGACCCGCGCCCCGGCCTCGGGAGCGCGGCCGTGCTCGACCAGCGTGAGCACGCGGTCCGGATTCCCGACCAGCTCCAGGGAAAGGTCGAAGGCTTCCCCGCCCGCGCCGTCCAGCGCCGCGTCGATCCCGGAGGGAGCGAGCGCCCGCACCCGGTCGGCGAGGCCATCGCCGTAGACCACCGGTTCGGCGCCGAGCGACCGGACGTAGTCCTGGTTCGCCTCGCTCGCCGTCCCGATCACCTTCGCACCGCGCAACACGGCGAGCTGGACGGCGGCCGTGCCCACCGCGCCCGCGGCCCCATGGATCAGCAGCGTCTCGCCACGGGCGACCCGCAGAGCGTCGAGCGCCAGGTACGCCGTCTGCGTCCCCGCCGTGAAGCCGCCCGCGACCTCCCACGGCATCTCCGCCGGCTTCGGCGTGACGTTCTCCGCGGGCACCACGATGTACTCGGCGTACGCCTGCACGGCGGTGAAGCCGAGCACCTCGGCCCCCGCGACGAGGCCGGTAACCCCGGAACCGACCTCGTCGACGACCCCGGCGAACTCGTTCCCCGGGACACGCGGCCAACGCAGCTCGAACCCCGCGGGTTCCCAGCCCGCCCGCACGGCCGCGTCGTACGGCTGCACCCCCGCCGCCTTCACCCGCACCCGGACCTCCCCCGCGCCGGCGTGCGGCTCCTCCAGCTCCAGCACCCGGAGCACCTCCGGGCCACCGGCTTCCGTGAACGCGGCCGCTTTCATCTCGTTCCTCCAGTTCGTTCCCCAGCTGTCGGAACCCAGCCTGATACCTCCAGCTAACTGGAGGTCAAGAAATGTCGGTGTGACGTTCTAAGCTGCGCACGTGACGAGCTACCGCATCTCCAGGGCAAGCGCCTCCGACGCCGGCAGGCTGACCGCGCTGATGCACGAATCGGCCGCCTACCAAGGGGAATACGCCTCGATCCTCGACGGCTACCAGGTCACCGAGGACTATCTCGCCACCCATCCCGCGTATGTCGCGCACGCGCAGCGGGACGTGGTCGGTTTCTACAGCCTGATCGAGTACCCGGCCGAGCTGGACCTGCTGTTCGTCGCCGATTCGGCACAGGGCACGGGTATCGGCGCATGGCTGATCGAGCACATGCTCGGGCAGGCCGCGAGCCTCGGCATGACCGAGATCCGCGTCGTCTCCCATCCGCCCGCCGCCGGGTTCTACGAGCGGATGGGCGCCCGCCGCGTCGGTGTCCTGCCTGCCAGCCCGCCGAAGATCACCTGGGAGCGCCCGGAGCTGGTCTTCGACGTCAAGCACCCACCGCGCGGCTGAATCGCCCGATCAGTTCGCGCAGGTGGCCGGCGAACTCCGGGGAGTCGACCACCTCGAAATCGGTGTCGAGCAGGCCCAGGTAGAGCGCCAGATACTCCAGCGTGTCCGCACCGGCTTTGAGCAGGCAGGTCCGCTCGTCGACGGCTTCGACGACGACGGCGGGCGGCACCTTCGCCGCGGCTTCGGCGGCCGGGGCGTGCAGCCTGATCGTCGCGTGGTGCCGCCAGAGCGCCGCGCCGACACCACGTTGGAGGTAGGCGACCACACCGCCTTCGGGTGGTTCGCGCTCCTCGAAACGTCGGCCGTTCGGCGTACGCGGCCGCACCCGATCCGCGCGGAACGTGCGCCAATCCTGCTTGTCGACGTCCCAGCCGACGAGGTACCACCGGCGGCTCATGTGCACGACGCGGAGCGGCTCGACCTGCCTTCGGGTCTCGGATCCGTTGTGTCCCACGTAGTCGAAGCGCAGGGTCTCGCGGTCACGGCAGGCCCCGGCGATGGCGGCGAGCACCTCGGCGTCGACCGTGGGGCCGCCGCCCTGCACCGCGAGGGTCGCGGAATTCAACGCCGCGACCCGGTGCCGCAGCCGCGACGGCAGCACCTGCTCCAGCTTCGCCAGCGCGCGCACCGACGTCTCTTCGATCCCCGCGATCGTGCCGCCCGCGGCCGTGCGCAGGCCCATCGCCACCGCGACGGCCTCGTCGTCGTCGAGCAACAAAGGTGGCATGGCCGCGCCGGCGCCCAGGCTGTAGCCACCGGAGACGCCGGGCGTCGCGTCGACTGGGTAACCCAGCCCGCGAAGCCGCTCGACGTCGTTCCGGATCGTCCTGGTCGTGACTTCGAGCCGCTCCGCCAGTTCCGGACCCGTCCAGTTACGCCTGGCCTGCAGCAACGACAGGAGCCGCAGCAGTCTCGCCGAAGTTTCCGCCATGAATCCCACCTTGTCCGCAATCGCGGAACGAACCTTTCCGCAATCGTTCCTAATCTAGCCCCATGACCGAAATCAAGCCCTTCCGCATCGCCATCGACCAGGCCGAACTCGACGACCTCAAGGACCGCCTGAGCCGCACCCGCTGGCCCCGCGAGGTCACCGGTGACTGGAGCCGAGGTGTCCCGGTCGCCTACCTCAAGGCACTGGCCGAGTACTGGGCCGACGGCTTCGACTGGCGCGCCCAGGAAGCGGAACTGAACGAGTTTCCGCAGTTCACCACCGAGATCGACGGCCAGATCATCCACTTCCTGCACATCCGGTCGACCGCTCCGGACGCGCTGCCGGTGGTCCTCACACACGGCTGGCCGAGCTCGCCGTTCGAATTCCGGCGGGTCGTCGAGGAGCTCAGCGGCGAGTTCCACCTGGTCATCCCGTCGCTGCCCGGTTACGGGTTTTCGAGCCCGGTGAACGGACCCGGCTGGGGCAACCTGTTCCGCGTCGCCCAGGCATGGATCACGCTGATGGACCGCCTCGGCTACGAGCGCTTCGGCGTCCACGGCACCGACGCTGGTGCCGGGGTCGCGGGCATCCTGTCGATGATCGCCGCGCCCCGGGTGGTCGGCGTGCATCTCACCGGGACCAGCGCGGGTATGCCGTTCGGCCCGGCTCTCGACCTGGACGGCCTCGACGAGAAGGACCGCGAGCGCGGCGAACGCTTCAACCGGTTCCAGTCGGACGGTCTCGGTTACCTGCATCTGCAGGCGACCCGGCCGCAGACGCTGGCCTATTCGCTGAACGACTCCCCCACCGGCCAGCTCGCGTGGATCGTGGAGAAGTTCGCCGAATGGACCGATCCGGCCAAGGAACTGCCGGACGACGCCGTCGATCGCGACGATCTGCTGACCGCGGTGAGCCTGTACTGGTTCACCGGCGCCGGCGCTTCCTCCGCGCACGCCGTGTACGAAGGTATGGAGGTCTACCGGCAGATGGCCCAAGGCGGCTGGGACGACGGCGGTGAGGCTCCCGCCGGTCCGCCGCGCGGGATCGCCGTCTTCGCTGGGGACACCACGATCCGGAGTCTCCAGGACGGTCCGGTGGCACACTGGTCCGAGTACGACACCGGCGGCCACTTCCCGGCGATGGAGGTCCCCGGTCTGTTCGCCGAAGACCTCCGTTCCTTCCTGCGAAAGTGCGTCTGACGAATGGATCAGCTCAGTCCCCGGGCCCTCAACCGCGCGACCCTGGCCAGGCAGCTCCTGCTGGATCGCGCCGATCTGCCCGCCGTCACCGCGATCGAGCGGCTGGCCGGTCTCCAGGCGCAGGCCCCCGACTCGTCGTATGTCGGACTGTGGTCGCGGCTCCGTGACTTCCAGGTGGACGAACTGGCAAAACCGCTGGCCGCCCGCGAAGTCGTCCGGATGACCTTGATGCGCGGCACGGTGCACCTGGTGACGGCCCGCGACGGTCTCGCTCTGTGGCCCACCCTCGAACCGGTGGTCGAGCGCGGTTTCCTCGGCCATTACTCGCGGGAGGTCGCCGGGCTCGACCTCGCCGCGATCGCCGAAGCGGGGCGGGCCCTGGTCGCCGAACGGCCACACACCCGCGCCGAGATCCGGGCCGCGCTGGCGCCCCGATGGCCCGACGCCGACCCGACCGCCCTCGCCTACGCGATCCAGAGCCTGCTCCCCCTCGCGCACGCGACCCCGCGCGGCCTGTGGGGCCAGACCGGCCCGGCCGCGTTCGCCCTGCTCGAAGACTGGATCGGCGAACCGATCACGGACGGCATCTCCCTCGACGACCTGGTGCTGCGCTATCTCGGGGCGTTCGGCCCGGCGACCGTCCGCGACGCGCAGGTCTGGTCGGGACTCACGCGGTTGAAGGAGGTCTTCGAGCGGCTGCGGCCACAGCTCCGCACTTTCACCGACACCGCGGGGAAGGAACTGTTCGACCTTCCCGAAGCACCGCGCCCCGACCCCGAAACCCCGGCGCCGCCCCGGTTCCTGCCCGAGTACGACAACGTCCTGCTCTCCCACGCCGACCGTGTGCGGGTGATCCCCGACGGCCGCCGCGTGCCGTTGCCACCGGGTAACGGCGGCCGACGGGGCACTCTGCTCGTCGACGGTGAATTCCTGGCCATTTGGGCGATCAAAGGGGCGACACTGACGATCGAATCGCGGGAACCCTTGCGAGATCAGGATTCGATCGCCGAAGAGGGCGCTCGGCTGCTGGAATTCGTAGTGCCGGACTCGGCGCACGACATACGTTTCGGCATCGGCGGGTAACGGTCCGGCCTTTTGCCGTAACGATGGACACCGTTCGGGCGAAGCATGGGCGCAAAGAGCCTGAAGGGAGCGGGCCATGAGCAAGAACTACGGCTTCATGACGGTGCTGGCGGGCCTCAGCGCGCTCGCCGTGATCGCGGTCGCTGCGGTGTGGCGATATCCGAACACGTCGGACGTGACGGCGGTGATCACCGCGGCGGGAACGGTGATCGGCACCGTGGTGGGCGCCTTCTTCGGCGTGAACGCGGCCTCGGCGGGACGCGTGAAGGCCGAAGAAAGCCGGGACCAGGCGACCGCTGCGCTGGTCAAGGTCGCCACCCAGGCGGACGAAGGCAGCGACGTCGCGAAGACGGCGATGGAAGGCGTGCGCTGACCGTCCTCTATGGACGAATTCAGTCGAGCGCCTCGAGCAGGGCGAGGTCCGGCGGGACGAGCGTCGTGGACAACACGAGCTCTCGCAACAGGTTGTCGTTCAACGCGTTGCCGACCGGCTCGCCGACCTCTTCGCGCCGCAGCCCGAAAACGCCGCCGGCGGACAGCCGCGCCCGGACGTCGATGACGACGTGCTCGACCCGGCGGCTGGTCCACGTCTCGCCGGGCCTGAGTTCGGAAAGCACCTCGGCCGTCTGCTGGCGGGACAACGGCTGCGGATTGAGGTCGTGCAGCAGGTAACGCTGCCCGAAGACGACCAGGACCAGGCGTTCTTCCGCGCTGAGGCGCCAGCGGCGGGGCGGCACGGTGACGTCGTCGTGCCGGGTGACGGGATGCCCGCCTTCGGGACCCGCGACGTACAACTCGAGCAGGTGCTCCCGCCTGCCCGAACCGCGGACGAACAGCGGCGTATACCCGTCCGACAGGGGAATTGGCTCCTCACCGCGGGAAAGCCAGCGGGAATTCGGCAAGCGGATGGGCAGCTGGCCGGTATTGCTGACCCACCATTGACCGTCGGTGAAGTTCAGCAGCCCGTGCTTGCGGCTGACCTGCAGATCGTTCTCCCCCACACAGACGTCGACCTGCGGCCGATTACGCCCGAAAGAGATCTCGCCACCCTCACCGGGATCGACGGACACGCCACCCGCGAGCGTGAGCGCGAACACCGCGCCGGGCGCCGACTGGGGCACGCCGAGCGCCAGGCTCTCGTGCGTCGTCGTGAGCCGCTTCATCGTCCCTCCTCCTGATCCCCGGCATTATGCGAGATCCCGCCGGGGACGGGTCCCGGTGTCGCGTTCGTCCGTATGTTGGAGTACATGATTGACTTCTCCAAGGACACCGTCTTCAAGCTCACGCCGTGCAAGCCGAAGGACATCGCGCCGACGGTGCAGCCGATCATCATCCCCGGCGAGCAGATCATCTCGTCGTTCAAGGCGGTGCGCGACTTCGTGGTGTTCACGAACAAGCGGCTGATCGCGGTGAACGTCCAGGGCATGACGGGCCGGAAGAAGGACTTCACCTCGCTGCCGTACAACAGGATCCAGGCCTTCTCGATCGAAACCGCGGGCACTTTCGACCTGGACGCGGAACTGGACCTGTGGTTCAGCGGGCTGGGGAACGTGCGGCTGGAGTTCCGGGGTTCGGACATCCGGGCGATCGGGCAGCTGATCGCTACGCACACGCTTTAGGTCGCTTGCGGGAACTGGGCTGGGGGTGGACCGGGTATTTGCTTACCTGTCGGGCTTGACGCCGTCCCGCTGGCTTGGTGGAGCCGATGTCGGCGAGCGGGGAGGATTTCGGACGTTCAGTGTCCGGAATCTTCCCCACTCGGCATGACCTTGATCAACGGAGGATCGGGGACGTTGAGTGTCCCCGATCCTCCGTTGATCAAGCTCCGAGCAACCCCTCGACCAACCAACCCTCGCACCGGTCAGGTGATTCGAGTGTGGAGGATTCGGGACATTGAACGTCCCAAATCCTCCACACTCGACCCTGCCACGGAGAGATTCCGCTGCTATCGAACTGCGAGACCGACGCCCCCCTCGACGCTCCATATACACCCTGCTCAGACGCGGGCAAACAAGTACCGATCCGCTCTAACCGTCCCTGCCACTCACGACCCGCTCGGCCGACGAGAACCAACTACATGTTGATCTTTTGGGTCCGGGGTTTCGCCCACCTCGGCATGATCGCCGCTCGTAGCCGCTGACCTGCGCGGACAGGGCTGGACACTTCTCGCGTGTTCTCACCCCTACCCGACGTCTGACGGCCTGGAGACGGCCTGGCACTCGCCCACTCCTCCCCCATCCCCCGATACGAAGCCATCCACGCGGCCGTCACGTCGGGTCAAGGCACGCTTTCCCGCCTTGACGCGGCGTGACGGCCGTTGTGACGATCTGGCATCGGGGCGATGGCTCCGCGTAACAGCCGTTGGTCCGTCTGCGACATCGGTGGCACGAATGTCTCAACGAGGAGGCCGACGTGCTATTTGGCGTACCTGCGCGCCGCTGGCGGCGGCAACACCTGTCCACGGCTTCAGCGGGCGCACCGCCCGGCCGGTGGGCGGAGCGGAGCGGCAGCCCGCCGTGTCGGGCAAGGTGCGCCCGCAGGCGAGACGCGGACGCAAGGTGACCAGCGCGCCGCCGACGGCGGCGCGCCTTGATCCCATAGAGTCAAGTTCGGCAAACTTTACGAAGCAACCCACAAAGAGTGGACTTCGCAGAGTTAATCAGTTACCAAACTTAGCTACATGCGGACGGTACATTGCTAAAAATATTGGCAGCCAGGTTCCGACGATGGCTCGGAGCCGATCCCGAGTGGACTAAAAAAGAAAAGGCACGCTGGGCAATTGAGGTTTTCTTCTGGAATATAAAGAAGAGACACCTGGAAAAACTACGAGGCAAGTCGAGGTTTCTTCTACTAAGCCTGACAATTCCTCTCTTAACTTTTGCCATACTCGCCGCAATCTGGATCGGTCCCACTCTGCTCGATTCCCAGACCATAGGAAGAATATCCGACCCTAAGGAGCAGCTGAACTCTACCAATCAGAGCAGAACGCTTATACTGCAATCATTCATCGCACTGGCCGGATTAGCGACGGTCTTATACACGGCAAGGAACTATTTTTTATCCAGGTCCGGCCAGGCCTCAGATCGATTGTCTGCCGCCACTGAAAGACTTAGTTCAGAGAGCAGAGTTCAACGTGTAGGAGCCGTTTACGCCCTAACTCGGCTTATGCGAGATTCTGCCGTTGATCATCGAGGAATTGTCGACATTCTTTCTTCCTACATAAAGGAATCAGTCCCCAGGACACTTCCACAAGGTGATGACGAGGACTCGCCGAGCGATCTAGAAGAAATCATAGATGAAGAAGACTACGAATACATGTGGTATCACGTTCCAGAACGCCCGGAACTCGACATTGACGCGGCCATCAGAGCCTTGATAGGAAGACCCAAGCGTTACGAGTCTCCTTGGATCACAATTGGCCAAACTCGACTTGTTGGCGCCAGGTTTCTTCATAGCGAGATTCAGAACATCCACCTGGAAGGCGCCGACCTTCGAGGAGCAGACTTCGTTAGCGTACGGTCAACAAACTTCGCGCTTCACGAATGCGATCTTCGAGGCGTTAATTTTAGCGGAGCAGTTCTACGAACAGGCCATTTCTCAGACTCGGATATGCGATACGCATACTTTCGCTGGGTCGACTTTTCGGGCTCACTCATGGGCGGCGTCGACCTCCGTGGCGCTACTTTTTCCGACGCGATTCTACACGACTGCGACCTAAGTAACGCAGATTTGCGCGGGGTAGATATGTCAAGCGTTCAAGGGCTGACCAAAGATGCGATAGAGGGCGCTATCGTCGACGACGAAACCATACTTCCAAAAAATCTTTCAAAGTAAAGAATGTTCATAAATTTGAAGCTTTTATCAACTGAAGAATGGTTCATTGCGGAGCTGTACTGCGTGCCCAATCCGCAGTCGAATCGAAGGATGAGTTTTCAACTGAGCAAGTGCGTCTCGCGACACCCAAAGAACCTCGCGACTCTCATTACTAATGCGCAGATTTCCGCCGAGCAATTTTGCGCGAAAACAGATTGAGAACTCCTGTCGCACCTCGCCGTCGTCGTACGCGATGACGTGGTTGGGGTTCGAGTACAGGCCGATCACCCCGGTCACCTCGCACTCAATCCCGGTCTCTTCGCGGACCTCGCGCACGGCGGCCTCTGACAGGGTCTCGCCGAGTTCGAGCTGTCCGCCGGGGATCGAGTAGAGGTCGTTGTCGGTGCGCCGGATCATGAGGATGCGGCCTTCGTCGTCCTGGATGAACGCGGACACGGCGACCGCGATGCTGTTCGCCTTGGGGGCGTTGGGGTCGTTGTAGTAGTCGACGCGTGCCATGGGTGGCCTCCTAGAAGGTGGCGGGCTTGGCGAGGTTCCAGACGGCTTCGAAGCTCTCCGAGTAGGTCTCGAAGAGGTCCCCGGCGGATAGCCGGCGGAGGTGCAGGGACGGGGCGTGGGCTCCCTGGAAGCCGTAGACGTGCGTGTTGATGATCATTTCGTCGTCGAAGCGGAAGATGGAGTTGTAGAGCGTGGTGTTGTGGAAGCGCATCTCCACCCCGTCTACCCCGATCAGCGGCCGGTAGAACGCGAGTGCGTTACGGATGCGCGCCGGTAGCGTCCCGTCGCCTAGCTGCTCCTCGTCCCCGCGCAGAGCGACACTGTCCCCCTCGGGGTCCCCGAAGATCAGTCGAATCTTGGCCCCGGCCTGCGCTTTTGCTGTCAGGTCCTTGATGAACCGCGGGCGCTCCACCAGGAACAGCGCGGCGTGGACCAGGACTTCGACGGTGTCCGACGCTTCCTTGATCAGCCGGTCCCACAGTTCTACGGGGATGGCGTTGCGGTGCGGGAACACGCGCACGACCTCGGCGGCGGCCGTCTCGGCCTTGCGCTCCGGGGCCACCGAGTCCGGCCAGAGGTAGGTCTCGGACTCGCGTGCCATCGCGGCGATCTTGTGCCGGTGCTTCGGGTACGGCGTCCGCCCCTTGGTGATCCACCGTTCCACGGTCTTCTGATCGACCCCGGTGGCGTCGGCGACCTGCTTCGGCGTCAGGCCGTTGCGCAGCAGGGCGTCCCGCAGGCGTTCGTTCGGCATCCGCCCTCCTAGGGACTTGTAGGGACGTCTTCGACCGTACCAGGGACGTCCCTAGATGTCCCGCCAGATGGTGATCACGTCCCGCGTTTTGGCGGAGATTAGGTGCCAGGTTGCCGGGGACTCGCCCCAGCACCTCGACACCAAGAGGGAGGCAGGCATGACGACTCCAACCGCCGGTCGAGCAGTGTCCGCACGCGGCTCGGGAACGTGGACAGTCCGCCGGTTCGCGATCTGAGCGCCTGATGCGTGACACGGTCCAGATCCACGTCACGGCAGACCTGCCGATCCGCGTCCGCGCGCTCACCTACGCCAACCGGGCGGAGATCCGTTTCGGCAAGGCGTTCCCCGTGGTCCTGCTCGTCGATTCCGACGCGATAGCGGTGCTGGGGAGAGAACTCGCAGAGGTACAGGCCGCGCTGAACGCGGCTGCCGCAAGGGGCAAAGACGGCGACGAAGTGCCGACAGACACAGACAAGCAAGGGAACTAATGACATGGCTATCTACAAAGGACACCGCTTCACCATTGACTTCGACGAAGCGTTCGCGCAGGGCCTCGTGATGGTCGGTGAGGTGTCGCCGGACAACGAGTACCAGTCGCGGGAGGACCGGGCTGCGGGTCGTCCCGCGCGGCAGCGGGTCGATGAGGTGACGGGCAAGCGGCAGTGGAAGGTCACAGTGACCGACCCGGACGAGGTCAAGGCCAAGCGGGCATCGTTCGAGATCACGTTGCTGGCGGATGTGCAGCCGGTGCCGACGACGTCGGAGGTGCTGCCGGGTATGCGGCCGATCGAGCTGGAGGGCCTGACGGCGGAGCCGAAGGTGGCTGGTCAGGGTGAGTTCAAGTACCAGTCCTACGTGTTCCGCGCGACCGGCTTCAAGGCTGCGGCGTCAGGTGGGGCGTCGAAGTCGTCGCGGGCCTCGGGCGCTGCCGAGTCGACGCCCAAGGCTGCGTGATGCCGGGCGGGGTGCCGGGAAGCCACTGCGTGGCGGTGGTTCCTCCGCACCTGGTCCAGGCATGGGAGAGCGCCTACCGCCACTACAGCGCCCTGAGAGCGACGGCGGCACCCGGCGCTGATGCTGTGGCGGCCCATGACCTGGCCGTCGCCTCGCTAGCGGTGGCGGCGTCCTGGCAGGACCTGGCCGCCGAGAGCCAGTTGCCGTGGTGGGTCCTCGCGGCCGTGACAGCGGCGGCAGAAGGTTTCGAAGAGAACGCGCGGTCCTGGGAGATGCGCGCACGACGTGAGGAAGGGCAGGTCCGTGGCGTTCAACGCGATGTGGAAGCCGGGGCCGCAGGCGGTCGCGGGGATGCAGGGCAATGGTTCAGCGAACCCGGCCCTGGTGATCTATTTGGATCCGGACAGTCTGGCGATCCTGCCGCCGTCCGATCCGGCCGGGTGGCCGGGGTTCATTCGGCTCCTTCGTCAAATCCGCGACAGCGCGGACGAACTGGCCGTGTTCCTCGACAAGCACAAGGCGGTGCGCAATGACAACGCCCGGTGGGAATGAGCCGCAGACCCTCCGGGACGCACACGCGCTTGTCTCGGCTCGTCGGCCGAAGCCTGGGGCGAACCTGGAGACGTGGCTGAAGTTCCATCAGGCCAACGCGCGCATGTACCGCGCTGTGTCCGATGTGGACCGCTGGCACCACCACGAACTCAAATACTGGGTGGCCTATGAGGAGTGCAAGGCGGAGGAGGTGGCGGCGCAGATCCAGAAGGAGAAGTCGCAAGCCAGCTAGAAACTGAATGACAGAGCGAAAAACGCACGTCAGGACGTGCGGCGTACAAACACGTCCCCAAACGTTCTTCTTGTCCTGTAAGGCGCAGAAGCGGAATCCGGCTACCAACCTTGCCGCTCCTGCGCTGTCCACAACCTCTGGAAGTGAACAATGACAACGCTAAACGATGGCAACAACCGTGCGCTAGACGGGGTCACCCGAACGCGCTGCACGACCTGTAAGCGGTTCGCGAAGCTGCTGCCCGGTGAGACCGAATGCGCTCCCTGCCGGGGAATGCTGCCGCTGGACCTGACCGGCGGTGGTCGCCGATGAACACGAACGGGATCGGTGTTCTCCTCGTCGGTGGCGGGGTGCTGGGTGTGGTGGTGTGGCTGCTGCACAAGCTCGGCCGCACCCTGGCCACGATCGCGGAAGTCCTCGCTGCGGCTGCGGTGGTCTTCATCGCCCTGTGGTCGGCTGTGAAGTTGTTGGTGTGGCTGGGAAAGCAAGTCTTCCAACGCTGGCGGACCAGTCTCGGCGTGGTCGCGGTGGTGGCCTGGTGGCAGTGGCTCGGCTGGCCGTCGCTGGCGATCACGGCGGGTTCGGTCGCGGTGGTCCAGGTGGTGTGGCGGCTGCTTGACCTGGTGTCGTTCGACCGGTGTTGTGGCCGGTTCCTGCGGGCGTGGTGGCTGCGCTGGTTCACCTATGCCCGGAAGCTGCCGGGCTGGCTGCATGCCTGCGGCCTGTCCATTTCCGACGGCACCGTGCCCGTGGAAGTGACGGTGAATCTGGTCGGCCGTCGCCGGAAGGCGGTGTCGCGTGCTGCGGCTGGTGGTGCTGCGGTGCAGGTGCCGAAGGTGCTGGGTGTGAAGTCGGGGCCGTCCTGGGATGAGGTCCGCGTCCGGCTGGTACCTGGTCAGAAGCCGGAAGACTTCGACGACGCCGCCCGTGCACTGGCCGTGGCTCGCAAGGTCACGCGGTGTCAGGTGCGGGAGCTGGAACCCAACGTCGTCTCCCTCGACTTCCAGCGCCGGGACCTCCTCACAGCGCCGGTGGATTGTGCGGCGCCCGAACTGGCGGCCGTTGACGGCGTGGATCTGCGGCGGGTGTTCGCCGGGCGCACTGAGTACGGCAAGGACTGGCGGCTGCCGCTGACCGGTCCTGGCGCTCACATGCTCGTCGCCGGTGCCACTGGCGCTGGGAAGAACTCGGTCATGTGGTGTCCGCTGGTGTCGGCGGCCTCGGCGATCCGGGCCGGGACGGTGCGGGTCTCGGGGATCGACCCGAAGGGGATGGAACTGGCCTACGGGCGTGGGATCTTCGCTCGCTACGGCGTCGAGGGGAAGGAAGCGATCGAGGTCCTGGATGACCTGCTCGGTGGCCTTGAGTCCCGTAAGCGCGAGTTCGCCGGGCACACCCGCAAGGTCCCGATCTCCACTGAGCATCCCTTGGAGGTTCTGGAGTTCGACGAGATCGGGGCACTCACCAAGTACACCGACCGCAAGACCCGCGAAGCCATCGTCGAACGGGTCGCCATCCTGACGACCCAAGGTCGGGCGCTCGGCTACACCGTGCGCGGGTATGTGCAGGAGCCGACGAAGGACACCGTTCCGGTTCGGGAGCTGTTCCCGCGCCGGGTGTGCCTGCGCGTCACCTCGAAGACGCATGTCGGGATGGTCCTCGGTGACGGTGCCTATGAGCGCGGGGCGTGGGCGAATCGAATCGAGGAGTCGGCTGCGGGGGTCGGCTACGTCTGGGGTGAGGGCATCCGGGAACCGCTGCGGATCCGGGCTGGCTGGGTGCCGGACGAGACGGTCAAGGCGCTGGAGACCTACGTGACCAACGGCGGCGCTCATGTCGTCGACCTGGCCACCCGTCGCGGACCTGAGGGGGTGGCGGCGTGAACCGGCTCATGGTCTTCCTCGACGCTATCCGCGACCACCTCGACTCATTCGTCCTGCCTCCGGCCGCGTCCGTACGTGTCGGGGTGGGTGCTGATCCGATCACGGTGCAACTCGACTCTCATCGGCTTGAGGACGTTGCCCGTGGCCTGCTCACGTGGGCCAACTCCCTGGAGGACGTGAAGGCGTCGCTGTGGCGTCCTGCGGACGGTGCCTCGGTGCACCTGGAACTCAGCGGCCGGACTCCCTGCGGCATCCCGGTAGTCGTCTACGGCGGCGTCTGGTTCGACGAAGCCACCTTCCCGGACCTCCCTGCCGGGATGCGGCAGGAGATGCCGGTGTTCGTGCTACGGCGGTGGAGCACCCCTGGGGAGGTGGCCGCCTGATGAGCGCCCAGGAAGCCGCGGTGACCCCGCCGGCCAAAACTCGGGCCGCCCGGATGCGGGAACCCCTGGCATCGGACGTGGTGAAAGCGACCGCTGAGAAGCACGGTGTCTGTGTTCGGCCGTTCACGATGGAGGTCGGGGACACCGACACCGGCGAACTCCGCTACGTCCCCGTCCCCTGCGGCTCCACCGTCGAATCGGTCTGCCTGCCCTGTGCCCGGAAAGCGAAGGCGCTGCGACAGGTCCAGTGCCGCGAGGGCTGGCACATGACCGAAGAACCCGACTTCACCCCGGAGCCGCCCTCCGAGACTCAGACGGAGCTGTTGGCGTTCCGGGCTGACCTCGTCGCCGCTTACCGGCAAGAGACGAACCAGGCCGAAGCGGAGGAGCTGCGGGCAGAGATCCAGAGCGTCGACGACGAACTTCGGCAACTCGGGATGCGCGGCCGTCTCCCCTCGATCGACCTGCCCACCAAGAAGACCGTGAAGCGGTCAACGAAACGGCGGCAAGATGCGCCGAACCTGCCTCGGCGCAAGGTCGCCAAGACCACGCTCGGACGGGAGTACGCGGGACGGTTCCGGCCATCGATGTTCGTCACGCTCACCTGCGACACCTACGGCCCAGTCCGATCGGACGGCGCCCCGGTCGACCCGGCGACCTATGACTACCGGCGGGCCGCTCGGGACGCGGTCCACTTCTCCGCGCTCGTGGACCGGTGGTGGCAGAACCTCCGGCGGGTCGTCGGCTGGGACGCGCAGTACTTCGCCACCGTCGAACCCCAACGACGCGCCGCACCCCACCTCCACGCGGCCATCCGGGGATCGGTCCCGCACGACGTCATCCGGCAAGTCACCGAAGCGACCTATCACCAGGTCTGGTGGCCCAACCATGACCAGATCGTCTACGTCGACCGGATGCCGATCTGGGACGGCGACGCCAGGGTGTTCGTCGACCCCGACACCCGCGAACCACTGACCGACTGGGACGACGCGGTGGAAGCCGTGGAAGACCCGGCACACGTAGTCACCTTCGGCCGCCAGGTCCACTCCAAGGGCATCCTCGGCGGCTCCGAAGAAGCCGGGCGGCACATCGGCTACCTGACCAAGTACCTCACCAAATCCACCGGCGAGGTCGTCGAAGCCGACACCGCCCGGCAGAAGGACCACCACGACCGGTTGCACGCGGAACTGTCGGTAACACCGTGCTCTCCCCGGTGCGCCGTGTGGCTGCTGTACGGCATCAATCCCAAGGGAGCCAACGGAAAGACCACTCCGGGGCACTGCAAGGGACGGGCTCATCGGCGGACCACTCTCGGCCTGCCGGGGCGGCGGGTGCTGGTGTCGCGCAAGTGGTCGGGGAAGACGCTCGTCGACCACAGGGCCGACCGGAAAGCCTTCGTGATCGAAGCGCTGGCGGCGGTCGGGATCGAGAAACCCGCACCGGACCCGGCCCGGCTGGTCTGGCGCAAGGTCGACTCCGGAGACCCTTCCGTGCCACCTCGGGACCACCTGGTCATGCACGCCATCTCCGAACGCATCACCTGGAAAGCCGAGTACGACAAAGCACTACTAGCCGCGCAGAGTCCACCCAATCTTTCGGCAATTCCGCTCGCGGCTTAAGGGGGAAGGCATGGACAGTATCGATCCACTGTGGTCAGTCGAAGACGTCGCGGACTATCTCCGCGTACCAGTGAAGACGCTCTACCAATGGAAATGGCTCGGTGAGGGACCGCCGGTACGCAAGATCGGCCGTCACCTCCGCTATGACCCGACGAAAGTCCGGGCCTGGGTTGCTGAGGAGGCCGCCTGATGGGACACATCCAAGATCGCTGGTACAAACCGGCCAAGGATGCCAATGGCAACCTGCGGCTCAACGCCCGTGGGAAGCCGATTCTGGAGAAGACCGAACTGTACGGCGTCGGGATGCGGTACAAGGTCCGCTACCTCGACCCGGACGGTAGCGAACGGTCGAAGTCCTTTCCGGACAAGCAAAAGAAGCGCGCCGAAGACTTCCTCATCGAGATGGAGTCGGACAAGCGCGAGGGCAAGTACATCGACCCTCGCGCGGGCCTGGTGCTGTTCGAGGTCGTAGCGCAAAGCTGGCTGGACTCGCAGACGGTCGACTACACCAGTCGGGAACGCTTCGCAACGCGCGTCAATGTCCACCTGCTTCCGTACTTCGGCAAGAAGGCGGTCGGGTCGATCCGGCCGAGTCACATTCAGACCTGGTTACGGAAGCTCCAGGACGACGAAGCCTCGGAGACCTCGCGGGCGCTCTATTTCGGGCACCTGGTGTCGATCCTGAACTTCGCGATGGCGGACAAGAAGATCTCGGAGAATCCGGCGCTGTCCAAGGTGATCTCGCGTCCGAGGGCGAGCCGGAATCAGGTCGTGCCCTGGTCCCGCGAGCGGGCTCGGGCGGTGCGGGACAACCTCCCGAGGCGGTACAAGCCCGCTGTCGACGTCCCGGCCGGTCTGGGCCTGCGGAAGGGCGAGCTGTTCGGATTCTCGCTCGATGACATCGACCGGAGCAAGGACCTGGCGCACATCACCCGACAGGTGCGAGTGGTCGCCGGGAAACCGGTGTTCGCTCCGCCCAAGGGCGGCAAGTCACGTGAGGTGCCGATCGGGCGGAAGCTGCTCGGCCTCCTCGATGAGTACGCGGAGGAGTTCCCGGCGACCGAAGTGACGCTCCCCTGGTCGCATCCGGGCGGCGAACCGACCACGGTCCGTCTGCTGATGGTCAACGGGTACGGACGGGTCTTCCGGGCGGAGTGGTTCCGGGTGAACTTCTGGCTGCCCGCGCTCAAGGACGCCGGGGTGGAGAAGCCGACCAGGGCGGACGGCGTGCACGCGCTGCGGCACCTCTACGCCTCGGTCCTGCTCGACGCTGGCGAGTCGATCAAGGCGCTGTCGCAGTACCTCGGCCACACCGACCCCGGCTTCACGCTCCGGGTGTACACGCATCTCCTGCCGAGTAGCCACGCTCGGACGCGGAAGGCCGTCGACGACTTCTTCGACGACACGCTCGGCGACCAGGCCGCATGACGGCCTGGCCACGGCCTGACACCTGCCCTGACCCGCAAACTCGCAGGTCAGGGCAGGCTCACGCTTACATGTTGATCATGTGTCCGGCAAGACCGTGCACGGCTTCCTTGACCGCTTCCCCCAGCGTCGGGTGAGCGTGCACGTTCCGCGAGATCTCGTGCACCGTAAGGTCCCACTGCTGCGCCAAAGTCAGCTCCGGCAGCAGTTCGGTCACCTCGGGGCCGATCAGGTGCGCGCCCAGCAATTCGCCATGTTCCCCGTCGCTCAGGACCTTCACGAAGCCGACGGCGTCGCCGAGGCCGTGCGCCTTTCCGTTGGCGGTGAAGGGGAACTTCGCCACCTGGACGTCGAAGCCCTTTTCGCGGGCCTGTTCTTCGGTCCAGCCGAAGCTGGCGATCTGCGGCTGGCAGTAGGTCGCGCGCGGGATCATCACGAAGTCGAGTTCCATGGTCTCGGCGCCCGCGATGGTTTCGGCGGCGACGACGCCCATGGATTCGGACGCGTGCGCGAGCATCAGTTTCGCGGTGACGTCGCCGATCGCGAAGATGTGCGAGACGTTGGTGCGGCCGCGCGCGTCGACGGCGATGGCGCCGCGTTCGGTCAGTTCCACGCCGGTCTTGTCCAGGCCGTAGCCCTCGACCCGCGGCTGGAAACCGATGGCCTGCAACACCTTGTCCGCTTCCAGGACGCGGGATTCACCGTTCTTCGACACGGTCACGTGCACGCTGGAGCCGGAGTCGTCGATCGCTTCGACCTTGGTCGAGGTCAGCACCTCGATGCCGAGCTTCCGGTAGCGGCGCGCGAGCTCCGCGGAGACCTCGGCGTCTTCGAGCGGGACCATCCGGTCGAGGTATTCGACGATGGTCACCTTCACGCCGTAGTTGTGCAGCACGTAGGCGAATTCGACGCCGATCGCGCCCGCGCCGGCGATGACGATGCTCTCCGGCAGCTCGTTTTCCATGATCTGCTGTTCGTAGGTGACCACGCGGTCGCTGCGCGTGGTGCCCGGCAGCAGGCGCGCGGTCGCGCCGGTGGCGATCACGCAGTTGTCGAAGGTGATCCGCTCGCCGTTGACCTCGATGGTGTTGGCGTCGAGGAAGGTGCCGTGCCCGTCGTATTCGGTGATCTTGTTCTTCTTCATCAGGAAGTGCACGCCCTTGACGCGACCGTCCGCGACCTTGCGGCTGCGGTCGAAGGCGGCCTGGTAGTCGAAGCTGACCTTCCCCTCGACCTGGATCCCGAAGGACTTCGCCTCTTTGGTCACGATGTGCGCGAGTTCGGCGTTGCGCAGCAGTGCCTTCGACGGGATGCAGCCGACGTTGAGGCAGACACCGCCCCAGTATTTCTCCTCCACGACGGCCGCGCTCAGCCCCAATTGCGACGCCCGGATCGCCGCCACGTAACCGCCGACACCGGCCCCCAGGACAACGACGTCATAGTGTGCACTCATACCCCGAAACCTACCCCTCACCGGGACGGTCCGAAGGGTGAGACTGCCTACTCGGGACGGGAGCCGCGGATCTCGATCAGCAGCTCGGTCACCGCGGTCATGATGCGCTTCGTGGCCTCCTCCAGCACCTCGCGGGACGGCGAGGGCGTCATGAGGTCCGAGAGGTCCACCGGCGGACCGGCGATCAGGTTCACCGTCTTGCGAGGGAAGGCGCGCGGGAGCACGGCGTCCGACGGCAGCAGGTGGTGCGTGCCCCAGTTCGCCAGCGGGATCACCGGGACCCCGGTCTCCAGCGCGATTCGCGCGATCCCGGTCTTGCCGCGCATGGGCCACCCGTCCGGGTGATCGGTGAAGGTGGCCTCCGGGAAGATCACGACGCATTCACCCTCACGGACGGCGCTGACGGCGTCGCGGTACGCGTCCGACGCCGTGGCCGCCCCGCGGTAGACCGGGATGTGCTTGCCGGAGCGCATCACCGAGCCGATGACGGGCGCGTCCCACAGGCTCGCCTTCGCCAGGTAACGCGGCACGCGCCCATGAGCGAGGCAGTACGCCGTCACCGTCGTCGGGTCGGCGAACGAAAGGTGGTTCGAGGCCACCAGGAAGCCGCCCGACGAGGGCAGGTGCTCCCCGCCGCGCACCCGGAACCGGGTGAACAGCACCAGGAACGGCCACACGACGTTGATCGCGAAGGCGAACCAGGCGCCCCGGCCGGCGCGGGCGAAGCGCCGGCCGAAGGCGATCATCTGGCGGAACGTCAGCAAGTCCCCTGAAGCGGGGCTCAGCGCGGTCCAGCGTTCACGGGGTCTCAGCACCATGGACGTAATTCGTAGCCGAACCCGCTCCGGTTCGGCTGAAACCACGCGCGAACGCGGTGCGGATCACACGCGCTCGAGCACCACCACGGGGATCTCGCGGTCGGTCTTCTTCGCGTACTCGTTGTAGTCCGGCCACACGGCGGCGAGCTTCTCCCACAGCTTCGCGCGCTCGTCGCCTTCGAGGGTCCGGGCGCGCGCGGTGAACTTGTCCGCCTTGACCTGGGCCTTGACCTCGGGGTTGGCCTGCAGGTTCTTGTACCAGCCCGGGTCCTCCGGCGCGCCGCCCTTGGAGGCCACGATCACCGGGTTGCCGGCGTCGTCGAACTGGTAGATCAGCGCGAACTTGCGGTCCTCGCCGGTCTTGCGGCCCTTGGTGGTCAGGATGAGGCAAGGGGCGCCCTTCTCCCAGTCGTGGCCCACCTCGCCGTCGGTCTCTTCGTAGCGACGGACGTGCTCGTCACCGAAAAGCATGTGTGCGTTCCTCTCGTCCTGGCGTGTACCGGCGTCCTGCCAGTCTCGCGCGAACCGGTCGGTCGCGCTGATCAACTCGTGCAGGGTGCCGGGTTCGTCGAACGCGTGACCCGAGTCGCCGACCATCACCAGTTCGGCGGAAGGCAGCATCTGGCTGAGCTCCCACGCGGTGATGGCCGGAGTGACCACGTCGTAGCGTCCCTGGACCAGAACGCACGGGATGTCCCGTAGCTTCCCGACGTCGCGGAGCAGCTGATCTTCGGCCAGCCAGCCGCCGTGCCGGAAGTAGTGGTTCTCGATCCTCGCGATCGCGAGGGCGAACGCGGGATCGCTGAACGCGTCGATCACTTCGTCCTGGGGACGCAGTTTGACCGTCTCCCCCTCCCAGCGGCTCCACGCGATCGCGGCGGGGCCGTGCACGGCGGGATCCGGATGGCTCAGCAGTTCGTGATAGACCTCGATCAGGTTCTCCTGGCGGCGGGAAAACGGCACCGGGGCCAGGAACCTCGACCACGCCTCGGGGAAGAGGAACCCCGCTCCCCCGCCATAGAGCCACTGCAGTTCCTTCACCCGCAACGTGGCCACCCCGCGGAGGACGAGTTCCGTGACCCGTCCCGGGTGGGTTTCCGCGTAGGTCAGCCCGAGCACACTCCCCCACGAGCCGCCGAAGACCATCCAGTGTTCGATGTCCAGATGCTCGCGCAAGCGCTCGATGTCGGCGACCAGGTGCCACGTCGTGTTGACGGAAAGATCCGCCTCCGGGGTGGCGCAGTTCGGCGTGCTGCGCCCGCAGCCGCGCTGATCGAAAAGGACGATCCGGTACCGCTCCGGATCGAACAGTCTGCGATGTCTCGGACTCGAACCGCCTCCGGGGCCGCCGTGCAGGAAAATCACCGGCTTGCCCTCGGGATCGCCGCATTCCTCCCAATAGATCTTGTTGCCGTCACCGACGGGCAACATCCCTTGGACGTAAGGTTCGATTTCCGGATAAAGGCCGAGCATGTCCGCCACTATGCCCCAAACGCCAGCTTGGAGGATCGATGAAGGCCCGCCCCCACGTGACGCTGGAAGATGTGGCGCGCACCGCGGACGTGTCGCTCGCGACCGCGTCCCGCGTTCTCAACGGCACCGCCACGGTCCGGGGAGATCTACGCGAACGAGTGATCGCCGCGGCGGCCGAGCTCTCGTATACCCCCAATGCTCACGCTCAGGCATTGGCCGGTGGCTCACAGCCGACCGTCGGAGTGATCTGCCACGACGTCGGCGACCCGTATTTCGCCGCGATCGCCGGCGGGATCATGCGCGCGGCGAGTGAAAACGATCTTCTGGTGATGCTCGCGAGCACGTTCCGCGATCCGGCCAAGGAGGTCGCCTACGTTTCGACGCTGCGTGCCCAGCGCGCGTCGGCCATTCTGCTGATCGGTTCCGCGTTCGAGGACAAGGCGTGGGAAAAGGCGATGGCCGCCGAACTCGAGCCGTATCGGCGCGGCGGCGGGCATGTCGCCGCGGTGAGCAGGCACCGAGGGCTCAAAGTGGACACCGTCCAGCCCGACAACCGCGGTGGCGGCGCCGAACTGGCGAAGGCCCTGCTGGACTTGGGACATCGGCGCTTCGCCGTGCTCGCCGGCCCGAAGAGCCTGACCACCGTCGTCGACCGACTCGACGGGTTCGCCGCGGAACTGCTGGAGAACGGCGTCGAACTGGCCGAGGACGATGTCTGCGAAGCCGCGTTCACCCGCGACGGCGGCTACGAGGCGATGGAGAAGGTCCTCGCCCGGCCGCGCAAGCAGTGGCCGACATGTGTGTTCGCGGTGACCGACGTGATGGCGATCGGCGCGATGTCGGCGTTGCGCGACGCCGGTGTCTCCGTGCCCGGCGAGATGTCGATCGCCGGTTTCGACGACATCCCGGTAGTGCGCGATCTCACGCCCGCGCTGACCACGGTCGCGCTGCCGCTGGAGAAGCTGGGCGAACGGGCCATGGACCTGGCGTTCAAGGCCTCCCCCGGCACCCGGCCGCGCGTGGTGAAGATGTCCGGCGAGGTCGTCCTGCGCCGTAGCACCGCGGCCCCCGGTCGCTGAAACCCTTGTGTGCGGCCCGCGGGGTGACTTAACGTGGTCTGAGAAAGCGCTTTCTCATACCCGCGCCACGGAGACCCGATGACCTTGATCGCCCTTCCCACCGCCGACGGCGGCCTGGCGGAGTGGACGCCGCGTGGGGCGGAAACGCCCGCGAAACCGGCGACGCCGCCGACCTCCCGGATCGCCTACGCGGCCGCGCACGTGGTCGCCGACCCGCTCGCCGCCGCCGACCCCGAGGAAGGCGCGGTGCTGGACTGGGACACCACGCTCGCCTTCCGCGAGCACCTGTGGTCCTGCGGTCTCGGCGTCGCCGAAGCCATGGACACCGCGCAGCGCGGGATGGGCCTGGACTGGGCCACCACCAAGGACCTGATCCGCCGCACCGGCGCGCTCGCCGCCGGACGGCCGTGGGTGGCGGGCGTCGGCACCGATCAGCTCCCCGACGGCGAAGCCACCACCGGATCCATTGTGGACGCTTGGCGCGAGCAGCTGGATCTGGTCGGCGAGGCGGGTGCGATCCCGGTCGTGATGGCCAGCCGCGAGCTCGCCGCGTCCGCTTCCGGGCCGGCGGATTACCATGCCGCGTACGGGAAACTGCTCTCCGGCACGGACCGTCCGGTCCTGCTGCACTGGCTGGGCGAGCAGTTCGACCCGGCGCTGGCGGGCTACTGGGGCCACGGCGATGTCCGCAAGGCGGCCGAAGAGCTGGGCAGGCTCTGCGCCGAGCACGCCGGCGCGATCGCCGGGGTCAAGGTTTCCGTGCTCGACGCGTCGATCGAAACGGAATTCCGCCGCGCGCTGCCCGAAGGCGTCAAGTGCTACACCGGCGACGACTTCAACTACCCGGAACTGATCGCCGGGGACGACCAGGGCCACAGCGAAGCGCTCCTGGGCATCTTCGACGCCGTCGCGCGGGTCGCCGGTGCCGCACTCGCCCGGCTCGACGAAGGCGACAAGGCCGGTTTCCATGGCCTGCTCGACCCGACGGTCGCGCTGAGCCGGGCCATCTTCCGGGCACCGACCAGGAACTACAAGACCGGCGTCGTCTTCCTCGCCTACCTCAACGGGCATCAGGACCACTTCCGCATGGTCGCCGGCCGCGAGTCGGCCAGGCCCATCACGCATCTGGCCGAACTGCTGCGCCTGGCCGACACCGCGGGCGCGCTCACCGACCCGGAGCTCGCCGTCGCGCGGATGCGGCCGCTGCTGGCCGCGGCGGGGGTGGCCTGATGGACCGGTTGAGCCTGAACCAGATCACCACCAAGGCGTGGTCGCTGCCGGAGGCCGTCGCGGGCTGCGCCGAGGCGGGCGTCCGCTGGATCGGCCTGTGGCGGGACAAGGTCGCCGAGACCGGCGTCGAGGAGACCGCCCGGTTGCTCAAGGAGTACGACGTCGGCGTGTCGTCGTTGTGCCGTGGCGGTTTCTTCACCGGGATCACCCCGGAAGGGGCCGGAGTGGACGGTGTCGCGCAGACACGGGAGGCGATCGACGAAGCCGCCGCGCTGGGCGCGGACGTCCTCGTGCTGGTCGTCGGCGGGGTGAACGGCAGCCTGACGTCGTCGCGGCAGCGGGTCGCGGACGCGGTCGGCGAGCTGGCGCCGTACGCCGGTGAGCGCGGGGTCCGCCTCGGCCTGGAACCTCTGCACCCCATGCAGTGCGCCGAGCGATCCGTTCTGTCCACTGTGGATCAGGCGCTGGCGATCGCGCTGGAGCATCCGGCCGACCAGGTCGGCGTGATCGTCGACGAGTTCCATGTGTGGTGGGACCCGCGGATCGAGGAGTCGATCGCCGCGGCGGCGGGCCGGATCGCCGGATTCCATGTCTGCGACCAGAAGGTGCCCCTGACCGACACCTTGCTCGGCCGGGCGCTGCCCGGCGACGGCCCGATCGATCACCGGCATTTGAAGGCGTGCGTCGAGGCTGCCGGGTACACAGGCCCGATCGAGGTCGAGGTGTTCGACGCCGATCTCTGGCGCCGCCCCGGTGGCGAAGTGCTCGCGGAGACCGTCCAGGCCTACCGAGACCACGTTTCCTGACGAAAGTAAGGGTTGCTCGCTGCCCAAGGTCCGCTGTCCGGGCGGCCGTGGTCTCCTACCGTTCGCGGCATGAAACCACGGCTGCTCTGGTGGCTGGGCACAGCGCTGCTCCTGCTCGCCGTCCACACCGACTGGAACGTTCCGCTCGCGGCCTGGGTGTTCCCGGTCTTCCTCCTCCGCTACGCCCGTCTGGTACCCACGCGCCGCGCGATCCTGATGGTAGGCCTGTCCCTGCTGATCGGGCAGTTGTTCTGGCTCGGGGTCACCAGTCTGCTGTTCGTGCTCTCCGGTCTGCTCGCCTTCACCTTGCTCGCCGTACTGCAGACGACGGCGTTCCTGGCCGATCGCCTGTTCGCCGACCGCGCGGGACCGTTGAGGACACTGGTGTTCCCGGTGACGCTCGTCGCCGGCGAGTACCTCTTCACGGTGATCACCGGCTTCGGGGACTTCGGCGCGCTCGGCAGCACCCAGTCCGCGAATCTGCCGCTGCTCCAAACGGCGTCCGTGACCGGTGTCTATGGGCTCACCTTCGTCCTGGCGTGGTTCGCCTCGGTGGCGAACACCGTTTGGACGGAAAGGTGGCAGCCGGTCAAACGCACGGTCGTCGTCCACCTTTGCCTGCTCGGCGTGGTGTTCGCCGCCGGTGGCGCGCGGTTGCTGTTCGACGCTCCCACGACGAAGACGGTGCGGGTCGCGGGGATCAGCCCGTCGACCGAGGCGGACCGGTCGAGTTCCGGCGCGTTGGAGCGGATCGGCGTCAAGTATTGGCGTGCCGAGGAAGTCGCCTCCGCCGACCCGGTCGCGGTCGGCGCGGCCTTCGCGCCGGTCACCGACGATCTCGTGACGAGGACCCGGCAGCATGCCGCCGCGGGGGCGAAGATCGTGCTCTGGCCGGAAACGCACGCCAGCGTGCTGGAACGCGATCAAGCGGCGCTGCTCGCCCGCGTCGGTACCGAAGCGAAGCAGGCGGGGGTCCACGTCGGACTCGCGTACGCGCTCTACACCGCACAGGCTCCGTATATCCGCAACGTGGCCGTGCTCGTCGGGCCGTCCGGCGAGGTGCTGTGGACCTACGACAAGACGCATCCGACGCCGATGGAGCCGATGACACCCGGTCCGGGAGTCGTCCCCACCGAGGATTCGCCGTACGGACGGATCGCGTCGGTCATCTGCTATGACGCGGATTTCCCCGGCCTGATGCGCCAAGCCGCGGACAAGGGGACCTCGCTGATGCTCGTCCCCGCCAACGACTGGCCGGGATTCGGCTCGCTGCACGCGGAAAAGGCCGTGTTCCGCGCGGTGGAGAACGGATATTCGCTCTTCCGGCACTCCACCCACGGGAATTCCACAGCTGTGGACAGCCAGGGCCGGGTGCTCGGGCACGCCGACTACTACCGCACGGATCAGCAGACGCTCGTCGCGGATCTGCCGGTGCAGCCGAGAACACAGACCGTGTACGGCCGTGTCGGTGACGTGTTCGCCTGGCTGTGCCTCGCCGCGGCCGCACTCTGTCCTTTATGGACATATCGAAGGAAAAGTTAGCGCCCCGTTACGGAAGACGTGGTGTTCCTAACGTCTCAGCCGAAAAGAACAGTGTTCAACGGTTAAGCTCCCCCGCATGCCGAAACTGCTGGTGGTGGAAGACGACGACGCGATCGGCGGCGTCCTCGAATCGACCCTCCGTCTGCACGGCTACGAGGTCTCCTGGCAGCGCGACGGCCGCACCGCGCTCGCGGCCGCGGCGGACGGCGACATCGACTTCGTCCTGCTCGACCTCGGACTGCCGGATCTGGACGGGGTCGAGGTCTGCCGACGGCTGCGGGCGGAGCTGCCCGGCGCCGTCCTGGTCATCCTGACCGCGCGGCAGGAGGAGATGGACGTCGTCGTGGGCCTGGAGGCCGGCGCCGACGACTACCTCACCAAACCCATCCGGCTCGGCGAACTGCTCGCCAGGGTGCGGGCGCATCTGCGGCGCGGGACGGCTCCGCCGGAGAGCAGGCCCGCGATCGCCATCGGCTATCTGCGGGTGGACACCGCCGGCCGCCGGGTCAGCGTCGGCGGCCGGGAGATCGCGTTGCGGGCCAAGGAGTTCGACCTGCTCGCCCGGCTGGCCGAACAGCCGGGCGTCGCGGTCAGCCGGGACACCCTGATGTCCGAGGTGTGGGACGCGCACTGGTACGGCTCCACGAAGACCCTCGACGTCCACATCGCGGCGCTGCGCCGGAAGCTGACCGAGTCGGCGCCCACCCCCGAACAGGCGCCCAGGATTTCGACCCTGCGCGGCCACGGCTACCGCCTCGAACAGCCCTTCGAGAGCTAGGCCGTGTCCTAGTAGTCGCGCAGGTCGGAGACCTCGTCGCGGGCGGCGAGCTGCGCGATCCGGGCCGACGCCGCCACGCACGACACGATCACCAGCACCGCCAGCAGCCCGAAGTAGCCGTGCGGCGAAGGCGCCTTTTCCACCTGCCCGACGAAGACGAACAGCACGCCGAGCAGATGCCCGGCGATCAGGCCACCACCGCCGACCACCAGCGCGTCACCCGCGATGAACGCCGCCACCTGCCGCCGTTTCCCGCCGAGCGTGCTCACGATCAGCAAATCGCGGCGTCGTTCGTTGAGCGCCGCCCCGAACGACGGCCCGGCAGCGGCCACCGCGAGGATCAGGGAGGCGATCAGATCCACCTCGGCCTCGCCGCAGCCGTCCTTGGTGAGAGCGGTCGAGATGGCAAACGCCACCGCCAGCGCGACCAGCACCACCGACCGCGCCAGGAGCGCGCTCCGCCACGAAATGGACAGCGCGAGTACGCCCGCGAGCCCCGAAACGAGCGGCCGGAGCAGCCCGCCGATCGCCCGCTTTCCCTTCCGCAGCCCCAGCTCCACCAACCGCCACAGCAGCATCGTGCCGCCCGCCCAGCCGAACAGCGGCCAGACGAAGGCGAGCGCGAGCAGGATGAAGTCGAGACCGTAGGGCGACCACCAGGGCGGCCCGCCGTCGGCCGGGACGAAATACCACTCGCGCAGCACCGGGGGCAGGATCGCGAGCGCCGCGACGAGCAGCCCGGCGAGCAGCAAGAGAACGATTTCCCGGACGACCGCTACGCCGGTGCCGGTCGAAAACCCACAGGCCACGGACAGGGTCACCCCGGCCACGCCGCCGGCGAGCCCCGCCGCCGCGGCTTCGGCGGCGGCCAGTCCGATCACCTGCCCGCCGGTGGCACCGCGGGCGCGCAGCAGATCCTGATCCGCCCGCAGCACCCTCGCCGAGGGGGCGGCCAGCAGCACCACGAGCACCATCGCGGGTATCCATCGCGGTGCCGGGGTCCAGGTCCAGTCGTGCACCGCGAGCAGCGTGGTCACGATCGCGACCCCGGCCGCGGGCACGCCGAGCCTGGCGGGGCGCACGCGCGCGATCCCGCCGACCCACAAGGCCATCGCCGCGATCATCCGGCCAGCACCAGCTTCCCGTCGACCATGGCCCACTGTTCGCCGAAGAGCCCGGCGGGGGCCGGTTCGGCCGTGGCCACCAGCAGTCCGGCGGCCAGCTGGTCCGCGGCGCGCACGAGCCTGCCGAGGAGCCGCTCGCCCTCGCGCTGGTCGAGCCAGCCCGCCGGGTCGTCGGCGAGGATCAGTTTCGGCGCGGGCGCGAGCGCCCTGGCCAGGATGGCCAGCCGGATCTGCTCGCCGGTCAGCTCACGGGGCGCCTTCTTGGCGAAGCCGTCGAGGCCCACGAGCTCCAGAGCGCTGTCGACGGCGTCACGGACCGCCGTGCCGGTCCGCCCGGCGAGCACCAGCGGCAGGGCGACGTTGAGCCGGACGTCGAGGTCGCGCAGCAGCCCGCCGTCCTGCAGCACCAGCCCGATCAGGTCGGGGCCCGGCGGCGACGGCTCGAAGGCGGGCCAGTCGACGGTGCCCGCCGTCGGCTTCTTCATCCCGGCGAGCAGGTGCAGCAGCGTGGTCTTCCCGGCGCCCGCCCTGCCGGTCACCACCGCGCGGGTCTCCTTGGCGATCACGCAGGTGACGCCGTGCACGGCGACCACCGCGGTCAGCCCGGAACCATAGGTGTGCGCCAGCTCCTCGGCGCGGACCAGTGGCGCCGTCACGCCACTCTCACGATCCGCTGCGCGGCCGCCGCCATCTCCGGGTCACGGGTGGCCACGACGACGGCCGTCCCGCGGGCCGCGACGGCGCACAGCAGATCCATGAGTTCGAGCGCGGCGAGCCCGTCGAGTTCACCGGCGGGTTCGTCGGCGAGGAGCACCTCGGGCGCCCCGGCCAGTGCGACGGCGACTCCGGCCCGCGCGCCTTCCAGCGCCGACAGCGTGTCCGGGTAGTCGTCACCCCGTCCGGCCAGCCCGACCAGTTCGAGCAGGTCGTCGGCGGCGCGGAGGGAACGGCGACCGGCGAGCCTGCCCGCCAGCACGACGTTCCGCCCGACGGTGAGGTGATCGAAGAGGTTCCCGCGCCGGAGCAGCACGCCGACCCCGGGAACGCCGATGGGGGCCTCGCCGCCTCCGGCGGGCAGCACGGCCACACACTCGCCCGGGACGGCGAACCGGACGAGGGGGACGGATCCGGGCCCCGGGCCTGCCATGACGGCGGCACGTCGGCGCATGGCCCCAAGGTAAGGCGAAGGGGGTCAACATCGCCTTGATCTCAGGTCAACGGACGGCAAAATATCGCGTCGGTTGGGTGATCCTCTCGCACTTCGGCCACACTCTGAGCGTGCGCCGCCGGATCGTCACCCTCACCGTGCTGGCCGCGGTGCTGGCGATCACCCTGTTCGGGGCGCCGCTGGCCGTCGCGGTCGCCCGGTTCCACGAGGGAAACTCGACCCACGACCTCGAACGGGTCGCCGACACCGTCGTCCTCGGTGTGACCGGCGACCTGGCCAACGGCCGGATCCCGGAACTGAGACCGGTCAAACCGGAGGAAGGCCGGATCCGGGGGATCAGGGTCGCGGTCTACACCCCGACCGGCAGGCTTCTGGTCGGCAACGGCCCGGCCAGCGAAGACCGGTTCGTCCGCGAAGCGCACTACACCGATATGGCGACAGGGATCCGCGAAGACGAGGTCGTCCTGGCCGTCCCGGTGCTCAGCGGACCGTCCCTGGTCGGCGTGGTCCGCGCCGCCCATCCCCGGTCGGAACTGGACGCCAAGATCCGCCTGACCTGGCTGAAGATGATCGTGCTCGGGGGGATCGCGATCGGCGTGAGCTGGCTGATCGGGCGCCGGATCGCCACCCGGCTGGCGCAGCCGCTGGAGGATCTGGCCGCCACCGCCGAACGGCTCGGCGAGGGCGACTTCACCGTCCGCGCCCGCCGGACCGGGGTCCGCGAGATCGATCAGGTCGCCGAAGCGCTCGACGTCACCTCCGAGCGGATCGGCGAGACGCTGGACCGCGAGCGGACCTTCTCCTCCGACGCCTCCCACCAGCTGCGCACGCCGCTGACCGGGCTGCGCCTGCAGCTGGAAGCGGCACTGGAAAGCCCTGATCGCGACCCCTACGCGACGATCCGCGACGGTATCGCCTCGGCCGACCGGCTCGAACGCACCATCGACGACCTGCTGGCGCTGGCCAAGCAGACGAGGGCCCCGCGCGCCCTGCTCGACCTGGGCAAACTCTTCGAAGAGATCCGCCAGACCTGGCACGGCCTGCTCGCCGGACGTGGCCGTGCGCTGCGGATCAGCGGCCGTGACGCCCTGCCGGCGCGGGCGGCGGACGCGGCCGTGCGGCAGGTGCTCGCCGTACTGCTGGACAACGCGGCGACCCACGGACGCGGCACGGTGTCCGTCCTCGCGCGCGACGCCGGGGACGCGCTGGCCATCGACGTGAGCGACGAGGGCACCATCGAGGACGGGCGCGATCCGTTCGTGACCGAGGACCGGACCGAGGAACACGAAGGCAACGGGATCGGGCTGCGGCTGGCCCGGAGCCTGGCCGAGGCGGAGGGCGGGCGGCTGCGGCTGACCAGCCCGGCGCCGACGACGTTCACGCTGCTCCTGCCCGCCGAACGCCCCTCACCGCGAGAAGAAGGCCCGGGCCTGGCGAGCTAGGGGGGGTTACTCGCCAGGCCGGGCCGGTAGGAGGCAAACGCGCCCCGACAGCGCGCACGGCATGCCACCTGAATGAAGACGGTAAAGACCAACGGGCCAACAGACGGTACACGCCGGATTAACTGACACTTTGCTTTTTCATGTCACAGCGCTTTTTCATGGCGAAGGGGATTCGGCCATCGTCCAGCCGGGCTGAATCGATCGTGGGAAGATTGACGGCATGACCACCGAGCCGGCACCGAGATGGCGGAGACTGGAACCGGACGAACGCAAGGAGCAGATCTTCGCCTGCGCGGCCCGCCTTTTCTCCGACCGCCCCTACTCGGAAGTGTCTACTTCGGACATCGCGGCGGAGGCCGGGGTCGCCCGCGGTCTGATCAACCATTACTTCGGCACCAAACGCGAGCTCTACCTGGAGATCATCCGGCGGGCGCTGACCGTGCCGAGGCTCGCCGTCGAGATCCTGCCGGACGGCCCGCTCGAACTGCGCGCCGACGTCGCCATCGACTGGTTCCTGGACATGGTCACCAGCCAGGAGAAGATGTGGCTGGCCGCGATCGCGCCGGAGGGCATCGGCCGCGACCTCGAGGTCGAACGGATCCTCGAAGAAGCCGATCGCGAATCGGCGGACCGGGTGCTCGAAGCCGTCGGCCTCTCCCGCGAAAGCGAACACGGGCCGGAGCTGAACGCGCTGGTCCGCGCGTTCGGCGGGATGGTCAAGGCGGCGGGCCGCGAATGGCTCGTGCGCGGTTCACTCGATCGCGCGCAGGTGCACACCTTGCTCAGCAAATCACTGGTCACGCTGGTCGGTGACGTCTTCCCCGAGATCCAGCGAGGCTGACCGGGGAGAAGCCCCCGGCACCTCGAGGGGGAGGTTGGTGCCAGGGGCTTCGGGAGCCGGTGCCGAGCACCGGTATTCCTCCACACTACGCCGATTCACTGTCACGGCTCTGTCAAATGTCCGATCGCGTTCAGCTGGGTGAGCCGGAGTTCGAGGCCGTCGAGACAACGCTGCACGGCGTAATGGTAAAGCCGCTCATAGTAACCGGCCGCGAGGTCGGGGTCCGCGACCAGCTCGGCGATCGACTCGCCGAGCGCCGCCATGCCGGGCAGGTCCTCGCGCGTGCGGTACGCCGCGTAGCCCTCACTTCGGTCGAGCTGGAGTGCCATCGCGCTCTCGCGGTCGTCCTCCATCGCGACGAACTGGCAGGCGGTGGCGAGCAGCAGGTTGTAGGCGAACGGCGCCTCGCCGCCGAAACCCGCCGCGAGCAGACGGCCGATGCCGGTGTTCATGGTCGGCACGGCGGCGTCGACCGACGGCCCGAACAGGGCGAGGCGTCGCGCCGAACCGGGATAGCGGCGCAGCACGGTGCGCACGGTCGGCAGGAACTCGTCGAACCAGTCCCGCCACGGCAGCGTCCCGTCGGGCAGGGTCAGTTCGCCGACCACCCGGTCCAGCACCGCGACGACGACGGTGTCGCGGTCGCCGACATGGTGGTAGACCACCGCGGGGTAGGCGTCGACGGCGGCCGCGAGCTGCCGCAACGTCCAGTTCTCCAGGCCCGACTCGGCCGACAGCTCCAGCGCGGCGTCGACGATCCGATCCCTGGTGACGGCCGGCCGTCCGGAAGCCGCGCGGGACCTCGGCCGGGAACCCGCGTCTTCGGAGAAAGTCGGCATGCGGGCTACCGTATCCGCATTCGGCTGGTCGGACGGCGGGGGCTTCCGGCAGGATCGGGCCATGCCCCGCGCGCGTGTGAACGGTCTCGAACTCGAGTACGACACCTTCGGCTCCCCCGCGGATCCGCCACTGGTCCTGGTGATGGGACTCGGCGCCCAGATGGTGACGTGGGAGGTCGGCTTCTGCGAACTGCTCGCCGACGGCGGGTTCCACGTCGTCCGCTTCGACAACCGCGACATCGGCCTTTCGTCCTATCTGGACGATCTCCCCGCACCGGATCTGGCCGCGCTCGCCGCGGGCGACCTGACCTCCGCGCCGTACCTGCTGTCCGATCTCGCCGCTGACGCCACCGGACTGTTCGACGCGCTCGGGTTCACCCGCGCGCACGTCGTCGGCGCGTCGATGGGCGGGATGATCGTGCAGCAGCTGGCGATCGACTCACCGGAACGGCTGCTCAGCCTCACGTCGATCATGTCGACCACCGGGGACCCGTCGGTCGGTCATCCGGAGCCCGCCGCGCTCGCCGGGCTGACGCGGCCGCCCGCCGCCACCCGGGAGCAGGCGATCGAAGACGGTGTCGAATGGTTCAAGCTCGTGGGTTCGCCGGGTCACCCGTCCGACGACGAGTTCCTGCGTATGAAGGCCACCCGCAACCACGACCGCGCGAATCACCCCGAGGGCGCGCTGCGGCAGGCCGCCGCCGTCGTCGCTTCGGGTGACCGCACGGCGAAGCTGCGCGACGTCCGCGTCCCCACGCTCGTCATCCACGGCGAGAGCGACCCGCTGATCAACGTCAGTGGCGGGAAGGCGACCGCGGAAGCGATCCCGGACGCGGAACTGCTGCTGTTCCCCGGTATGGGGCACGAACTGCCGCGGCAGCTGTGGCCCGCGATCGCCGACGCGATCGTCGCGCACGCCCGTAACGTCTGAAGGGTCAGGATTCCGTCAAGGTTCCCGGCGGGGACGTAGGGAACGCGTTCACGCCCGCGGCACGGCCGGTGACGCGGAGTTGACTGGACGGATGAGGAAAACCGAGTGTTTCGGGTTCCCGTTCGGTTGCGCCTCCGTCGTCGTCGCGGCGTCGGTGGCCGGACTCCTCGGATCGGCGCGACATCACGTCTTTTCGTTGCTGGCATTGGGTTTCGTGGTACTCGTCACCGGAGTCGTGACTCGATTGACCGCGACCGCCGGAACGGCCTTGATCGCCTGGGCCGTCCACTCCGGATTCACCGCCGGCGCGCTCGGCGAGCTTCGGTTCACCGCCGAGACCGGTGTCGCCGCGATCGTGTTCGCCGCCGCTACCGGGATCGGCGCGCTCGCCGGAGCGGTACGACGGTCCGTGCCGAACGCCGAATCCGAGTCGCCCCGCCCCCTGGAAGAGGCGACTCGGACGCGGCTTTCCGGCCCGGACACACCTGCCCACACCCCTCCGGTGGGCGAATGCGACGGGGATCATCGATCACGGGAAGGTTCCAGCTGGTCCGCTCGTACCCAGGTCGCGTGAAAACCGAGCGGGACACGCTGGGGCAACAGGACCCTGGCCACGGGTCCGGCAGCGAGATCGGCGGCGTCGAAGACGTCCAGCTCCGAGCGCCCCTCACGCTCGTCCTGGACGAAGGTCACCAGATAGCCGTCGGCTGAATCGGCGGCCGCGCCGTCGCGGGGTGCGAACGGCGCCTCACTGCCCCACCGGCCCGGACCGAACCGGTGTTCGGTCTTGGCGCCGGCACGATTGTCGTAGCACACCAGGCCGTCGAACTTGAGCGTCGAGTCCGGCGAGATGTGCACCGCGTAGGAGAAGCGATTCCGGCCGCCGACCACCCTCGAATCGACGGACGGAAACTCGGTGTTGTCGTCGTCGAGCTGGTTCTCAAGGCACTGCCCGGTCCGGAGGTTGAACCGGTAGCGATGCAGTGAGGCGTCCAGTCGCAGGTACGACAGCATCTTGGCGAGCGGGGTGCGCGCGTCTGCCGCGGGCTGCGGACGCTGGACACGGCAGACGTCGAGGACGATTTCCTCGCCCTGCTCCCAGGAATTGACGACGTGGTAGATGTAGCACGGGCTGGCTTCGAACCAGCGGATCTGGCTACCGTTACCGTAGCGAGGAAGTACTCCGAACCGGCTCGGCAGCGACCGGTCGAACAACAGCCTGTGACGGCCGTTGCGGGCCGCCTCCCTGTCCTGGACCAGCGGCAGGTCCATCAGGACGGCGTGGTTCTCGGTGATCGCCATGTCGTGCGGCAGGCGCGGGCCGGGGAGTTCGATGTCGGTCGTGCTCGCGACCTTGCCGTCCGGGCTGATCACGCCGTAGCGCAGGTACGGCGGCCGCGGCCCGTAGTCGAACCAGAACATCTCGCCGGTGCGCTCGTCGACCTTCGGATGGGCCATCATGTCGCCGACCAGCGTGCCGAGGAAGTTCTCGGCGCCCAGCGTCTCCAGCGAAAGCGGATCGACCGAGTACGGCGTGCCGCACAGGTACCAGGTGGAGAGCACCTTGCCGCGATGGAAGATCAGGTCGGTATTGGCGCTGTCCTTGACATTCAGGCCGTGCGTGTTGCCGAACGGGTTGTCCTCGGGCGACTCCATGACGCCCTTCCAGAGCGCCTTGCCCGCTTCGGATTCGGCCTCGAACGCCGAGGTGCGGACCCAGCGGTTGCGGTAGCGGGCCTTGCCGTTCTCCAGGTGGACCGCGTGGATCATGCCGTCGCCGTCGAACCAGTGGTAGCGCCCCTCCGGCGCGAACCGGGGATTGGGCCCGTTGCGCAGGTACACGCCGTTGAGGTCCGCGGGGATCTTGCCGATGACTTCGAGATCGCTCGCGTCGATCTCCTCGCCGACCGGGGCATAGACGCCCATCAGGTACGGGTTGACCTCGGGTTCCCCGGTGGCCGCTGCCACCAGGACGGGTTGCTCGGAGGTGCTCGTCATCGGTACTCCCCGGCTGGTTCGTGTTGACCGATGGCTGAGACACTATGATTTCTGTAGCCAGGTGTCAAGAGGCTTCTACTGCTGTAGTCAGTAGTACGCTGACAGCGACACCACCCTCGGAAGGAACCACGTGACAGAGGCGACGGCGCACCGCGTCCGGCCGGCGGGCGACCCGCTGCGGCGGGCGCTCGAACTGCTCGGCGATCAGTGGACCTTGCTGATCCTGCAGAGCCTTTTCCTGCGCTTCCGCCGTTACGAGGAGCTCAGGCTTCGGCTCGGCATCTCCCCCACCGCGTTGTCCGGGCGGCTGCGCGAAATGGTCGACGCGGGCGTGCTCGTCCGCACGCCGTACCGGGACGCGCGCCGCACCCGGCACGAGTACCGGCTCACCGAACGCGGCCTCGACCTGTGGCCGCTGCTGATCTCGATCTGGGCGTGGGAACGGGAATGGGTCGAGGGACGGCGCGCGGTACTGCCGACGCTGATCCACCTCGACTGCGAACTGGCCACCTCGGCGCCGCTCGGCTGCGCCTCCTGCGAACGCCGGGTCGACGCGCGCGACGTCCGCGCGTGCCGGCTCGACGACACCGGTGTCGTCGAGGCGACGGCGTCGAAACGCTTCCGCCGCAAGGACGCCGAGTCCCTCGCGGGCGATCCGCTGATGTTCTTCCCGGACACCATGGAACTCCTCGGCGACCGGTGGTCGACCGGGGTCGTGGTGAGCGCGCTGCTCGGGGCACGGCATTTCTCCGAGTTCGAACGCGAACTGGGCATCGGGCCGAGCGTGCTTTCGGGGCGGCTGTCGAGGCTCGTGGACGTCGGCGTGCTGCGGACCGGGATCGCGAAGACCCGCACCGACGCGCACGACTACCGGCTGACGGCGAAGGGGCTCGCGTTCTTCCCCGCGCTGGCCTTCATCGCCGAATGGTCACGGGGCTTCGAGGTCCCCGGTCAGGAGCCGGACATCACGCTGGAGCACGTGGACTGCGGCAACCGGCTGAAGCCGATCCTGCTGTGCGACCACTGCTGGCGCCCGCTGCTGCGGGACCGGGTCCGGTTCGGCGGTCCGGTCCAGCTGCCCGCGCCGCCCAGGTGACGTAAATCGACTCGCCAAGCCGGTCGGTTCCTGACAGGCTGGCGTGGTCACACGTCGTCACCTCGGAGGTAAGAATGACTGAACCCGCACCGTCCCCGGCGGATGGCGAAGAGGACGACACGAAGCGCAAGTTCCGCGAGGCCCTGGAGCGCAAGCAGGCTCAGGCCCGCTCCGGCTCGGCGCACGAGAACGGCGGCGGGAAGAACCTGCACGCGCACGGTCCGGCCGCGAACAAGCGCACCTTCCGTCGCAAGAGCGGCTGAGTCCCCGGCACACCCAAGTGCCATGAACGGTCCGTTCCTTGCAAATTTTGCAAGGAACGGACCGTTCATAGCGTTTTAGGGAGCTGCGTTCAGGGAGCTACACCGTCAGGATCGACCGCAGCCCGCCGACCTCGGCCATCCGGCGTTCGGCCAGCCGGTCCGCCGCCGTCGCGGGCGGGACACCGTCGGCCTTCGCCAGCGCGAACACCGCCTTGGTGGTGTCGAAGATGGCCGTCGTCTTGCGCTTGGCCCGCGCGAAGTCGAAACCGTGCCGCTCGTCGTCGACCTGGATCACGCCACCGGCGTTGACCAGGTAATCGGGCGCGAAGAGGATGCCGCGGTCGTCGAGCTGCTTGTCGACGCCCGGGTGCGCGAGCTGGTTGTTGGCCGCGCCGCAGACGATCTTGGACCGGAGCTCGCCGACGGTCTCGTCGGTGAGCACCCCGCCCAGCGCGCACGGCGCGAAGACGTCGAGTTCGGTGCGGATCAGCGCGTCGATGTCTTCGACGACCTCGACCCCGGGGTACGCCGCGCGGGTGCGCTCGATCGCCGCGGGCGAGACGTCGGTGATGACCACCTGCGCGCCCGCCTCGATCAGATGCCCGACCAGGATGTGCCCGACCTTGCCGACGCCCGCGACGCCGACCTTGCGGCCCGCGAGCTCCGGGACACCCCAGACGGCGTCCGCAGAGGCTCGCATGCCTTGGTAGGTCCCGAAAGCGGTGAGCACCGAGGAGTCGCCGGCGCCGCCGTTCTCCGGCGAGCGGCCCGTGACGAACTCCGATTCGCGGGCGACGATGTCCATGTCCTGCACGTAGGTGCCCACGTCGCAGGCGGTGATGTAGCGGCCGCCCAGGGACTGGACGAACCGGCCGAAGGCGCGAAGCAGCGCTTCGGTCTTGTGCTTCTGGGGGTCGCCGATGATGACGGCTTTGCCGCCGCCGAGGTCGAGCCCGGCGAGCGCGTTCTTGTACGCCATCCCCTTCGACAGCGCGAGGACGTCCGCGAGCGCGGCGTCTTCGGACTCGTAGGGGTAGAACCGGGTCCCGCCCAGAGACGGCCCGAGCGCCGTCGAGTAGATCCCGATGATGGCCTTCAGGCCGGTGGCCTGGTCTTGACAGAAGACGACCTGTTCATGGCCGGTACCTCGGCCGAACACTTCGGTCACTGTGGTGACTCCTTGTCCTGGAGTGCACGCTGCTTGTGGCTCACGTGCGAAGTTCCTGCAACAAGGCACAGTCCCCGACGAAGGTCGTCCGGCGGCGACGGTGCCACATCGCAAACCTAGATCGCCCCGGTCCGTTCGCCAAGCCGGGGGCGAGCCGTCTCAGCCGTTGACGACCTCTCCGAGGACGCCGAGCGCGGAATCGAGCTGCCGGTCGGACAGATACGGCGCCGGCCCGAACCTCAGATACGCGCCGCGGCTGTCGGTCCGGACGCCGCGTTCGGCGAGGGCGGCCTGCAGCGCGCCGGCGTTGGCGCACTTCAGCGACAGGAAGCCGCCGACGCGGTCCAGCGGCGTCTCGCGATCACGGGTGATGACGTCCTCGGGAAGCCCGAGCTTGTCGAAGCCCTCGGCGAGGAAGCCCACCTGGTGTCGCGACACCTCCCGCAGGAACTCGGGCGTGAGCCCGTGCTCGGCGAAGAACCGGAAGACGCGAGCGCCCCGGTAGTGGCTCGTCGGGTCGTAGGTCGCTCCGGCGAACCTGTCCGATCCGGCGGCGTAGGCGGTCTGGCCGGGACGGCGCTCGTCCGCGAGCGCGCCGAACTCGGCGTACCAGCCGGTGACGACCGGCCGCAGTTCCTGCGCGTGCGCGGGCATCCGCAGGAAGCAGTTGCCCTCGCCGAGCTGGAGGTACTTGTACCCGCCGCCGAGCACCCAGGCGTTGGTGAGCCCGAGGTCGTGCAGCGAGAACGGGACGACGCCGAGCGCGTGGTAGGCGTCGACGACGAGGTTCACCGACTTCGAAAGGCAGACGTCGGCGAGATGCGCGAGACCCGGCACGAGCCGGGAGGTCTCGAACAGCACCGCCGAGACGAGCACGGCGGCGGTGTCTTCGGTGACCTCGGCCGCGACGCGTTCGGCCAGTGTGGCGACCGGCGCCGCGGGGACGCGGACCACCTCGACGCCTTCCTCCGCCAGCCTGCCCAGCTGACGACGCAGGGTGTGGAACTCGCCGTCGGTGGTGACCAGGCGCGGACGACGAGGCAGGTCCATCGCCGAGAGGAACCGGATCACCAGGTCGTGGGTGCTGGCGCCGAGCGCGATACCGCCGTGCGGGTCACCGAGCAGGGCCCGGAACCCGGCCCGCATCTCGTCGGCCTTCGCGAAGGCACGATCCCACTTCGTGTCGACCTCTTCGGCAGCGTCGGCGAAGGCCTCCAGAAGACCTTCCCGCGCGACGTCCGGCCAGGCCTGGTGCGAGTGCCCGGTCAGCAGGATCCGGTCTGTCACACCGAATGCCTGGTAGTGCTCCGCGAGCGCGTTGGGGTCGCGGCGGAGTTCGTCGAGGTTCGTCAAAGCCTGCTCCGCACCGCCCAGAGGTCCGGGAACATCGGGGAGAAAAGCGTCGTACGCAGATAGTGCGCGCCCGACGAACCCCCCGTCCCGGTCTTGTCTCCGATAGTCCGCTCGACCATCTTCACGTGCCGATACCGCCACTCCTGCATCCCTTCGTCCAGATCGACCAGGTGCTCCGCCACGACGGACGGCCCGGTGTCGTCGCGGTAGACCCGCAACAGAATTTCTTGGAGCGCCGGAGAAGGTTCGAGTGGCTTGGTGACATCGCGCCCGGTCGGGACGTCGTACCCCTTCACCGCGAGGTAGGTGACGAAGGAGTCGAAGAGCGACGGCCGTGACATCGCGTCCGCGATCTGGGCGCGCTGCTCACCGCCCTCGGGGTAATGCGCGAACACCCGCTCGTCCCGGCGGCCGAGGACGGCCTCCAGGACACGGAACTGAGCCGACTGGAACCCGCTCGAAGCGTCGAGTCGCGCACGGAAACTGGTGAACTGGCTCGGAGTCATCGTCTCGAGCACATCGATCTGCGCGACCACCACCTTGAAGATAGTCAGGATTCGCCTCAATGTGCGGACGGCGTGAGCGGTGTTACCCGCTTCGAGTTGCTCCTGCAGGTAAAGCGCCTCGTGGAGAACTTGTTTGAACCAAAGTTCATACACTTGGTGGATCACGATGAAGAGCAATTCGTCGTGCTCGTCGGACCGCGGATGCTGTGCGTCCAGCAATTCGTCGAGCGAAAGGTAGGACGTGTAACTCAATGCGGCCTGAGTGTCGTCGGTCATTTTTCTGTCACCTCGTCGAAATGGCGTTGCGCCGCCGGGGCCAGCGCCTGATAGAGATCGTGGAACAACTCGACCGCGGCCGCCCGGCTCGGCGGAGCGGGCACCAGCCCGACGGGGAGCTCCGGATCGAGTGACGGGAAGGCGCGGAACGTGTGCGTCAGCCAGGTTCGGACCCGGAACGCCTCGGCGTCAGGCAGGTCGCCTGAATATCCGCCGAAATCTCGGACGAAGGAGTCGTAACGCGCGGCGAGGCCGTCGAGGTTCCAGGCCCGCGCGGCGAACCGCCGGACGTCGAGGCCCGCCGACGGTTTCCCGAGCATCAGCCCGGCGTGTTCGGCGACGTCCAGTTCGGCCAGGAGGGCGAGCACCTCGGCCTCGCGGTCGTGCGGGGCGATCCAGGTGCCGTCCTGGACCGGGCCGAACCCGAGGAAACGCAGCCGCCGCACCAGCCGCTCCCGGGCCTGGCGGCGGCTCTCCGGGATGCTCTGCCACAGCACGGTCCACGCCCCGACCTCGCGGTCGCGCCTGCCGAGGGAGAAGATCCGGCGGTCGCCGTCCTCCAGCAACGCGATCGTGCGACGGGTCAGCGAGTAGTGGACGAGCCTGCCCGCCTTGTGCCTCGCGAGCAGGTCGCGACGGGCGAGCCTGGCCAGCGCGATCCGCGCGGCGCCGTCGGAGAAGCCGAGCCCGGCGAGCACGCCGACCAGGCCGCCGGACCAGACACGACGGCTCTCGCGCGGCGACACGTAGGTGCCGAGCAGCGTCATCACCAGCTCTTGGGGACCTGGGTCGCCGTGGGGCGGGGCCGATTCGGGCATACGCGCAACTCTATACACCTCAGGCCGCTGCGGTGTAGCTTGATTCGAGTGACGTACTTCGCGGAGTTGAGCTCGCGTCAGGTGGCCGCGCTCGCGTCCGACGCACGCGTTCCCGTGCTGCTGCTCCCGGTGGGCGCCGTCGAGCCGCACGGACCGCACGCGCCGCTGGGCACCGATCCCCTGATCTCACGCGGGATGTGCGAACGCGCCGCCGCGCGGCTGGCGGGTGATCCCGGTGTCCGGGTGCTGATCCTGCCCGAGGTGCCCTACGGCGTGACTCGGTTCGCCGCCGGATTCGCGGGTGGCGTCTCGATCGGCGAAGAGACCCTGTACGCGCTGCTGACCGAGATCTGTGGCGCGCTCGCCGAACAGGGGCTCACCCGGATCCTGCTGGTCAACAACCATTTCGAACCGGCACATCTGGCCGTGCTGCGGCGGGTGACGGAGACGGCGGGTGCCGGCTTCGTCGACCTCGTCCGCCGCCGGTACGCCGCGCGGCTCACCGACGAGTTCCGCTCGGGTGCGTGCCACGCCGGGCAGTACGAGACGTCGCTGGTGCTCGCCGATCGGCCGGATCTCGTCGACGCCGCCGTCCAGCGCGGACTGCCCGCGGTCCACGTCGACCTGGCACGCGGCGGGGTCACGGACTTCGCCTCGGCCGGGATGACCGAGGCCTACTGCGGAACCCCCGCCCAGGCGACCGCCGAGGAAGGCGAGAAGACCTTCTCGGTGCTCACCGACATCCTGGTCGAAGCGATCCGGGAGCTGGTATGACCTTCAATCTGGCGACCCATTTCGTGGACCGTCTCCCCGGCGAGCGGACGGCGTTGCTGTGCGGCGACGAGGAGGTTACGTACGCACAGCTCGCGGCACTGGTGAACCGGGCCGGGAACGTGCTGCGCGAACTCGGTGTCCGAAGTGGACAGCGGGTCCTGCTGGCGTTGAACGACGGCGTCGAGTTCGTGGCCGTCTGGTACGCGGCGCAGAAGATCGGCGCGGTCACCGCGGAGGTCTACTCCTTTCTGCAGCCCAAGGATTACGCGTACTACCTCGGCTACACGGAGGCGGCCGTCGTCATCGCGGACGCCTCGACGTTGCCCGCGCTGCGCGAAGCCGGGGCACGGAACCTGCTGGTCGTCGGCGACGCGGAGGTACTGCCCGGCGAGCACTCGTTCGCCACGCTGATCGCGTCCGCGCCTGCCGAACTGGAGGCCGCGCCGACCACGCTGGACGACGTCGCGATCTGGAAGTTCACCACCGGCAGCACCGGTGCGCCCAAGGCGTGCGTGCACCCCGCGCGCAGCGCGCTGGAAAGCTTCGACCGGTACGCGCTCGGCGTGCTCGGGCTCCGCGAGGACGACCGCGTGCTGGCCGTGCCGAAGCTGTTCTTCGGCTACGCGCGCGATCTGACCGCGTTGTTCCCGTTCGGTGTCGGCGCGTCCGGGATCGTCTTCCCGCAGCGCAGCACCGCCGACCTGCTGTTCTCGCTGATCGAGCGCTACCGGCCGACGATCCTGGTCAACGTGCCGACCATGATGAGCGCGATGATCGCCCATCCGGCGGCGGCGGAAGTGGACATGAGTTCCCTGCGGCTTGCGACTTCCGCGGGCGAGGCGTTGCCGTCGGAGCTGCATCGCAAATGGGACAACCTGTTCGGTGTCCCGGTGATCGACGGGATCGGCTCGTCGGAGGCCTACCACATCTATCTGTCCAATGTGCCCGGCGCGCAGCGGGTCGGCAGCCTCGGCCGCGAGGTCCCCGGCTACACCGCCCGGGTGCTGGACGAGAGCGGCGATCCGTTGCCGGACGGGGAGATCGGCACCCTGGAGGTGACCGGCCCGACGATCGCGCGCGAGTACTACGGCGACGCGGAGAAGACCGCGCGGACCTTCCACGGCGACACCCTGCGCACCGGCGACCTGTTCAGCCGCGACACCGACGGGTACTTCCACCACCACGGCCGCGCCGACGACCTGCTGAAGGTGTCCGGCGTGTTCGTCGCGCCGAGCGAGATCGAAGACTGTCTCATCGGTCATCCCGCCGTCGTCGACTGCGCGGTGCTGGGGGTGACCGTCGACGGCCTCGTCGTCCCGCGGGCATGCGTCGTCCTGGCGGAAGGCGCTTCCGTCACGGCCGAGGAACTCAAGGACCACGCGCGGGCCCAGCTGGCGAAGCACAAATACCCGCGCGAGGTGGTGTTCGTGACCGAACTCCCCCGTACCGCCAACGGAAAACTCGATCGGCGCGCGCTGCGCCGGGTGGAGGCAGAGTGAGCAGGATCGTCGTCGTCACCGGCGGGACACGCGGGATCGGTGCGGCCATCGCCGCCCGGTTCCAGGCCGCCGGCGACAAGGTGCACGCCCCCGGCCGGGCCGACTGCGACGTCACCGACGAAGACGCCGTCGCGCGGTACTTCGACGGCATCGGGCCGGTGGACGTGCTGGTGAACAACGCCGGGATCTCGGCGAGCGCCCCGCTGGCGAAGACCTCGCTGGAGCAGTGGCGGACCCAGCTCGAGGTCAACGCGACCGGCGCTTTCCTGTGCACACGGGCGGTGCTGCCCGGCATGCGGTCGCGCGACACCGGACGGATCGTCACCGTCGCCTCGACGGCGTCGCATATCGGCTACCGCTACACGGCCGGCTACACGGCCTCGAAACACGCCGCCCTCGGCCTGATGCGAGCGACCGCCGCGGAACTGGCGGGCACCGGTGTCACCGCGAACGCCGTCTGCCCGGCCTTCGTGCGCACGGACATGACGGCCGCCTCCGTCGCCCGGATCCAGGAACGGACCGGCCGCGACGAAGCCGACGCGGAAGCCGCCCTCGCCGCCGCGTCGCCACTCGGCCGCCTGCTCGAACCCGACGAGGTCGCCCACGCGGTGACCTTCTTCGCGGCACCCGAAGCCGCCGCGATCAACGGACAGACACTCGTCCTCGATGGAGGTGGGATCCAGTCATGAGCCCGTTCCGCGCCACGCCGCCGATCACGACGGACTGGGAGCACTTCGAGTTCACCGTGGACGACGGCGTCGCCACGGTCACCTTGAACCGCCCCGACAAACTGAACGCGCTCACCTTCGACAGCTACGCCGACCTGCGTGACCTGCTGGCCGAGCTGCCGCATCGCGGCGACGTCCGGGTGCTGGTCATCACCGGGCAGGGACGTGGTTTCTGCTCCGGCGGCGACGTCGAAGAGATCATCGGCGAACTGCAGAAAATGGAGTCCGCGGAACTGCTGGAGTTCACGCGGATGACCGGTGCCGTGGTGAAGGCGCTGCGGGAATGCCCCATCCCGGTGATCGCCGCGGTGAACGGCGTCGCCGCGGGCGCGGGCTCGGTGATCGCGCTGGCGAGCGACTTCCGGCTGCTGGCGTCGTCGGCGAAATTCGCCTTCCTGTTCACGAAGGTCGGACTGGCCGGTGCGGACATGGGCTCGGCGTACCTGCTGCCGCGCCTGGTCGGCCTTGGCCGGGCGACGGAACTGCTGATGCTGGGCGACAAGATCGACGCCACCCGCGCGGAGGCGATCGGCCTGGCCTCGAAGGTGGTTCCCGACGATTCGCTGGCTTCGGAGGCTTCCGCGTTGGCTCGGCGTCTTGCCGATGGGCCGGCTTTGGCTTACAGCACGACGAAGGTCCTGCTGACGCGTGAGCTCGACATGGATTTGGGGAGTTCCATCGAGCTGGAGGCGATCACCCAGGCTTTGCTGATGACGGCCAAGGATCATGGGGAGTTCTATGCGGCTTGGGCGGCTGGGCGTTCGCCTCAGTGGACTGGGCGGTGAGTTCTTTTCGCTGGTGGGCGGCCACTGGGGGCCAATTGCTCGCGCGATGGTGGACTGTGTGGATTTTGGGACGTCAGATGTCCCAAAATCCACACAGTCCACCGCCGGGCATGACGAGGGGCCCGTCGCCGACGGGCTCCTCGATGTTCAGACGTGATGCAGGGTGTTACGCCGAGGTTGTCGGAGCGGGTCCCGGTATTGGGGTGGGATGAACTCGGGTAACCCGTCGGCCGCCATCCGTACTTCCCAGTCACCGTGGTGGATCAGCCGGTGATGGAAGCTACACAGCAGCACCAGATTCCGGAGATCAGTGGGTCCGCCGTCCGCCCAGTGATGAATGTGGTGGGCGTGGCAGTTCTTGGGTTTCCGGTGGCAGCCGGGGAAGGCGCAGCCGCCGTCGCGGATGTTCAACGCTCGGCGCTGGCCGGGCGTGACAAACCGTCGTAGCCGCCCCAGGTCGAGGGGCTCACCCGCAGCACTCATCACGACCGGCAACATCAGGCAGTCGCAGGCCGCCAGTCGGGCTTCCCGGGCGGTCATCGTCCCGACAAAATCCAGGCAGGCAGTGCCGAGACCGGACTTCAGCTCCTCAAGCCCGATGGTCACATGCACCAACGTGCGATAGCCACTGGTGCCCGGCTGATCCGGGCACGCGACCGCTAAGTCCAGAAGCTCTGCCCAGGCGTCTCCCATGCGCTCGCACTTCATCCGCAGGTCGGCTTGTCCGAACTCGTCGACTGGGCGTGGCTGGGCATGGGCCTCCAGCGCGGCGGCGGTGCGGGCACCGGTCTCGTCATCCAGGAGGCCGGTCAGTTTCCAGAACCCGTTCTTCCGGCGCTCCAGCGTGATTTCGCGGCGCGGTTCCTTCGGCTCTGGTTCCTTTGGTTCCTTGCCATCCGGATCCAGCAAGCCCAGTAGATTCGCCTCGGCATCGGCGAGCTGCCGCGGACCGGCACTCGGGGCAAGGTTCGCGAGGATCTGCTCCGCACCTGCCCGCTCCTCGGCCGAAACCTCGGCCGGAAGGTTTTTCAAGATCTCCAGGATCTGATCGATCCGCTCATCCCCGACCAACCCCTGAGCCGCCACCGCCGCGGTCGCGGGAGCGACAGGCGGAACCTCGGTGCCGTCCAACGCGCGGGTGGGATTCAGCGCGAGGGCCCGCTTCATCACCGCACCCGCCTCAGCGCGCGACAACCCCGCCACATCCGCAAGCCAGCTCGCCGCACTGCCATACCCATACAAATCCTTGGCACCACGAGACTCGATCTCCGCCAAGAACCGCCCCAAACAAGCGGTCGCCACCCTGATCACCTGCAACGACTGCTCCACGCCATGCGCAAGCTCCAGCTTGCCGGCGCGCCACAGCTCCTGCGGCAACTCGGGAAGGAAGGTCTCGGACACCCCTCCATAATACCGCAATCCAGTCGAACACGTGTTCGTAATTATAAGCACAAGCGAAACCGCACGAACAACACTGAAGAGTGAAACGGCCCCCAACCCCAATTCACCCCGAGCAACCCTCGCAATTAGTCGACTAAATGCGAAGCCGCACCCAGCAACCGCTCAGCCAGAACCCGGCACCGCTCCCCCAGCTCCACCGGCTCGATCACCTCGAACGCATGTCCCAGCACCACCACATGCATCAGCAGGAAATCGAGGTCCCCCGCCCCGCTCAGCACCTCGCACCGCGACCGGTCCCGTTCCCGCACCACCGCCGCCGACGCCGGAATTTGCGCCCGTACAACGGAAGCGGGCGCGTGGACCAGGAATCGTGCCTGATGCCGGTAGACCCGGCTGGCGATGTTCTCCTGCACGTAAGCCGCCGCGTCGGGTGCCGGGCGCGGGCGGAAACGCCACGATCGCGCGGAAACCTCGGTCATCTTGTCGACGCGGAAGGTGCGCCAGTCGTCGCGGTCGAGGTCGTAGGCGAGCAGGTACCAGCGTCGCCCGGAGGCCACCAGCCGATACGGCTCGACCCGCCGCGACGTAGAGCCCGAAGACGACGGGTACCCGAAGCCCGCCTCGACCTCGTCGCGGCACGCGCGGGCCAGGGTCATCAGCACGTCGGGGTCGATCGAGGCGCGGCTTCCGTCGAAGGAGACGACCGAGCCGGAGAGTGCGTTCACCTCGTGCCGCAGCCTGGTCGGCAGCACCCGGTCGAGTTTCGTCAAGGCCCGCAACGCGGCTTCCCCGCTGCCCGCGCCGGCGAGCAGCGAGACCGCGGTGGCGATCGCCTCCTCGTCGTCCAGCAGCAACGGCGGCATGTCGTGGCCGGGCCCGAGCTGGTAACCGCCGCCGACACCGTTGCTCGCCTGCACCGGGTAGCCGAGCGCGCGCAGGCGCTCGACGTCACGCCGGATCGTGCGCGGCGTGACACCGAGCCGCTCCCCCAGTTCCGGGCCGGTCCACACGGCGCGCTGCTGCAACAGCCCGAGCAGGGTGAGCACCCGCTCGGTCGTCCCGCGCTCGTCCTCCATGTCACCCACTCTGCCAGAGATAGCGGACCGATCCTGTCCGCTAGGCATGTCAGAGTGGTCCCATGAACCGCAAGAGCCGCGAATTCCAGGTCAGCTTCGACGCCCTCGACCCGAAAGCCCTGTCGACCTTCTGGCGCGACGCCCTGGGCTACGTCCACCCCGGTCCGCCCGGGGTCGAGGTGCCCGAGGGCACCGACCCGCTGGACGCGTGGGACGAGTTCCTCGAGCGGGTCGGCGTGCCCGTGGATCAGCGCAACAGCCGCTCGGCCCTCGAAGACCCGGCCGGCGAAGGGCCGAGGATCTTCTTCCAGCAGGTCCCGGAGGACAAGATCGCGAAGAACCGCGTCCACCTCGACATCCGTGCAGCTCCCGGGCTTCAGGGAGACGAGCGCATGGCGGCGCTCGAAGCCGAATGCGACCGTCTCGTCGCCCTGGGCGCGACGCGAGTGAAGCGCTTCGAGCCCGAGCAGCCGTTGAGCCTCGGCTTCATCGTGATGAACGACCCCGAGGGCAACGAGTTCTGCCTAGACTGACGTCACCGCGATCGCGTTGTCCTCCAGGGATCCGAAGTAGAGGGTCCCGGCCCGCTCGCGGACGCCGACGAGCACGTGGAAACCGTCGATCTCCCCGCGCAGTTCGTGGACCCGCTTCCCGTCCGGAGTCACCCCGCGCACCCCGCATTCCCGCGCGGGCGCGGGCTGCAGGGCGGTCGGCAACGCCCGGACACCGGCCCGCAGCGGCGCGGGGAGCTTCTGCACCAAGGAAAGCGCGGGCACCTTCGGGCTCGCCACGGTGATCCAGATCAGCCCGTCGCTGCCGGTCGAGATGTTGTCGGGATAGCCCCACAGATCGTCGACGAGGTAGTCCCGCGTGCCCGCCTTGTCGCCCGTGAGCCATACGCGCGCGACCCGGCAGGCGCCGGTCTCGGCGACGGCCACATAGGACTCGTCGGGTGGCAGCGCGACGCCGTTGGCGAACTGGAAACCGTCCGCGAGCTGCTCGAACTTCCCGTCCGGCGTACGCCGCAGGAGCCGTCCGCCGCCGGTCTGCTCGATCAGGTCGTCGCGCCATTTCTCGATGCCGAAGCGGCGCGACGAGTCGGTGAAGTACACCGTGCCGTCGGAGGCGACGGCGGCGTTGTTGCAGAACACGAAGTCGAGCCCCACCGCCGAAGTCGCCAGCGTGGTGACGGGGCCACCGGCGAGGGGCATGGTGAGCAGACCGGCCTTGGCATCGCAGATCAGGAGGTCTTCGCCGTAGAACTCCAGGCCCAGCGGACGGCCGCCGGTGTCGCCGAGGACGTCGATCCGCTTGCCGTCCGGCGTGACGCGCAGGATCCGCCCGTCGTCGACGCCGGTGTAGATCCGCCCCTGGTCGTCGACCACGACGTCCTCGGGACCGTGCCCGTTGACCGGGATGACCGTGACCTCGCCGAACGCCATCGCGTATGTCTCCTAGCGGTAGGTGAGCAGTTCCGCGGCTTCCGCCTCGAAATGCGGATGTTCGTTGAACGACAACAAGGTCACCCCGCCGCGGCCGGACACCAGTTTGGTGATGCCCGCGTTCACGGTGACCCGGTTCAGTTTCAGCAGCCCCGCCTCCGGCGTGCCCATGAGCGCGCCGCAGACCGTCGCGATCACGCCACCGGAGCTGAAGACGACGGCGTGCTCACCCTTCCCCAGCGACGCCACGACGTCGGCCAGCGCATCCTTGACCCGAGCCAGGAACTGGGGCCAGGTCTCGGCACACGGACCCGAAGCTCCCGCCGACACCCAAGCGCTCAGCGCACCGTCCAAAGCGGCCTGATACGCCCGCGAGTCGGCCTGCTGGACACCGGCGGCATGGTACTTCGCGATGTCGACGTGGTCGTACTCGTTCCAGCGCTCGTCCTCGACGACGGCGATCCCGGAACCGAGCACCTTCAACGCCGTCGCGGCCGTATCCCGTTGGCGGGCTAGGGAACCCGCTCGTGCTTGGGTGAACTCGACACCCCGCCGAAGCAGTTCCTCACCGACCACAGTGGACTGTTCGAAACCGCGCGGCGAGAGCTGGTCGTAATTCTCCGCGCCGAACGACGCCTGCCCGTGCCGGACCAGATAGATCGCGCCCATCTACGCTCGCCCTCCTCCGATGATCCGGCGGCAGCGCCCGTCGAGGTAGCCGACGAACTGCCAAAGGTCCTTCAGCGCCGGATTGGCCGTCTGCCCCGCGTGGTAGCGGTAGTAGATCTGCTGTATCACCACCGCGAGCCGGAACAGGCCGTACACCTCGTAAAACGTCCAGTCGCCGATAGCGAGACCGGATCGCTCCGCGTACCGTCGCACGAACTCCTCACGTGTGTACATCCCCGGCAGGTGCGTCGGCTGGCGACGGCTGAGCTTCATGACGTCGTCATCGTCGTCCTGCACCCAGTAGGCCAGGGTGCTGCCCAGTTCCATCAGCGGATCGCCGAGGGTGGCCATCTCCCAGTCGAGCACTCCGATGATGCCGAGATCGTCGTCGAGCACCAGATTGTCGAGCCGGTAGTCGTTGTGGATCAGGCAGATCTTCACCTCGGACGGCTGGTTCTCCTTCAGCCACGCCATCACCTCGGCGCAGTCCGGGACGTTTTCCGTGCGGGCCTTGAGGAACCGCTCCGACCAGCCGCGCACCTGGCGTTCGACGTATCCGGCGCCCTTCCCGAGGTCGGCCAACCCGGCGGCTTCGACGTCGACGGCGTGCAGCTCGACGAGCCGGTCGACGACCTTGCCGCACAGTTCGCGCGCGCTCTCCGGCGACAGGTCGAGCCCGGCGGGCAGATCTCCGCGCAGGATCAGGCCTTCGAGCCGCTCCATCACATAGAAGTCGCCGCCGAGCACGGTTTCGTCGGCACAGAAGGCGAGAACCTCCGGCACGTAAGGGAAGACCGGCCGCAGCGCCTGCTGGACCCGGAACTCGCGGCGCATGTCGTGCGCGGACGCGGCCTTGTGCCCCAGCGGCGGGCGCCGCAGGATCAGCTCGCGATCCGGATACGTCAACAGGTACGTGAGGTTCGAGGCGCCGCCGGGGAACTGGCGGACCCCGGGCGGCGAGTCGCCGAGCCCGGGCACCCGCGCGGCCAGCCAGGCGTGCACGGCGGCGGGATCGAACGAGTCCTCGCCGCGTACCTCGACGGTCTTGTCCGCGACGGTCATCCGAACTTCTTCAGCAGCGAAGCCGGGACAAGCGGGAAGAGCTTCGAGAGCACGCTCCACGGCCACGTGGGCACGAACGCCTTCGCCGTCTCGGATTCGATCGCCTTCACCAGCGCCTGCGCGCCGGGCTCCGCCTTGACCGCGCCCGGAAGCTTCGAGATGTCTTCGTTCATCTCCGATTCGATGAACCCGGGGTGCAGCGTGGTGACCTTGATCGGGGTCTTCAGCAGCTCGATCCGGGTTCCCTCGGCGAACGCCGAGATACCCGCCTTCGAGGCGGCGTACGCGGTGGTGTTGCCGGGCACGCCGCGAAGCGCGAGGAAGGAGGAAATGACCACGAGATGGCCGTCCTTCTGCTTGCGGAAGATGCCGACGGCGGCCTCGATCTGGGCGGCCGCGGCGAGGAAGTTGGTCTGGAGGGTCTGGCGGTTGGCGTCGAAGCGGCCGGTGCCGACTCGCTGCCCTTTGCCGAGCCCCGCGTTCACGATCACACGATCGAGGGAGCCGAGCTCCTCGCGGAACTCCTCGAAGACGGCGAAGACCTGGTCGTGGTCGTTCACGTCGAGCTTCCGGGTGACCACGGTGATGCCGGGGTACGCCTTCTTGAGCTCCGCGGCGAGGGCTTCGAGCCGGTCGACACGGCGCGCGGCCAATGCCAGATTGCGGCCTCTCGCGGCGTACTGCCTGGCCATTCCTTCGCCGAGTCCGGAGCTCGCCCCGGTGATCAGGATGTTCTTCCGCAGGACCATGGGCAGGAGCTTACCGGTTGGTAACAAGTCTGGGATCCCCTTGGACACGGGGCTGCCCCCGGCGCCTGGAGTTCGCCGGGGGCAGCCTGTCCGCAAGGGTCTTACTTGACCTGGAGCAGCTTGTTCGCCGTTCCACCGGTCGGGTTGCTGATCTTGCCGTCCGCGGCGGCGGCGACGAGACCTTCGGCGACCTGGGCCGGGGTGGCGTCAGGGTGCGCCGAGAGGTACAGCGCGGCGGCACCGGCGACGTGCGGTGCGGCCATCGAGGTACCGCTGATGGTGTTGGTGGCGTCGTCACCGGTGCCCCACGTCGAGGTGATGTCGACACCCGGCGCGTACAGGTCCACGACCGAACCGTAGTTCGAGAAGCTGGCCTGCTTGTCGGTCTTGTCGCTGGCGGCCACCGTGATGGCCTCCTTGACCCTGGCCGGGGAGGTGGTGCCGGCATCGGAGGACTCGTTGCCCGCCGCGAGCGCGAAGGTCACGCCCTTGTCGATGGCGCCCTTGACCGCCGCGTCCAGGGCGTCGTCCGCGCCGCCGCCCAGGCTCATGTTGGCGACCGACGGGCCCTTGGCGTTCGCCGCGACCCAGTCGACACCGGCGACGACACCCTCGGTGGTGCCGCTGCCGTTGGCGTCCAGCACGCGGACGCCGACGATCTTCACGCCCTTGGCCAGGCCGTGGTCCGTGCCGCCGATGGTGCCGGCGACGTGCGTGCCGTGGCCGTGCTCGTCGTTGGGGGTGTCGTCGTTGTCGACGAAGTCCTTGCCGCCGGCCGCGCGGTCACCGAAGTCCTTGTGCGTGCCGCGGACACCGGTGTCGATGACGTAGGCGGTGACGTTGTCGGCCTTCGTCGGGTAGGTGTACTTGCTGTCGAGCGGAAGGTCCGCCTGGTCGACCCGGTCCAGGCCCCACGAGGGCGGGTTGTCCTGGGTCTCGCTGATCTTGAACGTCTTGTTCTGGACGACGTAGGCGACCTGCGGGTCGGCGGCGAGACGCTTCGCCGCGGCCTCGTCGGCCTTGATCGAGAAGCCGTTCAGCGCCGAGCCGAACGTGCGGGACAGCTTGGTGCCGTACTGACCGGTGAGGCCCTGCGCCTTGGCGGCCACGTTCGCGGTGATCTCGCTCGCCGCGGCCACGCCCTGGCCGACCGCGGTGGGCTTGAGGACGACGATGTAGCTGCCGACGACCGCGTTGGCCGCACCCGCGCCGCGGATCTCGCCCTGCTGCTCGGCGTTGGCGGCGCCCGCGCCGAACGTGGCGACCGCCGCGGTCACACCGGCGAGGGCGACTCCCGCCACCAGGCCGCTACGGGTCTTTCGGGACTTCAGGTTCTTCCGGGACTTGCTCACTGGTTCCCTTCCTGCCGCGCCATGCGGATCACCCGGGAGGATGATCGTGCTGAGAGCCATGCAAGCCGGTGCGCTGGTGGCCGGGCAATGATTCACAGTTACCAGTACTAGGCCATCCGGAGTAACGACGCTCGTCCGGAAAGTCGTTTTCGCCTGGCAGAAGGCGCCCCTGAAGCGTTACCTCAGACTGTTAAAGTTATTCGTGTTGTTATCAACCGGGCGGTGTCAGGAACGGCAGACGGGGGCGGTCGGGCAGCATATGGTGGCGGGGAGCGCGGCGGACCGAGTGACCACGGACGATGAAGATCAACCGCGTACCGCGTTCGCCACCGCGTTGCGATCGGCCATCGCCACCAGTGGCCTGAGCCTCGACCGTATCCAAGCCCGGCTGCTCGCGCGCGGCGCGTCGGTGAGCGTGACCGCGCTGAGTTACTGGCAATCGGGCAAACGTCAGCCGGAACGGCAGAGTTCGCTGTCCGCCGTCCGGGTTCTCGAAGAGGTCCTGGCGATCCCCGCCGGTTCCCTGCTCGGCCTGCTGCCGCCGCCGCGGCCGCGCGGGGCGTCGTCACGCCGCAGCCGGGCCACCACCGAGCAGCCGCTGACCTTCCCGCTCGAAGCGCTCCAGGCGCTGCTGGAGAAGGTCGGCGCGCCCAACGCGCTCGAACAACACCATCAGCTGAAACTCGTCGGGCTGCACGATCTGTGCGAGATCGCCGAGGACGGCGGGCAGCGCGCGGTGACCGCGCGGGCGGTGTTCCAGGCGGGCGCGGACGGGCAGGACCGCTGGCTGCTGGTCTACGCCCAAGGCGATCCGGAGGCAGGCCCGCCGGCGCTGAACACGCTGCGCAACTGTCACGTCGGCCGCGCCGAGGTCGACGACGAGCACGGGCTCACGGTGGCCGAACTGCTCTTCGACCGGCCCATCGATCGCGGCGAGACACATCTGATCGAGTACTCGCTGACCAATCCGGGGCCGCCGTACCCGGAATGCCGGAACACGCATTACCGCGAGTTCCGGCGTCCCGTCCGCGAGTATCTGCTGGAGGTCCGGTTCGACCCGGGCACCGTCCCGGCGAGGTGCTGGCAGTACTCCAGGCAGGGGCAGGGCACCTCGCCGATGGACCGGAAGGAACTCAAACCGGACCAGGGCAACGGCGTCCACGCCGTCGCCCTCGACTTCGGCCCCGGCGTCTTCGGCATCGACTGGGAGTATTAACGCAGCTTGTTGCGCAGCACCTTCCCGGTCGCGTTGCGCGGTAGCTCGTCGAGGAATTCGACGTCACGCGGCACCTTGTACCGGGCGAGGTTCGCCTTGACGTACTCGCGCACGCCGTCGACGTCCAGATCCGACTTCTCGGCCCGCACCACGAACGCCTTCAGCCGCTGCCCGAACTCGGGATCCTCGACACCGACGACCGCGGCTTCGATCACGTCCTCGCGTTCGACCAGGAGGTTCTCCACCTCGATCGGGAAGACGTTCTCGCCGCCGGAGACGATCATCTCGTCGTCGCGGCCGTCGATGAACAGCAGGCCGTCCTCGTCGAAGTGGCCGACATCGCCGCTGGAGAGCAGCCCGTCGATGATCTCCTTGTTGCGCCCGTCGGTGTAGCCCTCGAAGCTCAGCCCGCTGCCGACGAACACCCGGCCGGTGACATGCGGCTCGGTGATCTTGCCGCCCTTTTCGTCGTACAGCGCCACCTTGCAGCCCACCGGCGCGCGGCCGACGGTGCCCGGCGCCTTGCGCCAGTCCTCGGGCGTCGCGACCGTCGCGACCGCGACCTCTGTGGAGCCGTAGAGGTTGTGCACGACGTCGCCGAACGCGGCGGTCGCGCGGTTCCCGAGATCCGGGGACAGCGCGGAGCCGGCGACGAAGATGATCCGCAGGCACGAGGTGTCGTACTTGGCGCGGATCTCCTCGGGCAGGTCGACGATGCGCTGCAGCATCGTCGGCACGAGGACCAGCGTGGTGCAGCGGTTCTCCGCGACCCCGCGCAACGTCTCCTCCGGCACGAACTTGCGCCGCATGACGACCTTCGACCCGAGCGCGAAGGACAGGATGAACTGCGACAACCCGGTGCCGTGGAACAGCGGCGCGCCCATGTAGGTCGCCTCGCCGGTGCGCAGCGGGATGCGGTCGAGGAACTGCGCGGAGGCGAGCGCGGAGGTGTGCGGCCGCGGCGCCCCCTTCGGCGTTCCGGTGGTGCCGCTGGTCAGCAGGATGAACCCGCCGGGTTTGGCGGGCGCGGGCCACGGACGGTCGTCGGTGCTGGCGACCAGTTCGGCGACGACCGGGATGTCACCCGGGCGCGCGGTGTCCGGATCGACCCACGCGAGATAGTGCTCGACATCGCCCTCGACGGCGTCCAGCAGCTCGGTGAACTCCTGGTCGTACACGAGCGCCGTGACACCTTCACGTTTCGCGACGTCCGCGAGCTGGGGTTTGGCGAACCCGGTGTTCATCAGGAGCAGCTTGGCGCCGAGTTTGCCCGAGGCGAGCATCGTCAGCACGAGACCGCGGTGGTCGCGGCACAGCGCGGCGATCACCGAACCCGGGCCGAGGCCGCGTTCGGACCACGCCCTGGCCAGCGCGTTCGACTGGGTGTCGAGCTGCTTGAAGGTCAGCGGTCCCAGCTCGTCGATGATGCCGGTCGCGGTCGGGTCCCGGCGGGCGGCGATCATGTTCGCCCCGGCGAACGGGCCCCATTTCCGCACCATGACCAGCGAGCGCAGGCCCTCGTCCACCCGCGGGATGGGGAGCAGGCCCGCTTGGCGCATCACGTCGATACTGCGCACGGTCTCGGTCACCTTGCCCGCCACCAGGGTGGCGAGGCCGGTGGGGTTTCTCATCCGGGCACCTCCGTTGCTGCTGCGGCGAGACACCATGCCACCGGCACGCGGTTCGCGTACCGGCGGTATGGGGTTGCTACTCGACAGTAGCCGACCGATAGCGCAGGCGCACTAACCGTCTGGTGACAGAAATGTCGGTGGGAACCACCACAATGTGAGTGTGCAGGCGATCGCAGGTCAAGAGGAGGATGGCGACTTCGCGATCGCACTTTCCGGGCAGCCGCCGCGTCGTGGCTTGAAGCTCCGGGAGTTCGTCGGCGAAGTTCGGAGCCTGGAGGCGGAGCACTCACCCCGCTGGGTGTTCCCGTCGGTCGAAGGGACATACCCCGCGCTGATCAAGGCAGGGGTCCGGGTGCGGCGCTGCCACGACCTGACACTGATCGAGGGATTGCTCCTGGCCCACGAGGGGCGCCCCCAGGAGTCGCGAAGCCTGCGCGCGGCGTTGGCCAGGGCGAACGGACAGCAGGCTCCCGCCGACGAGCCGCCGCTCTGGGCCGAGGACGACCAGCCGACGCTGTTCGAGACGCGCGGCCCGCGGCTGCCCGCCGGCGTCACGGTCGTCGACGCGGCCCGCCGGGTGCTGGCCGAGCAGGAGAAGCGGGTCGCGCTGACCGATCATCCGGAGCGGCTCCGGCTGCTCTTCGCGGCCGAGTCGGCGAGCGCGCTGGCGGCGGCCGAGATGTCGGCCGACGGGCTGCCCTGGCGGGCGGACCTGCATCTCGAGCTGCTCGCCGAGCAGCTCGGCCCCCGCGTCCCGGCCGGGCATCGCCCGAAGCGGCTGGTCGAGCTGGCGGCGAAGATCAGCGACGCGTTCGGCGGGCGCCCGGTCAACCCGGACGCCCCGGCCAGCGTCGTCCGCGCGCTCGGGCGGGAGGGCATCGAGGTCTCGTCGGCGAGGAAGTACCTGTTGCGCGACATCGACCATCCCGCCGTCCCGCCGCTGCTGGAGTACAAGGAACTCGCGCGGCTGCATTCGGCCAACGGCTGGGCCTGGCTCGACGAGTGGGTGCGCGACGGCCGGTTCCGCCCGCATTACATCGTCGGCGGGGTCGTTTCCGGCCGCTGGGCGAGCCGGGGCGGGGGCGCGCTGCAGATCCCGAAGGTCCTGCGGACCTGTGTCCGGGCCGATCCGGGCTGGAAGCTGGTGGTCGCCGACGCCGCGCAGCTGGAGCCGCGGGTGCTCACGGCGTTGTCCGGAGACCGCAAGCTGGCCGACGTCGCCGCGGCCACGGATCTGTACGCGAGCCTCGCCGAGGCGATGTTCTCCGGCGTGCGCCGGGTGCCGGTACCCGCGTGGGACGACAGGGACGATCGCGACCGGGCGAAGATCGCGATGCTGTCGGCGATGTACGGCGGCACGTCCGGCGAGGCCGGGCCGCTGCTGGCGTTGCTGCGGACCAGGTTCCCGGACGCGGTGTCCTATGTGGAGCGTGCCGCGCAGGCCGGGGAACGCGGGGAGCGCGTCCGCTCCCGGCTGGGCCGGACGTCGCCCGCGCCGTCGGAGGCCTGGCGCGCGCTGACCGGCGGGGTCGCGGAGGACGAGGCCGGTGAGCTGAAGGCACGCCAGGCGTCCCGCAACTGGGGCCGGTTCACCCGCAACTTCGTCGTGCAGGCGAGTGCGGCGGATATGACCGCGGTCCTGCTGGCGACCCTTCGCGGCAGGCTCCCCTCCCCCGCGCATCTGGTGTTCTTCCAGCACGACGAGGTCCTGGTGCACACCCCGGCCGAGTTCGCCGACGAGGTCTCGCAGTCCATTGTGGACAGCATGACCGAGGCGGCGCGGCTGCTCTTCGGCGCCGCCTGCCCGGTCCGGTTCCCGCTGCACATCGCCGCCGTGGACACCTACGCCGACGCCAAGTGAGTTCCGCCCCCAATCACGCGTGTCGTCCGCCCAATCACGCGTGTCGTCCGTTCAATCACACGTGCTCCGCTTTACCAGCCTCGGAACGTCTGTGATCAGGCGGCGAACTCGCGTGATCAGATGGACGACACGCGTGATTGGAGGCGCGACACGCGTGATCAGGCGGAGGCCGCGTCGTCCAGGGCCTTGATGACACGCTTCAGGGAGACGGGGTGGGCGGTGCCCAGCGTCTGGGCGAAGAAGCTCACCCGCAGCTCCTCGATCATCCACCGGATCTCTTGGAGTGCGGGAGAACTCGTGCCCGGCGGCAACGCGTCCAGGGCGGCCTGGTACTCGTTGCGCAGCCAGGCGATGTCTCCGGTGCGCTGGATGTCCCGGGTCGGCTCGGTCGGGAGCTTCTCCAGCCGCCGCTCGATCCCCCGCAGGTACCGGACGACGTGCTTGAGCCTGTCCTGCCCGGTTTCGGTGACGAAACCCTTGTGCACCAACCCGTCCAGCTGCGCGCGGATGTCGGCGAGCGAATCCTTCGGGCCACGCGTGTCGGCCAGCCGGGTTTCGACGTCGTTGGCCGCGCGCAGGATCTTCTCGACGTTGGTCAGCACGTCGAGCACTCCGGCGTTCAGGCCCGCCCGCACCTTTTCCAGCAGGACAGCGAATCCGGCCTCGTCCCAGCGCGGTCCGCCGTTGTCGGCCACGAGCTTGTCGACAGCGCAGTCGACGCAGTCTTCGAGCAGCGCGGCCACCGAGCCGTGCGGATTCCGGTTCAGCACGAGTTTCGACGAGTTGCCGAGGCTGCGGGTGATGAACTTCATCGGCGACGGGATGTTCAGCCGCAGCATCCGCCGCGTGCCCGCCCACATCGACTGTTCCTGCTGGCCAGGCGTGTCCAGCAGCCGCACCGCGACCGAACCGCCTTCGTCGACCAGCGCCGGATACGCCTTGACGTCGTGCCCGCGCTGCTTGCTCGCGAACACCTTCGGCAGCTCGCCGAACGCCGGCGTCGTCAGCCCCTCGCGCTCGATACTGTCGGCGGCCTTGGAGATCGTCGCGCGCACCTGGCCGCTCAAGTCTCGTTTGAGCGCCTCGATGTCCTTGCCTTCGGACACCTTCTTGCCGCGGACGTCGACCACGCGGAAGGTCATCTTCAGATGCTCGGGGACCGTCGACAGCTGCCAGGCGTCGTCGGGGATCACCACCCCGCGCAACGCCTCCAGCTCGTCGGCGACGGCGTGCAGCAGCGGCCCGTCGGCCGGGCCGACCCGCGACAACACCAGTTTCGCGTGATCGGGGGCCGGCACGAAATTGCGCCGGATCGCCTTGGGCAGCGACTTGATCAGCTGCGTCACCAGTTCTTCGCGCAGGCCGGGGACCTGCCAGTCGAAGCCGTCCGGGGTCACCTGGTTCAGCACCGGCAGCGGGATGTGCACGGTGACGCCGTCCGCGTCGGCCCCCGGCTCGAACTGGTACGTGAGCTTGAAGGTCTGCGTACCCTGCGTCCAGAAGTCGGGGTAGTCGGCCTCGCGGACACCACCCGCGGTCTCGTTGATGAGCATCGTCTTCTCGAAGCTCAGCAGGTCGGGTTCGGTGTGCCGCGCCTTCTTCCACCAGCTGTCGAAATGCCGCGCGGAGACGACGTCGGCCGGGACACGCTGGTCGTAGAACTCGAACAGCGTCTCGTCGTCGACCAGGATGTCGCGACGGCGGGCCCGGTTCTCCAGATCCTCGACCTCGTCGAGCAGCGCGCGGTTCTCGCGGAAGAAGTGGTGCCTGGTCTCCCAGTCGCCCTCGACCAGCGCGTGCCGGATGAACAGCTCGCGGCTCACCTCGGGATCGATGCGGCCGTAGTTGACCCGGCGGTCGGCCACCAGCGGGACGCCGTACAGGGTCACCTTCTCCAGCGCCATCACCGCGCCCTGCTTGCGTTCCCAGTGCGGCTCGGAGTAGTTCCGCTTCACGACGTGCCCGGCGAGGGGCTCGACCCATTCCGGCTCGATCCGCGCGTTGACGCGACCCCACAGGCGCGAGGTCTCGACGAGTTCGGCCGACATGACGAACCGCGGCTGCTTCTTGAACAACGCCGAACCCGGGAACACCGAGAACCGTGCCCCGCGCGCGCCGAGGTAGTCGCCCTTGGCCGGATCCTTGAGGCCCACGTGCGACAACAGCCCGGCGATCAGCGACGTGTGCACACGCTGCGGATCGGCCGGGCCGGTGCTGGGAGTGGAGAGGGTGATGCCGAGCGGTTTGGCCAGCTGACGCAGCTGGCTGAAGATGTCCTGCCATTCGCGGATGCGCAGGTAGTTCAGGTACTCGTTGCGGCACATCCGGCGGAACTGGTTGGTGGACAACGCCTTCTGCTGTTCGCTGACGTACTCCCACAGGTTGAGGTACGCCAGGAAGTCCGACGTCTTGTCCGCGAACCGCGCGTGCTGCTCGTCGGCCGCCTGCTGTTTCTCCGCGGGCCGCTCGCGTGGGTCCTGAATGGACAGTGCGGCGGCGATGATCATCACTTCGCGGACGCAGCCGTTGCGCGAGGCCTCCAGCACCATCCGCGCCATCCGCGGGTCCACCGGGAGCTGCGCGAGTTTGCGGCCGGTCTCGGTGAGCTTCTTGCCGTCCGACATCTCGAACGCGCCGAGCTCTTGCAGCAGCTGGACACCGTCGGTGACCTGACGGCGATCCGGCGGCTCGACGAAGGGGAACGCCGCGATGTCGCCGAGGCCGAGCGAGGTCATCTGCAGGATGACCGAAGCGAGGTTGGTCCGCAGGATCTCCGGGTCGGTGAACTCGGGGCGCGCGTCGAAGTCGTCCTCGGAGTACAGGCGGATGCAGATACCGTCCGACGTCCGGCCGCAGCGGCCCTTGCGCTGGTTCGCCGACGCCTGCGAGACCGGCTCGATCGGCAGTCGCTGCACCTTGGTGCGGTGGCTGTAGCGCGAGATCCGCGCGGTGCCGGGGTCGACGACGTACTTGATACCGGGCACGGTCAGCGAGGTCTCGGCGACGTTCGTCGCGAGCACGACCCGGCGCCCGGTGTGGCGTTGGAACACCCGATGCTGGTCCGATGAGGAAAGCCGCGCGTACAGCGGCAGGATCTCGGTGTTCCGCAGGTCTTGTTTGGACAGCGCGTCCGCGGCGTCGCGGATCTCCCGCTCGCCGGAGAGGAACACCAGGATGTCCCCGGGGCCCTCGTGCTGGAGTTCGTCGACGGCGTCGCAGATGGCCTGTGTCTGGTCGCGATCCTGGTCGGCGTCCGGGTCGTCGGGGTCGATGATCGGCCGGTAACGGACCTCCACCGGATACGTCCGGCCGGAGACCCAGACGATCGGCGCGCCGCCACTGTGTCCATCCCGGGGGGACGACCCCCCGAGCCCCCCGAAATGCTTGGAGAACCGCTCCGGGTCGATCGTCGCCGAGGTGATGATCACCTTGAGGTCCGGGCGCCGCGGCAGGAGCTGCTTGACGTAGCCGAGGATGAAGTCGATGTTGAGGCTGCGCTCGTGCGCCTCGTCGATGATCAGCGTGTCGTACTGCCGCAGCATCCGGTCGGTCTGGATCTCGGCGAGCAGGATGCCGTCGGTCATCAGCTTCACGAGCGTGTCCTGGCCGGACTGGTCGGTGAACCGGACCTTGTAGCCGACGGTCTCGCCGAGTTCGGTGTTCAGCTCGGAGGCGATGCGGTCGGCGACCGTGCGCGCGGCCAGCCGTCTCGGCTGCGTGTGCCCGATCTGTCCCCGGATACCGCGACCGAGTTCGAGGCAGATCTTGGGCAGCTGGGTCGTCTTCCCGGACCCGGTCTCCCCCGCGACGATCACCACCTGGTGGTCGCGGATGGCCTCGGCGATCTCGTCCTTCCGCTGGCTGACGGGCAGCTCTTCGGGGAACGAGATCTTCGGGACGCTGTCCCGCCTGCGGGTGATCCGGAGTTCGGCGGCCTCGATATCGGCCTCGATCTGCGCGGTGATCGACTCGGCGTTCCGCGCTTTCCGGGCACCGTCGAGCCGGCGCCGGAGGCGGTGCTCGTCGCGCGACATCAATTCGGGCAGGCGAGCGCGCAGGGCGCCGAGCGGGGAAGGTTGAGAAGCCATGACCGGCACCAGGATAGCCGTGCGTGACGATCCGGGCCTCCGAATATGCCGGAGGCGACATCCCGCTGGTCAGGAGCGGGTGAGCGAACCCGGCGTGAGGTCGGCGATCCGCCGGTGCCCGGACAGGCCCATGGTCAGGTCGAGGTCGGCGAGCAGGCTCCGCAGCACGTGCCGGACGCCCGCCTCCCCCGCGTGCGCCAGCCCGTACACCCACGGCCGCCCCACCAGCACGGCCTTGGCCCCGAGCGCGAGCGCCTTGGCGATGTCGGCGCCGGTGCGGATCCCGGAGTCGAACAGGATCTCGAGCCGGTCGCCGACCGCGGCCACGATCTCCGGGAGCGCGTCGAGCGAGGCGATCGCGCCGTCGACCTGGCGGCCGCCGTGGTTGGACACGACGATCCCGTCCATCCCGGCCTCGACGGCGCGGCGCGCGTCGTCGGGGTGCTGGATGCCCTTGAGCACGATCGGCCCGTCCCAGTGTTCGCGCAGGAAGGGCAGCCGGTCCCAGGTGCTGTCGGTACCGGTGATCATCGAGATCCAGCGCAGGATCGCCGTCGGCGCGTCCTCTTCCGGCGTCTTCTCCAGCAGGCCGCGGAACACCGGGTCGCTCAGCGGGACACCGAGCCCGACGCCCTTGATGAACGGCAGGTACGCGTGGTCGAGGTCGTTCGGGCGCCACGCGAGGGTCCAGGTGTCGAGCGTGACGACGAGCGTGGTGAAACCGGCGGCCTTCGCCCGCGCCAGGATGCTCGCGCAGACGTCGTTGTCGGTCGGCCAGTACAGCTGGAACCAGCGCGGCCCCTCCCCACCGGCCTCGGCGACGTCCTCGATGCTCGTGGACGACGCCGTCGACATGACGTAGGGCAGGCCGACCGACGCCGCGGCGCGCGCGGCCGCCGGTTCGGCGCCCTCGTGCACGATCGACTGGACACCGACCGGCGCCAGCAGCACCGGCGCCGGAAGGTGCGTCCCCAAGACCGTCGTCGACAGATCGCGTTCGGTGGCGCCGGTGAGCATCCGGGGCACCAGGCGCCAGCGGTCGAACGCCTCGCGGTTGGCCCGGGCCGTGGCGCCGGAACCGGCCGAGCCGGCGACGTACCAGAACGGTCCCGGCTCCAGGATCTCCCGCGCCGACTCCTCCAATTTCGTGGCGTCGGTGGAGCACGGCGGGAAGGTCCCGCCGAGTCCCTGCAGGTAGATCTCGTTCTGATATCCGCCGAACCGCTCCGTCACCCAGGCCTCCTCGTCACGTCACCCGGACGATACTCGCCGGTAGCAACCAGGTGAGCTTCTCGGAGCGGATGACCGCGACTGGACCGATCACGGCCAGCAGGAGGACGTAGCCCGCGACGAACGGCGCGACCCGCGAGTCCAGCCCGGCCGCGGTCGCCATCGCCGCGAGCACCAGCGAGAACTCGCCCCTGGTGAGCACGGTCAGCCCGATGTTCACCCCGGCCTGGCGATCGAACCCGTGCAGCCGCGCCGCCAGCGCGCCCGCGCCCAGGTTGAGCACGATCGTCAGCGCCACCGCGATCAGCACCGGCACGACCACCGAGCCGACCGCGCCCGGGTCGATGCTGAGCCCGAAGATGAAGAAGAACAGCGCGCCGAACGCGTCCCGCAGCGGGAGCACCAGCTTGTGGATACGCGGCGCGACCTTCGAGCCGCCGAGCATCATGCCGACCATGAACGCGCCGATGGCGTCGGACACGCCGACCGTCTCCGCGACGGCGGCGCCCATGACGGCGACCCCGACGAAGCAGACGGTCAGCAGTTCGTCGTCGGCCGAGCCGAACAGCTTCGACACCACCCGGCCACCCCAGCGCGCGAGCGCGGCCATCACGATCAGGAACGCGAACGCCTTGCCGAAATCGGCGAGCGCCGAGCCGAAGCTCCCGGCGCCGGACAGCACCGGCTGCAGCAACGCCAGGTACAGCGCGAGGAACAGGTCCTCGATCACGATGATGCCCATGATCAGCCGGGATTCGGGGTTGTTCATCCGGCGGGATTCGAGCAGGAGTTTGGTGACGATCGCCGACGACGAGATCCCGATGGCACCGGCGATGACCAGCGCCTCCCTGGTCCCCCAGCCCAGCAGGAAGCCGAAGGCGAGCCCGCCGCCGATGTTGAGGATCAGGTAGATCAGCCCGGACCAGACGAGTTTGCGCCCGCCCTTGGCCAGGTCGTCGAGGGAGAACTCGAGGCCGAGGTAGAACAGGAGGAAGACGAGACCCAGCCCGGCGAGCACACCGAGCTCGGCTGGATCGTCCACAAGGGACAGTCCGGGGGTGTTGGGACCGAAGACGAAACCGGCCAGCATGAACAGGGGGATGGTGGGCAGCCCGATACGGGCGCCGGCTCTGGCGATGACACCGGCGGCGAGGAACGCCCCGCCGACGGCCAGCAGGGCATGACCGGAACTCATGGAGACCTCCGATGGATGGCTGATGCGGGAAGAAGACGCCGATCAGCGCGGAGGTGCCCGTGCGGGTGCCTGGGGCACCGCCCGGGTGATGACGACGGGTTCGCCCTGCTCGGGGACGTGGCCCGCGCCGGGGAGGTCGACGCTCTCCGCTTCGATGGGAGCGTCGGCGAGGGGAACGGCTTGCCCGCCGTGGAAGGCGGGCAGCGGATGGGTCGCGAAGACGGCGACGGGATCTTCCTTCGCGGCCCGGCCGTGCCCGTACGGGACGGTCGGCGTGACGAAGGCGAAGACGAGCAAGATCAGCAGGAAGAAGACGGAACGGTGCCGTGCGGCGGGGGCACGGGTAGTCGTCATCTGCCCGCGACTTTACCAGTCCTTTATAGACATATCGACGAGAGATCTGTCACGGCTCGCGCCACATGGGCAGCATCGGCGGCCCGCCGCCGACCGCGAAAGCCGGCCCGTGATCGCGGAAACCCAGCCGCCGGTACAGTTTCGCGCTCTCCTGGCTGCTCGCCTCCAAGTACGCGGGCACGGGGGCGTACCGGTCGAGACCGTGTTTCAGCAACCGCGCGCCGATCCCCCTCCGCTGAGCGGCCTCGCGGACACCGATGAACTGCGCGTGGTGGTACTCGCCGCCGGGGGCGCGCTCGGTCATCAACTCGAACAACGCGGTGAGCCTGCCGATCTCTTCGCCGGTGAGCCCGGCGAACGCGTCGTCGTCCACCTCGTCCTCGCCGCCGGGCACCCAGAGGACGGCGGCGGAAAGGTCGTCGGTGACGTCGACGTGGCCGCCCGCGGCGAGCGTTCCCGACAGGACCGCCCGATGGAAGATCGGCTGCGCCACCGCGCGCCGCTCGTCACCGGGGAAGACCCACGCGCTGACCGGATCGTTCTGGAAGGCCTCGGCCAGCACCTCGATCACAGTGTCCATTTCGGACGGTTCGGCGGCGCGTACGATCATCGTCCCGTCCTCAGCTTGACCGGTTCGTCGTCCTCTTCGAGCGGGCCGCCGATGGCGGCATACGTCTCGGGATCCCTTGTCCGCAACACTTCCGCGCGCAGGAAGCCCGCCAGCACGGCGACGAGCACGAGACCGGGCAGCCCCCAGCGCAACAGGAACGTCCCGGCCGGGCCGAGCAGCAGGTCGAAGTTGAGCAGGATCAGCGCGAGGACGGCCGACAGGGCGAGGATCGCCAGCGACGGCGCGATCCAGCGGCGCCAGGCGTTTTCGGCGTGGCGGCGCCGTTTGAAGAAGCCGATCACCGAAAGCGAGACGGCGATCATGATCACCACGACACCGGTGGACGCCGTCGTGCCGAGCCAGGTGAACAGTTCGGTCACCGGGTCGCGGCCCGCGATCGCGAAGAGCGACACGACCACCATCGCGAGCGCGGTCTGCGTGAGCGAACCGGCCACCGGCGCGCCGGTGCGTTTGCTGGTCTTGGCCAGCGAGCGCGGCAGCAGCCCTTCCCTGCCCAGCGCGAAGAAATACCGGGCGACGGCGTTGTGGAAGCTCAGCAGCGCCGCGCATTGGCCGGTCACGAACAGCGTGTACGCGACGTCGGAGAACGTGTCGCCGAGATGTTCGCCCGCCAGGTTGAACAGCAGATCCGGCCCCTGGGCGGCCGCGGTCGTCACGATGACGTCCGGCCCGGTGCCCACGGCCAGCGCGAGCGACGAGACGACGTAGAGCACGGCGGTGAGCGCGATCGCCGCGAACGTCGCCCGGCCGACCGTGCGGCTGGGTTCCCGGGTCTCCTCGCCGTAGGTCGCCGCGCCCTCGAAGCCGATGAACGCGGCCGCGGAGAAGGCGAACACCGCGCCCACGCCGGTGGTGAACAGGCTCGACGGCTCCAGCGGGGCGAAGGAAACGCCACCACCGGCGGGATTCGAGAACAACGCGATGTCGACGATCGCGACGACGGCCACTTCGAGGCACAACGCCACCCCGAGCACCTTGGCGTTGAGATCGACCCGCAGCACGCCGAGCGCGCCGACGACCAGCACCATCACCAGCGCGCACAACCACCACGGCGGCGGGGATCCGGTGAGCGTGCCCAGCCAGGTCGACACCGACCAGCCGAACAGGCCGTAGATGCTGATCTGGATGGCGTTGTAGGAGATCAGCGTGACGAACGCGATCCCGGCGCCGGTGGATTTGCCGACCCCGTTGGCGACATACGGGTAGAAGGCGCCCGCGTTGGTGATGTAGCGGCTCATCGCCGCGTACCCGACGGCGAACAGCCCCAGGATCGGGGCGAGCAGAAGGAACGACAGCGGCACGCCGATACTGCCGGTGACCGCGTAGTTCGTCGGGACCCCGCCCGCGATGGCGAACAACGGACCCGCCGCGGCCACCACGAAGAACACGATCTGGGCGGCTCCGAGCCGCCGATGGCCGAGACCGCGCCGCGGTCTTTGCGTACCCATGAACCCGTCCCCCCGGACGTCGGTTTGGCGGTGAACGCGTCCGGCGCGCGTTCTTGATCTTGCGAAGCCATCCCACCCTAGGGCCGGGCACCCCCGCGAGGTACGTCCGTTCAGGCTAAAAACGGACCTCGGTTCGCAGTGGTACGCGCGCTACCGCTACTTTGGCCGTCCCGCACTACAACGCCGGAGGGCGTGCCATTCATGCGTCGGCTGACCTTGGTCGATTCCCTGTTCTTTCTCGCCCACGACGAGTTCACCGGAAAACCCGCGCTGCGCCGCACGGGACTCGGCATCGGAATGGCCGGTTCCGCGCTCTGTGATCTCCTCCTCGCCGAGCGGATCACCGTGGAGCGCAAGCGAATCCGCCCGCTGTCACGACGCGGCCTCGCCCATCCCCCGCTCGACGGGGTGTTCTCGGAAATCCTCCGCGAACGCGAACGGCACACCGTCCGGGAATGGGTCACCCACCTTCGGCACGATCTCGGGGAAACGGTCGCGGACAATCTGCTCGCCGCGGGAGTGATCGACCGCGAGACCGACCGGATGCTCCTGCGGAAGAATCACCGGTATCCGCCGCGGGATCTACTGATGTCGACGGCCGCGCGCAGCAAGGTGCGGGCGGCCGTCCTCGGCACCGAACAGCCGGATCCGCATTCGGTCTGCCTGGCCCTGCTGGCCTGGACCATCGGGCTCGACGACTTCTGCGAACCGGAACTCGACCGGGCGGGCCTGCGCGCCTGGGCAGGCTCCACTCATCGGGAACTTCCGAAGGCGCTCGCCGAGCTGATCTCGGGGGTCGACGCGGTGTGCGCCGCCGTCGTCTACACCGGTGACCGGCGCTGACCGCCGAAAATCTTCAACCGCCTTACCCCCTTGCCGGAAACTGTCACCCATGGTTATCGTGTGCGCACGCCGCAGCAACACCTGACAGAAGATGACAATTCTCTGTGGAAAGGGACACCTTTCATGAGTGACACCCTGCGGCCCGCGATGCGTCGTGCTCTCGGCGCGGTCTCCGTTCTCGCACTCGCCGTTTCCGGCCCCGTCGCGATCTCTTCGCTCGCGTCCGCCGCGCCCGTCCCGGCGTCGGCGTCGATCTTCGCTTCCGGTGGCGATCTCGCCTCGCCGGAGAAGAAGGAGATCGCGATGCAGATCGTCTCCAGCGCGGAAAACTCTTCCCTGGACTGGAAAGCGCAGTACTCCTACATCGAGGACATCGGCGACGGGCGCGGGTACACCGCCGGCATCATCGGGTTCTGCTCCGGCACCGGGGACATGCTGGAACTCGTCGAGCGCTATACGAACTCGGTCCCGGGCAATCCGCTCGCGGAATACCTCCCGGCACTGCGCAAGGTCGACGGCACCGATTCGCACGAAGGTCTCGGCAGCGGTTTCGAAAACGCGTGGCGGGAGGCCGCCGCCCGCGAGGACTTCCAAGCCGCGCAGAACAGCGAACGTGACCGTGTCTATTTCGACCCGGCGGTGAATCAGGCGAAATCGGACGGCCTGGGCGCACTGGGACAATTCATCTACTACGACGCCATCGTGATGCACGGCCCGGGCACCAGCCAGGACAGTTTCGGCGGTATCCGCTCGGCCGCGCTCCAGCAGGCCAAGCCGCCGGCCCAGGGTGGTGACGAGACGGCGTACCTCAAGGCGTTCCTCGACGCGCGGCGCGTGGTCATGAAGCAGGAAGAGGCGCACGCGGACACCTCGCGGATCGACACCGCCCAGCTGGTGTGGCTCAACGACGGAAACCTCGACCTGCACACCCCGCTGAAGTGGGCGGTCTACGGGGACCCGTACGAGATCAACTAGTGCCGGACCGCATGTCATGAAAGGGTCGTTCAGGACATCGTTTGTCCTGAACGACCCTTTCATGACACACGCGAGGGGGGCGAACTAGCCCGCCAGCAGGTCCTCGGCGGTCCGCGTGTTGATCACCCGGTCCGGCTCGATCCCCAGCTCGGTGGCCCGCGCACAGCCGAAGACCAGCCAGTCGAGCTGGCCGGGGGCGTGCGCGTCGCTGTCGATCGCGAAGTCGCAGCCCAGGTCCATCGCCAGGTTCAGCAACCGCGTCGGCGGATCCCGGCGCTCGGGACGCGAGTTGATCTCGACGGCGACACCGTTGTCCCGGCACGCGGTGAACACCGCCTCCGCGTCGAACTCCGACTCGGGCCGCTTACCGCGGCCTCCCATCACCAGCCGTCCGGTGCAATGCCCCAGCACCCGGACCAGCGGGTGCCGCACCGCGGCGATCATCCGCGGCGTCATCTCCTTCGCGGGCATCCGCAGTTTCGAGTGGACACTGGCGACGACGAAGTCCAGCCGCTCCAGCAGTTCTTCCTCTTGGTCGAGCGTGCCGTCCAGGTGGATGTCGACCTCGATACCGTGCAGGATCCGGAACGGCGCCATGGTCTCGTTCAGTTCCGCGACGACGTCCATCTGACGGCGCAGCCGCTCGGGCGAAAGGCCGTTCGCGACGGTGAGCCGCGGCGAGTGGTCGGTCAGCACCATCCATTCGTGGCCGAGCGCGCGGGCGGCCTCGGCCATCTCCTCGATCGGGCTCCCACCGTCGGACCAGTCCGAATGGGTGTGGCAGTCGCCGCGCAGCGCCGCCCGCATCGGACCGCCGTCGGGCAGCTTCGGCTCGCCGATCTTCTCGAAGTACGCGGGACGGCGGCCGGCGAGGACGTCTTCGACGACGGCCGCGGTCGCCTTGCCGATATTCGGCAAAGCGGTCAAGGTGCCCGCCGCGGCCCGTTTACGCAGGTCGTCCGGCTCGATCTTGGCGATCACCGAGGCCGCCTGCCGGAACGCCCGCACCCGGTAGCTCGGCTCTCCGGCGCGCTCCAGCCGGAACGCGATCTCCCTCAACGCCTGCGCCGGTTCCATGACTACCTGTCTACCCCGTCAGCGGCGAAGAGGCAGCTCATGCAGCGTGATGTCGCACAACTCGCCATCGCGGATCTCGGCGGTCTGATAGGTGCAGAACGGCTGCCGCCGCCGGTCGGTCGGCGAGCCGGGGTTCAGCAGCCGCGTCCCGTTCGGCGTGACGGTGTCCCACGGGATGTGGCTGTGCCCGAACACGAGGACGTCGATGTCCGGGAAGAGCTCGTCGCAGCGCCGTTCACGGCCCTGTTTGCCGCCGGTTTCGTGGATGACCGCCAGGCGGACGCCGTCGAGGTCCGCCCGCGCGATCTCGGGGAGCCGGGCACGCAGGTCCGCGCCGTCATTGTTGCCGTGGACACCGATGAGCCGCTCGCTCCGGGCCTCGAGTTCGTCCAGCAGGGCGACCTCGACCCAGTCGCCGGCGTGGACGACGACGTTCGCCTCGTCGACCTCACGCCAGACCTGATCCGGCAGTGTCTTCGCGCGAACCGGCAGATGCGTGTCGGCGATGAGCAGCAGCCGCATCAATCGCCTCCGATGGTCTCGAGGGTCCGCTCCAGGAATTCGCCGATATGGGCGCGCAGCAGCCCCGCCGCGGCTTCGGCGTCGCCCTTCTTCGCGGCCGCCAGCACCGCCTTGTGCTCGGTCCATTCCTTGCGCCAGCTGGGATTCGCCTCCCAGCCGACCACGCTGATCAGCGCGGCGCGGTCCCTGAGGTCGTCCAGCATCGAGACCATCAGCGGGTTGCCGCAGCCGCTGTACAGCGCGCGGTGGAACCGGCGGTTGAGCAGGCTGAGCGCGGCGTGATCCTTGTCCGAGATCGCCGTCGACGCCTCTTTCAGCGCTTCCGCGGCGTCTTCGAGCAGATCCGGGGAGCGGCGTTCGACCGACCGGCGCACGGCCTCGGGCTCCAGCACCATGCGAACGTCGTAAACGGACTTCGCCAGCTCGGCGTCCACCACGCACACCGAAGCGCCCTTGTACGGGCTGAACGTCACGAGTCCTGTGTTCGACAGCACCTTGAGCGCCTCGCGGACCGGCGTCTTCGAGACTCCGAGCCTGGCCGCGAGTTCGGCTTCGACCAGTGGCTGGCCGGGCTTCAACTCCCGGGTGAGGATGCCGCGGCGGATCTCGTCGAGCACCACTTCGGTTCGTGATGCGGGCAGGTTGAAGGTCGAAGACATGAGCCAATCGTATATGAGATGCCATACTCGCGGTCATGAGGAACCCTGAGGAACTCCGAAGTCATCGCTGGTTCGGCGGCGACGAACTGCGCGGCTTCAGCCATCGGGCCCGGAGCAGGCAACTCGGCTACAACCCGGAGGAGCACCTCGGGAAGCCGGTCATCGCGATCCTCAACACCTGGAGCGACGTCAACCCCTGCCATATGCATCTGCGCGAGCGGGCGGAACAGGTCAAACGCGGGGTGTGGCAGGCGGGAGGGTTCCCGCTGGAGTTCCCGGTCGCGACCCTGTCCGAGACGTTCCAGAAGCCGACGCCGATGCTCTACCGCAACCTGCTTTCGATGGAGACCGAAGAGATCCTGCGGTCCTATCCGATCGACGGCGCGGTGCTCATGGGCGGCTGCGACAAGTCGACACCGGCGCTGCTGATGGGCGCGACCAGCGCGGGGCTGCCCGCGATCTTCGTACCCGCCGGGCCGATGCTGCGCGGGCACTGGCGGAACGAGGTGCTCGGCAGCGGCACCGACATGTGGAAGTACTGGGACGACAAGCGGGCCGGGCTGATCGGCGCCGAGGAACTGTCCGAATTGGAGCGTGGGCTGGCCCGTTCTCCCGGAACCTGTATGACGATGGGGACCGCGTCCACGATGATGTCGGTCGCCGAAGTGCTCGGGCTGACGTTGCCCGGCGCCTCGTCGATCCCCGCCGTCGACTCGGCGCACCACCGGATGGCCGCGGCGAGCGGCGCGCGTGCCGTCGAGATGGTGTGGGAGGGCCTCACCATCACGAAGATCCTCGACGAGCGCGCGTACGCCGACGCGATCACCACCGTGCTGGCGCTCGGCGGCTCCACCAACGCCGTCATCCACCTGATCGCGATGGCCGGACGCGGCCGGATCCCGTTGTCCGTCGACGATTTCGACGCGATCGCGCGCCGGGTCCCGGTACTGGCGAACATCCGGCCCGGCGGCGATTGGCTGATGGAGGACTTCTACTACGCCGGCGGGCTTCCCGGGCTGCTCTCCCGGCTGACCGGCCTGCTGCATACCGATCGGATGACGGTCACCGGCCGGACCCTCGGCGAAAACCTGGCTTCGACGCGCGTGCACGACGACGACGTCATCCGCACCCGCGACAACCCTGTCGCCGCGGAAGGAGGCGTCGCGGTGCTTCGCGGGAATCTCGCGCCGTCCGGCGCGGTGATCAAGCACATCGCCGCCGAGCCCCGGTTGCTCGTCCACACTGGACCCGCGGTGGTCTTCGACGACTACAAGGACTTGAAGAAGCGCATCAACGACCCCGCTCTCGGCATCACCGAGGACTCGGTCCTGGTACTGCGCGGATCCGGCCCGCTCGGCGGCCCCGGCATGCCCGAGTACGGGATGCTGCCGCTGCCGGATCACCTGCTGGCCAAGGGGGTCCGCGACATGGTCCGCGTTTCCGACGCCCGGATGAGCGGCACCAGTTACGGCGCCTGCGTGCTGCACGTCGCGCCGGAGTCCCATGTGGGCGGTCCGCTCGCGCTCGTCCGCGACGGTGACCCGATCACCCTGGACGTCCCTTCACGACGGCTGAGCCTCGACGTCGATGATGCGGAATTGCAACGCCGCCGGGCGGCGTGGATCCCGCCCGCTCCGCGCTACGAACGTGGTTACGGCGCGTTGTACTCCGAACACATCACGCAGGCTGATGAAGGTTGTGACTTCGATTTTCTCGCGCAGGTGGGCAAAAACCCGGAACCTGACGCCCAGTGACCACCCGACGGAGTGACCCGCTCACCCAACCGGGCGAGTTGCAGGCCCACAAAACGCGCCCCGTATCTTGAACGTACGTCCGGAACGTGTGGAAGGCCCGGATGTTCGATCACGAAGCCCGGCGCTCGCCGGACCGTGGAGGGTGGAGAGTTGCCGCAGGAACCGCGCTGGCCCGAGTCCCACGCTGAGCAGACGGACATTCTCCCGGTCGTCACGCCCGGGTTCGCGGAGTCTGCCATGCCGCAGGAGCCCACGCCACCGAAGCGTCGTCGCAGCTACCGCAAGGCCGCCTTCATCGGCGGCGGCGTGTTCGGCCTCCTGGTCGTCGCGTACGCCCTCGACCTGCTGGTCTCCCAGGGCAGCGTCCCCCGCGGCGTCACCGTCGCCGGGGTCGACGTCGGCGGGATGGACCGCACGGCGGCCGAGAAGGAGCTCCGGGGCGGCATCGAACCGCGGCTGACCCGGCCGGTGAAGATCGTCGCCGGCGACGCCGAGGAGTCGCTGGCGCCGAACAACGCGGGCCTGCGCCTCGACTGGCCCGCCACCCTGGACCAGGCGGGCGATCAGCCGCTGAACCCGTTCACGCGGATCGCGTCGTTCTTCTCGACCACCGAGGTCGGCGTCGTCACGCAGACCGACGACGCCAAGCTCACCGGCGCGCTGGAGAACCTGCGCGACAAGGTCGACCGCGACCCCGTCGAAGGCACCGTGCGCTTCGAGGAGGCCAAGCCGGTCGCCGTCGAGCCGAAGACCGGGCAGAAGCTCGACCTCGAAGCCGCCAAGAAGACCATCCTGGAGCGCTGGGCCGGTGGCGAGCCGCTGACGCTCGCGGTCACCCAGACCCCGGTCAAGGTCTCGCCGGAGGCAGTCCACGCCGCCCTCGAACAGATCGCGAAGCCCGCCGTGGCGGCGCCGATGGTCATCAAGGGCGAGGGCAAGGACGCCGTCCTCAAACCCCAGGACATCGCGGGTGCGCTGACCTTCGAGCCCGTCGACGGCGGCGTGCTGAACCCGAAGGTGGACAACAACAAGATCATCGAAGTCGCGGGCCCGCAGCTGAAGTCCACCGAAAAGGAGGGCAAGGACGCGCAGATCGTCTTCGAAGGCGGCAAGCCGACCGTCCAGCCTTCCGAGGACGCCAACGTCGTCGACTGGGAGCCGAGCCTCAAGCCGGTGCTCGACGTGCTCAAACGCGCCGCGCCCCGCGAGCTGCCGGTGACCTACAAGAAGACCCCGGCCAAGGTGACCACCGAGCAGGCGAACCAGCTCGGCATCAAGGAGGTCGTCAGCGAGTTCAAGACCGGCGGGTTCGCCCCGGACTCGGGGACGAACATCCGGGTCGTGGCGCAGAAGGTCAACGGCGCCATCGTGAAGCCGAACGAGACGTTCAGCCTCAACGGGTTCACCGGGCCGCGCGGTGCCGCGCAGGGCTACGTCGAGGCCGGTGTCATCAAGGACGGCGCACCCGGCCGCGAGGTCGGCGGCGGGATCTCGCAGTTCGCGACCACGCTGTACAACGCGTCGTACTTCGCCGGCATGAAGGACACCGAGCACAAGGAACACAGCTACTACATCAGCCGCTACCCGGCCGCCCGTGAGGCGACCGTGTTCCAGAACCACAACGGCGGCAGCGTGATCGACCTGAAGTTCACCAACGACGGGGACACCGGCGTCGCGATCCAGACCATCTGGACGCCGTCGGACATCACGATCCGGCTGTGGGGCACCAAGAAGTACACCGTCGAGTCGATCCCGGGCGGCCGCACCAACCCGTCCGAACCGCCGACGAAGCCCGGCCCCGCCGAGAACTGCAAGCCCAGCAACGGCGCGCCCGGCTTCACCACGTCGGACACCCGGGTCATCAAGGACGCCGCGAGCGGCCGTGAGATCCGGCGCCACACCCGGAACGTGCACTACAACCCGCAGCCGAAGATCACCTGCGGCACGGAATAGCGCCTTCACGCGCTTCGCGGTTTCACCACCCGCGTCCGGAGCGGTACGCTGAGTGACTCACTCGACCGGGCGGGGGTGGTCACCTCGTGGAATCCAAGGCGACCTTCCGGCAGCTCCTCGCGGTCGGCGAACTGCGGGCGATCTGGTTCGCGGAACTCCAGTCCATCCTCGGCGACCAGGTGGCCAGGGTCGCCCTGTCGGTACTGGTGTTCCAGCGCACCGGTTCGGCGACGTGGCCCGCGCTGACCTACGCGCTCACCTACCTCCCCGATCTGATCGGCGGACCGTTGCTCGGCGGTCTGGCCGACCGGTATCCGCGCCGGGCGGTGATGGTGTGCTCCGACGTCGTCCGCGCGCTCCTGGTCGCGGTGCTCGCCGTCCCCGGTATCCCGTTGCCCGTGCTCGCCGCCGTGCTGGTGGTGGTGCAGCTGGCCAACGCGCCGTTCACCGCCGCGCAGGCCGCGGTCCTGCCGTCGGTGCTCAGCGGGGATCGGTACGTGCTCGGCCAGTCCCTGCTGAAGATCACCAACCAGATCGGTCAGCTCGCCGGATTCGCGCTGGGCGGCGCGCTGATCGCCGCGATCGGGCCGGGACGAGGACTGGCGCTGGACGCGGTGACGTTCGCCGTCTCGGCGATCGTCCTGCGGTTGGGTGTCCGCGCGCGGCCCGCGACGGGGGCGGAAGGCCCCGCGACGTCGACCCTGCGGCGGCTTTCGGCCGGCGCCGGGACGATCTGGCGTGACCGCCGGTTGCGCGCGCTGGTCGGACTGGCGTGGCTGGCGGGTTTCGTGATCGTGCCGGAAGGGCTCGCCGTGCCCTACGCCGCGGAGATCGGCGGCGGGGCGGCGACCGCGGGGCTGCTGCTGGCGGCGCATCCCGCGGGGATCGTGCTCGGGGTGTTCGTACTGGGCCGGCTCGTGCGGCCTGAAGTCCGGTTGCGCCTGGTCGGCGCACTGGCGCTCGGCGCGATCGTGCCGCTCGCGGTGTTCTGGTTCCGGCCCTCGCTCCCCTACGCCGCCGGACTGCTCGTGCTGTCCGGGATGTGCGCGGCCTACCAGGTCACCGCGAGCACCACGTTCATGCGGCTGGTACCCGACACCGAACGAGGCCAGGCCTTCGGCCTCGCCGGGTCGGGACTCATCGCCGTGCAGGGAATCGGGCTGATCGCCGGCGGCCTGCTCGTCGGCGTGCTCGGTTCACCGGCGACGACGGTCTCGGTCATCGCACTCGCCGGTCTCGTAGTGGCTGTTCCGGCCACCCGGGCTTGGCGCCACGTGGCCCCGCTTCACCCCCTTTGACCGGAACCGGGTATTCACCAGTTCTGCCCGCGCATGGAGCTCACCCCCTCCGATTACCCGATCCGGTCACGCGTGGTGCACCCACGCCTACCCATACAGCGTAGTGACACCTAGTATCCAACCGATTACGTTCGTCTCCGTGGCGCTAACGAATTGGGCGCTGTGGCGGCTACCCAACCGTGGTTTGATCGGCTTCGTCCTCCTGGTGGACGTCGCGGCGATCGCCGGATCCGCCTGGTCTTTTCTCCGGGTGCCGTTCACCGAGGGCGACGCCATCCCCTTCGCGATCCTGATCCTCAGCGCCGTGCTGTACACGGAATTGTCCCGTCCGGTGGAGCGGGTCCGGGAGCGGTTCGCCGGCACGCCGCATATCTCGCTCGACAGCGTGTGGACCTTCGCCGCCGTGCTGCTGGTGCACCCGGCGCTCGCCGCGCTGGTCATCGCCGTGTCGTTCTTCTACCGGTGGTTCCGCGGGCAGCCGAACCCGTTGTTCCGTCGGATGTTCTCCACCTCGGCGACCGTGCTCTCGGGGTTCGCGGCGGCCGCCTTCCTTTCCCGGTACGCGGCGCCCTTCGACACGCTCCCCCGCGACGTCTCCTCGTTCGGTTCGGTTGTCGCGGCGGGCGGGGTGTTCCTGCTGGTCAACACCGCGCTGATGACGGTCGCGGTGTACTACGGCACCCCGCACGAGCGGCTGCGCGACGCGGTGGCGAAGCCGTTCGAGTACGCGCTCGAAGCGGCGACGATCGCGCTCGGCGTCATCGTCGCGTGGGCGCTGCGGGACTGGCCGGTGGTGCTGCTGCTGGTCGTCGGGATCACGCTGGTGCTGCACCGCGGAGTCCTGCTGCGGCAGCTGAAACGGCAGGCGCGCAGCGACGCCAAGACCGGGCTGCTCAACGCCAAGGCGTGGCGTGAGGCCGCGACCGACGAACTCGACCGCGCGCGGCGCGCGGGGCGGCACACCAGCCTGCTGATGGTCGACGTCGACCGGTTCAAACTGATCAACGACCGGCACGGGCATCTGGTCGGCGACCGGTACCTGGCGGCGATCGCGGAAACGCTGCGCACCGAGGTGCGCGGCACGGATCTGGTCGGCCGGTTCGGCGGCGAGGAGTTCGTCGTCCTGCTGCCCGGCACGCCCGCCGTGCACGCCCACGCGATCGCGGAACGGATCCGGTCGAGCGTGGCTTCGCGCGCCGGTGACCTGCCGGAGCATGTCACCGTGTCGATCGGCCTCGCCGACCGGCCGGGGGTCGCCGATCTGGACACGGTGATCGCCGTCGCGGACCGGGCGCTCTACGAGGCCAAGAACACCGGGCGGAACCGGACGTCGGGCTACCAGGTGACCGGCTGACCCCCTCACCGCGTGCTATGAACGGGCCGTTCCTTGCAAATTTTGCAAGGAACGGCCCGTTCATAGCGCACGGCTGGGGTCAGGGGAGCCCGGCGAGGGACGTCTCGAGGGCCGAATCCGGCAGCGCGTGATCGGAGATGTCGCCCGCCAGGTACGCCCCGTACGCCGGAAGGTCGAGGTGCGCGTGTCCGCACAGCGCGGTCAATATCACCTTCTCCTCCCCGGTTTCCTTGCACCGCAACGCTTCCTGGATACACGCGGCGAGCGCGTGGGTGGGCTCCGGCGCGGGGATGATGCCCTCCGTGCGGGCGAACCGCACGCCCGCGGCGAAACAGTCCTCCTGCCCGATGGCGACCGCGTCGATCAGCCCGAGTTCGTAGATATGCGAGATCAGCGGTGACATCCCGTGATAGCGCAGGCCACCGGCGTGGATGGGGTCGGGGATGAAGTCGTGACCGAGCGTGTGCATCTTCAGCAGCGGCGTGAGCCCGGCGGTGTCCCCGAAGTCGTACGCGTACTTCCCTCGGGTGAGCGTCGGGCAGGCGGCCGGTTCGACCGCGCGGATCACCGGGTCCATCCGCCCGGCGAGTTTCTCGCGCAGGAACGGGAAGGCGAGCCCGCCGAAGTTGGACCCGCCGCCGGTGCAGCCGACGAGGACGTCCGGGGTGTCCCCGGCCAGTTCGAACTGCTTGAGCGCCTCTTCGCCGATGATCGTCTGGTGCAGCAGCACATGGTTGAGCACGCTGCCGAGCGCGTAGCGGGTGTTCTCCGCCTGCGCCGCCTGCTCGACCGCCTCGCTGATCGCGATGCCGAGGCTCCCGGTCGAGTTCGGGTCGGTGGCCAGGATCGCGCGGCCGGATTCGGTCAGCTCGGACGGGCTCGGGTGCACCGTCGCGCCGAAGGTCTCCATCATCAGCTTGCGGTACGGCTTCTGGTCGTAGGAAGCGCGGACCTGCCACACCTCGCACTCGAGCCCGAAGGTGGCGGAGGCGAACGCGAGCGCGCTCCCCCACTGCCCGGCGCCGGTCTCGGTGGTCAGCCTGGTGACGCCCTCCGCCGCGTTGTAGAACGCCTGCGGCACGGCGGTGTTGGGCTTGTGCGAGCCGACCGGGCTGACGCCCTCGTACTTGTAGTAGATGCGGGCAGGGGTGCCGAGCGCCTTCTCCAGCCGCCTCGCCCGGTACAGCGGCGACGGACGCCAAAGCCGGTAGACGTCCAGGACCTCTTCCGGGATGTCGATGTACCGCTCCGTGCTGACCTCTTGGGCGATGAGCGCCTGCGGGAACAGCGGCGCGAGATCGTCCGGGCCGACCGGCTCGCGGGTGCCGGGATGCAAGGGCGGTGGCGGCGGCTCCGGCAGATCCGGGACGACGTTGTACCACCTTGTCGGCATATCTGCTTCGTCGAGGATGTACTTGGTCCGCTCCGCCATTGAGCCTCCTCCGTCCGTCCCTTCAACCTAAAGGGACTGACGGCGTGACACCAGGCGTCACTACTACGGTGTGGGCATGGGGAATTTCGTACTGCTCGACGCACCGTCCAACCTCGGACTGCGCCCGCCGGCCGAAGGTGTGGTCCCCGGCTGTTACAAGGCGCCGGGCGCGCTGCGTGACCACGGCCTGCTCACCCGTTCGGGGGCGACCGACGGTGGCGTCGTCACCCCGCCGCGGTATCTGCCCACCTGGTCACCCGGGAGCGGCGTGCGGAACGCGGCCGGGATCGCGGCCTACACCGAAGCCCTCGCCGGACGTCTCGCGAAGATCCGCGCGGACGGCGGCTTCCCGGTGGTACTCGGCGGCGACTGCTCGATCGCGCTCGCCGCGATGCTGACGCTGCGTCGCGAAGGCCGCTACGGCATCGCCTACTTCGACGGACACGACGACTTCCGGCATCTCGGCAATTCCGATCACGTCGCCAACGTGGGCGGCGAGGCCCTCGCCGTCGTCACCGGCCGAGGCCAGCCGGAACTGGCCGATGTGGACGGTCTGGGCCCCTACGTCCGCGACGAAGACGTCCTCGTGCTCGGCGTTCGCGCGGAGGAGTCCGCCGAGGCGCGGGAAGCCGGGCTCCGGGTCGTGACCAGCCAGGAGATCATGGTGTCCGGCACCGACGGCGCGCTCGCCGCCGCCCGGGAGATTTTCGCGCCACTGGACGGTTTCTGGATCCACGTCGATATCGACACCCTCGATCCGCAATTCGTGTCCGCAGTGGACAGTCCCGACCCCGGCGGGCTCAGTCCGGACAAGCTCGTCGAGCTGCTCCGCGGCCTGCTCGCGATCCCCGGCGCCGCCGGGCTGGAGCTGACCATCTTCGATCCCGATCTCGACCCCGACGGCACGCAGGCCGCCCTCGTGACGGACTGCCTCGTGCGCGCACTGGAAGGAACCCGATGACCAAGGTGACCGTCGCCGCCGGCTCGTTCGACGCCCCGCTCTGGCTGCCCGAATCCGGCTCCGGCCCGGGTCTGGTGCTGATCCAGGAGATCTTCGGTCTCGACGACTACCTCAAGTCGGTCGCCGCCGATCTGGCTGCTCTCGGCTACGTCGTCGCGGTGCCCGAACTGTTCTGGCGGATCTCCCCCGGCTGGTCGGCCACGCATGACGAAGCCGGTGTCTCGGCGTCGATGGCCGTCGCCGGCCAACTGGACCCGGCGAGCGCCGTCACCGACGTCCTCGCGACCCTGGCGACACTGCGCGCATTGCCCGAAACCGGCGGCCGCGCGGGCGTCTTCGGCTTCTGCCTCGGCGGCTCCATGGCCTACGCGGCCGCGGCCGAAGGCGACCCGGACGTCGCGGTCTCCTACTACGGCTCACGCGTTCCCGAGCAACTTCCGTTGCTGGACAAGATCACTTGCCCGATCCAGTTCCAGTTCGGCGGCGCGGATCCCTACATTCCCGCCGAGGGGGTGAGTCGCTTGGCCGACGCGGTCGCTTCCCACGACGGGGCGGAGATCCACATCCACGAGGGCGCGGGGCACGCGTTCCACAATCACGTGGCGCCGATGTTCCATCAGCCGGAGCCCGCCGCTGCGGCCTGGGCGCTGACGCTGGAGTTCCTGGGGCGGACTTTCCCTGCCTGAGGCGACGACCGCCGGAATATGTCGGTGCCTCCCGGTAGTTTCCCCACCATGGCCACATTGGTGAGTTTTCACGCCCACCCCGACGACGAGTGCATCGTCGCGGGTGGAGTCATGCGCAAGGCCTTCGAAGAGGGTCACCGTGTCGTGCTCGTCGTCGCGACCAGGGGGGAGGTCGGCGAGGTGCCGGACGGTTTCCTCGACGACGGAGAGGAGTTGTGGCAGCGCCGCGTGCAGGAGACGCACGCATCCGCCGAGGTCCTGGGGGCCAAACGCGTGGAGTTCCTGGGGTACACCGATTCCGGCATGATGGGCGAGCCGCGCAACGACGTGCCCGGCACGTTCTGGCAGGCCGACGTCGAGGAGGCCGCGCAGCGGCTGGCCGAGATCCTGCGCGAGGAGCAGGCCGACGTCCTGACCGTCTACGACGACAACGGCGGTTACGGGCATCCGGACCACATCCAGGTGCATCGCGTCGGGATGCGCGCGGCCGAGCTGGCGGGTACGCCGCGGGTCTACGAGGCGACGAGCAACAGTGACGAGATGCGCCGCGGCATGGAGGAGGCGGTGCGGACCGGGCAGCTGAAGGCCGAAGACCTTCCTGATTTCGAGGACGGTTCCGAGTTCGGCAAGCCGGAAGCGGTCCTGACGGCACGGGTCGACGTCACCGCGTACCTGCCGGCCAAGCGGGCCGCGATGCGCGCGCACGCCAGTCAGATCAGCGAGGATTCGTTCTTCCTGTCGATGCCCGACGAAGGTTTCGCACAGGCGTTCGGCGTCGAGTGGTTCATCCGTGCCGGGCAGGGGCCGGGCATCACGGAGACCGACCTCATGGCGGGACTCTGACCGACGGGCATGTGCGGCGCGTATCCGATGAATCGCGCGAACTGGGCGGGACTTTGCTGGGGAAGCTGACGGCGGCGGGCGCCGCGGCCACTACTGGATTTTGGGTGCGGCTGATCGCGGGCCAGGTCCGTGAAGGCCTCCTTACCTACCCTGAAGGTAGTAAAGGAGGCCTTCACGGACACGATGATCGCCACACTCGACCCAGGTACACCAGCAGTCACAGCGCCTTCACACCTTCCCCAGTACATGAAGGCCCCCATCCTTGCGCCTAAGTACAGGAAGGGGGCCTTCATGTACCTCAGCTTCAGGCCGTGGCGGCGGTGACGTCGAGTTCGACGAGCTGCCCCGGGTAGCCGAGCTGCGCGACGCCAAGCAAGGTGCTCGCGGTGGTGAACGCCTCCCCGATCGCCGACTCGACGAACCGGTCCCAGACGGCCGAGAGCACGGCCGCGTCCGGTGTCACCACGTAGATCACCGTGCGCACGACATCCGCCGGGGTCGCCTTGGCGAAGGCGAGCGCGGCGGCGGTGTTCGCGACGACCTGGTCGACCTGGGCGAGCACGTCGCCTTCGACGACCTTGCCGTCTTCGGTGAGCGGGCATTGGCCGGCGAGGTGGACGTCCCTCCGGCCTTCGACGATGGTCACGTGGTGGTAGGTGGGCGTGGGGTGCAGGCCGGGCGGATGGTGGCGTTCAATGGTCACGGACCGCATCCTCACCGAGGCGGTCGCGACGGGACAACCTGATTTCACGGGGGAGCCATGCGCAGGACGATCGACTGGACCGGTGACGCGGTCACGATCATCGACCAGACCGTCCTTCCCGCCGAGTATCGCGTGCTCGAACTGCGCACGGTCGGCGAACTCGTCGGCGCCATCCAGCGGCTCGCGGTGCGCGGGGCGCCGGCGCTCGGCGCGGCGGGGGCGCTCGGCGTCGTGCTCGCCACCCGCGCCCAAGGCGACGTCGAGGCCGAGGCGCGCCGTGTCGCCCAGGCCCGGCCGACGGCGGTCAACCTGAGCTGGGGTGTTTCCCGCGCCCTCGCGAAGCTCCCGGAGGGGCCGGAAGCCGTTCTCGCCGAAGCCCTGGCGATCCTCGACGAGGACGAGTGGATCAACCGCGAGGCCTCCCGGCTGGCGGCCGACGTGGTGATCGAGCACTGCGGGCGGCGACCGTTGAAGCTGCTGAGCCACTGCAACGCGGGCCACCTCGCGACGGTCGCCTGGGGCAGCGCGCTCGGCGTCGTCTGGCATCTGCGGGCCCGCGGCCTGGTCGAGTCCGTGCTGGTCGACGAGACCCGGCCGCTGCTGCAGGGTGCCCGCCTGACCGCTTGGGAACTGGCCGAAGCCGGTGTCCCGTACCGGATCCAGCCCGACGGCGCGGCCGCCGCGGCGATGAGCCGCGGCCTGGTCGACTGCGTACTCGTCGGCGCCGACCGGATCGCCGCCAACGGCGACGTCGCCAACAAGATCGGCACCTACGGCCTGGCGATCGCGGCGAAGCACCACGGAATCCCGTTCGTGGTCGTCGCCCCGTCGTCCACTGTGGACACCGCGATGCCGGACGGCGCCGGGATCGTGATCGAGGAACGCGATCCCGGCGAGGTCCTGGCCTTCGGCGGTACGAAGGTCGCGCCCGAAGGCGCGGAAGTCTTCAACCCCGCCTTCGACGTGACACCGCACGAACTGATCACCGCCGTGGTGACCGAGCACGGAATCCTGCGAGGCTAGAAGGATTCCAGGCAGGACGGCTCGCGGTCGGTGTCGAACGCCGCCGTCGCCCGCGAAACCGCGCCGGCGGTCCGCTCCTTGATCCGGCCCGCCGCGGATAGGGTGCTCGGCCTGGTCCCGCCGAGGAAGATCGCGCCGAGGTCGGTGACGTCCAGTTCGAGATCCGGCGCGTCCTCCACTCGCGTCACCTCCGCGTGGCCGTCGGCGCCGGTGACGAGCCGCCAGTTCCCGGTGTTCCACGGGCAGAAGGCGTCGCGTACGCCGAACACCAGGTCCACCGGAGCGTTGTAGCGCCGGGTGACCAGGGCCCGATCGACGTCGACGAGCCGGAGCCACAGGGAGTCGCCGCCGGACCGGGTCATGGCGCGAGGGTTGGCGAGCAGATGGATGAGCGGTTCGTCGAGGGCGGTGAACACCTCCACCGTGGCGACGAGGTCGTAGTCGAGCAGGAAGCGATACAACGTCGCGTACGCCTCCGGCGTCGTCGCGACCAGCTCCTGCACGGTCAGGATCCCCCGCGGGCCCTCGTCGTTCCAGTCGTTCTTCACCCGGTAGATCACGTAACCGTCCGGCAGGACGGCGAACCTCAGCGCGGTCGCGCCGTTCCTCCGCCGCTCCGGGTCGTCGAGGTTGAACTCCCACGTCGCCCCGGGCCGGTCCAGCGCGCCGACCCGTTGGGGCGCTTCCTTTTCGTAGATCGCCTTGATCAGCGGAATCGCCTGCTCACGGCCGACTTCGCGCACCCGCTCGGCTTCGAGTTCGACACCGGGCCGGAACGCGGACTTCGCGCGGATCTTCGCCCGGTAGAACTGCGCCGCGAGCCCGTATCCGAAGCGCGGGTAGATGACGGCTTCGGACGCCCACAACGCGGCGAAGGGTTCGGCACCGTCCTCGTGCAGGCCGTGCAGCTGCGCCCGCATGACCCGGGTCAGCGCACCCCGCCGCCGATGCCCCGGAGCGACGCCGACCGACGTGATCGCCGCGAACGGCGTCGGCCCCGCTCCGGGAACGGTGATCTTCCGGGTGAGGATCTCCCCCATCCCGATCAGCTCGTCGCCGTCGAAGACACCGTGCGAGCGCTCAGGCTCGAACACCAGCCCTTCGCGGTGTTGGAACCCTTCTGAAGGATCGGCGAGGAAAGCACGCGCCAGCATGTCCGAGAGTGCGGGCAGGTCGTCGGTGGTCAGGGTGCGGAGGGTCAAGCCGTCATCGCTCACCCTGTTCGTCCTACGCCCCTTCACCGACGACCGCCACGCCTTTTTCGAAGCAAGCACGGAAGGGCGGCGTTCAGGGCCTCGGCCCGATCACCTCTCCGTTTTCCGTCACCTCGATGGCCATCGCGGGGCAGGAATCCGCCGCGTCGAGCACCGTCTCGTCCGAATCCACCTCCCCCTTGACCACCGTCGCCACGGCGCCTTCGAGTTCGAAGACCTCCGGCATCAGCGCCGCGCACATCCCCGAGCCGATGCACGTGTTGCCATCGACCTCGACTTTCCAGCTCATGCTCACCATCCGATCGGCATGGAGCGGGGGCCCCGCACCAGCATCTGGGTCTTCCACACGATATCGCCGTCGAGGTGCAGCCCGGGGAGATCTCGCAACAGCGCCTTCAGTGCCTCCTGGAGTTCGAGCCTGGCCAGCGGGGCACCGAGGCAGTGGTGCACGCCGTGCCCGAAACCGAGGTGGGGATTGGCCTCCCTGCCGAATTCGAGGGTTTCCGCCGCGGTGAACTGGAGCGCGTCCCGGTTGGCGGCGCCGATCGCGACCATCACCGGCTCGCCCTCCTTCACCAGCACGTCACCCACCTGGATGTCTTCGGTGGCGTAGCGGGCGAACCCGGCTCCGGCACCCAGCGGGACGAACCGCAGCAGCTCCTCCACCGCGGCCGGGATCAGGTCCAAGTCCTCGCGGAGGCGGGCGAGCTGCTCCGGCTGTTCGAGCAGGGAGTAGACGAAGTTGGGGATCTGGCTGGCGGTGGTCTCGTGCCCGGCGATCAGGATGCCGATGCACATGTCGACCAGTTCCAGCTCGCTCAGCCGGTCGCGGACGTCGCGCGCCTCGATCAGCGCGGTCATCAGATCGTCCTGGGGCTCGGCGCGATGCTGCTCGACGAGCACGTGCATGTACGCCCGCAGCTCGTCCTGGTTGGCCATCATCTCTTCGGTGGTCAGCGGGCTGGTCGACAGCGCGGCGTCGCTCCACACGCGGAACTTCGGCCGGTCCTCGACGGGGACGCCGAGCAGTTCGCAGATCACCGCGACCGGGATCGGCAGCGCGTAGTCCTCGACCAGGTCCGCGGGCTGTCCCTTGGCCTTCATGTCCTCGATCAGGCCCGCCGCCAGCTCGGCGACGCGCGGGCGCAGCAGTTCGACGCGGCGCATGGTGAACGCCTTCGCGACCAGCGTGCGCAATCGGGTGTGATCCGGCGGGTCCATGCTCAGGATCCCGCCGGGGCGCCTGCCGGGCGCCATCCTCGGCTCGTCCTTCTCCGCCGCCATCGCACGGGAGAACCGCCGATCGCCCAGGACGAAGCGCGCGTCGGCGTACCGCACGGCGAGCCACGCCGGCTCGCCGTGCGGGAGCCTGACGCGGAGCATGCCCTTAGCGGCGCGGGCCGCCGCGTACGCCTCGTTGAGTTCGAGTCCGGCGTCCTCGTTGAAGGGATAGGCGACGAATTCGGTGTCTGTGGTGGTCATTTGTCCGGAAACCCCCCGGCTCGGCGGTTTGTAAGCAACTGCTTACAACGCTAACCATGATCACGGTGAGCGTCAATGCGCCTACCGTGCGACGCCCGGCTAGCCTTTGCCGATGACGGAAGAACCGCAGGTCCGCAAGCGCGACGCGGCCGCGACCAGGGCGGCCCTGCTCGACGCGGCGGCGGCTCTCTTCGCCGAACGCGGTTTCGACCGGACGACCGTGCGCGACATCGCGAAACTCGCCGGAGCCAACCAGGCCTTGCTGTTCCGCTACTTCGGCTCGAAGGACGCCCTGTTCGAGGAGGTCCTGGCCCGCGGGGGACGCGAGCAGATCGCCACCACCCCACCGGCCGAACTGCTCGGAACGGCGTTGCGCAGCATGCTGGAGTCCGACACCCGCCGCGACCGCACCCTCGACGCGTACCTGCGCTCGACCGGACACGACAGCGCCGCGGCCGCGGTCCGGCGGCAACTCGGCGAGGAGTACGCGAAGGTGCTCGCCACGCTGAGCGACGCCGACGACGCGGAACTGCGGGCCGACCTCGTCCTCGCCTGGCTGCTCGGGATCGGCCTGGTCCGCGACATCACCGGCAAGGAACCGCTGGCCAGCGCGGATCCCGACGACGTCTGCCGTCTGGTGCTCGGCGCGGCACGGACCCTGCTGGAGCGCAGCGGGTAATTGCGTCGCCGTCCACGGCACGCTGTTCTACGGTCGTGCCGTGATCTCGTTCCCGCCCGCCGGCACCGAAGCCGAATTCGACGCGCTGACCAGGCAAGACCTGCTCCCGGCCGTGAAGTCACTCGGCTTTGGCGAAGCCGTCCCGTTCACCGAGGGCTCGCTGCCGGTCTACGCCGTCGGCGACGATCTGGTGCTCAAGCTGTTCCCGCCGGTGCATCTCGGCGAACTCCCCACCGAGCGGACGATGCTCGAGGTCCTGCACGGGAAGTTGCCGATCCCGACCCCCGCCGTGCGTGACGTGGGCGAGCGGGACGGCTGGGGCTATGTGCTCATGGAACGCCTGCCCGGCGAAACGCTGAAGGACGCCTGGCCGAAACTGTCCACAGAGGACAAACACCGGCTCGCGCCCGAACTCGGCGAGGCACTGGCCGCCCTGCATTCGCTGCACGACCCGCGACTCGACGTCCTCGGCCCGCCGGATTGGGCCGCCTTCGTCGCAGAGCAGCGCGCGAAGGTCGTCGAACATCACCGGCGGACCGGGCTCGGCGAAAGCTGGATCGCCCAAATCCCGGCCTTCCTCGATTCCGTCGAGCTGGGCAGCCCGCCGGCCGTCCCGCTGCACACCGAATTCATGCGCGACCATCTCATGGTCACCCACGACGGCGGACGTCCTCGGCTGACCGGGCTCTTCGACTTCGAACCGGCCATGCGGGGCGCGGCCGAGTACGACTTCGTCGCCGTGGGCCTGTTCGTTTCCGGCGGGGACAAGGACTTCCTGCGGCGGCTGCTCGCCGGATACGGCGCCGAGCCGGACGAGGAATTCTCCCGCCGCTGCCTGGCGTACGCGCTTTTGCACGTATACAGCAACTTCACCTGGTATCTCAGTGTCCTCCCCGCACCGGAAGAACCGACGCTGGAGAGCCTCAGCCGCGCGTGGTGGTAGCCCAGGTCACGGGCACCGCCTCCGGGCCGCGGATCGAAAGCGGCGGACGCCAGGCGATGGCCGAGGCGGGAACCGCGAGATCCAATCCCGGAAGCCCGTCGAGCAGGGTCCGGAACGCGATCTCCCCTTCGAGCCGGGCCAGTGCCGCGCCGAGGCAGAAGTGGAGGCCGTGCCCGAAGCCGAGTTGCGGCGCGTTCCGGCGCCGGATGTCGAACCGGGACGCGCCGGGAAAGGCGGCTTCGTCGCGGTTCGCCGCGCCGGTGTGCGCCAGCACCGCCTCACCGCGCCGGACCCGGCCGGCACTCAGCTCGACGTCCTCGAGCGCGACCCGGAGCAGCGACGCGTCGGCCGGGCCGTCGAACCGCATGATCTCCTCGACGGCCCCCTCCGTCAGGCTCGGATCCGAGCGCAGCGCGGCGAGCTGATCCGGATTTCCCGCCAGCAGCACGATCCCGGTCGCGATCAGGCTGACCGTGGTCTCGTGCCCGGCGAGCAGGAGCTGGGTGGCGAGATCGATCAGCTCGGCCTCGGTGAGCCGGTCGCCGTCCTCGTCGCGAGCGTGCACGAGGACGCTCAGCAGGTCCTCTCCCGGCGTCTCCCGCTTGACGGCGACGAGCGCCGCCATGTCGTCCGCCCCGTCACGCCGGGCCCGCGCCACTTCCGCCGGGCTGTACGCCATCGGCGTGACGATCACGCGTGACCATCGGCGAAACCGTTCCCTGCCTTCGTAAGGGACGCCGAGGATCTCGCACATGACCGCGGTGGGCAGCGGAAAGGCGAACAGCTCGACGAGATCCACCGGCGGACCGTGCTCGGCCATCGCCCGCAGCAGCGTGTCGGCGATCTCCTGGATCCGCGGCCGGAGCCCCGCGATCCGGCGGGCGGTGAAGGCCTGCGCCGTCAGCTTCCGCAGGCGCGTGTGATCCGGCGGGTCCATGTTCAGGATGCTGTGCTCGCCCGTGGAGAAGTCGCCGGGTTCGATGAGGCACGGCGCGCCCGGGGCGAGCAGGTTCCGGGAGAACCGGGTGTCCGAGAAGATCAGGCGGACGTCTTCGTACCGGGTCACCAGCCAGCCTTCGCAGCCGCTGGGGAAGACGACCCGGGACATCGGCGGGTACTCGGCGTAGATCGCGCCCATCGGGGTCGCGGGGTCGTCCTTCGCCGCGGGATAGGTGGCTGTCATGGAGCATGATGATGAGCGGCGCCGCGCGTGGCCGGAAGGCTCCGGCCGATCACCCGCCCGAAGAGCCGAAGATCCTTCTCACCGAGTGATAATCCCGCGCCGAACGAGACGCGCGCTCAGGGCAACGCGCGCCGCAGCAGTTCCGCCAGGTGCACGGCCTTGCGCCCGTCGAGCTGCTCGATCTGCGTCCGGCAGCTGAAACCGTCCGCGACCACTTCGGTGCCCTCGGCCGCGGCACGGATCGCGGGCAGCATGCGATCTTCGGCACAGGCGACGGAAACGTCGTAGTGCCAGCGTTCGAAGCCGAAGTTGCCCGCCAGTCCACAGCAGCCGGAGTCCATTGTGGAATTGTGGATACCCGCGGCGCGCATGGCCGCCTCGTCGGCGTCGAAGCCGAGCACGGCGTGCTGGTGGCAATGCACCTGGCTGAGCGCCTCGACGTCCAGCGAACGGAATTCGAGCGGCGAGTCCTCGACGAGTTCGGCGAAGGTCCTGGTCCGTTCGGCGAGCAGTTCCGCCACCGGGTCGCCCGGGAGCAACGCCGGGAGATCGCCGCGGAACAGGGCCGTGCAGCTCGGCTCCAGCCCGGCGACCAGGTACCCCGACCGCAGGTACGGTTCGAGCACGGAAAGCGTGCGGCGCAACACCTTCTTCGCCACGTCGAGCTGACCGGTCGACACCCAGGTGAGGCCGCAGCAGACACCGCGATCGGGCAGGACGACGTCGTAGCCCGCCGCGGTGAGCACCTCGGCCGCGGCGTCGAGGACGTCCGGCGTGAGGTAGTTGTTGAAGGAGTCGGGCCACAGCACCACGGGCCGGGAGCCGGTCGCCCAGCGCTTGAGCTCGGCGCGCCGCCGGGTGAACGGCGCCGTCGCGAACGTCGGCAGGTCCCGTTCCGGCGCGATCCCGCCGAACTTCTTCAGCAGCCCGGAGAACCGGCGCGACACCGTGTTCGCCAGCCGAGGCGCGAGCGACGCCGCGCGAAGCCACACCGGCAGCCAGCCCATCGAGTAGTGCGACGCCGGGCGGATCCGTCCTTTGTGATGCTGATGCAGGAATTCCGCCTTGTACGTCGCCATGTCGACGTCGACCGGGCAATCGGACAGGCAGCCCTTGCACGACAGGCAGAGGTCCAGTGCCTCGGCGACCTCCTCCGAGCGCCAGCCGTCGGTGATCAGTTCGCCGTTCACCATCTCGGCGAGCAGATGCGCGCGGCCCCGCGTCGAATGCTTCTCCTCGCGCGTGGCGCGGTAGCTCGGGCACATCACGCCCGCGCCGGTGGTGTTGCGGCATTTCCCGACGCCGACGCAACGCCGCATCGCCTGCCCGAAGCTCCCCTGATCCTCCGGGTACGCGAGCGCGGTGACGTCTTCGAGCTCCAGTGGCGCGTGACGGACGCGGAGATCGGCGTCGACCGGCCTGGGGTTCACCAGGATACCGGGGTTCATCATCCCCGCCGGATCGAAGATCCCCTTGAACCGCGCGAAAAGCGCGAGGATCTCGGGGCTGTACATCCGGGACAGCAGCTCCGAACGCGCCTGGCCGTCACCGTGCTCCCCCGACAGCGAGCCACCGTGCGCGGCGACCAGATCCGCCGCCTCTTCCAGGAACGACCGGAATCCGGCGATCCCTCGCGACGACAGCAGATCGAAGTCCAGCCGCAGATGCAGGCAGCCCTCGCCGTAGTGGCCGTAGACGACGCTCTTGCGCCCGTGCGCGCGCATGAGCTGCTTGAACTCCCGCAAGTAGGCACCCAACCGCTCGGGCGGCACGGCCGCGTCTTCCCAGCCGGGCCAGGCTTCCTCACCCCCGGCCAGCCGGGTCGCGAGACCGGCGCCCTCCTCCCGGATCCGCCACAGCCGCTTCTGCGCCGCCGCGTCGTCCAACAGCGCGGATCCGGTCAGCGCGCCGCGAAGTCCGTCGATCAGCCCGCGTGCCCGGTCCGGGTCCGCCATTTCGACGAACAGCCAGGCGCCACCGGGCGGCAGACCGTCGGCGCGACCGGGTTCCAGCAGGGCGACGAGATCCGCGTCGACGCCCTCGACGGTCAGCGGTGACCACGGCAGGATCGCCGGGACGGCGTCCGCCGCGGCGATGTCGGATTCGAACCCGAGCACCGCGAGCACCTTGCGTTCCGGCACCTCGGCGAGCGAGACCGTCGCCTCCAGCACGGTGACGCAGGTGCCCTCGCTGCCGACCAGCGCCTTGGCGACGTCGAAACCGTTTTCCGGCAACAGGTGTTCCAGCCCGTACCCGGAGACCCGCCTGCTGAAGGAGGACAGTTCGGTGCGCAGCAGCGCCAGGTTGTCCTGGACGAGCGCGCGTAGCTCGGAGAAGACCCGGCCTTCGGTGCCGGGCTTGGCCGCCCGTGCGTCCACTTCGGACGGTGTGGTCGGCCCGACGGTCAGCCGCGTGCCGTCGTAGAGCAGCACGTCCAGCTCGCGGACGACGTCGACCGTGCGGCCCCAGGCCACCGAATGCGAACCGCAGGCGTTGTTGCCGATCATCCCGCCGATCGTGCAGCGCGAATGCGTCGACGGGTCGGGGCCGAACCGGAGCCCGTGCGGCGCGGCGAGCCGCTGGAGGTCGTCGAGGACGGTTCCCGGCGCGACCCTCGCCGTGCGCGCGGCCGGGTCGAGGTCGAGGACCCCACCGAGGTGACGCGAGGTGTCGAGCACGACGCCCGGCCCGCACGAGTTGCCCGCGACGCTGGTGCCGCCGCCGCGGGCGATCACCGGCAGCCCGGCCCGGCGGCAGGCGGCGACGGCCTCGATCACCTCACCGACGCTCCGCGGCAGCACCACACCCTTCGGCACGTGCCGGTAGTTGGAGGCGTCGGTCGTGTACAGCGCCAGTGTCGCGGCGTCGGCCAGGATCTCCACGGGGTCCATTCAAGACAACCGCGGCCGGAAACGCATCGGCGAACCTCTCCGGACGGGTGTGTCGGAAACCACGTCCGGTGTGCGATCGTGAGCGCGTGACGGCGAGACGGCACGCCGCTGAAGAGCTCGCCGCCGAGCACAGCGCGGTGCTCGGCGGGCTTCTTCGCGAGCGCGAAGAGCTGCTCGCGACCCTCGACCGGGTCGCGGCCCTCAACGGCACCGCGCGGCTGATCCGCGAGTCGATCGGCACGCATTCCGGCTTCGTCGCCGAGCTGGCCGGGCCCGAAGAGGCGGTCATCCGCTGGATGTCGGGCACCCGCACGGACGCGCTGCAGGACCTCGCCGTGCCCATCGGCCAGGGCATCGGCGGGCGGGTACTCGCGCTGGGCAAGCCGGTGAGGGTCAACGACTACGTCAACTCGCCGAGTATCACCCACCAGTTCGACGCCCAGGTCCGCGGCGAGGGCCTCGCCGCGATGATCGCCGTCCCGATCGTCAGCGGGACCGAGACCGTCGCCATCGCGTACGCCGCCATGCGTGAGCGCCGCGACTTCGGCGACGACGCGGTCCAGTCCCTCGAAGACATCGCCACCGAGGCCGGGCGGGCGCTGAAACTGGCGTCGGTCGCCGAGGCCGACCGCGAGACGGCGCTGTCCGCCGAGCGGCTGCGGATGCAGAGCGCGCTGCACGATTCGGTCGGCGCGCTGCTGTTCTCCATCGGTGTCCAGGTGCGGAACCTGCACGAGGACATCAGCGACAACCCGGCGCTCGAATCGCGGCTGCGGCGGCTGGAGGGCGACGTGTCGGCCGCGTCGAGGGCGCTGCGCGAGTCGCTGCTCGCGCTGTCGGAGTCGAGCCCGGAACGCGCGCTGCCGGTGGAGCTGGCCGAGCACTGCCGTTCGTTCCAGGCTCGCTGCGGTGTCCCGGCGCGGTTCGTGCAGCTCGCGCCGGTGCCCAGACTGGATGCCGAACGCACCGGCCTGCTGGTGGCGGCCGTCCGGGAAGGCCTGCTCAACGTGGAGAAACACGCCGAAGCGCTGTCCGTCGTGGTCAGCCTGCTGCCCAGTGACGACGGCGTGCAGGTGGTCGTCGCCGACGACGGGACCGGCCGTCGCGCCGAAGACGCCGAGGAGCCCGAACCCGGCACCGGTATGGGGCTGCGCGCGCTGGCCGAACGCGCCGCGCGGCTCGGTGGCCGGGTCAGCCTGGTCCGCGACGACGACGATGGGTGCACGCTGCGCGCCTGGGTGCCGGAACCGTGCCGTCGCCGGTGACGGTGCTCGTCGTGGACGACCATCCGGTGGTCCGCGACGGGGTGAGCCTGCTGCTGCGGTACGACCCGGCGATGACCGTGGTCGGCTCGGCCGAGACCGGCCGGTCCGCGATCCGGCGGGCGGGTGAGCTGAAACCGGTGCTGATCCTGCTGGACCTGCGGTTGCCGGACATGCTCGCGCCCGAGGTGATCGCCGAACTCCGCCGGGTGCACCCGGCCGGGCGGATCGTGGTGTTCACCGCGCACGGCGACCATCAGGGCGTGCGGGCCGCGCTGGATTCCGGGGCGCACGGCTGCCTGCTCAAGGACGTCGCCGGGACGGATCTGGTGGCGGCGTTGCGGCAGGTGCTCAAGGGTGAGCGCGTCGTCGATCCGCGCATCTTCCCCGACGACGGCCAGCGGTCCGACGCGCTGGCCCGCAGCGGGCTGACGCGGCGCGAGTACGAGGTTTTAAGACTCGCCGCGCAGGGCCAGACGAATCCGGAGATCGCGGAATCGACCGGGCTGGCGCGGAACACGGTGAAGACCTACCTGCAGTCCGCCCTGCACAAACTCGGCGCCCGGAACCGCGTCGAGGCCATCGGCAAAGCCTCCGAAGCCGGCCTCCTCTGACCCGCATGTGACGATGCCGTTGGTCAAGCCAAGCCTGGGCCGATCAGGCGGGGTGAGCCCAAAGCGGCAGAACCCGGCCGCGGCTAACCCGAAACGCCACTCACGAGCCTCTGAGGTACATGAAGGCCCCCTTCCTGTACCTAGGCGCAAGGAAGGGGGCCTTCATGTACTTGGCAAGGCGTGAAGGTCGAGTTTCTGGTGCTTATGGGGCTCGTGTTCCGTAGTTGGGGATCAATCGCAGCCGCAATCCACGTAGGTACCTAAGACACCGTCGACCACTGCGCCCACCAGCCAGGAACCACCCCGTCCGGATAACCCAACAGCATCATGTGGCGGGACGAACCCCTTCAACTCCCGTGTCCGTTTTGTGTCCGGGTGGGTCTCCAGGTGGGGGTAACGCGGCGGAGGGTGCCCACGCAGGATGACCGCCACCGATCGTGACTCGCGTCACACGGATGGAGGAGGCGGCTTGCTGAGTGTTCGCGATCTTCAGGTGCGGTACGGCCGATCGGTGGCCGCACTGCACGGGGTCGACCTCGACGTTTCACCTGATGGCGTGCTGGCCGTGCTCGGCAGCAACGGGGCCGGGAAGTCGACCCTGCTGCGCACCGTCTCCGGCACGCTGCGCATGCACCGCGGCTCGGTTTCCGCCGGCGAGGTGCGCTACGACGGCAAACCACTGACCAAACTGGACCCCGCCCGCATCGTCGGTCTCGGTGTGGTCGGCGTCCCCGAAGGCCGCCAGGTCTTCGCGCGGATGACGGTCGAGGAGAACCTGCGCGCGGGCGGGATCGGCGCCCGCTCCCCCGAGCAGCGCGCCGCCGCCCGCAAACGCGTCGACGAGCTCTTCCCGGTCCTGTCCGAACGGGCCAAACAGCGCGCGGGCCTGCTCTCCGGCGGCGAGCAGCAGATGCTCGCCATCGGCCGTGCGCTGATGTCCGGCCCGCGGTTGTTGCTGCTCGACGAACCTTCGCTCGGTCTCGCGCCGAAGATCGTCGAGCGGATCGGCGACATCATCCGCGAGATCCACGAACAGGGCACCGCCGTGGTGCTGGTCGAGCAGAACGCCGTGATGGCGTTGCGCGTCGCCGATCACGCGATCGTCCTCGAAGTCGGCCGGGTCGCGCTGGCCGGGACGACGGCCGAACTCGCGGCGAGCGAGGAGGTCCAGCGGCTCTACCTCGGCGGTCACGCCGAATCGCAGGCCACCGCCGAAGCCGAAGCCGCCGATGCCCGCAAGCACCTCGCGGGCCGGAGCCTGTCGAGGTGGGCCGGATGACGCCGCCCGAGTTGCGCGTCGAGAACGTGACCCTGCGTTTCGGCGGGATCCGGGCGCTGGACGACGTCTCCTTCACCGTCGGCTCCGGTTCGCTGCACGCGCTCATCGGCCCGAACGGCGCCGGGAAGTCCAGCTGCTTCAACGTGATCAGCGGCCTCTACCGGGCGAACGCCGGCCGCGTCCGGCTCGGCGACACCGTCCTTTCCGGACTCCCGCCGCACCGGCTGGCCCGCCTCGGCGTCGGCCGGTCGTTCCAGAACGCCGCCCTCTCCCCCGGCTCGACCGTGCTCGACAACGTCATGCTCGGCCGCCACGCGCTGACCAAGGGCGGTTTCCTCGCCTGCGGGCTCCGTCTGCCGTGGACGGTCCGGGCCGAACGGCGGCATTCCGCGCGGGTGCGGGAGATCTGCGACTTCCTCGGCATCGGCGGGCTGGTGGACCTCCCGGTCGGCGCGCTGCCCTACGGCGCGGTGAAACGGGTCGACCTCGCCCGCGCGCTCGCCGTCGAACCGGTCCTGCTGCTGCTCGACGAACCCGCGGCGGGCATGAACGCGACCGAGACCGCCGAACTGGCCGGGACGATCCGCGACGTCCGGGACGAGCTCGGCATCTCGATCCTGCTGGTGGAACACGACATGGGGCTGGTGATGGGCATCGCGGACCGGGTCACCGTCCTGGACTTCGGCAAACGCATCGCCGACGGCACACCGGCCGAGGTCCAGTCGGATCCGGACGTGATCAGGGCATATCTCGGCACGGAGGCCACGGCGTGAACACATTCCTGCAACTCGTGGTGAACGGACTCGGCAAGGGCGCGGTGTTCGCGTTGCTGGCGCTGGGTTTCGTGATCATCTTCAAGGCCACCGAGGTGGTCAACTTCGCGCACGGCTCGCTCGTGCTCTTCGGCGGTTACCTGGTCGTCGTGACCCGCGAAGCGCTCGGCTGGGCCGGTGCCTCGCTGGTCGGCATCGTCTCGGCGGGCCTGCTCGCCCTCCTGCTGGAACGGTTCCTGCTGTCCCGCTCGCGGCACGCGGACGCGAACAGCCTGGCGTTGCTGACCATCGGCGTCGACGTGATCGTCACCGAGGAGATCGTGCGGCGGCTCGGTGTCACGCTGCCGTTCCTCGGCGACGCCTGGGACGCGAAGCCGTTCCAGCTCGGCGGGATCACGCTGTTCCGCACACATCTGGTGGCACTGCTCGTCGCCGCCGTGCTGATCACCGCGTTCACGCTGGCGTTCAAGTACTCGAACTGGGGCGTCGCGATGCGCGCACAGGCCGAGAACCGCGAGGCCGCCGCGTTGATGGGGATCCGCAGTTCCCGGGTGACGGCGACCGCATGGGTGGTCGCGGGCGTGCTCGCCGGGGTCGCGGTGCTCTTCATCGCCACGCAGGACTTCTCCGGCGCCGGGCTGTCCCGCGGCACGCACTCCATCGCGCTCGCGGCGTTCCCCGCGGCCATCCTCGGCGGGCTGGACTCGACCGCGGGCGCGGTGGTGGGCGGCCTGGTCGTCGGGCTGGTCGAGGCGCTTTCGGCGCAGTACGTGTCGTTCGACTTCTCCAAGAGCGCGGTCTTCCTGGTGATGCTCGTGGTCCTGGTGGTGCGGCCGTCGGGGTTGTTCGGGACGAGGGAGAGCACACGTGTCTGACACCGCTGTGAAAACCCCTGCCGAAGCCCCGGCGGCACCGCCCGCGAAACGTGATCGGGGGCGCCTGGTCAAAGCGCTGGCCTGGGTCGCGCTGCTGGTCGTCCTGCTCGCGATCCCGTTGTACCTCGACGCCGCCTGGCTGAAGGCCGGGCAGTACATGATGATCGGCGGGGTCGGCGCGATCGGGCTGACGCTGCTGGTCGGGCAGGCCGGGCAGCTGTCGCTGGCACACGCGTTCTTCCTGCTGGCCGGCGCGACCGGGTACACCGTCCTTTCCGGACCGGCCGACGACGAGCGGGTGTTCGGGCTCGGGCTCGATCCCGGGCTGTCGCTGGTCGGCGCGGTGGTCATCGCCGCGTTGCTGGGGCTGGCGTTCGCGCCGGTCTCCGGACGGCTTCGCGGGATCTACCTCGGTGTCGCGTCCCTTTCGCTGGTGTTCCTCGGGCTCTACTTCGGACAGTCGGCCGAGACGCTGACCGGCGGGACGTCGACCGGGCGGACGCCGGAACCGTTCTCGTTGTTCGGCTTCCCGTTCACCAACGGCGGCCCCGAGATCGAGCTGATGGGCGTGCCGATCCGGCAGGCGGAACGGCTCTGGTACCTGTTCCTGCTGCTGACCGTGCTCGCGTTCGTCGTCGCCAAGGCGGCGGTGCGCAGCCGGGTCGGCCGGTCGTGGCGGGCGGTGCGGGACAACGAGGCCGCCGCGTCCGTGATGGGCGTCAGTGTCACGCGGGCCAAGGCGGGCGCGTTCGCGGTCTCCTCGGCGTACGCGGGGCTCGCGGGCGCGATGACCGTGCTGTGGTTCGACATCCTCAAACCCGACGAGAGCGAATTCGGCACGTACGGCATCAACATCTCCATCGCCTTCCTGGCCATGGTGATCATCGGGGGACTCGGCTCGGTGCCCGGCGCGCTGGTGGGCGCGCTGATCGTCAACGGGCTGCCACAGGTTCTTTCGCTGTACTCCGCCGATCTCGGCTGGTTCTCCGGAACCGGGGACGGCGCCTTGACCCCGATCCTGGTCAGTTCGTTCGTCTACGGCGCCGCGATCATCCTCGTGGTGCTCTTCGAACCGGGCGGGCTCGCCGCGATCGGTCGACGGATCACACCCGCCAGGAAACCTCATCTCCCGGAGGAGCAAGACAAATGAAGCGTATGTATCCGGCCGTCGCGCTGGCGGCGGTCCTCGCCCTTTCGGCGTGCAGCACGAAGGCGGGCGACTCGGGGTCCTCGGGGGCGGACGGCTCGGGCGTCAAGGCGGGCAAAGGGGTGACGGCCTCGGAGATCACCCTCGGCGTGATGACGGACAAGACCGGGGTGTTCAAGAACCTCGGGCTCGGCATCACGCAGGGGAACGAGTTGTGGGCCAAGGACTTCAACGCCGCGGGCGGGGTGTGCGGCCGTCAGGTCAAACTCGAGACCGTCGACCACGGCTACAAGGCGGACACGGCGAAGACGCTGTACCCGCAGATCGAGCCGAAGGTCCTCGGCTTCGTGCAGCTGCTCGGCTCGCCGGTGGTGGCCGCGCTGAAACAGAACATCGCCTCGGACAAGACCGTCGCGGCGCCCGCGTCGTGGTCTTCGGAACTGCTCGACAACCAGTACGTGATGATCGTCGGGACGACGTACGACCTGGAGATCATCGACGGGCTGTCGTACTTCCAGGAAAAGGGCCTGGTGAAGGACGGCGACACGATCGGGCACGTCTACATCGACGGCGAGTACGGCAAGAACGGCCTGCGCGGCTCGCAGTACTACGCGAAGAAGCACAACCTGACGGTGAAGGAGGTCAAGGTCACCTCCACCGACAACGACCTCACCAATATCGTCACCGGGCTCAAGGGCGACGGCGTCAAGGCCATCGTCCTGACCACGTCCCCGGCGCAGACCGGTTCCGCGCTCGCGGCGAACAAGGCGCTCGGGCTCGACGTGCCCGTGCTCGGCAACAACCCGGTGTTCGACCCCGTGCTGTTGAAGAGCCCCGCGGCGAACGCGCTGGACAAACTGACGATCGTCGCCAGCAGCGTCCCGTTCTCCGCCGACATCCCCAAGGCCAAGGAAGTCGCCACGAAGTACAAGGCGGCGTACAAGGAGACCCCGAACGGTGGGATCCCCTACGGTTACGCGGTCGGCGAGGTGTGGGGCGCGGTGCTCAAGAAGGCCTGCGAGAACAAGGACCTCACTCGCGACGGTATCGCGGCGGCGCTGAAGCAGACGACGTCGGCGAGCACGGGGGATCTCGTGGCGGCGCTGGACTTCTCGAAGGCGGGCACCCCGGCGACGCGTCAGGTGTACGCGGCGACACCGGACGCGTCGGCCGAGGGCGGGGTCCGCTACGTCAAGCCGCTGTTCGAGGCTCCCGAGGCGAAGGAGTACGTGGCTCCGCACCAGAAGTGAGTCTCGCTTCGGCGAGCGCGTCCGCTTCGGCCAACGGCGTGGTGCCGTTGGCCGAAGCGGCGTCGAGGATCCCTTGCGTGGTCTTCTCCAGTGCCTCGACGCGGGTGAGCGCCTCGGCGTGGGTGAGGTTCTGCTTCTCCCGGCCGAGTGTGTAGACGACTCCCCCGGCGCTCGCGACGAAATCCGGGATCCACAGGATTCCCCTGGCCGCGAGGTCGTCGGCCACCGTGTCGTCGGTGAGCTGGTTGTTGGCCGGGCCGACCACGAGCGGCGCGGCGACCTCGGTTCCCGTGTCGAAGACCCCGCCCACGGCGGCCGGGATCAGGACGTCGGCCTCGATGCCGAGCACCTGATCCGGCGTCACCTGTTTCAGGCCTTGTTCGCGCGCCGCGGCGAGGCGTCGTTCGTCCACATCGGACACGACGACCTCGGCACCCCGTGTGACCAGCGCGCCGGCCAGGTGGGCGCCGACCGAGCCGTAGCCGCTGATGACCACTTTGCGGCCCTTCATCCCGTCGTCGCCGAAGACCGCCCGCGCGCCCGCGCGCAGGGCCGCGAGCACACCGACGGCGGTCGGTCCGCTCGAAGAACCGGTGCCGCCGTGCTCCTCGGGCAGGCAGAAGACGTGCGGGGTCCGCTCGCGCAGCACGAGCATGTCCTCCGGACCGGTTCCGACGTCCGGCCCGGCGAGATACGCACCGTCGAGTGACGCGATGAGGTCGGCGTGGTCGAGCAGGATCTCGCGCCGCCGCTCGGCGGACGGCACGCCGTCGAGCGCGACGACGCTCTTGCCACCGCCGAAGTCCAGGCCCGCGACCGCGCATTTGCGGGTCATCGCCGCGGACAACCGCAGGACGTCGTCGATCGCGTCGTGGACACGCGGATAGACCTTGAACCGGCAGCCGCCGACGGCCGGGCCGAGCGTGCTCGAGTGCACGGCCACCATCGTCGTCACCCCGGACCGGCGCCCCCGCCGGACGACCAACTCCTGTACGGACATCTCACTCCTCGTCTCCGCATTTAGTCGACTGAATGCGCTGAAGTTAGGGTGATGCGCGGGGCTACAGGGGCTCCGCCGAACGATATTCGGCAAGGCCGGTGAAGGAGCGGACGTGGACGAACTTGATTCGGCGATCATCCGGGAACTCCAGGCGGATGCGCGGCAGTCGAACCGCGACATCGCCCGCAAGGTCGGCGTCGCGCCGTCGACCTGCCTGGAACGGACCAGGCTGCTGCGGGAGCGCGGCGTCATCCGCGGGTATCACGCCGACATCGACCTGCGCAGCCTCAACCGCGGCGTGCAGGCGATGGTCTCGGCGCAGGTGCGGCCGCTGAGCCGGGAGGTGATCGATTCCTTCCAGCGTTCGGTCGCGGAATTGCCCGAGGTCCTTTCCGTCTTCGTCACCGCCGGCAGCGACGATTTCCTGATCCACGTCGCCGCCCAGGACGTCGATCAGCTCCACGCATTCCTGGTGGATCGGTTGGCGAAGCGCAAAGAGATCATCGGCTTCCGCAGTTCGATCATTTTCCGGCATCTGCGCAAGACCGAGCTGGAACCGCTTCCGCACCGAATACCGGGTGACACCCCCTAGGTCCTTACCCCGGAATACCCGACACACCACCCCTAAGTACGCCCGAAATCCAAGACTTCGCATCGTAGGAGACGGAAACTGTCGGGGGTATGGGTTTGACTGGTAAGAGCGGAAACGGAAAGGAGGCGCGCCATGGACGTTCGGACGGGCCTGAACCATCGTGAGCGGGCCACCCTGAGAGCCGTGGCCGAGGGCCACGCCGAGATCAGCTGCAGCTGCGAGCCGGACCTGTTCGTCGACGGTCTCGCCTGCTGCGACCAGCACACCGCGCATCGCCTCGCCCACCTCGGCCTGGTGATGCCCGCGCGGGGCGGCCGATGGGGCGAGCGCGTTCCCGCCCTGCTCACCGAGGCCGGAGCGGTGGCGCTGGAAGGCGCGTTCCCGCCGCTGGCCGCCGCTTAAAAAGCGTTTGCGGGTGCGCGCGGGGAGCGCCACGATCGCGTGATGCGTGTCTTTCTGGAGACCGAGCGGCTCGTACTGCGGCAGTTCACCGGCGCCGACGTCGACAACCTGTTCGCGCTCTACGACGATCCCGAAGTCATGCGGTACCTCAATGGGGGCGAACCCGCCGACCGGGCGGAGATCGAAAACCTGGACCTTCCCGCCTTTCTCGGTTACTACGAGCGTTTCCCCGGTTACGGGTTCTGGGCGGCGATCGAGAAAGCGAGCGGGGATTTCCTGGGGTGGTTCCATTTCCGCCCGTTGCGCGGTCACCACTCGGACGATCCGGAGCTGGGCTACCGGCTGAACCGGTCGTGCTGGGGCAAGGGGTACGCGACCGAAGGTTCGCTCGCGCTGCTGGAGAAGGGGTTCACCGAATTCGGGGCCCGGCGGATCTGGGCGGCGACCATGGCGGTGAACCGGGGGTCCCGGCGGGTGATGGAAAAGATCGGGATGCGGTACGTCCGGACCTATCACGAGCACTTCGACCACCCGATCCCCGGTACGGAGGAGGGCGAGGTCGAGTACGCCATCACCCTGGACGAGTGGCGCTCCCGCGCCAACCCGTAACTCGCGTGATCAGGCGGCGCACTCGCGTGATCAGGCGGCGCACTCGCGTGATCAGAGGGACGACACGGCCCCGCCCACGCCAATCTCGTGTCGTCCGCCTGATCACGTGAGTGCGCCGTCCAATCACGTGAGTGCGCTCTCCAATCACGTGAGTGCGCTCTCCAATCACGCGAATGACGGGTCCGGTCACGCGGTGGGCAGCCAGGTCTCGCCGATCTCCTCGGCCAGGGCCTCCCCGCCGGTGAGGTCGGCGAGCCACGCGTGGAAGGTGTCCCCCTGATCCGGCGCGAGCCCGACGTCGAAATGCGCGACGTCCTCGAACCGCGTCGCGTGCAGCAGGTACGGCGACGAACGGATGTCGTTCTCCAGGCGGCCGGCCCGGTCGTAGTCGACGACGACCTCCACCAGCCGCAGCCGCCGGTACTCCCGCACCCCGACGACGTCGACGGCCTCCGAAACGGCCTGCCCGTACGCGCGGATCAGCCCGCCGGCGCCGAGCAGCACCCCGCCGAAGTACCGGGTCACCACGGCGACGGTGTCGGTCAGCTCGCGGCGGCGGAGCACCTCGAGCATCGGGGTGCCCGCCGTGCCGGCGGGCTCGCCGTCATCACTCGATCGTTGGGTGCGTCCGTCGGCGCCCAGCACGAACGCGTGACAGTGGTGCCTGGCCGCCGGATCGGCCTTCTTCCGGGCGGCGATCACCTCGCGGGCCGCCTCTTCCGAGGTGACCGGCGCGAGCGCGCAGAGGAAGCGCGACCGCCGGATTTCGATCTCGTGGACCCCGGTGCCCGCCACGGTGAGATAACGATCCGCCATCGGCCAAGCCTCTCAAACCGGGCAGGTCACTCTGCCGTTCGGGCGATTCGACGGTCACCCGAGGTCACCAAGGCACGGGCGAAACCCACTCGACCGCGCGACCCAGGTCACACTTTCGGACGAGCCGGTCAGTGATAAGCGCAGGTCAGCGCGCTGATGCTCCACTCAGTGGACACGTCGTTCCAGCTCGTGGGCCGATGATGTTTGAAGTCAACGCCCGCGTGGCATTTCCCACCCCGACCAAGCGACGTATGTCGATAACAGCGATTTCACACTATCGTCATAAGACCGGCGAACCCGGGAGTAACACGTGTACCCGCCAGCCACCCACCACAGCGGCCAGGCGGCACCCACGTGCACAGCAGTACCGATATGCGCATCGGCCGCCCAGTGCAGTGCGGCTCTACGAGGCCTGTCCCCGTTTCCGCGGGCAGGATCGTTCCCTCTCGACTGACCATCGCGGTCCCGGACCACTCCGTTAACTGGTTCACGCACGAACCACCCGAACGGAGTGGTACCGGTCGCGCCGACGCCTTGGGAGGCGGCCAGCCGTGACCCACCATGCCAGCTATAAGGGCAGCAAGGCCCCCGAAGGCCTGTACGACCCGGAGTTCGAACACGACGCCTGTGGTGTCGCGTTCGTCGCAGATCTCTCCGGTAAACGCGATCACGGCATCGTCGCCAAAGCGCTGATCGCGCTGCGGAACCTGGAACATCGCGGGGCCCGCGGCGCCGACCCGGAGACCGGCGACGGCGCCGGGATCCTCATCCAGGTCCCCGACGAGTTCTATCGCGAGGTCGTCGACTTCGACCTTCCCGCGCCCGGCGCCTACGCCGTCGGCACGGCTTTCCTTCCGCAGGACGAAAACGCCCGCGGCCGCGCGATGACGACCATCGAGCGCGTCGCCGCCGAAGAGGGCATGCGGGTGCTCGGCTGGCGTGACCTGCCGGTCCACACCGAACACGTCGGCACCGGCGCCGCCGAGACCATGCCGCATTTCAGCCAGTTGTTCCTGGCGGGCAACGACGCGCTGGAGGGCCTGGCGCTGGAACGCGCCGCCTTCGTGGTGCGCAAGCGCGCCGAGCACGAGCTCGTCGAGGACGACGTCTATTTCCCCAGCCTCTCCTCGCGCACGATCGTCTACAAAGGAATGCTCACCGAGCCGCAGGTCGAGAAGTTCTTCGCCGACCTCACCGACGAGCGAGTCACCAGCGCCATCGGCCTGGTGCACTCCCGGTTCTCCACCAACACCTTCCCGTCGTGGCCGCTGGCGCACCCGTACCGGTACGTCGCCCACAACGGCGAGATCAACACCCTGCGCGGCAACCGGAACTGGATGGACGCGCGGGAGGCGCTGCTCGAATCCGACCTGATCCCCGGTGATCTCAAGCGGATCTACCCGATCATCACCCGCGGCGCGAGTGACTCGGCGTCCTTCGACGAGGTGCTGGAGCTGCTCCACCTCGGCGGCCGTTCGCTGCCCCACGCGGTGCTGATGATGATCCCGGAGGCCTGGGAGAACCATCAAGAGATGGACCCGGCGCGCCGCGCGTTCTACGAGTTCCACTCGACACTGATGGAGCCGTGGGACGGCCCCGCGCTGGTCTCCTTCACCGACGGCACCCAGATCGGCGCGGTCCTCGACCGCAACGGCCTGCGCCCCGCCCGGTACTGGGTCACCGAAGACGGCCTCGTCGTCCTCGCCAGCGAGGTCGGCGTGCTGGAGCTGGAGCAGTCCACGATCGTCCGCAAAGGACGGTTGGAGCCGGGCCGCATGTTCCTCGTGGACACGGCCGCCGGCCGGATCGTCGAGGACGAGGAGATCAAGAACGAGCTCGCCACCGAGCACCCGTACGACGAATGGGTCGAAGACGGCCTGCTCCCGCTCGACGGGCTTCCCGAGCGTGAGCGCGAGATCCCGCCGCACGCCGCGCTCGTGCGCCGTCAGCAGGCGTTCGGCTACACCGAGGAGGAGCTCGACGTCCTGCTCGAACCGATGGCCCGCACCGGCGCGGAGCCGATCGGCTCGATGGGCAACGACTCCCCCATCGCGTCGCTGTCCAGCCGTCCGCGGTTGCTCTTCGACTACTTCATCCAGCTCTTCGCCCAGGTGACCAACCCGCCGCTGGACGCGATCCGCGAGGAACTGGTCACCTCGCTGGGCACCCAGCTGGGCGCGGAGCCGAACCTCCTGGAGGCGGGCGCCAAGTCGTGCCGCCGGATCGTGCTGCCGTTCCCGGTACTGGACAACGACGAGCTCGCGAAGCTGGTGCACGTCAACGACGACGGCGACCTGCCGGAGTTCCAGGCGGTCACCGTGCAGGGCACCTACGACGTCCACGGCGGCGGCGAGGCGCTCGTGCGGCGGCTCGACGAGATCCGCGCCGAGGTGTCCGCGGCCATCGCCGAGGGCGCGCGGCTGATCGTGCTTTCCGACCGCGGGATCGACGAAGACCACGCGGCCATCCCGTCGCTGCTGCTCACCGGCGCGGTGCATCACCACCTGGTGCGCGAAAAGACCCGTACGCAGGTCGGCCTCATCGTCGAGGCCGGCGACGCACGCGAGGTGCACCACATCGCGCTGCTGATCGGCTACGGCGTCGCGGCGGTGAACCCGTACCTGGCGATGGCGACCGTCGAGGAGATGGCCGATCAGGGCCTGATCGCCGGTGCCACCGCCAAGCAGGCGACCGCGAATCTGATCAAGGCGCTGGGCAAGGGCGTCCGCAAGACCATGTCGAAGATGGGTGTGTCCACAGTGGCCTCCTACACCGGCGCGCAGATCTTCGAAGCGGTCGGGCTCGGCGACGAGGTCATCCAGAACTGCTTCACCGGCACCACTTCCCGGCTCGGCGGCGTCGGCTTCGACACGCTCGCGCTGGAGGTCGCCGAACGGCACCGCCGCGCGTTCCCGCGCGACGGGTTCCGCGCGAACCACCGCGAGCTGGAGACCGGTGCGGACTACCAGTGGCGCCGCGAGGGCGAGCCGCATTTGTTCAACCCGCAGACGGTGTTCAAGTTGCAGCACTCCACCCGTGCCGGGAAGTACGAGGTCTTCAAGGAGTACACGAAGGCCGTCGACGACCAGGCGCAGAAGCTGTACACGCTGCGCGGGCTGTTCGACTTCAAGGTCGGCAGGCGGCCCGCGGTGCCGATCGAAGAGGTCGAGCCGGTCTCCGAGATCGTCAAGCGGTTCGCCACCGGCGCGATCTCCTACGGGTCGATCTCGGCGGAGATGCACGAAACCCTGGCCATCGCGATGAACCGCCTCGGCGGCAAGTCGAACACCGGTGAGGGCGGCGAGGATCCGGAACGGCTCTACGACCCCGAGCGCCGCAGCGCGGTCAAGCAGGTCGCCAGCGGCCGGTTCGGCGTCACGAGCGAGTATCTGGTCAACGCCGACGACATCCAGATCAAGATGGCGCAGGGCGCGAAGCCCGGTGAAGGTGGCCAGCTGCCCGGCGCGAAGGTGTACCCGTGGATCGCGAAGACGCGGCACTCCACGCCGGGTGTCGGGCTGATCTCCCCGCCGCCGCACCACGACATCTACTCGATCGAGGATCTGGCGCAGCTGATCCACGACCTCAAGAACGCCAACCCGGCGGCGCGCATCCACGTGAAGCTCGTGTCCGAGGTCGGCGTGGGCACGGTCGCGGCCGGTGTTTCCAAGGCACACGCCGATGTCGTGCTCATCTCCGGGCACGACGGCGGCACGGGTGCTTCGCCGCTGTCGTCGATCAAGCACGCGGGCGGCCCCTGGGAACTCGGGCTCGCCGAGACACAGCAGACGTTGCTGGCCAACCGGTTGCGTGACCGGATCGTCGTGCAGACCGACGGCCAGCTCAAAACCGGCCGTGACGTCGTCATCGCCGCGCTGCTCGGGGCCGAGGAGTTCGGTTTCGCGACCGCGCCGCTGGTGGTGTCCGGCTGCATCATGATGCGGGTGTGTCACCTCGACACCTGCCCGGTCGGCGTCGCGACGCAGAACCCGAAGCTGCGCGAGAAGTTCAGCGGCAAGGCCGAGTACGTGGTGAACTTCTTCGAGTTCATCGCCCAGGAGGTCCGGGAGTACCTGGCGGAGCTGGGTTTCCGATCCATCGCCGAGGCCGTCGGCCACGCAGAGATGCTCGACAAGCGCAAGGCGATCGATCACTGGAAGGCCGCCGGTCTCGACCTGACGCCGATCTTCCACGTACCCGACACCGCGCCCGCCGGACTGCGTCACCAGCAGACGGTGCAGGACCACGGGCTGGAGAAGGCGCTCGACAATACGCTGATCCAGCTCGCCGAGGGCGCGCTGTCGTCCGGGGACAAGGTGCGGCTGGAACTGCCGGTCCGCAACGTGAACCGGACCGTCGGCACCATGCTCGGCCACGAGCTGACCAAGCGGTGGGGTGGCGAAGGCCTGCCGGACAACACGATCGACGTCACCTTCACCGGGACCGCCGGTCAGTCGTTCGGCGCGTTCGTGCCCAAGGGCATCACGCTGCGGCTCTACGGCGACGGCAACGACTACGTCGGCAAGGGGCTCTCCGGTGGACGGCTCATCGTGCGGCCGCCGAAGGTGGCGCGGTACAACGCCGAAGAGCACATCATCGCGGGCAACGTGATCGGCTACGGCGCGACCAGCGGCGAGATCTTCATCCGCGGCAAGGTCGGCGAACGGTTCTGCGTGCGCAACTCGGGCGCGCTGGCCATCGTCGAGGGCGTCGGCGACCACGGTTGCGAGTACATGACCGGTGGCCGCGTCGTCGTGCTCGGCGGGGTGGGCCGTAACTTCGCGGCCGGGATGTCGGGCGGCGTCGCCTACGTGCTGGACCTTCCGGCGCACCGGATCAACCCGGAGATGGTCGACATCGACCCGCTGGATTCGTCCGATGTGGACTTCCTGCGCGAGGCGCTCGAAAAGCATTACGACGAAACGGAGTCCGCGGTCGCGCGTGCGCTGCTCGCCGACTGGGACGCCGCCGTCGACCGGTTCGGCAAGGTCATGCCGAAGGACTACAAGCGCGTGCTCGCGGCGCAGGCGAAGGCCGAGCGCGACGGGCGTGACGTGAACGAGGCGATCATGGAGGCCGCACATGGCTGACCCCAAGGGCTTTCTGACCACCACTCGCGAGACGCCCAAGAGCCGTCCCGTCGACCTGCGCCTGATGGACTGGCGCGAGGTGTACGAGGACTTCGCGACGTCGAAACTGCAGAAGCAGGCCGGGCGCTGCATGGACTGCGGTATCCCGTTCTGTCACCAGGGCTGCCCGCTCGGGAACCTCATCCCCGAGTGGAACACGCTGACCTGGCGCGACGATTGGCGCGACGCGGCCGAGCGGCTGCACGCGACCAACAATTTCCCGGAGTTCACCGGGACCCTCTGCCCGGCGCCGTGCGAGACGGCGTGTGTGCTCGGGATCAACGACGATCCCGTCACCATCAAGCGGGTCGAGATCTCGATCATCGACCGGGCCTTCGAAGAAGGCTGGGTCACGCCGCAGAAGCCGGTGGCGCTCACCGGCAAGAAGGTGGCGGTGGTCGGGTCCGGCCCGTCGGGACTCGCCGCGGCGCAGCAGCTCACGCGCGCGGGCCACAGTGTCGTGGTCTTCGAGCGGGCCGACAAGATCGGCGGGCTGCTGCGCTACGGCATCCCCGAATTCAAGATGGAGAAGCACCGCCTCGACCGCCGTCTCGACCAGATGCGCGCCGAGGGCACGGAATTCCGGACCTCGGTGAACGTCGGCGTCGACCTCACCGTCGAGGAGCTGAAGTCGTCCTACGACGCCGTGGTCCTCGCCGGCGGCGCGACCGCGTGGCGGGATCTGCCGATCACCGGCCGCGAGCACGCCGGTATCCACCAGGCGATGGAGTTCCTTCCGCACGCCAACCGCGTCGCCGCCGGCGAACTGGACGTCTCGCCGATCAGTGCCGAGGGCCTCGACGTCGTGGTCATCGGAGGCGGTGACACCGGTGCGGACTGCGTCGGGACCTCGCACCGCCAGGGCGCGAAGTCGGTGACGCAGCTGGAGATCATGCCGAAGCCGCCGCTTTCGCGGTCCGACGCGCACCCGTGGCCGACGTACCCGATGATCTACCGCGTCTCGTCCGCGCACGAGGAGGGCGGCGAGCGGCTGTACTCGGTCAACACGCAGGAGTTCGCCGCCGACGCCGACGGCCGGGTGCGGGCGCTGAAGCTGGTCGAGGTGCGCAACGAGGGCGGCAAGTTCGCCCCGGTTCCCGGAACCGAACGCGAACTGCCCGCGCAGCTGGTGCTGCTCGCGATGGGCTTCGTCGGCCCGGAGCGGGAAGGCCTGCTGGAGTCGCTCGACGTCGAACTGGACCAGCGCGGCAACGTCGCCCGCGACAAGGCGTTCAAGACCAGCGTCGACAACGTGTTCGTGGCGGGCGACATGGGCCGCGGCCAGTCGCTCATCGTGTGGGCGATCGCCGAGGGCCGCTCCGCCGCGGCCGGGGTGGACGCGTTCCTCACCGGACGGGACGTGCTGCCCGCCCCGATCGCGCCGACCGACCGGCCGCTCACCTAAGACCGCTTGAGCGCGTGAAGGCCCCCTTCCTGTCCCTAGGCGCAAGGAAGGGGGCCTTCATGTACTGCCGCTGTGGTTGCTGGACTGCGGATGGCGATCGCGTATCGCTTCGGCGGTAATGCGTGCCTCAGGGGACGGCGCGTGTGATCAGGTGGACGACACGCGTGACTGGACGGACGACACCCGCTACACGTCGCGTTTGGTCCTCTGAATGCGGTAGTTGCGCGCGCAACCACCGCAAGCAGAGGACTAAACGCGGGGCGTGATCGGGGTATTGGTTCTTTCGAGTGAAAGAACCGCCGGAAGAGTGTACTTGCGAGTGATGACAGCAAGGTTTCGGTATCGGTTGTATCAAGGGGGTAAGTCCCGTACGGCGGCGGGGACCGGCAAGACCTGCCGGAGCCGCCGGACGGTGTCCCAAGGAGGGGGTTCCTTGATATGTCCGTCGATCTGACCGTGCCCTTGGAATGGAAGACGGCCACCGGCGATGCCGCGAAGATGCTCGACGAACTACAGCCGAACATCCTGAAAGCGCACGCCCGCGACCATTTTTCCGCACTTTTCCTCCGTTTTTCGCCAGGCCCGAGCGCGATGAAGTTCCTCGCGTCGCTCGTCCCGCTGATGAAATCCGCGAAGACCCACCTGACCGAGGTCGAGCGCTTCAAGACCGAAGGCGTGAAGGGGTCGCCCTACGTCGGCACCGGACTGACCTCGGCCGGCTACCGGTTCCTGAAAATCGAGGCACCGCAAGATGAATCCTTCCGGCTGGGCATGCGCACGCAGGAGACCCGCGAGAAGCTGAACGACCCGCCTCGCTCCACGTTCGACGGTGGATACCACGACGAGATCCACGCCGTCGTCATCATCGCCGACGGCGCCGACGCTCCGATGACCGCACGCCGGAACGCGGTTCTCGCGCTGATTCCGTCGACCGTTTCCGTCGTCGCCGAGGAAACCGGATTCGGCCGGGTGAACGCCGACGGCGAGGGGATCGAGCATTTCGGCTACGTCGACGGCCGGAGCCAGCCGCTCTTCCTGGTCGAGGACATCCACGCGGAAAAAACGGGAACGGACGGGATCAGCGTCTGGGATCCGTCCGCTCCGCTGAACCAGGTGCTCGTTCCGGACCACGCCGCGCCCGATCCCGAAGTCCATTTCGGCAGCTACTTCGTTTTCCGCAAATTGGAACAGAATGTGCGGCGATTCAAGCAGTCGGAAGAGGCGCTGGCGGATCAATTGGGACTCGTCGGCGAAGACCGGGAACGGGCGGGGGCGATGATCGTCGGCCGGTTCGAGGACGGCACGCCGTTGACCGCGCAACGGGAAGAGGGCGCGGAAAGTCCGGTACCGAACAACTTCGACTACGGAAACGACATCGCCGGCGCCAAATGTCCCTTCCAGGCGCATATCCGGAAGACGAATCCGCGCGGCAGCGGCGGTGCGGAACCGCCCCCACAGGAACGTCTGCACCTGATGGCGCGGCGGGGTGTGCCCTACGGCGAACGGGCCGACCATCCGAACGCCGACCTGCCGCCGTCCGCCCGGCCCAGCGGCGGGGTCGGCCTGCTGTTCATGGCGTTCAATTCGGCACTGGGCAACCAGTTCGAGTTCACGCAGGCGACCTGGTCGAACAACCCGGGCTTCCCGATCCCGGCCGACGGGGTCAAGCCGCCGGGCCTCGATCCGGTCATCGGCCAGGGCCCGCGCCCGGAATCCGTCTACACCACGGAATGGGCGGGCACCCGGACGGTGACGGCGGATCCGATCCCGCAGGCGGTGACGCTCAAGGGTGGCGACTACTTCTTCATGCCTTCACTCGCCTTCCTGCGCGGACTCGGCGGCAAGGGCTGATCGCACTATCCGCAGAACGTCACCGAAATAGGCGTAAAGCGGATATCAGTCCGTCGCCGGCGGAGATAGCCTGCGAAACGGGCCGGTCCTGGGCGTACCGGCCGCCGGGCGGGCGCCGGTCACACTGGGGGTGGCCGGCGCCCGTTCACTTCGCCATTTCTCCCCGGCGCCCGGAATCCGCCGCTTCTTTCCGGCCGTATCGCGACGCGTAGTACTTTGTCCGGTGCGGTAAGCGACATCGCGCTTCGGGGAGGGAGCTGGTGATGAATCGGCATGAACGGCTGACGGCTTTATTGGACATGGTGGGAGAGCGGGAAAAAGTCGACGTCGAGGTTTCGGCGGGCGAACTCGGTGTCTCCCCCGCGACGATCCGCCGGGACCTCGATCATCTGGCGGGCCGCAACCTCGTGGTCCGCACCCGCGGCGGCGCCGTCGCGAGCAACCTCGCCTACGACCTTCCGTTGCGGCACAAGGCCGCGCGCAACGCACCGGAACAGCAACGGATCTCCGCCGCCGCGGCCAGGATGGTCGATCCGGGCATGGTGGTCGGGCTCAACGGGGGCACCACGAGCACCGAGGTGGGCCGCGCGCTCGCGACCCGGCCGGATATGGGCGAGCCGACCGGCGGGCCGTCGCTCACCGTGGTGACGAACGCGCTCAACATCGCCCACGAACTCGCCGTGCGGCCCAATATCAAGATCGTGGTGACCGGCGGGGTCGCGCGGCAGCAGTCGTTCGACCTGTCCGGGCCGCTGTCGCAGCTGTTCCTCGACCAGATCTCGCTGGATCTGGTGTTCCTCGGCGTGGACGCCTTCGACCCGGTGCACGGCGCGCAGGCGCACCACGAGGGCGACGCGAGCACGAACCGGCTGATGGCGGCCCGCGCCCGGCAGGTCGTCGTCCTCGCCGACAGCGGGAAACTCGGCGGTCACGCCTTCGCGAAGATCTGCGCGACCGCCGACGTCGACGTGCTCGTCACCGACGGCCGGGCCGATCCCGAGCGGGTGCACGCCTTCGAGGAGGAAGGCGTGCGGGTGGTCAAGGCTTGAGGAGGTCCAGTGCCAGCAGGGCCGCGCCGAGCCTGCCCGCCTCGTCACCGAGCCGCGCGATCCGCAGTTCGGGCATCCGCTGGAACTGCAGGTTCGCCGACAGCCAGGCCCGCACCGGTTCGAGGACGTAGTCGCCCGCGGTGAACAGGCCGCCGCCGAGGACGACGACTTCGGGCGCGAGCAGGGTGACCAGGGTCTTGATGCCGTGGCCGAGCCCTTCGAGCGCGTCGTTGACCACGGAGATCGCGGCCTCGTCACCGTGGCGGGCGGCGTCGACCACCTGCTCGGCGCCTTCGGCCTGCCGTCCGGTGTGCTCGCTGTAGCGGCGGGCGATGGCCGACGCGGAGGAGATCGCTTCGAGACAGCCTGTCGCGCCGCACCCGCACAGCAGCCGGTGCCCGACGTCGATATGCCCGATTTCGCCGCCTTGCCCACCCGCGGCGTACAGCTTCCCGTCAAGCTGGAGCGCGGCCGCGATCCCGGTGCCGACCGGGATGAAGGCGGCGTCGGTGCAGCCCTTGCCCGCGCCGACCCGGAACTCCGCGAGCCCGCCGGCGCGGACGTCGTGCCCGAAGGCGAACGGAAGACCGAGCCTGCTGTCGAGCATCTCGCCGAACGGGACGTTCCGGAAGTCGAGGTTCGCCGAGAACCGGGCCACCCGCCCGACCTCGTCGACGATGCCGGGGATGACCACGCCGACGGCGTCCGGCGTACCGGTCCCCGCCTGCTTGCCCAGCGTTTCCACGATCCGCGCGACCTGGTCGGCGAGCGCCTCGCCGTCCGCCCCGCGCGCCGTCGGCTCGCGCAGGCTGGCGAGATCTTTCAGGTCCGCGTCGTACAGGGCCGCCTTGATGGACGTGCCGCCGACATCGAGTGCCGCCACCGCAGGTGTCATGGCTGGATTTTGGCATGCGCGCGTCCGATTGGGTTCGGTCACATTGACCGGAGGCTTCACCGCGACCTACTCTCGATCGGCCAGACGACGGTACCCGGAACGCGGTGAGAATCCGCGCGGTCGCGCCACTGTGACCCCGAGTCATCGGGGAAGCCAGACCCGGAGCCGTCGTGACACCCCTGAAGAGGCCGCGCTAGCCCGAGGAGGTCCCACCGCCATGTCCGAAGCGGTAGCCGCAGTACCCGTCCCCGTCCGGATCCCCGTCCGCGAGATCTTGCCCTGGGCGGTGCTCGTCATCCTCCTTTCGCTGATCGCGCTGTATTTCGTCAGCGCCGAGCAAGGCGCGGTGTCGGTGTTCGCGAACTCGTACGTCCACGAGTTCGTCCACGACGGCCGGCACCTGCTGGCCTTCCCCTGTCACTAGGGCGGCAAGCGCCCCATGATGAGGACCTTGCTGGTCCGCGGCATGCTCGCGGGCCTGGTCGCCGGTGTCCTGGCGACCCTTTTCGCGTACTTCTTCGGTGAGCCTTCGGTCGACACCGCCATCGGCCTGGAGGGCACCGCCGCGCATTCGCACAGCGCGCCCGGTGCCCACGAACACGCCCCGGCCGACGCCGAGGCGGCGGAGGAAGAGCTCGTCACCCGCGGTGTGCAGAGCACCGTCGGCCTGTTGACCGGCGTCGGCCTGTACGGCGTCGCCGTCGGCGGGCTGTTCTCGCTCGCGTTCGCCTTCACCTACGGCCGCCTCGGCACCCTGCGACCGCGGGTGACCGCGGCGCTGCTCGCGGGTGGCGCGTTCGTGGTCGTGTTCCTGGTGCCGTTCTTGAAGTACCCGGGGAATCCGCCCGCGGTCGGCCAGGCGGGCACGATCGGGAGCCGGACTTCCCTGTACTTCGGCTTCGTCGCGCTTTCGCTGCTGGTCGGCATCCTCGCGGCGGCGTTCGGCCGGAAGCTGGCCGACAGGCTCGGTGCCTGGCGTGGCGGCCTGCTCGCCGCGGGCGGGTACGTCGTGGTGATCGCGGTGGCGGCGGCGCTGCTGCCGTCGATCGACGAGGTCCCCGACGGTTTCCCGGGTTCCACGCTGTGGACCTTCCGGCTGGCGTCGGTCGGCACGCAGGTGGTGCTCTGGACCTCGCTCGGCCTGGCCTTCGGGGCGTTGGCCGAGAAGGCGTTGAAGCACAAGGAAGCCGTTCAGGCCTAGACCCCTGGCGGCACGAAAGGCAGAGCGCGGTCGGCACCGTCCTCGATCAATCGCAGGAGCCGGGCGGTGTCGACGTGCTCTTCCACGGCGTCGGCGAGCCTGTCGAGCATGGCCTCCCGCAGCGCGCCGAACCCCGGTGCCCCGGCGGCCGGTGACCAGTCCGCCACCTCGCCCAGCCAGGCGCGCCGGAAACCGTCGTTTTCGAAGGCCCCGTGCCACATCGTGCCCCACACCGCGCCCCGCCGGTACCCGTCCAAAAAGGACTCGGCGGGGCCGGTGGCCGTCACGGTGCCGTGGTGGATCTCGTACGCCTCCACGGATTGACCACGCCACGAACCCGACGGCCGGGCCAGCACCTTGTCGACGCCGAACGAGACGCGGGTCGGCAGCAACCCGAGACCGGGGACCGTTCCCGCGCCGGATTCGACGTCGTCCTCGATCTCGGCGGCCAGCATCTGATAGCCGCCGCAGATCCCCAGCACCGGCCGCCCCGCCTCGGCCCGTGTGCGCACCGCGTCCGCCAGGCCGCGTGCCCGCAGCCACGCCAGATCGTCCACCGTCGCGCGGGAGCCCGGCAGGATCACCACGTCGGCGGAACGGACCGTGTCCGGGTCGGCGGTCAGCGCGACCGAGACCCCGGGCTCGGCGGCGAGCGCGTCGACGTCGGTCGCGTTGGAGGCCCGCGGGAAACGCACGACGGCGACCCGCAGAGACCCGCCGGAGGCGCCCCAGCCCGCGGCGGCCAGCGCGTCCTCCGAGTCGATCCACACCTGGTCGAGCCAGGGCAGCACGCCGAAGACCTCGCGGCCGGTGAGCTTCTCCAGCGTCTCCAGTCCCGGCCGCAGCAGGCCGACGTCACCGCGGAACTTGTTGACCAGCCAGCCCGAAACCAGCGCCTGGTCTTCGGCGGACAGCAGGGCGAGGGTGCCGAACATCGCGGCCATGACCCCGCCGCGGTCGATGTCGCCGACGACGACCACGGGCAGGCCGAAGCGCCGGGCCAGCCCCATGTTGACGTAGTCGCCTTCGCGCAGGTTGATCTCGGCAGGGCTGCCCGCGCCTTCGCACAGCACGACGTCGAAACGCTTTCGCAGCGAAGAGAACGTGTCGAACGCGATCTCGGCGAGCCCGGCCCGGCCCGTCGCGTACTCCCCCGCTTCCAGCGTGCCGAACGGTTTCCCGAGCGCGACGACGTGGCTGCCCCGATCACTCCCGGGTTTCAGCAGCACCGGGTTCATCGCGGCTTCGGGTTCGACGCGGGCCGCCCGCGCCTGCAGCCATTGCGCGCGGCCGATCTCGGCGCCGTCCGCGCACACCATCGAGTTGTTCGACATGTTCTGGGACTTGAACGGCGCGACCCGCACGCCCCGGCGCGCGAGCCAGCGGCACAACGCGGCGGTGACCAGGCTCTTGCCCGCGTCCGACGTCGTCCCCGCGACGAGCAGGCCGCTCACCGCGCGACCGCCACCGCGACGGCGAGCGCGGCGAGGCCGACCGCCTTCGACAACCGGACCGCGCGGCGCACGTCCACCGGCTCCGGCTCGCGGCCGTCACCGAGGACACCGCGGCGTTCGGTGCGGCCGCCGTAGCTGTTCGTCCCGCCCAGCCTGATCCCGAGCGCGCCGGCGAAGGCGGCCTCGACCTGGCCCGCGTTGGGACTCGGATGGTGCTTGCCGTCGCGGCGCCAGATCCGGAACGCGGGTTTGGCGAAGCCGCCCGCCAGCGGCGCCGACACCACGGTGAGCGCCGCGCCGACGCGGGACGGCACCAGATTCGCCAGGTCGTCCGTCCTCGCCGACGCCCAGCCGAAGTTGGCGTACTTCGGCGATCGGTAGCCGACCATCGCGTCGAGCGTGTTGAGCGCGCGATAACCCAGCAGACCGGGGATCCCGGCGACCGCGCCCCACAGCAGCGGCGCGACGACCGCGTCGGAGGTGTTCTCGGCGATGGACTCGGTGGTCGCGCGCGCGAGCTGTTCGGTGTCGAGGCCGGTGGCGTCGCGGGCGCACAGATGCGAAAGCCGCCGCCGGGCGCCGGGCAGGTCGCCGTCGTCGAGCAGGTGGGCCATCCGCGTGCCCTCGGCCGCGAGCCCCTTGCCGCCGAGAACCACCCAAGTGGACGCCGCGGTGAGCGCGAACCTCGCGAAGGGACGCTTCCGCGTCAAGAACTGGGCCGCGACCCCCAATCCGGTGACGGTACCCGCGCAGACCGCGGTGTACGCGGCGCCCCGCACCTTCGAATCGGCGTAAACCCGCTGTTCGAGGGCTTGCGCGGCGCGGCCGAAGCCCGCGACCGGATGCCTCTTCCGTGGATCTCCGAACACGGCGTCGGCGACGTAACCGGTCACGAGTCCGGCTGCGGTGGCGGCTTGTCGGAGTGGCACGTGGCGAACGGTAGCGCGTGCACGAGAATGCGGGGTATGACCAAGCTGACGCATCGCCTCGCGAGGGTCCTGGAGACTCTCGCGCGGGCACTTCGCCGCTATTCGCGCGACGACGGCAAGGTGCTGATACTGGGCGGCGTCCGCTCTGGGAAGTCACACCACGCCGAGCGGCTCGCGTCCCGCCACCCGCACCTGACCTATGTCGCGCCCGGACTGCCGCCGAGCGCCGAAGATCCCGAATGGGCCGCTCGGGTGGCCGCGCACCGCGCGCGGCGGCCGGGCCACTGGAAGACGGTGGAGACCACCGATCTGGCCACGGTGCTGCGCACGGCGACGCATCCGCTGCTCATCGACTGCCTCGGCACGTGGATCAGCCGGGTGCTCGACGAGGTCGGTGCCTGGGAGCAGCGCAAGGGCTGGGAGCGGCGGCTCGACGACCGGCTGGAGGATTTCCTGGCCGCGTGGGCGCAGGCGGACGTGCCGGTGATCGCGGTCAGCAACGAGGTCGGCAGCGGTGTGGTGCCCGCGACGGTGTCCGGACGCGTTTTCCGTGATGTGCTGGGCGCGTTGAACAACCGGGTGTCCGCGGTGTCCGACCGGACCGTGCTGGTCGTCGCCGGACGGATGCTCGACCTGCCCTAGGGAGTTTCCATGCGTATCGCCACCCCGGACGCCGCAGCCGCAGCCGCCGCGCGCGCCAGACTGGACGGGCTGGTCAAACCGCTCGGTTCACTCGGACGGCTCGAAGACCTGGCCGCGTGGCTCAGCGCGGCGCACGGTGCCGTCCCGCCGCGGCCGCTCGACGACGTCCGGGTGGTCGTCTTCGCCGGGGACCACGGGGTTTCCGGCATGTCGGCGTATCCGCGTGAGGTCACCGCGGCGATGGTCCGGGTGTTCCTCGCCGGGAAGAGCGGCGTCAGTGTGCTGGCCGGGCTGGCCGGGGCGAAGGTGCGGGTGCTGGACATCGCGGTGGACTGGGACGGCGCGGACGTGCCCGCCGAGGTCGTCGCGCACAAGGTGCGACGGGGTTCCGGCTCGATCGACGTCGAGGACGCGCTCGCCGAGGGCGAGGCGCGGACGGCGTTCGAGCACGGGCTGGCGATCGCGGACGAGGAGATCGACGGCGGCGCGGATCTGCTCATCCCCGGTGACATGGGGATCGGCAACACGACGATCTGCGCGGCCGTGGTCGCCTCGGTGCTCGGCCTTCTCCCGGAAGACGTCGTCGGTACGGGCACCGGGATCGACGAGGACAGGCGGGCACAGAAGCTGGCGGTCGTCGAGGCCGCGTTGATCAGGGCCGGTGCGGTGAAAGACCCCTTCACGGTGTTGACCGCGCTCGGCAGCGCTTGTCTCGCCGCGACGGCGGGCTTTCTCGTACAGGCGGCGGTTCGCGGGGTGCCGGTGCTGCTCGACGGCGTGTTCTCCGGGGCCGCGGCGCTCGTCGCCCGCGAGATCGCGCCGGGTGCCGAGCAGTGGTGGCTCGCCGGGCACCGGTCGACCGAGCCGTCGCAGGCGTACGCGTTGAAGGCGCTCGACCTGGAGCCGATCCTCGACCTCGGGCTGCGGCTCGGTGAGGGCAGCGGCGCCGTGCAGGCGGTGCCGACGCTGAGGGCGGCGCGGGCGATCCTCGCGGATATGGGCCTGCTGGCGGATCTGGCTTGATCGCCGACGCGCTGAAGATGGCCGTCGGCACCCTGACCACCGTCCGGGTACCGGCGCCCGGAGTGATCGACCGGCGGGTGGCGGGCGGAGCGATGATGCTCGGCCCGCTGGCCGCCGTGCCGCTCGCGGCCGCCGCCACGGTGATCGTCTTCCTGGGTGAGCTGATCGGCCTGCCCGCGTTCGCGTCGGCGGCACTGGCTTTGGGCGCGGTCGCGCTGGGCAGCCGCGGGCTCCATCTGGACGGGCTCGCCGACACGGCCGACGGGCTCGGCGCGTCGTACGACCGCGCCCGGGCGCTGGAGGTCATGCGGCGCGGGGATTCCGGGCCGACCGGGATCGCGACCCTGGTGCTCGTGCTGCTCGTCCAGGTCGGTGCGCTGGCCGGGGCGATCGCGGCCGGACACGGGATCGCGGCGGCCGCGGTGGCGGTCATCGCCGGACGCGGGGTGCTCTCGCTGTGCTGTGCGCGCGGCGTCCCGTCGGCCCGGCCGGAAGGGCTGGGCGCGACCGTCGCCGGTTCGGTGCCGGTGTGGGCGGCGGCCGTGGTTTTCGCCGTGCTGGCGGGCGCGGCGGCGCTGGTGCTGCCGTGGTGGCAAGGGTTGATCGCGGTGGCGCTGGGCTATCTGGCCGCGTCGGCGCTGCTGGCGCGGTGCGTTCAGCGGTTGGGCGGGGTCACCGGGGACGTACTCGGGGGTTGCGTCGAGGTCTCCGTCGCGGGGATTTTGCTCGCTTTGTCGTTCTGAGGAGCCGCCAGTTTCTCGTCGATTTCCGGGATCCAGAAACACAGTTCGAGGGTCTTCATCCCGGCCCAGAGCCCGAACTTGCGGCTCTGCGTGACCAGGGTGAGCGACGCGAGCAGGAACAGCACCGCGAACCCGGCGGCGATGAACGGATGCTTACCGGCGAAGATCTCGACGATCGCGGCGACCGCGCCGAACAGCAGCGGCGGCGCGCAGTTGCGCACCATGAGGCCGGACGCGCGCACCCGCGTGACGTCGGCAGCGACCTCCTTGTCGTGCAGTTGCAAGGCGCCCAACAGCAGATGCGTGTTCTCCTTGAGGAACGGGCGCCCCTCGGCCTCGGGCGTCCGGCGAAGGAACTCCTCGGGGGCATTCCTGCTCCGCCTGCGCGGCACGATCCGCTCCAGCGCTTCCCCGAGCGGATAGGCCAGATAGCCCAGCAGGAAGCTGAGCACCACGATCACGACGATCAGCGCCACGGTCGGCACGCCGCCGATGCTGGCCGCCGTCAGGATGTGGAGCTTCGTCCCGAGGTAGCCGAAGAAGGCGACGTACAGCGCGCCGGGGATGGTGTAGGCGAAGAGATCGAAGACGCCGATCGCGAAGTTCACCGGCCCATCCAACCACTTCGGGCGCGGCGCGACGTCAGAATCCGTGCGCTCGCACGCGATCGGCCCTCCGGCCCGGCCTCGTGTGTCGCGAAAGCCACTTTCGCGACATCTGATGTCCCGAAAGTGGCTTTCGCGACGCTCCTCAAAAAGCCTGCAGCAGTGCCGCCAGGAACCGATCCACCGTCTCCCGGTCCCGTACCGCGATCCGCAGGTACCGCGCGTCCAGCCCCGGGAAGGTGTCCCCGCGGCGGACGGCGAAACCGGTCTCCCGCAACCGTTCCCGAACGCCGTCGGCCCCCGGGAGCCGCACGAGCACGAAGGGCCCCCGAGGCTCCCCCAGCACCTCGACGCCCAGCGCCGCCAGGCCCGAAACCAGGTACTCCCGGTCCGCTTCCGCGGCCACGGCCAGCTTCTCGGCTTCCTCCAGCGCCGCGGGACGGCAACACGCCTCGACGGCGACGGCGGCCAGCGACGACACCGACCACGGGGGCTGCACCGCGCGCAGTCTGTCCACAACGGACTCCTCCGCCAGGACGTATCCGGCGCGCAGCCCGGCGATCCCCCACGTTTTGGTCAGGCTGCGGAGTACGACGAAACCCGGTTGCCCCGCGACGCTTTCGGTCTCGCCGGGGACGGCGTCGAGGAAGGCCTCGTCGACGACGACCAGCCGATCAGGGCGGCCCAGCGCGAGCAGGTCCGCGGCCGGATGCAGCACGGAAGTCGGGTTCGTGGGGTTCCCGACGAAGACCAGGTCCGCCTCCTCCGGGACGTCGCCCAGCCGGAAGCCGTCGTCGGGCGACAGCACCACCCGGTGCACGGCATGGCCGGCCGCGCGCAGAGCGGCTTCGGGTTCGGTGAACTGCGGGTGCACGACCACCGCGTACGACGGCCGCAACGCCGTGGCCAGCAAGGTGAACGCCTCGGCGGCACCGGAGGTCACCAAGACCCGGGACTCGGGCAACGAGTGCCGGGCGGCCACCGCGGCCGTGGCGGCGGTGACATCCGGGTAGGCCGCCAAATCGTCGAGGGCCGCCGCAAGCTCGGCGCGCAGCCAAGCGGGTGGCGCCGGCAGGCGGACGTTGACCGCCAGATCGACGAGACCTTCGCCGACCTCGCGATCGCCGTGGTGCCACAGGTCGTAGTCAGCCATGGGCGTGCACCGCGGCGGCGAACCGCTCGGCGAGTTCGGGGTAGCCCGCCCAGTGGACGTGCAGGTACGACGCGTGCAGGGACGCCGACGCGAACCCGTCGGGAGTGCGGTCCCAGCCCCAGGCCGGGGTCTGGCCACTGCCGGGTTCGATGATCGTGCGGTGGAATTCGTGCCCGGTGACGCGTTGCCCGGCGACCGCGAGGACACTGTCCGCGGGCGAGAAAGCCTTGCGGTATCCGAGTTTTCCGCGTTTCGTCATGGTGGCCGAGGCGTCGAGGACGCCGGTCATCGGCAGCCCGTCGATATCCTGGCACAGGTACAACAGCCCCGCGCATTCCGCCACGACGGGCATTCCGCCGTCGACGGCACGCGCGATCGCCGTCCGCAGGCCGACGTTCGCCGACAGCTCTTCCGCGTGCACCTCGGGGAAACCGCCGCCGAAGTACAGCCCGGCGCAGCCTTCGGGAAGTTTCTTGTCCTGCAAGGGATCCACCTCGACGACGTCGACGCCCGCGGCGGCGAGCAGTTCGACGGCCTCGGTGTAGCGGAAGGTGAACGCCGGACCGGCCGCCGCGGCGACCACCGACCGCCTCCCCTCAACCGCGAAAGGCGGCCGCCAGGGCTCCCCCGAAAGCCGGGAAGCCGATCGGGCGACCTGCACGATCCCGCCGAGGTCCACTCCCTCGCTGATCCAGGCGGCCAGCTCCGGCAGCAGCCGTTCGGACTCGCTCGCCCGTTCCGCCGCCGGGACCAGGCCGAGGTGACGGCTGGGCGCGTGGATCTCTTCGTTGCGGTACAACGTTCCCAGCAGCGGGACGCCGGTCGCCTCCAGCGCGGTGACGATCTCGTCCGCGTGCCGCTGCGAGCCCAGCTTGTTGAGGATGACGCCGGCGAGCCGGACACGGGTGTCGTACTGCGCGAACCCGAGCACGGTCGCGGCGACACTGCGCGACGCGGCCGACGCGTCCACGACGAGCACCACCGGCGCGTCCAGCAACCGGGCCACATGCGCCGTCGAGGCGTAGCCCTCGGTGCCGAGCGCCCCGTCGAACAGACCCATCACGCCTTCGATGACCGCGATGTCGGCACCGGCGGAACCGTGCCGCAGCAACGGGATCAGCCGGTCCTCGCCCTGAAGGAACGGGTCGAGGTTCCGCGGCGGCCGTCCGGTGGCCAGCGCGTGATAGCCCGGGTCGATGAAATCGGGCCCGACCTTGTGCCCGGACACCTTCAGCCCCCGCGCGCGCAACGCCGCCATCAGGCCCGCGGCGATCGTGGTCTTGCCGTGCCCGGAGCCGGGCGCGGCGATGACCACGCGGTTCACCATTCGATGCCTCGCTGGCCCTTTTGCCCGGCGTCCATCGGATGCTTCACCTTCGTCATCTCGGTGACCAGGTCCGCCGCCTCGATCAGCTCCGGCGGCGCGTACCGGCCGGTGATCACCACGTGCTGGTGACCGGGGCGCTCCGTCAGCGTCGAGACGACGTCGTCCACTTCGAGCCAGCCCCATTTGAGCAGGTAGCTGAACTCGTCGAGGACGTAGAAGTCGTGGGTCTCGGCGGCGAGACGGCGTTTGATCTCGGCCCAGCCCTCACGAGCGTTGGCGGCGTGGTCCTCTTCGGATCCGGATTTACGCGCCCAGCTCCAGCCTTCACCCATCTTGTGCCACTCGACCGCGCCGCCCTGGCCGGTGTCCTCGTGCAGTTTGCCCAGCGCGCGGAACGCGGCTTCCTCACCGACGCGCCACTTCGCCGACTTGACGAACTGGAACACGCCGATCGACCAGCCCTGGTTCCACGCGCGCAGCGCCATCCCGAACGCGGCCGTGGATTTGCCCTTCATCTCGCCGGTGTGCACGGCGAGCAGCGGGCGGTTGCGCCGCTGGCGGGTGGTGAGGCCGTCGTTCGGCACCGTTTCCGGTTTACCCTGTGGCATTACGCGGCCCTTCCGGAGATACGTGTGCGTACGGCACCGGCCAAGGTGTCGGCGGCGACCTCGGCGACCGGGACGTGTTCCGCGCCAAGGTGTTCCGCCAGTTCGGCGGCGAGCCCGAGGCGCATCTTCCCGCTCTCGCAGTCCATCACGACCGAGGTCACGTTCCCGGCCAGCAACCCGGCCGCCTGCCGCGCGCGCTGGACGGCGTCGGCGCCGCTGGTCGCCCGGCCGTCGGTGACGACGACGAGCAGCGGACGCCGCAACGGATCACGGACCGCTTCGATGCGCAGGACCCTGGCCGCTTCGAGAAGTCCCTCGGCCAGCGGTGTCCGGCCGCCGGTCGCGAGACCGTCCAAACGGGACGCCGCGGCGTCGACGCTGATCGTGGGCGGGAGCGCGAGTTCGGCACCGGAGGCGCGGAAGGTCACCAGGCCCACCTTGTCCCGGCGCTGGTACGCGTCGAGCAGCAGCGACAGCACGGCGGTCTTGACCTCGCGCATCCGCTGCCGCGCGCCCATCGAGCCGGACGCGTCGACGCAGAACAGCACCAGGTTGCCCTCGCGCCCTTCCCGTCGCGCGAACCGCAGATCCTGGGGCCGCACCATGAGCCCGGCGCCACTCCGGCCGCGAGAACGCTGATGCGGGGCGGCCGCGCGCACGGTCGCGAGCAGATGCGGATGCCCGTCCTTGGTCCCGGCGGGCTGGACGCCGATGGTCCGCCCGTTGTCGGTGATCGCCCTCGACCGCCGTCCGGCGGCGCCCTCGCCGGTGCCCTTCACCTCGAAACGCCTGGCGCGGAAGGCTTCCCCGGCTCCGACCGGCTTCTGGTCGCCGCCGCTCTTGCCGCCGCCCGACGGTTCTTGCCCGCCCTCGGACGGCGGCGGTCCCGAGGTTTCGCCGCCTTCCGGCGGGGTGCCCGAGCCCGGGCCGTCGTCGTCAGGGCCGGGACCTTCGGGTTCGGCGTCCTGCAACGCCTGCTCCAGCTGCTCCTCGGAGATCCCGGGCGCGTCGAAGGGATTGCGGCGACGGCGGTGCGGCAGCGCGAGCCGGGCCGCGACCCGGACGTCGTCGGTGGTCACCTCGGTACGCCCGGCCCAGGCGGCGTGCGCGACCGCGGTCCGCGCGGTCACGATATCCGCGCGCATCCCGTCGACCTCGAACGACGCACAGACCTCGGCGATCTGCCGCAGCGCGTCGTCCGGCAGTTTGACCGACGGCAGAAGTCGTTGCGCCGCCTCGATGTCGGCGGCGAGTTCGGCGTCGGCCGCGGCGTACTGACCGGCGAAACCATCGGGGTCCGCCTCGTAGGCGAGCCGCCGCCGGACGACCTCGACCCGCAGTTCGGGATCCCGGCTCGACGCGACCTCGACGGTGAGCCCGAAGCGGTCCAGCAGCTGCGGCCGCAGCTCGCCTTCCTCGGGGTTCATCGTGCCGATCAGGACGAACCGGGCCGCGTGCGACACCGATACACCCTCGCGTTCGACGGTCGCCCGGCCCATGGCGGCGGCGTCGAGCAGCGTGTCGACCAGGTGGTCGTGCAGGAGGTTGACCTCGTCCACGTACAGCAGCCCGCGATGCGCGGCCGCGAGCAGGCCGGGCTGGAAGTCGGTGACACCGTCCGCGAGCGCGCGTTCCAGGTTCAGCGAGCCGATCACGCGGTCTTCGGCCGCGCCGACCGGCAGCTCCACCAGCCGCGCGGGACGACGATGGGCGGGCGAACCTTCGGCGTGCGGGCCGTCCGGGCACGCCGGGTCGGGCTCGACGGGATCGCAGGAGAACCGGCACGCGTCCACGACGTCGACGCCCGGCAGCAGACCGGCCAGCGCCCGCACCATCGTGGATTTCGCCGTGCCCTTCTCACCACGCACGAGCACCCCGCCGACGGCGGGCGAGATGGAGGAAAGCACCAGCGCCAGGCGCAGATCCGGCATCCCCACAACGGCGGTGAACGGGTACGGCTTCACAGCTCTCCCTGTCGTCGACGACCTCCGGCCGATCATCGCATAGGAATTCCGTCATCTAACGTGACGAGCGTGCGCGAAAAATCACCCCTGACGGTCGTCGGGATCGGAGCCGACGGCTGGCCCGGTCTGTCTTCGCAGGCCAGGGAAGCGGTGCTGAACGCCGACGTGGTCGTGGGCTCGCCGCGGCAGCTCGCGTACCTGCCGGCCGGGATGAAATCCGAGCCATGGCCGAGCCCGCTCCTTCCCGGCCTGGACGCCTTCCTCGCCGAGCGGGAAGGCCGCGTCTGCGTGCTGGCCAGCGGCGATCCGCTGCTGTCCGGTATCGGCACGACGCTGATCCAGCGCGGCTACGACGTCGAGGTCGTGCCCGCCCTCTCCTCGGTGACACTCGCCCGCGCGAAGCTCGGCTGGCCGGCGGAGGAGACCGAGGTGGTCACCGTCGTCGGCCGCGCGATCGCCCGGGTGGGCCGCGCGCTCGCGCCCGGCCGGAAGATCCTCGTCCTCGGCGCGAACGCCGAAGACCTGCTCGACCTGCTCAAAACCCGCGGTTACGGCAAGAGTCGCGTCACCGCGCTGTCCGACCTCGGCGGCCCCGACGAACGGGTGGGCCCCGGCTCGCTGACCGTGTTCGCCATCGAGGCCGACGGTCCCGCGCTGCCGCTGACCGGGCTGCCGGACGACGCCTTCGAGCACGACGGCCAGCTCACCAAACGTGACCTCCGCGCGTCCGCGCTGGCCAGGCTCGCGCCGTCGCCCGGCGAACTGCTGTGGGACGTCGGTGCGGGCGCGGGCAGCGTCGGGATCGAGTGGTCCCGCATGCATCCGCTGAACCGGGCGATCGCGATCGAGCGGTCGCCGGAGCGAGCCGCCCGGATCACCCGGAACGCGGACACGCTCGGCGTCCCGGAACTCGACGTGGTGATCGGCGCGGTACCGGACGCCCTCGAAGGACTTACCACCCCGCAAGCGATCTTCATCGGCGGCGGGCTGACCGTGCCCGGCGTTCTGGACGCCTGCCTGGCGACCGGGGCGCGGATCGTCGCGCACGGCGTGACCCTCGAATCCGAACAGGCCCTGGCCCGCGCGTACGGCGAACACGGCGGGGAGCTGATCCGCGTCGCGGTCGAACAGGCCGCGCCGCTGGGCGGATTCACCGGCTGGACCCCGGCGCGGGCCGTGACACAGTGGAGCAAGGCGTGACAGTGCACTTCATCGGCGCCGGTCCCGGCGCCGCCGATCTCATCACCGTGCGAGGCCGTGACCTGCTCGGCCGCTGCGAAACCTGCCTGTACCCCGGCAGCATGACACCCACGGACCTGCTCGCCTATTGCCCGGACGACGCGGTGCTCGTCGACACCGCGAACCTCGACCTGCCCGCGATCGTCGAGCGCATGGTCGAAGCCCACGCGAAGGGCCACGAGATCGCGCGGCTGTGCTCGGGTGATCCGTCGATCTACAGCGCGGTCGCCGAACAGATGCGCCGCCTCGACGCGGCGGGCGTGCCGTACGACGTCACGCCGGGTGTCCCCTCGTTCGCCGCCGCGGCCGCGCTGCTCAACCGCGAATTGACCGTGCCCGAGGTCGGGCAGAGCCTGGTCATCACGCGTGCCCAGGCCAGGTCCACGGCCATGCCGCCGGGGGAAACGCTGGCGAACTTCGCGCGTACCGGCACCACGCTCGCGCTGCATCTGGCGATCAACCGCATCGAGCAAGTAGTCGACGAACTGCGGCCGTTCTATCGCGAAGACTGCCCGGCGGCGGTGGTGGCGCTGGCGAGCCAGCCGGGTGAACAGGTGCTGCGCGGCACGCTCGGCACCATCGCGGCGCAGTCCCGCGAAGCCGGGATCAGCCGCGCGGCGATGATCTTCGTCGGGGAAGTCCTTGCGGCCGAAGGGTTTCCCGACAGTTTCCTGTACTCGGCCGCCAGGGATCGCGCTAGTCAACCGGAGTCGTTGTGAAAAGCCTTCGCTGGGGCCTGCTGGCCGCCGGGACCATCGCCGCCGAGTTCGCCGCGGGCGTCGAAGAGAGCAAACACGGCGTCCTCGAAGCCGTCGCCGCACGATCCGGCGACCGGGCGGCCGAGTTCGCGAGCCGCTTCGAGATCCCGAAATGCTACGGCGCCTACGAAGACCTGCTCGCCGATCCGGACGTCGACGCGATCTACATCTCGACGCCGCATCCACTGCACGGCGAATGGGCGATCCGCGCCGCGGAAGCGGGCAAGCACATCCTGTGCGAGAAACCGCTGACGATATCCGTCGCCGAAGCCGAGAAGGTCATCGAAGCCGCCCGCGCGAACGACGTCTTCCTCATGGAGGCGTTCATGTACCGGCTGCATCCGCAGATCCGGCGGCTGGCCGAGCTGATCTCCTGCGGCGCCATCGGTGAGGTCCGCGCCGTGGACGTCGCCTTCAGCTACAACTTCGCCGTCCCCCGGCTCACCGATCCCGCGCTGGGCGGCGGCGGGATCTTCGACGTCGGCTGCTACTGCACGTCACTCGCGCGGCTGGTCTCACAGGCGGCGACCGGGCAAAGCGTCGTCGAGCCCGAAGAGGTGCTCGGGATGGCGAGGCTCGACGAGAACGGCGTCGACGAGGTGGCGTTCGGGCTGCTGCGGCTGCCGGGCGGGATCCTCGCGCAGCTGGCCTGCGGTTTCCAGCTGACGCAGGACGACCACATCCGCGTGTACGGCTCGGAAGGGCAGCTGTACGTGCCGAAACCGGCGTGGATCCACGAAATGCGCAAGCCGAAGACGTCGCAGATCGTCCTCACGCCGGAAGGCGGCGCGCCCGAGGTGATCGAAGTCGAAGCGACACAAGGCCTTTTCGCCCGCGAAGCCGACCACGTCGCCGCACATCTCGCCGACCGGCAAGCGCCCGAACTCACCTGGGCGGAGACGCTCGCGAACCTGCGCACGCTGGAGCGGTGGCGCGCGGCCGTAGCTCGATGACGCTGCTGATCCTGGGCGGCACCGGCGAAGCACGCGAGCTCGCGAAGGAACTGGTGGCACGCGGTGAGCACGTCGTGTCGTCGCTCGCGGGCCGTGTCGAGCGCCCGAAACTGCCGGATGGCGAAGTCCGCGTCGGTGGCTTCGGCGGTCCGGAAGGGCTCGCGCGCTGGCTGACGGAGAACGACGTCGGCGCGGTGATCGACGCCACGCATCCCTTCGCCGAACGCATCGGCTCGAACGCCGCCGAAGCCGCAAGCGTGACGGGGACACCGCTGCTCAGGCTCGCCAGGCCCGGCTGGACCGCGCAGCCCGGCGACACCTGGCACTGGGCCGACGACCTCGGCCACGCCGCACGGCTGCTCCCGGCGCTCGGCGAACGCGTGTTCCTCACCAGCGGACGTCAAGGTCTCGCCGCCTTCGCGGGGCTCGACCTCTGGTTCCTGATCCGCTGCGTCGACCCGCCGGAGGCACCGCTCCCCCGGCGGCACGAAGTCCTGCTGGACCGAGGGCCGTACACGGTGGAGAAGGAACGCGCGCTCATGGAGCGGCACGGTGTCGAGGTCCTCGTCACCAAGGACAGCGGTGGCGCGATGACCGCGGCGAAGCTCACCGCGGCGCGCGGGCTCGGCCTTCCGGTGGTCGTCGTACGGCGGCCTCGTCGGCCCGAAACGGCCAGCGTAACGACAGTTCAGGACGCCATAACCTGGCTCGGCGGCAGGACGAAGGGCAGCCCTGCGTAAGCCGTTCGGACCAGACCCGTTAGCGTTGCGCCGATGCGTTTGATCGCTGTCACGCTGGGGTTGCTGTCCGCCTTGTGCGCATTGGCTTTCCCCTTCCTGCCGGTGGTGCAGGACACAGCGGAGGTCGTCTGGCCAACGGGCGGCGACACCCGCTCCGTCAACGCGCCCTTGACCGGGTACTGGGCGCAGGACCTGCGCGTCGACCTGCCGTGCACGACCGTCCGTTCGCTGGACGCGCGTTCGCAGGGCCAGGCGCTGTTGTTCTCCACCGTTCCCGACGGCCGCACCGACCCGCGCGCGGGCAAGGGCGTCGGCCTCCAGCTGCGCATCGACAACGGCGTGCTGCTCGCCTCCAGCCAGGGGCAGCAGATCGTGCAGCAGCCGCTACCCGAGAACAAATGCGATATCAAGCTCCGTGCGGACGCGAACCAGATGACGGTGACCGTCGCCGAGACCGTGGTGTTCCACGCCGAGGGCGACGTCCGGCCGCGGCTGGTCGGGATCTACTCGTCGATCAACGCGGGCAAGGACCCGATCGCCGGCCTGCACGTCTCGGTCGTCCCGGACACCCGCTACCAGACCTCGCCGACCGTGTGGAAGTGGATCATCGGCGTCATCGCGGCGCTGTCGTTCATCGGCTGCCTGATCGCGGTGTGGCGGATGGACTCCGGATTCGCCCGCCGCGCGCCGCGCTGGGCGCCGGTCGGCTGGTGGCGGCTGACCGCCCGCGACGCGACGGTGATCATCGCGCTCGGCGCCTGGGTGTTCATCGGCCCGGTCACCTCGGACGACGGCTACATCCTCACGATGTCGAGAGTGGCCGAAGAGACCGGCTACCTCACGAACTACCACCGATGGTTCGGGGTCGCCGAAGCGCCGTTCGGCTGGTTCTACCACGTGTATCAGCTGATGGCGCATGTCAGCACGGTGCCGCCGTGGATCCGGCTCCCGTCGTTCCTGCTCGGCGTGCTGAGCTGGCTGCTGATCAGTCGTGAGGTCATGCCGCGGCTGGGCACCCAGGTCCGCACGAGCCGCGCCGCCGGCTGGGCGGCCGCCGCGGTGTTCCTGGTCTGGTGGATGCCGTTCAACAACGGTGTCCGGCCGGAACCGGTGGCCGCGCTGGGCTCGCTGCTGGCGATCTGCGCCGTCGAGCGCGCGCTGGTGACCCGCCGTCTGCTGCCGTTGTGCCTCGGGCTGACCGCGGCCGGGTTCACCCTGGCCGCGACGCCGACCGGGCTGATCGCGGTCGCGCCGTTCCTGGTCGCCGCGCGCCCGCTGTACAAACTGGTCCGCCAGCGGGCCGAGAACGGCTGGCTGCCGGTGCTCGCGCCGGTGCTGGCCGCCGGGCTGCTCGTGCTGGTCGTGGTGTTCGCCGACCAGACCTTCGCCACCGTGCAGGAGGCGACTCGGATCCGCACCCTGGTCGGCCCGAACCTGTCGTGGTTCCAGGAACTCGCGCGCTACCAGCTGCTCTTCGAAAGCCTGCCGGACGGCTCCGTGCCACGCCGGTTCCCCGTGCTGCTGGTGCTGCTCTGCACCGGGACCTGTCTGGTGGTGCTGCTGCGCCGCGGCCGCATCCCCGGCGCGGCACTCGGCCCCAGCCGCCGCCTGATCGGCACGGTCGCGCTGTTCTTCCTGCTGCTGGCGCTGACCCCGACCAAGTGGACGCACCACTTCGGCGCGTTCGCCGCGGTCGGCGCGGCGATGGCGGCGTTGACCGCGCTGGCGACCAGTTCGACGGTGCTGAGGTCCAGGCGCAACCGTGCCGCGTTCCTCGCCGGGTTGCTCGTGGTCGGCGCGCTGGCCGCGACCGGGCCCAACTCGTACTGGTTCGTCTCGAAACTCGGCGTGCAGTGGACGGCGGTGGCGCCGTCGATCGGCGGGATCCCGCTGTCGACGATCCTGCTGATCGCGGCCGCGATCTCCGGGGTGTACGCGTTCGTGGAGAACGTCCGCGCGCACCGGCCCGGCCTGCAGGCGGGACCGCAGGAGGGGCGGAGCCGGTCGCTGCGGCTCGGTTCGCTCTCGCTGGTGGTCGTCTGCGGCCTGATGGCCACGGGCGAGTTCGTCAGCATGGCGTGGGCGATCCACAACCAGTCGGGCTCCTACAGCCTCGGCGCCGCGAACTTCGGGCATCTGTTCGGCAAGAGCTGCAACCTCTCCGACCACGTGATGGTGGAACGGGACGCCGCGACCAGCATCCTGCGGGCCCAGCCCGAACAGCGAACGGTCCCGGTGAAGAAGGAGGAACCGCCCGCCGGGCAGACCCCGCCGCCGCTGCCCGATCCCGAGCAGGACAACGGCCGGGTGCAGACCGGGTTCCACACCCGCGCGATCGACGACAAGGATCCGCTGGCCGAACCGCCGCACGGCTTCAAACCCGACGAAGTCCCGATGTGGAGCAGCTTCCTCGACCCCGAGACGCGGGCCGGGCGGCTGCGCAGCGACTGGTACGCGCTCTCCGAGAAGCCCGCCGACGGCCAGATCGTGGTCGCCACCGCGGGCGCGGCCCGGCGGCCGACGTCGGTCAGCCTCGATTACGGCGTGAACACCCCCGAAGGCGTGAAGGTCGTCCGCAGCCAGTTCGTGCTGCCGCCCGGCGCCGGGACCAACGGCTGGAACGACACCCGGATCAACCTGCGCGACCTCCCCGCCGAGACGACGTCCGTGCGGATCAACATCGTCGACAACGACCTCACCGAGGACGGCTGGATCGCCGCGTCCGCGCCCCGCGTGCCGACGTTCACCACGCTGACCGAGAAGATCGCGGGCAAGCCGGTGTACGTCGACTGGCCCGCGTCGTTCGTCTACCCGTGCGTGCAGCCGGTGACCTCGCACGACGGCATCTCGAAGATGCCCGAGTACCGGATCACCGCCGGCGCCGTGGCCGACGAGGCGAACTGGGCGTCCAGCACCAACGGCGGCCCGATCGGCTGGCTCGAAGAGGTCGCGGCCGAACCCGAGGTGCCCAGCTACCTGATCGGCCAGCCGAGCCAGTCGTGGGGCCAGCTGCTGCAGGTCGAACCGTTCACCGAGGGGATCGCGCCGACGATCGTCCACGGCGAGAAGGTCGTCCCCGGCTGGTGGTCACCCGGTCCGGGCCCGCGCCAACCGAACGGCAAGGACCCAACGCGCTAGCACGCGTGATCAGCCGGACGGCACGCGTGATTGAACGGACGACACCTGTGATCAGACGGACGGCGAGAGTGTCGTCCGTCTGATCACGAGTGTCGTCCATCCAGTCACGCGTGTCGTCCGCTCAGGCCCGCCAGCGCGGGCGGCAGCGAGCCTTCGTGAAGGACGCCGAGCCGCTGCGTAGCGCGCGTCAGCGCCACATAGAGCTCAGCGGCACCTCGCGGTCCGTCGGCCAGGATCCGTTCCGGGTCCACGACGAGAACGGCGTCGAATTCGAGTCCCTTCGTCTCCGAGGCGGGTACCGTGCCGGGCACCCCGGGCGGCCCGATCACGACACTGGTGCCTTCACGCCCGGCCTCGTCCTTGACGAACTCCTCGATGGCACCCGCCAGGGAATCCGCGCCGACCTGCCGCGCCCACGGCCGGACACCGTTGGACCGCACCGATTCCGGCGCCCGGACCTCGGGCGCGAACTCGGCGAGCACCGACGCCGCGACCGCCATGATCTCCGCCGGGGTGCGGTAGTTCACCGTCAGCGAGCGGTACACCCAGCGACCCGGCACGTACGGCGCTAGCATCGCGTCCCACGAGCGCGCCCCGGCCTCGGACCGGCGCTGCGCCAGATCGCCGACGACGGTGAACGACCGGTTGGGGCAGCGCCGCATCAGCACCCGCCAGTCCATTTCGGACAGTTCCTGCGCCTCGTCGACCACGACGTGCCGGTATGTCCAGTCCCGGTCCGCCGAGGCACGCTCGACGAGGCTCCGCGTGTCGTGCTCGACGAACCGGTCGGCGAGTTCGTCGGCGAAGAGCAGGTTCTCCGCCGACAGCATGATGTCCTCGTCCATCTCCTCGCGGTCGAGCTTCATCGTGTCGAGCACACCTTCGGCGTACTCGGCCTCGGCCTTCTTCTCCCGCGCGAGCGCCTGTTCCGCGGCCTGATCCGCCGCCTTGTCACGGCCGAGCAGGTCGACGAGTTCGTCGAGCAGCGGCATGTCCGACACCGTCCAGGCTTCCCCGTCGGCGCGCAGCAACGCCTGGTCGGCCCCCGCAGCACGAAGCCGCTCCGGGGACGAGAGCAGCGATCCCAGCAGGCTTTCCGGCGTCAGGATCGGCCAGAGCGCGTCGAGCGCGGCGGTGAACGTCTCGCTCTCCGCCAGTTCCTTCAGCAGGTCCTTCCGCAGCCGCTCCCATTCGTCCCGGTCGTCCCGGCTGAGCCAGCCGCGGCCGATCCGCGCGATCGCCCGCTCGGTCAGGACGTAGGTGACGATGTCGGTGAACGTCCCGCGCGCCTCGTTGTGCGGCAGGCCGCTCTTGCGCGCCTCGTCCCTCGCCCATTCCGCGGTCTCGGCGTCGATCCGCACGGTGACGTCGGCGAGGTCGATCAGCACCGGCTCCTCCGGCAGCCGCTGCCGGTCGGCGACGGCGGCCTTGAGGACGTCCAGCATCTTCAGCGAACCCTTGAGCCGTGTGGCCTCCGGGCCGTCCTCGGCGGTGACGTGCTTGCCGGGCACGAAATCGCCGGTGGTCATGAACACCACGTCGGTCTCGCCCAGCGACGGCAGGACGCGGCCGATGTGGTGCAGGAACGCCGGATTCGGCCCCACCACGAGCACCCCGTGGCGCTCCATCCGCTCGCGCTGCGTGTAGAGCAGGTACGCGACGCGGTGCAGCGCGACCACGGTCTTCCCGGTACCCGGCCCGCCCTCGATCACGAGCACCCCGGGGTGCTCGTGCCGGATGATCTCGTCCTGTTCGGACTGGATCGTCGCGACGATGTCGCGCATCCCCTCGCCACGCGGCGCGTTGACCGCCGCGAGCAGCGCCGCGTCACCCTCCGCGTCGCCGCCGGGGCGGCCGAACACCTCGTCGGTGAACCCGAGCAGCTCACGGCCGTGGGTGTGGAACTGGCGGCGACGGCGCATCTTCTCCGGCGTCGCGGCGGTCGCGGTGTAGAACGGGCGCGCCGCCGGCGCCCGCCAGTCGAGCAGCACCGGTTCGTAGTCGTTCTCCTCGTCGAAGAGACCGATGCGGCCGATGTGGGCGGTCTCCCCCGCCAGGCTGTCCAGCCTGCCGAAGCACAGCCCGTTGTCGACGACGTCCAGCCGCCGCGACTCCCTGGCCAGCGCGCGTACCTCTACGTCACGTTCCATGGCCGTCCCGCCGGTCCCGCCCAGCGCGGCCTGGTACTCCCCCTTCACACGCGCGCGTTCGGCGTCCAGGCGCGTGTAGAGCCCGGCGACGTACTCGCGTTCGGACCGGAGCTCTTCTTCATGACCCTGAGTTGACACAGACTCCCATTTCACCAGGTTTCGGCTACGGCGAGTGAGTCTGAGGCATCACCGGGGTCTTGTGGCAAGTCCCCCCATGCGCTATATGTTTATTACGGAGGGAGTTACCCCGTCTACTTCTCGGCCCGGTCGGGCCCTGTGTCCACGCAAGTCGACGTGTCGCGAAAGCCACTTTCGCGACCCGTTTTTTTAACAAAAAGGGTGTTAAGCCAACCCCCCCCCCCCCCCAAT
>NZ_JBITKV010000005.1:248889-459374 GCF_044461365.1 Amycolatopsis sp. NPDC049868 | reverse complement strand
CTGCAACGTTAAGCTCGTTCCGGAGGGTCGCGAAAGCCACTTTCGCGACGTGTGATGTCCCGAAAGTGGCTTTCGCGACACCCGGCCCACCGTCCTTTGGGGACAGCTACGAAGGGGCTGCTCATCCGCACGGTGGCGCGTATTCGAGCCCCGGGAAGTACCGCTCCCACTCTTCCCTCGTGATCCTCGGCGTCGCCAGCCTGCAGATCTCCTCGCCCACTCGCGCGGTGTCCGTCTGCCACAGCTGGACGCCGCTGCTCCCGATCGCGAGCGTATGCCCGTCGTCCCGGTACGCCAGCGAGTTGACCGTCGCGGCGAAGCCGGTCAGCTGCGCCGTCTCCACCGGTTTCCGCGGATCGGCCAGATCCCAGACGCGCACCGTCCGGAACGCCGACGCCGCCAGTTCCCGGCCGTCCGCGCCGAACGCGAGCGGCCCGACGCCTTCGGAGTGGCCGGCCAGTTTCGGCAGCCGCACGGCGTGCGCGCGGTCGGTGATGTCCCAGAGGTAGATGTTCCGGTCGCTGCTGCCCGCGGCGACCGTGCGACCGTCGGGGCTGAGCGCCATCTTGAACAACGTGCCGCCATCGGGCCGCAGGGTCGACACCAGACCGGGCCGCCGGGGGTCGGCGACGTCCCACAGGGTCACCGCGGACGAGTCCGGCCCCTGGCTCGCCACGAGCGTCCGTCCGTCGGGGGTGAACGCGAGCGACCACACCGTGCCGTCGCCGACCGGCAGATCCCGCGGCCCCGTGAACCTCCTGGGATCACTGACGTCCCAGAGCTGGATCGGTCCGTCGTCGCGGCCGGAGGCGAAGGTCTTCCCGTCCGGGCTGAAGGCGAGCGAGTAGGTCGGCAGGACCTCGGTCGACGCCTGCAGTTTCGGCGTCGTCGGATCGCTGATGTCCCAGCGCTGGAGCACGAACGTCCCGCCGACCCCGGCACCGGCGTGCGCGGCCAGCGCGAGACTCCGCCGGTCCGGGCTCACCGCGACCGCGGTGACGGTCGCGGGGCCGGGAAACTTCGAAAGCTGCCTCGGGGCGCGGAGATCGTCCATCGCCCAGAGCCGCAGGTCGTCCCCCGAGGTGACGAGGATCCGCCCCTGTTCGAGGAAGGTGCCGACGTTCCAGCCCGCGCTCGAGGCCAGCGCGAGTTCGCCGACGTCCTGCAGCCGGACGGTGCGGTCGGCGCTGGTGGACACGATGGTCTTGCCGTCCGGGGAGAACGCGGTCCACCAGATGGCGTTCGTGTGCCCGGACAGCGGCGGCAGTTCCTTCGCCGGTCCCGTGACGTCCCAAAGACGCACGGATTGGTCGTCCCCCGCGGTCACCACCAGCCTGCCGCTCGGACTGAACCCGGCCGCCCAGACCACGGCCGGGGTGGTCAACGTCGACAGTGGCCGCGGCGCCGCCGGATCGGCGACGTCCCACAGTTTCGCGGTGCGATCCCAGCTGGTGGTGAGCAGCCGCCTGCCGTCCGGGCTCCACGACGGGGTGAGCTGAAGGTCCTTGTGTCCGGAAAGGACGGAGCGCCTTCGCGGCGCGGACGGGGTGGTGACGTCCCAGAGTTCCGCCGTCCAGTTCGTGTTCGTGACCGCGAGCAGCCGCCCATCGGGGCTGAAGACGGCGCGGTCGAGTTGTTCCGCCGGGATCCCGCCGAGCGGTTTCGGCGCGCCGAGGTCACCGACGTCGGTGAGCCGGACCGTCCGGTCGACGGAGCCGGTGACGAGCAGGCGGCCGTCCCGGCTGAAGTCGAGGGAGAGCAGGACGTCCCGATGCCCGGTGACGTCCGCTTTCCGCACCGGACGTCGCGGATCGGTCAGATCCCAGAGCCGGACCCGATGGTCCCGGGTGGCCGTCGCCAGCGCGCGCCCGTCGCGGCTGAACGCCAGCGGTCCGCGGATCTCCTCGGAACCGGGCAGCGTCGACAGGAGATCCGGATGCCGCGAGTCGGCAATGGACCACACCTGTGTCGCCCGGTAGGAGTCGGAAGTGATCATGAGCTGCCCGCTCAGCGCGACGGTGACGTCGCCGGGGTCGAAGGTCAGCCGCGTGGCGAACGGCGCCGCCATGGACGCGAGCAGGCCGTCGTGGGTCTCCTGGATCGGCGCGAGCCGGTACGCGGCGAGGCTGAGCTGGGTCGACAACGCCGGGTTCGAGTCCCGTAACGCCTTCGCGTCGACGACGGCCTTGCGCGCGAGCGCCACGTTCCGCTGGTCGGTGGCGGTCCGCCCGGCATCGACGGCGTATCCGACGGCGACGCCCGCCAGGAGCAACAGGACGCCGAGGAGCGCGACAAGTCTTCGCAACCTCCGTGTCCGTTTGCGGCCGACGGCGGCCTCCTCGGCTTCGGCATCGAGCCCGGCCTGAAGGAACCTCCGCTCGCGCGCGCTCAGCGCGTCCGGTTCCCGGTCCGCCCATTCGGCCGCGAGCCCCAGCCGCGTGCCGCGATAAAGACTGCCCTTGTCGCGATCCAGCGACTCCCACAGCTCGGTCGCCTCGGCCAGTTGCCGGTGCAGGCGGTGCCCTTCGCGGTCCTCCGCGAGCCAGTCGCGCAGCCTTGGCCAGCTGCGGATCAAGGCTTCGTGGGCGATCTCGACGCCGTCGCGGTCGAGGACGAGCAGACGGGCTTCGGCGAGGCGTTCGAGAACCTCGGTCGTCGCCGGGTCGTCGTCGAGTTCACGCCGGTTGAGACGGCGCTTCGTGTCTTCGGTGCCTTCGCCGAGCGCGGTCAGCCGAAGGAAGATCTGCCGCACGACGCGTTGTCTGTCCGGCTCCAGATCCGTGTAGACCGCCTCCGCGGTCTGCGCGATCGCGTTGAGGATCCCGCCCGCCGCCTCATATGCCGCGCTGGTCAGCGTGATCCCTTGGCGCCGCCGCCAGGTCTCCAGCAACGCGTGCGACACCAGCGGCAGCATCGCCGGCTGGCCGGTGGCGTCGGCGACGAGCGTCGTGACCAGCGCCGCCTCGACCCGGCAGCCCGCCCGGACGGCGGGTTCGACGATCGTGGTCCGGAGTTCGTCGGCGGTCATCGGGCCCACCATCACCTGCGCGTCGGTGAGCGCCTCGACCAGCCCGGCGTGACGGCAGAGGTGACCGTAGAAGTCCGCGCGGACACCGAGGACGACCCGCGTGCCGTGTTCGTCGCGGGAGAGCGCGAGCAACGCGTCGATGAACTTCTCGCGTTCGATCGGGTCCTGGCAGAGCGTGTAGACCTCCTCGAACTGGTCGACGATCAGCAGCCGCCCCTCGGCGTCGAGGTCATCGTCGAGTGGATGCGCCCCTGGCGTGCGGAGGACGACGGGGCGTTCGCTCGCCGCCGCCAGCCCGGCCCGCAGGACGGACGACTTCCCCGACCCCGAAGCACCGAAGACCCCGACGAGCCGTCGCTGCGCGAGCTTGCCGGTCAGCTCCGCGACCAGCCGCTCGCGGCCGAAGAAGCGGTCGGCGTCGGCCGTCTGGAACGCGGCCAGCCCCAGATACGGGAGTTCGGCGGGATCGTCGCGTTCGCCGGACCCCGCGGCGAGCCCGGCGGCGACCGTGCGCCAGCGCTCCTCCCAAGCCGCGACGTCACCGCCGCACGCGGTGACGTAGGCCGTCGTGACCGCGAGCCCGGGCAGCTTCCGTCCGCCCGCGGCTTCGGAGAGCGCGGCGGCCGAGTAGCCCGCGCGGGTCGCAAGTTCGCGGTACGTCGGCCCACCGGCCTTCTCGCGAAGCAGGCGAAGATCCGCCGCGAAGCTCACGACGACGTCGTCGCCCGGCCCCAGCGGGCGCTCGCGTCTCGGCACCAGGCCCCCCTGATCGTCGAAGCGTTACTGAATGGACATTGTTCACCGAAAACGGCCGGACACTGTACAAAAGTTCTGCGCTACAACCGATGGCGTGCCGATTCGAACCCATGCGGTGACCGTGGTCTTCGCCGGTGTCCCCGAGCCGCCCGCGTCGTCGGAGCTGGACGTGGTCGCCCATACCCCCGACGAACGTGAAGCGGTCTGGCACGCCAGCGTGCTGCGCCCGGACGTCCTCGTGCTGTCCGTCCATCCGCCGTCACTCGACGGGCTCGCCGTGACGCGCGAAGTGTCGACCCGCGTACCGGGCACCGCCGTGCTGGTGCTGACCCCGCCCGGCGACGGCGAACTCGTGGTGGCCGCGATGCTCGCGGGCGCTCGCGGCGTCCTGTCCCGGAGCGCGGGCCACGACGATCTGGTCCGCTTCATCCGCGGGGTGGCCGCGGGCGCGGTCGTGTTCGGCGAGCGCGCCGCGGACCGGCTTTACGGCCTGCTGGCCACTTCACAGCCGATGCGGGCGTTCCCCCGGCTGACCTCACGCGAGCACGAGGTGCTCGACCTCCTGGCGGGCGGCCTGACGATCGCGGCCGTCGCACGGCAGCTGGGGCTCGCGCCCAAGACCGTGCGCAACGTCGTCACGTCGATCCACGCCAAGGCAGGCATCGACGACCGGGAGGTGCTGCTCGCCCAGGCCAGGAACGCCGGACTCGGCCGTCACTCGTAGGTACGGGGTGTCCAGACGACGCCGTTCTCGGCGCGGGTCTTCGACGAGCCGATGATCAGCAGGCAGCGCATGTCGACGGCGGCCGGATCGAGGGTGCCGAGGGTGACCACGCGGATGTCCTCCTCGGGGCCGCCGACGTCACGGGCGACGACCACCGGCGTCTCCGGCGCGCGGTGCCGGAGCAGCACGTCGCGAGCCTGCGTGAGCTGCGTGGTCCGCGTGCGGGACGCCGGGTTGTACAGCGCGAGCACGAGATCCGCCGCGCCGGCCGCGTCGAGCCGTCGTTCGATGATCTCCCACGGCTTGAGCCGATCGGACAGCGAGAGCACGCAGTAGTCGTGGCCCAGCGGCGCGCCGACCCGGGACGCGGCCGCCTGCGCGGCGGTCACCCCCGGCACGATCCGCACCCGGATGCCCGCACCGTGTCCGGCGGCGACCTGCTCCAGCACCGCCGACGCCATCGCGAACACGCCGGGGTCGCCCGAAGAGACCACCGCGACCTTGGCGCCGTTCGCGGCCAGTTCGAGCGCTTCGACGGCGCGTTCGGCCTCGACGCGGTTGCCCGACGCGTGCCGCTGCTGGCCCGCGCGCTGCGGCACTCGCGCGACGTACGGGCCGTAGCCGACGATGTGCTCCGCCGCGGCCAGTTCCTCGGTCGCTTCGGGGGTCAGCCAGTCAGGGCCAGCCGGGCCGAGGCCGACGACCACGACTTCCCCGCCGGTCCGCGTTTCCCGCTCCCGGATGACTTCGGGTTCGTCGGCGAGCCGGGACGCGTAGGCCGGGCTGGGCAGCAGCGCCAGCGAGAAGTACGGCACCGAATCCGGGTCGACGTCGGCGAACGGCTCGACGCGCTGCGCCTGCCAGGTCGCGCGTTCGACGTAGAAGGCGTCGTCGAGTTTCCCGGCTTCGGCCAGTGCCTCGCGGACGTTGCCGAACGTGCGGCCGAGTTTGAGGACCGCCGCGGCCTGCGTGTCGGCCAGGCGGCGCGCGAGCTCCGGCGCGGGCAGCGTGCCGGGCAGGATGGTGAGGACCTCGTCGCGCTGCACCAGCGGGCGGCCGAGCACCGACGACGCCGCGCTGACCGACGTCACGCCCGGCACCACGGTCGCTTCGTAGCGATCGGCGAGGCGTTCGTGCATGTACATGTAGGAGCCGTAGAAGAACGGGTCGCCTTCGCAGAGCACGACCACGTCGCGTCCGGCGTCGAGGTGTTCGGCGAGCCGTTTCGCGCTCAGCTCGTAGAAGTCGGCGATGGCGCCTTCGTAGCCGCCGGGATGGTCGGGGGTCTCCGTGGTGACCGGGTAGACCAGCTTCTCCTCAATCTGACCGTCCCTCAGGTACGGCTCGGCGACCGAACGCGCGATGCTCCGGCCGTGCCGCGCGCTGTGATAGGCGATGACGTCGGCCTCGCCGATCAACCGGGCGGCCTTGACCGTCATCAGCTCGGGGTCACCGGGTCCGAGCCCGACACCCCAGAGTTTTCCGAGCCTGTTCATTCGACCTCACTCGCCATCGCGTTGATCGCGGCGACGGCCATCGCGCTGCCGCCGCGTCGTCCGTGCACCACCAGGTACGGGGCGGGCGCGCGCTTCGCAAGCTCCACTTTGGACTCGGCGGCGCCGATGAAGCCCACCGGGACACCGATGATCGCCGCCGGGGCGCCGACGCCCTCTTCGAGCAGTTCCAGCAGGCGGAACAACGCGGTTGGCGCGTTACCGATCGCCACCACGGACCCGGGCAGCTTGTCGCGCCACAGCTCCAGCGCGGCCGCCGACCGGGTGGTACCCATCCGCTCGGCGAGGCCGGGCACCTTCGGATCGGACAGCGTGCACAGCACCTCGTTGGCGGCAGGCAAACGTTTGCGGGTCACCCCGGAGGCGATCATGTTGGCGTCGCACAGGATCGGCGCGCCCGCTTCGAGCGCGGCCCGGCCGGATTCCACCACGTCCAGGCTGTAGCGGAGATCGTCGACCAGGTCGACCATCCCGCAGGCGTGGATCATCCGCACGGCCAGCACCGCGACGTCGTCGGGCAGGATTGCGAGATCCGCCTCCTCACGGATGGTGGCGAACGAATGCCGGTAGATCTCGGCCCCGTCCCGGATGTAGTCGATCACTGTGTCCCTTTCTCCGCCAACGCCTTCGCCAGCTCGCCGACCGGGACGAACGCCCCGTCGACCAGATAACCGTCCTCCGTCGCGAGCACGTCGACGTGCTCGCGCGCGGGTTTGCCGCAGCGCCGTTCACAACCGGCGAAATGGGTTCGCGGGGCCCGCCCGACCCGCGCCGCGTCGGCCCGCACGTCGGCGAGCGACTTGGCGCAGCCCGGATGCCCGATGCAGGCGCTGATCCCGAGCGACGGCGCGTCCGGATCGGTGATCAGGCCCGTGTCCGCTGCCAAGCGGCCGAGGACCAGGATCGATCGCCACGGCGTGACCACGGCGTTCCCGGCCTTCGCGATGGCGCGCGCCTGAGCCGAGGTGAGCCTGCCGAATACCGGGGCAACCCCGATCGCGTCACCGATCGGCCCGATCGGGAGGCCCGGGTTCACCTCGAACTCCCGCGGCTTTGTCGTTTCGCCTGGGATGCCACTGAGCAGCGGCTCGGTATCGGCGAGTTCGCCGATCCGCCAGGCCGTTCCCCTCGTGCGAAGGAACGCGCGCGCGACCGCGAGCAGCGTCTCGACGGCGCGCTCGGCGGTTACACGCAGGCCGGTGTCCTCGCCGGCGAGGAGCACGGCACCGTCGCGCCAGCAGACGTCGGCGCCCTCTCCGGCGACGTCGCCCTGGCCGCCGTCGAAGGCGAAAAGGAAGCGTCCCGGGAGTTCGGCCAGCTCAGGAGCCGCGCACAGCGCCTTGTCGAGGGCCGAGGCCAGCTTTTGCGCGGGATCGCTCAACGGCGACGCGAGGATGTTGCGGACGCGTTCGTGCGACGGCGAAGGCAGCAGCCCGGCCGCGGTGAGCCTGCCCGCGAGACCGGGCCGGGTGACGCCGCGCAACTGCACGTTGCCGCGGGAGGTCAGGTGGAGGGCGCCGTCCCCGAGGTCGTCGGCGGCATCCGCGAGCGCGCCGAGCTGGGCCGAGGTGATGGCGCCACCGGGCAGCCGGATCCGGGCGAGCGGACCGTCGGCCGCGTCGTGCGTGGCGAAAACACCAGGGCACGCGTCGGCTCGGACACGTGCGCTCGTGGACATGCGCTCACTGTAGATGGCCCGTTTCCACGAGAGTATGTCTCAGATCATATGTAGTAGGTGTGCTACATTCGATCGCAGCACTGAGATGGGGGTGACCAAATGAGAGATCCACACGACGTGATGATCTCCGTCAAAGATCTCCGGATGCGGTACGGCACGAACGACGTCCTCCACGGCGTCGACTTCACCGCGCACCGCGGCGAGGTGATCTGCCTGCTCGGCCCGAACGGGGCGGGCAAGACCACCACGATCGAGATCCTCGAAGGCTTCCGGATGCGGTCGGAGGGCGAGGTCAGCGTGCTGGGCGTCGACCCGGCGCACGCCGACGAGAACTGGAGGGCGCGGCTGGGGGTCGTCCTCCAGGCCTGGCGCGACCACGCCAAATGGCGGGTGCGCGAGCTGCTGGAGCACCTGGGCGGCTACTACGCGCCGTACTCCACGGATCGCATCAAGCGGCCGTGGGATCCGGACGAACTGGTCGCGGCGGTCGGCCTGACCGAGCACGCGGACAAGAAGGTTCGGATGCTCTCGGGCGGGCAACGGCGACGGCTCGACGTCGCGATCGGCATCGTCGGCCGTCCGGAACTGCTGTTCCTCGACGAGCCGACCGCCGGGCTGGACCCGGAGGCGCGGCGCGAGTTCCACGAACTCGTGCACCGGCTGACCGATGACGACGACACCACGATCCTGCTGACCACGCACGACCTCGACGAGGCCGAGAAGCTGGCCGACCGGATCCTGATCCTGAACCACGGCCGCATCGTGGCCGACGGTTCGGCCGACGCGCTGAGCAGGCAGATCGCCGGCGAAGCCGAGGTGCGCTGGACGCTGGACGGCCAGCGGTTCGTGCACTCCACGACCGAATCGACGAAGTACGTGCACGAACTGTTCAAGCAGCACGGGGACGCCATCGGCGATCTGGAGGTCCGGCGGGCGTCGCTCGAAGACACGTATATGACCCTGGTCCGCAAGGCCGAGTCCCTGGAGGCGGTGGGCGCGCGATGAACCCGATTCAGCACAGTGTCCGGCTGGGCGTCCGGCGCGGCTGGCTCGAAAGCCGCCAGATGATGACCAACCGGGAAGACCTGTTCAACACCTTCCTCTTCCCGGCGATCTTCGTGGTCGTCATGTTCTTCATGCGCGGCGCGAAACTGCCGGGAACGGAGTTCTCGCTCGGCGCCGCCACCGTGCCGAGCGTGCTGGGCGCGTCGATCGTGTTCAGCGGCATGCTCGGGATGGCGGGAGTCCTCGCCGTCGAACGCGAAGACGGCACGCTCCTGCGTGCCAAGGCCACACCGAACGGCATGATCGGCTACCTCGTCGGCAAGGTCGTCACGGTGTCGTTGAGCACCGTCGTCGGAATGCTGCTGGTACTGATCCCCAGCCTGATCCTGTTCGACGGCATCGCGCCCGGCGGGCTGACGTCGTGGCTGGGCCTGCTGTGGGTGCTGGTGCTCGGCCTCCTCGCCACGATGCCGATCGGCGCGATCTTCGGCTCGCTGACCTCGAACGCGCGCAGCATCGGGCTGATCATGTTGCCGACACTGGGGATCGGCGCGATCTCGGGGATCTTCTACCCGATCACCGCCCTGCCGGAATGGCTGCAGTACCTCGGGCAGGTGTTCCCGATGTACTGGCTCGGCCTCGGCATGCGGTCGGCGCTGCTGCCGGACTCGACGGTGATCATCGAGATCGGCCAGTCCTGGCGGCCTTGGGAGACCCTCGGCGTGCTGTCGATTTGGGCCGTGATCGGATTGACGCTGGCCCCGGTCATCCTGCGGCGCATGGCGCGGCGCGAGTCCGGGTCCTCGGTGGCGGCACGACGGGAAAAGGCGATGCAGCGAATTGGCTAGCTCATGAGCGAGGTCGTTTACAACCGGATCGCGATGTTGCGGGCGGAACGGGGCATTTCCCGCCGCGAACTCGCCGATGCGCTGGGCGTGCACTACCAGACCATCGGCTACCTCGAACGCGGCGAATACAGCCCGAGCCTCTACCTCGCCCTGCGGATCGCGGAGTTCTTCGAGGTGGCGGTGGAGATCATCTTCTCCACCGCCCCTTTCCCCCGGATCGGGGACTCCTCGTCCGAGCGGTCGGCGTGAGCCTGCTGGAGCGGGCGCACGCTCACGCGACCCGGCTGGGGCGCGATTGCATCGGGGGCGAGGAACTTCTGCTCGCCGTACTCGAGGACGGCGTCGGGCACGCGCTCCCCGACGCACTCGGAATCTCTCGCGATGTCCTTGTGCGACAACTGGAGCAAGCGGCCCACGCGGATTCGTCGCCCGCCGCCGGGACCGTCGACGGTCATCCGGTCACGGCCGAAGTCCTTGCCGTGCCCCGTTCCTCGGGTTTGGTGGAGTTGGTCGTCGGCCTGCTGGCCGCCGGTGGCGGAGCGGCTCGCGTCCTGGGCGAACACGGGGTGACCGAGGAGCGGGTGCGGGAGGCCTATGCCCGGATTTGGGCTCCCTTTCTCGACGAGAACGCCGTCTGGGGAAGTCCCGGGCCTGGCCCGACACGCGGCCCTGCCGATCCGCCTGCCGAGATCGACTTGCTGAGTTCCGAGATCGCCGAATATCGGCGACACAAGGAAGCGGCCATCGACGCGCAGGAGTTCACCCAGGCGGGCCTCATTCGCGACAAGGAGAAAGAGGTCGTCCGGCGGCGGTCCGAACTCATCCGGGAATGGGCCGCGACCGTCGACCCGGTGGATCTCGCGGAGGCGGTCATTTCACTGCGGGAGCAGGTTGCCGCACTTCGGCGCGATTAGTCGACTAATTGCGATGGTTGCTCGGGGTGAATCGGGGTTGGCGGCCGTTTCACTCTTCGGTGTTGTTTTCGCGTTTCGCGTGTTGCTTAAAATTACGAACACGTGTTCGACTGGATTGCGGTATTATGGAGGGGTGTCCGAGACCTTCCTTCCCGAGTTGCCGCAGGAGCTGTGGCGCGCCGGCAAGCTGGAGCTTGCGCATGGCGTGGAGCAGTCTCTGCAGGTGATCAGGGTGGCGACCGCCTGCCTGGGGCGGTTCCTGGCGGAGATCGAGTCTCGTGGTGCCAAGGATTTGTATGGGTATGGCAGTGCGGCGAGCTGGCTTGCGGATGTGGCGGGGTTGTCGCGCGCTGAGGCGGGTGCGGTGGTGAAGCGGGCCCTCGCCCTGAATCCCACCCGCGCCTTGGATGGCACCGAGGTTCCGTCTGTTGCTCCCGCGACCGCGGCGGTGGCGGCGCAGGGGTTGGTCGGGGATGAGCGGATCGATCAGATCCTGGAGATCTTGAAGAACCTTCCGGCCGAGATTTCGGCCGAGGAGCGGGCAGGTGCGGAGCAGATCCTCGCGAACCTTGCCTCGAGCGCCGGTCCGCGGCAGCTCGCCGATGCCGAGGCGAATCTACTGGGCTTGCTGGATCCGGATGGCAAGGAACCGAAGGAGCCTGAGCCGAAGGAGCCGCGCCGCGAGATCACCCTGGAACGCCGGAAAGACGGGTTCTGGAAACTGACCGGCCTCCTCGATGACGAAACCGGCGCCCGGACGGCGGCCGCGCTGGAGGCCTACGCCCAGCCACGCCCAGTCGACGAGTTCGGCCAGGCGGACTTGCGGATGAAGTGTGAACGCATGGGCGACGCCTGGGCCGAACTCCTCGATTTGGCGGTCGCGTGCCCAGACCAGCCCGGCACCAGCGGCTACCGCACGTTGGTGCACGTCACCATCGGACTCGAGGAGCTGAAGTCCGGTCTCGGCACCGCCTGCCTGGATTTTGTCGGGACGATGACCGCCCGGGAAGCCCGACTCGCGGCCTGTGACTGTCTGATGCTCCCAGTGGTCATGAGTTCCACGGGGGAACCGTTGGATTTGGGACGACTACGACGGTTCGTCACCCCAGGCCAGAGACGCGCGTTGAACATCCGGGACGGGGGTTGTGCGTTCCCCGGCTGTCATCGGAAACCCAAGAACTGCCACGCCCATCACATTCATCACTGGGCGGACGGAGGTCCGACAGATCTCCGGAACCTGGTCCTGCTGTGCGGGTTCCATCACCGACTGATTCATCATGGTGATTGGGAAGTGCGGATGGCGGCCGATGGGTTACCGGAGTTCATACCTCCTCAGTACCGGGATCCGCTCCGACAACCTCGGCGTAACACCCTGCATCACGTCTGAACATCGAGGAGCCCGTCGGCGACGGGCCCCTCGTCATGCCCGGCGGTGGACCGTGTGGATTTTGGGACATCTGACGTCCCAAAATCCACACAGTCCACCACCTCGGAGACGAAGACCAGCCAGACAAGCCCCAAAGCCCAAAGCCAACATGAAAACCTCCTCATCCGTCCTTAACGGACGCTTCAGGAGCGCGTCACAAGCTCATCACCGTGACCGCCTACACCTACACGACCAGCCCGCCACGAAAACCCAGCAAGACCGAGAAACCCAAGAACACCAAGGCTTGGCTGATCCCCGCCGCGGCCGTCCCGGCGCTGAGCACCGCGCTCGTGCCAGGCGGGCCGGGCTGGCAAGGCGCGGTGGTGCTGGCCGTGTTCGCCACGGCCGTGGGCACGTGGATCCTGACGCCACTGGACGACACGTGGATCGCGCTCGCGGCGGTGGCCGTCCTTGCCGTGACCGGGATTCTCGCCCCCGCCGATCTGTTCGCCACGCTCGGCGCGGATCTGGTGTGGCTGCTGATCGCGGCGTTCGTGCTGGCGGCCGGGCTGACCGGTTCGGGGTTGGTCGACCGGTTCGCGGCCGTATTACCGGCGCGGGCGCGATCGGTGCGCGGGCTCGCGCATCTGTCGACGGTCGCGTTGGTGGTCTCGTCGCTGGTGGTTCCCTCGACGTCGGGGCGGGCGGCCCTGGCCGTGCCGGTGTTCACCGCCTTGGCGAGCGCGCTCCCGCGGATGGCCAAAGCGCTCTCGGTGCTGTTCCCGACGGTGGTGCTGTTGTCGGCGGTCTCGACGCTCATCGGCGCGGGCGCGCATCTGGTGGCCGACCAGCTCCTGCGTGAAGCGACCGGCGGCGGCATCGGCTTCCTGCGCTGGCTGTTGCTGGGCCTGCCGCTGGCGGTGGTGTCCTCCCACCTCGCGGCCGAGGTCGTCCTGCGGCTGTTCACCACCCGTGACGACCGCCGTGAACGGTTCGACCTGCGCTGCCGGTTCCCGCCGCGAGGGCCGTGGACGCGGACGGAGCGGTTCGCGGCGGTCACCACCGGAGCCGTGCTGGTGCTGTGGTGCACCGAACCGTGGCACGGACTGCCGCCCGCGCTGGTCGGGCTCGTCGGCGCCTTGGCGATGTGCGTGCCGCCGCATCGGGTCACCACGGGTACGGCGCTGAAGACGGTGCCGTGGTCGTTGCTGCTGTTCACCGCCGCGACGGCCGCGCTGGGCGGCGCGCTGGTGGGGTCGGGCGCGGCGGCGTGGGTGGCGGACGTGGCCTTGAGTCCCGTCCGTGGCGCGCCGGCGTGGGTGGTGCTGGCGGCGGTGATCGTGGTGAGCACGGCCGCGCATCTGGCGGTGCAGTCCCGGTCGGCGCGGTCTTCGGTGCTGGTGCCGGTGGTGATCCCGCTCGCGGCGGCCACCGGGCTGGCCCCGGCCGCGGCCGTATTCGCCTCCACCGCGGCGGCGGGGTTCTGCCACACCCTCACCTCGTCCGCCAAACCCGTCGCGCTGTTCTCCGGCATCGACGGCGTGCCGACCTATTCGTCCCGTGACCTGCTCCGGCTTTCGGGAGTGCTCGCGCCGCTGCATGTGGTCGTCGTCGCCGTCTTCGCCTTGTTCGTCTGGCCGTGTCTCGGCCTGTCGCTCGTGCCGTGAACCATCAGGAGGAAGTCATGCGGATCGTTGTCGCCCCCAGTGGGTTCAAGGAAAGTCTCGGCGCCGAGGCCGCGGCGGACGCCATCGCCGAGGGCGTGCGGCGGGTCGTCCCGTTCGCGGAGATCGACCGCGTCCCGCTGGTCGACGGCGGGGAGGGTTCGGCCGCGGCGCTGGCCGGGAGCACCGGCGGGAAGATCGTGGACACCGTCGTCACCGGTCCGGTCGGGCTGCCGGTGCGCTCCCATTTCGCGATTCTCGGCGACGGGTCGACGGCGGTGGTGGAGATGGCGGCGGCCGCCGGTCTTCGCCTGGTGCCCGCCGATCGCCGCGATCCCGGGCGTACCACCAGCCGGGGTGTCGGCGAGCTGATGATCGCCGCGCTCGACTCGGGCTGTTCGTCGGTGCTCGTCGGCTGCGGCGACTCCGGCGTGTCCGACGGCGGGGCCGGGGCGCTCCAGGCGCTGGGCGCCCGCGTGCTCGACCGCGCCGGTCAGGAGGTGGGTCCCGGCGGGGCGGAGCTGGCGCGAGCCCGGCATATCGACGTGTCCGGGCTCGATCCGAGACTCGCGGGCACCGAGCTCCGGCTGGCGGTCAACCCGCACAACGTGCTGTGCGGCCCACGCGGTGTGGCCAGGGTGTTCGGCCCGCAGAAGGGCGCCACCCCCGAGCAGGTGGAACGGCTGGCGGCGGCGCTGGACAACTGGGCCGGCGTCCTGCGCCGCGATCTGGGCGCCGACGTCGCGCTCGTCCCCGGCTCCGGCGCGTCCGGCGGCCTCGGCGCGGGACTGTGCGCGGCGCTGGGAGCCCGGCTGCTGCCGCGGTTCGAGGTACTGCTGGACCACGTGGACCTCGACGCGCGGCTCGCGGCGGCCGATCTCGTGGTCACCGCCGAGGGCACGATCGACGCCCAGACCCCGCACGGGAAGGTGCCCGCCGAGGTGGCGCGCCGGGCCAAGGCGCACGGCAAGCCGGTGGTCGCGCTCGCCGGGCGGATCGGCTTGGACGCCGACACCACCTACGCGGTCGGTATCGACGCCTTCCAGGCCATCCAGCCCGGTCCGGTGGATCTGGACGAGGCGATCCTGCGCGGCGCGGAGTTCCTGACCGACGCGGCCGAACGGATGCTGCGGATCGTGCTGGTCGGTACCCGGCTGTCCGTGCCCGTTATGTGAAGATTCCTTCATCTTGTCCTCATCTTCGCCACATCGACGACCAGAAGGGTGGAGCCATGACCCGTTCGCCGCGTATCGCCCTGCTCATCGCCGCCGTGGCGCTCCCGCTCGGTGCGGCGGCGGTCACCTGGGCGTGGCCGGAGCCGCCCGCGCCGCGGGCACCGATCGAGGTGAAACTGCGGGATCACCCCGCGCCGCCCCCGCCGCCGAGCAGTTCCACGCCGGTGGTCGTGCCACCACCCCCGGTGGTCCCACCGGGCGACGACCAGGACGACGACGAGAGTGACGACTGAACCCCGCCGGCGGCGGCCCAGGATGCGGGCGGTCCCCGCGCGGATCCGGATCATGGGCTGGCTGCTGCTGCTCGTCGCCGTGGTGACGGTGTCGACGACGCTGGTCACCTACAACCTGTTGCTGCGCGAGGTCGACAGCGACGTCAACGCCGCGCTCGAACAGGAGGCCGCCGAGCTGGGCCAGGTGCTGGCCGAGGGGGTGGACCGCGCCACCGGGCAGCCGTTCCCGGACGTGCGGTCCGCGCTGTCGGCGCATCTGCGGCGCCAGTACGTCGACGACGACGAAGTGGTGCTGGCCTGGACGCCGTCGTCCGGGCCGATCCTGCAGGACCGCGAGGAGCCGTTCCGGCTTGGCGAGAGCCCGGGGCTGCTGAACCCGATCCTCGCCGACCCGGCGCGCAGCGGCACCGTCGAGACCCCGGCCGGGGAGATGCGCTGGATCCGCGTCGACGCGTCCGGCACCCGCGAGGGCGACCGCGGTTCGTTCGTCGTCGGCTACTTCGTGGACCGCGACCGCGCCGAGATCGCCACCACCGTGCGGACCCTGCTGTTCGTCGGGCTGCTCGGGCTCGTCCTGGCCGGGGCCGCGGCGTGGCTGGTCGCCGGGCAGATCCTCGCCCCGGTGCGGCTGGTGCGCCGCGCCGCCGCCGAGATCACCGAACACGACTTGACCCGCCGCATCCCGGTGGACGGCCGCGACGACGTCGCCGCGCTCGCCGAACAGTTCAACGCCATGCTCGACCGGCTCGACCTCGCGTTCGCCACCCAGCGGCGCTTCCTCGACGATGCCGGCCACGAACTGCGGACGCCCATCACGATCGTGCTCGGCCATCTCGAACTGCTCGACGACGACCCGGTCGCGCGGGCCGAGGCGATCCGGCTGTGCGTCGACGAGCTGGACCGGATGAACCGCATCGTCGGCGATCTCCTGCTGCTGGCCAAGGCCGAGCAGCCCGACTTCATCGCACTCGCCCCCACCGACGTCACCGAGCTGACCAGCGACCTTTACGCCAAGGTCCGCACCATCGGCGATCGTCGCTGGCGGCTGGAGGCGCTCGGCGAAGGCCAGGTGCCGCTCGACGAGCAGCGGACCACCCAGGCCGTGGTGCAGCTGGCCCAGAACGCCGTCCAGCACACCGAGGACGGCGACGAGATCCTGATCGGCTCGGCCGTGTCCGAGGACACCGTGTCGTTCTGGGTGGCCGACCACGGCCCCGGGGTACCGCGGGAGGACGCCGAGCGGATCTTCCAGCGGTTCGACCGGGGTCCGTCGGGCGGCCATCGGAGCGGTGCCGGGCTCGGGCTGGCGATCGTGCGCGCCATCGCCGAGGCCCAGCACGGCCTGGTGCGCCTGGAATCCGCCCCGGGGCACGGCGCCCGGTTCACCATCGAAATCCCTGTTCATCCAGCCGAAGGAGGCACGCCGTGGCCCGTATCCTGATCGCCGAGGACGAGGAGCGCATCGCGTCGTTCGTCCGCAAGGGGCTCGTCGCCAACGGTTTCACCACCACCGTCGTCGCGGACGGTGAGCAGGCCCTCCAGTACGCCCTCGGTGACGGCTACGACCTGCTGGTGCTCGACCTCGGCCTGCCCTCCCGCGACGGTCTGTCCGTGCTGCGGACACTGCGCGAACACCACAACACCACCCCGGTGGTCATCCTCACCGCACACGATTCGCCGCAGACCACGCTGGCCGGGCTGGAGGGCGGCGCGGACGACTACATGGCCAAACCGTTCCGCTTCGACGAGCTGCTGGCCAGGATCAGGCTCCGGCTGCGCCGCACCGAACTCGTCGCCGAGACCACCGTGCTGCACGCGGGCCCGCTGTCGCTGGATCTGCGCACGCGCCGCGCGGACGTCGACGGCGCCGGGGTCGACCTGACCTCGCGCGAGTTCGCCCTCCTGGAGCTGTTCATCCGCCACCAGGGCCAGGTGCTGACCCGCGAGCAGATCCTCTCCCACGTGTGGGGGTACGACTTCGACCCCGGCTCCAACATCGTCGACGTCTACGTCCGCACCCTGCGCGGCAAGATCGGGGCCGGCCACATCCGCACCGCGCGCGGTATGGGTTACGCGTTCGACCCCGGTCGCACATCACCTTGACTCCCGCCGGAGCGCACCGGAGAGTGAACTCCGACCCATGCGACGGCAGAGGGAGGAACCCGGTGAGAGTCCGGGGCGGTCCCGCCACTGTCACCCTCCCGGCACGGGAGGGGAGCCAGGAACTCCGGCCGTCGCGACCACCCGACCCGGGGCGCGGACACCCCGAGTGAGGACTGCCGTGATCCTGCTTCTGTCCACTTCGGACACCGACCTGCTCAGCGCCCGCTCCAGCGAGGCCGAGTACCGGCTGGCCAACCCGGCCCGCCTCGACCTCGCCGAGCTGCCCGCCCTGCTCGACGGCGCCAAGATCGTCGTCGTCCGGATCCTCGGCTCCGAACGCAGCTGGCAGGAAGGGCTCGACACGGTCCGCGCGAGCGGCGCGCACGTGGTGGTCCTCGGCGGCGAGCAGACGCCGGACGCGCAGCTCATGAAGCTGTCCACCGTCCCGGCGGGCACCGCGGCGGAGGCACACGCGTATCTCGCGCAGGGCGGCCCGGCCAACCTCACCCAGCTGCACCGGTTCCTGAGCGACACGCTCCTGCTCACCGGTGACGGCTTCGAGCCGCCCGCCGTGCAGCCGCTGTGGGGTGTCCTCGAACGAGAGAGCACCCGCAGCGAGGGCCCGGTCGTCGCGATCCTCTACTACCGGGCGCATCACCTGTCCGGGAACACCGAGTTCGTCCACGCCCTCTCCGACGCGGTCGAGGACGCCGGGGGCCGCGCGCTCCCGATCCACTGCGCCTCCCTGCGCAGCCGCGAGCCGGAGATGATGGCCGAACTGGCCAAGGCCGACGCGCTCCTGGTCACCGTGCTGGCCGCCGGCGGCACGAAGCCGTCGGAGGTCGGCGCGGGCGGGGACGACGAGGCGTGGGACGTCGCCGAGATGGCCGCGCTCGACATCCCGATCCTGCAGGCGCTCTGCCTCACCAGTGACCGCGAGACCTGGTCCGCGAACGACGACGGCCTCTCCCCGCTCGACGCGGGCAACCAGATGGCCGTCCCCGAGTTCGACGGCCGTCTCATCACCGTCCCGTTCTCCTTCAAGGAGATCGACGACGACGGCCTTCCCAAGTACGTTCCCGACGCCGAGCGCGCTTCGCGGGTCGCCAGGATCGCGCTCGCGCACGCCCGCCTGCGCCACACTCCCCCGCCGGAACGCCGTATCGCGCTGATGCTGTCCGCGTACCCGACGAAGCACTCCCGCGTCGGCAACGCGGTCGGCCTCGACACGCCCGCGTCCGCGATCGAACTGCTGCGCCGCATGCGCGACCAGGGTTACGACCTCGGCGAGGATCCGTTCCCCGGCGTCGAGCCCACCGGCACCGACCAGCCCGACGGCGACGCCCTGATCCACGCGCTCATCGCCGCGGGCGGGCAGGATCCGGAGTGGCTCACCGAAGAACAGCTGTCCGGCAACCCGATCCGCGTGCCCGCCGACAAGTACCGCGCTTGGTTCGCCGAGCTGCCCGCGGAACTGCGCGAGGGCATGGAGGAGCACTGGGGCCCCGCTCCCGGTGAGCTCTATGTGGACAACGGGGACATCGTCCTGGCGTCGCTGCAATCCGGCAACGTCATCCTGATGATCCAGCCGCCGCGCGGATTCGGCGAGAACCCGGTGGCGATCTACCACAACCCGGACCTCCCGCCGAGCCACCATTACCTGGCCGCGTACCGCTGGCTGGAGGAGGAATTCGGCGCGCACGCCGTCGTCCACCTCGGCAAGCACGGTTCGCTGGAATGGCTTCCCGGCAAGACCGCGGGTCTCTCGGACTCGTGCGCGCCGGACGCCGTCCTCGGCAATCTGCCGCTGATCTACCCGTTCCTGATCAACGACCCCGGCGAGGGCGCGCAGGCGAAACGACGCGCGCACGCCACGATCGTCGACCATCTGATCCCGCCGATGGCCCGTGCCGAGAGCTACGGCGACATGGCCCGGCTGGAACAGCTCCTCGACGAGCACGCCAACATCGCCGCGATGGACCCGGCGAAGCTGCCCGCGGTCCGCGCGCAGATCTGGACGCTGATCCAGGCCGCGAAACTGGACCACGACCTCGGTGTGGAGGAACGCCCGCACGACGCGGAATTCGACGACTTCCTGCTGCACATCGACGGCTGGCTCTGTGAGGTGAAGGACGCCCAGATCCGCGACGGCCTGCACATCCTCGGTGCAGCGCCGGTCGGCGAGGCGCGGATCAACCTCGTGCTCGCCATGCTGCGCGCCCAGCAGATGTGGGGCGGCAAGCAGGGCGCGGTCCCGGGTCTACGTTCCGCGCTGGGGCTAAAGGAGAACAGCGACACACCACTGTCCGAAGTGGACGCGATCGAGCAGAAGGCCCGGTCGCTCGTCGAGGCGATGGAGGCCAGGGACTGGTCTCCATCGGCCGTCGCCGAGGTCGTCGCCGAGGTCGTCGCCGAGGTGCCGGAACATCAGGAGGTCGCCCGCGTGCTGACCTTCGCCGCCACCGAGATCGTGCCGCGCCTGGCGGGCACCGGCGCCGAGATCGACGCCGTGCTCCACGCGCTCGACGGCGGCTACATCCCGGCGGGCCCCAGCGGTTCGCCGCTGCGCGGCCTGATCAACGTGCTGCCGACCGGCCGCAACTTCTACACCGTCGACCCGAAGGCCATCCCGAGCCGCCTCGCGTGGGAAACCGGACAGGCGCTCGCCGACTCGCTTCTTCGCCGCTACAAGGAGGACACGGGCGACTGGCCGCGTTCGGTCGGGCTCTCGGTCTGGGGTACGTCCGCCATGCGCACGTCGGGTGACGACGCGGCGGAAGTCCTCGCCCTGCTGGGTGTTCAGCCGGTCTGGGACGAGGCGTCGCGGCGGGTCACCGGCATCGAGGCGATTTCACTCGCCGAACTCGGCCGCCCGCGCGTCGACGTCACCGTGCGGATCAGCGGATTCTTCCGCGACGCCTTCCCGCATGTGATCACCCTGCTGGACGACGCCGTGCGCCTGGTGGCGAACCTCGACGAGCCGGACGAGCAGAACTTCGTCCGTGCCCACACCCGCGCGGATCTGGCCGCGCACGGGGACGAACGCCGGGCCACCACGAGGATCTTCGGCTCCAAACCCGGCGCGTACGGCGCGGGCCTGCTGCCGCTGATGGATTCCGGGAACTGGCGCGACGACAAGGATCTCGCCGAGGTCTACGCGGTCTGGGGCGGATTCGCCTACGGCCGCGATCTCGACGGCAGGCCGGCGCGCGAGGACATGGAGAACTCGTACAAGCGGATCGTGGTCGCGGCCAAGAACACCGACACCCGCGAGCACGACATCGCCGACTCCGACGACTACTTCCAGTACCACGGCGGGATGATCGCGACGGTCCGCGCGCTGACCGGGACCGCGCCCGCGTCCTATGTCGGCGACAGCACCACCCCGGACGCCGTCCGCACCCGCACCCTCGGCGAGGAGACCGCCCGCGTCTTCCGGGCCCGCGTGGTCAACCCGCGATGGCTGGCGGCCATGCGCAAGCACGGCTACAAGGGCGCCTTCGAGCTGGCTGCGACGGTCGACTACCTGTTCGGTTTCGACGCCACCGCGGGCGTGGTCGGCGACTGGATGTACGAGAAGCTCACCGAGTCCTACGTGCTCGACGAGGTCAACCAGGAGTTCCTGCGCCAGGCCAACCCGTGGGCGTTGCGCGGCATCATCGAGCGGCTGAACGAGGCTGCCGATCGGGGACTGTGGGCGGAGCCGGACGCCGATCTTTTGGCGCAGCTGCGCGAGGTCTACTTATCGCTGGAGGGGGACCTCGAATCCTGACTTCACCCGCTGGAGCAAGCCCATAGCACTCCCGGCGGTACCACTGTCATATGCGCAGAACTTAGCGTGACAAGGGCGGTGGGACGTCAATGATCGGGAGGACAGCGATGATCAAGCGTCTGTTGAAGGTCGTGCTTCGCCACGGCTGCTGCTCGGCGTGCACCGGTCAGGGCTGCGGCTGCTGCGACGCCTGCAAGTAGAAGCTCAGAGGTGGACACCCGGGATATGGGTGTTCGCGCGGCGGACGTCGGCGGCGAGGGCGGGTACCTCGATCACCCGGCGTCCGGCCGCCTCCAGTGTCTCGGCGCCGACGCAGTCGACGAACACCGACGGCTCGCGCCACGCGAAAACGACGCGCGGGATGCCGGCGTCGAGGATGAGCTGGGTGCAGCTTCGCGGATGTGACGTCCGCGAGCTGCACGGCTCCAGTGACGTGTACATCGTCGCCTCCGCCAGCCTCGGATCCCCTGGTTCGAGTTTGGCGAGCGCGGCTTCTTCGGCATGATCGGCGGGATCGCCGTCGCCCGAGAAACCGGTGGAGATCACTTCGCCGTCGGCGGCGGCGATGACCGCTCCGACGCGGAAGGTGCGCGGCGGGCAGTTATCCGCCAGCGCGATGGCCTCACGTAGCCGCAGGATGTCCACATCGGACGGTTCCGGCGTCGCGTGGTATTCCAGGACGGCGATGTCACCCAGCCTCGTCGTCCCGGCCAGGGTCAGTCCGCGCGGGAAAGCGCCCGGGCCGACGAAACGCGGCGCGCGCGGATCGCCGACGAAGAACGGCGCGACGGCCAGATGCAGTTCGTCGACCAGGCCTTCGGTGAGGAACTGGGTGTGGATCGCGCCGCCGCCTTCGACCATCAGCCGCCGGACGCCGCGCGCGTGGAGATCCGCCAGCATTTCGCTTAGGCCGGACAGTTCGACGACGGTCGCCTTCACACCCGTGACGACACCCGGCGGCGCGTAGACGAGCTTCTCCGTGTCGCCCACGGTGAAGAACTGAGCCGCCGGATCGAGTGATCCGCTCCGCGTGAGGGTGACCTTGACCGGCTGCTCCGGACGACCGGCCGCGACCCGTTGCGCGACCAGTTCCGGTGAACGCACCAGCAACCGCGGATCGTCGGCGCGCACCGTGTTCGCGCCGACCAGGATCGCGTCCGACGCGGCGCGCAGCCCGTCCACCCTGGCCCAGTCCTCCTGGTTCGACAGCACCAGCCGGGTGTCGCTCGCGTCGTCGAGGTAGCCGTCGAGCGAGACCGCGGCGGACAGCAGGACATGAGGGCGTTCGATCACGCCCGCCAGTATGCCCGCCGGTCGCCGAGGTGACAGACCGTGTCTCGGGGCGGTGGGGTTTGTGGCAAGGCCTCCGTTGCCGGGATCCGGCAACGGCTGGGCGGGGATCGGGGTGTGTCCCGGTGTCGGGTTGGGGCCGACACACCAGTGCCGTCGCCGGAAATCGACGACGGCCGCCCGCAGGCCCCGGAGTGTGTCCCCGTGTCGCGCCGGAGTCGACACACCAGTGCCGTCGCCGGAAATCGACGACGGTCGCCAGCGGGCCCCGGAGTGTGTCCCCGTGTCCCGTCGGGGCCGACACACCAGTGCCGTCGCCGGAAATCGACGACAGTTGCCCGCCGGAACCGGAGAACGACCCGAAGTCACGCAACCGAAGCCGACACCCGTTCCGTCGCCGGAATCCCGCGACAACCGCCCGCGGAATCCGGGTAACGACCCGAAACCAGGCGACCCACACCAACACCCGCACGTCGCCGAAATCCGGCAACGACTGCTCGCGCAAGCCGCGGAACGACACCGGCGCCGCCACCAAAATCCGGAAACCACTAGCCACAGAGCACCACGACAGTGCGACAACGGTCGACACACTGGCCGCCATTACCGAATATCGACGACGATGGCGGCAATCGCATGATCCAGAACTGGACCAGCTTCACGCCGTCGTCCTCCCAGGGCGACAGCCGCGGGAAAGCGAACGCGCGGCACAGAGCGAACGGACCCAAACCGGGTGCCACGGTGGATCGTCCGTCCTGCCCCTGTCGCCACGAAACGGCGACCGGCCTCCACCTTCCCCCCATGCTCCGGAAAAATCGATCGCCACGCGGCCACCCGCGGGCTACCCTGTCGCGGTGATCTTCTGAGACGAACCTGCGCCCTCATCCACCTCCTTCGCAGGGAGTCTCATGTCTTCTTCCTTGACGCTTTCCGACGTCACCTTCACCTGGCCCGACGGCGCACCGGTGTTCGAGCGCCTTTCGCTCACCCTCGGCGCCGGACGCACCGGCCTGGTCGGCACCAACGGATCCGGTAAGTCCACGCTGCTCAGGCTGCTCGCCGGCGAGCTGCGGCCCACGACGGGTTCCATCACCGCACCGGGTGACCTCGGCTACCTGCCGCAGAACCTCGTCCTCGACACCGGACGCCGCGTCGACGACGTGCTCGGCGTCACCGCGATCCGCGCGGCGATCAGAGCCGTCGAGGACGGTTCCGCCGCCGAAGAGCATTTCGCCACCATCGGCGACAACTGGGACGTCGAGGAGCGCATCCGCGCGATCCTCGACCGCCTCGGCCTGGGCGCCGTCCGCCTGGACCGGCTGGCGGGCGAGCTGTCCGGCGGCGAGCTCACGCTGCTCGGGCTGGCCGCCCTGCTGCTGCGCCGTCCTGCCGCGTTACTGCTCGACGAGCCCACGAACAACCTCGACCTGCGGGCCCGCGAACTCGTGCACCGCGAGGTGGCGGGCTGGGGCGGGATCCTCGTGGTGGTCTCGCACGATCGGGACCTGCTGCGGCTGGTCGATCGGATCGCCGAGGTCCGCGACCACGAGGTCACCCTGTACGGCGGCAACCTCGCGGACTACGAACACGCCGTCGAGGTCGCGCAGGAAGCCGCGCGGCGGCAGGTGCGCGCGGCGGAGTCGGACGTCAAACGGCAGAAGCGGGAGCTGGTCGAGGCCGGGATCAAACTCGCCCGGCGGGCCCGCTACGGCCAGAAGATGTGGGACACCAAACGCGAACCCAAGGGGCGCATGCGCAAACGCCAGGAGGACGCGCAGATCGCCGCGGGCAAGTACCGGAACCTGCACACCGACCGGTTGGAAGGCGCCGTCGAGGCGCTGAAAGCCGCCGAGGAACTGGTGCGGGAGGACGCCGAGATCCGCGTCGAGCTGCCGGAGACGACGGTCCCGCGTGGAACGGACGTGCTCCGGATCGACGCCGTACCCCGGTTCGGCCCGGCGGTGGACCTGCACGTCATGGGCCCCGAGCGGATCGCGCTCGTCGGCCCGAACGGTTCGGGGAAGACCACCCTGCTGCGGACGATCACCGGCGAGCTGCCGCCGAAGTCGGGCGAGGTGGGGCTGTTCGTCCCCGCGAGGCTGCTCCCCCAGCGGATCGACGTACTGGACGACGCCTTGTCCATTGTGGACAACGTGCGGCTCGTCGCGCCGTCGCTCACGGACAACGAGATCCGCGCGAGGCTCGCGCGCTTCCTGTTCCGGGGCAAGACGGCCGACCGCGAAGTGGCGGCACTGTCCGGTGGGGAACGGTTCCGGGCGGCGCTGGCGACGTTGCTGCTGACCGAACCCGCGCCGCGGCTCCTGCTGCTCGACGAGCCGACGAACAACCTCGACCTGGCGAGCGTACGGCGGCTCACCGAGGCACTGCTGGCCTACCGGGGCACGCTGATCGTGGCGAGCCACGACCGGCCGTTCCTGAAGGACATCGGCATCACGCGGTGGCTTGAGCCCGGACAGCCCCCGGCCGGGTGAACGCGCGCGAGTAACACCGGCGACCTCGATCCCGACTTGCAGGTGACCGTGAAGCATCGGCTTGTCTGCCCCTGGAGCGATCGTGGTCTTGTATTTCGCCTACGGCAGCAACATGTCCGAACCTGTGGTCCTCGACAGAGCACCTACGGCGACCCGCGTCGGCAAGGCCAGGCTGTCGGATCACCGGATCCGGTTCGGACGGCGGTCGAAGCGGACGGGCACCGGCGTCGCCGACATCGTCGCCGCACCGGGCTTCATGGTGATGGGGGTCCTTTACGAGGTACCCGAAAAGGAATGGAAGGGAATCCTGCGCAAAGAGGGCGCGCTAATGCAGGAGCCCGCTTATCGCGCCGTCCAGGTGACCGTGTTCTCCTTCGCGGACAAGAAAAGCCGGACCGCCACTTCCTTCGTCGTCACGTCGCCTTCGGAGGTCGAACAGATCCCTTCGGCGGACTACCTCTCCGCCATGATCACCCAGGCGGAGGATCTGAAGTTCCCCGCCTACGCCGCCTTTCTGCGCTGGCTGAGGAAGCGAGCGATGGAGGTGAGCGCCCCGCCGCTACGTGAAGGACTTCTGGTCTCCGGTACGAACGTCCAGAAAAGACCGGGAGGGCATTACCTCGTCCGGGTCAATCCGCGGACCCTGGGAAAGGTGAAGAGCAGACTGGCCACCGTCGAGTTCGACGGTCGTGTCACCGTGGCCGCCCTCGATTCCGCCGAAGAGGTCGCCGAGAACTCTTGCGAGATGGACCAGAACCTCCGCCATGCCTTGGGCATGATCGGACAGAACTGCTACGGCTACACGGCGGTGGTCCATCCGCTCAGCGGCGTGCGGAACCGGGTCGACCTGGTCAGGCCGCGCAGCCTCACCCTCCTCGTCCACCAGACGAACTGGATCGACAGCGAGAAGAGGATCTGCGTGCTCCATGAACGCAGCCTGGCGCTTTTGGGCATCAAAGAGGGCGAGCACGTCGAGATCCTGAACGTGTGGCGTGAGGAATCCGGCGTCCTGTCCGTCAAGAGGATCAAGCTCCGCGCCCACACTTCCGAGAAGCGCGCCGACCAGCCCCGTGAGTACCCCGGCTTCGACCATGTCCACCTGGACCGCGAATGCCGGAGCGAACTCGGGTTCCCAGCGGATCGGAGCGACTTCCTGAATCGACCGGTCCTGGTCCGGCCGAGTGTGCACCGGTTGCTGCAACAGCGGATAGCCAAGTACGGGGTGACCTTCTTCCTCGGGATAGCATCACTGAGCCAGTTGCTGGCCCTGTTCGCGCCCACCCTGCCGAGCCTGCTTCGTGGTCTCATGGCGATCGCCACCGCCGTCCTCGCGACGGTGGTCGTCGCCTTGCTGGACATCCGCGCGAGCTTGAGCCACTGAACCGACAACCCACCCGCCGAACGAGGGAAATCTGTGAACAGCCCCAGCAGCGTGATCGACGCCGACCCGCCGAGATCCGGCCTGGCCGACCGGCACTTCGTCCGCCATCTCGAGAACGCCGTCGCCGAAGCAGGCGGGACGATCGCATGGCACGCCGACCACTGGCTGGCGGAGATCCGCCGCGACGCGGACCGCGCGCTCGTCCTCGGCTACGCCTTCCCTGTCAACAACGTCGTGGCGGCCAAGATCGCCGACGACAAGGCGGCGAGTTCCACCATCATGCGGGCGGCAGGCGTTTCCTGTCTCCACCAGTCCCTGTGGCGGCCCACCTGGCGGGGTAACCGGCCCGTCGACTGGCCTGGCGAACTTCCCGTCGTCCTCAAGCCGAACGCCGAAAGCGGCGGTCGTGACGTCCACCGTGTCCGCACGGAAGGCGAGCTGGAGGACCTGGTCTCCGCGCTCTCGGAGCGCTACCGCGCGCTGGCCTGGTCCCGTCTCGTCGAAGTCGAGGACGAGTTCCGGGCCGTTCTCCTGGACGGCGAGCTGCTTCTCGCCTACCGCAAGGTAAGGGCGCCGGACAGCCAGGAGTGGCGGCACAATCTGCACTTCGGGGCGGTGCCTGAGGTGTGCGTGGCTCCACTGACCACCGAACGGCTGGCGACCTTGGGGCGAAGCGCCATGGACGCGTTGTCCTTGCGCTTCGCCACGGTCGACATCGTCACCGTCGAGGGAGATTTCCTGGTGCTGGAAGTGAACAGCGGGGTTTCCTTGGAGAGGTTCAGCCACCACAGCGAGGAGAACTTCCAGCTGGCAGGCGGGGTTTACGCCGAGGCGATCCGCGCCTGCTTCGCCTGAGTCAGGCGTCGAAGTCCACCGTCACCGAATCGGACACGGGCACCGACTGGCAGGTGAGGACGAAACCGGCGTCGACTTCGGCCTTCTCCAGCGCGAAGTTGCGCCGCATGTCCACCTTGCCGTCGCAGATCTTCGCCCGGCAGGTGCCGCACACCCCGCCCTTGCAGGCGAACGGCAGGTCCGGGCGGAACTTCTGCGCGCCGTCGAGCACCGAGGTCCCGCGCGGCAGCGTCATCGTCGTCGACCGGCCGTCGAGCACCAGCGTGACCTCGCTGGACGCACCCACGACGGCCGGGTCGACGTGCCGCACCGGCTCCGGCGGAGTGTCCACATAGAACAGCTCCTGGTGGACCTTCTCCTCGGCGACGTCCAGCGAACGCAGGAGTTCCTGCGCGCCGGTCACCATGTCGAACGGCCCGCACAGCCACCAGTGCGCGACGTCCTCGACCGGGATCAGCACACTGCACAGGCGCCGCAGCTTCTCCACGTCGAGCCGTCCGGTGAACAGTTCGGCCTCGCGCGGCTCGCGGGAGAGCACGTGGACGAGTTCGAGCCGCGCGGGGTGACGGTCCTTCAGATCCGCGAGGTCGTCGGCGAACATGACGGTGTCCGTACGGCGGTTGCCGTAGAGCACGGTCACCGTCGCGTCGGAGTCGCTGAGCAGCGAAGACGCGATCGACAGCACCGGCGTGATCCCGGATCCGGCCGCGATCAGCACGTGATGGCCGGGAACGTTCAGGTCCGGGGTGAAGCTGCCGGTGGGCGGCGCGACCTCGATCTCGTCGCCGGGTTTGACGTCGCGCACGAGCCACGACGAGAACAGCCCGCCCGGCACCTCGCGGACGCCGACCCGCGGCGCGGCGCCGGCGGGCGCGCAGATCGAGTACGAGCGGCGTTCGTCGCGGCCCTCGATCTCGCGGCGCAGGGTCAGCGACTGGCCCGGTTTGAAGTTGAAGGTGTCCGCGAGATCTTCGGGGACGTCGAAGGTCACCGCGACGGCGTCGTCGCACAGGCGCTGGACGTCCGCCACCTTCAGGGGGTGGAAACCCGTGCGGCGCAGGGTCGCTGTCACTAGATCTCCTTGACGTGTTCGAACGGTTCGAGGCAGAACCGGCAGCGGCGCAGGGCCTTGCACGCGGTCGCGCTGAACCGGGACTGCTCCTCGGTGTCCGCGGAACCACAGTTCGGGCAGCGGACCGACGACACCGCCGGGCTCAGCGTGAGCGGGATCGGCCCGGTCCGCCGCGGCGCGGCCCCCGGCGGCGCGATCCCGGCCTCGGCCAGTTTCCGTTTGCCATCCTCGGTGATCCAGTCCGTGGACCAGGCGGGCTGCAGCACCGTGCGGACCTCGACCTCGCCGTAACCCGCGCCCGTGAGCGCGTGCACGAGGTCGTCGCGCATGGTGTCCATCGCCGGGCAACCGGTGTAGGTCGGCGTGATCGCGACGACCACCCGGCCGTCCTCTTCGGACACTTCACGCAGCACGCCGAGATCGGCGAGGGTGAGCATCGGCAGTTCCGGATCGGTGACCGTGGCCGCCACGGCGTACGCGGTCACCATGTCGCGTCCGGATGTTCCCTGGCGACACTCTGCAGCGTCGCCAGCAGGTAGCCCATTCGCTCGGTGTGCACGCCGTCGCGGCCCATCCGGCCGGAAACCCCGGCGATGGTACCGATTTCGGGACGCTTCAGCGTCGCGACGGCCAGCACCTGGTCGAGGATCGCGTCGAATTCCGGCCGCAGCGACGGCGACTCGACGAACTCGGCCTCGTGCGCCGCGAAAAGCTCGTCCACGTACGGCCAGACCGCGTCGAGACCTTCCTGCATCCGCGCGTGGGACAGCTCGGTGCCGTCGCCGAGACGCACGGCCCACTGGGCGGCGTAGTCGCGGTGGTACGCGACTTCCTTGACACCCTTGTCCGCGATGGCCGCCAGCACCGGATCGACGATGGTCCGCAAACGCTGCAACAGGGCGAGCCGCCAGATCGAGAACACCAGCAGCCGCGCGATCAGATGCCCGAAGTGCCCGCCTTCGAGTTCGGCGAGGCGAACGTTGCGGTACTCCTGCTCACTGCGGAAGAAGGCGTACGAATCCTCCGAACGCTCGCTGCCGTCGGCCTTGCCCGCACGGGCCAGCAGCAGCCGCGCCTGGCCGAGCAGGTCGAGCGCGATGTTGGCGATCGCGACCTCGTCCTCCAGTTCGGGCGCGTTCGTGCACCACTCCTGCAGCCGGTGCGAGAAGATCAGCGCGTCGTCGCCGAGCATCAGGCAGTAGGCCGCCAGCCTGGCACCGTCCACACCGGACGGAACCGTGGTGTCCACACCGGACAGTGGGTCTTCGAACCCGGTGCCGAAGGCCCAGCGGGAGTCGTTCTCCTCGGTGATCGCCTCGTAGGCGTTGTCGAAGCTCATGTCAGATGTGGGGAACATTGTCGGGGATTTCGTAGAACGTCGGGTGCCGGTACACCTTGTCGCCGCTGGGCGCGAAGAACGGGTCCTTCTCGTCCGGCGAGGAAGCGGTGATGTCCGAAGCCCGCACGACCCAGATCGACACGCCCTCGTTGCGGCGGGTGTACAGATCCCGCGCGTGGTGCAACGCCATGTCGTCGTCCGCCGCGTGCAGCGAACCCACGTGCACGTGGTTCAGCCCGCGCTTGCCCCGGACGAACACCTCGTACAACGGCCAGTCGTGTTTCATCACGAACCCTTCTTCGCTGCGTGCGCCGAGGCGGCTTCCCGCACCCACGCGCCGTCTTCCTGTGCCCGCCGCCGGTGCGCGATACGCTGGGCGTTGCAGGGGCCGTTGCCCTTCAACACGTTCTTGAACTCGTCCCAGTCGACCGCGCCGAAGTCGTAGTGCCCGCGTTCGGGGTTCCACTTCAGGTCCGGATCCGGGAAGGTGACACCCAGCGCCTCGGCCTGCGGAATGGACATGTCGACAAAACGCTGGCGCAGCTCGTCGTTGGTATGCCGCTTGACCTTCCACGCCATCGACTGCGCGGTGTTCGGCGAATCCGCGTCCGGCGGGCCGAACATCATCAGCGACGGCCACCACCAGCGGTCGACCGCCTCCTGCACCATCTCACGCTGCTTCTCGGTGCCCCGCATCATGGTCATCAGCAGTTCGAAACCCTGCCGCTGGTGGAAGGACTCCTCCTTGCAGATGCGGATCATGGCGCGTGCGTACGGCCCGTACGAGCTGCGGCACAACGGAACCTGGTTGCAGATCGCCGCGCCGTCCACCAGCCAGCCGATCACGCCGACGTCGGCGAACGTCAGCGTCGGGTAGTTGAAGATCGACGAGTACTTCTGCCTGCCGTTGATCAGCTTGTCGGTCAGATCCGCGCGGTCGGCGCCGAGCGTGGCGGCCGCGGAATACAGGTACAGCCCGTGCCCGGCCTCGTCCTGCACCTTCGCGAGCAAGATCGCCTTACGCCGCAAGGAAGGCGCGCGGGTGATCCAGTTGCCCTCGGGCTGCATGCCGATGATCTCCGAATGCGCGTGCTGCGCGATCTGCCGGATCATCGTCTTGCGGTAGCCCTCGGGCACCCAGTCACGCGGCTCGATGCGCTGGTCGCGCTCGATGGTCGCCTCGAAGTGCCGTTCGAGGTCTTCTTCCGGCAGCGTCGCGGTCATGACTGCTCCTTCGCCACCAGGGTGAGCACGTCGTACTTGGCGACCGAGTCACCGTCGGCGTTGGTGACGTCGGCGTCCCAGCGGACCTCGCCGTACTCCTGGTCGATACGCGGGGTGATCTGCTTGGCGGTCAAGGTCACGGTCAACGAGTCGCCGACCTTGACCGGGGTGAGGAACCGCAGGTTCTCCAGGCCGTAGTTGGCCAGCACCGGGCCGGGCTCCGGCGAGACGAACAGCCCCGCGGCGAACGAGACCACCAGGTAGCCGTGCGCCACGATCCCGCCGAACAGCGGGTTCGCCGCCGCGGCCTCGGGATCGGTGTGGGCGTAGAAGGTGTCGCCGGTGAACTCGGCGAAGTGGTCCACGTCCTCCTGGGTGACCGTGCGCGGGCCGGCGACCACGGAGTCGCCGATCTTCAGCTCCGCCAAGGACTTCCGGAACGGGTGAACGTCGCCTTCGGCACGCGGCGCACCCGTGACCCAGCGGCCGGTGACCGTGCTCAAGACCGCGGGCGAACCCTGGACCGCCGTGCGCTGCATATGGTGCAGCACGCCGCGGACGCCGCCCATCTCCTCGCCGCCACCGGCGCGGCCGGGACCACCGTGCACCAGCTGCGGCATCGGCGAACCGTGGCCGGTGGACTCCTTGGCGTCTTCGGCGTCCAGCACGAGCAGGCGGCCGTGGTACGGCGCGACTCCGAGGACGACCTCACGCACGAACTCCTGGTCCGCGGAGACGACCGAGCCGACGAGGCTGCCGCCGCCGCGGGCGGCGAGCTCGATGACCTGCTCGGTGGAGGTGTACGGCAGCAGCGTCGACACCGGCCCGAACGCCTCGACCTCGTGCGGCTCGGAACGTTCCGGGTCGGCCTTCAGCAGTACGGGTGAGATGAACGCGCCGCGTTCGGCGTCCGCGCCGACGACCTCGACCTGCTCCGGGTCGCCGAAGACGACCGTGCCGACGTCCAGCAGCGCCTTGAGCGACCGCCGGACCTCCTCGCGCTGCTCCAGGCTGGCCAGGGCGCCCATCCGGACGCCCTCGGCGGTGGGGTTGCCGACGGTGGTCTTCGCCAGCCGCGCGCTCGCGGCCTCGGCGACGGCGTCCAGCAGGTCCGCCGGAACGAAGGCGCGGCGGATGGCGGTGCACTTCTGGCCGGCCTTCACCGTCATCTCGGTGGTCAGCTGCTTGACGAAGAGATCGAACTCGGTGGTGCCGGGTTTGGCGTCCGGGCCGAGGATCGACAGGTTCAGCGAGTCGGCCTCGGCGTTGAACCGGACGGAGTTGCGCACGATCGCGGGGTGCGCGCGCAGCTTCTGCGCGGTCGACGCGGAACCGGTGAACGACACGAGGTCCTGCGCGGTGACGTGGTCGAGCAGGTCGCCGACGCTGCCCGCGACGAACTGCAGCGTGCCCTCGGGCAGGATGCCGGATTCGATGATGATCTCGACCAGCCGCGCGGTGAGGTACGCGGTCTGGCTGGCCGGCTTGATCAGGCTCGGCACCCCGGCGAGGAACGCGGGCGCGAACTTCTCCAGCGGCCCCCAGACGGGGAAGTTGAACGCGTTGATCTGGACGGCGACCCCGCGCAGCGGGACGGCGATGTGCTGGGCGACGAAGGTGCCGCCCTTGCTCAGCGGCTCGACGTTGCCGTCGACGTAGACCGTGTCGTTCGGCAGTTCGCGCTTGCCCTTGCTGGAGTAGGCGAACAGGACGCCGATGCCGCCGTCGATGTCGACCATCGAGTCACCCTTGGTCGCACCCGTCCGCGCCGAGAGCTTGTACAGCTCTTCGCGGTGTTCGCGCAGGTGGGAGGCCAGTGCCTTCAGCAGCGCGGCACGCTGGTGGAAGGTCAGCTCGCGCAGCGCGGGGCCGCCGACGCGGCGGCCGTACTCCAGCGCGGCGGCGAAGTCGATGCCGTCGGACGAGACCCTGGCGACCTCCTCTCCGGTGGAGGCGTCGTGCAGCGGTACTCCGTCACTTTCCGCCGTGTGCCATCCGCCGGAGACGTAGCTGCGCAGCAAAGCCATGGGGCCGAACCCTTCGATGGTGGGATTAACAGACCGTCCGTTCAGTAATTCACTGTAGCTCGCGTCCGGGGTCTTGCAAACCCCCCGACGGCGGTGGACCCTTGACATCTGCCCAAAAGCGCGCCTTTACTTGCGGCACCCTTCACCAACCGTCCATTCGGTCAGTAACTAGGTGGTCTGGCTTGACTAGCAACGCCGCGCACACGATGTTCGCCGACGACCAGGCGTCGAAGGCGCTGGGCATCGAGCTGATCGAGGCCGCCGAAGGCCACGCCGTCGCCACCATGCGGATCACCGAGACGATGGTCAACGGCCACGACATCGCCCACGGCGGCTATGTCTTCCTGCTGGCCGACACGACCTTCGCCTGCGCCTGCAACAGCCATGGGCCGGTGACCGTCGCGTCCGGCGCGGAGATCTCCTTCGTCGCCGCCGGCAAACTCGGCGACCACCTCATCGCCACCGCCACCGAGCGGACCCGCTACGGCCGCAACGGCATCTACGACGTCACCGTGCACCGGGAGACCCCCGGCGGGCCGGAGGTCGTCGCCGAATTCCGCGGCCGCAGCCGCACCATCCAGGCTGTGGCATCGAAAGAAAGTCCTCTCCCATGAGCTTCAGCGACGAAGCCGAGAACCTGACCATCGACGAGCTCCAGGCGCTGCAACTGAAGCGCCTCCGGTGGACGCTGCGGCACGCGTACGACAACGTGCCGTTCTACACCCGGAAGTTCGACGAGGCGGGCGTTCACCCGGACGACTGCAAGGCGCTGGACGATCTGGCGAAGTTCCCCTTCACCACCAAGCAGGACCTGCGTGACAACTACCCGTTCGGCATGTTCGCCGTGCCGGAATCGCAGGTGAGCCGCATCCACGCGTCCAGCGGTACCACCGGGAAACCGACCGTGGTCGGCTACACCGCCGAAGACATCGACACCTGGGCGACGGTGATGGCGCGCTCGATCCGCGCCGCGGGCGGGCGGCCGGGCGACAAGGTCCACGTCGCCTACGGGTACGGCCTGTTCACCGGCGGGCTCGGCGCGCACTACGGCGCCGAAAAGCTCGGCTGCACGGTGATCCCGGCGTCCGGCGGCATGACCGCGCGGCAGGTGCAGATCATCACCGACTTCAAACCCGAGATCATCATGGTCACCCCGTCGTACATGCTGACGCTGCTCGACGAGTTCGAACGGCAGGGCGTCGATCCGCAGACGAGCTCGCTCAAGGTCGGCATCTTCGGCGCCGAGCCGTGGACCGAGCAGATGCGCACGGAGATCGAGGAACGCGTCGGCATCGACGCCGTCGACATCTACGGCCTGTCCGAGGTGATGGGCCCCGGCGTCGCGCAGGAATGCGTCGAGACCAAGGACGGGCTGCACATCTGGGAGGACCACTTCTTCCCCGAGGTGATCGACCCGTTCACCGAGAAACCGACCGACGCCGAGGGTGAGCTGCTGTTCACGTCGCTCACCAAGCAGGCGCTGCCGATCATCCGGTACCGCACGCGCGACCTCACCCGGCTGCTGCCGGGCACCGCGCGGCCGGCGTACCGGCGGATGGAGAAGGTGACCGGGCGCAGCGATGACATGATCATCCTGCGTGGCGTCAACGTCTTCCCCACGCAGATCGAGGAAGTCGTGCTGGTGACCCCCGCGCTCACGCCGCATTTCCAGCTGATCCGGTCGACGAAGGGCCGGATGGACCACCTGACCGTCCGCGTCGAAGCACGCCCGGACGCGACCGCCGAGCAGCGCGCCGAGGCCGCCGCCCGGCTGATCGCCGGGGTGAAGGACGGGGTCGGTGTGAGCGTCGGCGTCGAGGTCGTCGACCCGGACACGCTGGAACGCTCGCTGGGCAAGATGCGCCGGGTACTCGACGAACGGGACCGCGCTTGAGCACCCCCGCCCGCCGGGGGCGCCCCGGTTACGACCTCGAGTCGCTGTTGCAGGTCGCGGTGAAGCTGTTCAACGAGCGCGGCTACGACGGCACCAGTATGGAGGACCTCTCCCGCAAGCTCGGCATCACGAAATCCGCGATCTACCACCACGTGCCGAGCAAGGAGGAGCTGCTGCGGCTCGCCGTGGACCGCGCGCTGAACGGTCTGTTCGCCGTCGCCGCCGAAACGGAATCCTTCGAGGGCAAGGCGATCGAAAAGCTGGAGCATCTGGTGCGGGGCAGTGTCCTGGTGCTGGTCGACCAGCTGCCGTTCGTCACCCTGCTGCTGCGGGTGCGCGGCAACACCAAGATCGAGCGGGCGGCGCTCGCGCGGCGGCGCGAATTCGACCGCCTGGTGACGGAACTGGTGAAACAGGCCGAAACCGAGGGCGACGTACGGCCGGACATCGATCCCGCGGTCACCGCGCGGCTGCTGTACGGCATGGTGAACTCGCTGATCGAGTGGTACCGGCCGCGGCGGGGCTCGGCCGGGACCGAACTGGCGGACGCGGTGTGCAAGATCGCGTTCGACGGCCTGCGGACCCAATAGCCGTAACGCCGCGCCCTGTGTTCCCAGACCGCGAGCGCTGCGCCGGCCTTGTTCGTCGGTCCAAGTTCCCAATGTCGCATTAGGGACGCTGAGCGACTCAAATGCGACATTGGGAACCTTCCCGCGAGCCCGCGCTACTCCCCCGCGACCTGGGGCGGCTTTCGCGCCTGCCAGATCAGCGCGTCGCGCAACTGCTGGATGAGCTGTTCGTCGTCGGCCTCCGACGGATCCACGCCGAGCGGGATCCAGCGTTCGCCGACCTCGGCACCGTTTTCGAAACTCGTGATCACGATCCCCGCGTAGGAGACACACTCGTCCCCGGTGTCACCTTGGATGCGGACGTCACGATGCTGCAGCCGGACACTGACCCACCGTCCGGCACGACGGACCGGATCGCGCTCAGCACTGGTCATTCGTCCCTACCCATGACACCCGGTCCCCCCGCCCCGAACGTCGCCGCGAAGGCCTCAGGGGTTACCAGGGGGTTGTTCCGAATGAATAACGGCAGGCGGCGACGTGAAACGGTTACGCTCGGCCCATGACCACCGATCCGGAGGCCCGGCGGCGCCGCCTCGAACCGGCCGCCCGGCGCGCCGAGATCCTGACCGCTGCCCGGCGGCTGTTCGGCGCGGGCACGTACGCCTCGGTTTCGACGTCGGACATCGCGAAGGCCGCCGGCGTGGCCCGGCCGCTGATCAACCACTACTTCGGCGGCAAACGGGAGCTGTACCTGGAAGTCGTCCGGCAGATGATGATCGTCCCGGCGCCGGTGATCGAGAACCTGCCGGAAACGACCGCCGAAGAGCGGCTCGCGATCAGCGTCCGGCACTGGATCGAGGTCGTCGAGCGCAACGAGCAGGCGTGGCTGACGGCGATCGGCCCGGAGGCGGTGGGCCGCGACCCGGAGATCGAGCGGATCATGCTGGAGGGTGACGAGATCGCCGCCGATCGCGTGCTCGCGGCCGCGTTGATGAGCGACGTCACCGAGGGTCGCGAAGAACTCCGCGCGATGATCCGTTCGTACGGCGGGATGCTGCGCGCGGCGTCCCGCGAATGGCTGATCCGCGGCACGCTCGGCCGCGAGGAGCTACGGGTGTTCCTCACCGAGTCGATCCTGCACCTGCTGCGGGTCACCTACCCGGCCGTGCTCGCAACGCGTTCCGCCGGGCGTAGGCCGCCGGCGTCATCCCCTTCCAGCGTTTGAAGGCGTAGATGAAACTCGACGCCTCGGCGTAGCCCAGCCGCAGCGCGACGTCCTCCACGGCGAGCGCGCCGGTGTCGAGCAGCTCCTCCGCCAGCGCCTGGCGGACCTCGTCGAGGAGGGCCCGGTAGCCGGTCCCGGCCTCGAACAGCCGTCGCCGCAGGGTCCGCGGGCTGAGGGCGAGCTGCCGCGCGACCTCTTCCATGCCCGCGTCGACCCCGCCGAGCCGCACCAGTCTTTCCCGGACCTGCTGGGCGATCCCGGACCGCTCACGTTTCCGCGACACCAGCAGCTCGCATTGCGCGGCACAGACCGCGACGGTCTGGTCGTTGGCCTGCGGCAGCGGTTTGTCGAGGAGGAGCGGGTCCAGGGTGGCGAGGTGCGACGGCGCCGAGAACGACGGCACCAGCCCGAAGGTCCGTATGTATTCATCCACAGTGGAGGGTTTGTCGTGCCGGAAGGCCAAGGAGCGCAAGGAGATGTCCGGCAGGATGTCACGCATGACGGTGTGGATGGCGCCGAGGTCGCGCAGCACCAGGAACCGGGCGACGTCGCCGGGCACGCGGCTGTCGTCCATGGCGAGCGCGAGCCGTCCGGCCTCGACGGACACGTGCGGGATGCAGAAGGTGAAGCTCAGGTCCAGATACCGCAGGGCGAAGCGCATCGCGTCCCCCAGCGTCGGGCTGCTGATGCACGCGAAGCCGAAGATGCCGAACGCGCTGACGCGGTATCGCCTGCTCAGCCGCAGCGCGACGGCGTCCTCGCCGCCGAGCCCGCGGACCAGGGCCCGGACCACCGCGAGTTCCTGCCGCGCGTCGACCTGGCCGTCCACCGGTGCGTGCTCGTAGGATTCCAGGCCCTCGACACCGTTTTCAGCGGCGAAACGGGCCATGAGCACGATGCTCGCCGTGCCGCGCGGGTAGTCCCAGTCCCGGATCACCGGCGGCGGTAGTTCCATGGCCGGGATTATGGATCCCCGGGCGCCTGTCGGCCCATTGAGGACCATAACTGTCCTTGATCCCCTTTAGGGTGAGCGGTATGTCCGACACGTTGAGCAGGCGCGCGCTGAACCGCGCCATGCTGGACCGGCAGTTGCTGCTCCGGCGTTCGAAGATGACCGCGCTCGAAGCGGTCGAGCATCTGGCCGGGTTGCAGGCGCAGGCGCCGAACCCGCCGTACTTCGCGCTGTGGACCCGGCTGCACGGCTTCCGCCAGGAAGACCTGGCGAGCCTCCTGCTGGACAAGAGTGTCGTGCGGATCGCGCTCATGCGCGGCACGGTGCACCTGGTCACGCCGTCGGACGCGCTCGCGTGGCGCCCCATCGTGCAGCCGCTCTACGACCGCTCGGTGCTCGGCAACACCCAGCACGGCCCCGACATCAAGGGCCTCGACCACCAGGAGATCGCCCGCACCGCCCGCAAGCTGCTCGGCGAGCGGCCGCTTTCGTCGGCAGGCCTCGGCGCGGAACTGGCGAAGCATTGGGAGGGCGTCGCGCCGTCGTCGCTGATGCACGTCGCGCGGGCGCTGCTGCCGCTGGTGCAGATCCCGCCGCGCGGTGTCTGGGGCAAGTCCGGGCAGCCGACGTACCAGACCACCGGGGACTGGCTGGGCGCCGAACCGGACCCCGCGCCGTCGCCGGAAGCGATGTTCCGGCGCTATCTGGCCGCGTTCGGGCCCGCCAGTGTGCAGGACGCGCAGGCGTGGGCCGGGATCACGAAACTCGGCGACGTCGCGGAACGGCTGCGGCCGGAGCTGCGAACGTTCCGCGACGAGAACGGCCGCGAACTCTTCGACCTGCCCGAAGCCTCTCGTCCCGATCCGGACACCCCCGCGCCCGCCCGGCTGCTGGGACCGTTCGACCAGACCGTCCTGTCCTACGCCGACCGCACGCGGGTGATCAGCGACGAGTACCGCAAGGTCGTCATCACGCAGAACGGCCTGGTCAAGGGCACCATCCTGGTCGGCGGCCTGGTCAAGGGCTTCTGGGAGATCAAGACGGTGAAGAAGGCGGTTTCGGTGGTGATCACGCCGTTCGAGCGCGTCCCGAAGCGCGATCTGGACACCCTGGAGAGTTCCGCGCACCGCCTGCTCGCCTGGGCCCATCCGAACGCGGAGAACCCCTCCGTGCATTTCGTCCTCTGAATGCGGAGGCGCGTGGCCGAAAATCTCGATTGAGTGGCCGCTCGTGTACTTCCACCGGCGGTGACCGCTGGGTAACTTCGATCGGTATGGGCGATACGAGCGTGCTGATCGTGGGGACGGGCTTCGGCGGGGTCGGGACGGCGATCGAGCTCAAACGCGCCGGGTTCGACGACTTCACCATCCTGGAGAGCGCCGGCGAACCCGGCGGCGTCTGGCGGGAGAACACGTATCCCGGCGCGGGCTGCGACATCCCGTCGCCGCTGTACTCGTTCTCGTACGAGCCCAATCCCGACTGGCCGAAGCGGTTCTCGCTGCAACCTGACATCCATGAGTACCTCAAACGCGTGGTACGCCGCTACGGGCTCGAACCGCACATCCGGTTCGGCGTCCGCGTCACTTCCGCGTCCTTCGACGAGGAACGCGGGCTCTGGCGGGTGGAGACCGCGGGCGGCGAGACGTACGAAGCGAAGGTGTTCGTCCCCGCCGTCGGCCAGCTTTCGCGGCCGGTCCAGCCGGACATCCCCGGCCAGGAGACCTTCGAAGGCGCCAGCTTCCACTCCGCGCGCTGGGATCACGACGTCGACCTCCGCGGCAAGAAGGTCGCGGTGATCGGCACCGGCGCGAGCGCGATCCAGTTCGTGCCCGAACTCCAGCGCCAGGCGAGCGCGCTGACGGTGTTCCAGCGCACCGCGCCCTACATCATGGCGAAACGGGACACCCGCTACCGGCGCTGGCAGCAGCGGCTGTTCCGGCATCTGCCGGCCACACAGCTGCTCGGCAGGCTGCGGATCTTCCTGCTCGCCGAGTACGCGACCTACGCGATGACAAAACATCCGTTGCTGGCCAAGGTCTTCGAGCTGCGGACGGCCCAGCTGCGCCGCCGACACATCAAGGACCCGGCGCTGCGCGAGAAGCTCACCCCGGACTACCCGCTCGGCTGCAAACGGATCCTGTTCACCAACGAGTACCTGCCCGCGCTGGCTCGGCACAACGTCGCCGTGGAGACACGGCGCATCAGCGCGATCACCCCGTCCGGTGTGCGCACCGAGGACGGTGCCGAACACGAGGCCGACGTCATCGTCTACGGGACCGGCTTCGCGGCGACCGACTTCCTCGGCGAGCTGAAGGTGGAAGGCCTCGGCGGAAAAGCGTTGTCGGACGCGTGGAAGGGCGGCGCACGGGCGTACCTCGGCATGACCGTGCCGGGTTTCCCGAACCTGTTCTGCGTCTACGGCCCCAACACGAACCTCGGCGCGGGCTCCATCATCTACATGATCGAACGGCAGGCCCGCTACATCCGCCAGGCCGTCGAACACCTCGCCAAACCCGGAGTGTCCTATATGGACGTCGTCCCGGAGGTCGAGCAGCGGTACGACGAGGAGATCCAGCGACGGCTCGGCCGCAGTGTCTGGACGAGCTGCGCCAGCTGGTACCGCCAGGAGAACGGCAGGGTGAGCACGAACTGGCCCGGTCTGGTCACCGAATACGACCGGCGGACGAAAACCCTCGACCTCGGCGACTACCGGACGGCGGGACCGCGATGAAGTGGAAAGGGCGGAGCACCGTCGCCCGCGCGACGACGGTGCCCCGCCCCGGTCTGGCGGATCATCACGGGAGGCCGGCCAGGCCCGCGCTCACCGTGTTCGACCACGCGTAGCCCTGCGAGGCGTCCCAGTTGATCGACCAGGTCATCGCGCCCCGGATCGTCGGGTACGTCGCCGAGGGTTTGAAGGAGCCGCAGTTGGTGCCCTTCGCCAGGCAGTTCAGCGCGCTGACCGTGTTGCCGGGCGCCTGGTAGCCGCCGCCCGCGGCGGAACCGGAGGCGGGCAGGCCGAGACCGACCTGGTCGGCCCGCAGCCCGCTCTGCAGCTGAATGCACGCCAGCGCGGTGAGGAAGTCGACCGTGCCCTGCGAGTAGACCTTCTGGTCGCAGCCGAGCATCGTGCCGCTGTTGTAGTACTGCATGTTGACGATGGTCAGGATGTCCTTGACGTTCAGCGCCAGCTTGAAGTACTCCGCCGCCGGGCTCTGCATGTCGATCGTCTGCGGCGCCATGGTGATGACCGTGCCGCCCGCGGCGTGGATGCTGCGCAGTGCCTGCGCCATGTACGTCGCGTTGACGCCGTTCTCGAGGTCGATGTCGACGCCGTCGAAGCCGTAGGTCGCGATGAGCGACTTCATGCTGTTGGAGAAGTTCGTCGCCGCGGCCGACGAGTCGACGCGGATCGTGCCCTTCTCACCGCCGACGGACAGGATGACCTTCTGCCCGCGTGCCTGCGCCGTCTTGATGTCGGCCTTGAACTGCGCGTCGGTGTAGCCGCCGAGCTGGCTCGACAGACCGGAATCGAGAGTGAAGCTGACCGCGCCCGGCGTGGCCGTCGCGTCGGCGAAGGACACCGCGATGATGTTGTACTTCGTCGGGACGTCGGCGAGCTTGAGCGCCTTCGCGCCGTTGTAGAAGTTCTGCCAGTAGCCGGTGATCACGTGCTTCGGCAGGTTCCCGGTCGGCGGGGTGCTCGTCGTGGTCGTCGGCGGGTCGCTGGTGGTGGTCGTCGGCGGGTTCGAAGTCGTCGGCGTGGTCGGCGTCGTGGTGGGCGAGCCGCCGGGGCCGTCGAGGTTGACGTCGTCGGCGAAGTACGCGGGCTGGCCGTACCAGCCGTGCAGGTAGATCTCGACGCTGGTGGTGGACGCACCGGTGGTGAAGCTCAGCGAGAGCTGCGACCAGCTGCCGCCGCCCGGGGTCCAGGTGTTCTTGTCACCCGTCCCGGTGCCGGTGACACCGAGGTAGGTGTAGCTGCCCTGCACCCACGCCGAAAGCGTGTACGCGGTGTTGGCCTTGACCGGCACGCTCTGCGAGCACCGGGCGTTGTCCTGCCCGGCCGGGGTGGCGCTGAGCGCGCGGCTGCCCGAATGGACCGGCGTGGTGACGACCGCGTTCGTGCCGGTGCAGGTCCAGCCGCTCGTGGTCCCGAGTTCGAAGCCCGGATTGGTCAGGATGTTGGCGGCCGAGGCGTTACCCGAGACCGCGAAAGTCACCCCCAGGCACACGGCCAGTGACGACAGCAGGGCGAGGAACGCGTGTTTCGGCTTCACTTTCACGACTGGCCTCCACGAACGGGTGATGTCGGCCACATCAAAATGGTACAGACCAATACAACTGTCAAGGGTTCGGTTAGGGGAGGCCATACGAAAGTCGGCTCGGTGCGAGCGGCAGAATGCAAGGTCCGAGAGCACCCGAGGGCGGATTTCAGGAGCGTGGGAGTGAGCGTGCAGGGCCTGCAGACAGTCGAGCAGAAGATCGCCGAAGAACTCGGCGTGCGCGAAGGGCAGGTCAAGGCGGCCGTCGACCTGCTGGACGGCGGATCGACCGTGCCGTTCATCGCCCGGTACCGCAAAGAGGTCACCGGGATGCTGGACGACACCCAGCTCCGCACCCTCGAAGAACGCCTCCGCTACCTGCGGGAACTCGGCGAGCGCAAGGTCGCGGTGCTGGAGTCGATCCGCAGCCAGGGCAAGCTGGACGAGGCGCTCGAAGCGTCGATCATGGCGGCCGACACCAAGTCCCGCCTCGAAGACATCTACCTGCCGTACAAGCCCAAGCGGCGGACGAAGGCGATGATCGCCCGCGAGGCCGGTCTGGAGCCGCTCGCCGACGGGCTGCTGAGCGATCCGAACACCGACCCGCAGGCCGCCGCCGCGGTGTTCGTCGACGCCGACAAGGGCGTCGCGGACGCACAGGCCGCGCTGGACGGCGCCCGCGCGATCCTCGTCGAGCGCTTCGCCGAGGACGCCGACCTGATCGGCGAGCTGCGCGAGAAGATGTGGACGGAAGGCCGCCTGGCCTCGAAGGTCCGCGACGGCAAGGCCGAAGAGGGCGCGAAGTTCTCCGACTACTTCGAGTTCTCCGAGCCCTACACCAAGCTCCCCTCGCACCGGATCCTCGCGATGTTCCGCGGCGAGAAGGAGGAGATCCTCGACCTGTCGATGGAGTCGGAGGAGCCCTCCGACGAACCGAAGACCGGGCCGACCGAATACGAAAACCGGATCGCGCACAAGTTCGGCATCGCCAACGAAGGCCGCCCGGCCGACAAGTGGCTCGGCGACACCGTCCGCTGGGCGTGGCGCACGAAGATCCTGCTGCACCTGGGGATCGACCTGCGGATGCGGCTGCGCCAGTCGGCCGAGGACGACGCCGTCCGCGTGTTCGCCGCGAACCTGCGCGACCTGCTGCTCGCCGCACCGGCAGGCACCCGCGCCACCATGGGCCTCGACCCGGGCTTCCGCACCGGCGTCAAGGTCGCCGTCGTCGACGCGACCGGCAAGGTCGTCGGCACCCACGTGATCTACCCGCACCAGCCCGCGAACAAATGGGACCAGTCCATCGCCGAACTCGCCGCGCTCTGCGCCCGGCACAAGGTGGACCTGATCTCGATCGGCAACGGCACCGCGTCCCGCGAGACCGACAAGCTGGCGGGCGAGCTGATCAAGAAGCACCCGGAACTGAAGCTGACGAAGGCCGTCGTCTCGGAGGCCGGCGCGTCGGTCTACTCGGCGTCGGCGTTCGCTTCGCAGGAACTGCCGGGCATGGACGTCTCGCTGCGTGGCGCGGTCTCGATCGCGCGGCGCCTGCAGGACCCGCTGGCGGAACTGGTGAAGATCGACCCGAAGTCGATCGGTGTCGGGCAGTACCAGCACGACCTGTCGGAGATCTCGCTGTCGCGTTCGCTCGACGCGGTGGTCGAAGACTGTGTGAACGCCGTCGGCGTGGACGTCAACACCGCGTCGGCGCCGCTGCTGACCCGCGTTTCGGGTATCACGACGACGCTGGCGGAGAACATCGTCGCGCACCGCGACGAGAACGGGCCGTTCAAGACCCGGAGCGGGCTCAAGGAGGTCGCGCGGCTCGGCCCGAAGGCGTTCGAGCAGTGCGCGGGCTTCCTCCGGATCCCGGACGGCGACGACCCGCTCGACTCGTCCTCGGTGCACCCTGAGGCCTATCCGGTGGTGCGGCGCATCCTGAGCTCGACCGGCACCGACATCCGCTCGCTGATCGGCAACACGCGGACCCTGCAGGCGCTGAAGCCGACGGAGTTCGTCGACGACACCTTCGGTCTCCCGACCGTGACCGACATCCTCGCCGAACTCGACAAGCCGGGCCGCGACCCGCGACCCGCGTTCAAGACCGCGACCTTCGCCGACGGCGTCGAGAAGATCGGCGACCTCAAGCCGGGTATGCGGCTGGAAGGTGTCGTGACGAACGTGGCCGCGTTCGGCGCGTTCATCGACGTCGGCGTGCACCAGGACGGCCTCGCGCACGTCTCGGCGCTGTCGAAGAACTTCGTCAAGGACCCGCGTGAGGTCGTGAAGCCGGGCGACATCGTCAAGGTGAAGGTGCTGGAGGTCGACGTGCCGCGCAAGCGGATCTCGCTGACCCTGCGGCTGGACGACGAGCCCGGCAAGCCTGCTCGCGAGCAGGGCGGTGGCGGTCGTGACCGCGGCCAGGGCGGCGGTCAGCGTCAAGGCGGTCAGCGCGGCGGCCAGGGCGGCCGTGGCGGCGGCCGGGACCGCGGCGGGAACTCCGGTGGCGGCGGCGCCATGGCGGACGCGCTCCGGAAGGCCGGCTTCGGCAAGTAGGTCTTCAGAAGTACATGAAGGCCCCCATCCTGTACCTAGGCGCAAGGATGGGGGCCTTCATGTACTTGGGTCAGGGATTCATCGCGTAGGCACCGGAGAGGTCACGCACCAGCGACCACACGTGGTCGAAGCGGTCCGCGTCGACGACCGGCTTCCGGATCGAAGCGAGCGCCAGCGCCTGCTGCGCGTCGGTCGAGGACGACTTCCCGTGCAGATCGATCGCGGCGACGCTGAAGTCCTGCACCAGCACGGCGAAGATCTGGTCGACGACCTCGGTCTCGATCCCGGTGATCTCCGCCTGTTCCAGCACCAGCTGCCCGTAGACGACCAGCGTGAACAGCTCGGTCAGCGCGAGACCGAAGTCGAGGTCCTGCTGCTGCGCCTCGTCCGGGGCCGCGTCGGTGAACAGCTTCACCAGCGCCTCGGCCTGTTCGGTGAACCGCGCGACGTTCGGGATCGCGGACGCCTTGGCGTAGGCCTCGCGCCAGTCGTGGAAGCGCACCTTCGACAGCCCGCGCGCGGGGCCCTGGCGGAACAGGAACTCGTCGTCGGCCGCGTCGGAGCGGGTCGGCACCGGCTCGTAGGCCTGCGGCGCGAACAGGTACGCGGGCACGAACTTCGCGATCAGCGCGAGGTTCACCGCCACCGTGCCCTCCAGTTTCGGCAGGCCGTCGATGTCGTTCTTGGCCATCGCGAGGTAGGTGTCGGCCTCGAAACCCTTGGCGGCCACCACATCCGCGACCAGTCCGATGACCTTCTGCGCCTCGGTGGTCACCTTCATCTTGGTGATCGGGTTGAACAGCAGGTACCGGCGGTCGTCCGCGTTCGCGCTGCGGAAGTAGTCCACGGCGCGGTCGGAGAACAGCTTCATCGCGACGAGCCGCGCGTACGCCTCGACGAATTCCCGGCGCACGTGCGGGAAATCGGTGACCTTCTTGCCGTAGAGCACCCGGTTGTGCGCGTGCGTGATCGCCTCGTACAGCGAGTGCGTTGACATCCCGATGCCGCCGAAGCACAGGTTGAACTTGCCGATGTTGACCGTGTTCAGCGCCGCGGAGAACGCCTCGCCGCCGACGTGCAGAATGTCCTCTTCGGACACCGGGTAGTCGTCGAGCTCGAACTCGGCGACGTACATCTGCGACGGCACGACGTTCTTCACCACGCGGTAGTTCGGGTGTTCCGAGTCCGCGTAGAAGAACACGTACTGGTCCGGGCCCTCGACACCGTCGATACGGCCGAACACCGATACGGTCCGCGCGCAGTTCCCGTTGCCGATGTAGTACTTCGACCCGTTCGCGCGGTAGCCGCCCGCGCCGTCCGGGGTGAGCACGAGGTCCGACGAGTAGATGTCGGCCCCGTGCTCCTTTTCGGACAGTCCGAACGCGGCGACGCCGCCGGCCGCGAGCGAGTCCGCCGCGCGTTTGCGGGCGGCCTCGTTCGCGCTCTGCCACACCGGGCCCAGGCCGAGGATGGTGACCTGCCACGGGTACCAGTAGTTCAAGCCGTAGAAGCCGAGGATCTCCGACAGGGCCGCGACCCGCGCGGTGTCCCAGCGCTTGTCGGGGTTCCCCTCGGCGTTGGCGCCAGGTGTGAGGAAGGTCGAGAACACGCCTTCCTTGCCCGCGAACTCGATGAAGTCCGCGTAGAACGTCCGGTCGTGGTAGTCCTCGACGAGCTTGCGCTTGCCACGCTGTTCGAACCACTCGATGGTGGCACGCAACAGGCGACGCGTCTCCGGGTCGAACTGCTGGGGGTCGTACCCACCCGGGTTCAGCAACAACGCGGTCGCCTTTTCGCTCATGGTCACTCCTGGTCAGCCGAAGTTACTACCCGGTAACCGTAGCGCCTCGCTTCGCCGTCCGGCCACCGAACTCGACCGAAGTCACCCGTCCACGCTCGTCGCGCAGGAACCGCGCGGTGGGCTTGCGGGTGTCCGCGGCCGGGGCGATCGCGTCTCCGCCGACGAAAACGGCCTCGAACGGCGGAGGCGACGGGAAGTCCTCGATTTCGGCGACCAGCTGGGCCCAGAGGGCACCGTCCCGGTCGCTGATCACGAACGCCAGGTCACCGGTCTGGTAGCGGCCCAGGTACTCGGCGATATCCGGCTGCGGCACCGGCGGCGGGGTCGCGAGCGGCGGCAGGCCGGCCACGTGCTCCAGGCACCAGTCGACGATCTTGGCGCCCAGCGCGGACCCGCCCGCGCTGTTGGTCAGCACCGTGACGGCGAAATCCTCCTCCGGCAAGGTCACGAACTCCGAGAGCTGCAGGTTGCTCACGTTGCCGCCGTGCCGGACCAGCCGGGCCGCGCCGTGGGTCGTGTGCAGCCAGCTCAGCCCGACCTCCTCGAACCGCAACGCGGCCTTGCGCTGCGGCGCGCGCATGAGATCGCGGGTGGCCTCGCCAAGCGGCGCCTCGCCCTCGGCCTCGCCGGTCAGGAAGAACCGCGCCCACTTCAGCTGGTCGCCCGCCGTGGACCACAGTCCGCCGCTCGCGCTGTCCGCGCGGGTCAGGCCCACGGTGTGCTCGACCGCGGGTCCGCCGTCCCGCAGTAGGTGACCGACGGCGTGACGGCGGGTGAGCACCTCCCACGGCAGGTAATACGACTCGGTCATGCCGAGCGGTTCGAGCAGCCGGGTGCGGACGACGTCCTCGAAGGTCTTGCCGGTCGCCACCTCGACGACCCGCCCGGCCAGCTGGAACCCGGCGTTGCAGTAGGAGAACACCTCACCGGGCGCGAAGTTCTGCGGGAGGTCGCCGAACTTCGCGATCGCGAGGGCCAGCGCGTCGTCGCCCCAGCCGGTGGTGAAGTCCACGTCGCCGAGGAACCCGGCCGAATGCGTGAGCAGATGGCGCAGGGTCACCGTCTTCCGCGCCACCGGATCCGCCAGCGGAAGCTCGGGGAGGTGCTCGACGACGGGCCTGTCCAGGTCCAGCACGCCGTCTTCGACCAGTGCCAGCACGGCGGCCGCGGCGAATGTCTTGCTGGTGGAGCCGATCATGAACAACGTGCCGGGATCGACCGGGAGCCCGGTGTCCACACTGGACACTCCGGTGGCGAACACCGACTCCTCGCCCCGATGCGTCAGCCCCACCACGGCTCCGGGGACGCTCGCGCGACGCGCCTCCTCGTCGAGCGCCCCTTGCAGTTCCTGAACCTTCGACACCCGTGTCCCCTTTCGTCCGGTCAGGCCAGCGTTTCACCGCGACGACGCGTCCGGCTCGTCCGAACCGACGAACATCACCGGGCCGGTGCGGGCGATATCACGTAGCCCGGGAGATCACGACCCAGTACACTGGACGACGCGGTCCGCTCAGTTCTGCCTCGGGCCGCGTTTCGTTGTCGAAGACCACGCGCCGCGGCCCCCCGAGGTCTGCGCCGGGCAGGACAACCCTTTCTATCCTTACGGAGACACCAGGGCGCCCCGCGCCCACACGCTTATGAGCACACCTACTTTCACCGAACTCGGCCTGCCCAAGACGATCGTCGACGCGCTCGCCGAACAGGGCGTCACCAGCCCGTTCCCGATCCAGGCCGCCACGCTGCCGCATTCGCTGGCCGGCCGGGACGTCCTCGGCCGCGGCCGCACCGGCTCCGGCAAGACGTACGGCTTCGTGCTGCCCGTCCTCGCCCGGCTGGCCGACGGCCCGACCCGCCGCCGCCCCGGCCGCCCGCGCGCGCTGGTACTGGCGCCGACCCGCGAGCTGGCGACCCAGATCGAGGCGTCGTTCCTGCCGCTGGCCAAACCGCTCGGCCTCAAGGTCACCACCATCTTCGGCGGGGTCAGCCCGAACCCGCAGATCACCCGCCTGCGTGACGGCGTCGACATCGTCGTCGCCTGCCCCGGCAGGCTCGCCGACCACATGCGCTCGGGCGAGGCGAAACTCGACCACGTCGAGATCACCGTGCTGGACGAGGCCGACCACATGGCCGACCTCGGCTTCCTGCCCGACGTCCGGCGCATCATGGCCGAGACCCCGGAGCGCGGGCAGCGGCTGCTGTTCTCCGCGACCCTCGACGCGGGCGTCGACGTGCTGGTCAAGCGCTTCATGCACGACCCGGTGACGCACAGCGTCGACTCGGCCCAGTCGCCGGTCTCGACCATGAAGCACCACGTGCTGCACCTGGAGGAGACCCACCGGCTGCCGGTGCTGATCGACCTCACCGCCGCCCCGGGCCGCACGCTGGTGTTCACCCGCACGAAGCACCGCGCCAAGCAGCTGACGCGCAAGCTCATGGCCTCCGGCGTGCCGGCGGTCGAACTGCACGGCAACCTCGGCCAGACGGCGCGGACCCGCAACCTGGAGGCGTTCGCGTCCGGCGCGGCGAAGACGCTGGTCGCGACCGACATCGCCGCGCGCGGTATCCACGTCGACGACGTCACGCTGGTCATCCACGCCGACCCGCCGGTCGAGCACAAGGCGTACCTGCACCGGTCCGGCCGGACGGCGCGGGCCGGGGCGTCCGGCACCGTCGTCACGCTGATGACCGACGCGCAGGTCGGCGACGTCCGCGACCTCACCCGCAAGGCGGGTATCAAGCCGACCACGACGCAGCTCGGCCCCGGCCACCCGCTGCTGTCGGAGCTGGCGCCAGGTGAGCGTTCGTTCACCGCGTCGCCGCGGCGGCCGATCGTGGACACGCGGCCGAAGAAGGTCACCGCGTCCGGCGAGGCCATCCCGGCCAAGGGCGACGACGAAGAGCGTCCCGCCGGTCGCGGAAGCGGCGGCCGCGGTGCCCGTGGCGGTCGTGGCCGTGGTCCCTCGGCCGGTGGCCGGGGTGCTTCCGGCGGACGTCGCGGCAGCTCCTCGGACGGTCGTTCGCGTCAGCCTCGCACCGAGGGCGACCGTCGCGGCGCTTCCGCGGGCCAGGGCCGCCGTGGTGCGGCCGAGTCCACCGGACGTCGCGAAGGCGCGCCCAAGGGCGGCCAAGGTCGTCGCGCTTCCGCCGAATCGCAGCCGCGCCGGGGTTCCGGTGCCGCCAAGTCCCAGTCCTCGCGGAACCAGTCCGGCGGCGCTCCGGCCCGCCGTGGCGGTGCCGCCGCGTTCTCCTCGGGGACCCGGGCCGGCTCGCGCCGCTCGCGCTGACCCGTGATCAGACAGACGACACCTGTGATCAGACGGACGACACGCGTGTCGTCCGTCTGATCACGCGTGACGTCCGGCCAGTCACACTCGATCGCTGTCTGATCACGCGTGACGGGCGGCGGAACGGGCTTCGGCAGCCGCACGACGCTCTTCGAAGCGCGACGCCTGGGTGTCGAGGGCCTTCAGGAACTGATCGAGTTCGTCCCGCGCCTTCTCCCCCACCTCGCCGAGCCCTTCGAGCTCGAAGATCTTCCACTGGCGCAGCAACGGCCAGATCACCTCGTCGTGATGGATCCGCAGGTCGTAGATGCCCGCCTTCGCGATCAGCGCGGCCTTCCGCACGAAGCTCGGGATCACCGCGCCCGGCATCTGGAACTGGACGACCTCGTCGGTGATGGCGCGCATCATCGCGTCGGGTGAAAGCTCCAGCGACGCCTGCACCAGGTTCCGGTAGAAGAGCATGTGCAGGTTCTCGTCCATCGCGACCCGCGCGAGCAGCTTCTCGCACAGCGGATCCTGCGTGTACTTCCCGGTGTTGCGGTGCGAGATCCGCGTCGCCAGCTCCTGGAACGACACGTACGCGAAGACGTTCAGCAGCGCCTTGTCGCCACTGTCGTAACCGGCCTCCATGGTCTGCATGCGCGAGCGCTCCAGCTCGACCGGATCGACCGCGCGCGTCACCAGCAGGTAGTCGCGGATGCAGATGCCGTGGCGGCCCTCTTCGGCGGTCCAGCGGTGCACCCACGTGCCCCACGCGCCGTCGCGGCCGAAGGCGCGCTCGATCTCGCGGTGGTAGCTCGGCAGGTTGTCCTCGGTGAGGAGGTTGACCTCCAGGGACGTCCGCGCGATCGGCGACACCCGCGACTGCTCGGGATCCCACGCTTCACCGCCGAGATCGGCGAAGTTCCGGCCCTCGTCCCACGGCACGTACTCGTGCGGCATCCATTCCTTGGCGACCGAGAGATGCCGGTTGAGGTTCTCCTCGACCGTCCCTTCGAGCTCGAGCATCAGCCGGGTGGTTTCGGGGACCGTCATGCGTTTCGTCCTTCCAGGGTACGGAAAACGCTACCTACGACACCGTAACTTACGGTCTCGTAGGTTAGCCACCCGCGGAAGGTGAACCGGGTCTCGCGAGCACTCTGGCCGGACGGCACCTAAAGCGAAGCCGTCAGCCCCCGCGCCCGCAGGACCGAACGTTCCAGCGGACGGAACACCAGCAGCTCGATGCCGACGCCGACCAGCAGGATCAGGAAGATCGCCGAGATCACGGCCTCCATGCTGTTGAACGACGAGCCCTCGTTGAGGTACGCGCCGAGCCCTTTGCCCAGGGCCGGGGACAGCGCGATCAGCTCGGCGGCCATCAGCGAACGCCACGAAAACGCCCAGCCCTGTTTGAGCCCCGCCAGGAAACCGGGCAACGCGGCCGGCAGCAGGATGTGCCGGGCCGACGAGAGCCGGTTCGCCCCCATGACCTGTCCGACACGCGGCAGGATCGGCGGGATCTGGTCGATGCCCGAGACGAGACCGTTCGCGATCGAAGGCACCGAACCCAGCAACACCACGAAGTAGATCGAGGCGTCGTTCAGCCCGAACCACAGGATCGCGGCCGGCACCCACGCCACCGACGGAAGGCTTTGCAGCCCGGTCAGGAACGGCCCGACCGCGGCGCGCACGATGCGGACCTTCGCCACCAGCAGGCCGAGCGGGGTCCCGATGACCACGCCGATCAGGAAGCCCAGCGCCGCCCGGTGCACCGACGTCCAGACGAATTCGAGGATCTCGCCGTCGACGGTGATGCCGACGAGTTCGTCCCATACCGCGAGCGGCGCGGGCAGCATCGCCTCCGGCCAGAACGCGGCGGCCCACAGTGCCTGCCACAGGGCGATCAGCAACGCCAGGAAGACCACCGGCGGCACGAAACCGCGCAGGAACCGCTTGCCCCGGCTTTCCCGGCGTTCCCCGGCCGGGGTGTCGAGCGAGTCGAGCCCCGCGCCGACGGCCTCGTCGGCGTCCACCACCGCGGTTTCGGGGCGGTCAAGCCGCGGCATGGGTACTGATCACCTCCCGGAGGTGACCGGTGATCTCCAGGGTGAGCTCTTCGGCGTCGGAGGCCTGGACGTCGCGCCATTCCCGCACGACCCGGCCCGGCCGCGACGAGAGCAGCACGACCCGCTGGCCCAGCCGGACGGCCTCGCGGACGTCGTGGGTCACGAACAGCACCGAGGTGCCGGTGCTGCGGTAGACGCGCAGCAGCTCACCCTGCAGGACGTCGCGGGTGATGGCGTCGAGCGCGGCGAACGGCTCGTCCATCAGCAGCAGCGACTGCTCCGGGTCGCCGCCGACACGCAGGGTCGCGGCCAGCGCCCTGGCGAGCGCGACACGCTGCCGCATCCCGCCGGACAGCTCGTGCGGCCGTTTGTCGCCCGCGCCGCCGAGGCGGACGAGTTCGAGCAGTTCGGCCGCCTTCTCGCGGCGCTCGGCCCGGCCGAAACCGGCGAGCCGCAGCGGCAGTTCCACGTTGCGGGCCGCGGTCAGCCACGGCATCAGCGCGGCCTCCTGGAACATGACCGCTGGCCGGGAGGTCTCAAGCGTGATCGAGCCCGACGTCGGCCGGTCGAGACCGGCGACCAGGTTCAGCAGGGTGCTCTTGCCACAACCGGAGGCGCCGAGGAGACAGACGAACTCGCCGGGCGCGACCGTCAGGTCCATCCCGTCGAGGGCCACGACGGCGCGGCCGGTCGGCCCGAACGCCTTCCGCACCCCGTCGAGCCGCACGGCGACATCGGTGGACAAGCCGGGCTCCAAGGTGGTCGTCATCGCTGATCCCCTCCGGTCACTTCGTCAGTCCGGGCGCGTTCACGCCGGGCTTGCCCTGCTCGGCGAGCACGGCGTTGAGCGGGCCGAAATCGGCGAACCCCTTGAGATCCACCGCGGACTTCACCACGCCCGCGGTCACCGAGTCCTGCGCGAGCTGGGTGAAGGTCGACGCCACCGGATCGATGCCGAGTTCGATACCGGAGAACGCGCGGTCGAGAACGGCCTCGCTCAGTGTGCTGCCCGCGAGCGCCTTGAGTTCTCCGTTGACCACCTTCTTCGCCTCGGCGGGGTTGGTCTTCGCCCACTCGATCGCGGCGAGTTCACCCTTGAGGATGGCGGTGACGGTCTCCGGGTGCTGCTGCAGGAACTCGCTGCGGACGATCACGACCGTGGTCGGGAACTTGCCCTCCGGCCAGAGGTTCTTCTCGTCCAGCAGTACCTTCGCGCCCGCGTCCAGCACGAGGCGCGAGGACCACGGTTCGGGCAGCCAGCCGCCGTCGAGTTCACCCTTCTTGAAGGCGTCGAAGGTCTTCGGGTTCTCGAGGTTGGTGATCTTGACGTCGGGCAGCTTCTTCTCGGCGATGAACTTCTTGAGCGCGACGTCCTGGGTGTTCGCCAGCGACGGTGTCGCGATGTTCTTGCCGGTGAGCTGCTCGGGAGCGGTGATCTCGGGCTTCACCACCAGCTGCGCTCCGCCGGTGACCGCGCCGGAGACCAGCTGGATCGCGCCCTTGGACTTGGTGAAGGCGTTGATCGCGGGCCCGGAACCGATGAAGGCGATGTCGAGCGAGTTGCCGAGCAGCGCGTTGACCTCTTCGGGTCCGGCGTTGAACGTCTGCGTAGTGAGCTTCGTCGAACCGATTTCCTTGGCGAAGAAGCCGTTTTTGGCGCCGATCAGCGCGGGCGCGTGCGTCACGTTGGGGAAGTAGCCGACACGCACCTCGGCCGCGGCGCCCTGGCTCTTCTGCTCCGCCGGGGCCTTGCCGCTGTCCGCACGTGAACACCCCGCGATCCCGCCGGCCAAGGTCAAGGCGGCGAAGGCCGCGGCCAGCAGACGGGTTCTGTGGTGGGTGCTCACGGAAGGTCGCCTTTCGGAGGGTACGACTCGGCTCGGGTGATGGCGCGAGAGTCGCATGTTCACCCACGTGCCTGCATCGCCATCCGCATGACGGGAAAGATGCTGAGAAAGCTTGACACCTGGCGGAACAGTTGTTCCACATGTCAGGACCGGTGTAACGGTCCGGGCCGAACGGACGAATCACGCTTAGTGGTGACGCACCCTCGGACCGTCGCGATGGCGGGCGTGCTGACCGCCGGGATCGGCATGGGCGTCGTCGCGACGACCCTCAAGATCGCCGACGGCGGGCACACCGTGCTCGACACCACCCTGTCGTCCACGACGGGGTTCCTCTTCCTCCTCGCCGGCGCCGTCGCGCACGTACGCCGCGCCTCGAACCCCATCGGCCTGCTCATCGCCCTGGTCGGGCTCGCGTTGTTCACAGAGGACCTCCAGTTCGCCGACGAGCCGCTCACGCACACCGCCGGCCTGGCGCTGGCGGCCGCGTCCAGCCCGGTGATCGCGCATCTCGTGCTCGCCTTCCCCCACGGGAAACTCCGGTCCCGCGGGGAGCGGGTGCTCGCGTTCTCCGCGTACGCCGTGGTCTTCTCCTCGGCCGTCCTCGGTCTGCTGGTCAACGACGATCCGCGGAACCTCGCCGCGGTCGTCGCTTCGCCGGAGGCCGAACAGCTGGTCAAACGGCTGCTGGAGCTGGTCGGCGCGCTGATCGGCGGCGGGGTCGTGGTGGTACTGCTCTACCGCTGGCTCACCGGGCGGCTTCCGCAGCGGCGGCTGCTCTCCCCCGTCCTCGCGATCGCCGTGGTCGGCGCGGTAAGCACCACGGTCGGCAGCGCGCTCGGCTCCGGGCACCCGCTCTCCGAACCGCTGCTGGACGTGTACCGGATCTCGTTCTGCCTGTGGCCGTTGACGTTCCTGATCGGGGTGCTGCGGGCGCGGGTCGGCAACGCGGAGATGATCCGGCTCCTGCTGGAACGCGACGGCTCCGGGCTGGCCGCGCTCGTGCAGGACGACGAGGTGTGGAAGGACAGCCGGTCGATCGACGCACTCAACGCCGCGGCCGGGCTGGTACTGGACAACCAGCGGCTGGCCGCGGAACTGGAGGAGCGGCTCGTCGAGGTCCAGGCCTCCCGCGCCCGGATCGTGGCCGCCGCCGACGACGAGCGGCGGCGGGTCGAGCGCGACCTGCACGACGGGGCGCAGCAACGCCTGGTCAGTGTCGTGCTGCTGCTGCGGATGGCGGAACGACGGCTCGGGGACGACCTCACCCCCGCCGTGGCGACCCTGCTGAGGAGCACGGTCGACGAACTGCAGGCCACCGTCACCGAACTGCGCGAACTCGCGCGCGGGCTCCGGCCGCCGATCCTCACCGAAGCCGGGCTGATCCCCGCGGTCCGGTCGCTGCTGGACCGGGTCCCGATCGCCGTCGGCCTCGATGGGGCGGACGTGCCCCGGCTCAGCGGCGCGGTCGAGGCGACGGCGTACTTCGTCGTCTCCGAAGCGGTCACCAACGCCTTGAAACACGCGCGGGCCGAGCAGGTCCGGGTGCGCATCCGCGTCGAGGAGGACGGGCTGCGGGTGGACGTCCACGACGACGGCATCGGCACGGCCGACATCGGCGGCGGTTCCGGGCTGCACGGTCTCCGTGACCGGGTCCGCGCGCTCGGCGGCGAACTGACCGTCGCGAGCGAACCCGGCTCGGGCACCACGGTTTCGGCCGTCATCCCGACGGACGGCTAAGCACCTGCCGCGGTCCGGTGTGCCCGCGGTGCGTGTCTGCGGGGACGGCACTGGTGATCAGATGGACGACACGCGTGACTGGATGGACGACACGCGCGCTCGGCCGGGGCCGCCGCGAGTCGTCCACCTGGACACGCGTGTCGTCCATCCGATCACGCGTGTCGTCCCCGCAGTCACGCGAAATGCCCGATCGCAGGTACCCGGGCCACGGCTCCAGACCGAATCGCGCTGACGACCGACTGCGCTAGGCGAGTCCGCGGATCGCGCGCGCGGGCGGGCGTACCCCCTGGATCGACGCGACCATCTCCAGTACCTGCCGGGTGCGCCGCACCTCGTGCACCCGGAACACCTTCGCCCCCTCGGCCGCCGCCCAGGCCGTCGCGGCGAGGGTGCCGTCGACCCGCTCCGCGAGCTCCACGCCGAGCGTCTCGCCGACGAAGTCCTTATTGGACAGTGCCATCAGCACGGGCCAGCCGGTGTCCGCCAGCTCCCGCGCGTGCCGCAGGAGCGCCAGGCTGTGCCACGTGTTCTTGCCGAAGTCGTGCGTCGGGTCGATCAGCACCCCTTCGCGCGGGACACCGAGCGCCACGACGGCTTCGGCGTGGGCCGTCGTCTCCTCGACGACGTCCGCGACGATGTCCGGGTAGCGCACCCGGAACGGGCGAGTACGCGGGACGGCGTTCCCGGTGTGCGAGCAGACGTAGCCGGTGCCGAACTCCGCGGCGACCTCGGCCAGTTTCGGATCGGCTCCCGCCCAGGTGTCGTTGATCAGGTCCGCGCCGGCCTCCGCCGCCCGCCTGCCCACCTCGTGGCGCCAGGTGTCGACGCTGATCACCAGGCCGGGATGCAGTTCGCGGATCCGCTCGACGAACGGGACCACCCGTCGGATCTCTTCCTCGACATCGACGTCCGCACCGGGGCCCGCCTTGACCCCGCCGATGTCGACGATGTCGGCACCCTCCGCCACCACCTTGTCGACGGCGGCGAGCGCGTCCGGATCCGAGAAGGTCGCGCCCTTGTCGTAGAAGGAATCGGGGGTCCGGTTGACGATCGCCATGACCAGGGCGCGGTCCCGGGCGACGCGGCGCCCGCGGAAGGTCAGCTCGTTCACGCAGCGATCGTAGGCGAGCGGACGCCGCGGAAGGAGAAGTGCCGCCCAGCGGGACCGTCCCGGGGACCGGGAGCGCCCATTCGGGTGGCATATCTGATATATGACGTAAGAGATCGGATCTCTCTTGACTCGCCGTCGCGCGGACGAGTAGACGTTGTCCCGCAAGGAAGTTCAGCCCGGCGACCCAGTCGCCCCCACGACTGGCCGGGATGTCGACGGACGGCGGATCGGCATCCCGGCCACCCACTCCCCTGGTTTCCCGGCGCAGGAAGGACCTCGAATGTCACCGGATCCTCTTCGCGCGGCACGGCTCTCCCGGCGCACGATGCTGGCGGGAACCGCGGGCGCCCTCGGCGCGCTCGCCCTGCCCGGCGTGGCCACCGCGGCCCCGGTGGACTGGTCTCGGGCGGTCGTCGACTCGACGATGAAACGCCACACCCCGGCCACCCTCGGCGGCTGGGGCTACACCCGCGGCCTCTACCTCTACGGCCAGTACCTGGTGTACCGGCGCACCGGCGAGAAGTCCTACCTCGACTTCATCCTCGCCTGGTACGACCGGTTCGTCACCGACAGCGGTATCTCCAACGGGTTCACCAACCTGGACGCCATGCGCTCCGGGCAGATGTTCCCCTTGCTGTACACCGAAACCGGGCAGGCGAAGTACAAGAAGGCGGCGGAGCAGCTGCGCGGCCGCTTCCCGTCCTATCCTCGGACGTCCGACGGCGGGATGTTCCACGCCACGAGCAAGACCGGGCAGCTGTGGGCGGACGGCGTGTACATGGCGCAGCCGTTCCTCGCCCTGTACGGCAAGACCTTCGGGGATGCAGGCTACTGCTACGAGGAAGCCGCGAAGAACGTCAGCGTCTACTTCGACCACCTCAAGGAGCCTGCCAAGGGGCTGCTTTACCACGCCTACGACGAAGACGGCTCGGAACCGTGGGCTTCGGGCGCCGGCCGGCATTCGAAGTACCACTGGGGGCGGGCGATCGGCTGGCTCGGGATGACGGCGATCGACCTCCTCGAAGTCCTCCCCCAGGACCATCCGCGACGACGGCGTCTCGTGGACGTCGTCAAATTCCTCGCGGCCGGCTACACGCGCTGGCAGGACCGGGCTTCCGGCCGCTGGTTCCAGGTCGTCGACCGGGGCGGCGACAAGGACAACTGGCTGGAGACCTCGGCTTCGGCGATGTACACCTTCCTGCTCTCCCGCGCGGTGCAACGCGGCTACGTCGGCCCGGAGTACGGACCAGTGGCCGCGAAGGGCTATCGCGGGGTTCTGTCCCAGGTTTCGACCGGTTCCGACGGATTGACCGATATCAAGAACATTTCCGAAGGCACCAACGTCGGCGACACGGCGTATTACTACGCGCGTAAACGCAACACCAACGATTTCCACGGTCTCGGCGCGTTCCTCATCATGAATGAGCAACTCGCCCGCTGAGGTCGCCGCACCGGCCGAAGGGCGCCTTCCCCGCTTCCGACCTGGGGAAAGCGCCCTTCGGTCGTTTTCGGGGCGGGTGCCGGGTATTGACCGGAGGCGCTAACATCGCGTGCTGCGACGCCCACTCCCAGGAGGGACGACCGGATGCGCGAGACGCCGCCCCCGGCTTCTTATACCCGGCTCGAACTCGGTGACACCAGCACGATTCCGGTCGGTGTGACGGTTTCACCGCACATCTCGTTGGTTTCGATGCTCGTCGAGGTCGTCGGCGGGTACGACCGCGGACTGCCCGCCGCCTGCCGCCGTCAGGTGGGCTCGGCGATCCCCGAGCAGGGATACCGCGCGGCGAGCGCGCTCGCCCGCCGCGGCACCTCGGTGCAGCCGGACTTCATCGTCCCGATCAGCCCCGGTGCGGACTCGTCCGCCGCCGCCCAGGCGGAGATGCTGCGCGAACTGTCGGAATCCGACGTCCTGAAAGGCCTGGAAGAGGTCTTCGGCGACCGGTTGCCCGCGCAGTGGCGGCAGGCCGCCGACCATCCGAGACGCTGGGTCGCCTCGCTCGCGGACGCCTTCACCGCGACCAGGCTGGCGACCGAAAATCTCTGGACCAAGGCCCGCCCCCTGCTCGACCGCGAGATCGAACGTATCGGCGTCGCCTCCGTCCGCGGCGGGACGGACGCGGTGCTCGGCCTGCTACGGCCCCATTTCCGGTTCAGCAACGGGTGTCTCCTGCTGCCCGACGCCGAACCGGCGCGCTACACCACCCGCGGCCGCAAGCTGATCCTCGTCCCGATGCTCGCGGGCAGCCGCTCGGTGGTGTCCAACTTCGACGAAGAGGACGCCATCTGGATCGGCTATCCGCTGCCGGGGCTCGACGGGGTGCTCGACAACGGCAGGCCCGAACCGGCTCCCGGTATCGACGGGCTCGACCTGGTGGTCGGCGCCCACCGCGCGAAACTGTTGCGGCACCTGGGAAAACCCGCCCGGATGGGCGAGATCGCGAATCTGCTGTCATGCGCCGCGAGCACCGCGACCTACCACTGCGAACAGCTCGTTTCGGCGGGTTTGATCCAGCGGCACCGCGAGGGCCAGGTCGTCCTCGTGGTCCGGACTCCTCGCGGTGACGCGCTGGTGGACCTGCTCTCCTGACTAGACCCGCTGAAGCCCCGGCTTGCCTGCCTCGACGACGTACGAACGGTCCGCGGCCAGGGTCACCTTCGAGAAGTCGTACTCGCTGGTGTCCGAAACCGTCATGAAGTCCGCCCGCATCTGCGTTTGCGACGCCGTCACCCGGACGTAGCCACGCTTTCCCCGGCAGTACTTGATGTGCGGGTTGTTCGACAGCCAGGTCGACGACGGGTCGGTCGCGGTGTCGCTGTTGCTCGTCACCGAGGTCGTCACGAGTTCCGAACCGAACACCGGGTCGCTGTGGTTGAAGTAGTCGCGGCGCAGATCGGCCGCCCAGTGCCGGTGGACGTCGCCGGTCAGCACGATCGGGTTCGGCACCTTGCGGTCAACGATGCCCTTCGCGATCCGGTCGCGCGAGGCCTCGTAGCCCTGCCAGGAATCAGGGCTTTCGCACGTCGCCTTGTTGCCGTCGCCGTCACGGGTGGCGAAGAAGACCTGCTGGCCGAGGAAGTCCCACTTCGCCGGTTGCGTCTCCAGCGCCTTCAGCAGCCACGCTTCCTGCGTCGTGCCGAGGATGCTGCGCGACGTCGACCGCATATCGGTGCAGGACGGCCCGGCGTCCCCGGAGGGGTCGGGCACCTGCGCGTTGCGGTACTGCCGGGTGTCGAGCATGTGGAACCGCGCGAGGTTGCCCCAGCCGAACTGCCGGTACAGGCGGATGGTCGAGCCGCTCGGCTTGGCGGTGGACCGGATCGGCATGTTCTCGTAGAAGGCCTGGAATCCGGCGGCCTTGCGCTCGGCCGTCGCGGGGCTGGCGGTGCCGTTCCAGTTGTTCATCACCTCGTGGTCGTCGAAGACCACGATCCACGGCGCCATCGCGTGCGCGTTCTGCAGGTCGGCGTCGGTCTTGTGCTGGGCGTGCCGGGCGCGGTACTGGGCGAGTGTCGTGACGTCCTCGGTGAAGGCCAGTCTGCGCGGATTCAGCTCGGCCGCGGCGCGGCCGGACTTCCGCTCGTACATGTAGTCACCGAGGAACAGCACCAGTTCCGGGTTGTCGGCGAGCATGCCCTTGTACGAGTGGTACCAGCCTTCCTCCCAGTGCTGACAAGAGGAGAAGCAGTACTTCAGCTGGTTCACCGCGGCACCGGCGGCGGGAGCGGTCCTGGTCCGGCCGACCGGCGAGATGTAGCCGCTGGTCTTGAACCGGTAGAAGTATTCACGTCCCGGCTCGAGGCCCGCCGGTTCGATGTGCACGCTGTGCCCGGAGGCGCGGGCCGCGGTCGCGGTGCCCCGCTGCACGATCGACGAGAACGCCTGGTCGTTCGCGAGCTCCCAGTCCACTGTGTACGAAGCGTCCGGCATACCGCCGAAACCGTCGGGGTTCAGCGGGGCGGGAGCGAGCCGCGTCCACAGCACGACACTGTCCGGCAGCGGGTCACCCGAGGCGACACCGAGCTGGAACGGATCATGGATGGCGGGCGCCGCCGCCAGCGTTCTCGCGTTCGCCCACGAAGGCACCGTCGACGACAGCGCCGCCGCCGAAACCGCCGCGGCCCCACCGAGGAGTACCGCCCGCCGATTCACCTGGCCCATGAAAATTCAACCTTTCGAAGTGGGGAAAGAACGGGGAGGGATTTCACGCGGCGTAATCGGTGATGCCGCTGCTGCAGGCTTCGAGCGTCGGATTGGCGGCGGCGTTGGCGACGCAGACCTTGTAATAGACCCACGACCCCTTCGCGACCGGCACGGCCTTGTCGACGTGGGTGCCGTTGCCGCCGGAGGCCCAGACGTAGAACGGGCCGGCGCCGCCCTTCAGCCAGTACGCGACCACGGCGGACTTGCCGTCGGCGTCCTTGTCGTAGACGAGGAAATGAGCATCCGATGAACGGAACTGCCCCTCACCCGCGCAGACGCCGGTGGAACATTCGGCGCTGCCGGAACCGACCCCGCAGTCGGGGGCGATCCGCTGATCGGAACCGGTGTAGACGTAGCTGTCGGAGATGTAGCCGCCGAGCGCGGGAACGTAGTCCCACAACGTCGTCGTGCCCAGCGGGCCGGCGACCGAGGTCCCGATCGTCTGGCAGTCGATGGTCACCGTGGCGCCGTTGGCCACCGTGCGCACCGCCGTCGAGGAGGTGCTCGGGGCGCGGCGGACGTTCAGCGGATCACCCGCCGTCTTCACCGTCCCGGTGGCCGCGGCCAGTGCGGGAGTGGCTCCGGCGAGGCCCAAGGCGCCCGCCGTCACCAGCACGAGAAAGAAACCGGCGAGCCGCCGGACACTTGAACGCTTCATGGCTGCAGCGTCGACCGGCGTCGTACACATCACGTACAAACGCCGGCCGGCCGTCTGCACATGCATGCAAATGGATCTAGCCAACCATGGCGGGACGGCAATATTATCGACAGATATGGGGCTCCTGCCGTATTGGCGGTTTAGGTGACTATTCTCGGGTTTCGCGTTCTCGGTCCGCTCGAAGTGGCGGTGGACGGGCAGGTGGTGCCGCTCGGCGGCCCCAAACCACGTCTGCTGCTGGCCGCTCTCCTGCTCCAGCCCAACGTCGTCGTCTCCACCGAACTACTGATCGAGGTCCTGTGGCCTTCGTCGGCTCCCCGTTCGGCGGCCGCGAACATCCGCACCTACGTCCATTCACTCCGCAAACGCCTCGCCGACCACGACCCCGCGCTCGGGGAACGCATCGGGAGCCGGGCGTCCGGATACATCCTCAAGGCCACGCCGGAGGAGATCGACCACATCCGCTTCGGCGAATTGGCCGCCCGCGCGCAGGACGCGCTCGGCGGCGGCGAAGCCGAAACCGCTCTCGGCCTGCTGGATCAAGCCGAAGCGCTGTGGCGTGGAGAAGTACTCGAAGGTCTCCCCCACGACCACGGCTGGGGCGCGACCGTGGCACGGCTGTCGGAACTGCGGCTGGCGGTGCAGGAACAGCGGCTGCGGGCGAGGATCGAACTCGGCCGGACCGCCGAGGCCGTCGCCGAACTGCGCGGCCTGGTCACCGAGCATCCCCTGCGCGAGGAGCTCTGGCAGCAGCTGATCGTCGCGCTGCGGGCGGACGGTCGCACGGCCGACGCGATAGAGGCCTACGAAACGGCCGAGAAGGTGCTGGCCGAGGAGCTCGGCACCGGACCGGGCGCGCGGCTGAGGGAACTACGGGCCTCGCTGGTCCTCACGCCGTCCGCGGCCCAGGACGCGGTGTCCGCCGCTCTCACCCGGCCGATGGCGCCGGTCTGCCAGCTTCCGCTGGACCTGCCGGACTTCACCGGCCGCGACGACGTGGTCGGCGAGCTCGTCGGCCTCTTCCGCGAGCGCCGCGAACAGGGGAAACCGGCGATCGCGGTGCTTTCGGGGGCGCCGGGGATCGGCAAGTCCTCCGTCGCGATCCGGGTGGCGCACGCCGTCCGCGACGACTTCCCGGACGGCCAGCTGCACGTCGACCTCGCCGGGACGTCGTCTTCGCCCCGGCCCCCGATGACCGTGCTCGCCGAGCTGCTCCGCGCGCTGGGCGTCCCCGACGCGGGACTGCCGCGTGATCTTCCCGAACGCGCGGCGCTGCTGCGGTCCCGGCTGGCGACCATGCGGATGTGCGTGGTCCTCGACGACGCCGGCAGCGCGGCGCAGGTCCGGCCACTGCTGCCCGGCGCGGGTTCGTGCGCGGTGCTGATCACCAGCCGGATCCGGATGCCGGATCTGGCCGGGGCCACCCCGGTCGACGTCGAACTCCTGCCCGAGGCCGAGGCCGCGAAGCTGCTCGAAGGCATCGTCGGTACCGAGAGGGTCGCCGCGGAACCGGAGTGCGCGACCGCGATCCTGCGTCACTGCGGGTATCTCCCGCTGGCGATCCGGGTCGCCGGGGCGAAGCTGACGCACCGGCCGGGCTGGACGTTGCGCGTGCTGGCGGACCGGCTGCGGGACGAAAGACGAAGATTGGACGAACTCCGCGTCGGCGATCTCGCCGTGCGCGCGAGTGTCACCCTCAGCTACGACCTCCTGCCCATGTCCGCGGCGACCGCGTTCCGTGGCCTCGGCGGGCTCGGCTCGGTGCAGTTCCCCGGCTGGGTGGTCGCGGCCCTGCTCGGCCGCGAGCACGGGGACGACGTCCTCGACGTGCTGGTGGACGCTCATCTGGTCGAGCTCAGCGGCTCGGACACCGCCGGCGAGCCTCGCTACCGCCTGCACGACCTGTTGCGGTGTTACGCCCTCGAACTCCGCGCGCAGGACATCCCGGCGAAGGCGCACGACGCCACGAAACGGGTGTTGGAGGGCTACCTCGCGCTCGCGCTCGAGTCCGCGGACCGGCTGCCGATCCACTTCTTCGGCCTCTACCGGGACGACACCGCGGCCCAGCCCGCCCTCCCTCGGGGAACCGCGCACCTGATCGAGGATCCGGCCGCGTGGTTCGCCGCCGAGCGGCATACCTGTGTCGCCGCCGTCTCGCTGGCCGCCGACCTCGGCTTCGACTCGCTGGCCTGGCGGCTCGCCGCCGCGCTGGCGCCGTACTTCGACCAGCGCGGCCACCAGGACGACTGGCTGCACACGCACGCCGTCGCACTGGCCGCCGCCCGCCGGTCCGGCGAGATCCGCGGCGAGGCGATCATCCAGCGCAACCTCGGGCAGATCCAGCTGTACCAGGACAGCTACGCCGAAGCCCTGGTCGCCTTCGAGCAGTCGCAACTGCTGTTCGACAAGGTCGGCGACGCGCAGGGCGCGGCGATCGCGCTGGCCGGGCTCGGCACCGTGCTGCGGATCAAGGGCGAGATCACCGTCGCGATGGAGCATTGTCACGCGGCGCTCGACCAGTTCTCGGCGGCCGGTGACCCGCACGGCGAGGCCGTCGCGCGGATCGCGATCGGCGCGGTGTGGCTGGCGCGACACCGGTTCGCCGAAGCGGAACGCTGGTTCACCGAAGCGCTCGAACAGTCCGCCCGGATCGGGGACCGGCATCGGGAGGCGCACGCGTTGAAGCGGCTCGCGATGCTCCGGCAGCATCAGGGCGACCTCGCGGGCGCGCGGGAGGGGGTCGACCGCGCCATCGCCATCTTCAACGAGCTCGGCGACGACCACTGCGTCGGCTACGCGAACCAGAATCTCGGCGAGCTGTACCTGCACAGCGGCGACCTGGCGCACGCGCAACTGCTGCTGGTCAATTCGCTGAGCGTGCACCGGCGCAACGGGGACCGCCGGTCCGAGGCCGAGGTGTCGCAGTTGCTCGGGGAACTGCACGAAGCGCTGAGCCAGCCAGAGCGATCGCGGACCTATTCGGAACGCGCGCTGGCGTTGTGGCGGGAACTCTCCGCGCGGCCACAGGAATCCGCTCTCGCTTCGCGCCTTCAGGAGTCGGCCGAAGCGTCCTACAACGACTCCGCGAGCGCCTGACCTTTTCGCCTTTCGGCACCTGATCGCGGTGTTCACGCACCGCGATCAGGTGCCGACTTGCGTTTGTATCGATCGTGTACAGCCCCCGGCGAAGCTCCCTTCGTAGCAACCGAGAGTGCTCGAAGGGAGACCGGAATGGTCCGGACCGTGAAGGCCCGCCGGGTGATGGCGGCCGTGCTGGCCATGGGGGCGGTCACCGCGCTCGCCGCCAGCCCCGCGAACGCCGCGCCCGAAGGAAGCTGGCGCGCCGACCTGTCCACTGTGGACGGCGATGACGTCAACGTCCGCAGCGACGGCGGAGTACTGAGCCTGGAAAACGCCGCCTGGCACAGAAAACCCGACTCCATCGGCAGCCAGGGTTACCTCCTGCTGGCCGAGCGGCAGCTCGGGAAACAGGTCAACCGCGTCACCGCCCAGGTGACCGCCGACGCGCCGAAGGGCACCGAGGTCGAGGTCGACGTCCGCGGCAAGCTCAACGCCAACGACTGGACCGAATGGACGCCTGCCGAAGGCGGCGCCGCCCAGCTGTCCGCTTCGGTCTCCACGGTCCAGGTCCGCATCGGACTGCGTACGGTGAAGGACGGCGTGACCGCGAAGGTCAGCGACGTCACCCTCCAGGGTGATCTCAGCCCGCAGGTCAACGCGATCGGCGCGGCGGCGGCCCCGCTGACGTACAAGGTCTACGGCACCCGCGAAGGCCTCGTGGGCGGCACCACCGCCAACGGGCACGTGATCAAATCCCGCGACCACTTCGTCGCGCTCCCCTCGGGCCGCGGCCTGGCGCCCAAGAACACCGGCAACTACACCGTCCGCATCTGCCGCACCGACAACAGCCGCTGCGAATACGCGCCGGTGTGGGACGTCGGCCCGTGGAACACCAAGGACGACTACTGGAACCCGTCGGCCACCCGTCAGATGTGGAAGGACCTGCCGCAGGGCAAGCCCGAGGCGCAGGCGGCGTACCAGGACGGCTACAACGGCGGCAAGGACGAGTTCGGCCGCAGGGTGGCCAATCCGGCGGGTATCGACCTCGCGGACGGCACCTTCTGGGACGGCCTGAAGATGACCGACAACGGCTGGGTCAACGTCTCCTACCTGTGGACCGGCTCCGGCCCGACCGGCGTCGTCAGCACGGCGGGCGACCCGATGAACGTCCGCGCGTCGGCGAGCACCTCGGCGGCGATCAAGGGCCTCGCGGCGAACTACGCGAAGGTCAACATCGAATGCTACGTCGAGGGCGAGACCGTCACCGGCAAATTCGGCACCAGCAACATCTGGGACCGGATCGGCCCGGGGCACTACATCTCCGACACCTACCTGCAGACCGGATCGGACCTGCCGGTGGCACCCAAGTGCTGACGCACTCCTGATCGCGAAGGCCCGGCGTACCCCATAGCGCCGGGCCTTCGCCCTTTCGTCCGCCCTTTCGTCCGCCCTTTCTTCCGCTCGTGAGGACCTTGAGCCGGGGCTTCCGCCATCGAGACTTGCGGTAGCCACGACCTGAGGGGGTCCCATGAACACGCACGAAACGGCCACGCTGCGCGAAAAACTTTCCGGCAGGGTGGTCACCGCCGCCGATCCGGGCTACGACGCCGCCCGCGCCGTGTGGAACGGCGACATCGACCGGCGCCCGGCAGTGGTCGCCGAATGCGCCACGCGCGAAGACGTCGTCACCGCGCTGGCCTTCGGCCGCGAAAGGGGCCTCGAAATCACCGTGCGCGGCGGCGGGCACAGTTTCAGCGGTTCCGCCGTGGTCGACGACGGCCTGGTGATCGACCTCGGCGGGCTGCGCCGGATCACCGTCGATCCCGGCGCCCGCACCGCGCTGGTCGGGGGCGGCGCCGTCTGGGCCGACGTCGACGAAACGACCCAGCGGTACGGGCTCGCGACGGTCGGCGGCACGGTGAGCGACACCGGCGTCGGCGGCCTCACCCTCGGTGGCGGTTTCGGCTGGCTGACGGCGAAACACGGGCTCACGATCGACAATCTGCTTTCGGCGGAGGTCGTGACGGCCGACGGCCGGATCCTGCGAGCCTCCGAAGCGGAGCATCCGGACCTGTTCTGGGCCTTGCGCGGCGGTGGCGGGAACTTCGGCGTGGTCACGGAATTCGAGTTCCGGCTGCACCGGGTCGGCCTCGCCGAGGTCGGGCTGTTCTTCTGGACGCTGGCCGACGCGCCCGGCGCGATGCGTTTCGCGAAGGACGTCATCGCGACCCTTCCGCCGGGCACCGGTTCCATGATCGTCGGGATCACCGCGCCGCCCGCGCCGTTCGTCCCGCCGGAGCATCACTTCGCGCCGGGGCTCGCGCTGGTCGTCGCCGGCTTCGACGGCCCCGAGCGGCACGCCAGGCTCGTCGAGCGGATCCGGGGCGGGCTGCCCGCGGCGTTCGACCTGGTCACGCCGATGCCGTACGTGGATCTCCAGAAGCTGCTCGACCCGACAGCGCCACGGGGCATCCTCGCCTACGAGAAGTCGCTTTACGTCTCCTCACTGTCCGAAAAGGTCATCGACGTGATCGCCGCGCGCCTGCCGGACAAGGCGTCGCCGACGACCGTGATGCCGATCGTGCCGCTGCAGGACACGTTCTCGACGGTGCCCGACGACGCGACCGCGTTCGGCGGGCCGCGGACGCCCGGTTTCGTCATCGGCCTCGCGGCGACCGCGCCGGCACCGGAACTCCTGGCCGCCGACCGGGTCTGGGTGCGGGCACTGTGGGAAGAACTCCTGCCGCATTCCAGCAACCACGGCGGCTATCTGAACTTCATGAACGAATACGACGAAGATCGCGTGCGCACGGCGTTCGGCGCGGCGAAGTACGCGCGGCTGGCCGCCATCAAGGCCGTGTACGACCCGGACAACGTGTTCCGGTACAACGCGAACATCCGTCCCGCTGAGTGACGCATTTATTCACAACCATGAATGGACTTCACAAGTCCGTAATCGTCGTGCGAAACTCCCGTGACGCATTCCCACTGACGAATGGCGGGCATTGTGAGCGTTTCCCGGCGAACCCTCTTGACCACCGCGGCCGGTGCCGCCGTCGCGGCGACGACGATCACCCCGGCCGCCAGTGCGGCCGGGGAAGAAGCCGACAGGCTAAGGACTTTCCGCCGAACGGCCGATTACGCGGTGGCCAAGCTGCGAGCCGTCGCACCCGGCGTCACGGCCTTTCCGGAGATCACTCGATTCGAGAAATGGACCTATTCGCAGAACGGTGGCTGGATCGGCGGATTCTGGCCGGGCACTTTGTGGCTCGCCTCGATCCACAGCGGTGATCCGCTATTCCGCACGCTCGCCATGGCGTCGGCGGAAAAGCTCGCGCCACGCCAATACGAGACACGGGACCACGACCTCGGATTCCTCTTCTACCCGTCGTGGGTGACCGGCTGGCGGCTCACCGGCGACGAGAAGTGGCGCACCGGCGCGCTCAACGCCGCCGCGTCGCTCATCCAGCGCTACAACGAAAAAGGGCGGTTCATCCGGGCATGGGGCGCGCTCGGCACCCCGGGCAACGCGGGCCGGGTCATCATCGACACGATGATGAACCTGGACCTGCTGACCTTCGCGAGCAAGCAGACCGGAGACCCGAAGTACCTCGACATCGCCGTCTCCCACGCGAAGACCACCGAGCGGGTTTTCGTGCGCCCCGACGGTTCGACGCCGCACGTGTTCGACTTCGATCCGGACACCGGCACCGAGATCGGTCCGAACACCGTGCAGGGCTACAGCCCGACGTCCTGCTGGTCCCGCGGCCAGGCTTGGGGGATCTACGGATTCACCACGATGTACCGGCGCTCAGGCGACCCGCTGTTCCTGCGGACCGCGCAACGCCTGGCCGACTTCGCGCTGCGCGCGTTGACTCCGGACAACGTGCCCGTGTGGGATTACCTCGCACCGCAGGCGCCGCACGACATCAAGGACTCCTCCGCCGGCGCCGTGATGGCGTGCGGCCTGCTCGACCTGGCGAAGGTCGCGAACCGGCCGCACTACCGCGAGGCGGCGATCCGGATCCTCACCGCGTTGTGCGACACGTGCCTGACCACGAAATCCACACGCGCCGAGGCGATCGTGGCGCGGGGCACGCGCAACCGCCGGGCCGAGGACGGCGTCGAGGTTTCGTTGCCCTACGGCGACTACTACCTGCTGGAGGGCATTCTGCGGGTGCTGATGCCCCAGGAGATCGACCAGGCCATCGATCTGTCGAGCGGCTGAACCGGACGGGCTTCTCGCGACCGCCCGCACACCTCCGCGCGTGCCAGGAACGGTCCTTTCCTTGCAAAATTTGCCAGGAAAGGACCGTTCCTAGCAGTTTGATACTTATCTGTAAGGTTTTCGACCGGGTCGCGGGCCGGGTCCGTGAAGGCCCCCTTCCCTCGGCTCAGCCGAGGAAACTCGACCTTCACACCATCCCAAGTACATGAAGGCCCCCATCCTTGCGCCTAGGTACAGGAAGGGGGCCTTCATGTACAACCCGGCTCACGACCCCTGAGTGCTCAGTGACCACTGTGGTGCGCGTGGACCTTCGCGTGCCCCAGCCCGCGCCCGATCATCCACTTGTTCACCGGCACCGTCAGCACGAACGCGACAGCCAGCGAGAACGCCAGCGCACCCCAGAACAGCAGGCTCCCGAGCCCGGCCTCCATGGCGCCCGGCACCACCAGCATGACCGCGTTGTCGACGATCTCCATGACCGCGATCGACACGGTGTCGGCGGCCAGAGCCACCTTGAGCGCGGCACCGAACCGCAGGCCCGATTTCAGGACGCCGCGCATGGTCAGCGCGTAGCCGAAGACGAAGGCGAGCGCCACCGCGAGGACGATCGTCGCCAGGTTGCCGAGACCGAGCGCCGTGCCGACGACCATGCCGAGTACCTCACCGATCGCACAGCCGGTGAGGCAGTGCAGGGTCGCCGACGCCGCCATCGACCAGCTTGCTCCGTGCCGTGTGCCGTCCATGCGGGCACCATACCCCCTACCCGTATTAAGCGCGCGACGAGTCGCGACACATGGTCGCTCACCGTCACCCCCGAGGGCCGACTGGGTAATCGGCCCAGGTCGATGAACTCACTTCCGTAACCCTTTGCGCTCATCCGGTTGACCGGGGTAACCGGAGAGCCCTAGTTTCGCCGGAGGTCTCCACCGCGCGTAGACCGAACGGCTGGTTCAGATGGTTCCGTGACTATGGGGTGGAGATGCGAGGGCCGACGAAGACGCTCGTCGTTGCCACTGTGCTCGCTTTGAGCATGGTGTTCGGACTGGCGGGCTGCGAAGGCGAAGAACCGGCGGAAACGGCGGCCAAGCCGATCCGGATCGCGTTCGTGCCGAAGGTCGCGGGTATCCCGTACTTCGAGGCGATGAACACCGGCGGGCAGGCCGCGGCCAAGCAGCTCGGTGTCGAATGGACCTCGACCGGTCCGGTCACAGTGGATCCCGCGGCGCAGGTCTCGATCGTGCGCAACCTCGTCGACCAGCGGGTTGACGTCATCGCGATCGCGCCGAACGACCCCAGGGCGATCGCGCCCGCGATCACCGACGCGCGGGCCAAGGGCGTCCACGTGATCACTTCGGACACCGACGCGCCCGGCACCGATCGCGAACTCTTCGTCAATCAGGCGACCCCGGACGGCGTCGGCAAGGCGCTCACCGACGCGCTGATGAAGAAGATGGGGAACGCAGGCAAGTACGCGATCGTCTCCTGTGGCGAGACCGCCGAGAACCTCAACGCGTGGATCGCCGTCCAACGTGCGTATACCGCTACCGCGTACCCCCATGCCCAGCTCGTCGAGACGGTCTACGCCGGCGAGGACAAGGACAACGCCGCCGCGCTGGCCAAACAGCTGATGACCAAGTACCCGGACCTCACCGGCCTGGTCGGCGAATGCACGACGTCCGCGCCCGGCGTCGCCGAAGCGGTCCGCTCGCAGCAGAAGATCGGCCGCGTCTTCACCGTCGGCGTCGGGACACCCCAGGCGATCAAGCCGTACCTGCTGGACGGTTCCGCGTCGCTCTCGGTGCTGTGGAACGTGGAATCGCTCGGCTACCTCACCGCCTGGGCAGGCAAGCAGATCGCCGAGGGCAAACAGCCCGGCCCGTCGAACAAGGTCAACCTCGAACTCCCCGCGATCAAGTACGAGAAGGACACGAAGACGCTGCTGCTGGGCGATCCGCTCCTGATCACGCGCGAGAACGTGGACCAGTTCAAGTACTGACTCATCGGGCCCGCCGGACGGCACCGGCCGCCGCGCCACCGCCGAGGATCAGGACCAGCGCGGTCAGCCCCCAGCGCCGCTTCTCCTTCGTGCGGGCGTGCGAATCCACCGCCGCCGCCTCCTCCTTCTTCCGCTCCCTTGGCGACGCCGAACGAGACGGCTTCGGCACGGAAACGGACGGCGGCGGCACCACCTGGGGAGCGGAAGTGGGCGCCGGGCTCGACGACGGCGAGGGCGACGGCGAGGAAGTCGGCGTCGGGCTCGGCGAAGAAGACGGACTGGGCGACGGCGGCGTAGATGTAGGAGAAGGCGTGGGTGTCGGCGTCGGCTTGGGTGGTTCAGGCTTGGGCGGTTCGGGCTTGGGCGGTTCCGGTTTCGGCGGCTCGGGCGCGGTGAGACAGCCCGCGGCGTCCGAACCCGCCAGCGGCGGTCCCGAAAGCACCACGGTCACCTGTCCGCTCCGGTCCAGGCGGTAGAGCACGCTGCGCCCGCCGATCCGGTTCGCCGTGGCGTACAGCGCACCGTCGCGGCCGAGCACGACCGAGCCGTAGACGTCGGCGGGCGGGAAACGCGCGTCTTCGGCTTCACGGACCTTTCCGGACTCCGGGTCGATCGTGATCACGGCGCCCTTTCCGCGCCAGGTGGTGGAAACGCCGTAGAGCAGTCCGTTGTGGTACGCGAAATCGTTGACGTCGTGGGCGAGCGTGATCGGCCGCAGGAACACCGTCGCGATCACTCGCAGGTACCGCTCTCCCGGCGTCAAGTCCACTGTGTACAGTGTGCCATTCCTGAGCAGGTACCAGGAATTCCCGCCGATCGCGCCGGCGGTCACCCCCGCGACGGGACTCCACAGCGGCAGCCGGTTCCCGGCGCGGGTGATCGGGCCGAGGTCCAGGGTCTTCCCGTCTCGATCGATCGTCACCGCGTGCGCGCCCCGGCTGAGTCCTTCGGCGACACCGAAGACCAGGTTCCGTGTCGCGGAGTAGCCGAGCGCGTTGAGCCGGTAGCCCGGTTCGGTCACCCGTGACGTGGTGCCCGAGCCGACGTCGAGCCAGCGCAGCTTCGACTTCCCGTACGACCCGGTCTCCGCCTGCACCACCAGACAGGACTCGGCGGCCCGCGCGGCCATCGGCGCCAGGAGCGCCGACGCGCCCACCAGCCCGGCGACGGCCACCGTCGCCGCCGTCCGGGTCACCCCGTCCACAGTGCTCACCGGCTCAAGAGATCCTCGCCAGCGCGGCGGTGAAGGCGTCCGGAGGTATCCGCACGCCACCGCCGAACGGGTTCTGCAACTGGTAGATCGCGAACAACAGCAACGTGACCGTGCCGGCCAGAGTGGACACGATCACCAGATGCGCGGCCAGCCGGGTACCGCCGAACAGGTTGGGCAACAGCGCCGAGACGAGGCTGCCGAGAATGAGCGCGAACCAGACGACGCCGCCGACCCGGGAACCGGCGACCGCGTTGAGCCGATCCTGCCGCGCCTCGTAGACCTGCCAAAGCTGGGTGGACGCCTCGGCCTTGCGCTCGCGGAGCCAATCATCGTCCGACGGGGCCTTGTCCACCGCCTTGCGCAACCGGTCGAGCTGCGTCCAGCCGAGATCGGGGATGCTCGTCTGCCCCTCGGCCATCAGCGGCCATTCCTTCCGCTCGACCGTGGTGACGTACTCGGCGCTGAGCTTCCGCACCTCGTCCTTGACCTCGGGCCCCAGTGAATCGGCGGCCCAGACGGCGGCGACCAGGCTGTCCGCCTCGTGATACGAGCCTTCGCGCGCCGCACTCGCGGAGTCGAAGAGGGAGATGAGGATGAACGCCACCAGGACGGCGTGCAGCCCGCCGACGATGGTGAACACCTGGCCGGCGGCGTCGTTGTTGTCGGGCCGTCCCTCGTCCCAGCCGAACCTGCGGACGAGGTAGCCGATGAATCCCGCGAGGACCGCGGCACCGACGACCCAGGCGATACCGGTCAGGTAAATACCCATTCGAGTCCTTCCAGGCGGAGACTGCTGAAACTAGTTCACGCTTCACCGAACGGAAAAGACCGGTTGAATCAATTCATACAAGCGGCGGACGGAGACCAGTCGATCATCACCGGCTCGGCCCAATTTCTCACGACTCGAAACAATTTCCGATACACGCAGGAAAGGCCCGTCACCGGTCGGAGAGCGCGGCTTCACGACCGAGTGAGCGGCCACCACGAGACGTCACCGACCTTGCCGCGTACCGGCATTTCGCGCAGTGATGACACCCGATCGGCCGCATGAGGCCGCGCGTCCGGCCCAATCCGGCAAACAGGTGAACCTCTCCGTGAACCCGATCGAGCTGTTTGACCGGGCATTACGCCTTGCTATGTTGACGTTGCGCCCGCCCACTCGAATGGGTATCCGAGAATTGCGAAAAACTGCAGTTCACCGGGTCGACTGAAAGGGAGTCCGTTGACGACCATCGAGACCCATACCGGCGCCCGGCCCGCTGGGGAAGTACTGACCTGGAGCCGGAATCTTCTCGACCCGGCGCTGCGTGATGCCGTCGACGGATTGCCCGAGTCGATGCGGCTCATCGCCGGTTACCACTTCGGCTGGTGGGACGAACACGGCCGTCCGTCCACTTCGGACAGTGGGAAGGCGCTGCGACCCGCGCTGGCGCTGTTGTCGGCGCAGGCCGTCGGCGGTGACGCCGAAATCGCCGTCCCGGTGGGCGTCGCGGTGGAGCTGGTGCACAACTTCTCCCTGCTGCACGACGACGTGATGGACTCCGACACCACGCGGCGGCACCGCCCGACCGCCTGGACCGTTTTCGGCACCGGCGCGGCGATCCTCGCCGGGGACGCCCTGCTGTGCCGGGCCTTCGAGGTGCTGTCGCCCTTCGGGCAGACCGCGCTGCGGGTGCTCAGCACCGCCGTGATCGACCTGCTGGAAGGACAAAGCGCGGATCTGAAGTTCGAGGAACTCGGTGACGTCGACACCGCCGAATGCGTCCGCATGGCAGAGGGGAAGACCGGCGCGTTGCTCGGGGCGTCGTGCACGCTCGGGGCGCTCGCCGGGGAAGGGAGGGAGGATCAGGTCGACCGGCTGACCGAGTACGGGAGGGCACTCGGGCTGGCGTTCCAGCACATCGACGATCTCCTCGGGATCTGGGGTGATCCGGCGGTGACCGGGAAACCGGTCCACTCGGATCTTTCCAACCGGAAGAAATCCCTGCCGGTGGTGGCCGCGCTCCACTCTGGGACGGAAGCCGGGCGAGAGCTGGATGCCTTGTACCGCAAGGAAAACCTCGACGCCGCGGAATTGCCCCACGCGGCGGAACTGGTGGAACGGGCGGGCGGCCGGACGTGGAGCCAGGAGCAGGCCGACGCGCTCCTGACCGGCGCGCTGCACCATCTCGCCGTCTCGAACCCGGTGCCCCGCCCAGGCGCCGAGCTCGCGGCCCTCGCGAAACTGGTGGTGCGGCGACGATATTGAAGGCGGGCGCGGTAAGGCAGGGGTGGGCGGGGACGAGCCCACCCCTGTCCTTCTCAGGTCAGCGGCCGGGGCGGGTCAAGCCCTGGTCGCCGGCACCGCGGCTGAGAACGACCTCGTCGGTGGCCTTGAGCGCTTCCGCCCCGGCGTTCCCGGCCTGTCCCGCGGTCAGGTCGAGCAGCCGGATCGGCGGGCCGAGCTGGACCAGCGTCGGAACGTATTCGGCCTTGTCGACCTTCCAGCGTTCGCCGTCCCGCACGAACCGGAACCGCGCCGCGGCGCCCTGTTCGGTCGAGCCCTTCGGCTCCGAATGCCGGGCGACGCTGTTGCCGAGGCCGTAGGCGACCCATTTGCCGTTGATCTGCTCGAAGGGCTGCACGACGTGCGCGTGGTGGCCGATGATCAGGTCGATCGAGTCGTCGCCGAGGAGTTTCTTCGCCAGTGTGCGCTGTTCGGCGGTCGGGTCGTGCTGATACTCGGTGCCCCAGTGCAGGCTCGCGAGGACGACCTGGGCGCCGGCCTTCCGCGCGGCCTTGGCCTCGGCGATCACGTCTTCGGCGTCGATCTGGTTGACCAGCCAGGGTTTGCCCGCGGGCACCTTGATCCCGTTGAACCCGTAGGCGAAGGAGATCTGGGCGACCTTGACGCCGTTGACGTCGACGATCAGCGGCTTCTTCGCCTCTTCGGCCGAACGCGCCGAACCGGTGTGCTTGATCCCCGCCTCGTCGAGCTTGTCGAGGGTACGGGTCGCGCCGTCCACGCCCTGGTCGATCGTGTGGTTCGACGCCGTCGAGCAGTTGTCGTACCCGGTGTCCTTGAGCGCGTCGACGATTTCGGGCGGCGCGCTGAACGACGGGTAACCGCTGTACGGCCCGCCTTTGGGCGCGAGCGGGGTCTCAAGGTGGCAGATGCCGAGGTCGGCCCCGGAGATCAGCGGTTTGATCCCGGCCAGCAGCGGCCGGTAGTCGATCTTGCCGCCGCCGTCCTCCTTCGCCTGCTCGGTCAGCGCGGGATGGATCAGCACGTCGCCGGTGGCGACCACGGTGAACGACCCTTCCGGCGCCTGGCTCGCGCGCGGCGCTTCGGACGCGGCGGGCGGCGGCTGTTGCCCAGGGGTGCCGCTGCACGCGGAGAGCAGGACGGCGGCGCCGAGGAGGGCGGCGGTCTGACGGACGCGGGAGCTGAACATCGATTCCCTCGATCGGGTGACAGTCCCCACCATCCTGCCTTACGGGCAGTAGGCGCGACACTCAACCAAAGCCAACAAGAACGATCGGACAAACTTCGGACAAGTTCCACAGGATCGCTCGCGCTGCCGACCGGCGATTAGTACGACCAGAGTCGATGGTCGTGACCGGATCGCGCCTTGACGTCACCCGGAAGAGTGATTAGTAATACAAGTCACACTCTTTCGCCTCGCCCTGGGAGCATTCGATGTCCACAGCTTCGCACAGATCCCTGCCCTGGCGCATTGTTGGTTCTTGTTTGATTGCCGGTGTCGTACTGACCGGCTGCTCCTCCGGCAAAGAGGCCGCCGCACCACCGCAGCAGGCACCCGCGAGCGGCAAGGTCACCCTGTTCTACCTGCAGAAACAGGGCGACCAGCAGTACTTCGTCGAGCAGGCGCAGGGAGCGCAGGAGAAGGCGAAGGAACTCGGCGTCGAGCTCAAGGTCGTCAACCTCGGGCAGGACGCCAACAAGGCGATCACCGAACTCGACGCCGCGGTCGCCCAGGGCGCCAACGGCATCGCGATCGTCGTCCCGGACCAGGCCATCGGCCCGCAGGTGCTCGACAAGGCGAAGAGCGCGGGCATCCCGATCATCGCCTCCGACGACGTGATCAAGGACGGTGGTGGGACGAAGTCGCCGTTCGTGGGCTTCAACGGCTCCCAGATGGGCGACTCGGTCGGCAAGGAGGCCGCGAAGCTGTTCAAGGCGGCGGGCTGGACGGCCGCGGACACCAAGATCATCAGCGCCTACAAACAGGATCTGACGGTCTGCTCCGACCGCGTCACCGCCGCCAAAGCCGCCTTCGACAAGGACGCTGGAGCCCAGGTGCCGGTGATCGAGGTCGGCACCGACAACACCCCGGTCGACGCTCAGAACCGCACCGGCGCGGTGATCGGCTCGAACCCGGGCGTCAAGCATTGGGTCGTCTGGGGCTGCAACGACGAGAACGAGACCGGCGCCGTCACCGCGCTCGCGAACTCCGGCGTCCCCGCGGCCGACATCATCGGCGTCGGCCTCGGCGCCTACCTGACCTGCAAGGACTGGGCCGCGGGCAAGGACACCGGGAACAAGGCGGCACTGTTCATCTCCGGTGCCGAGGTCGGCCGCACGGCGATCCAGCTGCTCGTGGACAAGGTGAAGAACTCCAAGGAGCTTCCCCCGGAGACGATCGCGAAGACCCAGATCGTCACCAAGGACAACTACAAGCAGGCCGGCGTCAACTGCATCTGATCCCGCGTGGAGGCGGTTCCATGGCCACATCCGAACCCACGGCGGTGCTGACCGCCGAAGGGATCAGCAAACGGTTCTCCGGGGTGACCGCGCTCGACGGCGTCACCCTGGACTTCCGGCCCGGCGAGGTGCTCGCGCTGATGGGCGAGAACGGCGCCGGCAAGTCCACCCTGCTCCGGGTGCTCTCCGGCGACCAAGGCCCTGACGACGGGCACCTGCTGATCGGCGGCGCTCCGGTGACGTTCGACAGCCCGCGGGCCGCGATGGCCGCCGGGGTCCGGGTGATCTACCAGGAGCCGGAGATCATCCCGCACGTTTCGGTGGCGGAGAACGTCTTCGTCGGCGAACTGCCCGCGCGGGGACGGCTGGTCAACCGCCGGACCCTGCACCGGATGACGCAGGAAGCGTTGCGGGAGTATGGATTCGAAGGGGTGTTGCGGCCGGAGACGCTCGGAAACAGGCTGTCGCCCGCGCAACGCCAGCTGGTCGAGATCCTGCGGGTGCTCACCGCCTCGTCGCCACCGAAGCTCATCGCGTTCGACGAGCCGACGTCGTCGCTGTCCGAGCACGAGGTCGACGCGTTGTTCGCGCTGATCCGGCGGCTGCGCGACAGCGGGGTCGCAGTCGTCTACGTCTCCCACCGGATGAAGGAGATCTTCCAGCTCGCCGACCGGGTCGCCGTACTGCGTGACGGCGGCCTGATCGGCGTCGAGGACGCCGCCTCCACCGACGAGAACCGCTTGGTGCGCATGATGATCGGCCGCGATCTGTCCACTTTGGAGCGAAGGACCACGCAGGAGACCGGCCGCGTGGTGCTGCGGCTCGACCGGGTCAGCACCGACGACGTCACGGACATCTCACTGGAGGTCCGCGCCGGTGAGGTCGTCTGCCTCGCCGGGCTGGTCGGCGCCGGGCGTTCGGAACTCGCGCACGCGATCGTCGGCGATCTCCCGGTGCGCTCGGGAACCGTCGAACTCGACGGGAAACCGTTGCGTGCCCGCACTCCCGGTGACGCGGTCAAGGCGGGGATCGGGTTCGCGCCGGAGGAGCGCAAGACCGACGCGTTGCTGATGCAGCGATCGGTGCGGGACAACGTCTCCATCGCCGTACTGGACCGGCTGCGCCGGTTCCGGGTGGTGCGGCGGGCCAAGGAACGCGAACTCGTCGCCGAATACGTGCGCGAACTTCGGGTGCGGACGCCGTCGATGGAGCAGGAGGTCCGCAAGCTCTCCGGCGGCAACCAGCAGAAGACAGTGCTCGCGCGCTGGCTCGCGCGGCGCCCGAAGCTGCTGATCCTCGACGAGCCCACCCGCGGTGTCGACGTCGGCGCGAAGGCCGAGATCTACCGGATCATCGACGGCCTCGCCGCCGAAGGCATCGCGCTGCTGGTGATCTCGTCGGATCTGCCCGAGGTGCTGACCCTCGCCGACCGGATCGTCGTCCTGCGCGCGGGCCGGGTCGCCGGCGCCCTCGACCGGGACGACGCGACCGAAGAAGCCGTGCTGACCCTGGCCATCCCCGCCACCGAAGACACTGAGGAGATCGCCTCGTGACCACCATCGCCCAACCGGTGTCGCCGTTCCGCCGGACGGTGACCGCGATCGGCGTGCAGAACTCGAGCCTGCTGCTCACCCTGATCGCGCTGGTGATCCTGATGAGCTCGCTGAACGAGAACTTCTTCCGCACCAACAATCTGCTGCTGATCGGCAGCGCGATCACCATCATGGGCCTGCTGTCGCTGGTGCAGACCCTGGTGATCATCCTCGGCGCGCTGGATATCTCGGTCGGTTCGATGGCCGGGCTCGCGTCGGTGGTGTCGGCGATGGTGTTCACCTCGACCGGGAGTTCCGCGGTCGGCACCCTCGCCGCGATCGGCGTCGGTGTGGTGTGCGGCCTGGTCAACGGCATGATCATCATCTTCGGCCGGGTGAACCCGGTGGTCGCGACGCTGGCGATGCTGGCGACGTACAAGGGCATCGCGCAGGTGATCTCGGACGGCAAGGCGCAGGGCTACACCGGCGCCGACGACCTGTTCATCTTCCTCGCCAAGGGTTCGATCGCGGGACTGCCGACGCTGGTGTGGGTGTTCCTGCTCGTCGCGGCGGTGCTGCACTTCCTGTTGCGCTACACCGACATCGGCCGCAACATCTACGCCATCGGCGGCAACGACACCGCCGCGCGCCTCGCGGGGATCAACATCAACCGCTACATCATCGGCGTCTACGCCCTGGTCGGCGTCGTCGCGGCGATCGCCGGGCTGCTGATCACCGCGCGCACCGGCTCCGGGCAGCCGACGTCCGGCTCCGAAGGGCTCGAACTGCTGGCCGTCACCGGCGCCGCGCTCGGCGGCACGATGCTCAAGGGCGGCAAGGGATCCATCGTCAGCACCGTGCTGGCGGTGATCATCCTGGGCGTGCTCAACAACGGGATGTCCGGCCTCGGCGTCAACCCCTTCTGGCAGAACATGGCCACCGGGACACTGCTCGTCGTCGCCGTCGTGCTCCAGCAGGTCCGTAGCGGGGAACGCCGGGTCGGTCTGCCCGTATGACCCGGCATGCCCGGATCGTCGACGAGCTGGGCAGGCTGATCGTTTCCGGGGTTTTCGAGGTGGGGCGGCAGATCGTCCCCGAAGACATCGGGCGCCGGTTCTCCGCGTCGCGCACGGTGGTACGGGAAGCGTTGCGAGTACTGGAATCCAAGGGTTTGGTCGCGGCACGGCCACGGGTCGGCACCTGGACGCGGCCGCCGGAACAGTGGGACGCGATCGATTCGGACGTCATCGCCTGGCGGGCCGATGGCCCCGAACGCTCCCGTCAGCTCGCGGAACTGCGCGAACTGCGGTGGGCGATCGAACCGCGGGCCGCGAGGATGGCGGCGTGGCATCGCCGCCCGGTCGAACTCGCGGCCCTCGTCGCGGCGTACGGGTTGATGCGGGACGCCGCCGACGTCCGCGCTTTCCGGGAGGCCGACAGCGCCTTCCACACGGCCCTGCTGCGCGCGTCCGGCAATCCCTTGATCGCGCGCCTGCACGTCCCGGTCGTGGCGGCGCTGGACGAGGTCCCCGGTGACGACGTGCTGTCCGCGCATTCGCACGTCCTGGCCGCGGTGCTCGGGAAGGACGCCGACGGGGCGGAATCGGCGTCGCGGCGCTTACTGGACATCGTCACACCCGAGCCGGACGATCTCGCGTGCTTGAACGCCGAACTCACGTGATCAGAGACGGATCTCGCGTGCTTGGAAGCCGCACACGCGAGATCGGCTTCCAAGCACGCGAGTTCCGCCTTCAAGCACACGAGTTCGGCGTCTGAGCACGGCCCCTCAGGCCAGGCAGTCGCCGGGTTCTCCCCGGCGCAGCGCCGGATCCTCCTGCGGGAACGTCCGCGCCACCCCCGGCCCGCTGGATCGCGTCTCGAACCGGACGGTCACCCGGCCATGCCCGGCGCCCTGCACCCAGCCGGTGCCGAACTCGTCGTGCACGACGTCGTCCCCGGGCCGCCAGCTCGACGAGACCGCGGCGGCCACCGGCGCGGGCGCCCGCTCGACCACCGGCACGTCCGGTGCCGGGACCGAGAGCGTGAACAGCGGATCCTGATGCGGCACCGAGAGCCCGGACAACGCGACGCCGGCCAGCCGCACGCCGCCGAATTCGGCCGGGTCGATCAGCAGCCGTTCCGCCATCGCGGCGAGCTGGTCGAATTCGTCGGTGGGCGAGGCCATCGTCTCCGAACGTGTCACCGTGCTGAAGTCGGTGTGCCGCAGTTTCACCACCACCGTCCGCGCGACCCGGCCGGCGTTGACGAGCCGCCGGTGCGCGTGCACGGCGAGGTCGCGGACCTCGCGCCGCAGGCTCGGCAGGTCGATCAGGTCCCGGTCGAAGGTCGTCTCCGCACTGACCTGCTTGAGCTCCGCGCGGTCGGACACCGGCCGGTCGTCGACGCCGGTCGCGAGCCGCCGCAGGTCCCGCCCGACCACACTGCCCAAAGTGGACACCGCGTCGGCGTCGGAGAGCGCGGTCAGCTGCCCCAGGGTCCGGACGCCGATCGCCCGCAGTTTCCCCTCCGCCACCGGGCCGATCCCCCACAGCACCCTGGTCGGCAGCGGGGCGAGGAAGTCGCGTTCGGTGCCCTGGTCGACGACGAGCAGCCCGTCCGGTTTCGCCAGATCCGACGCGACCTTCGCGACCTGTTTCCCCGACGCCGCCCCGATCGACGCCACCAGGCCGATATCGGACCGGATGTGCTCCCGCAGGCGCGCACCGAACTCCCGCACGTCGTCCGACGACGCACCGGCCAGGGACGGCGGCTCCGCGAAGGCCTCGTCGAGAGAGATCCGTTCCAGCACGGGCGCGTACGTGGCGACGAGGTCGAACACGCGGGTACTCAGCAGTTCGTACAGTTTGAACCGCGGCGGCAGGATGACGCCGTTGGGCGGCAGCAACCGCCGGGCCTGCGACATCGGCATCGCCGATTTGATCCCGTGTTCGCGCGCCTGGTAACTCGCCCCGGCGACCACACCGCGCGGGCCCGCGCCGCCGACCAGTACCGGACGCTTGCCCAGGGTCGGCCTGGTCAGCTGTTCACAGGAGGCGTAGAACGCGTCCATGTCGAGGTGGATGACCCACCGGTCATGCCCGCCCATCGCCCGGCACTTCGAGAAGACGGTGCAGGGCCTTCGTGTACTCCTCGAACGCGGCCCGGCCACGGGTGGTCAGCTCGACCAGCGTCACCGGCGTGCGATGTTCGAAGGCCTTGGTGATCTCGACGTAGCCGGCGTCCTCGAGTTTGCGCAGATGTGTCGACAGGTTGCCCGGTGTCATGTCCAGCAGTTGCTGCAACCGCGGGAAGGTGATGCTGTCCCCCGGCCCCAGGCTCGACAGGGCCACCGTGACCCGCAGCCGCGCCTGCGCGTGGATCACCGGGTCGAGCTGGGGCAACCCGTCTTCGCTCATCGCGCCCGCACCAGGAAGACCAGCGACGCCACCAGGAAGCCACCGCCGCCCGCGAGGCTCAGTACGAGGAAGTTGTACGGTCCCCCGGCCAGCACGCTCGCCGCGCCGCACGCGATGATCCACCCGCCGAGGCCGTACTGCAGCTTGCTCTGCCACAGCATTCCGCCGGCGAGGTACATTAGGCCGGTCAGGACGAGCGAGGTCCCGGACCACAGCAACGGGACCAGGTCGGCGTCGAGGCCGAGCCGGATCAGCGCGGTGTTCACCACGGTCAGCCCGCCGAACGCGATCATCCAGCTCCACCCGTACATCGCCCCGACGAGCCGGGACGGGCCGCGGACGCCGCGGCCCGCGCGGATGCCGTAGATCGCCGAGTACGCCACGGCCCCGGCGAAGCCGGCGACGGTGATCACGGCGGCGACCCACATCGGCATCAGGGCGGTCGGCGGGGCGGAGACGTAGATCAGCCCGAAACCGAACAGCCACACCAGACCCCAGACGGCGAGCAGCACGGCCGGATTCGGCCCGATCTCGCGCCGGGTCCGCTCCGACTGCGTGGCGATGAGCGCGAGCGACTCCTCGGGCGTCATCGGCCGCTCGTCGCCGTCCCGTTCATCCTCCACCACTTGGGAAAACTAACACGGGTTCACAGTCTCGCCGTGTCGAGCCGGAACCTCGCCATCACCACGAGCGCGGGTACCACCAGCCACGCCGCGAGCACTCCGACGGCGGTCGGCATGCCCGAGCCGCCGAGCACCGGCGCGCGGCCGATCTCGCCGAGCCAGTACGTCGGCATGAGGTGCCCGGCGGTGTTCATCCAGCCGGGCAGGACCTGCAGCGGGATCCACAACCCGCCGAACATGCCCAGCGGCAGCATCAGCGCGCCGGTCACGGCCTGGACGGTGTCGCCCTTGCCGAACAGGCCGATCATCAGGCCCAGCACGGCGAAGGGCAGCGTCCCGAGCCACAGCGTGCCGAAGATCGTGAGCCACTGGCCGGTTTCGAGCCGGATGCCGCGGATCATCCCGGCCGCGAAGATCACCAGCAGGACGGGCAAGGCGACGAACAGTCCGGCCGACACCTTGACCATCAGGTAGCCGGGCGCCCGCATCGGCGTCAGCCGCAGGGTGCGCTGCCAGCCGTCGGTGCGCTCGGTGGCGACGCGGGTGCCGGTGAACAGCGCGGCGGTCATGGCGCCGTACGCGGCCATGTTCACCATGGTCACCGTCGCGGTCGAGATGCCAGGAGCGATCTCGCGGGCGCCGAAGATCCCGCCGAACAGCAGGAACATAGCCAACGGCATACCGATGGTGAACAACGCGAACTGCGGGCTGCGGACGATGCGCTTGATCTCCAGCGCGAGGTAGTTCAGGTTCATTTCAAGGCTCCTTCGGCCGCATCGGCGGTCAGCGCGATGAAGGCTTCTTCCAGTCCCACAGCGGTGATTTCGATGTTCGCGGCGAGCGGGAACTCCCGCAGCAGGCCGCGGATGGCGGCGTCGGAGTCGGCGCAGTTCAGTTCCGCGTGCCCGGCGCGCAGCACGGCTCGCGAGACCCCGGGCAACGCGGCGAGCGCGGCTTGGGTGGCATCCGGGACGACGGCACGCAGCACCCGCCCGGCGACCGCGGCCCGCACCTCGCCGACGGGACCGTCCGCGACGACCCGGCCGTGCCGCATGAGCACGACGCGGTCCGCGTAATCCTCGGCCTCGGCGAGGTAATGCGTCGCGAAGAGGACGGTGCGGCCCGTCTCGGTGTACTCGCGCATCGACGCCCAGAACCGGCGCCGACCGTCGACGTCCATGGCCGCGGTGGGTTCGTCGAGCACCAGCAGATCCGGATCGCCGACCAGCGCGAGCGCGAACCGGACCCGCTGCTGCTCGCCGCCGGAGAGCTTCCCGCAGCGGCGGTTCGCGTACTCGGTGACACCCGCCCGTTTGAGCACGTCGCGGACCGGCAGCGGATTCCGGTGCAGCGAAGCGAACAGGCCGACGAGTTCGGCGACCGTGGCGTCCCGCAGCAACGTCCCGTTCTGCGCCATCGCGCCGACCATCCCCCGGTCCATCGCCTCGGCCGCGCCGAGCCCGGCGACCCGGACCTGGCCGGCGTCCGGCCTGCTCAGCCCCAGCAGCATGTCGATGGTGGTCGACTTGCCCGCACCGTTCGGCCCGAGCAGCGCCACCACCTCCCCCGGCGCGACCCGCATACTGACGTCTTCTACGGCCAGGACGTCACCGAAGCGTTTGACCAGCCCTTCGAGGCTGAACGCGTCCCCCATGACTTTCCCCCTTCGAGCACTCTGAACTACAAAGCTCACTCGCACTTTGTAACACAAAGTCCCCTGCTCTGAAAACCCCATAGCGCGTGAAGGCCCCCTTCCCTCGGCTGAGCCGAGGGAAGGGGGCCTTCACGCGCATCCTTTAGGCGGGCACCCGGGAGGTGGCGGCCTGAGGAACCGAAGCGGGTGCCGGAGGCGGCACCGGGAGCGGCAGCGGCGCGCATTCGACGTCGGCCGTGCGCCCCGGCTTGCGGTCGGGCAGTGCCCCGGTCGCCAGGTAGTCGGCGATCCGGTTGTCGACGCAAGCGTTTCCGCGCGGGGTGATGGCGTGGCTCGTGCCACCCGGCTCACCGATCAGGCGAGCGCCGGGGAACCGGCTACGCACCTCGAGGCTGCCCTCGTACGGCGTCGCCGCGTCGAGCGTCTCACCGATCATCAGCACACTCGGCACCTTCGAGCCGTCGACCTTGACCGGCTTGGCGGGTTTCGCGGGCCAGTACAGGCAGGGCGCGTTGAACCAGGCGTTCTGCCACGTGAAGTACGGCGCCTTCCCATACGTCCGCCAGTTGTCGCGCTTCCACTGCTGCCAGCTCGGCGGCCACTTCACGTCCGTGCACTGGACGGCGAGGTAGACGGCGTATCCGTTGTCGTCGCCACGTCCGCCGAAGGCCTCGAACAGGCCCTTCATCGTCTGCCAATCGCCCTGGTTGACGAACTTCGCGAGCGCGTCGCCGAGCAGCGTCCAGCGCAGCTGGTAGTACGACGCCTGCTGGAAGACGTCGAGGAGTTCGTCCGGCCCGATGAAACCGCCCGCCGGGACGGCGGCCACCTTCTTCAGCTGCTCGTCGAAGACCTGCTTCACCGCGGCCTGTGTCTTGCCGAGGTGGTAGACGTCGTCGTGCTGAGCGACCCAGCCGAACCAGATGTTCAGGTTGACGTCGAAGGCCACGTCCTGGTTGAGGTTCGCCTGGTACCAGACGTTGCGGGGGTCCACAGTGGAGTCGAGGACCATCCGCCGGACGTGCTGCGGGAACAGCGTCCCGTAGACCTGGCCGAGATAGGTGCCGTAGGAGTACCCGTAGAAGTTCAGCTTCTCCACGCGGAGCGCCTTGCGGATACTCTCCATGTCCTTGACCGTGTCGGTCGTCTTGATGTTCTCCAGCAGCGCGCGGCTGTTCTTCTCCGCGCACGCGTCGGCGTAGGACTTCGAGCGCTGCAGCCAGGTCTTCTCCAGCTGCCGCGTCGTCGGCACGTAGTTCGGCCGGTTGTAGTCCATGTAGTCCGGGATGCACGAAAGCGCGGGCTTGCTGGAGCCGACGCCGCGCGGGTCGAAGCCGACCCAGTCGTAGGCGTCGCCGGCGTGGTTCGGCACACGCGTGCCGCGGGTGGCGAGCAGCAGCCCGGAACCGCCCGGACCGCCGGGGTTGGTGAGCATGACACCCTGGTACTGCGCCTCGGGTGTCTTGTGCTTGACGCGGCTGAGCGCGAGCTGGATCTTCTCGCCGCTCGGCCTCGAATAGTCCAGCGGAACGGACAGGTAACCGCATTCGGCGCCGGCCTTGATCAACGTCGGGTCGGTGCACGCTCCCCAGGTGATCGTCTCGACGGGCTGCGCCGCCTCCGCCGCGACTGCGGGCGCGGTCACCGCGACCGACGCGAGCGTGGCCGCGGTCAGCGCGGTGATGAGAACACGTCTCAAGGTTTCTCCCTTTCCCTCCAAAGGTGAAAGCCCCGAAACCCTATCCACGTCCATGACCTGCGGAAGCCTTCCGGCGAAGGTCCCTACCAACGGCGGGTCCCGATCGCGGCAAACCGGGCAACCGGTTAATCGGTTGGGAGGCCGCGCGGGGCTCGCTAGGCTGTCGATCATGATCTACTTCATCCGCCTGCGCACCGCCTGAGACGGCGTGACCGCAGGGCCGCCCGCGATCGGGAGGCCCCTTTTCTGCACGCCGTCTGACGTTCCTCCACGGATTCAGACAGGACATCATGCAGAAGCACATCGCCATGATCGGCTCCACCGCGCCGAGTCACATCTATCCCTCGTTGGCGATCATCCGTGAGCTGGTCGCTCGCGGGCATCGGGTCAGCTACGCCGTGGGCGAGCCGCTCACCGGGTTGATCGAACCGACCGGGGCCGAGGTCGTCGCGCACCCTTCGATCCTCCCGCTCGGCGATCAATCGGCGTGGCCGGAGGACCCGGCGTCGCAGATGCGGGTCTTCCTCGACGAGGGCATCCAGGCGATGCCGGTGCTCACCGATTTCTACGACGACAACCGCCCGGACCTGCTGCTGTACGACATCGGCGGGCTGCCGGCGCCGCTGCTGGCCAGGCGTTACGGTGTTCCGGCGGTCCAGCTTTCCCCGACCTACGTCGCTTGGGAAGGCTACGAGGAGGACATGGGCGAGATCATCACCGCGATCCGGACCTCACCGTCCGGAAAGGACTATTTCGCCACTTTCACCCGCTGGCTGAACGAGAACGGCATCGAGGCCGACGCCTGGGACTGGATCTCCCATCCGCCCCAGGTGCTCGCACTGCTGCCGAGGGCGATGCAGCCGAACGTCGAACGCGTGCCGTCGACGGTCCGGTTCGTCGGCCCGGCACTGGACCCGGAACGCCTCGCCGACCGGAGCTGGACCCCGCCGTCGAACGGACGGAAAGTCCTCCTGATGTCGCTCGGCACGGCGTTCACCGACCAGCTCGACCTGTTCCGCGCCTGTGTGGACGGGTTCCGCGACTCGGACTGGCACGTGGTCATCTCGATCGGCCAGACCGATCCGGCCGCGCTCGGGCCACTGCCGGAGCATATCGAGGTCCATCGGTTCGTGCCGCAGCTCGCGGTGCTGGAGGCCGCGTCGGCGTTCATCACGCACGCCGGTATGGGCGGCAGCACGGAATCGCTGTGGTACGGCGTGCCTGCCGTCGCGATCCCGCTGGCCACCGACGGCTTCGGCAACGCGGCGAAACTGGCCGAGCTCGGCGTCGGTGAACAGCTCCCGGCCGACGAGGTGACGGCCTCGACGCTGCGCGCCGCTGTCGAGCGGGTGGCCGGTTCGCCCTCGGTGGCCGCGCGGCTCGCCGAGGTGCGGGCCGAGACCCGGGGGAACGGCGGGATCGATCGCGCCGCGGACGCCGTGGAGTCCTTCCTCGCGTAGTCCCTTTGGGATGCTATGAACGGTCCGTTCCTTGCAAATTTTGCAAGGAACGGACCGTTCATGGCACGCGCGTCAGGTGCCCCGGATCTCGTTCAGGTAGTTGTAGATCGTGTACCGCGTGACGTCGAGTTCCCCGGCGAGGTGGTCCACCGAGTCCTTGATGAGGAAGAACCCCGCCTCGTCCAGTTCCCGGACCACGGCCGCCTTGTGCCGTTTCTTCATCAGGTCCACCGGGATCCCGGCCTTGGCCACCGCGCGCCCGACCAGGAACCGCTGCAGGCTGTCGACGTCGGGCGGGAACGTCTCGGGTTCGTGCCCGTTGGCCTTCGGCGCGCCGTCGGACAGCCGGTTGACGCACAGGCAGCCGATCGCGACCCCGTCGGCGTCCCGCAGGAACAACGTCGACGAGCGGATCGCGCGCCCGTCGGGGCCGTGGGTCTCGTAGTTCGTCAGATCCTGCGTGGTGCCTCGGCGAACGAGCCCCAGCAGCAGATCCGTCATCGGCCCGCCGACCGTCCGGCCGGTGAGGTCGCCCGCGATGGCGACGATCGAGTCCGGCAGCCTGCTCAGATCGTGCAGCAGGACTTCGTTGCCCGGCCCCAGCATCGCCGCGAGCGCGTGCACCGCCGGGACGAGCGCGGTGAGCAGATCCACGGAGGCCGCCGTCGCGACGACGGGTGTCTCGAAGACCCGAGCCGGTTTCTTCAGCCGCTCCAACGCCGAACGCACCTGGTCCGCCGCGCTCGCCGGAGTGGACGCGTGCGGCGACAGCCGGACGTGTTCCGGCCGCACGGTCGCCGCGATCCCGGCGTTCGCCAGCGCGGCACCCACCTGTTCGGCCGCGTGCCCCGGCAGCGTGAAGGCGAGGATCCCGGCCCGTCGCTCGACGGCCGAAACCACTTCACCACCGACGGATTTCACGACCTCTTCGAGTTCGCCGACCCGTTCGGCGATCCGGCCGGCGATGGCGCCGACGCCCGCTTCCTCGACCAGTTCCAGCGCGGCCGCGAACGCGCCCGAGGTGATCGGGCTCAGGTTCGAGATCGACCACGCGGCCGCGGTGTCGTCGGCCGGATGGATCTCGTCGTCGAACAGGCCGGGGTCGCGGGCTCCGGTCCAGCCGGAAAGGATCGGCTCCATCCGCTCCAGCGCGCGGTCGGACAGCACGGCGAAACCGGTGCCCCAGCCCGCCCGCAGCCACTTCTGCCCGCCGACGACGAGCACGTCCGCGACCTCCCACGGCGCCTCGGTCACGCCGAAGCCCTGGATCCCGTCGACCACGAGGAGCCTGTCCCCCACCACCTCGCGGATGGCCGCCAGGTCGGCGCGGTACCCGGTGCGGAAGTCGACCGCGCTCACGCTCACCAGCGACGTGTCCGGGGTCAGCGCCGCCTTGACCGCGTCCGCCGTGACGTTGCCCAGCGGCAGCCGCCGCACGGTCAGCCGTCCCGCCTGTTCCGCGCGCGCCCACGGGTAGGTGTTGGCCGGGAACTCCGCCGCCGACACCAGCGCTTCACCGCCCGGCGCGTTGAACGCGGCCTGGAACAGGCCGAGACTGGTGTGCGGCAACAGCACCGTGTGGTCGGTGTCGCTGCCGGACAGCCGCGCGGCGGCGGCCTTCGCCCTGGTCTCCTGCCGCATCAGGTCGTCCACAGTGGACGGACTGGCCTTGGTGGCGGCGTCGAGCAGGCTCGCCGTCGTGTCGAGCACGGCGTGCGACGGCGGGCCGAACCGGGCGAAGTCGAGGTACCCGGCGGGTTCGCCGAACTGCAGCAGGTACCGCGGCGAGATCCGCGTCATGCGAGGACCCTGGCCAGGAACTGCTTGGTCCGCTCGTGCTTCGGGGAGCTCAGGAGCTCCCCCGGCGGGCCGGTCTCGACGACCGTGCCGTCGGCCATGAACACCACCTCGTCCGCGGCCTCGGCCGCGAACCCCATCTCGTGCGTCACCACGACCATCGTCATCCCCTCCGCGGCCAACGTACCCATCACCGCCAGCACCTCGCCCACGAGTTCCGGGTCGAGCGCCGACGTCGGCTCGTCGAACAGCATCAGCTTCGGTTTCATCGCGAGCGACCGGGCGATCGCGACCCGCTGCTGCTGCCCGCCCGAAAGCTGCGCCGGGTACGCGTCGGCGCGGTGCGCGAGACCGACCCTGTCGAGCAGGTCGAGCGCCTGCTCCCGGGCTTCCTCCATGGGGACGCCGAGCACCCGCACCGGCCCCTCGACGACGTTCTGCAGCGCCGTCCGGTGGCCGAACAGATTGAACCGCTGGAACACCATGCCGATGTCGCGCCGCTGCCGGGCGACCTCGCGTTCCTTCAGCTCGTACAGCTTGCCGTCGCGCAGCCGGAACCCGATCGGCTCGCCGTCGACCCAGACCTGCCCGGCGTCGATCGTCTCCAGATGGTTGACACAGCGCAGGAAGGTGCTCTTTCCCGCACCGGATGGGCCGAGCAGGCAGACGACCTGTCCTTTGTGGACTTCGAGGTCGATTCCGCCCAGCACCTCCGTATGACCGTAGCTCTTGCGGACGCCGACGGCTTTGAGCAGCGGCTCAGACACGTTCACTCCTCACCAGCGGCGCGGTGCGCAGGGCCTTGGCGGCGCGGGAGAACGCGCTCCGCGACCGGTCTTCGGAGTCGAAGGCGCGCTCCAGGTAGTGCTGCCCCACCCCGGCGACGGTCACCACGACCATGTACCAGACCGCGGCGGCCAGCAGGGTCTCCATCACCAGCAGGTTGTTGGACGAGATGTTGTTGGCGGCGTGGATCAGTTCGGTCACGCCGATCACCGACGCCATCGACGTCCCCTTGAGCATGTTGATGAAGTCGTTGCCGGTCGGCGGGATGATCACCCGCATCGCCTGCGGCAGCACCACGCGGCGCAGTGTCGCGCCCGGCGACATCCCGATCGACTTGGCCGCCTCGGTCTGTCCACTGTCGACACTGTTCAGCCCGGCGCGGACGATCTCCGCCATGTACGCGCTCTCGTTGAGCGCCAAGCCGAGCAGCGCGGCGGTGAACGCGGTGATCAGCACGTTGGTCTGCTCGTGCAGCAGATAGCCGCCGAAGGGCAACGGGATCGAGATGAACTCGAAGACCAGCGCCAGGTTGTACCAGATCAAGATCTGCAACAGCACCGGAAGGCCGCGGAACAGCCAGATGTAGCCCGCCGCGAACCAGCGCGCCACCGGATTCGCCGAACGGCGCATCAGCGCGATCACGATCCCGATGACGATCGCCGCCCCCTGCGCGATCACCGCGAGCAGCACGGTGTTGAGCAGGCCGACCGCCATCACGCGGTACCAGAGGAACTCGGGGACCGAATCCCACTGGATCTGCGCGTTGCCCAGCGCGATCCCGAGCAGGACCAGCAGCACCAGGATGATCGCGGCACTGACCCAGCGGCCCCAGTGTTTGCGCCGGACGATCGGCAGCGGCTCAGCTTCCGCCATTGAGCTTCGCCTCCTTGAGCGCGCCCTGCTCGACGCCCCAGGCCTGGAGGATCTTGCCGTAGCCGCCGTCGGCGATCAGGGACTGCAGCGCCTTTTGGATCGACTCGGCGAGCGGCTTGTTCTCCTTGTTGACGCCGATCCCGTACGGTCCGCCGTTGATCGGCTCACCGGGGACGACCTCGAAGAACTTGCCCTCGCCCGCGGTCCGGGAGATGTACACCGCGCTGGGCAGGTCGTTGAGGATGGCGGCGACCCGGCCGGTGCGGAGCTGGTTCTGGTTCTGGGTGTCGGAATCGGTCGCGGTCACGGTCAGCGCGGGCTTGCCCGCCTGCGCGCATTTGCCGTTCTGCTCTTCGGCGAACTTCTGGTGGCTCGTCCCTTGCACCACCGCGACGTTCTTGCCGCACAACGTGTCCGCGCCGGAGATCTGGTCGGGGTTGCCCTTGCGGACCATGATCGTGATACCGGACGAGAAGTAGTCGACGAAATCGATCTGCGCCTGCCGGGTCTTCGTGTCGTTCATCGCGGCCATCGTGAGGTCGACACGGCCGGACTGGAGGCTCGTGATCAGCGAACCGAACGCCATGTCCTGGTGGTGCACGGTGACGCCGAGTTTCTTGCCGATGGCCTTGGCGAGATCGACCTCGTAGCCGATCGGGGTCTTGCCGTCGGCGGCGTAGAAGTTGTTGGGCGCGGACTGCAGGTTCGAAGCCAGGTGCAGCATCCCGGCCTGCGCGTACTTCGCGGGCAGGGTGCCGGCGACGGCGGCGTCCTTCTGGACGGCTTCGATCAGCGCGGTCGTGTCCGGGATCGCGGCGGGTGCGCCTCCCGACGCGGGTTCCTGGCCGCCGGCGCCGTCGGGCCCGCCTCCGCAGGCCGCGGTGACGAGCGCGGCCAGGCCGGTGAGCACGGCCAAGCGCCAGGTTCGGTTCAGGGTGAGCGGCGTCGACGGCATGACGGACCTCCACGGTGCCTCGGGTGGTCGCCGACGCTACAACTGGCTGTTGAAGAGGTCAACTACGTGTTGAAATCTTGTCCGGTCAGATGTCATGAAAGGGTCGTTCAGGACAAAAGATGTCCTGAACGACCCTTTCCTGACACTTCAGCGAGCGGGATCAGACCGCGACGTAGTTCCCCGAGAGGATGAGCAGGACCTGCACGGTGATGCCGGTGCCGTAGTAGTCCTTGGCATTCGGCGACCAGGTGGTGATCGAGGTCCACAGCTTGTCCAGCCAGGCCTGGCTGCCCGGGTCGTTCATCGCCGCGATGGCGAACGACGCGGTGAAGCACGGGTGCTGCCCCGTCTCGCCCGGAAGCTTGGCCCCGGACAGCGTGTAGCCGGTGGTGATCTTGGCCGGGTTGCCGCCGGTGTTCTGCTGGATCCAGGTGTTCATCTTCCGCACCTGCCCCTGCGCGGGACTGCCCGAGACGGTGATCCCGTCGACGCCGAGCCGCCACGGGTCACGGCAGGCGTTGTAGGCGTAGTGCGGGTCCTGCTTCTCGAGGAAGCCGTCCGGAGCGGGCTTCGGCGTGGCGTTGGTGTTGACGACGAAGTCCGGGATCAGGCCGGTCTTCGGCGCGTACTTCTCCTGCAGCTGCGTGACAGCCTTCTCCTGCCGGGCCCGCACCTGCCCCCAGAACGAGTCCCCGGTGGCCTTCTCGAACGCGCGAAGGTGCCCCGGCATCCAGTCCGAGGAGCGCGAGCCGTTGACGTACTTGCCGCTGTCGGCCCAGTCCGCCAGCCGCATGAACTTGGTGTCGGGGTTGACCTCGCTGCGCTTGATCGCCTTGATGATCCGCAGCGCCTCGGCCTTGTAGTCGACCGAACCCCCGCTGCCCCAGACCTTGTCGGCGATGAGCAGGCCGTAGGCGATCTCGAGATCGCCATCGGTCGCCGAGTCGCTGCCGTTGACGCTCTTGCAGTTCGAGTCCTGTTCGGCGGCGTGCAGGTCCTTGTCGATCACGGACGGGTGCGCCTTCACGAACTTGAGGATGCCGTCGAAGACCGTGCGCGCCTGCGGATCCTTGGCGCCCATCATGGCCGCGATGGTCATGCCGTAGCCCTGACCTTCGGCCACGAAGGCATGGTCGGCGTCCGGCGCCTTGACCGCGTAAGTGCCCGTGCCGCACTTGGTGGTCAGGAAGTTCTTCTTCCAGTAGTCGTAGTACTTGGCCAGCGCCGCGTCCTGCACGGACTGGGCCACCGAAGGACGCAGAACGCCTGGCAGGTAAGGGGTTCCCTGAGTGGTCGCCGCGGTGGCGGGGGCGGTCGTGGCGACCAGCCCGGCGGTCAGCGCGGCCGCGGCCAGCACTGTCCGAACGGTCTTTCTCATGGTTCCTCCGGAAACGTCGTTGGTGGCGGCGGCGCGTTCCGAGAGTGACATCCGGATCGGGCAAAAACAAGAGAGTTAAGAAAGTTTCCTTACTATTACCTCAAATGACGCCTCTGTGAACAGTGCCCTAGCGTTGGCACCATGAAGATCGACCTGAGCGAACGCGGCGAAGCCTTCCGGGAATTCTGGACCGAGCGGCATCTCGCCACCCTGACCACCGTCCGCCCGGACGGAACCCCGCACGTCGTCGCGGTCGGGGTCACGGTGGACTTCGAGGCCGGGATCGCCCGGGTGATCACGTTCCGCTCGTCCAAGAAGGCCCGCCTGGTCAAGGAAGCGGGCGAAAACGGCATTCCGGTCGCCGCCTGCCAGCTCGACGGGCCCCGGTGGTCCACTTTGGAGGGACGCGCCGTGCTGCGCGAAGACCCGGAGTCCGTGCGCGACGCCGAGAATCGCTACGCCGCGCGCTACCGGCAGCCCAAGCCGAACCCGGAACGCGTGGTCATCGAGATCACCGTTGCCCGGGTGCTCGGCAACGCCTGACCTGACGAGCGTTCTGGTGGACCGGTATTCGCCTACCTGCTGGGCTTGACCTCGTCCCGCTGTCGTGGTGGAGCCGATGTCGGCGAGTGGGGAGGATTGGGGACGTTCAGTGTCCCTAATCCTCCCCACTCGGCAGCGAACCAGGCCGTACGAGCTTCCCCTCGACGACCGCCGAAACGTCACATTCGCCCTGCTCAGACCCCACCCGGCCTTGACTTGACCTTCGGCCCCCACTAGCCGGCGAGCACCAGCCGCGTGTATTCGTCCAGGATCTCGCCGAGGTCGGTGAAATCGCCCGCCGAGGCCACCTGCTGGTAGCCCACCAGCATCGCCAGTCCGAGCGAGGTCACGACCTCCGCGCGACGCCGGTCGGGGATCAGCTCGGCCACCACCCGCCCGACCGTCTTGACCCGGGCGTCGTCGACGCGTTTCTGCGCCACACGAACGGTTTCGTCGTTCGCCGCCCAGGCACGGATCGCCGCCTCCGCGCGATGGCGGAGCCCGCGCGTCAGGCTCATCAGCGCGGCGAAATCCGCCTCGGGGCCGCCGGAACCGAAGTCCAGTTCCCGCAGGATCCGCACCTGCCGCTGCGCCCAGAAGTCGAGCAGGGCAGCGACGAAACCGGGCCAGCCGCCGAAATGGTGGTAGAACGATCCGCTGGTGACGCCGAGGCGTCTGCCGAGCGCGCCGATGTTGAGCCCGGCGAACCCGGACTCGGCGAGGATTTCCAGCGCCGCGTCGAAGTACTTCTCGCGGCTGACAGAAGGCGACATCAGACGGTGCGCTCCCGCCCCTCCCAGTACGGGCGCCGCAGGGTGCGTTTGAGGATCTTGCCGGTCGCGTTGCGCGGCAACGCCTCCACGATCTCGACCGTGCGGGGGCATTTGTAGTGCGCCAAGCGTTCCCGGCAGTACTCGACGAGCTCTTCGGCGTCGACCCGCTCTCCCGGGGCCGGGGCGACCACGGCCTTGATCTGCTCTCCCCAGTGATCGTCGGGGATCCCGATCACGGCGACCTCGCCGACCGCGGGGTGTTCGGCGACGACCCGCTCCACCTCGGGCGAGTAGACGTTCTCGCCGCCGGTGATGATCATGTCCTTCACGCGGTCTTCGATGAAGACGAAACCGCCGTCGTCGACCCTGCCGACATCGCCGCTGCGGACCCAGCCGTCGACGATCGTCTCGGCGGTCGCCTCGGGTTTGCCCAGATAGCCCGCCATCGCCTGATCGGTACGGAACCACAGCTCGCCAGGGGTCCCCAGTTCGGTGTCTTCGAGGGTCGCCGGATCGACGACCCGCATCCCCACCCCGGGCAGCACCGTGCCCGCCGACGCCAGCCGTTCCGGCCGGGCGGGGTCGCGATGCGCGTCCGGACCGAGCGCCGTCACCACCCCGGACAGCTCGGTCATGCCGTAGACCTGCACGAACCGGGTGTCCGGCCAGGCCGCGAGCGCGTTGCGCAGCAACGGGAGCGGCATCGGCGAAGCGCCGTAGCCCAGATACTTCAACCGCGCGAACGCGGCGACGGCCTGCTCCCCCGCCTGCATGATCCCGGCGACCACCGCGGGCACCAGGAACGCGTGCGTGACACCTTCGGCCAGCGCGCCCAGCAACGATGCGCCGTCGGGCTCGCGCGTCATCGTCGTCGGCTGCCCGTAGTGGAAACCGATGATCGCGTAACAACTCCCGCCGACGTGGAACAGCGGCATCGCGACCAGGTTGCGGTCGCCGTCGGCCATCGGGAACCGGGCGCCGGCGTTCCGGCTGTGCGCCAGCAGGTTCCGGTGGGTCAGGACGGCGCCCTTGGGGAAACCGGTGGTACCGCTGGTGTAGATGATCAGCGCGCCGTCGTGTTCGTCGACCTCGGCTGACATCCCGGCAGGCGTCGCCTCGGCCAGGAAGTCCTCGTACTGGTCGTCTTCTCCACCGACGACGATCACGCGCTCGACCGACGGCAGCCGATCGCGCAGCGCCTCGACGGCGGGCAACAGTTCCGGACCGGCGAACACGACCCGCGCGCCACTGTCACCGAGGACGTACGCCAGTTCTTCCGGAGCGAGACGCCAGTTGACGACCGCGTTCGCCGCCCCGAGCGACGACGCGCCGAAGGTCACCTCCAGGCAGGCGGGCGTGTTCTTGTCGACGAAAGCGACCCTGTCGCCTCTGCCGATTCCGGCGGCCGCGAGCGCCCCGGTGACGCGCCTCGCCCGGTCGTCGAATTCGGCCCAGGTGAGCCGCCGATCCTGGAACGAAAGAGCCTCCCGCTCTGGGATCGTCTTCGCCCAATGCGCGAAGAGTTCACCGAGAAGCCGCACATCCGGACGCGCGTCGTCGGGCATGCCGGACCCCTTTCACCAGGTCAGAGCCGCCATAGAGTGCTCTATGGTGACTCTTCACCGGTATGACGTCAAGCCACTGAGCGGGACATTTGATTGACCGGGTGAGCGCTACATCACATCCTGTACATGATGTATGACGCGGCGAAGGAGAGACCATGGCTGGTTCACGGCGGGACTTCCTGAAGACGGCGGGGCTGACCGGCGGGCTCCTCGCCTCCGGCGCGGCCTTCGGTCCGGCGGCGGCCTTCGCGGATCCGTGGGACCAGGTCCCGGAGATCCTCGCCCGGATCGTCCCGCCGAAGTTTCCCGACCGGGTCTTCGACCTCCGTTCGTTCGGCGCCGTCGGCGACGGCAAGAAGGACAACACGAAGGCGTTCGCCGCCGCCATCGCGGCCTGCACCACGGCCGGCGGCGGACGCGTACTGGTCGCCGGCGGCGAGTACCGCACCGGCGCGATTCATCTCCGGTCCAATGTGGACCTCCATGTCGCCGCCGGGGCGACGATCAAGTTCTCCAGCAGCGCTTCCGCGTTTCCGGCGGTCTACACCCGTTGGCAGGGCATCGAATGTGTCAACTTCTCCCCCTTCATCTATGCCCGCGGCCAGACGAATCTGGCACTGACCGGGGCCGGCACGATCGACGGGAACGCTCAGGCCGGGCCGTGGTTCGACTACGACGGCAAGCGCGGGCCGGACTGGGATCGGCTACAGCAGATGGCCGTCGACGGCGTTCCGGTGACGAAGCGGAAGTTCGGTGCCGGGCATTACCTCAAACCGAACATGATCCAGTTCTATGCCTGCCGCGACATCCTGGTCGAAGGGCTGTCACTGCGGAATCCGGCGATGTGGACGGTGCATCCGGTGTTGTCCAAGAACGTCACGGTACGCAACGTCAAGATCCACAGCCGCGGCGCGATGGTCGACGGCGTCGACCCCGAAAGCAGCGCGGACGTGCACATCCACCACTGTTCCTTCGACACCGGTGACGACGGCACGGTGATCAAGTCCGGTCGCGACACCGACGGGCGCCGGGTCGGCGTGCCGAGCGAGAGCATCGTCATCGAGGACAACGACTACTACGGCCGCTGGGGCGCGATCACCGTCGGCTCCGAGATGTCCGGCGGGGTGCGCGACGTTTTCGCGCAACGCAACCGGATCCACGCCGGCTCGTCCTACAAGGCGTTCTACGGCCTGTATCTCAAGACGAACAAACGCCGCGGCGGCGTGATCGAGAACATCAACGTGCGGGACCTGAGCGGCGGACCGGTCGACCGCGGCGCGATCTTCGTCGACATGAACTACAGCCTGACCGGGCCGGGGTTCGGGGATATCGTGCATCCGGTGATCCGGAACATCGACGCTCGCGACATCCGGCTCGACGACTCGCCGTTCGCGCTGAAGATCGCGGGTTCGGAAGAGAGCCCGCTCACCGGCTTCCGGCTCGCGGACTCGGCGTTCACGAATATCGACACCCCGAAACCGCAGATAAGCAACGCCAAGAACGTCGTCATCAGCAAGGTCACGGTGAACGGGAAACCGATCTGAGGCGGTCAGGCGACGAACAGGCTGAGCAGTCCCTCGACCGAGCGCACGATCACCCGGGCGGCGGCGCGTTCGGCGTGCGCGGCGTCGGCTCGTTCCGCCTCGTGCCGCCAGCGGACGAGCGCGCTTTCGGCTTCCGCGTGGATCTCGGCCGGATCCGCGTCGGGTTCGAGACCGAGCCGCTCGGTGGGTGCGAGCCCCTGCGCGCCGAGCAGCCGGACGGCCTCCTCCGCGCTCTCCCCGGACAACGCCGTACGGCCACCGCGGATACCCGCGATGAGCCGCAACTCCCGGAAGTCGTGCGCGGCCGCGGCGAAACGTTCCACGCGGGCGGCGAGCCGGTCACCGTGCGGGAGCGGTTCCGCGGCGAGAAGGCCTTCCACACGCAGCACCGCCGTGCGTGCCTTCAACGCTTCGGCCCTCGCGACGAAGCACCCCGCGAGCGTGTCCCTCAGGTCGCCGAGACCGCTGCGGTGCACGAGTTCGGCCGAGAGTTTCAGCCTGCTCTCGCAGCCGGTGCGGATCAGGGTGATCGCCAGCCGGACCCCGTAGAGCCCGAACCGCGACACCAGGTGTTTCCTCGATTCCGGCGAGACCCGCACCGGGAACGGATCGTCCACAAAGGAATCGACGGACAGGAGATACCGTTCCAGTTCCGGCCGGGAGATCGACGCCAGCGCGCGCAGCACCTCGAATTCGTCGTCCCGCAGCGCGCGTCCCGCGTAGCCCAGTTGCCCGGCGACCGCGATGACTCCTTGGAACCCCGCGCACTCCGGGTTCTCCCGCCAGGCCCGCCGGGCCAGCTGTTTCGCGGTGAGCAAGGCGTCGATCCGGCCCGCGCCGACCTCGTCCGCCCTGCCGAGCACGAGTACGGAGTTCACCGCCGTCTGCCGCGCGAACGCCGAACCGCCCACCGGCCGGGCGCCGGCGAGTTCGTCGGGTTCGAGATGGCGCACCAGGCGCACCGTCGCGTCGACATGTTCGGCGAAGGCCGGAGTGTCGAACAGATCGATCTCGCGCAAGGCCCGCGTCGGCCATTCCGCCAGCGCGGAGACCAAAGTGGACTTTCCGGTTCCCGGTGTGCCGATGAAGCCGACGCGCAGCGGTTCGTCCAGCCGCTCCAGGCATTCCCGCAGCATCGCCACCGCGTGCGGGCGGTCCCGGTAGTGCGCCGCGGCCTCGTTCAGCAGCTCCCGGACATCAAGAGCGGTCACGCCGACAGCTCCCGGCGCGGCGTGGCGCCGGTGCCGAGTGCCCCCGCCTTCCGGTGCAGGGTGGCCAGCCGGTCGATCTCCTTCTTGACCCGCTGGGTACGCCGGTCCCGTTCGGCGGAGCCGGCGATGATCAATTCCCGTTGCCGCGTCAGCTCTTCCGAGAGCTGGTCGGACAGCGCGGCGAAATGGTCGCGCAGGCGCCGCTGCACCTGACGGACCTCGTCCTTGATCTCCTTGCTGAACCGGATGAACACGTCGTCGACATGGCGCTGCGCCGCGGCCTTCGCCAGCGCCTGGCGGCGCTGCAACCGCATCCCGCCTTCGTCGCGCACGCTCTTGGTGGCGAACGCGACACCGGCGCCGAGCGACACCGGGTTGATCAACGGCAGCCCGGCGAGGCTGGTGACCAGGCCGAACATCAGCACGCCGCCGTAGGAACCGCGCAAGCCGGTGAAGAGTTTCTGCCCGACCTTGAACCGCTCGATCTTGGGGGTGCCGACCTCGGGGATCGAGTCCACTCCGGACCCGGTCAGCGGCAGTTCCGGGGCGTGGCCGTAATGCGGCCCGAAAGTCGACGCGACCGCTTGCGCGATCCACTCCGACCGGTCGGACACCCAGTTGTAGTTCGTCTCGACGGCCTCGGCGAGGTTTTCTTCCAGCCAGGTCTGGAAATCCGGCCAGATCTGCACCGGGTCGCCTTCGTCGAAGGTGCGGTCGACATGCCGCACGATCACCCGGGTCCGCTCGCGCAGATCGTATTCGGCGTCGGAGATCAGATCGGTGATCTCGTCGGACAACATGTTCTGCCAGCGGACGTTCTGCCGCCGCAGCTCCTCGGTGCGCCGTTGTGCCTGGTGCAGCAGGGTGACCTGATCGACGCCGTTGTCCTGGGAGACGGCGTTCAGCCGGGTCTGCAGCGTCTCGACCAGTTCGACCGCCGCCGCGCGCACACTCACCGCGGCGGCGAGCGCCCGGGTGCGCTCGATCGGGCGCGCGGCCTGTTCTCCCACCCAGTTCAGGAGTTCCGGGAAGCCGGACCGGCCGTTGAGACCGGCGTCACCGGCCTTCGCGGCGGCTTGACGCACCGTCGCGGACACGGGGAAGACGTCGGCGACGACACCGGTCTCCGACAGCGCGGCGCGGTTGCGGGCGGCGAGGTCCCGCCAGTCCGGGCTCACGTCGATCTTGGTCAGCGCCAGCACCAGCGCCGGGCACCAGGTCCGGATATGCCTCGCCAGCGCGAGTTCGGCGGGCTGGAGTTCCTGTGTCGCGTCGGAGACGAGGATCACCGCGTGCGCGTCGGCGAGGACGTCGAGGGCGGCCGCCGTACGCGGGGACCGGGGATCCCCGATCGCCGGGGTGTCCACCAGCACCAGGCCCGTGCCGAGGAGTTCGCGTGGCAGGCCGACTTCGACCCGGCGCAGCGAACCGGGCGGCCGGACCTCGAGTTCCTTGGCGAGGTCGCCGACCGGCACGTTCTCCCTGGCGTGCCCGACCAGGACGGCGGCGGGGTCGGCGGCGTACCCGATCTCCGTGGGCACGGCGGGCGTACTCGCGTCCCCGACCGCGCAGACCGGTGCGTTCAGCAGCGCGTTGAGCAGGTAACCCTTGCCCTGTTTGGGAAAACCGACCACCGCGATCCGGGTGCCCGGCGCCCGGTGGTCCCGTCTGCGCCGGAGTCGTTCGGCCAGGTCGGCGCGACCGTGGGCGGCACAGGCGTCCAAGGTCTCGTTGAGCACGTCGAGCCAGGCTGGGGCTGTCACGGGGATGCAGTGTTCCCTTAACCAAGCGCGGAATCAATGTGGCATGGGCCAACATGCCGTGCGGGCCCCGCGACCTGGTGCGGTCGCGGGGCCCTGGCACAAATATGAAAGAACTTCAGGTCAGCCGATGTGGATGTCGTTGCCCGAACCGATGTCACCGGTGCCGATGTTGACGTCACCGATGTTGCCGATGTTGTGGCCGATGTTGTTGCCGATCTCGGACACCGTGTCGTGGACCTCGGTGACGCCCGCGACGTTGCCGACCTCGTTGGCCACGTTGGTGGTCACGTCGCCGGCGTGGTGGCCGACGTTGTTGGCGATGTCACCGTTGCCGTAGTTGTTCGCGACGTCGTGCACCTTGGTGGTGACGTCCGCGACGTCGAGGTGACCGATGGTGCTGGTCAGGTCGCCGACCTCGGCGAGGAAGTTCGGGGCGTCGCCCGAGCCACCGTCGGCGCGCGGCAGGTCGCCGGCCAGGTCGCCGACGGCCGGGACCGAGTCGACGGCGGGCAGAGCGGCGGTGTCCACGGCCGGGATGCCGTGGGCCAGGTCGGTCGCGGTGTCGACGGCGCCGGTGGCGAGGTCGCCGGCCTGGCCGACGGAAGCGGCGTCGAGGCCACGCGAAAGGTCGTCGGTCAGCCCGAAGCTGCCGACGGTGTTCTGCGCGAGGGCGGTCACGCCGGCGGCGGCGTTCGACACGTCGGTCACGTCGGAGACGGCCGGGACACCGGGGAGGCCCGGGACGTCGATCGGCAGGTCGCCCACGGCGGGGACGGCCGGGACGGCGGGCAGGTCGCCGAGCTCGGGCAGGCCGCCGAGCTCCGGCAGACCCGGCACGGCCGGGAGACCCGGCACGGCCGGAAGACCGGCCTCGGGCAGGCCCGGCAGGGCGCCGGCACCGGGGACCGCGACCGGCAGACCGGCGGTCAGCGCGGTGAGCTGGTCGATCGCGCCCTGGACGCCGTCGGCGCACTCGCCGTCGGAGCCGTTGACGGCGTTCGTGATGCCGCCGAAGCCCGCCAGGTTGTCAGCGGTGGCCGCGGTGTTCCCGGTGAGGTCGGTGGCGGTGCCGACCGGGACGAAGTCGAGCACCAGCGGGACGACCTCGTGCACGTCGGCGGCGTTGATGTCGCCGAGGCCGGCGTCGGCCAGCACCTGCTGCGGGTCGTTGGCGAACGCCGCGCGGGCCGCGGTGTCGTTCAGCAGGTTCAGCGTGAAGTCGTGCAGGGTCTGGACGGAACCCATGAAAGGACTCTCCTGGGGGTCTAGGTCGGTGGGGCGCGCCCGGCGGCCGGAGGGCACGGCTGAGCGCAGGTCACCGAAGTTAGTGAGCCGGTGCCTATGGGCACATCGGGGATCACTCCTGGTCGTCGCTCACTCAGCCAATAGGGGATCGGTATGCCATCGTTAGGGCGTTAGGGGCTTAACCGAGACGCAGTCGGTTGGGTTTAATGCCAACTCTCACCCGGATGGGTCAAGCCATTCAGGTGAGTGGCCCTATTTGGTCCTTAGGGGCTGGTCAGCGAAGGAGGATGCTCGTTGCCCTACGTCCTCGGCATCGATATCGCCTCGACCCGCACCACCGCCGCCACCTGCGTGAACTCCGGCGACGGCTGGAGCGTGCCCGAGCCGTCGTGGCTCGGCGCGCGCGGCCCGGCGGCGGCGTCGGCGGTGTTCCTCGACGACGACGGCTACCTGCTCACCGGGGACGCCGCGGTCGAGGCGGGCCGGTCCGCGCCCGCCCGCCTGCTCACCGGGTTCCACGAACGGGTCGGCGACGACGTCCCCGTGATCGTCGGCGGTGAGCGGTTCCCGGCCGAATCCCTCAGCGCGGTCCTCGTCGACGCGGCGGTGGACCAAGCTGCCGAACGCTTCGGTGAGAAACCGCACCACATCGTCCTCACGCACCCCGTCGGCTGGGGTCCGTTCCGCCGCGACCTGCTGCGCCGGGCGCTGGCCGAGGCCGGCTTCCCCCGTGCCGCACTGGTGGCGGCGCCCATCGCCGCGCTGCACGCCTACCTCGCGCCGCACGGGGACGTCACCGCCGGTGTCTGCGAATTCGGCCCGGACGGCGCGGTCGTCACGATCGCCGCCGCCGGCGTCAACGGCTGGCAGCCGGTCAAGACGCTGGAAGGCGTCGACCCCGCCGAGGCCGTCGGCAAGGCCTTCGAACTCGCGCACGGCGCCGGGGTCCCGCCTCAGGCGCTGGCCGGCATCGTGCTCTGCGGCGAGGCGCCGCCGGTCCCCGGCCGGACACCGTGCCCCGTCTTCGCGTCGAGCGACCCGGTGCTGACGGTGGCGACCGGCGCGGCCAACATCGCCGCGCGACGTGACCTTCCTCAACCCGGCGGGGCGGGATCGCGCGCCGTCGCGACCATCGAAACCACCCTGCTTCCCAGGGTGGACACGCCGGAAGAGCTCACCGAGCGACCCGAACGGCCGCCGGTCGACATCACCCCGTTCCCCTTGCCAGAACGCACCGGGGCGGCGAAACTGCTCAGCCGACGGAAGCCCCTCGTCGCCGGCGCCGCGGTCGTGGTGCTGGCCGCGACCACCCTGCTGCTCACCCTGACCACTCGAGAAGCCACCGCGGACAAGGGTCCCGAAGCCCCTCCCACCACTTCGAGCTCGTGCGCGCCGCCCACCCCCGGTGCCTCCTCATCCACAGAAGGTCGCTGTTGAACGCACTGCTCGACCAGCCCGGCATCATCCATCCGGGTGCCCGGCGCCTGCTCGACGAGGTGACCACCGCCCCGGAAGTCCCGGTGCGGGTCACCGTCGTCGCCCCCGGCGGGCACGGCAAGACCCATCTGCTCGGCCTGCTGGGGCGTCGCTACGCCGACGCCGGCGTCGAGGCGCTGCTGGTCGACGACGCCGACCAGCTCGACGAGGACGAGATCGCGAAGATCAAGGCGCGGGCGGAGGAAACGACGACGCCCGTCGTCCTGGCCTTCCGGACCGCGGCGCGCACGAAAGCCCTGCGCGCGCTCGCCGATTCCTTCGGCAGATCCGTGTCCTTGGGCGCTTTCGGCGTCGACGACGTCCGGCGGCTCGTCGAGCGCTCCGGCGGCGACGCGGCCACCGCGGCGGAGGTCCACGTCAGAACCGGTGGTGTGCCGGGACTCGTGGTGCGCGCGGTCACCGGACGGCTCGCGGACTTCCGCGGCGAACTGGAGCAGCTGGACGACGACGTGCACCGCTACCTGATCGCGGCGGAGGCTGGCGCGGGGCGGAACCTCGATCTACTGGCCGCGCTTCTGAACCGCGATCGCGAAGGTCTGCCCGAGGTCTTCGACAGTGCCAGGGCGACCGGTCTCCTCGGCGAGGACGACGTCCTGCTGCCGATCGCGGCCGAAGCCATCCGGGCCTGGGGTTCGCCGGGGCGACGGCTGACGGTGTTGCAGCGGCTGGTGGAACTCCAGTTACGGGACGGGCTTCCGGTGCTGGATCTCGCCCGGTCGTTGCTGGGAACGGGAAGTTCGGGCGCGAGCGCGGCGGCGGCCTTCGAAGCCGCCGCGCGCGAGGCGATGCCCGACGACACGAAACTCGCGGCGCGGTTCTACGAGGCCGCGTCCGAGGCCGGTGGGCGCGGCGCGGCGCTCACCGTCGGCTGGGCGCACGCCGCGGCGCTGGCCGGGGACCTCGACACCGCACTGCGGCTCGGCGACGGCATGCTCGGCAGCACATCGGATACGGACGCCAGGGCCGCGGGCGCCGAAGTGGCCGCGACCGTGCTGGCGCATCGCGGCGAACTGGCGCACAGCGCGGAGCTGTACCAATGGTCCGGGCGGGCCGCGTCGAAGGCGTTCGCCGCGATCGCGTTGCTGGGCACCGGAAAGCTCGAGGCCGCCCGGGGTGTGCTCGAAGCTCCCGAGGTCCCGACCCTCTTCGCCGGTGCCGCCTCGCGGATGGCGCGGGCGATCACCGGCTCGGTGTCCGGTTGCGGCGCCGAAACCTTGTCCGCTTTGCTGGGCGCGGCTTCGATGCTGGAATCGGCAGGCGCGCCGGCGCCGCTCCCGGACAGCCCGGCGGCCCTGGCGGCGTTGGTGGGCCTGCATTCCGGCGAACTCGCGCTGGCCGAGTCGGTGTTGAACCGCGCGGCGAACGGCCGGATCGGCGGTGACCTGCTCGCGAAGCGGCACCGGCTACTGCTCGGCTGGGTCGCGATGACCGCGGGCGACCTCAAGACGGCCGCCGAAGCCTTGATGCCGCCGGACGGCCTCGAAGCGCGTGACGAACTCTTCGCCGCCACCCTGCACTTGGGCCTGGCGCGGCGAGCGAGTGATCTTCCCGGCCTGCAACGGTCTTGGGACCGCGCGTATCAGGCCTCCATGCGCCAGCAGCCGGATCTGTATTCGCTGCTGCCGCTGGGAGAACTCGCGATCGCGGCCGCGCGGGGCGGCGCGAGCGCCAAACTGGCCGGGCAGCTGGAGCGGGCACACACCGTACTCGACGCGCTCGGCAACCCTCCATTGTGGACAGCCACCCTGCGCTGGCACGAACTGCACGCCGCCATCACCGTCGAGGATCACGCGTCGGCGGGGGAACATCTGGCCGCGTTGAACGATTTCGCGCCCTGCGGCCGCTATCCCGCGGCCCTCGCCGCCGCCGCGACCGGCTGGCTCGCGGTCCTGACCGGAAGCTTCGACCCGGAATCGATCACCGCGTCCGCGTCGGAACTGCACGAACTCGGGCTCTGCTGGGACGCCTCCCGGCTGGCCGGGCAGGCGGCGATCCGGACCTCCGACCGGAAGGCGATGGTCCAGCTGCTCGAAGCGGCCCGGCAGTTCCAGGGCCGGGCACCGGAACCCGTCGCGGCCACCGGGTTGAACGCCTTGAGCGAACGGGAACTGGAAGTCGCCCGCCTCGTCGTCGGTGGGCTGACGTACAAGCAGGCCGGGAGCGAGCTGTTCATCTCGGGGAAGACCGTGGAACACCACATGGCCCGGATCCGGGGGAAACTCGGGGCCGGGGACCGGCGGGAACTGCTGGCGATGCTGCGGGAGTTGCTCGCGGCAGGCGAGGGCTGACGTCTGGGATCGTGTCGCGAAAGCCACTTTCGGGACATCACACGTCGCGAAAGTGGCTTTCGCGACACGCCTGAGCCGACCAGTGGTCATGCGACTTTGCCTGGCCCTGGCGTCTGGTGCGGGTTGTTCGTTTTCCGGCTGGCTTGGCCGTTGAGCGGTGCCCGGGCAGGTTCGCTCTGTGTGCTGCGCCGGTCCGCTCGAGGCAGGAAGGTAAGGACATGGTCGCCGGCGGCCCGGCTAGCCGGCGGCTGAGCCGGCTCAGCTGGGCCGCTCCAGACTCACCACGGTCCGGACCCCGCCGCGGTGAGCCGACTCCAGGCGGAGTCCCCACCGCCTGGAGTCGGGGTGCGTCGCCCATTCCGGAGTCAGCGATCCTCGCGCTGCAGGGACTGGTAGGGCTGGCAGCCGTATGCGGTGCGGTACTGATGGGCGAAGCGACCGGGGTGGAAGAAGCCCCAGCCGGCGGCGATACCGGTGACCGTGACCCCGGTGGCGGGGTCGGCCGCCAGCAATTCCTCATGCGCGTGCTGGAGGCGGACTCGGCGGAGGTAGCTCATCGGGGTGGTACCCGCGTGCCGGCGAAAGGCGTACTGGACGGCGCGGATCGTGGTGTGTGCGGCGACGGCGACGTCCGCGACCGAGATGTCCTCGCGGACGTGGTCGTCGATGAACGCGACAGCCCGCCGGAGGGTGGCGGGGTGGGAGTCGTGGCGGTCCTCGATGGTGGGCTCGGCGAGACCGGTGTTGGGAAAGGTGGCCAGGATCGTGGCCGCCAGCAGTTGGGTGGCGGTGGAGACGATCAACGGGGAGTCCCGGATCTCCGAAGCCATGCCGACCTGGTCGCGAAGAAACGCGATGGTGTGCGACAGATGCCGGCCGGCGGCCGGGGAAATCGGCCGGTGACCGGTCAACCGGACCGGCTCGCCGGTGTCGCCGGGCGCGGTCGCGGCCACCCGGGACAGCAAGGACGGCACCACCAGGGCGCAGCTGTAGCGCGCATGGCTGACCTGACCGGCGAAGGGCCGGTCGGGCAGTGCGCCCAGGAACACCTCCCCCGGGCCGACCGGGCCGAGGCTGTCCCGCACGCCGCCGACCTCCCAGCGCGGGAAGGAGCCGGACTCCACCCCGAGCACGACGAAACGGCCCAACGGGTCGACGAGGTAGTCCACCTCGCAGCCGAAATCCACCCAGTCCAGGCTGACCGGCCCCAACGGACTCTGGGTGACCCGGACCCGATGCGGCTTTTCCTGGCGGCCGCTGAACCGCGACGATGCATAACTGGCGCTGCAGAACTCCTGGATCTCTTCCAGGTCGCGGCTTTCGAAGTCCATGGTCATGGTTTCCCCGCATCCCGGGCCCGGCCGCGGACGCCACCGGGAGACCGCTAGCTTGTCCCCGCCGGCACGAGGACAACAGATCCGACCGAGTGACCCTCTGTCGGAGCACAGACCCAAGCGATGCGAACGGTCGCCCTCATCCTTTTCGTGGTAGACGCCCGATCACGGGGCGCGTAGGAACGAAGAATGGCTGAGGAAAGGTCCAGACGAGTTTTCCTGTCCACATCGGCGGCGCTCTCAGCGGCCGCCCTGTCCTCCACCGGAACCCCCGCCGTCGCCGAAGAACCGGTCGATCGAGGCCCCGGCGAACGCCTCTTCCCACAACGACCCGACGCGGAACTCCGGGCGATCCTCCGGGAGATAGACGAACATCGCATCGAGGCCACCGTACGGAGGCTCGCGGCCTTCGGAACCCGGCACACGTTGTCCTCGCAGACCGACCCTGTCCGGGGAATCGGCGCCGCCCGCGACTGGATCCTCGCGGAGATGTCGAAATCCGCGGAGAGATCGGGCGGCCGCATGACCGTCCAGGCACAGTCGTATCTGCAACAGCCCGCTCCGCCCCGGATCCCGGTCGCGACCACCATCACCAACGTCGTCGCCACCTTGCGCGGCTCCACCACCCCGGAGCGGGTCTACGTCGTGTCAGGCCACTACGACTCGCGGTGTTCGGATCCGCTCGACGCGACGAAGGACGCGCCGGGCGCCGACGACGACGCCTCCGGAGTGGCCGTCGCGATGGAGCTCGCCCGGGTGCTCGCCACCCGCCGTCCGGCCGCGACCATCGTGTTCGCCGCGGTCGCCGGTGAGGAGCAAGGCCTGTTCGGCGCACGGCATATGGCCACGTTGTTCAAGACGGCGGGCACGAACGTGCAGGCGATGTTCACCAACGACATCGTCGGTTCGAGCCGGGCGGACGACGGGACACGGGACCCGCGCACGATCCGGTTGTTCGCCGAGGGCGTGCCGACGTCGGAAACCCCGGCGCAGGCCGACATCCGGCGCGCGGTCGGCGGGGAGAACGACTCGCCCTCCCGCCAGCTGGCGCGGTTCGTGCGCTCGGTCGCGGAGAACGAAGCGACCGGCATGACCGTACGGGTGATCCACCGGCGCGACCGCTACCTCCGGGGCGGCGACCACATCTCGTTCCTGGAGCAGGGATATCCGGCCGCGCGGTTCACCGAACCGCATGAGGACTACGCCCATCAGCACCAGGACGTCCGGGTGGAGAACGGCAAGCGGTTCGGCGATCTGCCCGAGTTCTGCGACTTCCCGTTCATCGCCAGGGTCGCGCGGGTGAACGCCGCGACGATGTGGTCGCTGGCGACCGCACCCGGTACGCCCGAAGACGTCCGGATCCGGACGAACCGGCTGACGAACGAAACGGATCTGGTGTGGCGGCGCGGAACGGACCCGGACCTCGCCGGCTACGAGGTCGTCTGGCGGGAGACGACGGCGGCCGATTGGACGCACGTCGTCAGGGTCGGCGACACGACCGAGGCTAAGGTGGATCTGTCGAAGGACAACGTGTTCTTCGGTGTCCGCGCGGTCGGGAAGAACGGCCGCCGCGGTCCGGTCGCGTTTCCGACGCCCTTGAGTTGAGGTCGCTGAGCTGATGACCGTCACCCCCGGCGACCTCGACGCCGCGATCACGAGCGTGACCGGCGACCTGCGCCAGGCGTCGGGCCGTGACTGGTCGTCGGCGCCGGGCACCGGCGAGCTGAACGCCTGGCGGACGGCCGAACACCTCGGCGACTGCCTCATCTCCTATGCGGGCCTGCTGATCGCGCGGCCGTCGACACCGCGTTTCGTCTGCTTCGAATCCGTCGCCGACCAGGCCGCGACCCCGTCGGAGATGCTGGAGTTCATCACGGTCGCCGGTGGCATCCTGGGCGCCACGCTCCGCACGGTGGCCCCGGACGTCCGCGCGTACCACCCGAGCGGCCGTGCCGACCTCGAAGGTTTCGCCGGGATGGGCTGTGTCGAAGTCCTGGTCCACGGCGAGGACATGGCCAGGGGGCTCCAAGTCACCCTCGATCCGCCGCGCGACGTCTGTTCGCGGGTGCTCGCGCGGATGTTCCCGGAAGTGGACGTCACCGGCGTCGATCCCTGGACGGCGTTGCTGTGGGCGACGGACCGGACGGAGCTGCCCGGGCGGCCGTCGCGCGCCGGGTGGCAATGGCGGGGCACACCGCTCGACGCTCCGTTCAGCGAGGCGTGAAGGCCACCACAGCGGCCTGAGCGCCGTTCCGCCATGCCACGGCGGGCTCGTCGACCGGCCCGGCCTTCAAGGCCCGCAGGTGCCATGCGGCGGGAGGGTGCCATTCCGCCGAGGTCGAGTCGCCGAACAGCCGGGCCCGTTCCACCACGGCCGGGCCCAGCACCGGATCCGCCGCGACCTGATCCCACCAGACCTCCCAGGAGCCGTCGTCGCTCCCGGACGGCACGGCTCCCTCTTCCGGCATGTCGTCCACATTGGCCACGAATCCACCCGCCCGCACCAGCCCGGCGAGTTCGGCGTACAACGCGGTCAGCCGATCCGGTGGCAGGTAGTGCAACGCCATGATCGCCACGACGGCGTCGTAGCCGCTGTGCGGCAACAGGCCGGTCCAGCCCGGATCACGCAGATCGGCCCGGACCGCCGACACCGAGGACGGCAGCGCCGCGCCGGCGATCGCCAGCATCACCGGGTCGAGATCGACCAGGGTGACCTCCGCCTCGGGGATACGCGCGAGCAGACGGGAACAGAGAGTGCCCGTGCCGCCACCCACGTCCAGCACTCGCGGTGCCGGACCGTCACAGCGCGCCGCGATCAGGTCGATCATCCGCTCGATCGCCTGCTCACGTCCTGGCTGATATCTCGCCATGAGGCGTTCCCAGCCGTCGTTCCAGTCCCCAGTAGTCATAACGACAATGATAATCGATATCACTAGATGCGGCCGATCGGCGCAATTTTGTCACTGACACGTTTGCCACCATGGAGCCCGGGAACTTTTCCGGTATGTCCAGATGGCGAACCACCAGTAGGAGCGACACCGCCGTACGCGTCATCACCGGCATCGGCGCGCTGTTCGCTTTCATCGAGCTGCTGTACATGGTGTTGGTGCTCGCGGGAGCCAACGCGGGCAACGGCTTCTTCATCTTCGTCCAGGCGCTGGCCAGGCCGCTGGCGTTGTTCTGGCCGGGCCTCTTCCCGGTGAGTGACCCGAATCTCGCGGTCATCCTCGACTATGGCCTGGCCGCGGCGTTCTGGGTGATCCTGACGGGCGTGATCGCCCGTTTCGCGGCCCGCTGACCCCCCTGCGGCGACAATCGGTGTCCCGTTCGGCGACACTGGACGGATGAGCGACGGCAGATGGTTCGACCTGAACCCGCTTCCCGAGCTGTTCGGCCTGGCCGCCGCCGGGCGGGCGCTGTTGCCGAACGTGCCCGTGACCCCGGCCGCGCTCCTGAAGACCGTGACCGAGCAGCTGGTCGGGCGAAGGTTGACGACCAAGGTGGACGGGCACGACGTCGGCCTCACCCTGACCGGGCTCGACTACCAGGCCGACAGTCTCAGCCTGGCCGCCACGGGCCGGGTCGGCGACGTCCGCATCGTCGTCGAGGACGTCGATTGGCCGGAAACCCCGCTGGAACGCATCACCGTACTGGCGTCGAACGTCCGCCTCCGCTCGCTCCCGTCCCCGGCCGCCATCCCCGAACAGGTGAAGATGGCCATCCGGGTCTCGCCGGAAGTCCTCCAGGCACGGGTGGCCGAAGTCCGGCCGGGCATCATCGTGACCCCCGGCGAGGACGGGCATTTCCACATCCGCTGGGAAAAGCGGCCACGCTGGGGGCATCTCGCCCTGGAGTCCACTGTGGAGCACGATACCGTCGTGCTCCGGCCGATGTCCGTCCACATCGGACGCCGCCGGTTCGGCCCGCCGTCCCGGCTCAAACCGATCGTGCTGCCGCTACCCGAGCTCCCGCAAGGGATCCGGCTCACGGCGGTCGAGGCGCACGACGGTCACTTGGTCCTGCACACGCTGGCCGAGGAATGGCCGGAGAAGCTGTCCACCATCCCGCTCGGCGATCTGCTCGGCTGGGTGACGACGGCGGTGACCACGTTGACCCTGCCGAAACTCGGCGGACGTTGACGGCCCCGTCGGCGATCGTGTCGCGAAAGCCACTTTCGGGACATTAGATGTCGCGAAAGTGGCTTTCGCGACACACGCCGCGTCTGCCTTTACCCTTCCAGAATCCGATCGCCACTCACGACCGCATCAGCTGTGCAGCGGTCCCTCGGCGACACGCACCGCGGGTACCGGCGGCACCGACGCAGCGGCGGTTTCCACCTCTGCGAGGGCGGACGACCGCACGAGACCGGCCGACTTCCCGCACACCTTCTTCTTCTCCTCCGAAGTCATCTTCTTGCCGACGGTCCTGGTCTGGCCCACGACACCGGGCGCCGGGCCCTCACCGCTGAAATTCCAGACGTACCACTGGTGGTGGCCCCATCGGCGTTTGTCGTACCACATGTCGTACGAACCGCTGGCCACCTTCATCACCGGTGAGCGGTCCAGGCCTGCCCAATAGCCCGGGTTGACCTCGATCCGGGTCTCGACGCTCTCGCTGGTCTCCCAGCCCCATTCCTGGCCCCAGGTGCGCTTGTAGGCGACCGTCCACTGGACGAGGAACTCGAATCCCGCGCTCACACTGAGCTCGTTCGACACCGTGTTCTTCCCGCTGCGGGTGTCCCGCTTGCCGATCACCTGGGTGATCTTGTTGGAGCTGCAGTTGAACACCGTGTCCACGCGGCCCCAGCTACCGTAGAAGTCCTGACCGCGCTGGTCGACGTGGGCGTTGCAGGTCTTGGTGGCGCGACCGCAGTCCTTGAGCAGTTCGGCACGGGACGGCCCGCGCGAGTACACGACGGAGCTGCCGAGGTCGTTCATGTTCGACCCGTAGTTGGCGCTGTCGTTGGCGTACCACTCCTGGCTGGCGCCCTGGTATTCGGCGTGCTCGTACATCGTGATGTAGCAGTTGTTGAAGGTCTGGAACGAGGAGATCTTGTCGTTCCAGCCACCGAGGAAGCCGATGGTCTGGTTCGTCCCCTCGACGCACGGCGATCCGGTGACGGCGACGCTCGCGCCGCCGAAGTTCGCGTGTTCGTAGAGCACGCTGATCACCGTCGCGGACGCGCCGACCTCGCCCGCCGACGCCGCGGCGAGGGACTCGGCGACGCTGTCGAAGCACCGGAACGCTCCGGTGGCCGTGTCGGCGACGCAGTGTTCGTCGCGCTCTCCTGCGTTCGCCGGGACGCCGCCGGCGAGACACATCACCACAGCGGCCAGGAAGGCCGCTCCGAATCTGTACTTGTGCACGTCTGAACTCCCTGGAGAAGACGGAATACCGACCACGACCGGATCGGCGTCACGAGTCCACCACGGGAAAACCGGTTTGCCCATGCAGAAAGACCGGCAGACTGTTTTTCGCTTGCCGCTGAACGGGACGGCTAGCCGGATTCGCCGCGCTCACGCAGATATCGCGTATGGTCGGCCTGCCGATGAACGTCGCCGGCATAAAAGCGTTCCGCTATGCGGTGCACTTCGGTCTCCAACAACGCAAGTTGCGTGAGGAGTTCGTCGGCCGCGCTCGCCTCTCCGGCTGCCCGCCGTTTGGCGGCGAACCACCACGGCAGATTCAGGTAGGTCTCCACCGAAAGCGGCAGATCCGTTCGCGCCAGCCGGGTGACGGCATGCTGGACGTCCGGGTTCGCCGCCCATCGCTCCGGCCGCGAAAGCAGGTCGTCGAGCACCTCGGCGATCCGCCGCACACCGTCCACAGAGGACTCGGGCATCCGCTGTGCCCGCTCGGTCACCTTGCCCACCAACGATTCGAGGTCCGCCCGGAGCTGCCCGGCCTCGGCGGCGGCGTCCGCCGGGACCAGCCGGACCCGCTCGGGCGGCGCGAGCAGGGCGAACACCGCGTACAGCCCCGCGACGACCAGCGGCCACAACCCGCCGACGACACCGGTCAGGTACAGCGCCAGCCCGATCAGCCCGCCGACGCAGCCGGCGAGATTCTTCGTGGAGCCGAGGTACCCGATCACTGGTACCCGCGGATTTCCTGGAACACCTTGGGCAGCACGTCGCCTCGCGCGTCGAACACGTTGCCACCGGTGCGTTTCGCGACCTCGCCGAGTTCGGCGGAATCACCTTCGCCGAAGATCACGGTGAACACCGGGATCTGCCGCATCGCCTCCGGCAACGACGGGAACCTCAGCTGGAAGTCCGAGAACTTGGCGCCGTTCGCGTTCTGCCCGTCGGTCATCAGCACGATCGAGTTGAAGCGATCGGGGTCTCGCGCGACCAAAGGACCCATGATTTCGTACGCGCGCTGAAGGCTGTCGTAGATCGCCGTGCCGCCGTTCGCGTCGAGGCCCTCGGCGAAACGCTTGATCTTGTCCAACGCGGGTTGTGGATCGCCCTCCGGGACGGTGAACGTCTCCGGATTGCCGGGAACGGTGTCGAACGGCAGCATCGTGACCTCTTCGCGGCTGCGGAACCGGCGGTACCGCCCGGTCAGCGAACCGTCGGCGCCGGTCAGCCCGATCAGCGCGGCGCGCAGCGACTCGATCCGGTCTCCCGACATGGAACCGGAGGTGTCGAGCACGTACAGCGTCCGCGACGGCCGCCGGATCTTGTCGAAGTAGGCGCCCAGCAACGCGTCGACCGCTTGCTGCGTCGCGGGGAACGGCAGCTCGACGAGATCCTTCCGCGCGAACTGCTGCCCCAGCTGGACACCCGGCACGACCGGACGGCGCTGCGTGGTCTCCATGATCTTGCGCTGGGTGTCCGGCGTCCGCAGCCGTTCGGCCAGCTTGCGGTGCGCGTCCCGCGCGTCGGAGTTCGCGCTCTGCAACAACGTCAGCGGGTAGTCCGCGGTCACCACACCATCGGAGGGATACACCAGTGTCAACGGTTCGGGGAGCTTCCCGCTCGCGTTCATCGACAGCAGGACGGACTCGTAGTTGATCAGGCCGTCGACCTTCTTGCCGGGATCCTCACCGGTCGCCCGTCGTTGGTAGGCCTCGGAAAGCCAGCCCGACGAGCCCGCCGACATCGCCTGCGCGCTGAAGAACTCGGTCAGTTTCTGGGTGACAGCGGCGATCTGCCGCGCGTCGATCGCGTTGCCCGCCCCCGCGAGCGCCGACGCCACCCCGACGAGCGCCGAGAAACCGGAGTTCGACGCGGACGGATCGGTCATGCCGTAGGTGAAGGCCTTCTTCCCGGCCTGTTCGGCGATCTCGCCCCAGCCCACCGGCCGCCCGGTCCAGCCGAGCCGCTGCGCCGCCGACGCGGACAGCCCGAGCACCACCGGCGAGCTCATGACCTTCACCTGCTCGCCGAGCCGTTTCGCGGCCTCCGGAACCGCCGCCGGATAACGGTTCGACGAGAACCAGACGGCGTCGTACTGGCCGTCCACCTTGCCGTTCGCCAGTGACTCGGTACCTTCCAGCGTCCCGGTGAACTGGAACTTGACCTTGACGCCGGTCGCCGCCGCCTCTTGTTCCAGCAGTGGCTGCAGGTCGGCCAGTTCGCTGCCCGCGAGCACCCGCAAGGTGCCGGCTTCGGCCTCCCCCAGACCCGTCCCGCCTTCGCTCGAATCGCAGGAAACCAGTGACAGCGCGCAGATCGCCGCCACCGTGAGCACTGCCCAGCGTTTCACGATGTCCCCTCGGCCGCCGCCGTCTCGTGAGACCGGCGCAGATGGTCTTCGGCCCGCCGGATCTCCCCGGACAGCGCCTCGACGGTCGCCGCCATCGTCGAGACGGCCCCCGCCTTGAACTCGTCGATCGCGTCGATGCTCCGGTAGATCCGCTCGAACGACTCGCGGATCGTCGCCACCGCCACCGCGGGATCGCTTCCCGCGCGCTGGATCTCGGCGCTGCGCAGTTCCAGCATTTCCGCGTTGGCCCTGATCAGCCCGTCGGTGGTCGCCTGCACCGCCTGGACCTCGTCGAGGACGTCACGCTGCCCGGCGAGCGCCCCGCTCACCACCAACGCGACCCGCAGCGCCGCGACCGTGGTCGACACCGCCCGCTCGATCCCGCGGATCAGCTCGTCGTTGTTGCGCCGCACCAGGTCCAGCGCGAGGTATCCCTGCGCGCTGACGGCGAGCTGGGTCAGCAGGTCCTGGTGCCGCTGCCGGATCGGATACAGCGCGTCCGCCCGCAAGGCCTTGGCCCGCGCGGGGTCGGTGAAGTCGAAGATCCCGGCCTGACGGTCGACGGCCGTGTCGACGGCCTCGGCGAACGCGGCCGCTTCCGACAGCTTGCCGAGCGTCGCCCACAGACGTTCTCGCTCGCCCTTGAGCGCGGCGTTGTCCCGTCGCAGGAGGTCTTGCCGCGCGCGCAGGTCCAGTACCAGCGCGTTCACCGGCTCGTTGGCCGCGCGGTAGCGGTCCAGTGCCTTCTTCGCGCTGCCCGCGACCGGGATCAGCCCCATCAGCTTGCGGCCGGTGATCGGCAGCTTCGCCGGATCGATCTCCGCCACGGCCCGCCGCAGCCCCGCGAGGCTCACCGTCGCCTGGTGTTGCGGTGACCCGATTTCCGCCAGCGCCCGCGTCGACCGGTCCAGCAGCGCGCCGGCGACGGTCGCCGCCGCGCGCATTTCGGACTCGCCGACCGCGAGCAGTTCGTCCAGGACGCGCGTGAAGTCCGGCGACCGGACGTCGAGCGCTTCGAGGCGCCGGGCGAAATCTTCCGCGCGCTTCGCGATCTCGGCGTGCACCTCCGGCGCGAGGGTGACCAGGCCCGCCGCCCGCTCGGCCGGGATCGCCTCCACCGGTTCGGGTGGAGTGAGCGTGAAGTCGTCCATCAGTACTGCTTCTTCACCGCGTCGAGCAGACGCTCCAGCGTTTCGTACGACGGCGGCTCGACGGCGTCCACCAGATCGGCGGGCACCGGTGCCTTGGCCGCGGCGACCACGTCGGCGAACAGGCGCGGGTCCCCGGTGCGGAAACCGAAGGTGGCGGCGAGTTTCCCCAGTTCCGGGTCGGTCGCGAGCAGCCTGCCCACCTGGTCGCCGTTCGGTTTCAGCGGTACGAGCGTGTGCTTGGAGTACACCGTCGGCGCCGTGTAGAGCAGGCGCATGTCCGGCCGGATCGAACCGTCGGCGCGGACCAGCCTGTCGACGAACTGCGACTCGTAGATCAGCGCCATCGGCGTCTTGCCCATCCCGGCGGCGAGGTAATCCTCGAACGGGCCTTCGGTGCTGTTCTGCGTGTAACCCTGGTCGATGAACAGCTTCGACACCTCGGGCAGCACCTTCGCCTCGGCTTCCGGCGTGCTGACCACGTTGTTCCCGTTGGCGACGAAGGAAACGATCGACAGGTACATCGCCGCCGAGTTCGATTCGCGCGGGTCCGTGGTCGTGACCAGCACGTTCTTGCGAGCGGGGAACGCCGTGTTGCCGGGAAGCTGATCCCAGCGCGTGCCCTTTCGCGCGGCTTCGAGGTACTTCGCGATGTCGAGCACCTGGTACTCGCCGGCGCCCTTGCGCACGATCCCGTTGGCGCTCAGGAGGTTCACGATCGGCTCGAAGGTCGCGACCGCCATCGGCGACTGGAACGGCGTGTGCACACCGGTCACCTGGTGGTCGCGCTGGATCCGCTGCGCGGCGGGCGACGAGGACGGGAACGCGAACTCGTACTTCCCGAGGTCCATGCTCGCGATCTGACGCGAGCCCGCGGTGTCGGCCTCGACCTTCAGCCCGTGCTTGGCGAACGCGTCCGCCACCCGCTTGTCGGAGAAGAAGGCGAGCTTCTCCGAACCGATGACCCCGCGCACCGTGGTCAGATCCCCGCCCCGCGCGGTGTTCTCGTCACCGTCGCGGCCCCAGATGATCACCGCGGCCACGGCCAGCAGCAGCACCACGGCCAGGCCGATCGACAGACGGCGTTTCACCGGCCCACCCCCTCGTTCACAGGCTCGATCTTTCAGCCCGTTCGACTCTTTTGACGCGCGGGCGAGCCATTTCGAAGTGAACGATCGATGAACGGAAGCCGTCGGTAGTTTCTGGCGAAACGCTGGGGGATAAGGGAAATCAGATCACGGACTGCTCCGAGACCGGCAGGCACACGGTGAAGCGCGTGTCACCCGGCGCCGAGTCGACCCGCAGATCGCCCTGATGCCGTTCGACGACGATGCGCCAGGAGATGTCCAGGCCGAGGCCGGTCCCCTGCCCCACCGGTTTCGTGGTGAAGAACGGCTCGAAGATCCGCTGCCGCACCTCCGCCGGGATACCGGGCCCGGTATCGCCGATCTCGACGTGCACGTGGTCGTCCACCCTGGCCGTCCGCAGGGTCAGCGTGCCCTCGGCCCCCATGGCGCCGAGCGCGTTGTCGATGACGTTCGTCCACACCTGGTTCAGCTCGCCCGCGTACGCCGGGATCCTCGGGATCGTGTGGTCGTACTCCTTCACGACGCGGATCCCCGGCGCGATCTTGCCCGCCAGCATCACGAGGGTCGAGTCGAGCCCTTCGTGGACGTCGATCCACTGGTGCGGGGCGCGGTCCATCTGCGAGTACTGCTTGGCCTTGCCGACCAGCACCGAGATCCGGGTCGTCGAATCCTCGATCTCGCCCATCAGCATCTCGGTCTCGAGCGCGTACGCGAGCCAGCGGACGGCGCCGTCGAGGAAGGTCTCGCCGACCGCGTCGAGCAGCCGGTCGAGATCCGGCACCGTCAGCCCGGCACGGACGTAGATGTCGGCGAGATCCCAGCCCTGGTCGATACCGTGGTCGTCGAACCAGTCGCCGATCTCGTCCTCGCGGTCGGCCTGCTGCATCGCGGTCAGCTTCGGCGCCGACGCGACCTGTTTGACCAGCTGTTCCTGGATGTCGAGCAACTGCTCCAGCAGCGTCGGGTCGACGTTCTTCTTCGCCAGCATCGCGAGCTTGTGCCGCATCCCGGCGACCCGCTCCCGCAGCGACGCCGTCGCGCGGACGGCGGCGGCCGCCGGATTGTTGAGTTCGTGGGTCAGCCCGGCGGAAAGCTCGCCGAGCGCCAGCAGCCGCCGCCGCGAACCGATGACGGTGTCGCTGTTGCGCCAGCCGAGGTACATACCCTCCAGCAGATGCGTCGCCATCGGGAACCAGCGGCGGAATTCGGTGGCGAACTCCGCCGCGGGCAGCGTCAGGAAGGTGAGGTCGCTGACCGCGTGCACCGAAGCGCCGTAGGTGTGTTCGGTCTCCTGGTGCACGAAGAACTGCGTCGCGCCGCAGTAGGCGCCGCGCTGATCGGACCGGATCGTCTCGACCTCGGTGCCGCCGACGAGCCGCGTCATCCGCAGCGCGCCCGACAGCAGGAGATAGAAGCAGGTGGCCGGTTCACCCTCGCGCATGACCGTGGTGCCGCCGGTGTACTGCTCCAGCACGGCGTGCTCGTCGATCCAGTCGAGCTGCTCCTCGCTGAGGTGCTCGAAGAGGAAGAGCCCGCGCAGTTCTTCCCTGGGCAGAACGCTCATTGTTCCTCCAGATACCTGTGGACCAGGGTGACCGCCATGGCGCCTTCGCCGACGGCCGACGCGACGCGTTTCACCGACGCGGCCCGCACATCACCCGCCACGAAAACCCCCGGGATGGACGACTCCAGGTAGTGCGGGTCGCGGTCCAAGGGCCAGCCCGGCGGCGGACCGCCGTCGGTGAGCAGATCGGGCCCCGTCCGCACGAAACCGTGGTCGTCCCGCTGGATCTCCGTGCCGAGCCAGTCGGTGCGCGGTGCCGCGCCGATGAAGATGAACAGATGTCCGGTGGGCACGGTCTCGGTCGCGCCGCCGTTCTCGCACAGGGTCAGCCGTTCGAGGTGATCGTCGCCGTGCGCCTCGACCACGGTGGTCCGGGTGCGGACGTGGATGTTCTCGATCCCGGCGATCTGCTCGATCAGGTAGTGCGACATCGACGCTTCGAGCGACTGGCCGCGGACGAGGATGGTGACGTCGGCGGCGTGCTTGGAGAAGAACACCGCCGCCTGGCCCGCCGAGTTCGCGCCGCCGACGATGTAGACGTGCTCGCCCTTGCACTCGGGCGCCTCGGTCGCGGCCGAGCCGTAGTACACGCCGCGGCCGGCGAGCTCGGCGACGCCGGGAGCCTCCAGCGCCCGGTACGTGACGCCGCTGGCCAGCACCACGGAATGCGCGGAGATCTCGGTCCCGTCGCCGAACATGACCACGCGCGCGGAGCCGCGTGCCTCCAGGCCCACGACGTCGCGGGCGGTGAGCACCTCGGCGCCGAACTTGAGCGCCTGCCGCCGGGCGCGATCGGTGAGCTGGGCGCCGGAGACACCGTCCGGGAAGCCGAGGTAGTTCTCGATCCGGGAGCTGGTGCCCGCCTGCCCGCCGGTCGCCTTGCGCTCGACGATGACGGTCCGCAGTCCTTCGGACGCGCCGTAGACGGCCGCCCCGAGCCCGGCGGGCCCGCCGCCGATCACGATCAGGTCGTAGAACTCCTGGGTGGGCCGGGTGGAGAGGCCGACGGCGTCGGCGAGTTCCGGCCCCGACGGCTGGCGCAGCACCGTGCCGCCCGGGGTGACCAGCACCGGGATGTCGTGCGGCGCCGCGTCGGCCGCCTCCAGGATCCGGCGGCCCTCGTCGTCGTCGACGGAGTACCAGCGGTACGGCACGGCGTTGCGCGCCAGGAAGTCGCGCAGGTGGAACGACGGCGAGGAGTACCGGTGGCCGATGAGCTTGATCTCGTCGACCGGCCGCTCCCCCACCGCACGCCACGTCTCCACCAGCGCGTCGACGACCGGATAGAGCTTCTCCTCCGGCGGGTCCCACGGTTTGAGGAGGTAATGGTCGACGTCGACGACGTTGATCGCCTGGATCGCGGCGTCGGTGTCGGCGTAGGCGGTCAGCAGCGCGCGGCGCGCGTTCGGGAACAGGTCCATCGCCTTCTCGAGGAAGACGATGCCGTCCATCTGCGGCATCCGGTAGTCGGCGAGGATCGCGGCCACGGCGTCGCCGCGCAGCTTGATCTCGCGCAACGCGTCGAGGGCGTCGGCACCGGAATCGGCCCGGATGATCCGGTAGTCCTTTCCGTACCTTCGGCGCAGGTCACGGGCGACCGAGCGGGACACGGCGGGATCGTCGTCGACGGTCAACAGGATCGGCTGGCTCACCGGATCAGCCTATTACGTTGAGGCCATGCTGACCGAAGCCGAAGAAGTGATCCACGCCCGTGCCGCCGTCGCGTGCGAGGCGGCCACCGCGGCGGGGCTTCCCGGCCGCTTCGAGGCTTGGCGTGAAGACGGTCTGCTGGCGGTTCTGGCCACGGCGCCGGACCTGCGGTTTCTGCGCACGATCACCGGGGTCACCGAAGAGAACCTGCCGCGGGCCGTCCGGCTGGCCGGGGCGTCGTGCTGGGACGGCGCCGCGCCGACGCTGGTGCTGCCGGAGGGCTTGATCCCTCACGGCACCGGACTCGTGCCCGCCGGTGTCCGTCCGATCGCGACCCTTCCGCTCACCGATCTCGCGGCAACGGAGCCGGACGTCGACGACTCTCCCGACATCGACGTCTTCCTCCGCGTCCTGCTCGACGGATACGAAAGCGGAGACGCCGTGACGGCGTTCATGGCCGCCGAGCACGCCGACCCGCGGATCCGCCGGTCGCTGCTGACCGAAGACGGTGTGCCGATCTCCGCCGCGGCCCTGAGTTCGCACGGGCCCGGCGTCCTCCTCGGCGGCTCGGCCACGCCACGAGCGCACCGCGGCAAGGGCGCGCAGGCCCGGCTGCTGCTCCACGGACTGGCAGCGGCCGCCCGCGAAGGTCACCGGTTCGCCGTCGCGACCGCGGTGGAAGGCTCGCCGAGCCTGTCGAATCTGCGCCGCGCCGGAGCGCGGGTCCACTCGCGGCGGGCTTTCAGGCTTGGGTGAGTTTCCGCAGCCGGAAGGCCAGTACGAGCAGCATCACGCCGTACAGCAGGGCGTAGATCCCGATCAGCAGGGCGATCCCGTACGCGCCGGCGATCGGGTTGAACACGATCACGATGCCCGCGATCAGGGAGAGCGCGCCCGCCGCGATGAGGAACGCCTCGCCCTCGATCTGCTTGCGCAACCGGATCGCCGCGACGATCTCGACGATGCCCGTGAAGATCGCCCAGAAGCCGACCAGGAGGGCCAGTACCAGCACCGTGATCCCTGGCCAGATCAGGACGAGGACACCGGCGATGATCCCGAACGCGCCGAGGACTCCATAAGCGGCACGATGAGCGGCGTCGCCCGGCCGGAAGGCCTGCATGATGCCGCCGATGCCGTCGAAGATGGCGTAGATGCCGTAGAGGATCGCGAGGGCCAGGACGGTCGTTCCCGGCCAGATCAACGCGAGAATGCCGAACAGGATGGCGAAAACCCCGCGCACGGCGGCGAGCGGCCAGGCCAGGCGGGGTTCGACGACGGTGAGACCGACGAGAGGCATGTCCCGAGTATCGGAGCGCCCGCGCGGGAGCGCGCGGCACGCCACCCGTTGGGGTGAGGCCGGTGCGCGCCGCGACCGCCATCACGGCGCGCACCGGGGTCATCAGGGATAAGCGACCAGATTGGCCACGTTCGATCCGGAGTTGGCAGGCCCACCGCGGTCGTTGATCACCCGGGCGATGGTCCCGTTCCCGCCGAGGGAGACGGCGACCATGCTGCGGAACCGGACGTTCGGGTTGTTCGGCACCTCGATCGCGCGATCCGCCACCACGCTCGGATTCACGTTGAAGTAGCAGTAGCTGCCGAGCCCGTAGGCCTCGTGATTCGTCACCGAGTTCGCCACCTTGTAGGCCGCGTAACCCCGCGTCGAGCCGTTCATCCAGGCGGCCTGATTCGGTGGGTCGTAAGGCATTTCGTTCTGGTAGAAGTACGTCCGGCCGCGTTCGCCGTTCCAGATCGTCTGGTACTTCTGGTAATGCTCGACGAACAGGCCGTACGTAGTGACGTCGTCGCCGTTGACGATCAGGCCGGTGTCGGCGGTGTTGGTGTTCCATCCGACGCCGCTTCCGTGGTCGGCGCGCCAGATCCACAGGTGATCGCCGATGACGTCGTCGCTGTTGACCACGAGGCTGTTCGTGGCCTTGCCGACGCCCGCCCCGCCGATGCGGAAGAACACGTCGTGCAGCGAAGTCGGGTTGGCCGCGTGGTCCTGCGCGGAGTTCGCCGGGCCGACCTCCATGAGCGTGTTCGAGTTCGTGGTGCCCGCGTCGATCAGCACTCCGGCGACCTTGACACCGTCGACGTCGGCCACCGTCATCGCGGTGATGCCGTTGTCCGGGATCAGCGTCGCCAGGCCGAGGCCGAGCACGACGGTGTCCGGCCGGGTGACCCGCAGCGTCTCGTTGAGGTGGTAGACGCCCGGCGTGATCAGGAGGTCCTTGCCTTCTGCGAGGGCCGCGTTGATCTGCGAAGCCGTCGTGCCGGGCTTCGCGATGAAGAACCGGCTGATCGGCAGCGAAGCCCCTGGCTGGCCGGCGCCCCACGTGATCCCGGACGCGTTGGTGCGCTTGGAAGGCACGAAGACCTGGTACGCGCCCGCGGCGTCGACGTAGAGGAACGGCTTCTCCCGCACGACCGGTGTCGTGTTCACCGTGGTGTACGGCGGGTTCGGGAAACTGGTCGACGGCGCGCCGCCGACTCCGGCGAACACCATGTTCCAGTTGGAGCCGCTCCAGCTCCCGAACTGCGAGTTGCGCGAGATCCACTGCTGCTGCGAGCCGGACCGGACCTGACCGTCGACCTTCACGTCGGACATCCACCCGCCGCTGGACCAGCCGCCGTCGTCGAGTTGCAGGTTGCCGCGGACATGCATGCGGCGGTACGGCGCGGCCTGCGAAACGGCCCACCGATCGGTGCCGCCGCTGGGGTTCACGGACAGGTTTTCCGCGCCACGCCAGAAGTTCTGTGTCGCGTTGCCCTGGAACCAGTCGGCCTCCGCGTGCACCGCGCCGTTGATCGTCACGTTATCGGGAGAGAGGCCGAGCCCCAGCACCTGCGTGTAGAACCCGACGTTCACGTCGACGTTGTACGAGCCCGGCTTGAACAGCAACGCCTTCCGGTTCGAGCCGAACTGACTGGTCTCCTGCTGCGAGAACACGCTGTTCACTTGGGACTGGATCGCCGACTGCGGCATGCCCGGATCGAAGACGAGCACGTTCGGCCCGAGGTCGGGGTTCGCGGCGCCGGAGACCGGGGTGAGCCGGAAGGACTGGGCGCCGGTGCCGTTGCAGGCGTACTGCTGGAGCTGGGTGCTGTCCTGGGTCGAGAGACCGGGGATGTCCAGGCACTTGCCACTGTTGCGGCTCACGAAGTGGTACGCCCCGCCCGATTCCTCGACCGGCTGCCACTGCTGGTTGTTCCCGCCGCCGTAGGCCCACAGGTGGATCAGCCCACCGTCGGCCGTCGACACCTCGGCGACGTCCCACACCTGCGCCGGGGCGTTGCGCGTGTTGACCCGGTAGTAGCCGTCCGAAGTGGGCTGGAACTGCCACTGCTGGGAAAAGGTCTGGTTGCAGGCGTACTGCTGGACGACCGTCCCGTTCGCCGTCCCGGCGGCCCGCGCGTCCACGCATTTCCCGCCGGCGGTGAACACGGTGTACCAGGTATCGGGAACGATGGCCGCTTGCGCTGCCGGAGCGACCACCAACAGTGCTCCGACCAGGGAAAACAGGGCTATCAGGGCTGCTCTGGCCCTCATCAGGATCTCCTCCGCGTCATTCGGGCAGGGCGAGCTGAGGCGGAGCCCAGTGGAGACGCGGCGTAGCGGGCGGGGACCTCGGCGTCACGATGCCCGAAAACGTAACGGCGGTCACACGCGGAGTCAATACACGGCTAAAAATAAGTCACAAAGATGCAGGTCAACGGCGTTTGCCGGGTCCACGGCCGCATAGAGTGACCCCCGCGTGAACCGCCTTCGCGGGCGGTGTAATGTATGGACACACGAGATGCGGAGAACAAATCCGCTCCGGGGCTATGGCGCAGCTGGTAGCGCACCTCACTGGCAGTGAGGGGGTCAGGGGTTCGAGTCCCCTTAGCTCCACAGCACGAAACACCGCCCACCTGGCAAGCTTGCCGAGGTAGGGCGGTTTTTTTCGTTCCTGCTCGCCTTGAGAATCGACTCACCGAACGTCCATTACGTCTGCTTGAGCGAAGTACCCGACCGGATAGCGCTGCCTTGCCACGCCGCGGATTCGCCGGTTGTTGATTCCACGTTGATGCCGGCGAGCGAGCCTGGCCAGTGCGCCATTACGTGCATTGGCGTACGAGGCTGCCCGGAAACGGTGTCGCTGCCCCACCGCCGGGGCGAGAACAGAGCTGAGCAACGCGACGTGGGCGGATCGGTGCGTCGGACAGGAATGAGGGGAAACCGTGACTGTGGTCAACTGCCGTGCTGGGCGGGCGAGGTGGAAGGCGGGAATGGCGGCGGGGTTACTCGTCGCCGGGGCGGCCATGGCGGGATGTTCATCGGACACCGGCGCCACGACCGGCCAGGCGGCGCAGGCGAATCCGGCGGAAGCGGGCAAGGAGTACAGGCCCTCCGGCCCGCTGAAGGCGGACACCGGGTTCCGGCCCGACAAGGATGGCTTCGGGTTCCAGAACTACGGGAACGAGGACGGGATCACGAACCTGACCTCGAACGAGATGCGCAGGTTGTTCGGCGACAAGGTCTGTGCCGACGCCGCGGTGGGCAAGTGTGATCTCACGCCGGAAGCCCAGATGTGGATGGAACAACAGAACATCGGGATGAACGGCGGGCACTGCTACGGCTTCTCGGTAGCCAGTCAGCTGTGGTGGAAGAAGACGCTGAACCCGGCGGACCTCGGTGGCCTGCCGACGGTCGAGGTGGCAAGGGACAGCGCGTCGGCTCAGAAAGAGATCGCGTACACCTTTGTGCATCAGTTCATGCCTTCGGTGTTGCAGGGCAGGGTGACGGGCACACCCAACGACATCGTCGATCGGCTGCTCAAGGAACTGAGGCCGGACAACCCGGAGACCTGGACGATCGGGATCTTCAAGCGGGATGGCAGTGGCGGGCACGCGGTGACCCCGTACGCGGTCGAGGACAAGGGCGACGGGACGGCCCAGATCCTCATTTACGACAACAATTTCCCCAAGACCGCGCAGCGCATCGAAGTCGACCGCAAGGCCAACACCTGGAAGTACACCACCGCGGCCAACCCCAACGATCCGGCCGAGACCTACGACGGTGACGCGAGCACGAACACCCTGTGGATGAATCCGAGCAATCCCGGTCTGCAACCGCAGCCGTTCCCGCCGGTGCCTCCCAGCGGAATCGGCGGTACCGGGGCGTCCCCCGACGGGCAGCAAGCCGGCGGCGAGGCGATCGAGATCTTCCTCAACGGTAACCCGCGTGACCACGGCCACCTGCTGATCACCGACGACGCCGGCCGCCGCACCGGGTATGTCGATGGCAAGCTGGTCAACGAGATCCCCGGCGCGCAGGTCCTCACCAGACTGGCGGCGACTTGGGACGAGAACCTTGAGCCCAACTACTTCCTGCCCAAGGGAATCCGCTTCAAGATCACGCTCGACGGCTCGGCCCTGAAGTCCGAGGACGAAGAGTCCATCGCCATCATCGGGTCCACCTTCGACATGGCGGTGGAGGGAATCCGCCTCAAACCCGGCGAGAAGGACACCATCACGCCTGACGAAAAGACCGGCGATCTGACCTACACCCCGGGTGAAGCGCAATCCCCCACTCTTGTCCTCGGGGCGACCTACCCGAACTCCTTTTACAGCTTCACGCTGGAGAACACCGCGGTCGGCGGTAATGGCACCATCAGGGCGCAGCTGCCGCCCGAGGGCGGTCCGTTCACCGTGGACGCCGGCCGGGCGAAGGCCAAGAGCTCGTACACGGTCGACGTGCAACGAGAAGACGATCACGGCGTCCGCAACTTCCTACGCCGCGGCGTCGCGATGGAAGCGGGTAGTACCGCGATCTTCGACTACAATTCCTGGGACAGCGGCGGGCAGACGATCAGCCTCACCCGCACTCGGCAAGGCGCCACCAGTACCGAGAACCTGGCGTCCGAATAGGACTCCGCAGGCGTTGGCGATTCGTTGATCGAGCATTGATCAACCGCGACCAGACTGCGTATCGCCAATCGTGAACAACTGCCATGGAGGAATTTCGTGAGGAAGCATTCCGGCGTCCTGGTCGCCGCGGCTTCACTGGCCACACTGGTCATGACGTCCGCCTGCTCGGGACAGTCCGACTCGTGCCGGAACGCGGTGGAGACGATCAACAGCTATGTGAAGAACGTCGGGGAAAAGACCGACCAGGCCGTGCTGGCCACCGAATACCTTGCCATGACCGAAAAGCTGAAGGCCATCGCGGGCAGCGCGTCGGACGCCAAGGAGAAGGAAGCGATCTCCGGGCTGGCCGGCACCGACGAGAAGTCGGTCGGCGGCGCGATCGACAAAGTCAAGTCGGTGTGCAAGGCGTAGCGGTAACCGGCTGAAGGGGCGGCTGTTTTCGAACAGCCGCCCCTTCTTCAGTTCAGCCCGATCGGATGGTCGAAACGGGCCGGGGTTTCGAGCTCCTGGCGGCGGCGCGGGGCGACCGTGTCCCGGCTCGCCGCGACCTCGGTCAGCCTGTCCAGCGCGGCGGTGTCCTCGCCACCACCCGCACCGGCGACCTCGCGCAGCAGCACCCGCCCTTCGGTCACCGCAAGCACCTTGAAACAGGTCTCCGGCGGGAAGATCACACACTGCTGCTCGGGACCCTCACCTCCGGTCAGGAACCCGGTGCGCCGCGCGGTCAGCGCCAGCACGAAGAACTCCACCGTGCCGGGCAGCTCGACGAACGGGGTGGCCAGCGCGTGCAGCAGGCCGCGTTCGGTCAGCACCTCGCCGACGCGGTACCGCTCCCACTGCGCATCGTCCAGTGTGGCGGAGGTCAGCACCGGGCCACGGTAGGTGGGCAGGCGCCGGAGACCGGACACGATGCACCCGGCATAGGGCCGGAACGCGCCGAGATGGCCGGAGCGCAACGCCTGATCAAAGCCCTGCGAAGCGCCTTCCGCGTAGGCACGGACCGCGACCAGGTCGGCGATCACCGCTTCCGAGAAACGCGCCGTGTGCGCGGTCTCCTCTCCCCCGCTCAGCCCTGGCCGCTGCGCGAGCAGCCTGGCCACCGCGCTGGCGTAACTGTCGAACCGGCTCCCCAGGGTCCGGCGCAGCCATTCGTGTTCCGCCGGCCCGCTGCGGTGGTCCGGGGCGATCCGGTCGTCGCCGGGAACCTCCTTGGGCTCCTCCTCCGGTTCGGTCTCCACCCGCAGCCACTGCGTGACGGGTTCTTCTTCCTCGAGCGGGGGCTCGGCGAAGACCAGCTGGGCGGCCTGCCGCGCGGCTGGTTCGAGCCGTTCGAGGAGTCCGGCCGCCGCGTCGGCGAGCGTTCGAGACGGAGGCGCACCGGGTTCGCCGACGGTGACCCGCAGCCGGCGCGGATCCAGCGGCACCGCCCTGATCTCGCCGCCGTTCATCGGCTCGGTGCCGCCGCGCACCCACAGTCCTGATTGGACGATCTCGACGGTGATGTCGTCGCTGAGCCGGAAAACCCCGGGATGCGGCTCGGCGAGGCCGGGCAGCGGCGCACGGTACCGCACCACCTTGGGCACGGCGGGCATCGGGACCCGGCGCGGCCAGTAGCTGAGCACGGTGGCGAACGCCCATCTGGTCAGTCCGGTGTGGACGGTGACCGGCGCGCCGGACGCGTCCGCGACCAGCTGGCCGACCGGTTCCCCGGCACGCTCGTGGGTGCCGTGCGGAATCAGCCGCACCCGCGTGCGGGCCTGCTCCGGGAGCGCGGCCAGCAACCGGCAGATCTCCGGCACCGGCACCGACGGCTCGGGCACCACGGTCAGCATCTCGGCCTGGCACGGCAAACCGAACACCGGCGCGGGATCGGGGTGGGACTCGGGCCGCAGCCACAACCCGGCCGGGATCGGTTCGACCACCAGACCGGGGCCGGGGGCCAGCCGTCGCAGCGGGGTGCCCGGTTCCCAGACGGGTACCGGATAGCGGAGCCCGGCCTGCCGCGGCGGACCGCCCGGCCGGAACCGCAGCCAGCCCGCACCACCCACGGCGAAGGCGAACCCGCCCGCCACTGGGCGCACCACCCCGTCCGGCGCGATCACCTCGGTCTGCTTGCGCTCGGCCAGCGCGTGCGCGAGCGAGCCCGGCCCGCCGGAACCGGCACGCGAGAGCACCAGCCGCAGCGGACGGCGGTCCGGCAGCAGCGCGGCGAGTTCCTCGACCAGTGCTGGGCCCCCGAGCTCGGGCGGATCGACGACGACCACCGTGTGCCCGGGTTCCGGCGGCAGCGTCCTGGCCAGTTCGACGGCCGTCGCCACCGGTCCTTCCGGCGAATGCACCAGCAGCACGGCGCCGATCGGGCGGCACACCAGCCCGGTGCCCATCCGCGGTGAGCTGATCTTCATGCCGGTCCGCTTCGCTGGGTCCTGGCCGCCTCCGGGTCGAGCGCGGGCCCGGTCGGCAGGAAGGCGAGCACGGTGGTGGGCACCGGGACCGGTTTGGCGTCGCCGTAGCCGAGTGCCGCGGCCACTTCGGAGCTCGGCAGCGGGAACTTCATGCCGACATCGGTGATCAGGAACCTGGTGCCGTTCTCCACGCCCGGCGCGGGCTGCCCGATGACCAGGGTGCCGGAACCGCCCGGCACCCGGACCTGGTCGGCGACGCGGTCGTCGTCGTGGACGCCGCGTGGGCGCGGGCCGGACACCCGGAGCTGGTCGGTCGCGACCGTGACGAGCGAGCCGGTCGCGCCGAGATCAGCGGAGAACCCGAGGCGCACGCACACCGATCGTCCGTCCGCGGCGTCCGGCGGGCGGGGTGGTTCCTTCGGCAGCCCGGTGACCGCCGTGGTCCCCGACTTCGGCGCGGCGGCCGCCGCGGCCGCGGTCAGCGGGATCGTCCGCACCTCGCCCTGGTCGTACGCACCGGCGGTGGCCGGGTCGGCCAGGAACAACGCGAGCTCGGTACGCGAGATCGGCACCAGCCCGTCCGCGCGCATCAGGTAGTAGGCCCCGGTGCCGCCCGCGACCTGCACCTCGAACAGCTGACCGACCTTGGTGGACCGTCCGGCCAGCGGCGGACCGGACCGCCCGCGGTCCGGCAGCGGGGGCGGTCCGAGGCCGGGCCCCGCCGGGAGCGCGTTCAGCCACGCGGTGCTCACCGGCACCGGTTCGAAACCACCGAAGCCGAACGTGATCAGCAGCGCCTTGTCCTCGACGCCCATCCGCTGCCCGCGCCACACCAGGAAGGTGGCCCCGTCCGGAGTGGTCACCGGCATCGCCCGGTCCTCGGGCACCGGCGCGGACCGCCATCCGTCGCCGACCGAGAGCGCGACACCCGGCCGCCGCGGGCCGTCGGTCTCGCCGACCGTGGCCGCACACACCAGCCAGGGGTCGGTGTTCAGGCGTTTCGGGTCCGGCAGCGCGTCCGGCGCGTCCGGGATGCCGATCGGCAGGCCGTGCGGCACACCGTCCAAAGAGGACTTCGATGTGGTGCGCACCTCGGCGTTCCCGCCGCCGGCGGCCAGCCGGGCGGAAGCGTAGTTCAGCACCGGCCGCAAAGTGCCGTCCAGGAACAGGTACCGGTTGCCGGTCTCCTTCTCGACGATGATCGATCCAGGTTTGCGCCATCCGCCGTCGCCACCGCCCGCGACCAGGCCGATCACCCAGAACGCGGCAGCGGCCACCACCGCGATCAGCACCCCGATCACCGCACCGACGCTCGCCCGCCGCATCGGCGTCTCCGGCGCGTCCGGATCGCCGGTCACCAGCGCTGACACCAGCCTGCCGACGCCGAAGAGGTGGGCGTGCAAATGGTCCCGTTTGTTCTGCATGTCAGCCGGCCAAGGAACGGAAGAAGGAATACACGTCCAGCACCGCGAGCATCATCGGCACCACGGCGATCGCGAACAGTGTCTCGCCGATATCCGCGGCCCTGCCCCAGTACGGCAGCAGCCTGCGGCCGGGAAGTCTTGCCGCGCCGAGGAAAAGCAACCCGGCCACCACGACGAGACCGGCCAGCGCACCGGTACGCGCGATCGGGTCGAGCGCGACGGCGAGCGCGATCGCCTGCAGCGCCAGGCCCGCCGCTCCACCGGCCACCCCGGCGCTCCGCTGCCAGATGTTCACCAGCACCCGGGAGCGCAGCAGCATCCCGAGCGACACCACGGCCACGAAGACCTGCGCGGCCCAGCCGTGGTCGAACGCGAGCAGCGTGAAACTTCCCGTGCAGATCACCGATATCGCCACGAAGATCGCGGACAGGAACCGATCCGCACTGGCCGCCCTGGCCAACGCGACCCGTTCCGGCACCGGATCGGTGTCGGAGCTCAGGTCCGCGGCGCCGGTCGGCAACTGGGGCAGCCGGATCCGGACCAGCCTGGCGGACAGCGAGGGCGCGGCCACCCCGGTCAGATAGGCGACTCCGGCGACCAGCGCGGACGCCTGCGGTCCGGTCAGGTCCGTGCACAGCACCAACAGGCCGCCGATGGCCGCCGCGGCGCAGGACAGCACCGCGCCGAGGAAGAGCGCGGGCACGGCACCGGCCACGAACAACGCGATCACCCCGGCCGCGGTCGCCAGCGCTCCCCCGGCCAGCACACCGGTGCCGCCGAGTGGCGTGGCGCCACCCGCGACGGCCGCGGGCAGCAGCAGTCCCGCCACCAGCGCCATCGGGATCGCCGCGACGCCGAGTATCGCGCCGAGCACGTGGTCACCCCACGAACGCGAGGTGAGCGCGGAAAAACCGAGCAGCAGCACGGCGAACACCCCGGCTACGAGGGACCGGACCCACTCCGTGCCGCCGATCAGCCCGACCGCGGCCAGCGCGGCGGCCAGCGCCACGCCGCCGAGCACCAGGAACAGCCGCCGGGTCAGTTCCGGGCGCCAGCGGTCACCGCGTCGCCGGATCGCGGTGCTCACCCCGTCGACCACGTCGTCGAAGTCGATCGGCGGCATCGGCGCCTCGCGCCGTCGGAGATAGAGCACCTCCCCGTCGCGCAGGCCCAGCGATTCCGGCGTGCCCTCCTCGTCGAGCGGTTCCTCGCCGAGCCGTTGCAGCACCCAGTGGCCGCGCCCGGCCGACGCGGGGTCCGGATCCGCGCGTCGGCTCAGCAGCGGCAGCAGGTCGAAGACCGCGGTACGCACCGGCACCGCGAAATCAGCGCGGCCGGCCGGGGCCAGCACGGTCAACCGGCACAGATCACTCACCGGCGTTCCTTTCTACGAATCCACTTTGGACAAGTCGGACGCTGCGCCGGGTGACCAGCTGCGCGCGACCGGGCGGGAGCTGCCTCGGCGCGGCCTCGCCGAGGAACTTGCCTTCTTCGCGTGGGTAGGACAGCAGCAGGCCGGGGCAGCCGAGTTCCCACATCCGGCGCAGCAGGGGGTCCATCAGCGCCCGCATCGCCCCGGAACTGCTGCGCGCGATCACCAGATGCAGCCCGATGTCCGCGCCCTGCGCCAGCAGTTCCGCCAGCGGCTCGAGCGGGCCGCCGATCCCGTGGGTGAGCAGGTCGTAGTCGTCCACCAGCACGAACAGCCGCGGCCCGCTCCACCAGTCCCGCAACCGCAACCGGTCCGGGGTGATCTCCGGCCCCGGCGACCGGCGGCGCATCGACACCGCCGCGTTGGCGGCCAGCTCGGCCAGTGTCTCGGTGGCCACCGAGTAGCCGACCCGGTATTCCTCCGGTACCAACGGGAACAGCTGCCGCCTCGGGTCGGCGAGCAGGATCTTCGCCTCGTCCGGGGCATAGCGGTCCAGCACGCCCCTGGCCACCAGGCGGAGCAGGTTGGTCTTGCCGGTCTCGCCGTCCCCGAACACCATGAGATGTGGCGCCTGCCCGAAATCGTGCCAGACCGGTTGCAGACGCTCCTCGTCCAGCCCGAGCGCGACCCGGAAGTCCCCTTCGGCGGCGGGAAGCCGTTCGACGGGCAGCCGCGACGGCAGCAGCCGCACCGGCGGCGCGTCCTCTCCCGGCCAGAACGCGGCGATCTCCTCGACCAGATTCTTGGTCGCGGTACCGAGTTCCTCCGGTGCGCCACCGCCGTCCAGCCGCGGCAACGCGCTGAGGAAGTGCCTGCCCTCCGGGGTCAGCCCGCGACCGGGCAGCGCCGGGACCTCGGCCGCCGTGCGGCTGCTGATCTCGGATTCCAGCGGATCCCCCAGCCGCAACTCGTACCGGGTGCCGAGCAGGTCCCGCAACCACGGCCGGATCTCCGACCATCGGGTGGCCGCGACCACGACGTGGACGCCGAAACCGAGCCCCCGTGAGGCGAGTTCGGAGATCACCGGCTCCAGGTCCTCGAAGTCCTGCCGGATCGTGGCCCATCCGTCGACCACCAGGAACACGTCGCCGTACGGATCGTCCACCGCTCCGTCCCGGCGGAGCCTGCGGTACGCGGCCATCGATTCCACGCCCAGTCCGGCGAACGTCGTCTCACGCCATTCCAGCAGCCCGGTCAGCTCGGCGACGGTCCGCTTGACCCGGTCGGGGTCCAGCCGCGCGGCCACCGATCCGGTGTGCGGCAACCCGGAGATCGCGCCCAGCGTGCCCCCACCGAAGTCGAGGCAGTAGAACTGCACCTCCGCCGGGGTGTAGGTGAGCGCGAGGGCGAACAGCAGGGTGCGCAGCATGGTGCTCTTACCGGTCTGCGGCGCGCCCACCACGCCGACATGCCCGGCGGCCCCGCCGAGATCGGCGAGCAACAGATCGCGGCGCTGCTCGAACGGGCGATCCACCACGCCGACCGGCACCCGCAGCGCCCCCGCCGCCGGTTTGTCCACAGTGGACAGCCCGCGATCCGGATCGGGCACCACCCCCGGCAGCAGGACATCCAGGCTGGGTGCCTCGGCCAGTGGTGGCAGCCAGACCTGCCGGGCGGGTGGCCCCTGACCGAGCAGCCGTTCCAGCAGCGCCTCCATCAGGGTCCCCGCATCCGAGTCCTCGCCGTGGGTGGCGGGTTGCTCCCGCTCGGGCTGGGCCGGCTCGCCCAGTGGCTGGAACAGCGGGCCGAAACCGACCACCTCCCGTCCGGCAGGCGCCTCTTCCACCGGCGCGTCCGGTTCCCCGGCCACCGCCGTGATCGGGCCGGACACGTAACCGGCCTTGAATCGCACCAAGCTGGTGGTGTCCTTCTTCAGGTATCCGTGGCCGGGGCCTGACGGCAGTTCGTAGGCGTCGGCCGCCCCGATCACGCTGCGGCTTTCCATCGCGGAGAAGGTCCGCAGCGCGATCCGGTAGGACAGATGGCTTTCCAGCGCGTGAATGCGGCCCTCGTCCAGCCGCTGGGAAGCGAGCAGCAGGTGCACGCCGAGGCTGCGGCCGAGCCGCCCGATCATCACGAACAGATCCATGAACTCCGGTTTGGTCGACAGCAGCTCGCTGAACTCGTCGCAGACGATGAACAGGGTCGGGAACGGGCTCAGCGGCGCGCCCTGCGCGCGGGCCTTCTCGTACTCCAGCCGCGAGCTGTATCCGGCCTGGCGAAGGAGTTCCTGCCGCCGCGTCAGTTCACCGTGCAGGGCGTCCCGCATGCGGTCGACCAACGGCAGCTCGTCGGCGAGGTTGGTGATCACCGCCGAGGTGTGCGGTAGGTCCTCCATCCCCATGAAGGTCGCGCCGCCCTTGAAGTCGACCAAGACGAGGTTGAGCACCTCGGAGGAATGCGTCGCGGCCAGCCCGACCACCAAGGTGCGCAGCAGCTCGCTCTTCCCGGAACCGGTCGCGCCGATGAGCACACCGTGCGGTCCCATCCCGCCCTGCGCGGACTCCTTGATGTCCAGCTCGATCACCGAACCGTCCGCGCCGAGCCCGATCGGCACCCGAAGCTGGGCAGGTAGTTCCGCCCGCGGTCGCCACAGCTCGTGCACCGGGTAGCCGCGCACGTCACGGATGCCGAGCAGGCGGGCCAGGTCGAAATCGGCGGCGAGTGGTTCGTCCGCGTCGGCGGCCCCCGCGGTCCGAAGCGGCGACACCATCCTGGCCAGCGATTCGCAGCGGGCGAGGCTCAGCCGGTCCGGGGTGGCCAGCGGCGGCGCGGAGCGGGCGTCGGTGCGGTCGATCCGGTCGGCGCTCACGGTGAGGCCGAGCCGCTGCGGGCCCTCGTGGCCGCTGCCGCCCCCGACGTCGAGCAGCAGCACGTTGCGCAGTCCGCCCGCGGCCAGTGGTGAGTACTCCGGCAGCGTCACGCCGTCGCAGACGATCACGGTGTACGGCTCGCCGCGGTCGATCGGCGCGTCCGCTTCGAACGCGGGGCGCCTGCCGAACGCGGGCCCGAGCCTGGCGAGCAGTTCGTCGTGTTCGGTGGCGAACAGCCGGGCCGGTCCCGCCGCGTCGGTTTCGTGGCCGCTTTCGTTGTGCGGCAACCATTTCGTCCACTGCCAGGCACCGATCCGGTCCCGGGCGGTGAGCACCGCGACCCGCAGGTCCTCCGGGGCGTGGAAGGTGACCAGCTGCGCCACCATCGCCCTGGCCAGCCCGTACACCGTGTCCGGGTCCCCGGTCAGCTCGAGCCCGGAGTAGCCGCGCAGGTGCAGCGCACTGGCCACCTCGGACACCGTGGAATAGGCCGCGATGAACCGCCGCAACGCACCGGCGCACAACGGTTCCAGATCCTCGACCGGTTTGGTCTGCGCGGGGACGAGCCGAAGTGACGCGCGCTGGATGCCGGTGCCGATCCGCACCTCGGCGAAATCCTCGTGGTTCGGCCTGCGTTCCCACAGCCGGGGACTGGACGCGATGGTCCACAGCCGCGCCGGATCGGGGCTGTCCCAGTCCACCGCGGCGCGCTGCTCGTTCATCGCCTTGCGGACCTGCTTGCGAACCTGGCCGAGGTAGCGCAGGTAATCCCGCCGCTCGCCCTTGAGCTTCCGCTTGCGCTCGCCGGACGCCCTGCCGAGCTGGCCGAACATCATGCCGACCGTGGACACCGCCATCAGCCCGGACGCCACGTACATCCCGCCGCCCGTGCCGGGGTTCGCGAACATCATCACGGTCGCCCCGGAACCGAGGCCCATCGGCAGATAGGTCAGCACCGAGGACATGTCGGCGCCTTGGACCTCCGGCAGGTCCGGCGGTTCCTGCAGTTCCAGCTCACCGTGCGGCAGCGGCGGTCCGGCCTGGCGCGGCGGACGGCTGATGACGATCGTGCTCACTTGACTCCTCCCGGACGTCTGCCCCGCACCGCGCCGCGCAGTACCCAGGCCATCCCGATCACCAGTACCGCCCCCGCCGCGGCGAACACCGCCGCCAGCCGGGCCGGATCGTCCGGCGCGGCCAGGTCCGGTGGCGGCACCACCACCGGCCGGGAATCCACAGTGGACCGTCCGGCGGACTCCTCCGGCAGTACCGCGGTGACCGCCGCGTACGGGTTGACCACACCCCAGCCGACCTGCGGATCGGGCACGTTCGTCCCGGGCCGGTCCGCGGTGGCCTCGATGCGGTGCTTGACCTGCCCGGCGGTCAGCTTCGGATAGCGGGCCCGGACCAGCGCGGCGGTACCGGCGACGAACGGGCTGGCGAAGCTGGTGCCCTGGGCCACCACATGCCCGGTCCCGGCGGCGCTCAGCCCGACCACGTCCACCCCGGGCGCGGCCAGATCCACGAAGTCCCCGGTCTCGGAGAACTTGCCGCGCGAACCGTCCGCGGCGATCGCGCTCACCGCGATCACGTCCGGATACGCGGCGGGATAGGCGGTGGGGTTGCCGTTCTCGGCCTCGTTGGCGGCCGAGGCCACGATCACCACGTCCCGCTGGCTCGCGTAGCGCACCGCGGCCTCCAGATCCTGGCTGGGATGGAACGACGTCGCCGAAATGTTGATCACGCGCGCGCCCGCGTCCACCCCCTCCACGATCGCCTTGGCCATGGCCGAGGCCGAGCCGACCCCCGAATCGGTCTGCCGCAGCGGCAGGATCGTCGCGCCGGGAGCCACCCCGGCGAACCCGGTGCCCTCCCGTGGTTGTGCGGCGATCAGGCTCGCGACGAACGTGCCGTGCCCGACGCAGTCAGGCTCCCCACTGGACGGGGACACGATGTTCACCACCGGCCGCACCCGCCCGGCGAGCTGCGGCACCGCGTCCACCCCGGAGTCGACCACCGCGACGAGCTGGCCCTCACCCGTGGTGAGCGGCCACACCCGCGCGGGCGCGAGGCGTTTCTGCGGCCACGGGGTACCGGGGAACAGCGTGTTCGACGGCGCCGCGCACTTGCCGCCGCCGGAAACCTGTTCCAGTGGCGGCACCGTGGGATCGGCCGACGCCGCGGGCCCGGCACCCAGCAGCAGGACGGCCGTCAGCGTGCCGGCCCGCACGAGAGACGAACTCAGCACTTCACGCCCTGCCCTCCGGCCGCGCGATCGACGGCGGCGGGGTGATCCGGACATCGCTTTCGTCGTCTTCCTCATCCGTCGTGCTGCTGGCCTTCATCGCGAGCTTCAGTGCCTCCACAGTGGACAGAGCGGACCAGTGCCGCCCTGCCTCGTCCGGCTCCCTCGGCGGCTCGCGATCGACCGGTGCTTCGGGTTCGGCGGCGGGCCGCCGCGCCGGTGGCTGCCCGGGCAGGGGCAGCTTCACCCGTTCCGCCTCGGCCTTGGGCACCAGGAAGTACACCCCGTCCGGCACGGTCACCACGCGGTGCCTGGTCCCGGTGCCGAACCGGCGGTCGAGCACGTTTCCCTGCTCGCGTGCCACCGAAAGGTCGTACCGGGCGGTCGCCCGGTACCGGTAGTAGGTTCCGCTGTGGGTCACGGTTTCTTCCCGGTTTCCGGTGCCGGTGGTCTGCGCGGCCGTGCTCTTCTTCGCGGTCGCGGCGATGCCGGGGGTACCGCCGGTGGTACCGGGGCCGGTGGCGCCCTGCACGGTCCCGCCGAGCGAGAGGTTGCCGGTCGTGGTGGCCTGGTTCGCGGTACCGGTCTCGGTCGTGATCTTCGTAGCCTGCTCGGTGGTCAGCTCCACCGCGCCGAGCAACTCCGGCGAAACCACCTCGAGTCTCATCCCGAACCGGTAGCCGGTCGTGGTGGCCAGGTCGTTGTCGACGACCGTCTGGCCGATACCGTCGAGCAACCGGCCGAAGTTGCCGATCCGCAGGTCCTCGTCGGTGAACACGGCCGTCTTCTGCCCGCCGTGCCCGCCTTCGGCCACCAGTTTCGTGATCCCGCCGGCGCGGAAGAAGGCGACGTCGTTCGCCGAATCGGTGATCAGGCGCCGCAGTTCGGCGGCCAGTTCGGGGCCACCGGGCATCGCCTGCGCGAGCACCTTCGCACCGCGCAGGTCGACGGCGCCGGGGTGGCTCACCACGGCGTCGGCCGCCTCGGTGGTGGGACAGAGCTCCTCAGGCACCAGCAGCGAGGCCGTACCGTCACGCAGGGTCGTGCCGTCCACCCGTTTGCCGTCGCGGAAGATCTCCACGAGGTATTCGACCGGCACCTCGAACCGGACGGACCGGCCGCCGCCCTTGATCTTGTCCGTGTTCTTGACCGTGTGGCTCGTGCTGTCGGTACCGCTGGTCTGTGCCCCGGCGAGCAGGCCGCCCGCGGGCACGCCGCCGACCGCCGAAGCCGGGTCGGCCTGCACCTTCGGCGCCATCGCGTCGAGGGTGGCGGCGATGATCGAGTTCTTGGTCTTCGAGGTGGCGTGCGCGGACGAGCCCTCGGCCGCGCTGTCGGTGGTGATCCGCTCCGACCCGGTCGACCGCGCGTTCGCGGTGTCCAGTCTCGCCCCGACCCGGATCTCCAGTTGCCGCAGGCCCCGCCAGGTGGAGCGGTGCACGACCACCGACTGCCCGGCCGCCGCCGCCCGGCGCAGCGCGGCCTTGACGTCACTCGGCGAGAACGCCGCCCGCAGCACGGGGATCGCTCCTGTCGGCGCCCCGGTCTCCCGCGAGTACGGGGCGAACTCCGGTGCGTGCAGGTTCAGCAGCCGTTGTGCCTCGGGCAGGATCCGGGTGGCCGGGCTCACCTCGTCCACCGCGGCGTTCCCGAGCGATTTCCCGGCGGCCAGGTGCTCAGGGAGATACCAGACCTTGCTGTCCACAGTGGACACGGATGGCCCTGGAACCGGGAGGTTCGCTTTTTCCGCGCGGTCCTTCGGCATCCAGTACTCGACGCCTTCCGGAAGCACGACCGCGATCCGGTGGGTCGCCGGGTGGCCGTCCGCGCCGAGGCCGTCCTGCCAGGAGTACGCGGTGACCTGGTACACCGCGTCCGCACGGTACTTCAGATGCGTTCCGGACCGCTTGATCGTCGACGTGTTCTTCCCGCTGACACTGTCCGAACCGCTGTCCTCGCCGCCGGCACCCTTACGCACGCCCGCGGACACGCCCACCCCGGCCTGCGCGTAGCCCTCGACGCCCCAGGACTTGGTGTGCCCGGATTCGGTGCCTGCCGACGAGGTGTGCCGCGTTTCCGAGGTGACGCCCTCGCCGTCGCCGACCAGTTTCGGGTGGCGCAACTCCAGTTCCACCCGCACCGCGTCGGTCCGCCGGTGCACCGCGCCCGGCGCGAGCAGCTGGAGATCGAGGCCACCGTTGAGCATCCGGTCGAACCGCGCCTGTGCCACCGACCTCGGCAACGTGAGCTCGGTCAGCCCGCGCCGCGCGCCGGCCCCCTTCCTGGCCACCGCGAGTGCCTGCGCGATCGCGGCGTCGACCTGGCCCACGTGGTCCAGCCTGCCGGGCAGCGCACTGCCCGGCGGCAGGCTGACCGCGCCGGTCGGGGACAGCGTGTCACTCGCGGCGGGGATCGCGGTGAAGGTCAATGGCAGGCAGTCCGATTCGGGAAGCACCATGCGGACCGCGCCGGGGACGTACTCGCCTTTGGCGCGACCCCCTTCGGCCAGCGCGACCTCGAAGGTGGCCGGGTAGGTCACCGCCACGCCTGGTCCGGAGTAGATGAGCTTGTGTACCGAGCCGGCCGCGGCCGAGTTCGCCGAACTGTCGGCGTCCTGCCACTTGGCCGCGCCACCGAGGGTGAGCCCGGCGAGCAGACCGGGTTTGTCGCGGTCCAACCCGATCTTGACGGCGGCTTCCAGCCCGGCTCCGCGATTGCTGCTCTTGGTGTCCTTGCTCTCCACGGAACCGGTGCTGCCGGTGCTGCTCGCGATCTCGACGGTGCCGACCCGGCGGGCGACCGGGCGTTCGCGGAGGTAGGCCTTGACGGTCAGGGTCAGGTTCCGCCCGGCGACCGAGATCGGCACCCGCAGACCGTCGTGCAGCTGTTCGTAGGAGTCACGCAGGTTCACCACGGACAGCGCCTCGGCGAGCTGGGCCTTGACAGTGCCGAGCGGTGTCTTCCGGTCCACGAAGAAGTCGTCGAGCAGCTCGGTCGCCTTACCGGCGACTTGCCCCAGCCCCGTCACACTGTCCACAGCGGACAGTGCGACCGCGGTGCCGCCGTCCGGCGCGGCCGGCGGGTCGAGCGGCTTGGTCTCCGATACGACAGCGGCGTCTTCGCCACGTAGCGAGGCTTCGAATTCAGCGGCCTGCCACGACGGCACCCGGACGTAAACCTGGCCTTGATGCGTTTCCCGGTAGTCGAGTCCGGTGCCTTCGACGGCGTATTCGGTGTCCACCCGGTACAGCACGGTGTCGCCGTCGTATTTCAGCGTGGTCTTCGCCGTTCCCTCGATCGCCGCCGCGGTGGTGAGGCTCCTGGCCGGGCCGGCGGAGGCGGACGCGGAGGCGGCGATCTTCACCTCTCCCGACGGGATCTTCACTCCTGGCGCGCCGTAGGAAACGGCCACGCCGACCTCCGCGCCGAACGCGCCGGCGTGTGCCGTCTTGTCCTTGTGGGTGCCGCCCACGCTCTGTTCCAAGGTCAGCACCCCGGTCCCGACACGCTGGAAATGCGTGGGCCTGGACCGCACCGCGACCCCTGCGATGCCGTCGGTCGCGGTGAGCACTCCGCCGAGCAGCTGCCCGCCGTGCGTGGCCGGGGTGTCCACGGAGAACCGGTCGGTGATCGCCCGGTGCAGCGGTGATCCGGGAACGATCCCGGGCTGGTCCAGCAATGCGTCCCGGATCGCGGTGAGCCCGACGGCGTCCTCCACCACACCGAAGACGTGGTGTATCGCGTCCGGGGCGGTGACGGCCTGGCGGTCCGCGGTCACCGATGACGCCTCGCCCGGATAACGCACTCGCAGCGCCGACGGCAGTTCGGTCGGGTGAGTCCGGCCTTCGACCGAGATGTCGAGCACGGCGTCCACGTCGAAGCCCGTTCCCCCGGTGCCGGTGACGGATCGCGCGATCTCGGTGGTGTGGGTGGTGGCCTGTTGGCCGGTCCGTTCGTCGATCGGCTTCAGCGTGGGCTTGACGGTGAGGAAATGCCCGTCCGCCACCGCCGAGGTCACCGCCACCGCCGCGGAAAGCGGGTTGACGACGCTGGTGGCCGACGTGGTGGCGGTCGTGCTGACGGTGCCTGTCACGGCGGCCGTCGGTGCCTCGGCCCCGACCGGGGCGGCCTGGGTACCGGTGACCCGAAGGCGCATCCGCGCCGGAGTGTCGCCGACGGCAAGCTGCTCGCCCGCCAGGATTCTGCGCATCGCTCCGGCCGGTCCGTGCTGCTCGACCAGGGTCACGATCGCTTGGCGGGCCTGCTTTTCCACGGCCGACGGCAGGCCGTCGGCCATCGCGTCGAGAAGTGCGGCGGTGATGGCGTCCGGATCGCTCACCGGGTGGCCGAGAACCCGTTCGACGTGGCCTGTCCCGAGCAGTCCCTGGTTCAGGTAATCCGGCGCCGAGGCGGGCCGTGTATCCGATACCGGCGCCTGCGGTGTTTCGGCGGCCGGTGCCTGCCCGGCCTCGGTGGCCCAGAAGTGGGCGGCCTTCCTCTCGTTCACGGTGCGGACGAGCACCACCTCGTCGCCGTCGCCGATCGAGGTGACCGAACCATCCCCGTTGACCAGCGACAGCCGCAACCCGTACCGGTCGGCCACGGCCTGCACGGCGAGGTCACCGACGACCGAGGTGTAGTAGCCGGAATCGGTCCGAATGGCCGTCGCCGCCTCGGCCAGGGTCATCGCGGTCTGCCCTTCGTCCGGGGTCAGCAGCAACCGGTAGCGGTCCGCTTCGGGATCGGTCGCGTTTTCCACCCGGTCGGCGATCTCGTGCCGGATCCGCTCCGAGGTCGCGCCACCGAGCCGCTCGGCCGCGGTCACCTCGAGCGCGTGGAAGAGACATCTCCCGTCGGCCGGAACCCAGCGTTCCCGGCGGCCGAGGCGACCGAGTTCCGTGTGCTGCCTCTCGCTGAGCTCGTAGCCGGTCTTCTGTGGCGCGGGACGGGCGGCGGGCAGTCGGTATCCGTCCAGGAAGTCCAGGTACCGCGCAATCGTGTCGCGGGCGGCGAGGATCGACTTCGCCTCCGCGTCGGTGAGGACGTAGACGTGGTCCGGTTTGGCGGGACTACCGGCGAACAGCGCGGAGATCCGGCTGGTCAGCGGCGCGGGAAGCCGGGCCTCGTCGTTCTCCCTTCCGTAGTGGGCATGCAGTTTCTGGCGGAGCCCCTGCACGGTGTCGAACGCGGTGCGCAGCTCGGCGGCCTGATCGCGCTTCAGCACACCGAGATCGCCAAGGGTCCGCAGCCGGTCGGCGGTGTTCGACCGGCCGAGCTGGCCCTCACTCGCGCCGAGCCAGCGGGTACCGAGGGTGAGCGGGCGCAGCAAGGCTTCCTTGACGTCGAACTTGCCCTTGATGTCCATTGTGGACTTCGCGGATGGGATGAGATCACCGAGAGCCTGCTGCGCCTTGCCGGGGGACAACCTCTCGTGCGGCTCGCGGAACCGGTCGAACACCGAGGCGTCGGTGCCGGGCAGGTCGACCGGAACCATCCTGGCGTCGAAGCCGATGCCGAAGTTCGGCAGACCGGGCTCAGCGGTGACCAGTGAGTGCTCCGCCAGCCATTCCGGACGGGCCGATTTGTGCGTCGGCAGCCACAGCGGGTCGGCCTGGAACAGCACCGGCTCGGTGCCGGGCGGCAGGGACGCGTTCAGGCGCTCCCTGGCCAGGTTGAGGACATCGCAGGTCAGGTTCTGCAGCAGGTGCAGCCGATGGTGGCCCGGCGAGTCGTCCTCGACGTCACCGATGATCGCGAAATCGAGATCGCTCGCGGGCGCCAGTTCCTTACGGCCGTACCCGCCGAGGGCGACCACGGCCCACGGGTGCGCGGGCGCCCCGGCGATCCGGACGGCGGTGGCCAGTGCCTTGTGCACCACCTCGTCCGCATGGGCGACGATCAGCCCGGTGATATCGGCGGGGGCTACCCGCTGCGCCTGCCATCGGGCCACCGTCTCCCGCAGCGACGCCAGGTTCCCGGCGAGCTCGACGGCCACCGTGGGAATCTCGGAGACGATCCGGTCGGCGAGCGCGGGGTCGGTGGCGATCTCCTCCGGGAGCCCGTCGACGATGCGCCTTAGGACCTCGCGCTCCCCACTGGAGAACGTGTGGCCCCGCGCCATTCGGTCCAGCAGGACCTGCCCGTCCCGGTTCGGGCGGGCGGGTGGCACGGGTCCCAGCGATTCCTCCGGTGACCGGAACCCGTGCTTCGGCAGGTCCAGCGGGGTCTGCACCGGGGATTTCGGATCGGTCAGTACCGAGTGGCTCCCGTCGGGCAGGTGTACCTGGCTGGTCATCGTCTGCTCGATCCGCCACAGGTGCCGGGGCAGCAGCGTCGGCGCGTGGTGCACCTGCTGCCCCATCAGCCCGGCGTCCTCGATCACCGCGTTCAGCGGTTCGCGCCCGCCCGGCAACGGTTTGCCGTCGCTGTTGAAGATTCGTTTCCAGCGCCCGGAGTCCCGGTACTCGTCCGGCAGGCCGAAGTAGTGCGCGATCTCGTGTGCCAGCACGTTCTTCGGCGTTGCGGTGCCCCATTCCACCTGGTTGGCGTTCTCGGTTCCGGTCAGTTTCACCGTGGTGTGCGCGTCGGTCTCGGTGAATTCCACCCGGACATGGAACTGGTCGCCCGATGGAAGGCGATATCCCTTGTTCAGCAAGGAATCCACACCCGCAAGCGCCTTCGCCCGCGCGTCCGCCAGTGCCTGGGGCGAGATCCCGTCTCCCGGTGCGAGGTGGACCTTGAGCGTGTACTCCTGGACCCAGCGGCCCGGCTCGACCTCCATCCGCCGCACGTCGTAGCGGACCAGGCCGGGAATGAAGTCCAGCTTCTTCGGGGTGCTGGACCGGAGGATGTCCCGCGCCTCGTAGTCCACCGTGCGGACCGGAGCCCTGTCTCGCAGCGACTCCCAGAGCGAAGGTGGAAGCGGATTCTTCGGCTGGGCCCAGTCCGCGGTGGCCGACTCGCTGTGTTGCCAGGACATGTCGTTCCTTGGCGGAGCCGACCGGCCCTGCGGGGCCTGCTCGTCGAACATTTTCGCGAGTTCGTCGAGTTTGGCTTGGTACTCGGCGGAGTACCGGAAATGACGGCCGTCCTCGCTACGGGCCAGTTGACCCTCGTGCGCGGTGAAATGCCGGTTGAAATGCGGTGGGCCGGACTTGGTTTCCCCGTTCTTGTCGCGGAACCCGCTGAATTCCGTGTACGAGGAGAAATCCGCCTGGTAGTACTGGTGGAACTCTTCGAACAGCTTCCGGGCGTGACCCGGCGGGCGCTCGGGATCGAGCTCGTCGGCCAGATCGGAGATGAACCGGAACGCCTCCTCGCGGGCGCGTTCGACGTCCTCCTGCTTGTTCGCCTTGAAATAGGCGCCGAACGGATCCGAATCGACGATCCGCCGGGCGGCCAGGAAATCCCGGTCGCTGTGCCACAGCCCCCGGTACCGGTCCATCATTTCCACGGCCAGCTTGTGCTCGGGCTCCCGGTCGTGCCGGGCCTTGCTGTTGCCGAACTGGTTCTTCGAGTTGTTCTTCTCGATATCGTGGAACAGGATCGCCTTCGCCAGCGCGTCCACCGGGATGAATCGTTCGTCGTGGTTCTCCCGCTCGGTGAGTTCCAGGTACTGGCCGAGCACCATCTGCGCGTGCTCGTAGAAGGTGTTGACCCCCTTCTTGCCCGCATCCGTCGCGCTCCGGTTCGGTTCCAGCTGCGGCTGGGTGCAGACCTCGTCGAACTTGCGGCCCAGTTCCGGGAACTCGCTGAGCAACTGGTCGACCAGGACGGCACTGTGATTCCCGCGCCGCAGGGTTTCCGAGAGCCTCAGCCCGGCCTCCTGCTGCCGGAGCCGGTTCGCTTCGCGTTCGGCGTTCCACCGGTGGAAATCGTTGGGAAACGGAGTGTCGCCGATATTGAAATCGATCTTCATCCGGGCGTAGTCGGCGGCGAGCAGGCCGCCGATCGCAGCCTGGGTGGCGACGTCCGGAACCTTCGCCATCAATGCGGCCACCGCGCCCGGGTCCACCGGGGTGAAGGTGAAGCCCGCCAGCGCTTCCCTTGCCCGGCTACCGACCTCGGTCGCCACGGAGTCCGCCAGATTCGCCCGCGCGTCCGCGTCGACCACGGCCAGCATCGGATGGTCGCGCAGCACCGACCGGTACGAGTTCTCCAGTTGCGGCAGAACCTCTTCGTCGATCTTCCGCCGCAGCGCGTCCGGGCCGACGGTGAGCAGATCCTGTGTGGTGAAGGCACGGGAAGCGGGTTCGATGATGGCGTCGAGTGCCTTCCCGGTCAGCACCTCGTGCAAGCCGTGCCTATCGATCTTCAGCGTGCTCGCCGACACCGCGTCCGGTATCGCGGTGCGAAGTCGCCCCCGCAACTCGCCCGGCAGCGTGGCCAGCCGCTCCCAGAACTCGCCGTGCTTACCGGCCAGATCACCGGCGTGACCGGCGAGGGCACCCATGCGCTTCTCGATTTCACGCACGAGTTCCTGCCGGAGCTTCCCGGCCAGTTCCTCGCGAGAAGTTCTGTCCAGCACCTGCAGATCGGGGTGCCCGGCCACCGCCTTGGCGAAGTCCTCGCCGACCGTGTGGAGTACCACCTCCCCGAGCTTCTTCTTCCCCTTCTTGCTCATCGCCTCGTTGGACAGCAGGCTTTTCAGTACCTCGGGCTTCTTGGCTTGGTTGAACTCCCCGTTGAACGCCTTCTTAAGCGAGTTGAACGCTTTCGAGGTGGCGGATTCGAGCGTCCCGTCCAGCGCCAGCCGAACGCCGGGGACGTCGGCGGCGAAGTGCGGCGCGGCGCCCAGGTGTTCTTCGAGCAGTGGCCCGCCGGTGCGCAGGATCTCGTCGTCGACGCGCTTGACCGTGGCGGACATCGGCTCGCGGGAGTTGAGGAACTGGTTGAGCCGCTTCTTGCGTTCCTCGAAACCGGTGTCGCGGTCCGGATGGCCCTGGCTGCCGGGCAACCCCTCGATATCCGGGTCGATCAGCGCGGTACCACCGTCTTTCCCGGAGAGCTGGCTCCAGGTGAGGTGGAACTCGCGTAGTTCGTCGGCCATTCTGAGCAGGGCCGGGGCGCTGTTCTGGAACCCGGCGCCCCCGCCGGCCTTGTTCCAGGTGAACCACGGGTCGTAGTCCCGGCCGAGCACATCGGTGTCCGCCATCGGCATGCCGAGCCGCTCGTACAGCTTGCCGACCGGCTTGAGCCTGCCACCCTCGCTCGCCGGCACCGGGGCGATGCTCTCCGGATCGGTCACATAGGTGACCAGGGAACCGTCGACCGCCGCGTTCGCGAGTTCGAGCAGGTGCCCTCGGCCGTCCGTGCCCACCCGGATGCCGAACTGGTTGGCGTCGCCGGTCCAGTCCACGTTCGTCGATTTCGTGGGGTCCGCTTTTCCGGTGTCCTCGTGCAGCGCGCCCTCGGTGACCTGCCGGTAGGTGTCGAGCGGCACCAGATAGGACCGCAGCATCGGCTGGTGCCCGGCGTTGGCGGGGTCCAGTTCGTACTTCTTCAGCCACTGGATCGCCCGCAGCGGGCGGCCCGCCCCGGTCCACATCGGGGCCAGGTTGCCTTCCTTGTTAAGGCCCGGCGACATGGTGATCTTGCCGTTCGCGTCCTGCCGGACGTCCTTGTAATCGGACCTTCCCAGAGCCTGCCCGTCGGTCACCTCGACCGCGCTCGGATTGACGACCGCGGTGTACACCCGCACGAAGTGTTCGCCCGCGATCGTCTCGATCTCGAACTCGCCGCGGTGGATCGGGTCCGGCCGGGCATAGTCGGGTACCGGTTTCCGGCTCGGTCCCGGATACGCGACACCCGGTCGTCCAATGTGGACATCCTCGCGGGTCGCCAGGAACCGGCCGTCCGCGGTCCGCACCACGTGCACCGGTTCGCCGGCGATCGGGCCGTGCGCGGTGAACTCCCCGTTCGGTTGCAGCACATGGACCCTGGCGTTGGCGGCGTTGGCGATCTCCTCCAGCGAATCCCCGTGCGGCAGGGTGCTTTCCCCGGAGGTCGGGACGAGCGTCTGCGCGACGGCGTGCCGGAACCTCGTCAACGAGTCGTCACCGGGCACGTGAACCGTAACCGCGCCGTGGATGTCCAGCTTCTCCTGCTGGACCTTCGGCAGTGCCTCCACCGGCGAGGGCGCGGAACGCGCGGGCGGCGGCGGGGCCCAGAGCAGCGGATCGGTGTTCTCGGTTCCGTCCTTCGTCCCGTGCACGTAGTCGGCCAGCGGGAAGTCATCCAGGAGCCGGGCGCGAACGCTCTCCGGAATACGGACCTCGACCGCCTGCGCGTTCTTGATCTCGACGGCGGAGATCGCCTGTACGGAGTTCCTTTCCACGTCCGTGACCAGGTCGAGCGTCGCATGCCAGGCCGCCTCCCGCTGCGGTTCCGGCAGCCGGTTGATCGTCCGCGCGGCCGGCGCCAGGAGCAGGTAGCCCGGCCGCGCCGCGAGCTCGCGGTGCAGGCTGGTCACCGCGCCCTTGACCGCGTCCAGCACGGTCCGCTCGTCGAACGCGGCCCCCCTTGCCGACCCACCGAGCCAGCTCTGCGACGACTCCACGTGCACGACCGTGTCCGGCACCTGGGGGAACCGGTCCTTGGTGATACCCAGCTGATGGGCGAGTTCGGTGTAGGTGAACATATGCGGACCGGTCCGGAAGATCGTGTCGTCCTTGACGTTCTCCTTCAGGTTGACCCGATGTTTCGTCGCGTCCGACGCGTTCTCGAGCCCGAACAGTTCCAGCCTGCTCTTGCCGAGGTTGGCGCCGATGAGGTCGAGGTACCGGCGCACCGCGGTGGTACCGGCCGCGGCCACCAGCGCGGAGTTGGTGATCCGGCCGTCCCGGTCCCTGGACAGGCCGAAGCCCAGCTTGTCGTCGGCGATCTGCTCGACATTGGCGGACAGCGGGGACCGCTCGCCGGGTTTCGGCGGCTGGACGGTGTTGTCGCCATCGGTGTAGATCCCGCCGAAGCGGTTCAGAATCTCCAGCCGGATCAGGTCACTCGCACTCGCCCAGCCCGCAGGGTTGCCTCTGGCGCGCTCGGTGCGAACCTCGGCGTCGAACAGCATCGGGTTGTGCGCGTTGAACACCTCGTCCAGGTTCACCAGGCGGACGTTGTGCTGCCCGGCCCAGTGCGCCATTTCGGCCACGTCGCGCTGGCGCGGAGTCCGATCCGCTTCCGCTGTGTTCCGCGCCTGTTCGATGTCCTGGCGCGAGACGTCCGTCCACACCACGAAATCGAAGTCCGGGTGGTGCCGTGCCGACGACGCGATGTTCTCCCGGAACTCCCGCCGCGCGCCGCCGTCGTCGAACAGCGCACCGCCCATCCAGATGCTGTGCACCAGATGCGGCACCTTCTGGTTTTTGACTCCCCATCCGCTGTTCCGGCCGACCCGCGCACCCTCGGTCACCCGGCCCTGGTGCTCGGTCAGCCGATCGGGCCGCATGGCCGACCTGTCCGGCTCCGGTTCGAGCAGATCCAGCTTCCGGAAGAAATCGACGCGTTTACCCGCATGCAGCTTCGTGTAGTCGTACTTGCCGAGGAATTCCGGCGCCTCGGGCGCCCGGCGAACGCCGAACGGGTCCTTGCCCAGCTTCGGGTGGTCCGGTGTGGGCTGCTTGCCGAGGGCTTCGGTGATCTCCTGCGCCGAGAGCGCCGGGCCCGAGCGGGGGCCGTAGTTCGACGGCGGCGGCGTGGCGGGCGGCGGAGCGGGGCGGGCCGACGGCAGCACCGTTGGCGAGTACTGCTGGTGGTTCGATGAGGAGACGGTCGGGTGATAGGTGACCGACCGGTTGTTCTCACCGGTGGTCGTCGCCGGCGGGAGCAGGCCGACCAGTTCGGCGGTCCGCTGCGCCCAGATCCGGTACCCGGTGATCTGGCTGGGGTCGGTGACCTGGGTAGGCGGTTTCTTGGTGCTCGGCCGCTGCCCACCGGGCACGTCCGCCATGCTGCGCCACTCGAAGGTCACCGCACGGCCCGGGTCGGTGGCCTTGGGCATCTTGCCGATCGCTTCCCCGGTCAGCGTGGAGACCAGGTCCTTGCCGTGCTCGCGTACCTCAGCGAGGATCATGTCCACTTTGGACTTTCCGGTCTCGGACAGGTGCTGCTTGGCCGCCTCCACCTCGGCGCCGAGAATGTCCTTGCCCAACTTGATCTTCTTGAGCAGATCGGTGACCGTCTCGTCCGGACGCGTTTTCTTCCCGTTGAGGTCTTCCAGGACCGCTTTCCTGACCTGATCGACCCACGGGGTGGCGTTCTCGTCCAGCTTGGCGTTCGGGAACAGCACCGTGGACGGGTCCGCGATCGAATCCAGCCAGGCGTGCGCGGTCAGCCGGTTCGATTCCTTGAAGTTGCCGGGATACAACGGCCTATCGGCCGGAATGGACGCCTTGAGATCAGCCACATGCTGCTTCCACAGGTCCTTTTCCGAGGCGGAAAGCCCCTGCCACAGGCCGTGGAAATCCCGGCGGACCATGAAGTGGTGATACGGCTTCTGCTGCACCGTGCCCGGCGGGAGCAGCCCGAAACCCTGTTCGTCCAGGGTCAGGTAGAGATGCGCGAGGCCGGCCAGCCCCTTCACATTCCCCTTGGTGTCACCGGGGATCACGATCCCGTCGAATTCGGCGATCCGCGCCTTGAGATCGGCTTGCAGGTCGTGCGTACCTTTCCTGACCTCCCTGCCGAAACCGGTGTTCGCGATCTCCTTGAGCACGTCCGGCAACGCGGACAGCGAGCTGTCGAAGGTGGCCTGCGGCCGCACCTGGAAGGCGATATCGATCGATTCGTTCGGCTTGCCGACCTTGAGGGCAGGCTGATCGGGCTTGTCCGCGATCGGCCTCGGCTTCCCGGCGCTCTTCAGCTGATCCCGGTAGGTGTCCCACACCGTGGTGATGTCGACCTGGCCGCCGCCGCGGACCAGCTGGTCCGCGAGGATCGTGGTGAACGTGGTGATGCGATCCAGCACGGCCTGGTGGTTGTGTGTGCCGACCGGCTGGGTCACGTATTCCAGCACGGTGGACTGGCCGATCGCGTTGCCGTCGGTGCCCAGCCATTTCGTCGACGCCGCGTCTCGGTTGTCGACGGTGAGCTCCCACAGGATGTGGTCTCTGCCGTCGCTGCCCCGGACGACGTCCTTCAGCACGGTGGTCTTCGGCTTCGCGTCGCCGGTGCCGGTGTGCACCGAAAGGAAGGTCTGGAATTCGAGGCCGACCCCGGGTTTCGTCCAGTCCGGGGCGAGCGTGTCCAGCGCCTGGGTGGTAACGATATCGATCGTCGGCACCGGTGTGGGGTTGACGGGCGCCGATTCGGTACTCGTGGCCGGTGGCGTGTTGTGGCTCGACGGGCCGGAGTGTGCCACCACGGTGGGCTGGTGGCTGGTTTCCCGCGGTGACGGCGGGGCCGGCCGGCTCATCGGCGGCACGGACCTCGGGATCGGTGTGTCCGATGTGGACGGAGCGATCGGCGGCGGTGTGGTGGTGGTAGTGGCGGTGGTGGACACCGGCACCGGAGTCGGCTGCGGAGCCGGGTGGCCGGACTGCGGTTCGACGAACACCGGCGGCGGCGTGACCGCGGGCACGGGCGTAGACGCGGCCAGCTGCGAGCCATGCGACGGGCTCTGCGGACCGGCCTTGTCGGGACCGTCCAGCGCCGGGATGCCCAGCGGGGCAGGCTGCGTTGCGGGCTGGCTGGTCGCCACGGGTTGCGCGGTGGCCGGGGTGTGCGTGTTCGAAGCGGACGTCGTAGCCGTCGAGGCCGGTGTGACCGGCTGCGCGGGTTCCGCATGCTGAGTACGGACCGGCTGCGGAACCGGTTCAGTCCGCGCGTGGGTGACCGGGGACTGCGCGGGCTGATGGCCCGGCTGTGATTGCGTTGTCGGCGACTGGACCGGCTGAGGCTTGGCCGAGGAGGCCTGCTGCTGGGGCTCGGGCTGCGGGACCGTCGGCTTCGGCTGCACGGCCTTGGCCGGCTCTGGTGTCACTACGGGCTTGACCGGTTCCGTGGACACCGGCTGAGTCTTCGGCTGGCCGGCCTTCGGCGGCGCCGGTGCGGGCTCGCTCTTCGAGGAGGCCGGCCGCTCGGCCTGCTTCGGTGCTGTCGAAGGCGTCGTGACCGGTTGTACCGGCGCCGGTGGTGGCGTGGTGGTGGTGGTGGTGTCCGCCTTACCGCCTTGGTCCGATGTGGACTGGACTGGCTGCGCGCTCGCCGTCCGGGTGACGGGATCCCTGGTCGGCTTCCCGTCGGCTTCGGCCACCGGCGAGTCGGTCATCGACGGCATCTTCGACAGGTCCAGGTGGTCGACACCGTCGATCTGCGTGGCGGCGATCTTGTTCGTCCCTGCCTGCGTGCCGCCACCCTTTTTCTTCCTCCCGCCTGCCCCGTCGACCGCGCCCTCGATCGCGCCCGCGGACGCGGCGGCCGGGTTGAGGCCGTTCCAATTCCCCTGCACGACCCCGCTGACCTGCTCGGTCAGCCATTCGTGGAGGCCGCCCTTCACCATCTCGCCCGGGATCGACCGGGCGAACTTCGGCGCGAACTTGCTCGCGGCCGCGCCGAGGCCGAAACCGATCACCCCACCGATGGCGCCGGTGATCGCGGCACCCTTGGTCAGGTCGGTATCCCATTTCGTACGATCGCCCTTGAGCATCTGGATGCCCTGGATCGCCGCGTCCATCCCGACCTGGAAGACGATGCCGAACAGCACCGCCTTGATCAGGTTCTTCAGCACGGCCTGCACGGAGATCCGGGCCGCGGCCTGCATCGCGGGAATGGTGGCGGTGGACGCGCCGAAGGTCCAGAACGCGTTCGCGAGCGCCCAGACGATCTGCATCGCCAGCATGATCAGTGTCCCGATGATCATGTACTTGGCGTATTCGACCTGGAGCGCGGTCTCCCTGGCCAGGTCACCGAGCTGCTTCGCGGTGGCCGCGACGTCCGGCACCTGCTGTTTGAAGGCTTCGGTGAACTTCCGGAACTCCTCGGACGCGGTGCCCTGCAACGCGCCGAGCACCGCGGCGGTGACCGAGTCGACCTCGTTCCGCACCGCGGTGAGTTCCCTCGACGCCTCATCCCAGGCGACGGCCAGAACGCGGAGCTTGTCCTCGTCGCCCTGCGGCCACTCGTCACCGCAGACGATCTGCACCAGCCAGTGCAGCTCCGAGGGGATCTGGACACCCATCAGGCCCCCCTGGCCCGTTTCGTCACCTGTTCCGCCGATGCCACGGCGCCCTGTTCGGTACGCCGGAACCCCTTGGCCATGGTGTTCACCCCATCCCCCATGCTGCGAACGACCTCCCCCATTTCCCTCATGGCCCGCAGGACGTCCTTGCTGTTCTTGTCGTAGTTCTTCTCGAACGCCTTACCGGTTTCGTCGGCGCCCCAGCAGTTCCCGGCCGACAACGTGGCGTTGTGCAGGGTGTTGTAGATCCGGTCCAACCGGGCGGCCAGGCTCTCCGCGTCGCTCGCGGTCTTGCCAAGCCGTTCGGTGTCGACACCGAACGGCCCGCTCATCACCACCACCGCTTTTCGCCGTCGGCCCGCTCGCGCTCGCTTCGTTCGTCCGTCTCCTGTGGACGGACGAACCGCGGATCGTCCTCGACCAGCTTGCGCACGTCCTCGGTCATCGGCGGGTGCTCCGGCAGCGCGCCGACGGCGAGGTCCCGGAACTCCTTGGGCAGGTGCGGTTTCAGCACCGTTTCCCGTTCCGCCGCCGCCCGCTGCCGCGCGTCGGCGATGGTGGCGAGCAGGACGGTGGCCAGCTCGGCGGGCGCCATCCGCCGGTACGCCGTGGTGGGGAAGCCGAGGTCGGTGATCTCACCCTGCGCGCCGACGGTCACCGCGACCGCGCGGCCGGGCGCGGTGGCGGTCACCGAAATCTCCTTGAGCTTGCGCTGCATCTCGGACAGCTGGTCGCGCTGACGCCGGTAGTCGGCGAGCAGGTCGCCGATCCGTTCGTCGTAGGACGAAGTCATGAAATCTCCTTGACGGCACGGGAAGGAAGGTCCCGGCGCTGTCGGCTGCTGGTTCCGGCCGGCGCTTGCAATGGCCGGGGTCGTGAGTGATGGAGAGCGTTGGAACGGGCCGGTATTTGCCTACCCAGGTCCGAGCAGGGCGAATGTGACGTGTCGTCGAGGGGGCGCTCGGGTCCCGGAGCTTGATCAACGGAGGATTAGGGACACTCAACGTCCCCGATCCTCCGTTGATCAAGCTCGTACGGCCCGGTTTGCTGCCGAGTGGGGAAGATTCCGGACACTGAACGTCCCAAATCCTCCCCACTCGCCGCCATCGGCTCCATCTGATGTCCTTTATGGACCCCCGCGGCCGGTTCCACCGCCTTCGCCTTACCCCTCAACAGCTCCGGCGGGTCGCTTGACGGTCCGCTCTAGTCGCGCCGTCCGATCACGCCCGGTGGGGCATCCGGGTTGGCGCCCCACACGTCCTCGTCCTCCCGCAGCCAGGTGGTCCGCTCCCGTTCCCGCTCACCCTGCCCGGCCGCACCCGGCGCTCCGCCCATCGGCATCCCGCCGACACCGGATCCGCCCTTGCCGGTACCCGCCCCCGCCTTACCGCCCTGATCGTGGGCACCGGCACCGGAAGCTCCGGCACCGTAGGGTTTGACACCGGCGCCACTCAGCGACGCTCCCCCGGCGCCGTACGGTTTGACGCCACCGGCGCCCTTGCCGCCGGGATAGGGCGACAGACCGCCGCCTTTTCCACCCGCGTAAGGCGTCAGACCGACCGGCATCCCGCCGGGCACAGGACCGCCGCCGCCACCAGGCTGGTACGGCGCGAGCCCACCGCCGAGCGGCGTGGTCGCTCCGCCACCGGGATGGATGGCAGGGGCCGCACCGGCGAGGCCGGTGCCCGGGTCGTACGGATCCGGTTTGAGCCCGAGGTCACGGGGGCTCAACGGGGCGGGCAGGCCACCGGCGCCACCACCGGGATACGGGCTGGGCCCGTCGGCACCCGGATACGGGGCCGGTCCGCCGCCGCCGGGGAACGGACTGGGCCCGTCACCGGGGCCGCCGCCGAAACCGGGGAAATTCTGCGGATTTCCTCCGCCACCCGGCATCGGAGGAAGTGACGGCGGGGTGATCCCGTCGGGGCCGCCTCCTGGCGGGGGCTTGATCTCGTCGGGTGACTTGGGCACCGGGGCTTCGAAGTCCCGGACCTTGACCGAGTATTCCCCGGCCAAATCCTTGATCACCTTCCGCATGTCCTGGTCGAGCAGCTTGACGACCTCGGGCTTCGCGGACACCTGGATCAGCCCGTTCGCCATTTTCGGCGCGCCGAGCTTGACCGCCTGCTCGGCGTACCACAGGTCGATCTTTTCGAGCTGGTACTGCGCGGCGTTCAGCTTGTTACCGGCATCCACAATGGACTGGGGCAGGGATCCGGAGCCGCCGAACGGCGGCTTGTTCACCCGCTCGACATGGGCGTCGAAGACCTTGCCGTAGTAGTCCATGGCATTGCGGAAGCCCTCTGCGGCCGGGCCCTTCCACGGTCCGTCCGGCCCGGCGATGGCCTTCGAGTGCACCTGCACGGTATCCCGGCACAACTCGAACACCCGAGCCAGCTTGGCGAACTTGTTCCCCGCGTCGAAGAAGGACGCGGGATTGGCGTTGGCCGCCTTGGCCGCTTCGCCACCGTGCTCCTCGGAGCCGCCGTTGACCGCCGCCTTGATCTGTTTCCATGTCCAGGAGTCGTAATCGCCCCCGGTGGGGACGTCCTTCGACTGCACCATTTTCTCGCGCCAATCCTGTTTCTACGCCCCGCCGCCGGGAGCCCCGCCCCCGCCGGGCATCCCCCGCCCGAACGCCTGCATCAGCTGGGCGACGTCCCCGGCGCCCTTCGAGTTGAGTTCCTCGGTCGTCTTGTATTTGGTGGCCAGCTCGTCGATGCCGGAAATGAGCTTCTCGAAGGCGGTGCCCACTTTGGTGAGCGTGGTGACGTATTCCCTCTTCAACCCGCCTTCACCATCGGCCCCCACGGCCACCGCCCTGATCTTGTGGCCGTGCTGGAAGTTGCCCGCCTTGATATCGATCGACCCGATATCCTTCAGCGCTTCCTTGAGCGTCGGCAGGAGCTGTTGGATGGCCCGGCTGAAATGTTTGAGGGCCATGTCGTCCACCGACACCTGACCCTTACCGCCCTCGGACTTGTACACCGGCGGGACGGGCAGCGCGCCGCCGTCCTCCGGTTTGCGATCCGCCGGCCGGTCGCCGAAACCGTTGTAGTGGCCGCTCTTTTCGAAGTCGCCCTTGGCCTTGTTCGCCGCGGCGTTGCTGTTGGCGTTGGCCATGGCGATGCCTTCAACGGTCACGGCCTACCTCCTCCCGACGCCGATGCTGCTCCACATGTCCGAGCCCTGGCTTTCGGCCTTGCCGTAGCTCGTCATGATCTCGGCGAGCGCCTGGCGGGCCTGCGCGAGCAGGACGGGCATCTGTGCCGCGGAGGCGTCCCACTTCGCCTTGCACTGCTGATAGGAGGCCTTCGCGTCACTCTGCCATTCGGCGAGGTTCTTCTCGGTGTTGCTCTCCAGCGTGCTGAGCATGGTCTTGATCTGCTTGTCCACGCCCTCCATCTGCCCGAGGACACCCTGCACGCGGCCGAAGTCGATGGTGTACTGCGCCATGTCGATGGTTCTCCCTGATCGGTTCTCGATTTCTGACTACAGGCCGGGCAGGCCGGGCATCGCGCTGCCCGCCATGTCGACCGCGCTCTGCTCGGTCTTGACGTAGGACTTCGTGTTGCCGTGCAAAGCTTCCAGCATCGTGCCGAGCTCCTTGACGATGTTCTGGTACTCGCGGCACCAGGCGTTCATCGAGGACTTGAACCGGACGGAAGCGTCCCCGGTCCACGCCACGTTCAACTGCTGGATGTTGTTCTGCATGTTGTTCTGTGTGGTGTTGGACGTGCTCAACGCGGCCTCGAATTCACCGGCCGCCTTCTGCATCGCCGGTGTGGAGACCGAAGTGGGCGACGTCATGGTGTTCCCCTCTCTGGCGAGATCCCGGTCTCGCACAAGTTCTTGTCGACGCAGGACAGAACGTCGAATCTGCCGATCAGCGTGCGATAGCGCGGTTAACGGCCGGTCAACGTCGGATCAACGGCCTCGGCGAGGCCGAAGGTCTGGTTCTCACAGTCGATGTAGGCCGCCAGGAGCGGCTCGATGACCGGGGCGGGCGGCAGCAGACGACGCTCGTCGGCGGTGGCGTACCCCCACAGCCAGGGCTGCATCCACGAGACGAGTTCGGGCGGGGTGGATCCGCGGATCTCGGCCTCGGCGGCGGCGTACCGCGCGGCACTCACGTGGCGCAGGATGACGGGGAAGAGGTGCTGTTCCTCGGCGTCGATGTGCTCGACGAGCAGGTCGCGCTGTTCGGCCAGGAGTGCCGCGAGCCGCGACGCGTGGCGTGCCGGGTCCTCCGCGAAGCGCGTGGCAGTCAGGTCAGCGGCGTCCTGGAGCCGGTCGAGCACCTCGTGTTCGCCGATATACGGGGAAAGGTCGACGGCCTGGCCCGCCGCGTCGGCGATCACGGGCCAGAGCCGGTCGTCCTCGTTGCGGTGATGGTGGCGCACGGCGGCGTTGTACCGGTGGACGTACCTGGTCACGGCGCCGGCGCGGGTGAACGACATCGTCGCCGCACCGGCGCCGGACAGCAGAGCGGCCAAGCGGGTGATATCACCGCGGATGGCGCGGTGGCTCAGGCGAATGCCGGTGAGGTCGGGCAGCGCGGACGCCGTGTCCGTCGGGGCGGAGTCGTTCGTCATGCCGTTCACCGTGCGTGGCCGCGGCCAATGCGGGCTCAACGGCTGATCAACACCGCGTTCGGGCTTCGCAGAAGGGTACCCAGGCGCTGCAGGCCGTCCACGGTGGTGAAGGACTCCCCGGTGGCGTCCGCCGCGCGCATGACCGGCGTCATGATCGTCACGCCGGGCTGCCCGGAGCTGAGCGCCGCGTACAGGCGCGCGACGTACCGGGCGACGCTCGCCGGGCTGTCCGGGTTCTGCTCGTCTCCCGCGAAGAGTTCGGCCGTGCGCATCGCGCGCTCGGCCTCCTCCGGCCGGTCCGTCGCCCACAGCACCAGTGCCAGCAGTTTGCCCGACAGGTGGCGGCGGAAGGCATCGTCCACCTCGGCGGCGCAGGCGAGCGCCGCACGCAGATCCGTCTCCGCCGTGTAGTGCCGCGCCGAGAGGAAGGCGAGCCAGGCACGGATGTGCAAGGCCCTGGCCCGGTACCCCGGATCCCCCTGCACCCTGGCCCGCTCGGCGGCGGCCCCCGCGATCCTGCTGATCTCCAGGTAGTGGGCCCGGCCCATGAAGTGTCCGCTGACCCCGATGACACCGAGCAGCTCGACGGCCGTGCGCAACGCTTGCGGCCCGCACCGCAACAGTTGCCCCACCGTGGCGGTCAGCAGCGCGTGCTCGGTGCCGAACCACTCCCGCGCCTCATTGGCCCCGGTGAACTCCACACCCGCGTGTCGCACCGAACGCAACCACGCACGCGGCGGCTCTCCCGGTACGACGGCTCGCACGGCTCGCACCACGCCGGCCATCAGCAGCTCCGCCACGCGCACGAGTGCCGCCTCGCGTTCCGCGGGGCTCTCCACCTGTTCGGAACGGTGGCGGGCGTACAGGCGCAGCAGGTCGTGGAAGCGGTAGCGCTCCGGTACGTGCGATTCGAGCATGGCGGCGTCCACCAGCGTCTCGGCGAGGGCTTCCGCGGTGCGTTCGTCCGTGTCCAGCAGGGCCGCCGCCACCGGCAAGGGGACGTCCGGCGAGTCGGAGAGGGCGAGCAGCCTGAAGGCGCGGGCGGCCTCGGGAGTCAGTGCTTCGTAGCCGAGACGGAAGGCCGGCGCGACGGCCAGATCACCGACGCGGAGCTCGTCGAGCCGGGCGTGCTCGTCGCGCAGCCGCTGGTCGAGCGAGACGATGCTGCGGCCGGGGCGACCGGCGAGCCGGGACGCCGCGATCCGCACCGCGAGCGGGAGCCGCCCGCAGGCCGCCACCAGGGACCGCGCGGCCGCTGGTTCGGCGTCCACCCGCTCGGCGCCGACGATCGCGACGAGCAGCGCCAGCGCCTCCGGCTCGGGTGGTACGTCGAGATCGAAGCGGTGCGCGCCCGGGAGCGCCAGGTCACGGGCGCGACTGGTCACCAGGACGGCGGATCCGGCGGTTCCCGGCAGCAGCGGGCGGATCTGCTCCGCGTCGCGTGCGTTGTCGAGGACGAGCAGCATCCGCCGGTCCGCGAGGAGGCTGCGGTAGAGCGCCGCCCGCCCCGCGAGGCCGAGCGGGATCCGGTCGGACGGTGTGCCCAAGGCGGTCAGGAGGTCCGCGAGAACACCGGCCGGGTCGGCCGTCCCCAGATCCACGTGAAGCCGCCCGTCGGGGAATACTCCGGCCAGCGCGTGCGCCACGTGGATGGCGACGGTGGTCTTGCCGACGCCCGCGGTGCCGCTGACGGTGCACACCGTGACCGCGTGGCCCGCGCTGCCGTCGGTGAGGGCGGCGCGGATCGCGTCGACTGTCGCGGCGCGGCCGGTGAAGTCGGCGATGTCGGCCGGAAGCTGCTGGAGGAGCGGCCGAGCCGAGGGCACGGGCGCCGGCCCGTCGGCCCCGTCGTCGGACTGAGCGTCCACTGTGGACATCAGCAGCTCGGGGTCGGCGGCGAGGATCCGCCGCTGCAGCTCGGCGAGTGCGGCCGAGGGTTCGACCCCGAGTTCGGTACGCAGCGCCTGCCGTGCGGCACGGTGGACCGCCAGCGCCTCGGCTTGGCGCCCGCAGCGGTAGAGGGCGAGCATGAGCAGTTCGCTCAGGCGCTCACGCAGCGGGAACTCCGCGACCATCGCCTGCAGTTCCGGTACCGACTGGGCGTGCCGCCCCAGTTCGAGGGCGTGGCCGAGCAGGGCCTCGCGCACGGTCGTGCGCATCTCCTCCAAGCGGTCTCGCTCGCGCTGTGCCCAGGGGCCGGGCACACCGGCGAGTGCGCCTCCACGCCACCGCGCCAGCGCCCCGGCGAGCCGGTCGTGCGTCGCGCGGACACCGCCGCTCCGGTCGGCCGCCTCCTGCTCGAACAGGACGGCGTCGACCTCGATATCCCCTGCCCGCAGCGCGTACCCGCCCGGCACGGACGGCAGTACGTCACTGCTTTCCCCAGCGCACCGACCCGGTTCGAGGTCGGTCCGGAGCCGGGAGATGTAGGTGACGACCGTGCGATGCGCGGTACGCGGCGGATCCTCGCCCCACAGGCCGTCGACCAGCTCGGCCATCGAGACGGCTCGGCCCTCGCGCAGCAACAACATCGCGAGAACGGCCTGCTGCTGAGGGGAACCCACGTTGAGCGGCTCATCGCCGGATCGGGCGGCCACGGGCCCGAGCAGTTGAAAACGGGGCCTGCCCCGCCGGACACGCACTTGCAGTTCCTCGTTCCGTTTCTCTCCCACGGACTCAGCTCGCGGAAACGGGTTCGCCGAGCCGGAGCAGGTTCGCCACCTGGTGGCATTTCGCCCACGCTTCCTCTGGCCGGTCGCCGATCACGCCGGTGAGTTCGAGCGCCAGCTCGCGGGCCGGTAGCGCCGTGCGCCCGTTGCCCGTGCGGTGCGCCAGTGCCCAGCCGAGGAGGTCGCGCAGCGCGACCTCCTCGGCCGGACTGTCCGCCGCACGCGCGGCGGACACGCCGAGGCCGTACAACTCGGGCCAGGGATACGGCCGCACCCGCACGTAGGAGTACCAGTGCAGGGCACGGGCGACCGCGATCACATCGTGGTGCCAGCGGGCGCGTGCCGCGTACCGGATCGCCGGGATCCAGTTGCCCGCCTCGGCGTCCAGCCAGCACTCGGCTTCCTCGCAGGTGCGCAGGGGGAACGAGGCGGGCTCGCCGCACAGCTCGGCCGGTTCGGCCCGTCGCCACACGTCGAACAGCAATCCCGCACGGGTCGCGGTGTGCACCAGCCACGAGTTCACGCGGTCGGTGGCCGCCCGCCGCGACGGCGGATGTTCCTCGTCCCGGAACCGTTCGGCGGCGAACTCCCGCAGCAGTCCGTGGAACTCGTACCGGTCGCCGACGCGCCGCACCAGACTCGCGTCGGCCAGCGTCATCAGCAGGTGCTCCGCGCCGCCCGGTTCGATCCCGGCGGCCACCGCGGCCAGTGCCGGGGTGAAGTCCGCGCCCGGGATGACCGACAGGTGCCGGAAGACCAGCCGGGTTCGCTCGTCGAGCTGGCGGTAGGACAACGCGAAGGCGGTCCGGACCTGAAGAGGTCCCGCGGCCAGCAAGGAGAGCCGTCGCTCGTCGGCCAGCATCGCGGCCAGATCCTTCAGCGACCACTGTGGGCTCACCGCGAGCCGGTGACCGGCGAGCCGCAGGGCCATCGGCAGATTTCCGCACAGCCGAGCGACTTCCGCGGCCGCGCCGGGTTCGCCGTGCACCCGCCGCGTACCGGCGATCCGCGCCAGCAGGGCCACCGAATCGCCGGTGCTCAACACGGTCAGCACCCTCCGGTGGCCCGCGTCGAGTTCGGACAGCGCCCGCCTGCCCGCCACCAGCACGAGGCATCGGGCGGTGCCGGGTAGCAGCGCCCGGACCTGGTCCGCGTCCAGCGCGTTGTCCAGCACGATCAGCGCCCGTTTGCCGTCGAGCAGCGACCGGTAGTGCCGCACCCGCTCGGCGAGCGGCCCGCGGATCTCGGCCTCGGGTACCTCCAGCAGGCGCAGTAACCGGTCCAGCGCTTGCGCCGAGGTCAGCGGTTCCTCCATACCGCGCAGATCGAGGAAGAACCGGCCGTCCGGGAACAGGTCCGCCACCGCGTTCGCGGCGGCGACGAGCAGGCTGCTCTTGCCGATGCCCGGCAGGCCGGAGATCGCGGCGACCGGAACCTCCGCGGCCCCCTGCGCGACCAATTCGGCGAACCCGCGAAGCCCGGCGAGTTCGGTGCCGCGACCGACCAGTTCCCCGGACGGGTTCGGCTTCGACGGTCCGGCCGCGGCCCGGCGACGGCCGCGGCGGGCCGCGTCGAGGAACTCCGTCCGCACCCGACCTTCGAGCCGCAGCGCGTCGGCCAGTGCCTCCACCGACCGACGCTGCGGACCGCGGGCCCTGCCGCGTTCGATGTCGCCGATCCCCCGAACGCTCAAGCCCGACGCTTCGGCCAGTTCCTCCTGTGTGAGCCCGGTGGTCTGCCGGTGCCTCAGCAGCAACTCGCCGAGCGCCGCTTCTTTCCCCCACTGCATGGTGCCCCTCATTTGTCTTGTCCCGGCGCCCTTGAAACCCCCAGCGGCGTGACATCACACAGTGTTAGGCCCGACCCCCCGTTTTGCCTCACGGTATGGACCGCAATACTTAACGAGCACCCCGGATTAACCAATAGGGCATCCCCGTTTGGTTACAGTGGGTGATGATCGGGGTGCAGGGGAGGTACCACGGTGATTCTGCAAACAGAGCGGCCTTTGATCGGCCGCGAGGAACAGCTCGCGCGGGTGCGCGAGGCGCTCACGGCCGGTGCCGGAATGCTCGTCTTCGAGGGGCCACCCGGTGCCGGCAAGACCGCTTTGCTGGCAGCGGCCGGGAAACTGGCCGAAGCCGCGGGCCTGCCGGTGGCCAGTGCCCGTGCGCATCCGCTGAAGGGGGACTTCACCTTCGGCGTCGTCCGGCAGTTGTTCGAACCACTGCTGGCGGCGCTGCCGGAAGAGGAACGCGCCATCACGCTGAGCGACCTGGCCGCCCCCGCCGGACAGGTGATCGGCGGGAACGTCGATCACGGCAACGACGGTCTGGACACCTTCGCCGCTGTGCACGCGCTGTATTGGCTCACCGCGCGGCTCGCCGAGCGACGGCCCCTGGTGCTGGCGATCGACGACGTCCAGTGGGCGGACACGGCCTCGCTGCGCTGGCTGCTGTACCTGGCCCGGCGCGCCGAAGGACTGCCCGTGGTGCTGCTGGCCTGCCGCAACGTCGCCGAGCCCGGCGCCGATCCGGGACTACTGGCCGAACTGGCCGACGCGCTCGCCGGTGTCGAAGTGCCCTGGCTGTCCACCGGACAGACGGCTGAGCTGGTGACCTGGGTGTTCGGCAGCTCGCCCGATCCCGTTTTCAGCGCCACCTGCCATCGCGCCACCGCGGGCAACCCGTTCCTGCTCGGCGAACTGGCCACCTCGTTGGCCGCTCAGGGCCTCACCCCGACCGCGGAGTTCGCGGACCGGGTGCCCGACCTGGTCCCGGAGACCGTCAGTGCGTGGGTGTTCAGCCGCATGCCCGCCGGTTCGGCGACCGCCGAACTGGCCAAGGCGGTCGCGGTGCTCGGCGACGGCACCGACCTCGCCACCGCCGCCGCGCTGGCCGATCTGCCGCTGGACCGGGCGGCCGAGGCGGCGGACGCACTGGCCGCGCTGCGGTTCCTGGCCGGGACGCATCCGCTGGAGTTCGTCCATTCGATCGTCCGCAACACCGTCCTCGCCGGGATCGCGGCGGACGAACGCCGGGCAGCCCATCGGCGAGCCGCCCGCCTGCTCCACGACCGGCGCCGGGAGGCCGAGCAGATCGCCGCGCAGTTGCTCGCCTCGGATCCGACCGGGGAACCGTGGGCGGCCGACGTGCTCCGGACGGCCGCGGCCGCGGCCACCCGCCGGAGCGGGCCGGAGGCCGCGGTCACTTATCTCCGCCGCGCGCTGGCGGAACCGGCGCCCGGCGACCTCGGGGCGGACCTGTTGGCCCAACTGGGTCAGGCCGAGCTCGCGGTGGACGCTCCGAGCGCGGTCGCCCATCTCAGCGAAGCCTTCGACAAGGCAGGAGACCCACGCCAGGCCGCCCGGATCGCGGGCAATCTCGCGGTCGCGATCACGCAGTGCGGCGAGTACGCGCGCGCGGAAAAGGTGCTGGCCCACGCGTTGGCCGGGCTCGGCCCCGGCGAGCACGAGCTGATCATGGAGCTGGAGGCGACCAGCATGATGATCGGACTCGGTGCCTTCGCGCCACCGATGGCCGCCAGGGCACGCCGGCTGTTCGACACGGCCTCAAGCCCGGAAGTCGTTCGCTGGGCGGCCGCGGCACTGGCGATCTACGAGGCATGGACGGGTGGCTCGTGTGCGGTGACGGTCGCCATGGCCGAGCGGACCTTCGAGATCGAGGCCGGGCACGATCAGTTCTCCCTGGTGGCGACCGGACTGGCCGCGGCCGCCTGCTGCTACGCCGATCGGCTCGACCTCGCCGAGGCGTGCGGAGACCGGATCCTCGAAATCGCGCGCGCCACAGGAATTCCGACGATCGCGAAATGGGCGCAGTGGGTGTACGGCTTCGTCGCGTACCAGAAGGGCCACGTCACCGACACGATCGAGCGCATGCGGATCGCCGAGGAGATCACCGAATCCGTCAACGGCGAGGGCAGCCATCCCGATGTCTACGCCGGACTCGCGGAGTCCTTTGTGGACCAGGGAAGGCTGGACCAGGCGGAGGCGGTGCTCGCCAGATTCGGCTTCCTCGACGGTGACGTTCCCGACAGCACCGGGGCGGTCGCGCTGTTCGGTGTGCGGGGGCGGGTCCGGCTGCTGCGCGGCGACCCGCGCGGAGCGCTCGAGGACCAGCTGCGCGCCGGCCGGATCCTCGAAGCGCTGGGAATCGGAGGTCCGGCGCTGTCGGCCTGGCGATCCCGCGCCGCGTTGGTCCACCACCGGTTGGGCGAATCCGGCGAGGCCGCGCGCCTGGCCGGTACGGAACTGGAGCTGGCACGTGTGTGGGGCGCCCCGCGCCCGATCGGCATCGCGCTGCTGGCGAAGGGGATCATCCACGACGACCTGGAAACCCTCGCCGAGTCGGTCGAGGTGCTGGCGGATTCGCCTGCCCGCCTCGAACAGGCTCGCGGCCGGTTCCACTTCGGACTGGCCCTGCACGCCCGCGGCGACACCGAAGACGCGCGGGCACAGCTGCGCCACGCCTACCGGCTGGCCAGGGAATGTGGCGCGGACGCGCTCGTCGAGCGCGCGGGAGAAGCCATCACCCGTGCCGGCGGCCGACGTCCCCGCGCGGCGCGGACCGGCGCCGGGGCACTCACCGCGCGGCAGCGCCGGATCGCGGAACTGGCGGCGGCCGGCCGGACCAACCGGCAGATCGCCGAGGAGCACTACCTGACCTTGCGCACCGTGGAACACCATCTCACCAGCGTCTACCAGGTGCTCCGCATCGATCGCCGTGACGAGATCGCGGCCGCTCTCGCGGCGGCGGAATCGTGAACACCCCGCTGTTCGGCCGCAACGCCCACCTCGCCGCCATAGCGGACGCCATCACCGCGGAAAAGCCGGATCACCTGGTGCTGTCGGGGACCTCCGGGGCCGGGAAGTCCGCGCTGCTGGACAGCGCGACCGAGCTCGCCGTCCGAGCCGGACGCCGGGTGTTGTGGGCGAGCGCGCATCCGCTGGAGCAGGACTACGCGTTCGGCCTGGTGCGCCAGCTCTTCCAGCCGATCATCGCCGAACTGTCCGAATCGGACCGGACCGCGTTGTTCGCGGGTGCGGTGGCACCGGCTGTCGCCGCGGTGTGGCCGGAACCGGGGCCGCCCGCCGAAGCCGGTGACTCGCATTTCGCCGTTCCGCACGCCCTGTACTGGCTCGCGGTGCGGCTGGCCGAACAGGGTCCGATCGTGCTCGTCGTGGACGACGTGCAGTGGGCGGACGAGGCTTCACTGCGCTGGCTGGCGTACCTCGCCGGGCGCGTGGATCCGGTGCCGCTGCTGCTGATCACGGCGCGTACCACCGGAATGCGTGGCGCCGCGGAGGCATCGGTCGACCAGCTGACCGGGCAGTTACGTCCGGTGGTGGTGTCCGGGCTGTCCGAACCGCATATCGCCGCGTTCGCCCGCGCCGCGCTGAACGCCGAACCCGAACCCGGTTTCGTGGCCGCTTGCCGGGAGGTCACCGGCGGGAACCCGTTCCTTCTCGGCGAACTGCTCGCCACCCTGGCCGAGGAGGGTGTACCGCCCACCAAGGGCGCGATCACCCGGCTGGCCGAGTTCAGTCCGCACGAGGTGTCGCGCTGGGTGCTCACCAGGATCCGGCGCGCCGATCCCGATGTCTCAGCCGCCTGCGCCGCGGTGGCCGAAGCGATGGCGATCCTCGGGGAGAGCGCGTATCCACCGATCGTCGCCGCCGTCGCCGGGCTCACCGAGGAGACCACCGATCGCGCCGCGGACGTGTTGTCGCGTATGGGACTGCTCCGCGGCCGCGCACCGATGCGGTTCGCGCATTCGATCGTCCGCGGCGCGGTCGACGGGGAAATCCCGGCCGGGCGGCGCCGCACCGCCCACGCGCAGGCCGCCCGGGTGCTCGACGCCCAGCGTGGCGACGCGGAACGGATCGCCGCGCATCTGCTCGCCTGCGATCCGGTCGGCGAGCCGTGGGCGGCGGGCGCGCTGCGCCGGGCGGCAGGCTTGGCGCTGCACCGGGGCGTCGCCGAACCGGCCGTGCGGTACCTGCGCCGCGCGCTCGCCGAAGGCGGTGACGAGGCGACCCGGATCGCGGTGACCGCCGAACTGGGCCGGGCCGAACTCTCCGTCGACCTGCGCTCCGCCGCGGCGCATCTCAGCGACGCGTTCGAGGCCGTGGTCGCGTTGCCGCGCGAATCCTGGCCGGACCGGCTGTTCACCGCGACCGTGGCTAAGGATCTCACCCTCGCCTCCGGTGCGAGCGGGAACTTCTCGATGGGGCGCGACGTGCTCGACCAGGTGGCCGCGGCGCTCGAGGACAGCGAACCCCAGTTGGTCTGCGATCTGGAGGCGTACGCGATCGGCGCCGGCGTCGGCATCCCCGGGTTCCCGCACGAGGAACGGCTGGCTCGCCTGCGCGAACGGGCCGCGCCCTTTCCCGATTCCGCGCTGCTGGCGGCGGCGTTGACCGCGCATTACCGATCCGGCACCGGAACCGACCGGGAGCGGGTGGTCGAGGATCTGCGGCGGGCCTGGGACATGCCCGCGGCCTCGGCCATCGAACGGCTGGGGGCCTTCGCGTTCTGTGCCGCCGGGCTGTGCCGGGCCGACGAGTTCGACCTCGCCGGGCAGTTCTGCGAAGCACTCATCGCCGATTCATCGCTGGCGGGTCAGCCGATCTTCGCCGAACTCGGGCACGCGCTGAACGGCGTGGTCGCCTTCCACACCGGCCGGCTCACCGACGCCATCGACGAGGCACGCGCGGCGATCGAGCTCCGTGACAGCCTGTCCGGAGGCAGCTGGCCGGCGTCCGGCTGGGAGGGTCACCTGATCCGGGTCCACCTCGCCACGGGTGAGATCGAAGCGGCCGAACGACTGCTGACCGCGGCGGGGGAACCCGATACCTGGCAACCGAGCTACTTCGCGAACTGGCTGCTGTACGAGCGCGGGCAGATGCGCATGCTGCGCGGGGACCTCGAAGGCGCGCTGGCGGACCATCGGGAATGCGGCCGCAGGCTCGCCGAATACGACATCCACAATCCGGCGGAGATCCCGTGGCGGTCCAGAGCGGCGCTGGTGAACCACCGGCTGGGGCGGACCGGACCGGCCGTCGAACTGGCGACCGAGGAAGTCGAGCTGGCCCGCCGCTGGGGCGCGCCACGGGCGCTCGGCCAGGCCCTGCGCGCGCTCGGCCGGATCACCCGCGACACCGACCTGCTCGTCGAATCCGTTGCCGTACTGGCGGATTCCCCCGCAAAGCCGGCTCGCGCCTATTCGCTGTTCCACTTAGGACTCGCGCATCACCGGGAAAGCCGCCGCGCCGACGCGAGGACGGTGCTCACCCAGGCGCACCACCTCGCGCACGAATGTGGTGCCCTCCGGCTGGCCGAAAACGCCGCCGAGGCGATCGAGCGGATCGCCGGCCGCCGGCCGAACGCACCCCGGATCGGTGTGGCCGCGCTGACCGCACAGGAACGCCGGATCGCGGACCGGGCCGCGGCGGGCGCCGGCAACCGGGAGATCGCCGAGGAGTTGTTCCTTACTTTGCGCACGGTGGAACAACATCTCACCTCCGTTTATCGAAAGCTCGGCATCGACGGCCGTCGCGGACTCGCCGACACCCTGCGTTCCCGTTAGTTCTGCCGATCCTTCTGCCTGGTTCGGTCGATACTGCAGGGTTAACCTGAGTTCCGTTCGTGCGCCTTCTAACCCCTCCTTCGCACGAATACCCAGTGACGGTCGCCGCCGCTCGAATCCCAGTATGCGGCGGCGACCGTCCTCGCGGTGAATGCCCCGGCGACGTGCGGCTCACGAGGACATTGAATGTCCCGGCCGGCGCGTTCGGCGGATGAGCACGATTCCGCCGCAAGAAACTCCCTACAGCGGGCCAGAAGTAATCACGAGAGGTCAAACGACATGTCCTACCCGGAAGCAACCCACACGCCCCTGGCACCGCAGGATGCCGACAGCACCGAACCGGCGCTCAAACAGCGCAACCCCATCGGGGTGTGGCTCGGCCTGCCGCTGATCACGCTGGGGATCTACCACTTCGTCTGGTACTACAAGATCCACCGTGAGATGGCGGCGTTCCACCGGAAGCCGGACTCCCCGGTGGCCGGCCCGATGCTGGTGCTCCTGTTCCTGTCCTGGACCCTGGTCGCGCCGTTCGTGTCCTACTACCGGACAGGGGAACGCATCCGCTACGCCCAGCGGCACGCCGGACTGCCCGAGTCCTGCAACCCCGTGGTCGGGACGCTGCTGATGTTGTTGTGGGGGGCCGGTGTCCTCTACTACCAGGGCGAACTGAACAAGATCGCGGAGCCGCGCGGTCTTTGAGAGGTAAGGGGTGTGTGACTGTGTGGATTTTGGGACGTCAGATGACCCAAAATCCACACAGTCACGATTTTTCACCGGCTTCAGTGAGAGTTGGCTGCGCTCGCCGCCAGCAGGCCGCGAACGTTCTCGGACTCGGGAGCATCGCAGTTCTCGAAGAGTTCGAGCGCCTGCCGCCAGCAGGTCAGCGCGCGGTCGGGCTGGTTCAGGCCGTCGAGTGCGCTACCGAGTGCGGACAGCGCACCGGCGACGACATAGTCATGGTGCGTCTGCCTTCCGATGGCCAGCGCTTCTTCGGCCACGTCGAGCGCCTGGCCGAACTCACCGGCCTTCCGGCACACCTCGGCGAGGCAGAGCAGCACACGGGCGGTCTGGGTCCGCAGCCGCGCCTTCCGGTACATCGCGATCGACTCGCGGAGATGGCCACTGGCCTCATCGGTCCTGCCCAGTTCGCCGAGGACGATCCCGATCTGGTGGAGTGCGTTCGGGGCCGCGATGTTGTCGCCGATGTCCCGGCTGACCGCGAGCGCCTCCGCGGCCGCGGACAGCGCGCGCTCGCTGTCACCGACGCCGAGGTACGCGCAGGCACTGGTGGCCACCGTGAACGCGACGGCGGCGTCATCGCCGAGGGAGCGGTAAAGGGTGCGGGCCTTGTCCAGCAGCGCGAGTGCCTCGGCGTAGCCGCGGCGTTCCACCGCGCAGATCCCGAGGCCGAGCAGGGACTGGGCCACTCCCTGGGTGTCGTCGGCCGCCGTGCTCAGCTCCAGCCCGGTGGTGAGCTCCGCCTCCGCCTCCGGTATCCGCCACGCGTGGTGGAGGAACACGGCGAGCGCGTGCCGGGCGCGGATCTCACTGCCTCGGTCGCCCCGGCGCCGCGCGGCCGCGGCCACGGTCCTGGCCGCCAGCCCCATGTCCCCGGTCGGCGAAACCCGGTCCATGAGCAAGGCGAGGAGCAGCATCAGGTCGGCCGCCTGCCGGAGCCCGCTCGCCGGGTCTTCCGCGATCTGGCCGACGATCCGCATCGTGCTGTCCCGCATGAGGTCGAGCCAGTCGAGGGCGTCGTCGTGACAGGAGAACGACAGCCCGGCCGCGTAGGTCGGGACCACGTAGCTCGGCTGACTGTCGCCGGGCTCGAGCAGCCGGAACACGTTGCGTGTGGTGGCCAGCGTGAAGTCGAGAACCCGGCCCACCACGGCGCCACGCTCCTCGGCCGAGTCGAAGTCCTCGGCCTTGCGGTGGGCGTACAGCTTGAGCAGATCGTGGTAGTGGTACCGGCCAGGCCGGGGAGAGTCGAGCAGCCCGGCGTCCACAAGGGACTCCAGGACGTCCTCGGTCCGCTGCTCGGTGAGATCCAGTGCCGCCGCCGCGGTGGCCAGCGGAAGGAAGGCCGTGTCGAGCACGGAAAGCAGCCGGAACGCCTCGGCGTGCTCGGCGCCCAGCTGGCGGTAGCTGAGCTCGAAGGTCGCTTCGATGGCCAGATCACCCACCCGGAGCTGGTCCAGCCTGCGGTACTGATCGCGCAGGCGCCGCGCGAACGAAGCGATCGTCCAATCAGGACGGCAGGCCAGCCGTGACGCGGCGATCCGCACCGCGAGCGGGAGGAACCCGCACGCGCCGAGCACATCGAGAACGGCGTCCGGTTCGTCGTCGGCCCGCCGCTGCCCCACGATCGCGCCGAACAACGACACCGCGTCGGCCCGTTCCAGCGCTTCGAGCGATACGAGAACGGCGGGAATCCCGGCCATCGTCGCCCGGCTGGTGATCACGACCGCGCTCCCGCCGACGCCGGGCAGCAGCGGGGCGACCTGCTCGGCGTCGCGAGCGTTGTCCAGTACCAGCAGCACCCGTCGCCCGGCCAGACAGGACCGGAAGAGTGCCGCCCGTTCGGACGGCTCCTCGGGTATCGCGGAGTCGGCGACCCCGAGCGCCCGGAGGAAGCCCGCCAGTACGGCGGCCGGATCGCGGGGGCGCGAACTCGTCCCCTCGAGGTCCACGTAGAGCTGTCCGTCGAGATAGCCGCCCCGGACCGTATGTGCGATGTGGACGGCGAGGGTGGTCTTCCCGATCCCGCCGATCCCGCTGATGGCCGTGACCGGCACGGCACTTCCCGGCTCGGCGCGCAGCAAGCCGCTGAGTTCTCCGACCCGGATGGCGCGACCGGTGAAATCGGCGACGTCGGCCGGGAGCTGGGCGGGTTTCGGCACGGCAGGCTCCGTCCTCGGCCCTGCCGGTGGTGTCGGGCCGGCCAGCTCCGGGTCCGCGGCGAGGATTCCCTGGTGCAGCGCGCACAGTCGCTCGCCCGGTTCGATGCCGAGCTCGCCGGTGAGCATGCGCCGGGTGTCGGCGAACACCCCGAGCGCCTCCGCCTGGCGCCCACCCCGGTACAGCGCGAGCATCAGCAGTTCCCGCAGTCGTTCGCGCAGGGGATGCTCGGAGGTCAGCGCGGTCAGCTCCGCGACCACCCCGGCGTGCCCTCCCAAGGCCAGCTCGACCTCGATGCGGGTCTCCAGCGTCGTGAGCCGCAGCTCGGCCAGCCGGGTCCGCTGAGCCTCGCCGTAGGGACCGGGGACGCCGGCCAGCGGCTCACCCCGCCACAGCCGCAGCGCGGCGGTCAGCAGCTGTCCCGCTCCGCCGAGTTCACCGGCCGCTTTGGCCTGTCCCGCCTCGGCTACCAGCCGCTCGAACACCCCGGCGTCGACATCTTCGGCGCCGCAGCGCAGGGCGTAGCCGCTGCCGACCGAAACCAGGAGATCCTCGTCCGCCAGTACCGCCCGCAGCCGGGAGACATAGGTCCGAAGCGCACCGAGCGCCCTTGGCGGCGGATCGTCGCCCCACAGGCCGGCCACCAACTGGTCCACCGACACCGCCTGGGCATGTCTGAGCGCCAGCATCGCGAGGACCGCCCGCTGCTGGGGCGTCCCCAGTGGTAGCTCGACCTCACCCCGCCACGCCTGAACCGGTCCGAGTACCGCGAACCGCACCTCGCCAGCCGGCTGATCCACCGGCCCCCTCCTCCCCGCACCGCGCGTCGAGCGGGGGAATCACCCTCCGCGCTTCGCGGAGTATAGCGGCGAGTGATCGAAAAGGCCGCCTTTCGGCGTCACGCACCAGGTGGCCACTGACAAGCCGGTGCACGGGTTTCGCGTGGCAGCCGACCGGGTTTTCGCCGGCCGTACCTGCCAGCAGGAACGAACTCGCCACGAAACACACGGCGATCAGCGCGGGCAGGGTTTTCCGCATTCGGGTCCTCGGGATATGGAGATGCTCGATCGGTCGGCCGAGTGTCTCGGAGGCCGAGCAACAAAATGCCAACGTCGCGTTGACGGATCAGTGGGACCACGCGAATCGAGGACGTTTACCCCTTGTTGAACGCCAGTTGACGCCGCCTTCCTAGCGTGCCTCGCGCACGTGCGGACCAGAGAAGGATGAAATGAATTCGAGAGGGACCGCCAAGCGAGGCTTGGCAGGTTGGGTCAGAGCGGTCATCGTCGCGGCGGTGGTCACGCTGCTCACCGGCGTCAGCCTATGGGCTTACACGGTCGAGCGCAGCAACGGCCAGAGCCAGATCGTCATGGGGGACACGAACGCCGCCGACCGGGTGGACGTCTATGTCTTCGTCCAGAAGGTCGACGCGGTGACCCAGGAACTGTCCGTCCAGGTCGAGCTGCACCCGCAAGGGCAGCTGATGGACGGCGAGACCGGCATGCCACGGCACGAGATCACCGTCTACACCAATGGGCTCAAGGGAGAAACCCTGTCACTCAAGCCGGGGAAGAACCCCGGAGTGTCCGACTTCAAGATCGCGTTGCACGACGGCGTCATCACCGACTACCCGTTCGACCGGTACAAGTTCGATTTCCTGTTCGCGGCCGAGGCGGAGAAGGAAGCCGTCCCGGTGAGCGTGACGTTCACCAACGCCGACTCGTTCTTCAAGATCAAACCCGCCGACCTGAAGACCGACGGTGGTGTGCTGACCTTCACCGCGCAGGCTGGGCGGTCCACCGGGACGATGGCCTTCGCGGTGTTCATCATGATTTTCATGTGGGGCCTGAGCCTGGCCGCGGTGATCGCCGCCTGGTTCGCGGCGGGCGGCAGGCGCGGTTTGCTCTGGCCGTCACTCAGCTTCATGGGCGCGCTGCTGTTCGCGCTGGTGCCGTTGCGCAACGCGCTACCCGGCTCCCCGCCCATCGGCTCGATCGCCGATTTCGGCGCGTTCTTCATGGCCGAGGCGCTGATCTCCATCTCGCTGATCACCACGGTGGTGTTCGGGTACATCGTCGAACGCGGCAATGAGAAAAAGGAAGCGGCCGAGAATCACCTGGCGCCACCGGCCGCGGGACCGCCACCGATGACGATGCCGCCGGCGCCGGTCGGCCAGGTCGTCCACTCTGGACACCGGCCCGGTTGGCCGGACCAGCGCGTCCCCCGATGAGCGAACAGGCGGCGAATATGCGCCACGACAAGGAGCCCACCGGCCGGCTGCTCCCGAATCGGATCGGCTACGCGCGATCGGACTGTCCGGGATTCCGTGCGTTGATCGGACGTTGACCGATCGGCGTTCGGCGGACGGGATAGTCGCCTCGTATCGAACTGTGCTTTTCGCGCGCCCGCTGCGCGCCAGTGAAATGTTGTTGTGAAAGGGATTTCCATGAAAAGTAAGACCATCTGCGCGGCGCTGCTCGCAGTCACGTGCGCACTCGGGCTCGGCGCGTGCGGTTCCAAGCCCGAGGCGCCGAAGGCCGCGGATCGACCGGCCGCATCCTCCGCGGCACCGGCCCACGCGGGCACCGGCGCGGACACCGTGAAATGGCTCGACCAGTTCTGCACCGCGGCCGGCGGCATGACGGACCTCGCCAAGAAGTCCCCGCAGTTCGACGCCTCCGCCTCGCCCGGCCAGATGAAGGCCGAACTGGAAAAGCACCTCGGTCAGCTGTCCACGTCGCTGGGCGGCATGGTGGACAAGCTCCGGGCACTGGACAAGGCCCCCGTCCCGAGGCTCGACGAGACTTCCCGCAAACTCGCGGCGTCCCTCGGCCAGTTGAAGCAGGTGGCCGACGGTCTCAAGGACAAGGTGGAGAAGGCGGATCCGACGGACGGCGCGGCACTCACGCAGATCGGCGAGGAAACCGACACCGAGGTGGCCAAGGTCGACTTCGACTTCGACACGAAAGCCGACAAGGGTATCGAAGACGCCGCGGCGAAGGCTCCGGCCTGCAAGAAGCTCACCAGCTGACGCGAGGCCGCGACCACAGCGGCGCGGCAGACGTGGCCGGTCACCCGCCGACGCGGGCGACCGGCCACACCGCGCGATCCCGGCGGCATGGCCACAGGTGATCCGCCGGAATCTCGTAGATGATCTCCAGGCCGTCCTCGTCGTCCCATTGTTCGCCGACCTTGACGAAGCCGTACTGCGATGCCAAGCGATAAGAGGCCGTATTGCCGGGGCTGATCGTGACCCGGACGGTGTGCACCTGTGGCTCCTGGACGGCCCGCGCCAGCAACGACTCCAGTGCCGCCCGCGCGTAACCGCGTCGCCGGTGCGCCGGGTCGACGGCGTAGCCGATCTCCACCATGCCCGCTGTGTCGGGAGGCCCGTGGTAACCGGCTGTTCCGACGGCCAGTAGCCGTCGCTGATCCCAGATGACGCCGGTGACCCAGGCCGCGCTGCCGGGGTCCGCTGCGACCTGCCTGCTGCGCCGCTGCCACAGCCCACGCCGGTCCGGTCCGGCGAGGTAGGCGGTCAGTGGTACCGGGCTGGTCGCGGTCGCTCCGGCCAGATCGCCGCGAGCGAGCGAGTCGAATACGGGGCCGGTCAGGTGAACGATACGAACGTCCGGCTTCGGCCTGTTCGATGTCGCTGCGTGATGATCGTCCGGCACGGAGACGAACCTGCCACGGATCCGGGCACGACGCATCCGATATACCCGGCCGCTCATCGGTGTGACAGTTCGCGACTCGCGGCAGGAAAGTGCGTCAGAACCCGCGGAAGACGCCGTCCCCATCTACCGCCCCGGTGAAGTCCGCCCAGTCCATGTTGGCCAGGTTGATGTTGTTCTCCACACTCCACAGCTCGGCGGGCACTACCCGGAACGGCCGATGATCGCGCAGGTCACCATCCAATTGCGGGAGAACCCGGACAGCCAGAATGGGATGCTCGGCGTCGCCGAGGGTCGTTTCGTCCGCCAGAAAAGAAACGATCGGCCCAGTCGCCTGCTTCGCCTTCAGCACCTCGACACTCAGGCCCTCGAACACCGGGTCGTTCACCAGCGCGACATTCGCCAGGAATCCGTCCGAGGACCGAAGCGGCCGGTAACGCGATCATTCCCGCGGCCGCTTCAACTGATGAAACCCGCCGACTTGAGCCAGTCGCGGGCGACCGTGGCGGGCTTCTGGCCGTCGACACTGACCTTCTTGTTCAGATCCGTGAGCGTCGCGGTGTCGAGCTTCGCGGCGATCGGCGTGAAGACCTGCTCCAGCTGCGGATATTTTTGGGCGAGCGGAGTGGCGATCGTGATGGCGGGGTTGTACGTCGGGAAGAAGTGCTTGTCGTCCTCGAGCACGGTGAGGTGCTGCGCGGCCACGCGCCCGTCGGTGGAGGCGACCGAGCCGAAGCCGCAGGGCTCCCCCTTCCCGATGCTCGGGTAGACGACGGCGTCGTTGAGCAGGTGCACCTGCGGGTCGGGCAGGGTGAACCCGTAGGTCTTCGCCAGGCCGGGGAATCCGTCGTCCCGGCTCTTGAACTCCGGGCCCATACAGGTCGAGGCTGCGGCCGGGTCCCGCTTCACCAAGGCCGCGTAGTCGGACAGCGTTTTGACGCCGGTCCGGGCCACGGTCGCCGGGTTGCCGGCGAGGGCGTAGGTGTCGTTGGCCGGCGAGCGTGCCCACCAGGTGACGCCGTTGGCGGTGTCCGCCTGTTTGACCGCTTCGTACTGCGCCTGCGGATCACTGATCGGCTTGGTCTGGTTGAGGTAGCTGATCCAGGCGGTGCCGGTGTATTCCCAGTACAGGTCGACCGCGCCGCTGGTGAGCGCCTGGCGGACGTTGCTCGAACCGGTGATGTTGGTCTTGTCCTGCGGGCTCGCCCCGGCCGCCTGCAATGCGACGAGGGCGATCTGGCCGAGCAGCAGCTGCTCGTCGAACTCCTTGGAACTGACGCGGATCTGGGCGCCGTTCAACGCGTCGATCTTCTTGATGGATCCCGCGCCCACCTGAGCGCCCGTCTCGTCCTTGCCGATCGTGCAGCCGGCCGCGAGCACCGCCGCCGAGGCGAGCGCGAGCATGGCGGCGGTCGTGCGTTGGAACATCCGCATCGGTTGGTCCTCCTTGAAGTCGGTCGGGCTACCTGCCGCGCGGGTGCAGGAGCTCCTCGGCGACCAGCCCCAGCCAGTCGACGAAGAGCGCCAGTGCGGCGACGATGATGCCGAAGGTCAGGCTCAGGATCGGCCGGTACAGCCCGATCCCGGCGACAAGCCCGCCGCCGAGACCGCCGCCGTCGATGAACGTCGCCAGTGTCGCGCTCGCGACGGTGAGCACCAGCGCGGTCCGGATCCCGGCGAGGATCACCGGGACGGCCAGCGGCAGTTCGATCCGCCACAGGATGGCCGTCTTGCCCATGCCCATGCCACGCGCGGCGTCGACGACGGTCGGGTCGACGCCGTCGAGCCCGACGATCGTGTTGCGCAGCACCGGCAAGGTCGCGTAGACGACGAGCGCCGCGACCGCCGTCGCGGTACCCGTGCCGATCCAGAGCGCGAGCAGCACGACGAGCCCGATCGACGGGATCGCTTGGCCGAGATTGCCCAGCCCCAGGCCGACGGGCCGGGCCCAGCGGGCGCCGGCGCGGGTGAGCAGGATGCCGAGCGGGAGGGCGATGGCGACGGTGCACACCGTCGAGATCAGGGTGAGCCGCAGGTGCGCGCCCAGTTCGGTGAAGATCTCGCCGGGGTTGAGGAAACGCTGTTCGATCGAGTCGATCGGGTGCGCCCGCACGATCAGGAAGAGCGCCAGCAAGGCGAGGATCAGCAGGACCGGGCGCACCAGCAGGCCGAGCCGGCGCCGACGAGGCCGCGCGGGCACCGTGGTGTCCGGACCCGGCCCGGGCACCTCCTCCGCCTCCCGGATCGCGGGCTCCTCTTCGGTGAGCCTGAGCGCCGCGACGAGGCCGGGCACGTCGCACACCCCCAGCGGCCGCGCGGTGCTGTCCTCGGTGACCACGACCGCCGTGCTGCCGGTCCGCACCATGACGTCCAGCACGTCCCGCAGGGTGGCGTCGGGCCTGACCGAAGGCAGGGCGTGCGACTCGGCCGCCTGCCGGAGGTCCAGGTCACCCACCCGGATCAGCGCGAGCCGCTTCAGGTTCCGCTTCGGGCCGACGAAGCTCGCGACGTAGTCGTCCGCCGGCGCGGCGAGGATCGCCTGGGGCGTGTCGTACTGCGCGATCACCGACCGCGGCCGCAGCACGGCGATCCGGTCGCCGACCTTCAGCGCCTCGTCGAAGTCGTGCGTGACGAACACGATCGTCTTGCGTACTTTTCGTTGCAGGCGAAGGAATTCGTCCTGCAGCCGGGCCCGCGTGATCGGGTCGGTGGAGCCGAACGGCTCGTCCATCAACAACACCGGCGGGTCCGCGGCCATCGCCCGCGCCACACCGACGCGCTGCTGCTGACCACCGGAAAGCTCTCGCGGATACCGGACGCCGTGCTCGCGGGTCAGGCCGACGACATCGAGCAACTCGCCCACGCGGCCGGCGATACGTCGTCGGGTCCAGCCGAGCAGCCGCGGCACCACGCCGATGTTGGCGTCCACACGCAGGTGCGGGAAGAGCCCGATCTGCTGGATGACGTAACCGGTGTTGCGCCGGTGTTCGTCGACGTCGAGCGCCGACACGTCGGTGCCGCCGATCGTGACGGCGCCCGCGGTGGGCTCGACGAGCCGGTTGATCATCCGCATGGTCGTCGTCTTGCCGCACCCTGAGGGACCGGTCAGCACGACGATCTCGCCCGCGGGGATGCGCATCGTCAGGTTTTCGACCGCCGGTACCGCTCGTCCGGGGTAGTGCTTGCGGACGTCCCGCAGCTCGATCGTCTCGCCGCCCATTCCCGCTGTTCCCCCCGGCGTCGCCGAGCCCGCCGCTCGGCGGGCACGGGGACGCCGCCGTGTGGTCAGCTTGCCGACCACCACGAAGGCCAGGTCGAACAGCAGCGCCAGCACCATGATCCCGAGCGTTCCGGTGAGTACCTGGTTCAGCGAGTTGACCGAGCCGAACCGGCCGAGCCCGTCGAAGATCTGGTTGCCGAGGCCGGGGCCTTTGACATACGCGCCGATGGCCGCGATACCGATCGTGATCTGCGTCGAGACCCGGATGCCGGAAAGGATCACCGGCCAGGCAAGCGGCAGGCGCACGCGAAACAGCAGCCGCGCGCGGCCGAACCCCATCCCGCGCGCCGCGTCCACCACGGCCGGATCGACGCCACGCAGCCCGACGATCGTGTTGCGCGTGATCGGCAGAAGCGCGTAGAGCACCAGTGCGCACAGGACATTCGTCAGCCCCAGCCCGAACGGGCCGATCAAGATGCCCAGCAGCGCGATCGACGGGATGGTCAGGAACGCCGCCGTCGTGGTGGTCGCCATCGAGCCGAGCCACCGCCGCCGGTAGGTGAGCAGGCCGATCGTCATGCCGATCAGCACGGCCAGTGCCATCGCCGCCAGGGTGAGATCCACGTGCAGGATCGCGTCGTTCACGACGTCGATCCAGTTCTCTCGGAGGTACTCCGACAGGCTCAGGGCGCTGCTCCTCGACGTCGCAGGGCGGAAAATCACCGACCGCTCCGGTTCGGCCGGGTCTCAGCCCAACATGTCCGCGGGGCTCCTGTCCACAGCTCGACGTAAAGATTCGGCGCGGGCGACCTCACGGCCCGGCCGCCTACCGGGTCACCAGCACCGTGCGAAGAAGTCGTCGAGCCGGGCCATCTTGAGCCGGCCAGGACCACCACCGTGCAGGAAGACCCGGTAATGCAACTCGAGGGTTCCCCCGAACGTCGACCCGGTCACCCCGAATCCGACGGCTTGGTAGCCGCCGGCGTTCAACCGGTGCTCGGAATAGTTGCGCCGCCTCCACTCGTACACGCCGGAACTGTTGGGATCCAGCCCCCAGACCTCCAGCACCATGAAGGTGTCGTCGGTACTCGGCTTCACGTAGATCTGCGCGGCGCACTGAGCCTCCAGACGCGGGAAATTGATCCCACGGGCGAGCGCCGACCCGCCGTTCTCCGCCAGCAGCCAGCCGTTGTTCGCGCCGGTCCTGGCGAGCCCCCGCCCGATGTCGAAGCCGTTGCTCCCGTCACCCCAAGGAATACCGCCCCACCGGTCCGCCGGGTTACCCTCGAAACTGTCGTCGAACACGGTCTCCGCATGTGCCTGCCCCGTCAGCAACCCCAGCGAGGCGATCACGCACAGCAGCATCGCCCCGAGCCGTGAAGACGTTCTTCTCACCGTCAACGCCATTCCCTCCTCCAAAAAATGTCGTGGCGTCAGTACAGCAAGGAATGTCACGGCCCGGGCTTGCCGAAAGTGCGGCTGTTCGGGCAGGGATGGCAGGCCCTCTGGTTCGGCTCGAAGGCGGTCGTGCCGCTGAGGTACATGAAGGCCCCCTTCCTGTACCTAGGCGCAAGGAAGGGGGCCTTCATGTACTGGGCAAGGTCGAGTTTCCTCGGCTGAGCCGAGGCAAGGGGTCCTTCACGCGCGGCATCTGTGACCGCTATGGCTGCCGGTGTACCTGAGTCGAGTGTGGCGATTTCGCGAGTCCGTGAAAGCCTGCGTGCCACACCGCCCGAGCGGTGCCTGGCGCTGATGCTCTACGGTCCCCGCACCGACGAGGAACTGCAGATCGCCGAGACCGTGATCGCCGCGTCATACCGCTACGCCACCGGCTTTCGTGAGGAAAGAGCCTTGCGGCAGAACGAGACGCTGCACTCGCGAAGTAAGGCGGTCGGTGTGATCGAGGGTCGGCAGGCCGGAATCCGTCCAGCAGTTGGGGCGCGAGTACAGGATCCACCGGGTGGTGGACCGGACCGAAGAAATCGTGTTGATGAAGTAGGTCGGAAGGTTGTAGCACCGCCCGCCGTCGCCACTGCGGCAGCGAACGCCGCGATTCCCTTTGGCGCGAGAAAGCATGTCTCTCCTCTGTTTTGTCGAGAACAGCCATCACGCCGAGAGCGACTGAATATTGTCGGCCCTCGACGATATCGGCATGCAACAGAATTCAGTGAATCGACTGCGACTGCCCCCAGCAGCAGCCTCGCTTAAGCGTGAGGACTACGGACGAACGCCCTCTATCCGTTCTACGCCGAGTGGCTTGCGTCTGGCTCCGGCGGGCTGTGGCGCCTTTCGGCGGTGCGGGACGGCACCTGTCCGTACGCATCGCGGTAGTACGCGGCGAACCGGCCCAGATGGGTGAAGCCCCAGCGCGTCGCGACCTCGGAGACCGTCCCGGACGCGGAACCGTCCGCGATGCGCAGCAGGTCCTGGTGCACCCGGTCCAGCCGTACCCGCCGCAGATAGGCAACCGGGGTGGTCCCGAAGTCGTTTCGGAAGCGCGCCTGGAGAGTGCGGGGGCTGACCCGTGCCGCCGTGGCCATGTCCGCGACCGACACCGGCTCACCCGCGTGCTCCTCGCAGTACGCCATGGCCCGTCGCACGGCACGCGGCAGTGCCGGATGGGCGTACGCGGGCAGGGCGGCGAAATGGTCGTGCGGCTGGAGGTCCACCAGGCCGTGCACGAGGAACTGTTCGAAGTGCGCGGCGGCCAGCGGTGACAGATCCGCGAGAGGTGACGCGGCGAACCGTGCGAAGACTCGCGCGGCCTTCAGCCACGCGGCCACCTCCGGGTCGCCGTCCCCGAGGGCGGGAGCGAACCGCACGGCGGCGGCGGGCGGTTCGCCGGTCCGCGCGGCGACGGCCTTGTCCACCGCCACCTGCGGCAGACACAGGATGAGCGTGTCCGCCCTGGCCGACAGGGACATGCCCAGGGTCATCCCGGGCCCGGCGACCGAGCACGACGCGGCGACCTCGCGGCCCGCCACCCAGACCGTTCCCTCACCGGCGAGCGGGATGTGGATGTTGTAGAAGTCGGGCAGTTCGCCTGCCGCGACCTCGACCGGGACACCCCAACCAAGTTCGTACAGCGCCAGACCCTGCCGATGCAGGCGGCGGAAGCGGCCGGGCACCCGGTGTCCCCGGCCGACGCGCAGACGGTGGGGCGAGAACTCCCCGGTCACCACCTCGTCCAGCGCCTCGACATCGTCCCCCTCGAACAGTACGTGCGGCATGCCGACAGGTCCCCCTACCGCCACCCCGCGTGTGCGTCTCTCATACCTGCCACGCATCTCGTTCACCTCGGCCCCCGGCTTTCCGCCGAATCTACAGCTCACCGAGTCCGGCAGGCGGTCCACCGCTCGGCGTCGGCTCAGTGGTGACCCGCCGCGGCGCCGGTGGAGTGATCGTCGTGGACTCGCTGGGCGGGCAGCGAACCGGTGTGCTGGGGCTGATGGTCGGTGTCGGAGTCGCTCATGATCCGGTCGATGGCGGCGAGCCCGATGGCGGAAAGGACGAAGAGCCCGTGCAGGATCGCCTGCCACATCACCGCTTGCGTGTCGATACGCCCGGTCTCGGGAATCCGGGCGGGCTGGATGAACGTACGCAGCAGGTGCACCGACGAGATCCCGATGATCGCGGTGGCCAGCTTGGTCTTGAGCACGTTGGGATTGACATGGGACAGCCACTGGGGCTCATCGGGGTGCCCGCGAAGCCGGATCCGGGACACGAACGTCTCGTAGCCTCCGACGATCACCATGATCAGCAGGTTCGAGATCATCACGATGTCCACCAATTGCAGCACGGCGAGCATCACGTCGCCCTCGGTGAACCCCACTCCGGTGAACGCCTGCCCCACCAGATGCCAGGTTTCGATCAGGAACCGCCATACGTACACCAGCTGCGCGACGATCAGCCCGAGATAGAGCGGAACCTGCAACCAGCGACTGAAGAACAACAACTTCCCGACGCGCGAAGGTCCACTGTGCCGAGTGGACATGGGGACAGTGCGAGCGGGCATGGGGAACCGGCCTCCAGATCGATGCGAAACGTGATGCGAGCAGCCATCCGGCAAGCCACGTCATCGCGGTACCAGCACCACCCCTTGATCAACTTCTAGCGGTACCGCCTCCTTGTCGCGAGGCGAACGGCATGGGTTTCCGCCGAAGGTGGGTCACCCGGCCGCGACAGGACGCCTGGCACGCGGAAGCCGCGAATCTCTTGCCGGACAACCGACAACCCCTCACCGTCACGCTTTCAGCGGAGCAACTGGGGCGGGGTTGTCGGCAAGGTGGTGCCGTTGACCGCTGGAGCCGACCCGGGGAGACACTGTGACCGAGTTCGATCTGCTGACCGCCAAGATCAGCCACGGATTCGACCATCTGGACGTGGACGGAGACGGCCTGCTCACCGAACACGATCACGTGCTCTGCGGGCAGCGCGTGGCCGCTTCACTGGGACATGCCCGCGGTTCGCAGGCCGAGCAGAAGATCATCGATGCCTACCTGGCGATCTGGCGGGACCTGCACCTGCCGCATATCCCCGACGGCGGCACGGCGATCTCCAAAGAACAGTTCGTGACCTCGACCCGCGGCCTCGCCGAGGACCCGGCCGCCGCGTCGGCCACCGTCGGCGCACTGGCCGAAGCGTTCCTCGCCATCGCGGACACCGACGCCGACGGCGGAGTCGGCCCGGCGGAATTCGTCGCGTTCCAACGCGGCCACTTCCCCGGCCTCACCGACGCCGAGGCCGACGAAGCGTTCGCCCACCTCGACACCGATGACGACGGGCACCTGTCCGCCGACGAGTTCGTCCGGGCGATCATCGAGTACTGGTCCAGCACCGACCCGGACGCCCCGGGGAACTGGTGGACGGGACGACCGCCCTTCACGACCGGCGGCTGATCGCCGGCTACCGCGGTCCGTAGAGCACGACCGTGTTGCCCCACGGGTCACGTGCGACGGCACGGACCTCGTGCGGACCGCTCTCCGGCTGCCGGACCACGGATCCACCGCGCTCCACGATCGCGGCCACCGCCGCGGCCACGTCGGGCACCTTGAACGACGCGGCGGGCACGCCGCCGGTGACATCCTCGGCAGGACCGGCGAGAGCCAGCGTGGTGCCACCGGCGTCAAGGGCGGCGTAACGGTCGCCGTCCACGAACTTCGTCTCCAGGCCGAGAGCGGTGGAGTAGAACCGCACGGCGGCGTCGACGTCCGCCACCGGGTGCAGCACGTTCCCGATCCTGGCCTGGCCGATCTTCGCGTTTTCACTCATGCGGCGACCGTAGCGGCTTCCCCTGGTGCTCAACGTGGTTCGGTCGCGCACGCCATATCGTGCTCCGGGCGCTGCCCCGTGGTCAGGAAGGCGGTCGCGACCGTGTCGGCACACGTGTTCCCGAGGTAGGGATAGACGCCGTGCCCGCCCGCGTCGACGGTGACCATGCGGGCCCGGTCGCCGAACGCGCGCCGCAGCTTCTCGGCACCCGCCAGCGGTGTCGCCGGGTCGCGCCGGTTCTGCAGCATGAGGACGTTGCTCGGACCCCGGTCTCCGACGCGCACCGGCGGTTCACTCGGCTCGGGCCAGAACGCGCACGGCTGGACGTTGGCCCCGGCGGCGCCGAACATCGGATGACGGAGCCGGTCGATCGCGACGGCGCGCTGATAGGTGCCCACCGATCCGGGCCAGCGGGAGTCGTTGCAGATCATGTAGTAACGGCCCGAGATCAAGTTCTCCACGCCGGGTATTTCGCCGGGTCCCATCGGCGGGAGCGGCTGGTCGTTGTCGAGCGCCTGCCAGATCTTCGCCACGAGCGGCATTCCCGCGTCGCTGAAGAGGAAGCCGTAGGTGAGCATCCGGAACGCCGGGCCGTCGATGTCGCGGACCGGGGCCTTGTCCAGCCGCGCGGCGAGGTCGAAGTACTTCGCGGTGACCTGCTCGGGTGTACCGCCCAGACCGTAGGTCGCCGATCCGGCCGCGGCGAACTCGGCGAAGTCCGGGAACCGGTCGTCGAAACCCTGGGCGTACAACCGGTCGTTCGCGTAGTCCCAGCCGTCCGGGCCCACGTTGCTGTCGAGCAGGAACCGGTCACCGCGCCCTGGGTACAGCGTGGTGTACACGGCGCCGAGGTGGGTGCCCCATGAGTAGCCCGCGAAGGAGATCTTCTTTTCTCCCAGCGCGGCGCGGATGCTGTCCATATCCCGCGCGGTGTTCGCCGTGCTCACGTGCGGCAGCAGCCACGACGTCTTCGAAGCGGCGCACTGCCGGGCGATGGCCTTGGACTGCTTGGCCCGCTTCGTCACGTCGGCGGCGTCGCGCGCATACGGCGGGACGTTGCCCACCGAGGCCTGCTCCGGCGTCAGGTCACAGGTCACCGGGGTGCTGTGCCCGATCCCGCGCGGGTCGAACCCGATCACGTCGTAGCTGTCCAGCACACTTCGCGGAAGCTTCGCCGTCACCAGATCGGCGGGGAACTTCAGCCCCGGCGACGGACCGCCCGGATTGGTCAGCAGCACGCCACGACGCTGTCCGGGGTTCTTGCTCGCCAGCCGCGAGATCGCGATGTCGATCCACCTGCCGCCCGGGTCGGCGTAGTCGAGCGGGACCTTGATCGTCGAGCATTCCAGGCCGGGTGCCGCGGTGTCCGCCGGGCACGGTCCCCACCGCACCGGATCCGGGGACGCCCCCGCCGGCACCGCCGCCGCGGCGGAAGCCGCCAGGATGGTGCTCGCGAGCGCGATGGACCACGTCTTCCTCATCCGAGAACCCCTCTTCCAAACTTTTGGCGAATCCCCATCCTTTCCGCCGGGTGGTGAAGGCACATCGAGCGCGCGAATGGTTCCGTCCTCGCCTTTGGTCGGCCACGAGGACCAGCCGGAAGGACGACGGCGGAAAGCGCCCACCTACCTGGTCGGCGCGAACAACTGCGTCGACGACACGGTCACCGCGGTCAGGGGCGGCAAACGGCTCCCCGGATCGGCTTGGGCGGACTCGTGTGGATGACCCGGCTGTCGGTCGCCTGCACCTCGAAGCAGTAGCGGCGCACGGGATCGACCGGAATGGTGATCGCGTGCGCCCGCCCGGCCAGCACGGTCCGGTTGGGTTCGTTCTCGGGGGCGACGATCACCGCGTAGTCGACGCTGCCCGAACTGCTGGTCCAAGCGAGCATGACGTGGTTTCCCCGGTCGGTCGGCTCGGCGAGCTCCAGTTCGAGGTCCGCCACCTGTTCCGGTTCTCCAGTGGCGGCCGGTGTCGTGGTGACGACCTCCGGCCGCCGATCGCCGAGCAGTACCACGGCCACCGCACCGAGAACGGCCAAGGCCGCCGCCGCACCGAACACGACGCCGAGGCGCACGCGAACCGCGCGACGAGCCTCCGCCGGCGCGGGTGGAACGGCGTCTTCGCGCTCGTTCGACGGCGGAGGCCAGTCCGGTTCCTCGGGACGGGGGAACATTTCGGCGAGCCGGTCGGCGACCCACGCGGCGTCCGGTGGGCGGTGTGCCGGGTCCGGGGCGAGCAGCCTGCTCACCATCGCCGACAGGATGACCGGTACACCGGGCCGGTCGATCGGCGGCACGGGAGTGCGCAGCAGCCTCAGCAGCCGCTCGCCCATCGGTTCCCCGAGCCTGCCGGGCTGCGGGTGGTCGCCGGTCAGGGCCAGGTACAGCACCATTCCCAGGCCGTACAGATCGGTCCGCTCGTCGAAGGTCTCGGTGCGCAGGGTCTCCGGCGCCAGGTATTCGAGCGACCGCGCCGGATCTCGCGGGAACGCCTGCCGCAGGGCGACCCCGAAGTCGGCGAGGACCGGTTCGCCGGTCGTGCGGAACAGCACGTTCGCGGGGTGGACACCGCCGTGCACGACGCCGGCGGCATGCGCGGTGGCGAGGCAGGTCGCGACGGTATGGCCGAGTACGACGGCGTCGGCCGTGGAAAGTCTGCCCACCTGGCCCAGCAGCGTGGCGAGGGAGTGCGTGCATCGTTCCATCCGGAGCGCGTGCCGCCCGTCGGGCAGTTGGTCGACGCCGTCGACCGGCAGCGCGGAGGCCACCGCCCGCAACCGGTCGCGATCCCGTTCCACCGCAGACAAGGTCGCTCGATCGAGCCGCGCCGGGAAGACCTTCATCGCGACCGGGACACCCGCGTAGGTCGCGGGATACACGGTCGCGACCGGCCCGATGCCGAGGGGAACGCCGAACAGGTTTCCGGTCATTCGGTCACGAGTCCCGGTTCCCGCAGGCTGCCCAGAGCGAACGCGGCCCGGAGCCGGGTCCGGAACGAGGCCTCCGTGAATCCTTTCCGGATCGCCCGGACCGCCGACCACGCCTGTGCGGCCGTCCGGTCGTCGGCGCCGTACGGGGACCACAGCGTGATGTCCACCTGACGAGCGAGCCATTCCAGGCCCTCCGCGACGGAACTATCCACTGTGGACGGAAGGCGACGGGCGAGTTCGCGGGCCGTGGCACCGCGGGACACCACGATGTCGTGCGCGCGCAGCACGTCTCTCGCCTCCATCCAGGCCGCGATGACCGCCGCCGAACCGGTACGGCGGCGCCGTCGAGCGGTCCGGACGGCTCGCCGCCCCGGTATCGCGACGGCGACGAAGGCGAGCACCGAGGCCACACCGATACCGAGCCAGGTGAGCAACGTCCCGATCCACGGCGTTTCGGGCTCGGACGGCCCGGTGGTGGCATGCTCGTCCATGGGGACCTCCGGATCACGTAATCGCTGCGATGGCGGAAGGGCTTCGCGAGCCTGGGCGGTGACCCGCGCCAGCGCACCGGCCGCCGCGGCGGTGCCGCGGGACGCACCGCCGGTCGGATCGAGCGGAACCCAGCCGACGCCGGCGACGGCCACCTCCGGCCAGGCGAAGGAGTCTCCATTGTGGACTGTCACCGGGCCGGGACCGCCCGGCGGGGTGCGGAACCCCACCGCGACACGGGCCGGGATACCGATCAGCCTCGCCAGTGCCACATAGGCCGTGGCGAACTGCTCGCTGGTACCCGCGCGAGTGGTGAACAGGAAGCCGCTCAGCTGCGCCCAGCCGCTTCCGGTCGGCAGTACCGGACCGGTCGCCTGCCGGTAGTTCTCGGCGAGATACCGCTCCAGCACCAGCGCGGCCCGGAACGACGGGCGCAGCCCACCGGTGGCGGTCCGCGCCAGTTCGGCGACGCCGGGCGGCACCTGCCCGACCCCACCCGACACCGCGGACGCGTCGATTCCCGCGTCCAGCAACGTATCCGGCGCCACCGCCGGTTCACGCCAGCCGAGTTCGTACTCCACCGGTCCCCGCCGCCCCGGCAGCAGAAGCGTGCCGGTCGCGGGGTCGACCAGCGGATCGGCACCGGCGACCGTGGCCAGCAGAGGCTGGCTGGGCAGCCAGGGGCCGCCGCCTGCCGGGACCGTGATCCGCGCGTGCCGGGTGGCCGTCCCGAGCGTCGCGCCGAGCCGGAGATAGTCGCCGTTCGCCCGCCAGCCCGCCCCGTCGAAGTCGGTGAGGACGGCGATCCGCCAGCGGTCGGTCCCGGCCGTCCCGGTGTAGCCGAAAACCGGTTCGCCCGGCCGGGTCAGCCTGTCCGCGACCTCGTCGAGCGGATTGTCCACCCGCAGCGGTGGCACCGGAGCGGTCTCGTGTTCGAGCGCCAGCGACGGCCGGACGCCCTGGTCGACGGCGGTGCCCCCGGCCGAGACCGCCACCGCGAGCACCACGGTGGGCAGCAGGAGGACGAGCCTGCTCTCCCGCCGCCGGGTCACGGCGAGCAGCGTGCCCGCGACGACGACGTAAGCCAGCCCGGCGGCGGTGGCCACCGGCCCGGACAGCGCCAGGTAAGCCTGGCTCAACCCGGCGACGGCCAGCCCCGGTAGCAGCGCCACCGCGGGCAGGCGCGACAGTTCGATCGCGAGCACCGCGGCGAACAGCACCGCGAGCGGGACGAACAGGAACAGTTCCGCGTCCGCCCGCGCGGGCCAGGTCGACTGGAGCGTCAGCTGCCAGGACCGGGTGACGCCGTCGAGCAGCCCCCGCAGCATCGCCGCGTCCGGGAGACCAGGCCCGAATTCGAGCTCTCCCAACGCGAGCAAGCCCAGAACGAGCATCAGTACCGGCCGCCACGGACGCAGCGCGGCCACCCGCAGGGAGACCTCGGTGACGGCGAAGCAGACGAGAAGAACCGTGACGAGCGGGAGCAGCAGCGCGCCCATACCGAACACCGGCGCGAAGAGCAGGCCGGCGAGTCCGGTGGCGAGCAGCAGCAGGGCGGCCACGAGCCGTTGTGTCCATTGTGGATTCATAAGCCGAGCGCGTTCCATCGTCGGGCCGCGTCGGCGGCGTCGGAGACCGAGAGCACCACCGCACCGGGGATGCCTTCGAACGTCTCGGCGTCGCCGAGCACGAAGACGATCAACGGCGAGTACCGGTCGCGCAACGCGGCCACCGCGGCCCGATCGGCCGGTGTGCCACCGGCGGTCACCACGGCCAGCCCGCCGACCCCGGAGCGGCTCAGCCCTTCCGGGACCAGCGCCGGGCCGGACGACGGTTCGAGCACGCACAAGGCGTCCAGCAGCGGACGCACCGCCCGCGGCCCTCCCCCGGTGTCCACGTCGAGCCCGCCGGAGGAGACCAGCCGCGTCGGCCGGTCCGCGCGCGCCGCCGAACCGGCCAGCGACGCGGCGGCGTCGACGGCGTCTTCCAGGCGGGGGCCTCGCAACCGGGAGTCCAGCAGCACGGTGAACCTGGGCTGGTGCGGATCGACGTAGTCGCGCACCATCAGCCTGCCGGTCCTCGCCGTCGCCTTCCAGTGCAGATGCCTGATTTCGTCGCCGTGCACGTATTCGCGGACTTCACGCAGGTCTTCGGAACCGCGCAGCCGTCCGTCCACGACCGCCCCCTCGTGGTGGTGCCGCGGCCGCCCGCCGCCGGGCGGGGACATCACGTGCACCCGCGGATGGACCCACAGCGTCGCGGTCTCGCCGGTGGTCAGCCGCCGGTACCCGAGCCCGAAGGGGTCTGCCCGTTCGAGGACCAGCGGACCGACCTCGTGCCGTCCACGCCGCTCGGTGGGCAATTCGTAGTTGTGCGTGGTTTCCGCGTTGGGTCCCAGCGCGCGGATGTCGACCTTCCGCGTCGCGGCACCGACCCGGTCCCCCGCGGTGAAGGCGCCATGCCGCCGCCTGGCCGGATTGCGCACGCGCAGCGTGGCGGCCGCGGGCCTGCCACGCTCGACCCGGTCCGGATAGACCTGGCGGGACACCACGACGCGGGGACGCCGTCCGGTCGCGACGATCGCCGCGACCAGCGCGCCGGCGCCGGCGCCCGCGATCGCGAGGAAGAACGGATAGCCGGCCCAGTGGCCGAGGACGAACAGCCCCGCGGTCGCGGCGAGAACGCCGGCGCCGCGTCTGGTCAGCCGGATCATCAGGCCCGCGGCCCCACACTCACCGGGGCGGGCGTCGCGTCGAGGACCTCGTCCACCACGCCGCCGGGGTCGCGGCCGTTCAGCTCGGCGTCGGCGGTGAGGATCAGCCGGTGCGCGAGAACGGCTTGCGCGACCTCCTTGACGTCGTCCACGGTGACGAACGTCCGGCCGTCGGTCGCGGCGTAGGCCTGCCCGGCGCGGATCAGCGCGATACTGCCCCGCGGGCTGGCCCCGTACCGCAGGGCGGCGTGCTCGCGTGTCGCGGCCGCGAGCCGGGCGGCGTACTCGCAGAGAGCGGGTTCGACGTGGACGGCCCGGACCTGTCCGATCGTCCGGCGCACCACCCCGATGTCCACCACCGGTGCGAGTTCGTCCGGGCCGACGCCCGCGCAGTCGCCCATGATCACCTTGACCTCCGAAGCGAGGTCCGGGTAGCCGACGTCGAGCCGCATCAGGAACCGGTCCAGCTGCGCTTCGGGCAACCGGTAGGTCCCGGCCATCTCGATCGGGTTCTGGGTCGCGACGACCAGGAACGGCCGCGGTACCTCGTGCCGGACGGCGTCGACGGTGACGGTCCGCTCGGCCATCACCTCGAGCAGGGCCGACTGCGTTTTCGGCGTGCCACGGTTGATCTCGTCCGCGACGACGACGTTCGCGAACACCCCGCCGGGGTGGAACTCGAAGCGTTCTTCCCTCTGGTGGTAGACGGGGACACCGGTGATGTCGCCCGGCAACAGGTCGGGGGTGAACTGGATGCGGTTCCACGACCCGCCGACGCTCCTGGCCAGGCAGCGGGCCAGTGTTGTCTTGCCGACACCGGGCACGTCCTCCACGAGCAGATGCCCTTCGGCGAACAACGCGGTGACCGCGAGCCGGACGACCTTTTCCTTGCCGCGCAGCACACTGTGGACGTTCTCCGCGATGCTTTTGTAGACCGCACCGGGCTGGGGAAAGGGAGTCATCGGGCTAAGTCCACCTGATCTTGTTGGAGGTGATCCGGCCGTCCGGGGTCTGGACGCTGACCCAGATGGTCTGGCCGGGCACGTCGTAGTTGAGTTCGTTGTAGATCGCCGAACCGTCGGCGCCGGTCGTGGTGGATTCGGTCCGCACGTTGGTGTTGCTCGACGAGCTGAGCCGGATCGCGTACCGCGTGTTCGGCGCGAACCCCTTCATCGTCACGTTGACCTCGGCACAGTCCGGCTCGTGACAGTTCTCGCTGGAGGTGTCCCGGCCGCGGCTGATGGTGATCGTCGGCGCGGGGACGGTGACCGTCCGGCCGGCCGCCTGTCCCTCTCGCGTCTGCCCGTCGGGCGTCCTGGTCACCGCGCGAACGGTGAAGGTGTAGGAATTCCCCGCGGTCAGCCCGGAATAGCTCGCGGAGGTGCCCCCGACCGTCTGCTGCGCGAAACCGGTACCGGTGACGAGATAGTGCACCAGTTCCCCGCCGCCCAGGTCCGGTCGTGTCCAGGAGAGCGTCGCGACACCGTCGCGATGGCTCACCGTCAGCGCCGGCGCGGCCGCGGCCGCCGCCGGGGTCGCCGACGCCGAAGCGCCCGGTCCGGTGCCCGCCTTGTTGACCGCGACGACGGTGAATGTGTAGCGGGTTCCGTTCGCCAGCCCGGTGATCCGGATCCGGCGGGTGCCGCCGTCCACCGTCCGGGAACCACCCGCCCAGCTGATCCGGTACGACGTCACTTCGGCCCGGTTGGCGGGAGCAGCCGACCACGCGACCGTGACCGCGCCCGCCTCACCGGTCGCCGACACGCCGGGCGGAGCGCCCGGAGGACTGGCGGGGACGGCGGGCGGGGTGACCGGAGGCGGATTCGGCTTCGTGGGGCCGGGCCGGTCGGTACCGGTGTCCTGGCCGGGGCGCCCGTCCTGGCCACGTCGCTCAGCGGGCGGAGCCACCGGCCCCTGTCCCGGGGCGGGCTGTGCCGGGGCCGGTTGGTCCTTCTTCTCCGTGGGCGGGACCACGGGAACGTCGGTGATCTTGCCGTCCTTGGCGACGACGAGGACGTGGGCACCTTGGCCGCCGTCGACGTAGACATGCGAATCCTCGCCGCGGACGACCCGTGCCGTGCCGCCGTCGGACGGTAGCGGTTTGTCGTCCGTCTGCCTGCCGTCGGCGTCGTAGGTGAACAACCGGCCTGACGTGCGGTTGACCACGACGACCACCGAGCCCGCCGCGACCGGTGCGTCGTACTGACCGGGCGGGAGGGGTACCGTGATCGGCCGCCGCGGCCCGGGGGCGGGGTCGACCAGATGCAGCAGGCCGCGCACCGGGTCGAGCACGGCCACGCGACCGGCCACGTCGTTGGCCGCCGTCCGGAGGTCGGCGCCCGCGCCGAGGCCCATCGGCACCGGGACGCCGAGACCACCGGCTTCGACGGCACGCACGACGCCGTCGGAAGTGTCGACGAAATACAGCTTGTCCCCCACCAAGGTCAGCGCGCCGAAATGTCCGGCGGGGAGGGTGACGGGGCAGGACACCTGCTCGGCGCCGCGGTCCAGCCGGCAGAGCAGGCCCGACGCGATACGCGGCAGCCACAGCGTCCCCTCCGCGGTGGCGACCGGGTCGCCGACCGGTCCCCCGGCGGAGATCGGCGCGGGCGGATCACCGAGCCGGATGAGCTGACCGGACTGCCGGTACACCAGGTACGGACCGCCCGCGGTCTCCACCCCGACCGGAACCTCGGCCGAGGGCGACACCCCCGGCGGCCCGGCGGTCAGGTCCGACTTGCCGAACGGGGTGATCCGGGTGCTCCCCACGACGTAGCCGCTGGTGTCCCCCTGCACGACCTGGCTCCCCCGGTCACCCGGCACCGCGACCTGCGCGTCGATCCCCGCCGTCCCGCCGTCGATGTGGAAAGCGGCCTGGAGCAAGGAGTTGTAGACCCAGTGGCCGCCGGGGATCTCCTGTAACCCCGGCGGCGGTTTCGCCGCACCGGTGACCGCGGTCGTCAGAACCGCCACCGAAACCACGACGATCGTCACGACCGGCAGCCGGGCCCGCCAAGCCGTGCTCCCCCGAGTCCCCTTTTTCACGGCACGGACGGTAGCCGAGTGATTCGGGAGGGTTCCCGAGCCGAAATCCCATCACCTACTGGAACGGGGACCGGCCACGCTACGCTCGGTGCCCGTGCGGGTACTTCTCCGGCTCACGACCACGGACGGTCCGACATGACGTTCTCACGCCGAGACCGTGAACCGGCGGGCCGCCGGATCGCGGATCGCTACCGGCTGGTCGAGCGCGTCGGCGCCGGCGGCGAAGGCGTGGTCTGGCGGGCGATCGACGAGCGGACCGGGCGGACGGTCGCGGCCAAACAGGCGAAGATGAGCGCCACCGGAGCCGGCCGCAAGCTGCGCCGCGAGGCCCGCCTGGCCGCGTCGGTCGACCATCCGCATGTCGTCGTCTGTCACGAAATCGTCAGCGATCACGACGAGCTGTGGCTGATCCAGGAGTACGTCCCTTCGCGGACCCTCGCCGCCGTCCTGAGCGAACGCGCGCTGCCCGAAGCGAAGGTCGCGGAAATCGGTGTCCAGCTGGCGTCGGCGCTCGCCGCGGTCCACGAGCGGAAGATCCTCCATCGCGACCTCAAACCGGGCAACGTCCTGATCGGTGCGGACGGGCGGGTGAAACTGACCGATTTCGGCATCTCCCGTTCCGTCGCGGCGGACGAGACCTTGACCGACGCGGCGTTGTACGCGGGCACGCCCGGCTATCTCGCTCCCGAGGTCGCGCGCGGTGAGCCGCCCACCGAGGCCTCGGACGTGTTCTCCCTCGGTGCGACGCTCTACGCCGCCCTGGAGGGTTCTCCGATGTTCGCCGGAGAGACCCCGCTCGCCAGGGTCCGGCGCGCCGCGGACGGCGACATCCCGGTGTCCCGTGCCGCGGGCGGCCTGGCGGATCCCCTCGCGCGGATGCTGGACCCGGACCCGGCACGCCGCCCGTCGGCCGCCGAAGCGAGCGCGGCCCTGGCGGCCTGCTCGGGCGGCACGGCCGAGGTGGCGCTGGCGCGAAGGGGTGCGGTCCACCGGTTCCGGCGCCCGATCGGCGCGGCGGCGGGCATCGCGGCCGTCGCGGTCGGCGCGCTCTCGGCGAGCACACCGACGGCTCCGGCGACACCCGCGCCCTTCGACGCCCGCGCCCTCGATCCCTGCCTCTTGACCGACACGGCCGCGCTCCGCTCGTACGGACGCACCGAGCTCGAACCCGATTACGGCAACTTCAACCGGTGCGACGTGCTCCTCCACCGCGGCGACGGGACTTTCACCGACGTCAAAGTGGAGCTGAAGAACCACCCCGGGAGCCCGCCTGAAGGCGAGCTGAAACGCGTCGGGGAATTCGACGTCGTCGGCGGCCCTCTCCAGGACGACAAGTGCATCCGGCTGATCCTCGTGCCCGAGGGATATCTCGTCTCGGTCACCGCGGGCGACGACCCCGGCGCCCCGGTGGACCTGTGCGCGGTCGCCGACGTCGCCACCGATTCGGCGACGAAGGCGTTGTCCCGCGACGGAACCCCGCTTCGGAAAGGGAAATTCCCCGCGGGCTCGCTCGCCGAAGTGGACGCGTGCGCCCTGCTCGATCCCGCGGCACCCGAGCTGCCCGGCCCGCCGCGGCCGTTCTTCGGCCGGTGGAGCTGCGCCTACGAAGGCCCCGCGGGCCGGGTCCGGGTGATCTTCGACCGGGGAGATCCCCTCGACGACGAAGACGGCGCGCGCAGCACCCAATCCGGCCGGGAGATCCGGACGGCCGCCGACGACTACGGGCCGGGAACGTGCCGCTCGACGATCGCCTATCGCCCGTACACCGATATCGACAACATCCCGATGCTGGAATCCGTCCTGATCGTCGTGAACGGTGACCCGCCATCGGCGCGGCTCTGCGGCCCGGCCACGATCCTGGCGGGCGAAGTGGCGAGGAGATTGCCATGACCACCTTCGACTGCTGCCATCCCAGCCTCGCCCACGGTGTCCCGCCCGCCGCGGCGGGGACGATCTTCGCCTCGACCGTGTCCGGCCGGTCGTCGATGCCCCCGGGAGAGGGCCGGAAGCTCCTGTTCGGCCGCAATCGGGACGACGTGCACGTCTGCGTCGGCGAGGACGACCGGGAGATCAGCCGTCATCAGGGAACACTCGTCCACGAAGGCGGCGTCTGGTGCGTGCGCAACGAGGGCAGGCTTCCGCTTCGGCTACCCGGTTCCCGGCTCGTCTTCGGCGGCGATGAACCGGCCCCGCTTTCCGACGGCTACACCGCGCTTTTCATCCGCAACAACAGCGGACGAGAACATCTGCTGGAGATCTTCGTCGCGGGAACCGATTCGCCGGCCCCGTCGTCCGTCGCCACGGAGGTCACGAAACCACCGCGCGTCTGGCGGCTGACCATGGCCGAGCGCACCGTTCTTGCCGCGCTGGCGCAACGATTCCTCCGCCAGGAGGCCTACCCGCAGCCCCTGAGCTGGCGCCGGGTCGCCGAGCAGCTGGCCGAGCTGGATCCGGACGAGAACTGGGCGCCCAAGAAGGCCGAGCACGTGGTGGCCGGGGTCCGCAAGCGGCTCGTCGAGGCCGGGGTCCCCGGGCTCACCAAAGAGGAGGTCGGCGAGCCCGTCGGCAATGCGCTGAACGTCCACCTGATCGGCGAGCTCCTGCAGTCCACGACCCTGGTGCCACCGGATCTCGCCTTGCTCGAACCGCGTGATCGACAGTGATTTCGTACGTCCACTCCGAAAGCTGATGGCTTGGTCCGCTCGTGGCCCCGGCGACGATCATGATGTCCCCAATGTCGCATCTGTGACGCTGAGCGTCACAGATGCGACATTGGGGACGCCTCGCCACCGCAGAGCCGACAACCCTCAATAGAGCCTTTCGGGCGTTTCCGGGGACATGAGCGCAGTTTGGACGCACCTTGGTCACGGCAAGGCGCCATAGGCGGCGACGTCGATCAAGTTCTCCTCCTTCGCGCCGAGTTCCCGCAGTTGGCGGCAACGCTCTCCTATCGCGGATAGTAGAGGCTTTCGTCCATCACGGCCGGGACCTTCGGATTTCCCGATCGCGACAACCAGCCCTGATACCGGCCGGGGCGGGAAGTGATGCTCGAAACAGCCAACGAATCGAGGACATCATGAAGCGCCGACACCTCGGGCTGTACGCGATCGCCGTGGCGATCTTGATCGTCGGCCTCGCCTTCGCCGAAGTTCCGTTCTCCACGATTCTTCTCGGTCTGGTAGTGCTGGCCTGCCCCCTGATGATGCTGTTCATGATGGGCGGACACGGCGGATCCGGTGATCAGGACCGCGATCAGCGTTCCGAAAGGCGGTCACATGAGCCGGTTCACCCGCCGCGCCTTTCTCGGCACCACGGCGTTGGCCGTGACCGGGCTGGCCGCCTGCTCGACGGAGAATCCGCTGATCCTGCCCACCGACCCGCTGGTGGGCCGGACCGAAACGGCGCGCGGCGGCACCGGCCGCGTCCGATCGGCCACACTCACCGCGATCACAGGCCAGGTCGACCTCGGCGGCCCCGTGGTCGACACGTGGACCTATGACGGCGTCGCGCCCGGCCGGGAAATCCGCGTGACCGCGGGCGATCTGATCGAGGCGCGGCTGGTCAACCGGCTGCCCGTGGAAACGTCGATCCACTGGCACGGCCTCGCACTGCGCAACGACATGGACGGGGTTCCCGGCTTGACCCAGGCCCGGATCAAGCCGGGAGAGGAGTTCACCTACCGCTTCGTGGCGCCGACGCCGGGCACCTACTGGTTCCATCCGCACACCGGCACCCAGCTCGACCGCGGCCTGTACGCACCGCTGATCGTCGAGGACCCGCGAGAACCCGGCGGCTACGACGCGGAGTGGACGGTCGTGCTCGACGACTGGATCGACGGCGCGGGCACCACTCCAGACCAGGTCCTCGCTGCTCTGCGGCGGGGCGGCGGCCACTCGATGCACGGCATGGGTGGCCGGACGGCGGGCGGAGACGTCACCTACCCGCACTACCTGCTCAACGGCCGCGTCGCCGGCGCACCGATGACGTTCACCGCCGAACCCGGCCAACGCGTGCGGATCCGGTTCGTCAACGTCGGTTCCGACACCGCGTTCCGGGTCGCGCTCGGCGGCCACCGCATGACCGTCACCCACACCGACGGCTTTCCGGTCATACCGGTCGACACCGACGTGCTGCTGATCGGCATGGGTGAACGCTACGACGTGCTCATCACCCTGTCCGACGGCGTGTTCCCGTTGGTGGCGCAGGCCGAAGGCAAGGAAGGGGCCGCGTTCGCGCTGGCCCGCACCGGAACTGGCGCCGCTCCCCCACCATCGATCCGTCCGGACGAGCTGCGCCGGAGGCCTGTCGGCTATCCGGAGCTGAAGGCCGCCGAACCGTTGCCCGCCCGGCGGCCCGACGTCACCCACCGGCTCGCGCTCACCGGCGGAATGATGGATTACCGATGGGGGATCAACGGTCGCGCCGGTGACCACAGCGACCGATCGCGAGTCCGAAGTGGACAACGGGTGCGCGTGGAGTTCGTGAACACTACGATGATGTGGCACCCCATGCACGTCCACGGCCACACCTTCCAGCAGGAAGGCGGGCCACGCAAGGACACCGTGATCGTGCCGGCGGGCCGGATCGTCGCCTGCGAGTTCGACGCGGACAACCCCGGCCAGTGGATGATCCACTGCCACAACACCTACCACGCCGAGGCGGGGATGACGACCGTCCTCGGCTACGAGTCCTCGTCATGACGGCGGCGCCGGCCCGGAAAGGCATGACCATGAGCGACCACACCCGCACCGCCGTGCTCGACGTCAGCGGACTGCACTGGGCGAGTGAGCAGAACGTCGTCGACGCCAAGCTCGGCAGGCAGCCGGGCGTCCATCACGTCGAGGTGAACCCGGTCGCGCAAACCGCGACGGTGCGCTTCGACCCGGCCGTGACGTCGGTGGCGGCCCTGCGTCAGTGGGTGATCGACTGCGGCTACCACTGTGCGGGCCAGTCGGTTCCGCGGCATATCTGCGACCCTGCGACGGAGCCGGAGCACACCGGCCACGGCGATCACACGGGAATGTCGATGTCCGGGATGGTCACCGACATGCGCGACCGGTTCCTGGTAGCGGCGCTGTTCTCCATCCCGATCGTGTTGTGGTCGCCGATCGGCACCGAGGTCTTCGGGCTCCACCTCCCGACACCGTTCGGCGTCCGGCAGGACGTGTGGGCGTTGCTGCTGAGCCTTCCGGTGATCTTCTACTCGTGTTGGATCTTCTTCGACGGCGCGGTGCGCGCGTTGCGGCACCGCACGCTCGACATGATGGTGCTCGTCGCGGTGGCCGTCGGCGCGGGCTGGCTGTACTCGCTGGTGATCACGCTCACCGGCGGGGGCGAGGTGTTCTACGAAGCCGCGACCGTCCTCGCCGCTTTCGTCCTTTTGGGACACTGGTTCGAGATGCGCGCCCGAGGTGGGGCGAACGACGCGATCCGCACCCTGCTCGATCTCGCCCCGCCCAAGGCGGTCGTGCTCCGCGACGGCGATACCGTCGAAGTGCCGACGGCCGAGGTGGTCGTCGGGGACCTGCTGCTGGCGCGCCCCGGCGCGAAGATCGCCGTGGACGGGGTCGTGGAGGACGGCGAGTCCGAAGTGGACGAATCGATGGTCACGGGCGAAAGCCTGCCCGTGCACAAGGCGCCCGGCTCCACCGTCATCGGTGCCACCATCAACGCCAACGGCACCCTGCGCGTCCGCGCCACCAAGGTCGGCTCGGACACCGCCCTCGCACAGATCGTGAAGCTCGTGCAGGAGGCGCAGAACTCCAAGGCGCCGGGCCAGCGCCTCGCCGACCGGGCGGCGTTCTGGCTGGTGCTGGTGGCGCTGATCGGCGGTGGCGCCACTCTCGCGGCCTGGTTGCTGGCGGGCAGCGCGTTCGCCACGGCCATTCTGTTCGCCATCACCGTCGTCGTGATCACCTGCCCGGACGCGCTCGGTCTCGCCACTCCGACCGCGATCATGGTCGGGACCGGCCTCGGCGCGAAACGCGGTGTGCTGTTCAAGAACGCCATGGCACTGGAGACCTCCGCGCGGATCGAGGTCGTCGTGATGGACAAGACCGGCACACTCACGAAGGGCGAGCCCGAGGTGACCGACGTGATCGCGGACGGTCTGGGCGAGGCGGAACTACTGAGGCTGGTCGCGACGGTGGAACGCGAGTCCGAGCACCCGCTCGCCGAGGCGATCGTCCGCCATGCGGGCGAACTGGACGGACTACGCGCGGATCGGTTCGAAAACGTGCCCGGCCACGGGGCGATCGCCCAGGTCGGTGGGCATCGCGTGGTGGTCGGCAACCGACGGCTGCTGGAGCGGGAGGGCATCGACCTCGCGGCACTCGGCCCGCGCCGGGACGAACTGGCCGCGACCGGACGCACCGCGGTCCTGGCCGCGGTCGACGGCGTCGCGGCCGGAGTGATCGGCATCGCGGACGCACCGAGGGAAACCTCCGAGACCGCCGTCCGGGCGTTGCACGACCTCGGCGTCGAAGTCGTCATGCTGACGGGCGACAACCAGGCGACAGCGGAGCGGATCGCCGCCCGGCTCGGTATCGACACCGTGATCGCCGAGGTGCTGCCCGGCGACAAGGCCGCGAAAGTCGCCGAGTTGCAGCGCGGCGGACGCAAGGTCGCGATGGTCGGCGACGGCGTCAACGACGCCCCGGCGCTGGCACAGGCCGACCTCGGCATCGCCATCGGCGCGGGCACGGACGTCGCGATCGAGACCGCCGATGTCGTCCTCATGCGGTCCGATCCGCTCGACGTTCCGGTCGCCTTGCGCATCGGCCGCGGAACCTTGCGCAAGATGCGCCAGAATCTCGGCTGGGCCATCGGTTACAACACCATCGCGCTACCGATCGCCGCCGGTGTTTTCGAACCGGCTTTCGGTCTCATGCTCCGCCCGGAGATCGCCGCGCTGTCGATGTCCGGCTCCAGTCTGATCGTCGCGGTGAACGCACTCGCCCTCAAGCGGCTGAGGCTGCCCAGCCTGTCCGGATAACCGCCGGCACAGGGCGAACCTGCGGAAACGCCTCCCGCCGAGTGCTACGGTCACACCTAGTAGACAGCGAAGGCAGGAGCGTCACGACGGACGGCAGGGAGGTCTTATGCGCGGTCTCGGCGATCTCGAGAGTGCGGTGATGGACATCCTCTGGCGTGCCGAGATCCCGCTGAAGGTCCGCGACGTCCTCGAACAACTCGACACCGGAAAGAAGCTTGCCTACACCACGGTGATGACCGTGCTCGACAACCTGCACCGCAAGCGATGGGTGGAACGCGAACGCCGCGGGAAGGCGTTCGTCTACCACCCCGCCCAAAGCCGGGCTCAAGCCGCCGCGAAGTCGCTACGGGAAGTCCTCGACGAGTCCGGTGATCCGGAGGCCGTCCTTCTCCACTTCGCCACGACGGTGTCGCCCGAGGAATCAGCGGTACTGCGCAAGGGTCTGCGCGGTACGGCTCGCGAATGACCGCGCGCCTGACTGTCCACAAGGGACACTTCCCGGACAGGTGAGGTACATGAAGGTGTGAAGGTCGAGTTTCCTCGGCTCAGCCGAGGGAAGGGGTCCTTCACGCGCAGCCGCTGTGACTGCTGGAGCGCCTGAGACGAGCGTGGCGATCGCCGAGTCCGCGAAGGCCTCCTTCACTACCTTCAGGGTAGGCAAGGAGGCCTTCACAGACCTGCCACGCGTCCAAGCCGCAGCCAAATCCAGTAGGTACCCAAGAAGCCGTTGCCCCTAAGCCGAATCGCCACTCACGAGGCAGATTGGACAGCTGCGGTACATGAAGGCCCCCTTCCTGTACCTAGGCGCAAGGATGGGGGCCTTCATGTACTCGGGAAGGCACGTAGGCACCTGCCACCAAGCGTGATAGCACCCAGTACGCGCTCCCCGCCCCCACGTCACTCGTCAAGCCGATTGCCAACCCGCCGACTATTACTAAGTCTTATAGTAGATAATCGGACCGAGCCCGAGGAGGCGCGATGGCCGACTTCTGCCCCCTCGACGGCTCAGCCGCCGCTTACCTGATCGACATCCTCGACGAGACCGAACGAGCGGGCTTCGAGCGACACATTCGGTTCTGCCGGATCTGTCGCCGGGAAGTCGATGATCTGGCACCGGTCGTCCGCCTGCTCCAAGCCATGAAGGCCGACACCGCGACAACGAGGGGGACACGAGCAGGACAGGTGATCGACCCGATAGCAAGGAGCGACAGTGACGGTCTTCGGCACTCACGTGCCCATTTCGATCTGGACACTGGTCGCACTGGTCGCCGGCTGCCTGCTCAGCCTGCCGTCGGCGAAGCTGCTCGCGGCCCGCACCGGCTGGGGCAGGAACGCCACCCTGACGACGCTCGTGCTGCTCGCCGCCTCCCTGGCCCTCACCCTGACTCCCGGTGAAGACTCGGGCTTCAGCGAGTTTCACCCTTGTCTGTCCATCGGTGACGCGAACCTGATCGACGGGCTCCTGCATTCCGGCGGCGGGCTCGGCGGCACTCTGCTCAACGCCCTCCTGCTGCTTCCCCTGACCTGCGCCGCGACCCTGGCGACCGAGCGCGCGCTGCCGATACTGCTTTTCGCGTTCCTGCTTCCCGCGCTCATCGAACCGGTGCAGGCCTTGATCCCCGGCCGGTACTGCAGTCTGTCCGATCAGGCCGCCAACACGGCCGGCGCCGTGCTCGGCGTGGCGCTCGGCCACCTGCTGCTGCGACGAGCGCGCAGGCAGGCATCCGAGGGCGCCACGCCCGGGCAGGCCGACGATCAGGGCCGTGGAGATGCGCGGTAGCCCAGCTCCTCGATCACCTTGATCACGTCCTCGACGCTACTCCGATCCGCGTCCAGCTCGACGATACTGACCCCCTTCTTCATGGTCGTCTGCGTGCTCAGCACGCCGGGGAGATCTTCCAGCGCGTCGTCGATGAGCAAGGCGCAGCTGCCGCAGTGCATACCCTCGACCTGAAAGGTGAACTTCTCGGTTGATGCCATGACATGCTCCTGGAACTCAGACGATGGTGAGGACGCCGGTGTACATGCCCATGCCGCAGGCGTAATCCAACCGCCCAGGCCGCAGGACACCCAGCTCGATCCGGGTCTCTCCCTTGACCGGCAGGATCTTCTGTTCGTCGCGGATGACGAACGAGCGCACGCAACCCTGCGCCCCTTCCGACTTGATCACCAGCGTGGTGGGCACCCCGGATTTCGCCTGGACGTTCTCCGGGCTGTAGGAACCGGTGCGCGCGGTGATCACCACGGTCTGCTTACCGTCCACTGTGGACGCGGCCGCGGTGTCGGCGGCCGAACCGCCGACGGCTTGCGCGATACGGCTCGCGGACAGCGGCGATCCGGCGAGTTCCAAGCCCCCGTTGAGGGTGTAGAAGCCCATCGCCAGCACCACGAGCCCGGTCACCATGGCGAGCCTGCCTTGCCACGCGGTCGCGGCCTTGCGGGCGGCGTAGCCGAGGATCGCGAACAACGGTCCGGTTCCGAGTACGAACACCGCCATCGTCGCCGCGCCGGCGAGCGCGCTGCCCGAGGTCAGCGCGAGGGCTTCGACCGACAACGTCACGCCGCACGGAATGAGGACGGTGGCCAGGCCGAGCAGTGCCGGAGCCAGCGCGGCCTGCGACCGTGCCCGGTTCCGGACGATCTTCGTCCACGAGATCGGCGGTTCGACGACCACCCGGCGGAAGCCGGGCACGCCGAGCTGCGCCAGCCCGAAGACGATGATCAAGAGACCGGCGCCGATCTGAAGCCAGGTGCGGGCGCCGACGGACAGTTCGACAGCGCCGCCGACGGCTCCCAGTAGCGCGCCGAGCAATGTGTGCGAAACCAGTTTGCCGGCGAGGAACCCGCCGACCGGCGCGAGGTCGTCACCGAGCTGGGCGCGCCACCCCCGCCGATCCACCTCGCGCACGGGCCGGGCATGGGCCGATGAGGCGGTCGCCGCCTTTTGGCGGGTGATCAGTCCGGTCAGCAGTCCACCTTGGACGGCGGCACAGGACACACCGCCGGCGAACAAGCCGGTGATGAGGACAGCAGCGAGATTCATGCGAAAGCCTCCTGAGAGGAAAGTAGTGAGAAGCCGGTGAGTGCGGGCAGACTTCTCCTACGTGCGCAGAAGGCAGAGTTCCTCCAGCCGCGGGGTACGAGACCAGACGGCGGGGGTCACCACGACGCGTACTCGCCTGAAAGCCGTCACCAGGCCCCGCGACCGCGAAGGTGGCAACGCCGCGACGGCCGTGACGACGACGAGAAGGAAAGCGAGGCAGGCCGCCAGCGTTCCACCCAGACCCTGATGGTCGAGCGTTCCACCGCTTTCGGCCGCATCAGGGACGGCGGCTCGCATCTCCGTTGATGAGCCCACGTGGCCCATGCCGTGCACCATCGGCATGGCCATGCCTTCGGTGCATTGCGAACCGGCCGCGAACGCCACCCCCGCGAGGACGGCCAGCACGGCGACGAACCGTGCGAGTCGTCCTCGCACGGCTGCCGTCCGGCGGGCCGTCCACGTCACGACGGCGATGATACGGAGACCGGTCGTCAAATCGGTGTTCGGCTTCGCCACCCTTGCCAACCAACTACTATTATACTTAGTATCAGCGCCGCCAGGGCGCCCTCGCGGCGTTCCGCGACGCGCGCGTCGCTCCCTCCCCCTGACGACGCGCGCCAGCGGGTGCGGAGTCCCGCATGACTCCGCACCCGCCTTTTTTCGTATCCCCACTACCGCCGGTAGTAGTCGAGCGCGGAATCGAGTGAATTCTCGACTACTAACAGGATTAGTACGATTGAAGGTGGCAGACGGAAGATCTTTACTGATACGGTCCGATGACTGTGAGGGGCTATCCGACTACGCCGCGTCGCAGAGTGGGGCCGATGCTGTGGCTCGCCACTCTGCTCTTGTGGCTTCTCGCGCTGCAGCTGGGGCAATGTTTCCCGCAAACGCATCCCCACGCGGACGAGCGTGTCGCCACCGGCGTCGCGACGCCCGCCCCGCTGGCCGACGATTGTGAGCCCGAGCACCACGCACACCGGCAGCACAAGGCCACGGACGCGATTCATCGCGGCACACGAGGAACCGCGGATACGACGTGGCAGCCGATTCCCGCGGAGAACACGTTCCCCGGATCATTCCGCTCACCGGCTCATTCTCCCGGCCAGGAGAGCCCGGGGCGGGATCCGTGCACAGCCGGACGCGCTTTGCTCATCGAGATCTCTGTCGCGCGAACGTGATCGGTCCGGACGACCCGGCCGCCCACGTTCCATTCGACCGTCGCATCCTCGCGACGACTCACCGAAAGAGATCTCGATGAGGACTCCCTTGTCCGCCAACGGCTCGACCATGTCCGGGACCACACTCCCCGGCCAACGGACCGTCACACACGGCCGGAATCCGGCCAGCGCGGTCGGCAACACCCCGGTGCTGTGGATCGACGAGCCGGCGGCGCCGGACCGCGGCTTCTGGGCGAAGCTCGAAGGATTCAATCCCGGCGGGATGAAAGATCGCCCTGCCTTGCACATGATCGCCCGCGCCCGCGAGCGGGGCGACCTGGCTCCGGGTGCGCGGATCGTGGAGTCGACCAGTGGCACGCTGGGGCTCGGCCTCGCCCTCGCCGGAATCGTCTACGGCCACCCGGTCACCGTGGTCACCGACCCAGGCCTCGAACCGATCGTGCACCGGATGCTGGCCGCACACGGCGCCCGTGTCGAGCTCGTCACCGCCCCGCATCCGACCGGCGGCTGGCAGCAGGCCAGGCGGGACCGCGTGCGGCAGCTCCTGACCGAGGAACCCGAGGCGTACTGCCCCGACCAGTACAACAACCCGGACAACGTGGCCGCCTACGAACCGCTCGCGCTGGAGCTGGTTGATCAGCTCGACCGCGTCGACGTCCTGGTGTGCTCGGTGGGCACCGGCGGGCATTCGGCCGGTGTCTCGCGGGTCCTGCGCGAGCACTATCCGCGGCTGAAGGTGGTCGGCGTCGACACCATCGGTTCCACGATCTTCGGGCAGTCCGCACGCCCCCGGTTGATGCGCGGACTCGGTTCGAGTATCTATCCGCGCAATGTGGACTACGGCGGTTTCGACGAAGTCCATTGGGTCGCCCCGGCCGAGGCGGTGTGGACCTGCCGCCGGCTCGCCTCGTCGCACCACGCGACCGGCGGGTGGAGCGTCGGAGCGGTCGCACTCGTGGCCGGCTGGCTGGCGAGGACGGAAGCGGCGGACACCCGGATCGTCACGATCTTCCCCGACGGCCCCCACCGCTACTTCGACACCGTCTACAACGACGACTACTGCGCGGCGAACGGCTTGCTCGGCCATACCCCCGCGGCCGAACCGGACGTCGTCGACGATCCCGCCGAACAGGTCGTCGAGCGGTGGACACGGTGCGCGCACGTCATCGACCCGTCCGAGGTGCGGGCGTGAAGGATCTGGCCGTCAAGTTCAGGTCGTTCGACCGGCCTTCCCAGCTGTTGATGCTGAACCAGTTCACCATCAATCTGGGCTTCTACATGCTGATGCCCTATCTCGCCGGCCATCTGTCGGCCGATCTGGCACTGGCGGGCTGGGCGGTGGGGCTCATCCTGGGCGTGCGGAACTTCTCCCAGCAGGGCATGTTCCTGATCGGCGGCACCCTGGCCGACAGGCTCGGCTACAAACCGCTGATCGTCGCCGGATGCGCGCTCCGGACCGGCGGGTTCGCCCTGCTCGGCCTGGTCGATTCGGTTCCGGCGCTGATCATCGCCTCGGCGGCCACCGGCTTCGCGGGTGCGTTGTTCAACCCGGCCGTGCGGGCCTACCTCGCCGAAGACGCCGGTGAGGAGCGGCGGGTCGAAGCCTTCGCCTTGTTCAACGTGTTCTACCAGGCGGGCATCCTGCTGGGCCCGGTCGTCGGGCTGGTGCTGACGAGCTTCGCCTTCCAGGTGACCTGCCTCGTCGCGGCCGCGGTGTTCGCGGTCCTGACCGTGCTGCAGATCCGGTCCCTGCCGCCACGCTCGCGCGCCAAGGGCGATCCGGCCGCACGTACCTCGATCCGGCAGGACTGGGCGACCGCGTTCGGCAACCGCTCGTTCGTGCTGTTCTCGCTCGCGATGATCGGCTCGTACGTCCTGTCGTTCCAGGTCTATCTCGCCCTTCCCCTGGAGGCTCGCCGGGTCGCCGGTCCCGGCGTGGCCGGAACCACACTGGTGGCACTGCTGTTCGCGGTGTCCGGCGGGCTGGCGATCGCCGGTCAGCTGCGGATCACCGCGTGGTGCAGGCGGCGGTGGGGATCCGGGAAATGTCTCGCCTTCGGTCTCCTGCTCATGGGAGCGGCGTTTCTCCCGCCCATGCTCACCGTGGCCGCGACGGCGGCGTTGAGCTGGGCATCGCTGATTCTCTCGGCCGCCCTGCTGGCACTGGGGACCATCGTGGTGTTCCCGTTCGAAATGGACACGATCGTCACCCTTTCCGAGGGCAAGCTGGTCGCGACCCACTATGGGCTTTACAACACCGTGGTCGGCGTGGGCATCCTGCTGGGCAACCTGCTCACCGGAACCGCGTTGGACATCGCGAGAAATGCCGGTGCACCAGCGGCACCATGGGCCGTCCTCGCCTTGATCGGCGCCGGTTGCGCCTGGTGCCTGCGCGCGCTCGACAAAGCCGAACGCCTCACCCCGGTGGCGGCGTGAAAGCCGTGACACCGAAGCGGACAGGTAACCTCGGGCCATGACGGCGAGCGCGCTCGGCAGGACCCAGCGGGTCTTCCTGCTGGGTGTGCTCGCCTTTTGCCTCATGGCGATGCACCACTTGACGACGTCGGCGGGTATGCCGGAAATGTCTCCGGCGGCGCAGGTCGCCGTCGTCGGACACGGTGAAGGAACCGCCGCCACCGAGCAGGACGGCGACCATCCCACCTCGCCGCACGACGACCACGGCTTCCTGCACCTGTGCCTCGCCGTGCTCGGTGCGATCGGCGCCCTGCTCGCCGGGCTGGGACTGCTTTTCCGGTCACGCCGCGCCCATCCGGTGCGCGGGGCGACCGAGCCCGCCGGTCCCCGGGCACCGCCGCCACCGTCCAGACCTCCGGACCGGCCCGGCAGGCTGATTTTGAACTCCTTGTGCGTGTTGCGCGTGTGATGGACGGATTTCCTCGTCGATCACACCCATTTCAGCAAACGAACAAGGATGTATTCAGCATGCGCAAATCACTGATCGTCAGTGGTGTCGCCATGGTCGCCGCGCTCGGTCTCGCGGGCTGTAGCGGCAACGACACCGGAATGTCCGGAATGGACCATGATCCGCCGGCGGGCCAGCAGGCCGGCCAGAACGCGGACGACATCGCGTTCGCCCAGCAGATGATCGAACACCACGGCCAGGCACTGGACATGTCCGGACTGGTGCCGTCGCGCAGCACGAACCCCCAGGTCATCGACCTCGCGAGCCGCATCGAGAAGGCTCAGGATCCGGAAATCCAGCAGATGAAGAACTGGTTGGCCGCCTGGGGCGCCGGACCGGCGGCGAGCTCGGGTATGCCCATGGACCACGGGTCCATGTCCGGCATGATGACGGAGGCCGAGATGAAGGAACTCGGACAGGCCAAGGGTGCCGACTTCGACAAGATGTGGCTCGGCATGATGATCAGGCACCACCAGGGCGCGGTCGACATGGCGAAGACCGAACTCGCCAAGGGGTCCAACGCCGAAGCCAAGGCGCTTGCCCAGAAGATCATCGACGCGCAGGAAGCCGAGATCCGCGAGATGCAGGGGCTGCTCCCGCAGGGCTGATTCATTGCCGCCGGGCGCTTTCCGCGCCCGGCGGCCGCCCGCCGGGTCTCGACGGGATCCCTCGACGTTGGCTACTATCATGCCTAGTACTACTTGCCGCCTCCCCTTTCGACTCGGACGACAGGTGATCGATGTCGCGTCATGCGCTCCGGATCGTCACGCCGGCCCGAAGCCACCTCGCGCAGCTCCTGCGCTCGTGGACGCAAGAGCCTCGCGTCCTGCATATCGGCGCGGCGGACGAAGACATGAAGGCGTCTCTCGCGGATGCGGGGTTCATGGCGACCGTCGCGACCAATGTGGACGATCTCGATATCACCCTGCCCGCGGGAACCTACTTCGACTCGATCCTGTTGAGCCCGGATTCCTTGGCCGACAGGGAAAGTCTGCGCTCTCGGATTCGCTTGCTGCGCGACGTCGCCGAACACGTCACACCGGACGGCATCATTCTCGTCGAAGTGCCGCCCGAGCGAGCCGAACCTCGGCACGGCGCGCACGTCCACATCGCCGACGAGCTCGACCTGATCGCCGAAATGGCCGGACTACGCCGGGTGCACCGTGCCCGGCTCACCGAAGTTTCGCGCGAACCGACCTTGGTGAGCCTGTATCGGCGCAAGCAGTAGCGATCGTCACTAGTACTAAGCGAAGTAGTGGACAAGCGCGGCTCGTTACCTTACGGTGACCCGCGGGCCCTCGGGGCGGTCCACGACCAGCTCGAAACACGACAGGAGATCCAGCACCCGTGACACCGCACCGACGCCGTACGGCTTCACTGCGCGTCCTGACCGCCGCCGTCGTTCTCCCGCTCGGATTGAGCACGGTCCCCGCGAGCGCTCAGCCGGCGCCGCCACCCGCCGAGGCACAGGATCCGATGTCCCGCTACCAGCGCCTCGGCGCGGAGGCCGCCAAGGCCGAGGAGGATTTCTCCGCCGCCCAAGACGACCTGGCCGCACGGAAGGCCACGAGCGCCAAGGCCGATGCCGATCTCGCGGCCGCCGGCAAGGAATTGGCGGACGCGGAGGGCTCCATCACGAAGTTCCGGGGCGAGGTCGACAAGCTCGTCGCCGCGAACTTCCAGGGAGCGTCTTCGGTCAATCAGCTCGCGGCCTTGCTCGACAGCGGCAGCCGGACGGAGTTCCTGCAGAAGTCCGCGGCGATCTCCCTGTTGTCCGGGCAGAAAGCGGACGCGCTCGCCGGGCTGAGGACCGTGCTCGATCGGGCCGCCAAGGGGCGAGCACAGGCGGCGGAAGCCCAGAAGCGGGCGAGCGAGGCGACAGCGGCCGCGCAGTGGGCGGTGGACCAGGTCACCAGCCGGAAGAACGACCTCGACCGGCAGATCAAACAGGTTCGTCAAGCGCTCGGGGCGCTTCCGGCGCAGGACAAGGCCAAACTGGGCAAGGTCCAGGACAGTGGCTCTTATCTCGGCCCGCCCGGAGCGGCGAACGACGCACTGCAAGCCGCACTGTCCAAACGGGGCTCCGAATACGAATGGGGCGCCACCGGCCCCGCCGAGTTCGACTGTTCCGGGTTGACCTCCTGGGCCTACCGCCAGGCGGGCGTCTCCATTCCTCGCACCAGCCGTCAGCAGTACACGGCCGGGAAACCGGTCTCGCTCGACCAGTTGCAGCCGGGCGACCTGCTGTTCTATGACGACGGGACCGGCAATCCCGGTGCCATCCACCACGTCGGCATGTTCGTGGGCAGCGGGAAGATGGTCGACGCTCCGACCGAAGGACAGCTCGTCGACGTGCGCTCGATGAAGGGTGACGGGCACCTGATGGGCGCGAGGCGCATAGTCGGCTGACCGGGCCAGGGCGGTATCCTCCCTGGCAGGAGGTGTCATGCGTCGGTTGGGCGAGCTCGAAGCCACGGTGATGGACGTGCTGTGGCGCGGTTCCGAACCCATGCTGGTCCGCGAGGTTCTCGTGGAGATCGCCAAGGAACGCGAGCTGGCGTACACCACGGTCATGACCGTGCTGGACAACCTGTATCGCAAGGAGTGGGTCGTCCGGGAAATGGAAGGCCGCGCGTACCGTTACCGGGCGATCACCACCCGCGAGGAGTCCACCGCTCAGGCCCTCCGGGACGTACTCGATTCGGCGAGCGACCCGGAATCGGTACTCCTGCACTTCGCCCAGTCGGTCTCCGAGGAGGAGTCGGACATCCTGCGCCGCGCCTTGCGCCGAAAGCAGCGAAAGCGGTGATCCCCGCCGCCGCGCTGCTCTTCGGCGTCCTGCTCGTCGGCTGGTGCTCCCCACCGGTCCTGGCGAGGTTCGGGACGCCACAGGGCAGCCCGGCGGCGGCGATCACCTGGTGGCTCATGACCGCGATCGGCCTGCTGGCAGGCACGGTCGGCGGCGTCCTCCTGCTCGCGTTGCCCGGCCACGGCCCCGCGGATCAGATCACCCGCTTGATCGACGCTTGCCTGGCCACGATGAGTCACGACGGGATACCGTCCCTCGACCTCGTGGTCGGCGGTACGGCCGGAGTCCTGCTGACGTTCGCGCTCATCCGGCTGCTCTCGTCGTCGATCAGGCGCCGGCAGCGCCGCAACCAGTTGCATCGACGCCATCTCGACGCGCTGCGGTTGGCCGGATGCCGGCCGTCGGATCGCGTCCGGACCTTGTGGCTGCCGCATGAGCATCCGATCGCCTACAGCCTGGGCGGACGCCGGGCCGTGATCGTCGCGAGCGACGGGTTGCGGGCCCGGCTCACCCCCGCCGAACTGCGAGCGGTGTTCGCCCACGAGAGCGCTCACGTCCGGAGCCGTCATCACCTGCTCACCGGCTGTGCCGACGTGCTCGGCCGGACGCTCCGCTTCGTCCCGCTCATGCGCGAGCTGCCGAAGGCGATCAGCCTGTTCGTCGAGCTGGCCGCCGACCGGACGGCGGCCGCGGAATGCGGAGCCGGTCCGGTGCGGTCGGCGCTGCTCACCATCGGCACCACGGGTGGCCCTAGAAAAGCGCTCGCGATGTCGGGTGGCGACACCTCCCTCCGGATCAGCCGGCTCGACGACAGCCGCCGGTTGCCCTTGCGCTCCGGGTTGACCGGCATCATCGGCGGTGCCGCCTGTTTGACCGCCCCCGCGGTCGTGGCCGTCGCCCTCATGGGGGCGTTCAGCCTGGCCTTCTGCTGAACCCCGTGTGGAGGGCGGACCTGGATAGGTCTCGCCCTCCACACGGGGATACAGCCGGTCATCGCAGCACCGCCGGGTCACCTCCGCCGGCCACACTCGGCTCGGGCTTCGGTGTGCGCAGGGTCGCCATGGCCAGGAAGCCACCGGCGATCGCGATCCCCGCGGCCCCGAGGAACGCGGCCGAGTACCCGCCGGTCAGCGCGACCGGGTCACCGATCCGCCCCGCGCCCGCCGACACGCCGACCGCGGTCATCGCGGCCAGACCGAGCGCCGATCCGATCTGGTACGAGGTGTTCACGATCCCCGACGCGAGCCCGCCTTCCTCCGGTTTCGCACTGGAAATGGCGGTACCCAGCGACGGGATGAACGCCAGCGCCTGACCGAGCGCGGCGACCAGCGACGCGGGCAGGACATCGACCACGAAGTTGCCCGTCGGGCTCACGAACGACAGCCACACCAGACCCGCGGCGAGCGCCCACAGGCCCCCGATGATCATCTTCTTCGGCCCGAACCGGCCGATCAGCCGGGGCGCGACCGCGACCATCAGCACCACGATCAGCACGGTCATCGGCAGCAGCGCGGCACCACTGGCGAACGCTCCGTAACCCAGGACCTGCTGCAGGTACAGGTTGAGGAAGTACCACATCGGGATCCACGCCGCCCCGAGCAGGAACTGCGCCAGGTTCGCGCCGCCGAGGTTCGGCGTCCGGAAGATCCCCAGCCGCACCAACGGCACCTCGCGCTTCCGCTGGATCGCCACGAACACCGCCAGCAGAACGACTCCACCCAGCAGTGCACCCCAGGTGCCCGCCGAACCCCAGCCCGCTTCCGGTGCCCGCACGACACCGAACACGGTCAGGCCGAGGCCCGCGGTCGCCGCGACCGCACCCGCCAGGTCGACCGAGCCACGCCGGGCCGGGGCGGACGGCATCAGCTTGCCGGTCGCCACGATCGCGACCAGTGAAATCGGGACATAGAGCCAGAAGATCCATGGCCACGACAGCCACTCGGTGATCACGCCGCCCAGGAACACGCCCGCGGTGCCACCGGCGGGAGCGGCCGCACCGTAGAGCGCGAGCGCCTTGGTCAGCTCACGCGGACGTGCGCCGAACAGCATCATCAGCAGGGTCAGCGCGGACGGCGCGATCAGTGCCGCGCCCGCGCCTTGCAGTACCCGGCCGAGCAGTTCGACCCACGCGGTTCCCGCGACCGCGGCGACCACGGAACCGCCGAGGGTGACGACCCAGCCGGCGGTGAACATCCTCCGCGCGCCGAACAGGTCCGAGAGGCGTCCGCCGAGCAGCAGCAACCCGGCCAACGCGATGACGTAGGCGTTGAACACCCACGACAGATCACCCGGGGAGAACCCGAGGTCCTGCTGCATCGCCGGTAAGGCGACACCGATGATCGAGGTGTCCATGATGACCATGAACTGGGCCAGCGCGATGAGTCCCAGCGCCCACCACCGCCGTGGGTCGGGAGATGTCTCCGTCATGACGTCCGTCCTTTCCGGATTCGGTACCCCTAGGGGGTATTGCGGAACTGAAGGTAGACCGATCCACGTCGTCGCACAAGTACCCCCAAGGGGTATTGGTGTAGCGATCATCACAGCCGCCATTTGCCGACAAATCCGTTGCACGACAAAGAGTCGTCACGTAGAACAACGAAGGCCCGAATGAGCCATTGGACAGATACCCCCTACAGGTATAAGGTTCCTGCGACCGACAGGAGGAGGAGCCGTGCAGCGTCTTCAGTCGCTTGATCCGGCCAACGCGCCGTCGAAGTCCGCCGAGCTGCTCGGCGACATCGTCGAACGCCGTGGCTCGGCCGGCCCCATGGTCTCCGCGATGGCCAACTCCCCCGCCCTCCTTCAGGGCTACCTCGACTTCTCGCGGGCCATGAAGCGGGTCAAGCTTCCCCGGGCCCTCAGCGAAAAGATCTCGCTCGCCCTGCAGGAATGGATCGGTTGCGCACTGTGCCTGCAGGCGCACACCCGGGCCGCGCAGGCCGCCGGGCTCAGCGACAACGACATCGCGCTGGCCCGGCAGGGCACCTCCACCGACCGGCGCGAGGCCGCGCTGATCGCGTATGCCGTGCGGGTCCTCGCCGAACCGGCTTCGATCGGCGACGAGGACATCGCCGAGTTGCGGGAAAACGGCTGGAGCGATCAGCTCATCGCCGACACGGTGGGGCTGGTGTCCCTCAACCTGCTCACCGGTTCGTTCAATCTCGTCGCAGGACTCGAACCCGCGCCTGCCGAGCAGTCCACAAAGGAGAAACACGACCATGTCCGTTGAGCACGACCACTCGCACCACGAACACGAGCACCACGGTGACCACGGTGGGCATGCGGGCAACGGCGGCCACGAACACCATCAGCCGGGCAAGGTCTCCTGGGGGATGGCGGCATCGGCCACCCTGCACTGCCTCACCGGCTGCGCCATCGGCGAAGTGCTCGGCATGGTGATCGGCACGGCGCTGGGCTGGGGCAACCTCGCCACCATCGTGCTCGCCGTCGCTCTGGCGTTCGTCTTCGGCTACGCCCTGACGATGCGCGGCGTCCTGCGCGCGGGCGTCGGCTTCAAGCAGGCCCTCAAGGTCGCCCTCGCCGCCGACACCGTCTCGATCATCGTCATGGAGATCATCGACAACGCGGTGATGCTCGTCGTCCCCGGCGCGATGGAGGCGGGCCTCGGCAGCGTGCTGTTCTGGGGCGCGCTCGCCTTCGCCCTCGCCGTGGCGTTCGTGCTCACCACCCCGGTCAACAAGTGGCTCATCGGCCGCGGCGCCGGGCACGCGGTCGTGCACGCCTACCACCACTGAGTTCACGACGGATCCGAGCCGCCCCTGGTGCTTTCGCACCGGGGGCGGCTTTTTGTCGTCCTGGGTTCTGATCAACGGAGGATCGGGGACGTTGAGTGTCCCCAATCCTCCGTTGATTAAGCTCCGAGCGGCCCTCCACACTCGACCAGGTCGCCGCGAGCAAGGCAAAGGTGGAGTGTGGGGGGGGGGGGGGGGGGGGGGGGGGGGGGGGGGGGGGGGGGGGGGGGGGGGGGGGGGGGGGCGCGGGGGGGGGGGGGCGCCCGCGGGGCCCG
>NZ_JBITKV010000005.1:0-248880 GCF_044461365.1 Amycolatopsis sp. NPDC049868 | reverse complement strand
GGCGGCTTGATTGTATTTGTGGGTGTTGCGCAAACCCATTTTGGGGTTGTTTTTTTGTCCCTAATGTGGCTTTCGCGACACGATCGCAGATGGCCGCGTGCGGAACCAGGCCCGGCGCAAGCAAAAGAGGCGCCCGCACGGCACCGGAAGTGCCGCGCGAGCGCCTCGTTCGAGCGAGGGTCAGCTCGCCGTGCTGCGGAATCCCTTGAGCCGCAGGCTGTTCGTGACCACGAAGACCGAGCTGAACGCCATCGCGGCGCCGGCGATCATCGGGTTGAGCAGGCCGGCCGCGGCCAGTGGCAGCGCCGCGACGTTGTAGGCGAAGGCCCAGAACAGGTTGCCCTTGATGGTGCGCAGCGTCCGCCGCGAGAGCCGGATCGCGTCCACCGCCGCCCGGAGATCACCGCGGACGAGGGTGAGATCCGACGCCTCGATGGCGACGTCCGTGCCGGTGCCCATGGCCAGGCCGAGGTCGGCCTGTGCCAGCGCGGCCGCGTCGTTGACGCCGTCGCCCACCATCGCGACCACCTTGCCCTCACCCTGCAGCCGCTTGACCACGTCGACCTTGTCCTTGGGCAGGACCTCGGCGATCACCTCGGTGATCCCGACCTCCGCGGCCACCGCGCGGGCCACGGCCTCGTTGTCCCCGGTCAGCAGGACCGGGGTCAGGCCGAGCGCCCGCAGCTGCGTGATGGCTTCGGCGGAGGTCGGCTTCACCGTGTCGGCGACGACGAGCACGGCGCGGGCCTTCCCGTCCCAGCCGACGACGATCGCGGTGCGGCCGTCCTTCTCTTCGGCCGCCTTCGTCTCGGCGAGGTCCGCCGGCAGGTGGTGCGCCCATTCCTCCAGCAGCGCGCTGCGTCCGGCCAGCACCGCCTTGCCGTCGACGATCCCTTGCACGCCAAGGCCTTCGACGTTGGTGAACTCCTCGACGGCGGGCAGCTCGCCCACCCGCTCCCGTGCCGCGCGGGCGATGGCCTGCGCGATCGGGTGCTCCGACGCGTTCTCCAGCGCACCGGCCAACCGCAGCGTCGTCTCCTCGTCGGCGCCTTCGGCGACGTGGACCGCCACCAGCGACATCTGCCCGGTGGTCACGGTGCCGGTCTTGTCGAGGACGACCGTGTCGACCGATCGGGTGGACTCCAGCACTTCCGGACCCTTGATCAGGATCCCGAGCTGCGCGCCCCGTCCGGTGCCCACGAGCAGCGCGGTCGGCGTCGCCAGCCCCAGTGCGCACGGGCAGGCGATGATCAGCACGGCCACCGCCGCGGTGAACGCCGCCGCGACCGAACCATCGGCGCCGAGCCAGAACATCAGCGTGCCGACGGCGAGCGCGATCACGATCGGCACGAACACGCCCGAAACCCGGTCGGCCAGCCGCTGGACCTGCGCCTTGCCGGTCTGCGCGTCCTCCACCAGCTTCGCCATCTGCGCCAGCTGCGTGTCCGCGCCGACCCGCGTCGCACGGACGACGAGCCGCCCGCCCGCGTTGACCGTCGCGCCGACCACGGCGTCGCCGGTACCCACCTCGACGGGGACGCTCTCGCCGGTCAGCATGCTCGCGTCGACGGCGGAGCTGCCTTCGGTGATCACACCGTCGGTGGCGATCTTCTCCCCCGGCCGGACCACGAACCGGTCCCCGACGACGAGTTGGTCGACCGGGATCCGCTCTTCCTTGCCATTACGGAGGACGGCGACGTCCTTCGCGCCCAGCTCCAGCAAGGCCCGCAACGCGGCACCGGCCCGTCGCTTGGACCGCGCCTCGAAGTACCGTCCGGCGAGGATGAACGTCGTCACCCCGGCGGCGACCTCGAGATAGATGTTGCCGTCTCCGGCCATCCGCTCCACGGTCAGCTCGAAGGCGTGCGTCATCCCCGGCGTTCCCGCGCTGCCGAACAGCAACGCGTACAGCGACCACAGGAACGCGGCGAGCGTGCCCATCGAGATCAGGGTGTCCATGGTGGCCGCGCCGTGCCGCAGATTCGCCCACGCCGCCTTGTGGAACGGCCACGCCGCCCACACCAGCACCGGTGCGGCCAGTGTCAGCGAGATCCACTGCCAGTAGGTGAACTGGAACGCCGGCACCATCGCCAGCAGGATCACCGGTACCGACAGCACCGTGGAGCCGATCAGCCGCTGCCGCAACGGCGCGATCGGATCGGCCTCCTCGGCGGGCCCGTCCGGCTGGTCCTGCTTCGGCGGAGCGGGCAGGGCGGCCGCGTAACCGGCCGCCTCCACCTGCTCGATCAGCCGCTGGGGTTCGATGTCCCCGCTGTAGGTGACCTTCGCCTTCTCCGTGGCGTAGTTGACCGTGGCGGTGACGCCGTCCAGCTTGTTCAGCTTCTTCTCGATGCGCATCGCGCACGACGCGCAGGTCATCCCGGTGATCGCGAGTTCGACCTCGGCCGTCGTGGCCTGGTCCAGATCGGAAGTCATCGTGGTCACTCCTTTCCGGCTCGCGGTCAGCCGTGTCCGCCGTGGCCGTCATCGGCCGCCGGGGGTGGGGTCTGGTTCTGGGGCGTTGAAGGGGCCGGGGCAGGTGTGCCCGCGGTGGCGACGGTGAACTCGGCGGTGCGGACCTTGCCCTGGTGCTGGAAGTCGAGGAACAGCCGGTACGTCCCCGCCGAGGGGACTTCCGCGAAGAGGGTCACCGTGGGGCCGGGCTTCGTACGACCGTCTCCGGGTTCGCCGTCCGGGTGAACGTGCAGGTAGGCGAGGTCGCCACCGCGCAGCGCCACCAGGTGCCCGTATGCGCCCAGGTACGGCTGCAGATCGGTCACGTCACGGCCGTCCTTGGTCACCGTCAAGGTCACCTTCGACGACTTGCCCGGCGTCAGCTCGCCGTCCAGGCGGACCTGGTAGCCGTCGACGTCGGCGACGCGCGACGGCCGGTGCTCGACGGGTTTGAACTCCCCCGCCGCGGCGACGTCGACACCGAGTGTCGAGGCCGCGCCGCCCGTCGGCTTGAAGTCCGCGAAGACGCGGTAACTGCCCGCCTCGGGTAGGGCCAACGGGACATTCCATACGCCGTCGGGCGCGAGTTCGGGATGCACGTGCTGGAAACCGGCGGTGTCGCGGCGGACGACGATCAGGTGCATCCGCTTTTCGTGTTCGACGTCGTACGCGGTGACCGGTGCGCCGTCGGGGCCGAGAATCTTGAAGGAGAAGGGCTGGTTCGTCCCCGGCGTGAGCGTCGTGGTGGTGGGCGTGAGGGTGTAGCCGCCCCTGGACGACGCGAGCCCGCCGGGCTCGTCGGTCGGCGCCGCCTCCGCGACGGTGCCGCTGTGAGCGTCCCCATGCCCGGCGTCCTCGCCGCCGGGAAGGCCGGCAGCGCCGGCGAAAGGACCGACAGCGGTGCCTGCGGCCCAGGCGCCACCGGCGACCAGGGCAAGCGCCACACCGTAGGCGGAGAGCTTCGCAACTGTGTTCATCGTGAAGTCCTTAGTGCGGGCCGTGGCCCGCGATCGGGAGCGAACCGCGGATCAGGCGGTCAGCTCGTATCCGGCTTCTTCGACGGCGGCGCGCACATCCGCGACCGCGGGTTCCTGGGAGCCGGTCACGGTCACCGCGCCGGTGGGCAGATCCACGCGGACGCCGGTGACGCCGGCGATCTTGCCGACCTCTTCGGTGACGGAACGGACGCAGTGGTCGCAGGTCATACCGGTGACGGTGTAGGTGGTCTCGCTCATGGCTCTTCTCCTCCGGATTCGTTGCGTTGGTTCAGGAACGGACGAGGCGGGCGATGACGTCGCTGGCCTCTTTGATCTTCTCGTCGGCTTCGTCGCCGCCCTTGGCGATGGCGTCGGACACGCAGTGCCTGAGGTGTTCGTCCATCAACCCCAGCGACACCGACTGCAACGCCTTGGTGGCCGCGGACACCTGCGTGAGGATGTCGATGCAGTACTTGTCCTCTTCGACCATTCGCTGCAGGCCCCGGATCTGTCCTTCGATCCGCCGCAGCCGGGTCAGGTATTCGTCCTTGCCTTGCGTGTATCCGTGCATCTCGACCTCCTGACGAGGACTCTACATACCCTAGGGGGGTAGGGCAACACGTATACCCCAGTGGCGTATGTCACCGCCCGCTCGCACGGAAGCCGCCTTCGACGCACCGCCCCTGGACGGGCATGATTGACGCGTACGCGAAATCCCGACTCGAGGAGTGAGCGTGGCCGATCAGGGCGACGACAAGGAGCGCCAGCTCAAACGCCTGCGACGCGTCGAGGGGCAGATCCGGGGCCTGCAGAAGATGGTCGAGGAGGACAAGTACTGCATCGACGTCCTCACCCAGGTCTCCGCGGCGACCCGCGCCTTGCAATCGTTCTCTCTCGAACTCCTCGAACGGCACATGGCGGGCTGCGTCGTCGAAGCCGCCGCGAAAGGCGGCCCCGAGGCGGACAGGAAGATCCGGGAAGCCTCCGAAGCGATCGCGCGCCTGGTGCGTTCCTGACTCCTTCAGCACAACGAGCGGGCGGGTGACCTCACGTCACCCGCCCGCTTCTCATTCCGCCCTGGTCGCCGTGAACCCGGTCCGGACATGGGCTCCGTCGCAGAACGGTTTCTTCGCCGAATTGCCGCACCGGCACAGCAATTGGGTGCGGCCGGTCAGCTCGTATTCCGCACCGTCGTGGTCGACGAGCCGGACCGGCCCTTTCACCTGATAAGGCCCGTTGTCCACGACCTTGATGACAACGGCCGGTTCAGCTCCATTCTCGGCCATCGCCGTCAGCCGACCACCTCGTAGCCGGCCTCTTTGACCGCGGAGCGCACCAGTTGCGTGTCGACCGGCCCCTCGCTCACGACGGTCACTTCGCCGGTCGCGATGTCCGCGTCCACCTCGCTGACCCCGACGACACCGTTCACCGCCGTCGTCACCTTGTTCATGCAGCCCGAGCAGGTCATGCCCTTGACCGTGTACACGGTGGTGTCCATCAGCTCTCACCCTTCGGTTCGACAAGTTGTCCCGCGGCGATCCGTTCGCCGTCACGCCGCCACACTAACATTACCCCGGTAGGGTATGTAAAGCCGCAATTGTCGTTGTCCCGCAAGAAGGTCCGCTCACCAGCCGCATACGACGACGCCATAGCGCGTGAAGGCCTCCTTCCCAAGTACATGAAGGCCCCCTTCCTTGCGCCTAGGTACAGGAAGGGGGCCTTCATGTACTCGCGGATCGCCACACCTGCAGCAGCAGTCACAGCAGCAGCGCGTGAAGGCCCCCTTCCCTCGGCTGAGCCGAGGGAAGGGGGCCTTCACGCGCTGAACGTATGGGTCTACAGGGCGGACTTCAGTACCGCGTCGGCGTCCTTCACCAGCACCATCACATCCTGATGGCGATCCCACGCGGCCTCGTCGTACCCGGCGAGACGCAGGCCGGGCGCCTCCAGCGCGCGCTGCACCGCCCAGCCGGGCGAGCTGACCGAGATGCCGTACCCGTCGTTGCCCGCGTAGTCGTTGTAGCCGAAACCGCAAGCCTTGTACGCGGCGAGCATGCGGTCGGTGGCACGAGCGTCCAGCCCGTAGTCCTTGCCCGCCTCGGCGCGTATCGCCATCCGGCGGCCGTGCGTGGTGACCACCGCGACCCCGCCCGGAGCCAGCGCGCGCGAGAAGTAGCGCAGCAGCGGGCCCCAGTCCGGGGCGTCGAGATGAGTCAGCACCGAACCGCACCACAGCAGGTCCACATCGGTCACCTGCTCGATGTCGTCGACGTCCGGGGCACCGAGCACCGCCCGCGCGCCGAACGCCTCCGCGCAACCGGCCAGCGCCGCCGGGTCCATGTCGCACGCGATCAGCTCCGCCGCCGGGAAAGCGGCACGCAGCGAGCGCATCACCCGGCCATAACCACACCCGAAATCCAGCACCCGCTTCGGTTCCGGCCGCCCCGTGACCCGCAACGCGGCGAGCACCGCACGCAACGCATCCCTCGACACGCTCATGTAGTGCCCGGTGTTGTTGCCCGCGAACATGCTGTCACCCTCGGCGATCGTCGTACTGACCCGCGCCATGATGCCCGCGACGGCCTCGTCCAACGTCTCGCTCATCTGTCCCCCTGGGTGGTCGTCCCGGTCACCTTGAACGGAGAACCGTACGGTAGTGGATGTGCCACAACGATTCGGGCGATGGACCGGTCGAGCCGGCGCGTACCCGTAGGCCAAACTGGTGGTGAGCGGGCGGCGGGGAGGGTGCGGTGGAGTTTCAGGTACTGGGTCCGCTGAGGGTCCGGCTCGACGGGCGGGACGAGGCGCCGGCGGGACGGTTGCAGGGCATCCTGCTCGGTGTGCTGCTCGCGCGGGCGAACCAGCCGGTGCCGGTGGACGTGCTGACCGGTGCGTTGTGGGGCGACCGGCGGGACCCGCGGCACGCGCAGAGGCTGCAATTACACGTTCACCGGCTCCGGGGTGTGCTCGCCGAGCCGGATCGGCTGTCGTTCGGCGAGGCGGGCTACCGGCTGCGGGTGCTCCCGGGTGAGCTGGACTCGGAGCGGTTCGCCTCGCTGTTCGAGGAAGCGCGAGAAGTCGCGGACGACGATCCACAGCGGGCGGTCGACGTCCTGCGCGGGGCGCTGGGCCTGTGGCACGGCGACCCGTTCCGCGACGTGGACGTCCCGTTGCTCGCCGACTGGGCGCAGCGGCTCGCCGAACTCAGGTCGGTCGCGCTGGAGACGCTCTACCAGGCCGAACTCGCCTGCGGGCTGAACGCGGCGATCATCGGCGAGCTGACGGATCTGGTGCGCCGGTATCCGGTCCGTGAGCGGCTGCACGGCCTGCTCATGACCGCCCTGTACCGCGCCGGGCAGCAAGCCGAAGCGCTGCGGGCGTATCGCACGGCACGGGACACGCTCGTCGAAGAACTCGGCGTGGACCCGGGGCCCGAGTTGCGTGAGCTGCACCAGCGCATGCTCGCGGGAGAGACCTTGGACCCGGACGAGAAGGCCCCGCCCGCGACCGTTCCCGCTCAGCTACCGGTGGACGTGCGCGGATTCGTGGGCAGGGACGCCGAGCTCGCGGAGCTCGACGGCCTCCTCGCCACCGGAGAGCCCGCGGTGATCTCGGCTGTCGCCGGAACCGCCGGAGTGGGCAAGACGGCGCTGGCCGTGCGATGGGCACACCGGGTGCGGGATCGGTTCCCCGACGGCCAGCTGTACGTCGATCTCCGGGGCTATGGCCCCGACCAGCCGGTCTCGCCGGAAGACGCGCTGGCGGGCTTCCTGCGCGCGCTGGACTTGGACGGTGCGGCGATTCCGCAGGACCTCGCCGAACGCGCCGCGCGGTTTCGCACCCTCGTCGCCCGGCGCCGGATGTTGATCGTGCTCGACAACGCCCGCACGGTCGAGCAGGTGCGTCCCCTGTTGCCCGGTAGCCCGTCCTGTTTCGTGGTGGCGACCAGCCGGGACGCGTTGGCCGGTCTCGTCGCCCGCGAGGGTGCCCACCGGCTCGATCTCGATCGGCTGCCGAGCGAGGACGCCCGCGTTCTGCTCCGCGAACTGCTCACCGACCGGGTGGACACCGAGCCGGAAGCGGCCGCCGCGCTGGTGGAACGGTGCGCTCGGCTGCCCTTGGCCTTGCGGATCGCCGCCGAGCTGATCCGGTCACGGCCCGCTCGCGGCCTCGGCGAATTCGTCGACGAGCTTTCCCGCCAGCAGGACGCCCTCGATCTCCTGGACGTCGACGGTGATCCGCAGACCGCCGTGCGCGCCGTGTTCTCGTGGTCGTACCGGAAGCTGGACGCGGCGGCGGCCAGGATGTTCCGGTTGCTCGGCCTGCACCCTGGGCACGACACGGACGACCACGCGGCGGCCGCCCTCGCCGGCACCGGGCTTCGGGAGACGCGCCGCGCGTTGGACGTGCTGCGCAGGGCCCATCTCGTCGATCAGTCTTCCGACGGCCGCTACCGTTCCCACGACCTGCTGCGCGCGTACGCCGCCGAACTCGCCGAATCCACCGACAGCGCCGACGAACGCGCGGCCACGCTGAGCAGGCTGCTCGACCACTACCTGTCCACGGCCTCGGCCGCGATGGACGTCATCGCGCGGGACGACTACGCCCCAAGGCCGAAGGCGCCGGCACCCCACGGGGAAGTGCCGCTGTTCTCGACCTACGACCACGCGTGGCGCTGGCTCGACGCCGAGCGGGCCAACCTGCTGGAGGTCTGCGCGCACGGCGGACCGACGGCCGTGATCCACCTGTCGGAGACCGTGTGGCGATACCTCGACACCGGCGGTTACTACGACGATGCCGTGGCACTGCACACTCGCACGGTCGAAGCCGCCCGCGATCTGAAAGACGAACGCGCGGAAGCGAGGGCGCGACGCGCACTCGGTGTCACGATGTCACGCAGGGGCCGGGACCGCGAAGCGATCGACCATCTCGAGTGGGCGATGGCCGCGTTCCAGCGCACCGGGGTGCAGGGGTTCCAGGCCGCGACGCTGAGTTTTCTCGGCTGTGTGTACGGGAAGAAGGGTGAGCTGGAAGAGGCCCGGCGCAGGTTCGAGCTGGCACTCGCGCTGACCGACCCGGAGGAGAGCTGGTACCTGCACTGCGCGGTCAGGATCAACCATGCCCAGAACCTGCTGAGCCTCGGCCTTCCCGAAGAAGCCAGACAGCATCTCGACGTGGCTTTCGCCCTGTGCCAAGAGAATCACGACGAACACATCGAGTGCAACGCGGTCAATCTCCTGGCCAAGATGTATCTCCACATCGGACACGACGACGATGCCTTCGACCACGCCCAGCGCGGCTTGGCGCTGGCCAGGGCAGCGGGTTTCCGCACGCAGGAAGCGGATTGCCTGAGGGTTCTCGGGGTGGTGTACCGGCGACGGGGTGACGGCGAACAGGCCTTGCGCCACCATGAGGAAGCGGCGACGCTCGCTCGTGCCATCGGTGACACGGAACTGATCTCCGAGGCGCTCAACGCGTTGGGCGCCACCCACGCGGCCGCGGGGCGCCACGCCGAGGCCTTCCGCGGTTACGGCGACGCGCTGGCCGTCGCCACCGAGGCAGACCACCGCGAGCAGCTGACGCACGCCCATGCCGGCATCGGCGACGTCCACGCCGAGCTGGGCGAGCACGACGAGGCCCGACGGCACTGGCTCCAGGTACTCGCCTTCTACCGCGACCTCGACGTTCCCCAAGCCGCCGAAGTCCGGGCGAAGCTCGAACTCCTCGGGTCTGTCTGAAAAGGACGGTCGGGCTACCGCCGCCGCCGAGGGCCCGGATCGTCGTCCCAGTCCGGCTCGAAGTCGAATTCCCGGGGCCGTCGTGAACTCGGTGGCGCGAAGGCGTTGCGGCGGTCCTCGGCCCGGACCGCGATCCGATGCCGGTTGCCCTCGATCCGGTCGGTGAACCACACCGAGGATCTCTTCGAATCCCTCGTCGGTGGCGTCGCAGACGTCCCAGAACGCCTCGACCTTCGTCTCCACCACCGGCACCAGGATCGACTTCGTACCCCACGCGATCCCCTCTCGTCCCTGCCCCACCAAAAGGCTAGGAACGCGGCTTTCACGCGGCTTTCATCCGCGTGAAAGCGCCGGTGGTCAGCGTCTGCGGGTGATGGTGCGGCGCGGGGTCGTCGGGCGCTTCGCGGTCGTCGTGGAGCGATGGGTCGTGGTCCTCGTCGTCTCCGGGGTGATCCGGGTCGTGGTGGTCGCCGGGGTCCCCGGCGGCGACGTCGTCGTCTTCACCGGGGTGGTCGTCGCCGTCGTCGGAATCGTCGGGGTCGTCGCCGGGGGCACCACCTGGCCGCGCCCCGACCCGCCCCCGGCGCACGCGCCGAACAGCGCGACCGCGCCCACGACCAGGCCACACCACCACACCCGCATGGCGCGGACCCTAACAGCCCGCCGCCCGCGGGACCGGCGAACGACCTAGACCGGCACGCCCTCGGCTCGCAGCCGATACAGCTCGGCCAGTGTGGCGCCCCCGGCACCGATCTCCGCGCCGGCCTCCGTGCCCAGCCAAGTGGCCGCCTCGTCTCGCGGCAACGGGCAGACCTCGATCTCCGCGAGGCAACGGCCCGGCCGGACCACCGCCGGATGCAACCGTGCGACGTTCTCGTTGGTGGTCAGGCATACCAGGATGTCCAGTCCCTGGCCGAGCAGTCCATCGGTCAGATTGAGCAGCCGGGACAGGGCCTGCCCGGAGTCGCGTTTCGCGTCCGCGCCGACGAGTTCGTCGCAGTCTTCGAGGATCAGCAGCCGCCATTTCCGCTTGTCCGCTCGCTCCTCTCCGAGCACCACCGAGGTCAGATAGCCCGGATCTGCGAACAGGACCTCGGGGTCGAGGACGTTGTCGACCTGGCACCAGTCCCGCCATTCATGCGCGAGTGCGCGCACCGCGGTCGTCTTGCCGGTGCCCGCGGGGCCATGGAGAAGGATCAGCCTGCCGGTGATGTCCTGCGGGCGCGCCGCCATGAGCGAGTCGAGCGCGGTCACCGCCGACCGCGGGTAGTTGCCGCGGATCGCCTGCCACGGCGGCAGGTCCATCGTCCTGGGCGCGCGCACCCCGGCTCCACCGCACCCCTGCACATGCCAGAATCCGACCGGTACGGCCGATTCCCCCGGCACCCCCGTCCGCGCGGTTCCGATCGCGGCCGCGAGCACCTCGTCCGCCAGGTCGCCGGACGTGGCGCAGACGCAGACCGTGGCGGCGCCGGCGCGACGGCGCATCGCGACGAGCGTCCAATCGGGACCGTAGGCGAGATGCGAGCGCCGTCCGTCCAGTTCGTACGTCAGATCTGCGGTGACTCCCGGGGGCAGCAGCGTCGCGTCCGGTGAGACCTCGGTGATTTCGGCGGCCCGTGAGTGCGGCTTCGACCCGGTGATGAAAGGTTCCATGGCCAGCGCGTTCAACACACCTTCCATCGGCACGTTGCCGCCGAAGAACATCGCACGGTCGAGAGACTGGGGTAACTCCGTTGTCCTTGCTGTCACCACATCACGGTCCATCCCGCGAGGCCGGCGCACATCAGGGACCGTCCCCCAATTCACCCCTGACAGGGATCTTCGCCGGACCGCCTGTCCGCCACGATCGCCGGGATGATTGTCTCTCGTCTGACACTGGACCATTCGCGGAAGGAGGTGCGCGGTGAGCGATGACGGCTTCATCGAGGTGATCGCCCGTGAGGTGGAGGCCGACCCCGGCAATCTGGCGCTGCGCGAGGACTTCATCACGCTGCTGCTGGAACAGGACCCGGACCGCGCCGCCACCGAGCTGACGGCGTTCGAGGCACACGGCGGTGCTCCGGCGCGGATCCGCTTGCTGCGCGCCCGGCTGATGGCGGCGCGGTTGCGGACCTCCACCCCACCGCCCGCCGAGGTCGTGGCCGCCCCGTCCGATGAGGACCGTCACGACACGAGCGCCGCGGCTTCGGCGTCGCTGTGGGACGCCGAGCGCCCGGCGGTGACGCTGGCCGACGTCGCGGGGCTCGCCGAGGTCAAACAGCACCTGAACACCGCGTTCCTCACTCCGCTGCGCAATCCCGAACTGGCGGCGGCGTTCGGGCAGAAACCGGGCGGATCGCTGCTGATGTACGGCCCGCCCGGGTGCGGCAAGACGTTCATCGCCAGGGCGATCGCCGGTGATCTCGGCGCGTCCTTCATCCACGTGACCCTCGCGGACCTGCTCAGCAAATGGATCGGCGAGAGCGAAAAGGCGATCCAGAGCGTGTTCCGCCACGCCCGCGCGGCGGCACCGTGCGTGATCTTCTTCGACGAGTTCGACGCGCTCGGCGGACGGCGCACCTCCGGTGGCGGCGGATCGCAGTCGATGCGGATGCTCGTCACCCAGCTCCTGGAGGAGCTCGACGGCGTGGCCGGCGCGAACGAAGGGGTCTACTTCCTCGCCGCGACGAACCGGCCGTGGGACATCGACTCCGCGCTGCGACGGCCGGGCCGGATCGACAAGACGGTGCTGGTGCTGCCGCCGGACGCGGTCGCCAGGGCGGCGATCGTCCAGGGCGCGCTGGACGGCAAACCTGTCGACGATGTCGATGTCGTGGCCATCGCGGCGGCGACCGAAGGGTTCTCCGGTGCCGATCTCAGCCACCTGACCACCACCGTGCTGCAGCAGGCGATGGTCGAGTCGATGAGCAAGGGCGAATTGGTGCCGGTCACCACCGCCGCGCTGCAGGCCGCGGTCGGCGGCATCACCCCGTCCACGACATCCTGGTTCGACCAGGTGGCGCCGGTGCTGGAGTTCGGCGTCGACGACGGCACCTTCGACCAGCTCCGGGCGTACCGGGTGAAGCGGGGCATGCGATGAGCGAGACCGTCGAACGGGACCTCGACCTGGCGTGGGAACTCCTCGAGGCACAGCCGACGCATCCCCGGGTCGCCGAGCTGGCGGTGCGGGTGCTCGCGGCCCAGCCGGAGCGGAGCAGCGCGTTGATGGTGCTCGCCTATCACCGTGAGTCCTGCGGCGACGCGGACGAAGCACGGCGCCTTTATCACCGGGTGGCCGGTCGCCGCGACAACCAGTTCATCTGGGCGGCTCGCGCGCTTCGGCATCTGGAATCGGGAGAGCACAACCACGACGAGGCGTTCCGGTGGGCGCGCACCGTACTGGGCCACGACCATGGGGACTGGGACGACTGGATGCAACTGGGCCACGCCCAGGCCTGCGCCGGGGAGCACGAGGCCGGGTGGCGGCAACTCGACGAGGCGGTGGCGCTGTGCGCGCGGACTGCGCCGGACCACCTCCCCAAGGCACTGGCGAAACGCGCGGAGTACCTGCTGGGCACCTGCGCACCACCCGAACGGTTCGTTCCCGCCGCCGAGGAGGCCATCCGGACGAACGTGGCGGACTCCTGGGTCGCCACGCTGCTCGGCTACGCCTACCTGGCGCAGTACCGGTTCGACGACGCCGAACAACTCGGTCTTCGGCTGCTGCGCACGGACCCGACCGACGACCTGTTGCAGACCCTGGTGGAGACCGCTCGGACGATGCTGCGGATCGTCGAAAAGGCACGCGGCGACGACATCAGCCTGGCGGACATCCAAGGCACCGGCGCGCTCGAGATGGCGTGGCAGCAGATCCGCGACCAGACGCTCGGCATCGACCTGGCCTCCGCGCTGGCGGCGCTGGACGCGGTGATGCCCGCCGGGCTGCGCGCCACCCTCCGGCCGGGAGCCACGGCCGCGGATCTGGCCGAGGGTGAGGAAAAGGTCGGCTCCATGGTCGCGAGGGATCTGCTCACCTGGCACGACGGCCAGCCGCCCGGCTCCGGCGCCACCTGGGGCTGGACCGAGTCGTTCCGCCTGATGTCGGCGGCCGAAATCCTCGCCATGGACGCCGAGATCGAAGCCGACCGGGCGGCGCACCCCGACTGGCCCGAGAAAGAGGTCTGGGAGCAGGTGATGACCGACGACGCCGGGACCTACCTGGTCGCCGTCGCGTTCGGGCGGCTGGTGAAACGTCGGCCGGGTCAGCCCGACGAGCCCGTCGCCGACTCGATGGCCGACTGGATCTGGGACCGGGTCGCGAGCTTCGGCGGCCAGGACCCGCGACCGGCACCGCTGAAGACCGAGGAGCCCACGGTCGATCCGCTTCCGGCACCCGGGACGCCGCTGACAGGTGTCATCGTGACGATGTGCGCCGCTTTGGGCGCGTCCGAGGACTCCCCGGCATACGCGGAACTGCGGCGGCTCTTCCCCCGCTCGACCGTCCGGCGGAGTGAGCTGGTCCCCGAGGAGCCGAGCGCCGACGGCGTCTACCTGGAGGTGCTCGACGGGCTGGTGACGAGGGTCAGCGTCGATGTCGCGGTGTGCCCGGACGCGGACCGCCTGATCTCCGGGCTCGACCTCGGCGGCCATCGTGGATCCGTCGATGCCTACGTGCGGGCGCATGGGGCCGTTCCGCACAACAGCTGGGTGAACCGTGCCAACGGCGAAGCCACGGTCGTCTACGAGTTCGCCGGGCATCACCTCGGCTTGCGCTGGGCGGACGGGAGTATCGCCCGGATCCACGTCACCGGTGCCTGAGCGGAGGCAGGCGCCGTGCGTGCCCGAAAGGGGGGCTCGCCGCTTTTCGACGACTTGCCGGTCCCCACGCCGCCCATCGTCGCTTTTCGGCGACGGCCTCAGAACGGTGGTGGTTCGTCGGCTGCCGGGCGGGGTTCGTGAAGTGGCGGCGGTGTGCTGTCGTAGCGCTGCCCGGTGGGCGTGGTGATCGTGAGGGTGCCGTCGGGGGCGAGGTGGTAGGTCCAGCCGGGTTCGTCCTTCAACCGGTGGTCACGGCGGCAGAGATCGATGAGTTCGGTGTCGGCGGTGTGCCCGCCGTGTTGCCAGGGCGGTGAATGGTCGATGTCGCAGGCTTGGGCGGGCCGGTGGCAGCCGGGTCTTCGGCATTCCCGGTCCCGCACCCGCACGAACTCCGCCAAACCCGCGGTCGGCCGGTACCGGTCCCGGCCGAGATCGAGCACCTGCCCGGACAGCGGATCGGTGATGATCCGCCGCAACACCGTGTTCCCACCGCCGGCGATGTGCCGGGCCAGCGCTGCGGGGATCGTGCCGTGCCCGGCCAGCTCCGCCGGATCATCATTCAACCCGAGATAGGTGAACAGATCCATATACAGGAACACTTCGCTGCGCTCACCCGCCCCACCCTGGCCGACCAGCAGCAGATCCAGCGCGACATCCGCCCGCAACTGCTCCAGAGTGCGAGTCTCGCCATCGCCCCTGAGGGCGCGTGCTTCACGGTCGATCCGCTGATACGCGGCAGCGACCTTCTCCACCGGCCCATCCTCGACCTCAATCGAGGCCACCCCGGTCTCACCATGCCGCAACGTCAGACGACGGCCCTCACGATGATGCTCGGCTCGTTTACCAGCCCCCTCAGGGTCGATGGTGTTCGCCGCATGGTTCGCGGCTTTCCGCACCTGATCCGGATTCTTCTCCGCGATCCGATCCTCCAACAACGCGTCCACCGCACGAGCGTCCTCATCCGACAGCCACGCGGTGGCCGTGGCCACCTTCATCGCGCTGAAACCGGCCAGCTTCCCCTCATCCATCAAATTCAACGTGCGAGGCAGGCGACCGCTCAGCGCGTCCGCGGCGGCGACCAGCGCACCCGCATGATTGTCCGTGACAGACAACGCCAACGCGACCTCCTGCGCCACACTCCCCGCCCCCTCACGATGTCGGCTCAGCTGCGCCAACGCCCGGAACCGCACCGCCTCCAAACGCGCGATCCCCGCCGACGCCGCCTGCGCCAACGCCACAGCATCCTTGTCGTCCAACAGATTCGCGGCATCGTTCACCGCCGCCAGCACCTCGGGATCGGTGAGGCTTTCCAAGAGCGCCACAGGCGCGGAATGAGTATCCACCCCACGAACCTACGACCCACCACCGACAATTCCCGGCCCCACGAATGACAGAGGCATTGCCGATTTTCGGCAACGGGCCGCCGCGGTCAAAACTCGACAAGCCCTCTGACGACCCGAACACTCACGACAGCGGGCAGAGTCCCTGGATGGACAGACCCTGGGGGATTTTCGCCGCCGCGGTCTCTCTCCCCCATCACCGGGACTACGTCCTCACCGAAATGGCGAACGGCTGTAGCGGGGATCAGCCGCGGGCGACCTCGCTGGCCGTGGTGAACTCGTACCCTTGCGCCCGCAGGCCGAGCACCACCGTGTTCAGGTGTTCCAGCGGCAGGAACGGGTGGAAGAAGAAGCTGGCCACGTTGTCGCGGACCACTTTGGACTTCGCACCGTCGGCGAGCAGGTCGGCGGGCAGCCGGGCCGGATGCTGGTTGAACGGCTCCGGCGCGATATGGTCCAGATTCTCCGGTATCACCACCGCGCCATAGACATCCCTTACCGGGTAAGGAAAGTACTGACCGTACTTGTTCTGATAGGACACGGTCGAGGTGGAGCCGCAGGCACCGCGCGGGCAGTATCCCGCGAAATAGCTTCCCTGATCGTAGCGCGCGGCGAAGTGGGAACTGACCTCCTTGTAGTCCACCGCGGAACCACCGTAATGCGGGAACTCGAACACTTCCGGCTCGGGCAGCCCGACCCGGCGGAATTCGCCGAGCCCGGTGGCGATCCGGCCGCGGAACCATTCCGCGGAATCACCGGGGACCGGGCCGGTCTCCACGACGTGGTTGTTCTTGTCGACGATCGCCGTGTAGAACTCGTAGTCCGCCGCGCTCGCCCCGCCGTAGGGGTTCGCCAGTTCCTCGAACTGGTGGCTGTAGCCGTGCATGAGCATCGTCGCGCCGCGCCGGATCGCGTGGTGCAGCGCGTCCACCAAGGCCGGGCTGTCCACGAGCCGCGCGAAGGTCGGCCTGCCGCCGTTGGCCACACCGTGCGGATCCGCGTAGTACGGATAGACCGCGAGCGAGAACGGGATCCCTTGCCCACCGAGGAGATCGGCGATCCGGCGGATCTGACCGGGGTCGGTGCGCGGGCCGATGTCCTCGATCCGCACGAGCGCACGGTGCCGTTCCGCGGTTTTCGGCGCGAGCGTGCCGAGCAGGATGTCCGCGGCGGCGAGGTACCGGTCCCCCTCGTTGACGTAGGAGAAAGGTGCCTCCGCGACATAGGTGAAGGTCCCCGAGCGCACCGCCCACGGCGTGTGCTCGCCGCCGGTGACGCTGTCCGCGAGCACTTCGTTGACCGCCGGGTTTTCCCGCCGCACCAACGGAACCGAGCCGATCTCGGGGTTGCGTTCGAGCGACACGTTCTTGTAGCGGACCTCGGTCGGCGAGGTCGGGGTACGCCCCACCGGTGTCCAGCCCCAGCGCGCGGTGACGCCCGGATCGTGCTCCACCAGGCGATGGACGTTCTCGCCCAGCCAGACGACCGGCACCTTCGCGGCCAGCACGTCCGCGAGCAGTGCGGCGGGCAGCGCGGCGTCGCTGATCGAGCCGACATAGACCAGTGCCTGGTATCCGCCGATCTCGCCCGCCCGGTAGTCGGCGGCGGCACGCATCGTCCAGCCGCCCGCCCGCGAGACCAGGTTCGCGGTCTGCATCGCGAACGCTTCGGCCATCCCGGCTTCGTCCGCGTCGGCGGGCGGGTTCGGCGCGTCCCGCTCACCCGCGTCGTAGACCACCAAGGTCCGGTGGGCGCGGTTCCCGCCAGGGCCGGGACTGCCGGCTTCGTTGCCCATCGCCAGCCGGTCTCCGAGCGAAACCGGGGCCGCCGCGGGCGAAGCGAGGATCGCGCTCGCCGGGCGCGTGTACACGACCAGCAGCACCAGGCCGGTCGCGACGACGACGGCCAGCGCCGCGAACCGCAGCCCGGCGGGTGTACGCCGTCGCCGGTCTTCCTTCCGCTTCCGGCTCATACCAGCACACCCCCGGACACCGCGGCGAACTCTTCCACCGGCTCGGCGCTCAGCCCGAGCAGCCTGGCCAGCGCGCACTCGGTACGCGACGCGGCCCTTCCGTCGCCGAACGGATTGCCCTCCCCCATCATGGCCGCCCTCGCCCGCGGGTCGGTGAGAAGTTCCGTCGCCGTCCGCACGATCAGTTCCCGGTCGGTGCCGACCAACCGCGCACAACCGGCGTCGACCGCTTCCATCCGTTCAGTGACCTCGCGCAACACCAGCACCGGCACCCCGAACGTGGGCGCCTCCTCCTGGATCCCGCCGGAGTCGGACAACACCAGCGTGGCGGCCGCGAGCACACCGGCCAGTTCCTCGTAACGCAGCGGCTCGGTGACCACCACGCGAGGCAGGCCGCCCAGCTCTTCGTCGACCAGCGCGCGTACGGCCGGATTCGGATGCGCGGGCAGGACCACGGACACGTCGGGATGGCGGGCGACCAGTTCGGTGACCGCGCGCAGCACCTGGCGCAGCGGTTCGCCCCAGGATTCGCGGCGGTGCGCGGTGACCAGCACCAGCCGCTCACCGCGGGCGGCCGCCTCCACCGCCGTGGCGACCCGCCCGTCCTGGAAGTCCACCGCGCCGCGGTCGGCGATCGCGCGGATCGCGTCCACCGAAGTGTTGCCGGTGACCACGATCTGTTCGGCGGGGACCTGCTCACGGAGCAGATTGGCCGCGGCGGCCGAGGTCGGCGGCAGATGCAAGGAGGCGGCCTGGGTGACCAACCGCCGGTTCAGCTCTTCCGGGAAGGGCGCGGCCAGATCGAACGACCGCAGACCGGCTTCCAGGTGTACCACCGGAACCCGCCGCCAGAACGCGGCGAGCGTACCCGCGAGGGTGGTCGTGGTGTCGCCCTGGACCACCACCGCCGCGGGCGGTTCACGATCGGCCAGCGCGTCCAGGCCGGTCAGCATCTGGCCGAGTAGTTCGGGCTGGCCGCCGTCGCGGCGGTGCAGCGGCAGCGTGACGTCCGCGCGGACCCCGAACGTCTCCAGCGCCTGGTCGACCATCGTCGGATGCTGCCCGGTGGCGACCAGGCAGGGCGTCATCCGCCCGGCCGCGGTGATCGCTTCGGCGACCGGCGCCAGTTTGATCGCCTCCGGCCGGGTACCCATCACGAGCCACACCCGCGGCACTTCGTTTCCCCGTTGATTCCAAACCATGACTCCCCCAAGGTTCGAATATTCTTTTCGCGATTCCGCGCTCTTCGCATGATCATTTATGCGGGGCGCTGTGCCCGATGCGACGCAGAGTGGTTCCGTCCGGTTCCCGTCGAATTTCCTCACCCGATCGAGGGAACCGGGGCACGACTCTTCACGTCTCAGTCGACGATGCGGGATCGGCCGGGGGGCCCGACGCATCACGCACAATCCTTTTACACACAAGGGTTTGAGCACGCTTGATTTGGGGGAGAAATGTCTGTGATCCGAATCGGACCGGCAGTCGGCGCGACCGCGACCATGGGGGTCACCGCGGGGATCGGCGCCTGGCCGCTCTTGTCACTCGCCGCGTTCATTCTGTTGCTTTTCGCGATTCGTTCGATTCTCGTGCGCATCGCGCCCGCACCGGAAAGGGGGAATTAGCGAAATGGAAACCAGCCTGTCCGTCATCGCCACCATCATGGTCGGCGTGCTGATCTGGTGGCCGTTGCAGAACCTCGTCCTCGCGGTGTTCGCCTGGCGGTCCCCGCAACGGCCGCGCAGTGTGCGCCGGACACCGGATCCGGTGCCGTTCTGGATCGTCATCCCGGCGCTGAACGAGGAACGCGTCATCGCGAACACGGTGCGCAACGCGCTGGCCACCGGAACCCGGTACACGCCGGTCCGGGTCGTGGTCGTGGACGACGCCTCCGACGACGCGACGCCGCATATCCTCGCCGGTATCAGGGATCCGCGGCTGCATGTGCTGCGCCGCGAGCTGCCCATGGCCCGGCAGGGCAAGGGAGAGGGCCTGAACACGGCGTACCGCTACATCCTCGACATCGCCCGCCGCGAAGGCACCATCGAGCAGACGATCGTCGGGATCGTCGACGGCGACGGCCGTTGCAGTGAGGGGATGCTCGACGAGATCGCCGAACTGATGGCGGAGAAGACGGTCGGCGCCGTGCAGTGCCGGGTCCGCATCCACAACCGGCACAAGACGTTGGCGCTGCTTCAGGATCTGGAATTCGGTGCCATCGCCGACTCCTCGCAGTCCCTGCGCGACCTGGTCGGCAGCGTCGGCTTGGGCGGCAACGGCCAATTCACCCGGCTATCCGTTCTCGCCCGGTTCCACCCGGGCCCGTGGTCGGCCTGTCTCGTCGAAGACCTGGAACTCGGTCTGCGCCTGCATCTGGCCGGTATCCGGGTGCGCTACACGAAATCCGCGTGGGTCACCCAGCAGGGACTGACCGACGTGAAACGGTTGCTGCGTCAGCGAACCCGCTGGGCGCAGGGCAACCTGCAATGCTTCCGGCACCTGCGCAAACTGACCACGTCGCGGTTCGTCAGCGGGCTCGGTCTCACCGACTTCCTGATCTACCTGCTCTCGCCATGGCTGACCGTACCCATGTCACTGCTGCTGGTCGGCCTGGTCGCGGCTTCCGCGGTGGCGCTGGCCACCGGGAGCACACTCGGCGGGCTGGTGGCCACAGTGGACACATTGCCGACGTCGGCCGCGATGCTGGTCGGGCTGGCCATGCTGCCGAGCCTGCTCTGGGGATTGGTCTACTGGGTCCGGCTCCGCGACGAGAACATCCTGCGGTGCCTGTTCGCCGGTCTGCTCTACCCGTGGTTCCTGGCGCTGGGCATCATCGCGACGTGGCGCGCGCTGTTCCGGCTGCTGTCCGGCCGCAACGGCTGGGCCAAAACCGAACGGCTGGCCGAAGACGGTCAGGCCACGCCACCGATGCCACCGATGCCGCCCATGCCGGTTCCGATGGCGGCACCCGCCCCGGTCTCGCAGCCCGTGCCGCTTCCGCTGCCGCGGCCCACTGTCCCGCCGGTGCCGGTCGATCCCAGTGTCACCCAGCCGATTCCCGCGGCGGCGCTGGCCGCCGCCGAGCCGACCCGGCCGGTCCCGCACCCGCTGGCCGGAACCGAACCGACACAACGACTGGAGCGGGTGTGATGGCAAGCCGGCACCGGCGCCGCCCGAAGCGGAACAAGCTCGTTCTCGCCCTGGCGGCCGCCGGACTGGCCCTCGCCGCGGCCTCCACCATCGACCGCGACGGCGCCGGGAAGGAGTCGTCCGCCGGGTGGTACGTGACCGTGTACTACACCGCTGTCGAGTCGCATCACCACGACGACGCGGTGCCGGTCACCGGCTGCCTGGTGCTCGACTGCGAACGCGGCGGCGACCCGCTGGGCAGCTATCCCGAAGACTTCGTGCAGGCCGTCGAGGACGAGGGCACCGGCCGGATCGTCAGCGGCCGTCACGCCGGCCGCTACCTGAACTGGTCGCACGACACCGGTTTCTGGCTGGACAACGCACCCCGGGACAGCCACGGCCGTCCGCTGGAACCCTTCGTCTCCGCCGCCGCGGATCCGGCCGTCCTCGCCGACGGCCGCGAACTGCGGATCACCGGCTGCGGCACCGCGGAGGACGGCACGGCGATCGACTCGGGAGTCTGCGACCGGCTGCGTTCCGCCTCCTGGCGGATCATGGACGAATTCACTCCCGGGCTCGGCGGAGACCGGCACATCGACGTCTACCTCGGCGAGGAGACCGGGCCGGACTTCACCTCCGACCCGCTGTACTCGTCGCTGCACAACGCCACGCTGGAACTCAAGAGGCCTTGACCTCCGCCAGCGCGCGTTCACGGACCTCCCGCACGACACGGGATCGCGTGAACGCGGACGACACGGCGCTCAGCCAGGCGCTTTCGTCCGGCACGCTGGGGTGCGGTCCCGCCGGGTGGTCCGGCCAGCTCCGGCCCGCCTCCCGCATCACCAGCGCCGCCGCGAGTTCGGCGGCGGCGCGCGTGGGTTCGTCGACCGGGACGCGCAGCCAGTCCCCGAGCTGCGGCGGGACGTGTGCCCGCACCGCCAGCAGGCCGTCACGGATCTCGATCACCCTGCGGTACAAGGTGAATTCGAGGTCGTGCCGCACGGGCAGCGCGATCTGCGGGTGGGCGGCGACGAGTTCCTTCCACAACGGCGTCACCGCGCGGATCCTTCGCCACGCGCGCGCCAGCCGGAGCGCGCCGTCCCAGGTGGTGAACAATCCGCCGAGGACCCACAACACCATCGCGCAGAGCCCGGCCAGGCGGGCGCGCGGCATGAAGTCGACGTCCGCGAGGCCGGTGATCTCCAGCCACAGCGAGGGAAGCCCGGAGAACAGCGCCCAGCCGATGGTGACGACGGCGGCGCAGACCAGGATCCGCAGACCGGTCCGGAACGCCCCTCGTGGACGGCCGGCGGCGCTGCGGGCGAGCGTGCGGATGAACATCACCAGGCACGTGACCGCGTACGTCGTGAGGATCACCTGATAGGCCACGATGCTCCAGCGCCATTGGAACCCGGGCGTGCCCACCTCGAGCCGATGCGGCGCGAAGTCCAGATAGCACAACACCATCAGGGTCCAGCACACCATGATCGGCCAGAACGGCGTCGGCTTCTCCGGAGTCCGGGTGCTGCGGACCAGTTGCACCAGCGCGCGCATCGCGAGCAGTTGCAGCGCGTTGGTGACCAGCCGCGGAAGCAGTTCGTCGCCGAGCAACCGGACCGTGTCCTCGGCGGAGACGGCGAGCCCCGCCGCCATGCTGAGGAAGAACGTGGCCAGATACCTCGGCCCGGCGCGAACCGTCATCAGCCGGGTGAAGCCGATCAGCGCCAGCAGCGCGGCGGACAGGTAGCTGATCATGACCCGAGGGCGTGACGCAGCCGATCGGATTCCGGCCCGCCGCGGGCGGCGCGGCGCATGAGCAGCGAAGCGACGAGTTCGGCTTCCTTCTCCTGTTCCCGCGCGTAGGTCGTGCGGCCGAGGACCCGGCGGACCAGCTCCACCGACAGGGTGGGCGCGACGATCTCCGCGATCGTCTCCGGCCGCACCTCGCCTTCGACGTGCCCGCACAGCAGATGCCCGAGTTCGTGCAGCAGGATGTGCCGCTGGTGCAACGGAGACGTGTCCCGCGTGTAGAACACGTAGTCCGCCCGATCGGTGGCCGCGAGCACACCGCACGGCGCCCCCGGCCGCGCCTGGAGCGGCACCAGTTCGATGGGCCGCCCCCGCATCGCCGCGACTTCGCCGAACAACGTGGTGACGTCGAACGGCTCCGGCAGCCGCACGGCGCACGCGATGCGCTCACATCTGCGCCAGAGCGCGCTCTTCCTGCCCAGCATGGCTACTCCCCCTGGTCACGCTTGGACTCGCGCCGCTTGATCGCCTCGACGATGTCGGTCACGGTGCCGAGCCCCTCCTCGGACAGCGTCACCGCACGCAACGCCAGGTTGCGCACCGCGCTGTTGCGCAACGCTCCCAGCAGTTCGACCTCCTCGGCAAGGGCCCTCCCCTGTTCGTCGTCGAAGAAGTACGCGGGCGGCACCTGGAAGAACGCCGCGAGCGCTTCGAGATGCCGTTTGGTCGGGTTGTCCCGGCGGCCCGTCCGCAGTTGCCAGAGGTAGGCGGCGGAGAACGACTCGCCGGTGCTCTCCCGGCAGGCCCGTGCCACCTCTTCGTGACTGTGCTGCTCGCCGTTGGGCCGCCGGACCACCTGGAAGAGGCGGTCGATCCGGTCGGTGAGCGTGGTCGCCCGTGGTTCGGTCATCTTCACCTCCGTTAGCTGAAATGAACGACTTGTGGCGCTTTGTTCATCTAGGTTGACAGCCGGACGGCCGTCGCTCTACGGTTTCCACGTTAGCTGAGATGAATGACCAAGGGGAGTCGGTCGATCCTGGCTGACAACCAGAAGGGGGATCTCCCATGAAGAGGTTGCTGACCGCGGCCGCCCTGGTGGCGGCCGCGGTGACCATGTCGGCACAGCCCGCGCTCGCTGTGGAGACCGGAGACTTCTATGCCACCGGCATCGGCCCGTATCCGACGGACGCCATCGGCTCGGCGGAGAAGGTCGCGCGCACCTACGCGCGCAACACGGGCTGGCTGGACTCGCAGTGTTACGTCCTCGCTTCCGACGTCCGGTCGCACTTCAACTACTACAGCGCGCGCGTCCGGCTCTACTGCCAGCGCTGAAAGGGGAGAACATGAACAGAACGATCGCCCGCGCCACCGGGGCCGCCGTGGTCCTCGCGGGACTCATGACACTCGCGCCGTCGGTGGCGAGCGCCGAGGAGACCCGGGCGTTCCTCGGGACCACCGTGGAGAAGACGTCGGCCTCGGCCAAGCGGACGGCGTTGCAGCAGGCCTACGACCACGCTTCCGCCTACGGGTACACGCCGGATCAGTGCGTGATCATCCACCTGTACTCGGTGAAGATCAGTTTCGTGATGTACCGGGGTGAAGCCGGGATCCACTGTACGAAGTAGGCGGTCGGTGAAGGCCTCCTTGGGTCCCCCGAGGAGGCCTTCACCGATTTCAAGCTAGGTTGGCCGGGTGAGTCTCCTCGACGACGTGGCCGAACGCGACGGCTGGCGATGCTGGGTGTGCGACGAACCGGTCGACCCGGACATGTCGGTGAACGACCCGCGGGGCCCGAGCGTCGACAGCCGGACCGCGGACCGGAAGGCCAAGATCGCCGAGCGGCTCGCGCACCGCGGGTGCAACACCCGCAAGGGCGCCGTCAAGGTGGTCATCGCCTGGCCGGACCGTCTGCACGTGGTCGAACCCGCGCCGCTGATCACCGTCGCCGGACGGCTGGAACGCAAGGGCGGCCGCGAAATGGTCGCCCGTTGCCCGACGAAGCAGGACGCTCAAGAGGCGGCGGACTGGCTGGTGGACCGATTCTCCCGGCTCGTGCCGGGATTGCCGGTGACCGCCGCCGTCGAACCGGGCGGCGGCCAGTTCCTCGTCATCCTGGCGGCGGGCCGCCGCTGACCGGGTCCACGATCGAGGCCGGTGAAATAGCCCCATTCTCGCCTTCGCGCAAGCCCTGAACAAACCATTGTCCGAGCCGTGGCCTGCCTGTTCAGTAAGGGACGCCCGGCCGACGGCTGGGCGTTGATCGCACGAAAAGCGAGGACACCATGAGCGGAAAAGCACTACCGCGCAGACTGGTCACGATGGCGGCCGCCGCACTGATGGCCGCCGGTATCACGATCACCGGTTCCGGCACGGCCTCGGCCGTCGACTACTACTACGAACTGCCGTATCCGGCAGGCGAGGCCTACACCGTCTCCCAAGGACCGGAGGGAACCTACTCCCACACCGGCCCCTACAACGAGTACGCATGGGATTTCGCGCTCCCGGCCAACTACGAGGTGTCCGCCGCACAGGGCGGCCAGATCCTCGTCTCGGACTGGTCGCCGTACTGGCAGAACGGCATCGAGGTCATCATCCGGCACTCCAACGGCACCTGCACGCAGTACATCCACCTGAACAAGGCCATCTACAACGCGGGTACCTGGGTCCCGCAGGGCCGGGTCATCGGCTGGTCGGGCAAAACCGGCGCGGCCACCGACTATCACCTGCACTACCAGGTGATCAACTGCTCCACCCGCGTCGGCATCCGCTCCACCCTCCAGGGCTGGACCCCACCGACCGGTTCCCGCCCGGTCAGCGTCAACACCAGGGCCTGACCCCGCGGCTCCGGCAGGACACCCGTGGCGCCGCGGGTGCTCCCCCGGTCAGCCCGCCGATTTCGTGATGGTGATACGCGCCGAGCCGGTCTGTTCGTCCACGCCGTCGATCCGGAACGACGACGGTGTCACTCGCACGCGGGCCGGGCGCCGGAGCGGACGGTTGCGAATTACCGCCACAACCCGGGCACAAAACTTGAGACGAAGACGACAAATTCACCCGAAAGTGGGTACGGCGCCGCATTTCATCGGTATTTCATCGGCCCTCATTAGCGTTCGGCGCGGCAATACGACAGTGGGGAGAAACCGATGAAAAGAACCGGAGCGCGTTTGCTCGCGACCGCCGTCCTGTCCGTAGTCACCCTGGCCGGCGCGATCGCCGGTTCGGGAGCGGCACAGGCGGCACCCGCCCGCCCGGACGGCCCGTGCGGACCGGTCATGTTCGTCGTGCCGGGATATCAGGACGGCGGCGCGCAAAAGCTTCTGGACCGGGGACTCGCACCGGGCGGCGCCGACCCGGTGCGTATTCCGTATCCGAACGGCGCCGGGGACGTCAATCTGTACGCCGACGTCGACGCCGGTGTCGCCAATCTCCGGACCGCGCTCTACAACCTCTATGTCACCTACGGCTGCGACCTCGAAACGAAGGTGTACATCGTCGGGTTCAGCCTCGGCGCGCTCGTCGCGGGCACGGTGCTGGAGACCGAACCGCCCGGACGGAACATCCAGGGCGTGCTGTTCGCCGACGGGCGGCGGCAGCCCGTCGAGTCGAACTGGCCGGGTGACCCCGGCGGGCTGATCGGGCATCTGCCCGTTCCCGGTCCCGGTGGCGCCGGCTTCCGGCCGGTGGATTCCTTCCGGTACCCGACATTGAGCCTGTGCAACGGCCCCAACGCGGGCGGTGGCGCGGATCTGATCTGCTTCGGCGGCACCAATCTGGACAGCTACTTCAGCTCGCATCCGTACTACAGCTTCGAAGTGGGCAACGAGCTGAACATCCACGGCGAAGGCCCGTACCCGAACAACCTGCGCAACCGCGTCATCCCGTAACCCGCTCCACGCCCCTCCCCGGCGGGCAACGCCGGGGAGGGTTGCGCGGCCGATCGCGGTCGTGCCCTTGCGGACACGACGGTTCGGACCTTCGGGCAGCTCTGCGCCGCGACCGCCTTTCGACGCAACCCCATTCCGCTTCCGGCGTCTTCGGGAACAAAGCTTCGAACAATGGATGCGAGAGGGGCGCTGAAATGAAATTCACCGCGAAGAAGACCATCAAGACCGCCATTGCAGGCGGCGCGCTCGCGGCCACCGCACTTCTTTCCGCGTGCGGCGGGAACAATGTCGCGGGAAATGGTTCTCCGGTGAAGAACGCCGCCGTGGAACAGGCTCAGGCGGGCGGTGGTCAAGGGGCGGCCGCCGGAGGTTCCGAGAACGAGTCTTCCCCCGGAGACGTCAACTGCAGCAAGCATGGCGGCCAGGTCGGCGCCCCCGGGCGGCCGAAAATGGACCTGATCGCGGTGGCCGCCACGGACGGCACCACACCGGGCTGCACCGAGGCGTACAACGTGATCACCGAGTACTACGAGAAGCTGCCGCAGGCCGAAGGCCCCGGCGAGCGGGTGCTCGACGTCCAGGGCAGGTGGACCTGCGCCCGGCTGACGGAATCCGGGACCGAGGTGGTCTGCGGCGTGCCGAACAGCTCCCTGCAGCTGGAGACCAGGCCCGCGGGCGCGGGGAAGGCGCCCGCAGAGCAGAACCGCGAATTCCCGAACTCCACCCAGCGGGTGCAGTTCACCGGGTACGACGCGAATCTGCGGATGGTCCGCTTCCAGCTGATCACCGGCCAGGCCGACCCGGTCGACGGCAAGACCTACCGGCTTCCGCTGCAGAAGGGCGGCGAGGTGTTGAGCGCGGCCACCCTGTGCCCTGGCGAGTCGGTCACCATCGACGACGAGGGCTACGGCAGCCTGCCGTGCGGTCAGGACCAGCTGATCCAGCAGCTGCGTGAAGGTAACCCGGTGCTCGCGCTGATCAGCGTGAACGGCGCCGACCAGATCACCACGGTCAAGGAGATCTACCGCCCCTGACCAGGGAAAAGCCAGCGGGCGGCCGGATCACCCGGCCGCCCGCTTTCAGATGTTTCGAACATCTGGTGTTAACATCTGAGTATGCGGGTCCTCTTCGCCAGTCTTGCGTCGGTCGGCCACACCTATCCGCTGATCCCGCTCGCGATCGCCGCCAGGGACGCCGGGCACGAGGTGCTTTTCGCCGCCGGTGAGAACGTCCATCCGCCACTGCTCAGGAACGGCCTACGACCGTTTCGGCCGGCGGACGCCTTCTACGAGATCTACGCCGAGGACCTCGAACCGGAACTGGCGCGGCTACGGCCCGACCTCGTCGTGCACGAATGGGGGCAGCCGGGGGCGGCCGTCGCCGCGGAGCGCGCCGGGATCCCGGGGATCTGGCACGGTTTCGGCCGCATGTTCCCCGACGGGATCGGGCTTCAGCCGCCGGCGCGACCCGACCGGCCGCATCTCGACATCTGCCCGCCGTCCTTGCAGGACAAGGACTTCCTCGCGACGGCCGAACGCGTCGAACTGCGTCCCGTCCCGTTCTCCGAACCGGCGGCGCGGCTCGAAACGGCCGGGCGACCGTTGATCTACCTGACGCTCGGCACCGCGTTCGGCACGCCGGAAGTCCTCACCACGGCCATCCGGGGGCTGGCCCCGCTCGGCGCGCACGTGGTCGTCGCCTCGGGACGGATCCGCCCGGAGGAACTCGGCGCCGTCCCGGACAACGTCACGGTGCGGGCTTGGGTAGCGCAAACGGACTTGATGCCGCACGTCGACGCGGTGGTACACCACGGCGGCAGCGGCACGACGCTCGGCGCGCTCGCCGCCGGTGTCCCGCAATTGGTCCTCCCGCAGGGGGCCGACCACTTCGCCAACGCCGAAGCGCTGTGCGCCGCGGGGGCCGCGCTGAGCCTTCAGCCCGGCGATCTGAGCGCGGAAGCCGTCGCCGCGCACACACGGACCCTGCTGGGGCGGAACGCTCATCGCGACGCCGCGCGGGCGATCGCCGAGGAGATCGCCCGGATGCCCTCGCCCGACGAGGTCGCCCGCACCCTGCCGGAATGGACTCGGGCCTCGTGAGCGGCAAGGACAGTTCTGGTGGAGCCGATGTCGGCGAGTGGGGAGGATTTGGGACGTTCAGTGTCCGGAATCCTCCCCGCTCGGCATGACCTTGGGTCAGAACCCGAACAGCGCCTGCGGGATCTCGTAGTCGTCCGGCCAGGTCAGCCAGGCGACGTCGGTCGGGCCGATGGCGCAGTTGGCCACCCGCCAGGACCTCGCGTCGTCGTCGACGCTCGTTTCGCTCTTCTTCTTGAGCAGGGCGACGTAGACGTCGGACATGACGCCGTCGGCCCGGCGGTTCTCGTAGATGGTGCCGGCGTAGTACGGACGGCCTGCTTCGGCGGGACGCATCGTGCCCTGCAGGAAAACCCAGGGACCGAGCCGGTCGAGCTGTTCCACGGCCACCCGGACCTGATCGCCGAACTCCTCGTCGAGCCGGGCGGTGGCGGCCTGGAGCACCGCTTCCCGGACCGGGTCGCCGGGATTCAGCGCCACCGGAAACGGTCGTGCGGACGGGGTGTACATCAAGCTACCTCCCACTGGCGGGCGGCGACGCGAGCGATCGCGTCCGCCTGCCCGGTGCTGCTACGGCGTTCTGTCGGATCAGGTCGGCGGGGTGAGGATCTTCACGAGGCCGCCACCGCCGCCCATGCTGATCTTCTGCGAACCGTCGGGGTTGACGTTGTTCGAGCCGATGAACTGGCCATCGCCCGCGTACAGCACGACGTGCCCGCCGTTGTTCGAGATCACCACGTCGCCGGGCTTCGCCTCGGAGAGCGGCACCGACCGCCAGCCGTCCGCTTCGAGGTTGGCCGACAGACCCGCGACCGAGGCACTGGCCTGCCCCTTGTCGATCAGGCCCGCCGCCTCGAGACAGCCGGAGACGAAGTTCGCGCAGTTGACGTTGTTGGGCACCCACGACTGCATGGCGGGGAGCTCACCGCTGCCCTTGAGGTCGCCGGCGTTGCGGCCGAGGAACTTCTCCGCGATCTTCGCCGGGTTGTCGCCTCGGGCGTCGATCGGCTTGGCGGGCCTGCCGTCGCCCGGCACGCCTCCGCCGCCTCCGCCGCCACCACCGCCGCCTCCGCCACCGCCGCCGTCTCCACCGCCGTAGCTCGGCGCATTGCCGACGTTGGAGTTGACCGGCTTGGCGTGGACGCTCGACGCCGTGGTCTGGCCGTCGTCGGCGGGGATCAGCTCGAGGAAACCGCCTTCGATCTCCAGGCCGAGCGGCTTGAGGAGATCGTCGATCTGTTTCTCGGCGTCGTCCAGCGCCTTCTCGATCTCGTCCTTCTTGCCGTTCGAGTCTTTTTCGTTGAGCTGCCGGAGCCGCTCGATGTCCGACGCGGCCGCGGCGATCTCGTTGTCGTCCTCGGAACTGTTCTTCCGGCGGCGGGCCGAGTCGATCAGCTTGCGGTTGTCCGCGTCCTTGTCGTTGGCTTCCTGGGCGAGTTGTGCGACCTTCTTCTTGACCTCGTCCATGATCTCGGAGACCCGCTGGAGGATGTTCTTGGCCGCCTCGGCCTTGTCACTCACCTTGTAGCTGGCCTTGCCGAGCTTTTCGAGATGGTCGGCGACGGCGTCGGCGTCCTTGCCCTCCCAGTGGCGCAGGACGTCGTCACGGAAGACCTTGAGGTCGTCGCCGAGGTCGTTGGCCCGGGTGGCGGCTCCGCCGACCTTCCTGGCCTGGTCGTTGACCGCGCCCGAGTTGAGCTTCTGCGTCTGCTGGGCGTGCTTGTCGATGGCGTCCAGCGACTTCGGGCGGTCGTGCGACGGGTCGTCGAGCGTGCTCGGATTCCGCTCCGCGGTGGTCATCGGTAAATCCCCCTGGTTCCCGTCTTCAGTCCGATCAGTCCCGCTCGCGGCCGTTGCCTCGGAGGGTGTCGACACCCGCGGCCTCGTCGTTCCGCATCCGCTGCGCGGCGTTGGCCAGCGCGTTCGACGCGGCGTCGACGAGCTTCGCGGCGGCCGCCAGTTCGGCGTTCACACCGCGGTGGAAACCCTTCATCGTGGTCCCCGTGCTGGCCGCGTTCTTCAGGTCGCCGAAAGCGGCTCCGGGGTCGCCGTCGCCCAGGTCCTTGCCCGTGCCGGTGTAGCCGTCCTTGAGCCCGCCGACCTTCTTGGCCAGCGCGGCGATCTGCTCTGGATCGAATCGGCGAGTCATGAATGATCCTCCAGCCCGTGCTTGCCTGACCCATATTGCTCTACCGCGCACCCTATGAGTTCCCACCCACGCGTGCGCACCGTTTCCCTGAACGCGATGACGCCGTTCGTGTACACCGACGCATCCGGTCGCGCGTTGGTTCCCGGAAGATTTCCACGGCGTCCTCGGCGGGGAGATCTTACCCTCCCGGCACCCACCGGCAGGAGCCGAAGCTCACCCGGTCGGGGGCTTTGCCAGAATGGGCCGCGATGACCATCGACCGGCGCACTCGCGCCTTGAACTCCCTGTACGGCTTGACCCTCGGCGACGCGCTGGGCTCCCAGTTCTTCGTCCCCGGCAATCGCGACCACTGGGCACGGCGGCGAACACCGCCCGGCCCGTGGCAATGGACCGACGACGCCGAGATGGCGTGTTCCGTTTTCGCCGTCCTGGACCGGGCCGGCCAGATCGACCAAGACCTGCTGGCCGCGAGCTTCGCGACGCACCACGACTTCGACCGCGGGTACGGCCCGTCCATGAACCGCTTGCTGCGTCTCGTCCGCGAGGGCGGCTCGTGGCGGGAACTGGTCGCGGATCTGTTCGACGGGCAGGGCTCCTGGGGCAACGGCGCGGCGATGCGCGTCGCGCCGCTCGGCGCCTGGTTCGGCGGCGATCCCGACGAAGCCGCACGCCAGGCCGCGCTTTCGGCCGAGGTGACCCACGCCCATCCGGACGGGGTGGCGGGCGCGATCGCGGTCGCGGTCGCCGCCTCGCTGGCCACCACCCCGGAGCCGCCGTCACCGAAGGACTTCCTCGGCCAGGTGCTGCGGCGGGTGCCGCCGGGCCGCGTGCACGACGGTGTCCGCGCCGCCGTCCGCCTGGCCGACGAGCCCTCGGCCGCGATCGCCGCCCAAGAGCTGGGCAACGGCAGCCGAACCGGTGCCCACGACACGGTGCCGTTCGCCCTGTGGGCCGCGACCCGCGACCTCGACGACTACGTGCGGGCCTTCTGGACCACGGCGGGCGCCGGTGGCGACGTCGACACCACCTGCGCCATCGTCGGCGGCATCGTCGCGACCCGTGTCGGTGTCGACGGCCTGCCGCCGTCCTGGCGGGACGTTTGCGAACCGCTCCCGGATTGGGCGGGCGTCTAGGCCGTGTCCTGTAAGTCTGTTCGATGGGCTTCGTGATCCAGGTGGTTCCTGACGGTGCGGGCGGATCGGCCTCGTACCGGGTCGTACTCGGCCGCATCCACCCGTGCCGTCAGGGACCGCCTGGGCGCGAAGACCGCGAACAAGACTTGCAGGACACGGCCTAGACCAAGCCGAGCTCGCGCGCCCGGACACCGGCTTGGAAACGGGACTCGGCGCCGAGCGCGGTCATCAGCTCGGCCACCCGGCGCCGGTAGGTCCGCACGCCGAGGCCGAGGGTCCGGGCGGCGGCTTCGTCCTTGACGCCGCTGCCGAGCAGGTCCAGCACCGCGGGCGCGAGCCGCCGGATCTCGGACACCTGCGCGTCGAAGACGGCGAGATCGGTCGCCGATCGCCAGGCCGCCTCGAACAGCGACATCACCCCCTGCACGGTTTCGGGCTGGGTGATGACGCTGTAGCCGCGCTGCCCGGCGGTGAGGTCACCGGCGAGGATGACGAGCCTGCCGTCCAGGACGATCGTCTCGTTGAGGTCCTCGGTGGAGATCCGGATCCGGGCGCCGAACCGGTCGCGGACCCGCGCCAGCTCCTGCGCGGACCCCGGGTCGAGCAGCAGACCCGCCCGGTAGATCTTGCGGATCCGGATCTGGCCCGCCCGGCGCTCGGCGGCCGCGGTGAGTTCCTCCGACCGGCGATCGGCCACCCAGGTCGCGAGGTCGTTGGCCGCGCACGCCAGGTCGGTCACGGTCGAGAACAGGTGCCCGACCCGGCGGAACAGCTCTTCCTCGCCGCGCACGATCGTCACCGAATCACTCGTCCGCATGACACCGATACTGCCCCACCCGCGCGACCAGGTGGCAGGTTGTTGCCATTTCCTGACTACGGGCAGGCGCGTCACGACGCTGAGGGATATGACGAAACTTCACGACAACGCCGGCACCTGGCGGCTCGGCGATCGCACCGTCAACCGCCTCGGCCTCGGCGCGATGCGGCTGACCGGGATGCCCTGGGACGAGGCGCCCAAGAGCCGCGAGGACGCGATCACCGTCCTGCGCCGAGCGATCGAGCTCGGCGTCAACCACATCGACACGGCTTCGTTCTATTTCACGCCCAGGCGCTTGGCGAACGAGCTGATCGCCACCGCGCTGCAGCCGTATCCCGACGACCTCGTCATCACCACGAAGGTCGGCGCGGGCCGTTCCCGTGACGGCGAGTTCTCCTTCGCGCGGCCGGATCAGCTCCGTGGCCAGGTCGAGGAGAACATCCGCCAACTCGGCCTCGACCACCTCGACGTCGTCAACCTGCGCTGGGGTGCCGCGATGGGCAAGGAACCCGGCTCGATCGCCGAACATTTCGGCGCGCTGGCGGAGCTGCGCGAGGCGGGCCTGATCCGCCACCTCGGCATCTCCAACGTCGTGGCGGACCAGCTGACCGAAGCGAGGTCGATCGCCCCCGTGGTCTGCGTGCAGAACCGCTACGGCCTGACCGACCGCGAGGACGACGCCCTTCTCGACCTGTGCGGCGAACTCGGCATCGCGTTCGTGCCCTTCTTCGCCGTCACCACCTCGATTCCGGGCGCCGCCGCGACCGGCGCCGTTCCGGGCGAGGCCGAAGTCGCGAAGGTCGCCGCGGCACACGACGCGACCCCGGCACAGATCCGGCTCGCCTGGACGCTGCACCGCGGCGCGCACGTGCTCGCCATCCCCGGGACCGGCGATCCCGGGCATCTGGCGGAGAACGTCGCGGCGGGCGGCCTGCGGTTGAGTGAGGAGGAGCTGGGACTGCTGGACGGTGCCGGTCGGGAGTGAGCCCCGGTCCGGCCCCCAAGTACATGAAGGCCCCCATCCTTGCGCCTAAGTACAGGAAGGGGGCCTTCATGTACTGCAGGCACCCCAGCGGTCACCAGCGGATTCGGCGGTCCACGGCGACCCAGTTCGTTTCCCAGGTCGCCCCGCCGTCGGCCGAGAACGCCTGCTCGAACCGCGCTTCGTCCGCGCCTTGCCGGAAGACGAGGAAACGCACCTTGATCGGACGGCCGCCGAGCTGGTCGTCGCCGTGGAACTCGCCGACGCCGTCACGGAACCCGCCGTAGACCGACGGGGTGAGCAGACCGTCGCGCATGTTGACGAAGGTCAGGCTCCACCGCTGCGCCTGCGGTTCGTACAGCCGCAGGTTGAGCGCGTCGATCCGCCCGTCCGGACCCGAAACCTCGAATTCGAGGGCGTTCGCCCGCCGGTCCATGAGCGGGCGCACGGTGCTGGTGCCCGCGAACTGGAGCCACTGGTCCGCGGATTCCGAAAGCGGCTCCGCGAGCACCCGCACCGTGGAGCGCCAGGTGCCGATCTCCCAGTCGAACGCCCGCTGGGGATCGGTGCCCGAGGTCGACGCGTCGCCCGACGCCGCCGTCGCGATCAGCATCAGGGCCGAAAGGCCCACTGTCAGGATTCGTTTGTATGGCACGGTCATGGTCCGAACTATCCGAGCGGAGGACGACCATGGACAAGAAGGCACCTCCGGGTAACCTTCCGCGCCCCAACCCGCTGCCCGGCTGTCCGATGGCCGCGGCGTTCGCCGCGATCGGCGGGAAATGGAAACTGACGCTGCTCTACTGGCTCGCCCACGGCGAATCCCATTTCGCCGGCCTCCGCCGCCGGGGCGCCCCCATCACGCCCAAGGTGCTGGCCGAACAGCTGCGCGAGCTCGAAGCCGACGGACTCGTCGAACGCGTGGTGACCGGGCCGGTCCCGGCGCGCGTCATCTACCGGCTCACTCCTTACGGGGCCACGGTTCTGCCGGTGGTCGAGGGAGTCAGGGTCTGGGGCGAGGCGCATCTCGAACGCACCCGTGGTGATGCCGCGCCGAACGCCGCGATGGGCTGCGCCGACGCGATCGGATAGCGATCTCGCGTGATCGAAGACGCATCTCGCGTGATTGAACGGCGATCACGCGTGATCAGACGGCGCACACGAATTCACCGCGCTCCGGCCCGGCGGGCGGCGGTGGCAGTGGCGAGGGTCTGCAGGACCTCCTGGGTGGCGGCGAGGTCGATGCAGGCGTCCGTGATGGACTGGCCGTAGGTGAGCGGCCGGTCGGGGTGGAGGTCCTGGCGGCCTGCCTGGAGGTTGGATTCGAGCATGACACCGACGATGCCGCGCTGACCGTTCTTGATCTGTTCGGCGATCTGGTCCGCGACGATGGCCTGCCGGAGATGGTCCTTGCGGCTGTTGTCGTGGCTGGCGTCGACCACGACCCGGCGGGGCAGGCCCGCGTTCTGCAGCGTGGTGAGCGCCGCGCGGACGGACGCCGGGTTGTGGTTCGGCGCGCTGTTCCCGCCGCGCAGCACCAGGTGGCAGTCCGGGTTGCCGACGGTGTGCAGGATCGCGGGCAGGCCGCTGGGGTCGACGCCGGGGACGACGTGCCGGGCCTCGGCGGCACGGATCGCGTCGACCGCGACGGTGACGTCGCCGTCGCGGCGGTTCTTGAAGCCGACCGGCATGGACAGGCCGCTGGCCAGCATTCGGTGGTTCTGGCTTTCCACGGTGCGCGCGCCGATCGCGCCCCACGAGACGGTGTCGGCGAGGTACGCCGGGATGGTGGTGTCCAGCCATTCACACGCGGCGGGCAGACCGCCCTCGGCGAGTTCGAGGAGCAGGTCCCTGGCGATGCGCAGCCCGCGGTTGACGTCGCCGGTGCCGTCGAGGTGCGGATCGTTGATGAGCCCTTTCCAGCCGCCGACCGTACGCGGCTTTTCGAAATACACGCGCATGACGACCAGGAGCTCGTCGACGAAACGGCCGGCGAGGGCGGCGAGCCGGTCGGCGTATTCGAGCGCCGCGGCGGGGTCGTGGATGGAGCAGGGCCCGGCGATCACGAGCAGCCTGTCGTCCGTGCCGTCGAGGACGCGGAGGACGTTCTCCCTGCCCTGGCGCACCGTGTCGGCCGCGGTCGCGCTGAGCGGCAGTTCGTGGTGCAGCAGGGCGGGCGTGACCAGCGGGACCATCCGGTCGATGCGCTGGTTGTCGAGTTCGACCGTGGCGATGGTTGTCATCACAGATATCCAGGGTTTCTGCCGGCACCGGGTGCGGGAAAGCCGGGGTTTCCCGCTCCGGCCGGCGGTCTCGGGTGATCTAAGAAGCAGGCCCGGCATTTACTCGAGCGAGAATTCTCTTACCCCGAATCTTCCACCATCCGCCACGCGGAACAATGGTCCAACCCGAATTCAGCGACCGGTCCAGATCGGATCCCGTTTCTCGGCGAAGGCACGCGCGCCTTCGCTCGCGTCCGCACTCACCCGTCGCCGTTCTTCCCACGGATACGAGGTTTTGAACGCCTCTTCGAGCGGGAGATCGAGCGACCGCAGCGCGGCCTCTTTGATCGCCCGAACCGAAAGCGGAGCGGCGCGCACCAGGTCGTCCGTCCATTCGGCGACGCGCCGATCCAATTCGGCGAACGGGACGACCTCGTTGACAAGGCCGTGGTGCAGCGCCGTCGCCGCGTCCATTCTGCGCCCGGTCAGCAGATATCCCATCGCCACTTTCTGCGGAAGCTGGCGCGGCAACCGGAATACACCGCCCGCCCCGGCGATCAGCCCGAGACGGACCTCCGGCAAGCCGAAGACCGCTTCGTCGGAAGCGATGACGATGTCGCACGCGAGCACCAGTTCGAAGCCGCCGCCCAGCGCGTAGCCGTGCACGCGCGCGACCACCGGTTTGGACAGCGTGAACCGGTCGGTCAGGCGGGGATGACCCGGCTGACCGCTGCTGCCGAACGTCGACGCCTCGACGCCTTCCTCGGTCAGCCGCGCGCGTTCCTTCAGGTCCTGCCCGACAGAGAACGCGCGCTCTCCCGCACCGGTCAGGACCACCGCCCTGACGTCGTCGTCGGCTTCGACGTCGTCCCAGATCCCGGCGAGTTCCGCGTGCATCCGCCGGTCCATCGCGTTCAGCGCCTCGGGCCGGTCCATCGTCACGTAGGCGACGTGATCCTTCTTCTCGTACCGGACCCCGTTCATCGCGAGCCCACCGCGAAGCCGTCCACCTTGCCGATCACGTCCGCGCCGTAGATGCGCAAAGCCTGCTGCAGCGCGAATTCGGCCAGGTACCGCCGGAATTCCTCCGGAGGTTCCTCGGCGAGGTTCAGCATGCGCCGGTTGGCGACCACGGCTTCCCCGTCGAGCCGGGCGAGCGCGCTGTCGATGGCCGCGTCCATCTCCTCCGGCCGCACGACCTCGTCGACGATCGACCGGGCGTCCGGCTCGTCCGCCCGGAGCTTGCGGCCGCCGAGGATCACCTGCCGGGCCACGCGCGGCCCGGCGATCCGGGAAAGCCGGAAGTTGGACACCCCCGGGATGATCCCCTCCTTGGCCGCGGGCAGGCTGAAGTAGGCGTCGGACGCCGCCAGCACGTGGTCGAAGACCAGCAGCAGCTGGGTCCCGCCGCCGATGGCGAAGGAATCGACGGCCGCCATCCAGGGCTTGTCGGTGAACCGGGAATGCCAGGAATCCTCCGTCAGGAGACCGCGGAAGATCTTCTGGATATAGCCCGTTTCCCGCCGCAGCAGGAAATCCACCAGCGGGATGTCGCCGGAGCTGAGCTTCTTGAGGTTGATCCCCGCGCAGAACACCCGGCGCCCCAGATAACGGGGATGGCTCATCACCCCGCCCCGCAGCAGTCCCACCCGGACGGACGGGTCGAGCAGCACGAGGTCGACCGCGGTCTCCATGTCGTCGACCTGCTGGGCGTCCTCGGCGTTCAGGCAGTCGTCGCGGCACAGGGTCAGCTGCGCGACGCCGTCTCGGCGCTCCAGCCGGACGGCCTCCATCTCCACGAGCCCGGTCTCGCGGAACTCGGGCAACAGCCGCTGAGCCCTGGCGGTGGGCCGGAGCATGGCGTCGAGCAGATGCGGGCCGGCCTTCGGCGCACGCAGGATCCCGCGCAGGAAGATGCCCTGGTCGATCTCGCGCCCTTCCTTCTCCGCCTGCGGCCGCGAACGCTCGGCCGCCATCTGCTCCTCCGACGGCACCAGACCGGGAAAGGCGAGCGCGGCGGCCCGGACGAGTTCGTCGATCCGCAGGTACCGCGTCCGGCCGCCGGTGAGTTCGGCGTAGATCTCTTCGGCGTGCGCCTCGACGAACGCCGCGCGCATCGTCCGGACGTCGTCGTCGACCCGGTGGGCCTCCCCCGCCAGGGCCCGGAGGTCGAGCCCTGGCGAAAGAGCGGTTCGATCCGTCGTCACGACTTGGCTTCCCGCCGCAGGGCCCGGTCCGCCGCGGCCAGATGGGAACCGAGCGCCTCTTCGAAGGTGGTCGAGCCCGCCTCGAAGATCAGCTGCCGCCGGATCGCCGTCTCGGCGCCGTCCATGACACCGTCCAGCTCGGCCAGTGTCTTCGCCGGATCCTCGGACACCTCGTCGATCAGGTCGAGGGCGAGCGCGCGGTCCGTGCCGATCGGGGCCCCGAGCAGCACGGCCCGCCGGATGCCAGCCGCTCCGGCCTGCTTGGTGAGCCGGTACACGGTCATTCCCGGCCAGGTACCACCGCCCGCCGAGGCGAGCCGCAGCGTGGTGCCCGGTTCCGCGATCCGGATGTCGGCGGCGAGGAGGAGATCCAAGGCCGTTCCGGCGCATTCGCCCGACGCCACCGCGGCCGTGAGCCTGCCGAGGCGTTCGAACCGGCGCACGACCCGCTCCCATTTGGACACCAGCCCGACCGCCAGCCCCTTCGCCCAGTCGGCGGGCGGGGCACCCGTGACGTGGATGGTGACCGGTCCCGGTTCACGCTGGTCCTCGGCTCGATCGCAGAGCGCGTCGATCTCCTCGACGGCCGCGGCGGACAGCGGACGGGATCCGTCGAAGCGCAGCACCAGTTCGCCCTTGATTTCGTTACGCGTCACCATTGAATAAGCGCCATTTCGATTGTGGAGCCAGGCCCCATGGTCATGAGCACGCCGTAGTCCCCCGGGCGGGCGACGTCTTCGTCGGCGAGCCGCTCGTAGGAGAAAAGGAAGGAGCCGCTGGAGAGGTTCCCGTAGTCGCGGAGCACACCGGTGGTGTGGCGCACGTCGTACCGGCTCAGGCCGAGATTGACGACGACGGCGTCGATCACCTTCTTCCCGCCCGAATGCACCAGCCAGTGGCCGATGTCGCTGCGGCGCAGGCCCGTCCCGGACAGCAGCCGGTCGATGACGATTTCGGCGTGCGCGCCGACCACGTAGGGAATCTGCGGGTCGAGGAAGAAACTGAACCGGTCCTGGTCACGGTCCCAGTCGTAGCGCATCGCGTCGACCGCGTCGGTGATGATGTAGCTGGCGAATTTCAGGACGCGCGGACCCGGCACGCGCCCGTCACCGGAAACGAGCGCGAGCGCCGCGGATCCGTCGCCGAAAAGACTGTTGACCACCGCGGTCCGCATCGTGCCGTCCAGCGCGTAGGCGGCGGAACACGCCTCGCTGCACAGGACGACGCCGAGTTCGCCGGGGTGCGCCGCGGACCAGCCCGAGACCACGTTGAGCGCGTTGAGACCGGCGTTGCAGCCCATGCCGACGATGTCCGAACGGCTGCAATGCGGGTCGATACCCATTTCCCGGATGACGAGCGCGCTCAGACCGGGCGTCAGGAAGCCGGTCGAGGTGACACAGCACAGGTGACGCAGATCGGAAAGCGTCGCTCCCGCCGACTTCAGGCAGGCTTCCAAGGCGCGGCAACCCATGTCGACGGCGATCTTCTTGTGCTTGTCGAGGAGGTCGCCCTGCGGTTCGGTCGCGCGTGCGCCGCCGGGACCCTCCGGCGGCAAGGTGAGGAAACGCCGGTCGATGGCGCTGTTCAGGAAGACCGAGCGGATCTTCGGATCCTCGATGTCGAGGATCTCCAGAAGTTCGGACTGCGAGTAGGACGACGCGGAGACCGCGGTCCCGACACCGGCGAACCTGGTGATCTCGGTGAGTCCGGTGAGGACGGAAAGCTCCTCTGCCGGTTCGATGATGGCAGTCATCGGTACATCCACCCCCATGTTCTGAGCTTGCTACGAAGCAGCTGCTTGAACTGCGCAGCGGGCATTGGTCTCACCTTTCGCGGATCTCAGTGGACATTTCCGAAATTAGGCTTCGCCGATCTCGGCGGTCAACGCGTCCAAGACGATTCGGGACCGGTTGTTCGTGTCGCGAAAGCCACTTTCGGGACATCTGGTGTCCTGAAAGTGGCTTTCGCGACATCCGGCGGGCGACCGTCTCAAGTGGACCGAGCGAGCGTCACGGGCGACGGTAGATCGTCATGGAGTGGCCCACTCTCTCGATCGGCGTGCTGCCGGCGATCAGCGAGCCGAGGTCGCCGCCTTGGCCGCTTCCGACGGCCCCTCCCCCGCCCATGGGATCGGCGAACGCACCGAGGACCGCGGAGTCCGAAACGGCGAGCACGCCGTGTACCTGGTCCTCGGGCACCGTGAGCGGATCGGCGGCATCGATGCCGTAGTAGGACGGCAGACCGCTTCCCTGGTAGACGAGCCAGGTCCGCTCGCCCGCGTAGCCCTGTTTCAATCGGTCCGCCAGCCGGCCCAGATCCTGCCCCCAGTCGACGTTCGAGTCCAGCAGGTACCGGTGCGTGTTCTCCGGGCCGCCGAACGCCTCGTTGGAATACGGGAGGTAATAGGGGAACGTCATCAGCGAACTGACCGCGGCGAAGGCCACCACGACCACCGCGGCGATCTTCACCCACCGTCGGCGCACGACGACCACCGCGGCCGCGGCGACGGCCAGGAACATCGGCGCGAAGGCCAGGTAGCGCACACCGTTGTCGCGGACGATGACCATGGCCGTGGCCATCAGCAGCGCCGTCGGGACGAGGACGTACGGCGCCGCCGGGCGCAGGCGCCGGACCGACAGCAGCACGGCGGCGCCCGCCAGCCAGATCGCCAGCGCGCCCAACGGTGTCTTCACCAGCAGCGCGGCGGGCCCGTAGTACCAGAGCGAACCCGTGTAATGCCTGCCGAACAGGAAGTTGTGCCACACATGGTCTTCGAGTTCGAACTGGAAACGCATCCCGTCCCGCAACGGCTGCGGGAACGGCAGCCAGTCGACGAAGGTGCGCATCCCGTGCAGGGGTTGCATACCCGACGGCGTCTCCCAGCGCAGGCTCGGATCCACGACGAGGTACGACGCCCACACCACGGCGATCGCGATCAGCCCCATCCCGGCTCCCGCCAGCACACCGCGTCCGATCAGCAGGGCCGGGCTCTTCAGGTCGAGCCCGCGGGCGCGGCGGGCGTGCCAGACGGACAGCACGGCCAGCGGGATCAGCACCGGAACCACCACCAGGGAAAGCACTTTCGTGGCCGTGGCCGCGCCGAGGGCGAGTCCGGCGAGCGGGAGGTAGAGGCCGGGGCGGCGCCGGGCACGCCACACCAGCCAGACCGACGTCAGCAGGAAACCGGCGACCGGCACGTCGAGGGTGGCCAGTGATCCGTGCGCGATGACGTCGGGCGAGAACGTGAACAAGGTGAGCGCCAGCAACCCGCCCGCGCGGCCGGCCAGATCGGAGGCGAACGCGAAGACGACCAGCCCGAACATCAGCGTCAGCAGGATCACCGGGAGCCGGGCGAACAGCATCAGCCGGTCCGGATCGTTGCCCGCTTCGTAGACGACGTGCTTGCCGAGTTCCCACTCGTGGCCGGTGAAGCCGGGAGCGATCTTCGGATCGGTGAAGGCCACGCCGGTCGCGATGATCAGCTTGCCCAGCGGTGGATGCTCGGGGTTGTACCGCAGGCTGTGCTCTTCGAGGTAGACCACCGCGGTGCCGACGTAGACCGGCTCGTCGATGGTCGGGGACTGTTCCACGGCGGTCGTGATCATCGCGATCGCCATCTGCGTGAGCAGGGCGATCACCACGCCCGCGTAAAGCCACCGCTGGTGCCTTCGCACCCAGCCGAGGAATGCGTTCTCGTTCGTAGGGTCCACTGACGGCTGAAGGCCATCGGTCGTCAAGTTCGGCGTCCTTCCCCCGGCGGGCCGGTGCATCCGGCCCGCCCTGGATATCGATTACCCGGTCGTGCGCCCGCGCCGACGAGGACCATCACGGTCGGCGCCGCCGGTGGGCGGCGCCGTGTCGGGTTCCGTGATGGCCCTCGTCGGCAGGGTGTTGCTGGAAGAGAAAGTCAGGCGGAGAGCGGAACTCCGGACAGCTGCCGTTCGAGTTCCACGCTGGTGGCGTAGTCGGGCAGCAGCCCCTGCCGCTCCGCCTCGGCGAGCGTGATGGCGGCCTGGTCGCGTTCGGACAGCGTCGGCTCGACCTCGGTGCCGACCGGCAGGCCCAGCGCGGGGTCCAGGGCCGACAGGGCGAGTTCGTTCTGCGCCACGTAGCCCGCGGAAAGCATGTACGACATGACGGTGTCGTCTTCGAGCGCCACGAAGGCGTGGCCGACGCCGACCGGGAAGTACATCGTCCGGAAGTCCTGCTGGTCCATCAGGACCGCGTCCCATTTCCCGAACGTGGGCGAGCCGACCCGGATGTCGACCACGATGTCCAGCGCCCGGCCGCGGGCGCAGTAGACGTACTTCGCGATTCCCGGCGGCGTCACGGTGTAGTGGATTCCCCGCACCACGCCACGTTTGGACATGCTGTGGTTCGTCTGCGCCACGGGGAAGAGCGGGCTGCCGTGTGCTTCGGCGAAGGCCTCCTCCTGGAACGGCGAGACGAACAGGCCCCGGTCGTCGGGGAAGACGCGCGGGGTGAACTCGATCGCGCCTTCGACGGCGAGTTTGCGTGCTTGCACGGCTTGCTCCTGTGCTCGGTGTCGGTCAGAGGGTGGACAGGACTTCGCGGACCGCGTGGATGACCTTGTCCTGCAGGTCGGGCGAGAGCGCGGGGTACATCGGCAGTGAGAAGATCTCGCCTGCCAGCTTCTCGGTGACCGGGAGCGAACCCTTCTCGTAACCGAGGTGGGCGAATCCGGTCATGGTGTGCACCGGCCACGGGTAGCTGATGTTCAGGTGGATGTCGTACGCCTTGAGACGTTCGAGGATCTCGTCACGACGCGGGTGCCGCACCACGTACACGTAGTACACGTGCTCGTTGCCAGGGACGGTCTTCGGCAGTTTCAGCTCGGTGTCGCCCAGGGCGTCGACATAGCGCTGGGCGACGGCCCGGCGGCCGGCGGTGTAGGCGTCGAGCCGCTTGAGCTTGCGCCGCAGGATCTCGGCCTGGACCTCGTCCAACCGGCTGTTGTGGGCAGGCGTCTCGACCGTGTAGTAGCGCTCTTCCATGCCGTAGTACCGCAGCCGGCGCAGCTTCGCGGCCACGGTCTCGTCGGACGTGATCGCCGCGCCGCCGTCGCCGTAGGCGCCGAGCACCTTGGTGGGATAGAAGGAGAACGCGGCCGCGTCGCCGGTCGAGCCCGCGATCGTGCCGTTCTGGCGGGCGCCGTGCGCCTGGGCGCAGTCCTCCAAAATGGACAGTCCGTGCTTCGCGGCGAGTTCCTTCAGCGGGGCCATGTCCACGCACTGGCCGTACAGGTGGACGGGAAGCAGGCATTTGGTGCGGTCGGTGATCGCGGCCTCGACCTGGCCGGTGTCCATCAGGAAGTCGTCCTCGCGGACGTCGACGAACACCGGGGTGGCGCCGGTGCCGTCGATCGCGACCACGGTCGGGGCGGCGGTGTTCGACACCGTGATCACCTCGTCGCCCGGCCCGACGCCCAGCGCCTGCAGGCCGAGCTTGATCGCGTTCGTGCCGTTGTCGAGGCCGACGCAGTGGCCGGCGCCGTGGTACGCGGCGAATTCCGCCTCGAAGCCGCGCAGGCTCGCGCCGAGCACGAGCTGCCCCGAGTTGAAGACCGTCTCGACCGCGTCGAGCAGGTCGAGCCGTTCGGTCTCGTATTCCGCGAGGTAGTCCCATACGCGCGTGGTCATGTGCGAGCCTTTCCGTGAACTGGGGTGGTCAGCGCGGCGACGGTGCGACGCACTCCTTCGGGCAGTGAGATCTCCGGACGCCAGCCGGTGATCTCCCGGAACGGCGTGGAATCGATGGTGACGCTGCGAAGATCCGTCGCCGGCGCGTGCGACGGGGGTTCCACACAGGTCACCTCCACCGGGCTCCGTCCGGTGTGGGCGGCCATTTCCTTGGCCACGAGCCGGAAGACGTCGGCGAGCTGGTCTCCGCGGCCGGCGCCGAGCAGCCAGTGGCCGCCGACCAGTGCGTCCGGGGCGGCCAGCGCCGCGGTGAACGCCGCCGCGATGTCCTCGACGTGGACGAGGTCGCGCCGCACGGTGCCGTCGCCCCAGATGGTGAGGTCCTGGCCGTCGAGCGCTCGCCGCGCCATGGCGGACACGACACCGCGGTCGAGGTTCGCGCCTTCGGCCGGGTTCTCGCCGAACACCGTGGGCAGCCGCAGGCTGATCCCGCGCACGAGGCCGTCGGCCGTGGCCTTCTTGAGGACCTGCTCCGCCGCCAGTTTCTGCTTGTCGTACGGGGTTCCCGGCTCGTCGGGCTCGCTCCCGTCGATCGGTTCCCGTGGCGGCACACCGACCTGCGACGCGGCGCCGCCGTAGATCACGAGCGGAGGTTTCCCGCTGACGACGTCCACGAGATCCCGCATCACGCCCAGGTTCACGCGTTCGGCTTCCTCGGTCTCGGCCACCCGCCAGCCGCCGTCGGCCAGAAGCAGGTACACGATCGCGTCCGAGCCCGCGACCGCGTCGGCCAAGGCGGCGCGGTCGGTGAGATCGGCGGCGACGACGGTCGTTTCGGCCGGGCCGGGCGGCGGCGTGATCGGCCTGCGCGCCACCGCTCGCAACCGGATCGGTTGCCGCGCCAGCGCGCGGGTGACGGCCGAGCCTACGAAGCCCGACGCCCCGAGGACGGTGATCAGCTTCATTTCATGCCTTTCCTTGCGGCTGCGCCGTCGCGGCGTTGATACAGGCGAGCAGGGTGCGGGCCTCGACGTTGACGTAATGCCCGTGCCGGGTGAGCGCGGTGAGCTGGGCGGGCGTGACCCAGGCGTAGCCGGGCGGGGCCACGGTCGTGTCGTCCGCCTCGACCGCGAGATAGCGGGCCCTGACGTTGAGGAAGCGGCCGCCCTCCTCGGAATGTACCGCCTCGTAACGGATCCGCGACCGCGGTGCGTCGAGGACGAAGTCGAGGAAGGGCGGGCGGCTCTCCGACGGCAGGTGCGCGTAGTTGTGGGGCGTGCACTGCACGGTCGGGGCCAGCTCGACCGTGTCCAGGAAACCGCCGTCGGCACGGGCGTGCACCAGAACGTGCGGCACGCCGCCGATCTCGCGCACGAGGAACGCGACGACCCCCATCCCGACGGATTCCAGCAGCGGCTGGGTCCAGCTGATCTTCTCGCGGTTGCTTCCCTTGACCGCGACCGCGAGGACCTTGAAGTACCGGCCGTCCTCGTGCTCGATCGCTTCGACGCCCTGCTTCCAGCCTTCGACGTCCGTGAGCGGGATGCGCCGGGCGCGCACGTCGTGGCGTGAACGCTCGTTCGTGAACCACGAGAGGAGCTGGACGTCGGAGAGCAGCGCGCCGGGAGCCTCGTCGTGGTACGGAAGACAGGACAACACGCTCCTGGCGTTCATGTTGATCGTCTCGTCCTCGTGCATCAGCTCCGCGATCTGGCCGAGGGTGAGCCAGCAGAAGTCGTCCCACAGCGGCACGTCTTCAACGGTCTCGACGATCATGTTGCGATTGGACTTGCGGAAGAACCACGAGCCCTGTTCGGCCTGGAGGACGTCGACGATGATCCGCTCCGGGTCGGGCGGGGCGAAGTATTCGATCAGTTTGACGTTCGTGCCGCCGTGCGCCTTGGTGTAGTTGCTGCGGGTGGCCTGCACGGTCGGCGAGAGCTGCACCAGGTTCGGGTTCCCCGGCTCCATCTTGGCCTGCATCAGGAAATGCAGGACGCCGCCGAACTCCTTGGCCAGGATGCCGAGAATGCCCACCTCGGGCTGTTTGATGACCGGCTGCCGCCATTCGCGGTACGGGCCGTCGCCATGGGGGCCGTCGGCCTCGACCACGTGCAGGCCCTCGATGGCGAAGAACCGTCCGCTGCTGTGCACGAGATTGCCGGTGACGTCCTCGAACCACCACTGGTCGAGATCGGCGAAGGGAATGCGTTCGACGTGGAAGACGTTGGCCTCACGGCGTTCGGCGATCCAGGCACGGACGTCCTCGGTCCGCATGTGCACGCCGTCGGTCGTCGCGGCCGACCGGGCGATGCGGTCGGCGTGGTCGCGGTCGGCGCGAGGGCGCACCGTCACGGGCGGAGCGAGGCGCGGCATCGAAGGACTCCTTTCGTGGTGGCCGTGAGTGATCCGGGTCGTTCTGACGACCCGGATCACTCACGACCCGCTGTACCGAGTGCTCAGCCGCCGGGCCGCGCTCACCGAGTCGCAGCCCGCCAGGCCCAGCGCGTTCCGGAGTTCGACGGCGAGCAGGTCGAGCACCTGGCGGGCGCCCTCCTGGCCGTCCGCGGCCAGCCCCCAGATGAAGGGCCGCCCGATCAGCACCCCGGACGCGCCGAGGGCGAGCGCCTTGAGCACGTCCCCGCCGGTCCGGATCCCGCCGTCCAGCAACACTTCGCAGCCACCGGAGACCGCGCCCGCGATCTCCTCCAGCATCGCGATCCCCGGTACGGCGCCGTCCAACTGACGGCCTCCGTGGTTGGACACCACGATTCCGGCCGCCCCCGCGTCGACGGCGCGCACCGCGTCCTCGACCGCGAGGATCCCTTTGAGCACCACCGGAAGGTTCGTGTGCGCACGGACCGCCTCGACGGATTCCCAAGTGGCCGGGGCGAATTCGCGCGCGGTGTGCTCGGCGACGGCGGAAAGCCCTTCCGTACGGCGATGCGCGGCCGCACCGGCGTCGAAGTTGGCCGCCGTCACCGATTCCGGCAACGCGAAGCCGTTCCGCATGTCCCGCAGCCGCCGTCCCATCCACGGCACGTCGACGGTGAACACGATGGCCTCGCAGCCGGCGTCCTCCGCGCGGCGCACGAGCTCCAGCGACCGTTTTTCGTCGCGCAGCCAGTAGAGCTGGAACCACGGCCGTCCACCGACGGCCGCGATGTCCTCCAGCGGGACACTGCTCAGGGTGCAGATGGTGTACGGAACGCCGGCGTCGCGCGCCGCACGTGCCGCCGCGAGCTCGCCTTCGGGATGGAACAACCGCTGGTACGCGACCGGCGCGACCGCCACGGGAAGCGCGGCGCGCCGGCCGAGAACCTCGGCCTCGGTGGTGCCGCCTGCCAGCTCGCGCAGCATCCGGGGGATCACGAAGATCCGCTCCAGCGCGGTGCGATTGGCCGCCAGCGATGCCTCGGCGCCGCTGCCCCCGGCGAGGAAATCCCAGATCTCGCCGGGCAGCGCCGTCCGTGCGGCACGTTCGAGGTCGTCCAGGCAGAGGTGGGTCATCGCCGGGCGGGGCCGAGCTTGCTCTGCCCGGTGCGCTCCAGCTCCACGGCTTCGTACAGGGCCTTGATGTTGGAGCTGCCGAACGTTCCCGCGCCCTGCCGCTCGATGATCTCGAAGAAGATCGTCTTGCGCGGGTGGGTCGAGGCGGTGAAGATCTGGAACAGCTGGCCGCCGTGGTCCTCGTCGGCGAGCAGCTTCGTCTCGCGCAGGTCGTCCAGCGAGTGCGTCTCCAGCTCGATCCGCTCGCCGAGCAGGTCGTAGTAGGCGTCCGGGGTCTTCAGGAATTCCACGCCACGCGCGGAAAGCTCCTTGACCGCGCGGACCGCGTCAGGGCTGGTGAAGGCGATGTGCTGGACACCGGATCCGTGGTGTTCCTTGATGAAGTCGTCGATCTGGCCGGGGTCGGCGGTCTTGTCGGGCTCGATCAGGGTGAGGGTGACCGCTCCCGACGTGCTCTGCACGACGGTGGAGTTCATCGCCTGCGCACCGACCACGATGTGCTCTTCGAAGATCTGCTTGAAGCCGAGCGCGCGCTCGTAGAACGCCACCGTGGGGCCGAGGTCACCGGCGTTCAGGCAGACCGCGAAGTGGTCGATCGCACCCAGATCCACGCCGCCCTTGCCACGCGGGGCCTCCTCGGCGACGTCGCTCTGGATCAGCGTGTGCACGACATCGCCGAAACCGCTGACGGTGGCCGTGACGACCGAGTCCGCGCGCTTCTCCGGCTCGCGGACGGGTTCCGCGCCCGCCTTCACGGCGGCCTCGAAAGCAGCGGCCACGTCGGGGGTGCGCAGCGCGATGTCGGCCACCCCGTCACCGTGGGTCTGCAGGTAGGTCGCCCCGGGGTGGCGGTCCGACAGCGGCTCGGTCAGCACCAGCGCGATCGCGCTGTGCCGCAGCGTCACGCTCCGGTGGTCGGCCGACCGGTCGGTGGCGGTGACGGTGACGGAGAAGTCGTACTTGTCCATCCAGCCGGACGCGGCCACCTCGAGGTTGGCCACATACATTTCCACATAGTCGATTTCGAAATTCTGCGTGCTTTCGTGAGAAGACAAGACATTCCTCCGTGGAATAGATGTAATCCTCGATCACAGGATGGCGCGAAGCCATTTCCGCATCAATGGTGTCCGCTTGACAGCTCCGTCCACATCGGACGGACGCCGGGTCAGCGGCCCGTGAACCGCACCGGGAGCTCCCGGTATCCCTGCACGACGACCGCCCGCAACCAGGACGGCTCCTGCACCAGCTCCACTCGCGACACCCGCTCGGCCACCTCCCGCAGCACCACCGCCAGCTCGATCCGCGCGAGCGCGGATCCGAGGCAATGGTGCATGCCGTGCCCGAAAGCGATGTGCCGGTTGGGTTTCCGCCCCGGCCGGAACGTGTCCGGGTCGTCGAACACGGCGGGATCCCGGTTCGCGGCGGGAAGCCACGCGACCACCGGCGTGCCTGCTGCGAGGTCACGGCCGTTGATCGTGACGTCGCCGGTCGTCACCCGCAGCACGTGCATCGCGGGCGAGGTCCAGCGCAGCACCTCGTCCACGACGGTGTCGACGTCGACGTCCCCGTCCCGCACCTGGGCCAGAAGTCCCGGCACGGTGGCGAAAGCGTGCACCGCACCGGTGATCGCGTGCCGCGTGGTCTCGTTTCCGCCGATCAACACGTTGTCGCAGTTGAGCAGGACGTCGTCGATCGAGAGCTCGTCGTCGGAAAGCAAGGTGCTGACGAGATCTTCGCCGGGGCTCGCGCGGCGCGCGGTGATCAGCTCGTCGAAGTAGACGAGGATCTCGGTATGCGCCTGACGTGGCGTCATCCCGTCGAACAGTTCGTCCTCGCCGCCGAACGCGTGGTTCGTCAGGTCGATGAGCATGTCCTGGTCTTCGGCGGGCACGCCGAGGATTTCGCAGACGACGGCGGCGGGGATCCGCGGGCCGATCGCCGCGGCCACGTCGCACACCTCGGCGTCGAGCACCCGGTCGAGGACGCCGTCCACCTCGGTCCGCACCCGTTCCGACAGTTTCCGCGCCGCCGCCCTCGACAGCAGCGGCCCCACCAGTTTGCGCAGTTTCCGGTGCTGATCCTGTTCGGAGACCACCATCATCTGGCCACCCGAGTTGTCGGGATGATCGCGGTCGAAACCGATCATCATCCCGTATTCGGAGGTGAACGGGGCCGACGGGGCGAGGACCGCCGCGCACGCCTGATGCGAGAACACGGACCAGAAGCCGCTGGGTGAGCTGCCCGGCCCGCTCCACAGCATCGCGTCTTCCGCCGCGTACTCGCGCCACCGGTCGTGCCGGGCAAGAGTCGTGTACAGGTCGGGATCGCCGAGATCGACGGCTGTCGTCGTCTGCATGAATGGTCTCCAGGTCAGGTGTGTGCGCCGTCGAGCACCTTGGCGAGCTGAGCCACTGTCGGCGCGTCGAAGAACGCCTGCACCCTCAGCCGGATCTTCAAACGTTCGCGGACCCGGCTCACGAGCCGGGTCGCGAGCAGCGAATGGCCGCCGATCTCGAAGAAGCTGTCCTCCACCCCGACGGTGCTGACGCCGAGCACTTCGGCGAACAGCTCGGCGAGGATGATCTCCGTGGGGGTGAGCGGTGCCCGCCCGGCCGCGCGCCCGGCGTGCTCCTCTTCGGGAGTGGGCAGGGCGACCCGGTCGATCTTGCCGTTGGGCGAGACCGGCAGGCTCGGCAGACCGACGACCACGTCGGGCACCAGATATCCGGGCAGCTGCGCACGAAGCGGCGTCAGGAGTTTCTCGGTGGGCACACGCTCGCCACCGACGCCGACCACGTAGGCGACGAGCCTGTTCTCGTGTTCGGTCACCACCGCCTGTGCCACGCCGTCCACCGCCAGCAGCGCGGCCTCGACCTCGCCCGGCTCGATCCGGTGGCCGCGCACCTTCAGCTGATCGTCGACCCGGCCGACGAAGACGTACTGACCGTCCGGACGCGTCCGCACCCGGTCGCCGGTGCGGTACATGCGCCCGCCAGGGCCGCCGAAGGGATCCGGCAGGAACCGTTCCGCGGTCGCGGCCGCTCTTCGGAGGTAACCGCGGGCGAGACCGGGCCCCACCGCGTACAGCTCGCCCACATCGCCGTCCTCGACGGGGCGCAGCCTGTCGTCCAGGACGTACGTGCGGACACCGGTGATCGGCCTGCCGATCGGCGGCGTCTCCTCACCGGTCAGCGGCTCGCTCGCGGTGACCGCCACCGTGGTCTCGGTCGGGCCGTAGGCGTTGATCATCACGCGGTCCACGGCCCAGCGTTTCGCGACCGGGGCCGGGCACGCCTCGCCGGCGACCAGAAGGGTCAGCCCGGCGGGCAGGCCACCCGCCTCCTCCAGCGGCGCCAGCGCGGACGGCGGCAACGTGACATGGGTGATGCGCTGGTCGCGCACCAGCCGGGAAAGCGGCTCGCCGGGGACCAGATCCGGCGCGGAGGCCAGGACGAGACAGCCACCCGCCTGCCAGATCGGCCAGAACTCGGCGACCGCGGCGTCGAAGCTGGGTGACGCGAACGCCAGCAACCTGCTGTCCGGCCCCAGTTCCTGACGGCGCACGTAGTCGTCGGCCAGGTTCGGGATCCCGCGGTGCGTGACCAGCACGCCCTTCGGCCGCCCCGTCGAGCCCGAGGTGTAGATGACATACGCGGGATGACCGGGGCGCAACGGGCCGATCCGGTCCTCGTCGGCCAGGTTCGGCTCGGACCGGCCCGGCTCCCGCTCCACGCTCAGGATGACCGGGGCGCCGGTCACGTCCTGCCCCGGCAGGCACAACAGGCAGTGCGCCGCCGCGTCGTCCAGCATCTGCCGCTTGCGTTCCTCCGGATAGTCCGGGTCGACCGGCACGTACGCGGCGCCCGCCTTGTGCACGGCCAGGATCGCGATGACGAACTCGATCGACCGCGGCATCGCCAGCGCGACGAGCCGCTCCGGGCCGACACCGTGCGCGACGAGCCGCCGGGCGAGCCGGTTGGCCTCCCCGTTCAGCTCGGCATAGGTGAGGGTGGTGCTGTCCATCGCCACCGCGGGCCGATCCGGCAGCACGGCTGCGGTCGCCTCGAACAGGGCGGGGGTCGTGGCCGCCGAAAGGACGGTCATGCGGTCTCTCCCAGTGTCTCGCGCGATTCGGTGCGGAGGAACCGGATCAGCTCGCGGTTCACCGCTTCCGGGTTCTCCAGGTAGCCGAAATGCCCGCACTCGGGAATCGTGCGGTAGGTCGCGCCGGGGATCGCGGAAGCCAGCTCCAGCCCGGCCGCCGGCGGCGCCACGAGGTCGTGCTCGAACGAGACGACGTGACAGGGCACCTTGATCTCCTGGTAGGCGCCGAGACGATCCGGCAACGCGCTCAGCAGCAACTGCGACCGGACACCCGGGCCCCAGGACCCCGCCGCGGCGAACAGGTCGAGCCAGTCGCCGGTGAGATCGTCGTCGGCGAGCGTCGCGGGCCCCAGGTTGTGCATGGCGCGGACCGCGGCGAGAAAACCCGGCGGCAGCTCGATGCCCTGCTCGATCAGTTTCGCCTCGCCCTCGGCGAGCTCGCGCTGGACGAGACTGCTCTTGCCACAGGCCGCCATCAGCACGACCGACTCCAGCAGTTCCGGATGGGCGAGCGCGACCTCTTGCGCGATATAGGAACCCATCGACGTGCCGACCACCCGGCACGGCACCGCGTCGAGATAGTCGATCAGGGCGGCCACATCCGCGACGAGGTCTTCGATGGTGAATCCGTCCGCGCCGTCGTCGCTCGGCGGAATCCCGCGATTGTCCATCGTGATCACCCGGAAACCGGCGGCGCGGAGCGCGGGTACCTGATGCAGGTCCCACACCGAACTCGGCGCACCGGTGCCGGTCAGCAGGAGAACCGGCGGGCCGTCACCGCAATCGTTGTAGGACAACCGGATCCCGTTCTCGGTTGTCATCAGCATGATGCTCCTTGAGGGAAAATGGCTGCTGCGCCAAGACGTGGCACGGATCCGACCGTACCTTCGGAGATCCGGTGTCAAAGAGCATCGGCAATGGACAATTCCCGGAAATGGGGCGTCCACTGCCTCTTCTTGACACTCCGAGGGACTGTGGAAATCCTAGTATTCATGGATTCAAACGGTCTGTCCACTCACTTGAACGTGGAAGCGCTGCACGGATCGCTCACCGATCCGGCCATCTCGTCGATGAACCTGCTCAACGAACTGATCGACGAATACCCTGTGGCCATTTCCATGGCGGCAGGCCGGCCGTATGAAGAGTTCTTCGACATACGGCTCATTCACTCCTATCTCGACGCCTATTGTGATCATCTCCGGCGCGACCGGAAAATGGGCGAAGCCGTGGTGACCCGCACGCTCTTCCAATACGGCACCACCAAGGGAATCATCGCCGATCTCATCGCCAGGAACCTCGCCGAGGACGAGAACATCGACGCCGCCCCCGAATCCGTCGTCGTCACGGTGGGCGCGCAGGAAGCGATGTTCCTGGTCCTCCGCACGCTGCGGGCGGGCGAACGGGACGTGCTGCTCGCCCCCGCCCCCACCTATGTCGGCCTGACCGGGGCGGCACTGCTCACCGACACCCCCGTGTGGCCGGTGCGGTCGAACGAGAACGGCATCGACCCGGACGACCTCGTCCTCCAGCTGAAGCGCGCCGACGAGCAGGGCAAACGGGTCCGCGCCTGCTACGTGACCCCCAACTTCGCCAACCCCACCGGCACCAGCATGGACCTGGCTTCGCGCCACCGGCTTCTCGACGTCGCCGAGTCGCACGGGATCCTGCTCTTGGAGGACAACGCGTACGGCCTGTTCGGCTCCGAGCGGCTGCCCTCGCTGAAATCCCTCGACCGGTCGGGATCGGTGGTCTATCTCGGCTCCTTCGCCAAAACCGGGATGCCCGGCGCCCGGGTCGGCTTCGCGGTGGCCGACCAGCGGATGGCAGACGGCGGCCTGTTCGCCGACCAGCTTTCGAAGCTCAAGGGCATGCTCACGGTGAACACCTCCCCCATCGCGCAGGCCGTGATCGCCGGGAAGCTCCTGCTCAACGACTTCAGCCTCACCAAGGCCAACGCGCGGGAAATCGCCATCTACCAACGGAATCTGCGGCTGACGCTGGGCGAGCTTGAGCGCAGGCTCGGCTCGTGCGAGGGCGTCAGCTGGAACACCCCGACGGGTGGCTTCTTCGTCACCGTCACGGTGCCGTTCGTCGTCGACGACGAACTGCTGGCAACCGCCGCCCGCGAACACGGCGTGCTGTTCACCCCGATGCATCACTTCTACGGCGGCAAGGGCGGATTCCATCAGCTCCGGCTGTCGATCAGCCTGCTCACGCCGGACCTGATCGAAGAGGGGATCACGCGGCTCGCGGCGTTGATCAAGCCGCGGCTTCCCTGAGGTCCCTTACGCGGAAAGGCCCCCATCCTTTGGTGAGGATGGGGGCCTTCTCGCGTTTCGGGTCCGGATGTCGCGAAAGCCACTTTCGCGACGTCTGACGTCTCGAAAGTGGCTTTCGCGACACTATTTCCGCACTGCCGCGCTTACCCGGTCAGGGCTTCGTACCGGTCACCAGCGCGTGCTCGAACGGCAGCTCGACCGAGCGCACGTCGACGCAGCCGACCGACTTGAGCCACGCCGAGGCCTCGGCCTGCGGCCAGGCCATCCCCCGCCCGGTGGCGAGAATGTTGAGGTACAGCGAAAGGCGTGCCGAAAGCGGGCCGCCGGTCTCGTCGTCCGCGGCCGCGAAACCGTAGATCGAGATCTTCCCGCCGGACGGCAGCACCTCGTACGCCTTGGCCAGCAACATCACGGACTGCTCGGCCGTGAAGGTGTCGAGGACGTGGCTGAACAAGGCGTGGTCGGTACCGCCGGGGAACGCATCGGTCAGCAGGTCGGCCGGGTGCAGGGTGAGCCGGTCGGTGACCTCGGCCGGTACCCGCTGCTCGGCCAGCGCCACGCTGCTGGCCAGGTCGAGCAGGGTGACCTTGAGGCCGGGGTTGGCCTTCAGCAGGGCCGCCGCCGTGGTGCCGTCACCGCCACCGACGTCGAGCAGATGCCGCGACGACTTCACGTCGATGTGCTCCAGCAGCCCCGGCATCGTCTGCAGCGAGAACGCCGACATCGCCGTGTAGAAGATCCGCGCCTTCTCCGGGTCGTTGCCGAGCCGCGCGTACAGCGTGTCCCCCGGGCCGTCGAGGGCGTCGAGGGCCTCGTTGGTGCCGGCCCGCAGCGCGGAGGTCATCCGCGCGAACGCCGGGTAGTAGATGGTCTTCCAGCTGAGCAGGATGTGCTGCCAGCTCTCCGGCCCGGTCGTGGCGAGCAGTTCGGTCGCGACCGGGTGGTTCACATAGTCGACGCCCCGCTTCTCGATCAGGCCCGAGGTGGTCAGCGCGAGCATCAGGACACGGACCTTGTGCGGCTCCAGTCCGGTGAACTCACCGAGCGCCGCGGCGTCGGCACCGCCGCGCTCTTCCAGGAATTCGAAGATGTCCAGCTCGATGCCGGACACCACCGCGTTGAACAGGGCGGGGCCGTTGGCGATCAGCTGGAAACGACGGTGAACCTCGGTGGAGTCGAGCGATTCCTGCATCTGCAGATTTCCTTTCCGGCCGGCGGAGACTTCCGCAGACGTTGAGAACGACACCGGCCCGCCTCAGAAGGAGCCGGACGCCGGTCCGGCATTGGCGTCGAAAGAGCTGCCGGAGTAATCGGGATGGAGTACGGAGAGGGCATAGGTCGCGGGCGCGGCGATCATCGCCACGACCCCGAGGACGAGAGCCGCCGTGACCAGGGATTTCGACGCGCTTTCCCGCACTCGCGCCAGGATCAGCACGACGAGGGCGGCCACGCCGAGCACGAGCGTGCCCCATTTCGCCCACGGCAGGAAGTTCGGGTAATGGGACCACAGCCAGGCGCCCCAGGCCAGTTCCGCGGCGATCGCGATCGGCAGGATCCAGCCCTGCCTGCCGCCGTTGCGGTACGCCCGCCAGAAGGTCACGATGCCGAGCCCGGAAAGGGCCGCGATCGCAGGAGCGAGAGAGGCCACGTACGCGGTGTGCGCGACGTCGCTCGCGCTGAAGACGAAGAGGAAGGTCACCAGCCAGACGCCCCACATCACCAGACCGCCGCGCACCGGATCGGTGCGCTCGGCGCGGCGCCACCACCAGAGCCCGCACAGCAGCGACAGCAGGGCGAGCGGGAACAACCAGGAGATCGCGACGCCGAGGTGACCGTCGAGCAGTTTGGTCGCCCCCATCGGATCCGCTCGTGTCTCCACTTTGGACTGATCCGGCTGCGGGCCACCCGGCCCGAGCGGCTGTTCACCGTCGGCCTTCGGGCCGAGGTTCCCGTTCTGTTCGTCTTGGTGCTTGGTCCCGAAGTTCCCGTTCTCGTCCAGGCCCTGACCGCCGCCGGGGCCTTGCGGATCGCCGGGGCCGCCTTCCGGACCGCCCGGGCCGCCGCCGGGACCGTCACCAGGGCCACCCTCGGGCCCGCCAGGACCACCTCCAGGGCCGCCGGGGAAGTCACCGGGGCCGCCGCCGGGGCCGCCCGGCCCGAGCGAGGGCAGCCCGCCGCGGCCGTTGGGGTCTTCGGCGCCGGGCAGGTGGATGCCGACCCGGCCCAGACCGTTGTAGCCGAACACCATGGCGAACGCGCTGTTGTTCGTGGTGCCGCTGACATGCGGCCGCGCGCTGTCCGGGGTGAAGGTGTAGAGCGCGATCCACGACAGCGACACCGCCAGCGTCACCACACCGGCGATCCCCAGATGGGTCACCCGGCGGCGCAGCTCGACCGGGGCGGTGAGCAGATAGCCGATCGCCAGCGCGGGCAGGATCATCCACGCCTGCACCATTTTCGCCTGGAAGCCGATCCCGACCCAGACCCCGGCCAGCACCAGCCACTTCAGCCGCGCCTCCAGCACGGCACGCTGGTAGGCGTCGACGGCGAGGACCAGGCACATGGTGAGCAGGCCGTCCTGCATGCTGTGCCCGAACATGGACGCGAGGACCGGGGTGAGGGTGAAGACGCCGGCGGCGAGCAGGCCGGGCACCACACCCGCCCAGCGCCGCACGACCCGGTACATCACCAGCACCGAGACCACGCCCTCGATCACCTGCGGCAGCGCCAGCGACCATTCGTGGTAGCCGAAGATCTTGGCCGAGATGGCCTGCGGCGCGAACGATCCGGCGAGTTTGTCGAGCGTGTACGTCGCCCCCGGGTCGACGGTGCCGTAGAAGAACGCCTTCCAGCTCTCGGACATGCTCTTGGCCGTGTCCGAGTACAGCGGGGCGAAGTCGACCCTCGGCAGGTTCCAGGCGTAGAGCACCAGCGCCACGAACGCGATGCCCAGCAGCGCCGGACGCGCCCCCGGCGGCTGATCGGCGGGCGAACGCCAGAACGCCCAGCGGCTGCGCACGCTCTCGGGCGGGGCGTCCGGTGACGGTGACGGCAGATGAGTGAGTGTTGCGGACACTCCGGTACCTCCGGGCGTGATACGGCGGCTGTCGCGGATTCGCTCAACCATTGTCTTCGTCGAGGAGAACGGGCCAGGTGGTTTCGCCGAATCCGCCCCGCGGCGAGTTCTTCCGCGCGTGCTCGTCCAGCCTCGCGAAAAGATTCTTGTTCCGGCCGTTGAGCATCGTCAGCTGGGAAGAATAGCACTCCACCGCTTCGTTCTTCCGTTTCCAAGTCTCCGCCGTCGCGGGCAGGAATTCGGAATCCCCGAGGCGGAAACCGTGCGGCAATTCGATCTTTCCCGGGGTGAACATCGAATACGGGAGGTCTTCCCACAGCCGTATCGGAATGTTCTTCTCGCGCGCGGCCGACAATGCGGCGTCACGGGCGGCCACGTTGTCGGGATGGTCAACGACGGCCGCGCACGTGACGATCATCGTCGGCTCGAACTCGCCGACGACCGCCTCGATGTCGTCCTTGATCTCGGCGACGAGCGCGGCGTCGCCCGGCGAATCCTGAGCGACCGCGAGCTTTTGCCCGCCCTCCACGTGATCCGTGAGCCACCGGCCGTCCGGCAGCCTGCGGTAGATGGAGTCGAGGAACCGGCCGTGCCGGTAGGCCACCCCCAGCCGCGCGAGCGCGGCGATGTCCTCGTTCCGGCGATGGAGCGGCGCGTCGTCCCCGGGAGAAAGGCCCCACACCGCGTGCATTCGTTCCGCGGCGGCGGAATAGGGAGGCGGAGCGGTACCGGCGAAGACCGTGTTGACGAGTACCTCCGCGCCGTCCGCCGCCGCTTGGGCGAGACCGGCGCCGAAGGAAAGGACCGCGTCGTCCAGATGCGGGGAGATCGCCAGGATCCGGGTCTCGCCGGGGTCTTGAACCATGGGGACGATTTTGGTTACCGCCTTGTCGCGCTTCAACTGATGAGTCTGGACAGTGCCCGGGCACGGATCTCGCGTGATTGGAGACGAATCTCGCGTGATTGGAGGCGGATCTCGCGAGTTACGCCTCCAAGCACACGAGTCACGTCTCCAATCACGCGAGTTACGCCGCGGCGCGTATGAGGTCCGCGGCCACCGTCGTGCCGTCGGTACGGATCGTGCCGGCGACGGCCTTCGCGCGGGCACGGGTTTCCGGCGCCGAAGCGGTGATGAGCGCGGCGGACAACGACTCGACCGTCGGATTCGGGCCGTCGTGTCCCACCCCGATGCCCAGTTCGGCCACTTTGGCGGCGAAATGCGGATGGTCCGCGATCTGCGGGACCACGATCTGCGGGACACCCGCCAGCGCCGCCACATGCGTCGTACCGGTGCCGCCGTGATGGATCGCGACGGCGACCCGGCCGAACAGCGCCCGCAGGTTCTCCTCACCGACGGCCAGGCAGTCGGCACCGTCGTCGGGCAGCGTCAAACCGGCCCAGCCAGAGGAAAGCACGACCCGGCGCCCCTGCGCGCGGATCGCCTCGACGGCCACCTTGGCGATGTCGGCGGGGGCGGGCGAACAGCCGAAGCCGAGGTACACCGGCGGCTCCCCCGCGGCGAGAAACGCTTCCAGCTCCGCGGAAAGCGGCCGATCGTCGGGGTGGATCCACACACCGGTCCGAACGCCGCCGTCGGCCGGGGCGAGGACGGGATCCGCCGCGAGGAAGGGCTTGTCGGTGCTGCTGAAGTCGTACAGGTTCTTCACCGGCGGGAGGCCGATCGCGGCACGCAGGTCGTTGAGCGCGCCGCCGAACATCCCGTCGGCGCCGTTGTTGTACATGCCCCGGTGCTCGGGCGACGGCACGAGCGACGGCGAGGGAACGACGTAGAAGTACGGGATGCCCAGTTTCTCGGCCACCGACCGGACACCGATCGCGCCCGACAGCAGACCGGTCGCCACCACCGCGTCGCAGCCCTCGGCGGCCGCCGGGATCTTGTCGAACTGCTCGGCGATCCCCGCGATCGCGGCCTCGGGCGATTCGGGCGGCCCGCCCAGCGCGCCCGCCTCTGCGAGCACCGGCTTGCCGACGACGACGTGCGGCACGCCGACCTCGGCCAGCCGCCCGGTGTAGTCCGGCGGCGCGCACATCCGCACCTCGTCACCCTGCTCTCGCAGCCGGAGTGCCAGTGCCACCAGCGGTTCGATCTCGCCGCGGGTTCCGTACGACCAAAACAGCACGCGCATTTCGTATCCCCTGGGGTGCTTCAGCGCCGGACCGCGGCGATGCCGACCGTGGCGTAGTTGATGGTGAACGAGCCGCCGATCTCGTCGATCGCCGAACCGAGGAACGCCAGGAAGCGGGCGCGCGCGTCTTCCGCGAGGTGGTTGAGCCCGCCCTGGGTCGGGATCTGGTCCAGCCATTCGTCACGGGTGCAGACGCGCGACCATTCGAAGCGCAGTTCCTCCGGCTCGCTGAACGCGCCGGTCCGGAGGATGCCTTCGGCCGCCTTCACGTACTGCTTGGCGTAGATCCGCTCGACGTACTCTTCGACGTCTTCCTCGGTGTCCTTTTCGGACGGCGGCTCGAACTTCACGTCCGGCATCGCGTGCCGGTACGCCTCCCCCTGCGCCGTCATGACGGCTTCCGGGAGTTCGAACCCGTTGTCGAACAACGCGATCAGCCCCTGGGGAACGAGCACGTCCGCCACCTTGGCCGCGCCCGCGAAGGGGTCGACCCAGTGCCACGCGGTCCCCGAGGTGACCGCGTCGAAGGTGCGGCCCGCCGGGTCCCAGTCCTCGAACTTGGCGACCTCGACGTCGAGTCCCCGCCTGCGGGCGACCTCCGCCATCCGCGCGTCCGGTTCGACACCGAGCACCGTGCATCCCGCCGCCTGGAACGGACGCGACGACAACCCGGTACCGCAGCCGACGTCCACGAAGTTCTTGCCGGGGCTCAAGGAGACGATCCGGTCGACCAGTGCTTCGGGATAGGTGGGCCGGGCGCGGTCGTACCGTTCGGCGTCGGCGCCGAACCACTGCGCCATCTGCCGGTTCTCGTGCGGTGCTGCAGCCAGATCGGACATATTCCTCACCCTGGTCGGTTGATGGTCAAACGGAAACGCGGCCGACGGCGGCGCGCAGGCGCTCCGCCGCCACGGTCGTCCCGTCGCCGCAGAGCGTGCCCGCGACGGCCTTCGCACGTGCCCGGGTCTCCGGGGACAGCGCGGTGGCGAGCGCGGCGGACAGCGAGTCGAAGGTCGGGGCCGGGCCGAACTCCTCGAACGCCACACCGATGCCCAGCGCGGCCACCTGCTCGGCGAAGTACGGCTGGTCGGTGATCTGCGGCAGCACGACCTGCGGGACGCCCGCCCGCGCGGCCACGGTCGTCGTACCCCCGCCGGCGTGGTGGACGACGGCGGCGACGCGGCCGAACAGCGCCTGCAGATTCGCCTCCCCGACGGAGAAACAGTCGGCTCCGTCGTCGGGAAGCGCCATGTCCGCCCAGCCACGGGACAGGACCACTCGGTGCCCTTGCGCCCGGATCGCCTCGACGGCCAGCTTCACCGTGTCCGCGATCTCGGGCGTGCTGCCGAAACCGACGTACACCGGCGGCTCCCCCGCGGCGAGAAACTCCTCCAGCTCCACGGAAAGCGGCCGCTCGTCGGGCAGGATCCACGCGCCGGTCTGGACGGCGCCGAGCTCCGGCCGCGGCGGGGCGAGCACCGGATCCGCCGCCATCCACGGCTGCTCGGTGAAGCCGTATTCGACGAGGTTCCCCACCGGCGGCAGGCCCAGCGCCGCGCGACGGCCGTTGAGCGCGTCCGCGTAGCGCTTGGAGAAGACGTCGTTGTAGAAGTCCCAGAGCGCCCGGTTGTCGTCCATCGCCTCCTCGGGCGGCCGTCCGTCGCCCCGCGACAGCGGCGGCGGGTAATACGGCGACGGCAGGTAGATCGGGCAGTAGGCGGCGTAGAAGTACGGGATGCCCAGGCTTTCCGCCACCGACCGCACACCGATGGCGGCGGACAGGACACCGGTCGCCAGCACCACGTCACAACCCTCGGCGGCCGCCGGGACCGCGTCGAACTGCTCGGCGAGCTCGTCGGCGGGGCGCCTCGGTTCCGGTCCTTCCCCCTCCGACATCCCCCGCATCATGGCGCGCAACGACTGCCCGACCGGGACGACCGGGATGCCGAACTCGGCCAGCCGCTCCTCGGTGTCCGGCGGCGCGCAAACCCGCACCTCGGTGCCGAGTTCCCGCAACCGCACCGCCAGCGCGACCACCGGCTCGACGTCTCCGCGGAGACCGGTCGTCGACAACAACACACGCATCTCGTATCCCCTGGTCTCAGACGGAAACGCGGTCGACCGCGTCAAGGAGGAATTTCGCGGCCACGGCGGCCCCGTCGGTGCGGACCGTGCCCGCCACGGCCGTCGCCCGTTCCCGGGTTTCCGGGGCGAGCGCCGTCCCGAGCGCGGCGGTCAGGGACTCGAAGGTCGGTGTCGGGCCGTCGTGCGCCACGCCGATGCCCAGCTCGGCCACCCGGCCCGCGAAGTACGGTTGGTCCGCGATCTGCGGGACCACGACCTGGGGAACCCCCGCCCGGGTGGCGGTGGTCGTCGTACCCGCACCACCGTGATGGACGGCGGCGGCGACCCGGCCGAACAGCAGCTGCTGGTTGCCCTCCCCCGCCGCGAAGCAGTCGCTGCGGTCGTCGATCAGCGCCAGATCGGCCCAGCCGCGGGAAAGGATCACGCGGCGCCCGTGGGCACGCACGGCCTCGACGGCCACCCTGGCGGCCTCCTCGGGGGCGCGCATGCTGCCGAAACCGACGTACACCGGCGGCGGGCCGGCGGCGAGGAACTCCTCCAGCTCCGCGGAAAGCGGCCGCTCGTCGGGCAGTGTCCAAGCGCCGGTCTGGACGACGTCGAGATCCGTCGGCTGCAGCGGGGCCAGCGACGCGTCGGCCGCGAGCAAGGGATGATCGGTGAAGCCGTACCCGAAGACGTCCTCGACCGGCGGCAGGCCGATCGCAGCCCGCTGGCTGTTGAGCGGTTCACCGAAACGCCTGAGGGCGCTACGGCTGTTGCGCTCCCACAGCGCGCGGTTGTCGGCGCCTTCCGGCGCGGGCGGCTCGCCGAGCGGAGGCGGCGGCGCGTAATGCGGCGACGGGATGAACCGCGGGCAGTAGAACCCGTAGTAGTAGGGGATGCCCAGCTTCTCGGCCACCGACCGGACGGCGACCGCGGTGGCCAGCATCCCGGTCGTCACCACGACGTCGCACCCCTCGGCCGCGGCCGGGACCTCGGCGAACTGGACGGCCATCGCCTCGGCCGAAAGCCGCGGCCCGTCCTCGGGCGACGGCGGCTTCGCGTCCTTGATCGCGGTGCGGGTCGACCGGCCGACCGGCACCAGCGGCACGCCCACCCCGGCCAGCCGCTCGGAGGAGTCCGGCGGCGCTGCCATCCGCACTTCGGCCCCCGCCTCCCGCAACCGCACGGCCAAGGCCACCAGCGGTTCGACGTCTCCTCGGCTTCCGGACGTCGCCAGCAACACGCGCTTCACGTGGTTCCCCGTTCTCTTGGTTTCCGTCGCGGTTCAGGCGGGAACCGACGGCTTTTCGCGGCTGACCGCGTCACGCAGCAGGGCCACGGCCACCGTGGTCCCGTCGGCGCGGATCGTGTCGGCGACCTCGATCGCCTTGGCCCGCGTCCCGGGGTCCAGTGCCGTGGTGAGCGCGGCGGACATGGCGTCGAAGCTCGGGGCCGGCCCTTCCAGGGCGACCCCGATCCCCAGCTCGGCGACCCGGTCGGAGTAGTACTGCTGGCCGACGATCGACCGCACGATGATCTGCGGGGAGCCGGCCCGGGTGGCGATATGCGTCGTACCGGTGCCGTCGTGATGGATGGAGACGGCGACCCGGCGGAACAGCTCCTGCAGGTTCACCTCGTCGACGGCGAAGCAGTCGGCCTCGTCCTCGGGCAGGTCCAAACCGGCCCAGCCACGGGAAAGGATCACGCGGTGGCCCTTCGCGCGGATCGCCTCGATGGCCACCTTCGCCGCGTCGGCGGTGCCGGACGAGCTGCCGAAACCGACGTAAACCGGCGGCGGTCCGGCGGCGAGGAACGCTTCCAGATCCGCGGGAAGGGGCCGCTCGTCGGGCAGGATCCAGGCACCGGTCTGCACGGCTTCGTGCCGCGGCTCCAGCGGAGCGAGGATCGGATCCGCTGCCAGCAAAGGCTTTTCGGTGGAGCAGTAGTCGAAGAGGTTCCGCACCGGCGCCAGGCCGATCTCGGCCCGCTTGGCGTTGAGCGCGTCGCCGAACAAGCCGTCCGCGCCCTGGTTGTACATCTCCCGCTGCGGCGCTTCGAGATGGCTCGGCAGATGGATCGGGCACAAAGCGACGTAGTAGTAAGGGATTCCGAGCTTCTCGGCCACCGACCGCACGGCGACGGCACCGGACAGCAGACCGGTCGCGACCACGACGTCGCACCCCTCGGCGACGGCGGGCATCTGGTCGAACTGAACGGCGATCCCGGCGGCCGCGAGTTCGGGGTCCCGCCCCTCGCCGTCGTTCATCCCGCGATCCGGCCGGGCGACCGGCACCAGCGGGACGTCGATCTCGGCCAGCCGCTCCGCGCTGTCCGGCGGCGCGCACACCCGCACCTCCGCACCGGATTCCTTCAACCGCGCCGCCAGCGCGACCAGCGGTTCGACATCCCCGCGTGATCCACACGCCCACAACAACACGCGCATTTCGCTTCCCCTCTACCAGGTGACCGGCAACTGATCCGGGCAGTCGATGAACGCGTTCCGGAGCTTGACGTCGTCGTTGGACACCGCCAGGCGCAGCCCGGGGAATCGCTGCCACAGTGACTGATAAGCCATCCGCAGCACCGACCGCGCGATCGCGGCGCCGATGCAGTAATGGATGCCGTGCCCGAATCCGACGTCCGAAACCGGAGCGCGCCTCGCGTCGAGGACGTTCGGGTTCGGTGTCAGCGCTTCGTCACGGTTGGCCATCAGGATCGAGCAGAGGACGTAATCCCCCGCCTTGATCAGCTGCCCGCCGACGACGACGTCCCGGAGCGCCATCCGCGGATTCGGCTGCTGCACAGGCGAGAGATACCGCAGCAATTCGTTGACGACGCGGTCCGCCTCTTCACGCCCCTCGAAGAGCATCTGCTTCTGCTCGGGGTGGTCCAGGAGCGCGAGCACTCCGAAGCCCAGCATTCCCGCGACGGTCTCGACACCGCCGAGGAGCAGCGCCGTGCACAGGCCCTTCAGCTCGTCGTCGGTGACGTTGTCCCCGTGCTCGCGCACCAGCATGCCGAGGAAACCGTCGTCGGGATCCTTGCGCTGGCGGGTGATGAGACCGAGCAGGTACTGGTTGAATGCCGCGCTGTCGGCGGCCCTCGCTTTGAATCCGCGGCTGAGGTCGACGTTGCGCCGGATGCGGCGGATGAACTCGTTGCGGTCGTCACGCGGGATGCCCAGCAGTTCACAAAGGACACCGCCGCCCACCGGATCCGCGAAAAGTCCTTGTACGTCAGCGGGTGGGCCTTCGGCCTCCACCTCGTCGAGACGCTCGTCGATGAGTTCCTGTATCGCCGGTTCCAGCCGCCGGATCCGGCGGACGGTGAACTCCGGCGTCAGCATCCGCCGCAGCCGCGTGTGCTCGGGCGGATCGTAGGTCGAGATCTGCCCGACGAACTGCGGTGCCATGGGGACGTCTTCGCCGTTGGTCGTCCGCTCGGCTTCGGCCTCGGTCAGCCGGGGGCGCGTCGTGAAGTTCTCGTGGTCGCCGAGGATCTTGCGCACGACGTCGTAACCGAGTGCCTGCCAGACATAGCCCTTGCCGAGCTGCGTGGACGCGTCACCGAGAATCCGGACCAACGGGCCCTTCTCCCGCAACGTGAACATATCCTCGTGCGGGTCGCAGTGCGTCCTCATCATGTAGTTCGCCGTCGGCTCCACGGCCGGCGCGACCTCGTCGATTGCGTGCTCCATACCGAGTGGAAGCTCCTTCATAGACCAGGAATTGCGGTCCGGCCCGGGGCCGCGCCGCAATCTTCGACCGCGATCAGGCGGGACGTCCAGCGCCGCCATGGACGGGGCGGATGCCACATTTGGAGCGCCCCCTCACCACTCGACCATCAGGCTCGTGAGCCCGTAAGCCGGTGTGGTGAGGCGGAACATGATGTCCTTCTCGGGATCCGCCAGCCTCAGGCCGGGAAAACGCTGCCACAGCAACGTGAAGACCGTGCGCAGTTCGAGACGGGCCAGCGAAGCGCCGAGACAGTGGTGGATCCCGTGTCCGAAAGCCACATGCGGCACGGGCTCCCGCGTGAGGTCGAGCCGGTCCGGATCCGGCACCAGCGCGGGGTCCCGATTCGCCATGGGGAGCGAGCAGAGGACGGTCTCGCCCTCCTTGATCACCTCGTCCCCGATGGTGACGTCCTCCATGGCCGTCCGGGGTGTCGGGGCGTACGGCACCGTGAGGTACCGGATCAGCTCGTCGACCGCCCGGTCCGCCGCCTGCCCGTCGCCCCGCACCGCGGCGAGCTGTTCGGGATGCCGCAGCAACGCCAGCACCCCCAGGCCGATCATGCCGGAGATGTTGTCGTCACCGGCCAGCATCACCTGAACGCAGAAGCCTCTCAGCTCCTCGTCGGTGGCCTCGTCACCGTGTTCGGCGACGACCGCTCCGATCAGCCCCTCGCCGGGTTCCTCGCGGTTCCTGGCGATCATCGCCAGCAGGTAGCGGGAGAACGCCTCGCCCGCGGCCGCCCGTCTCCGCTGGCTCAGCGACGCGTCGAGATGTCCGTGGCACAGCTTGAGGAACATGGCGCGATCATCACGGGGCACCCCGATCAGTTCGCACAGCACGGCTCCCGGCACCTCGTCGGCGACGAGCTCGATCACGTCGGCGGGGGAACCTTCGTCCTCCATGGCATCGAGCCGTTCCGACACGATCTGCTCGATGTACGGCTCCATGCGCCGCATCTTGCGCAGCGTGAACCCCGGCGTCAGCTTCTGCCGCATCCGGGTGTGCTCGGGCGGGTCGTAGTCCATCAGGTTGCCGACCAGCTCCTGCGGCCGGAAGATGCCCTGCCCGCCGACCTCGTCCTGCTCGTGCCACCGGCGCCGGGTGCTGAATCGCTTGTGGTCGCCCAAAACCTGGCGAACGACGGAATGTCCCGCGGCCATCCAGATGGTCTCGGCGTCCGCGCCGGTGCCCACCGTGACCTTCGACAGTGCTCCGGCGGCGCGCAGTTCGTCCGCCGGATCGAGGTCCTGCCTGCGAATGTGCAGCGGACGCGTGTCCTCACCACTCAACGGGGAGCTCCTCGATGTTGAACGGCGCGGGTTTGCCCGCCACGAACCGCAGCTCCTCCTCCGGCACCGCCAGCCGCAGCCCGGGGAACCGGCGGGCCAGGATCGGCAGCGCGACCCGGAGTTCGAGCCTGGCCAGCGGAGCGCCGACACAGTGGTGGATGCCGTGCCCGAAGGCGAGATGCCCCGGGCTGTTCTCCCGCGTGATGTCGAATTTGTCGCCGAGCGTGCGGTTGACCGCCAGCATCGAGCAGGTCAGCACGTCACCGGCGTGGATCTCGTATCCGGCGATGTTCAGATCGACCAGCGCCGTCCGCGGCGAAGGAGCCTCGACGATCGTCGGGAAGCGCAGGACCTCCTCGGTCGCGCTGTCCACGAGTTCCGGACGTTCGCGCAGCAGCGACAACTGGGCCGGGTTCGTCGCGAACAGGAGCACCGCCAGCGCCAGCTGGGCGGCCATCTGCTCGACGGCCACGATCAGGATCGCCTCGGCGAGCCCCGACAGTTCCTCGTCGCTGACCTTGTCGCCGTGTTCGCGCGCGATGAACCCGATCAGCTCGTCGCCGGGATCGCGGCGTTCGCGGGCCGCGAGTTTCTCGCAGTAGTTGACGACACCGAGGCTCGACTGGGCCCGCTGCTTGGGGATCCGGCTTTCCCGGCTGTCGCGGATCATCCGCGACAGATCGGCCTGATCGTCGCGCGGGACACCGAGGAACTCGCAGGCGATGAGCGCCGGCATGGGCCAGCCGGCGTAGCGGACGAAGTCGATCGGCGAGCCCATGCTCTCCAGATCGTCCAGGCCCTCTTCGATGATCTCTTCCACGCGGGGCCGCAACCGCTCGATCCGGCGGACGCTGAACGCCGGGGCCACCGTCCCGCGCAGGCGGGTGTGGTCGGGCGGGTCGTAGGCCTGCAGGATGCCGGGCAGATGGGCCCGGTCCGCCTCGTCGTCGACCGGCCGCATCGAGCTGAACCGGGTGGCGTCGGCGAGGATCTCGCGCACCTCGTCGTACCCGGTGACCAACCATTGCCTGCGGCCGTTCAGCCCCGTCTCCGTGTCGTACCGGTGCAAGGGGCCTTCTTTTTGCAACGCGGAGAGCTCCGGCGCCGGATCGAGCCGAATCCGCTGATGCGGCAAGGGAACTACCATGATTCTCCTCAGGTTTCCGGCGCTACCAGTCGAGCAGCAGGGCTTCCACGTCGAACGGGGGTGGTCCGAATTTGAGCTTGCGCTCAGGCTCGGCGAGCCTCAGCTTGGGAAAGCGCCTCGCCAGCGCGGGAATCGCCTCCCGGAACACCATCTCCGCCAGCGGCCTGCCGAGGCAGTGATGGATACCGTGCCCGAACGAGACATGCGGCGACTTCTCCCGCGTGATGTCGAATTCGTCCTCTCGCGCCGGGAAGTTCGCGCGGTTGGCCCCCAACAGGGAACACGTGACGGTGTCACCGGCCTTGACGAGACGGCCGCCGATCGTCACGTCCTCCTTGGCGATGCGCGGGTGGAGCTTCTCGTCGGTCGTGAGGTACCGGTTCAGCTCCTCCAGCCAGTCCGGGATGCTGTCCGGCTGTTCCCGCAGGATGTCGAACTGCTCCGGGAAATCGACCATCAGCAACGCGCCCGCCGCGAGGAACCGGGCGACCTGGTCGCCGCCCGCGCCCATGATGAACGCGGCCACCCCGGCCAGTTCCGCGTCGGTGATCTCGTCACCGTGTTCGCGCACCACGACACCGAACAGGTCGTCGCCGGGATCGCGGCGGACGCGGGCGACGGCCTTGTTCATGTACTGCATGTACTTGTTGCCCGCCGCGTTGCGCCGTTTGTCCGTCCGTTCGGTCCGGCTGGCGTGCAGGGTGCGCGACAGATCGGCCTGGTCGTCCCGCGGGATGCCGAGGAAGTCGCAGGTCGCCGTCGTGGCGACGGCCCAGCCGAACTGCGGGACGAAGTCGGCCGGACCGCCCATGTCCTCGATGGTGTCCAAGGTGTCTTCGACGATCTGCTGGACTTCCGGCCGGAAACCCTGCATGCGCCGAATGGCGAACGGCGGGGTGACCAGCCGGCGCAGGCGTGTGTGGTCCGGCGGGTCGTAGTGGGTGAGGAAACCGGGCCAGGCGATCCCGGCCGCGGTCCCGCCGTAGATCAGCCGCGCGCTGAACTTGTCCGAGCTGAGGACTTGGCGGACCTCGTCGTATCCCGTGGCGAGCCACGCCGTCCGTCGTTCACCGTCTTCCTCGGTGCCCAAGGCGGAGATGGGGCCTTCGGCCATCAGGGAAAGGAGTTCGGCCCCCGGATCGAATCGGTTCCTCCGGTGGATTTCCAAGCCCTTGACGACGTTGAGCTCCTCGAACACGGCAGTTCCTTTCGCTTCAACCGGCCGTCGCGCGCGGAAGGGATGTTCCCGGTCGGCCGGACGAGCGTCGAGTTCGTCCAACCGTCCGGATGGGAGGCGGGGGCTCAAGGGCGCTTTCCTCGCATGCGATACGGGGAAAGCGCCCTTCGCCGAGCTCGTCCAACCGTCCGCATTGAGCGGCTGGACACCTTCGCTCAGCCGTTGACTTCCGCGATCAGGCTCTTCGGCCGCAGGTCCGTCCAGTGCTCCTCGACGTAGGCGAGGCATTCCTGGCGCGATGCCTCACCGTGCACGCGGGTCCACCCGGCGGGCACCTCGGCGAACGTCGGCCAGAGAGAGTGCTGGCCCTCGTCGTTCACCAGCACGAAAAAGGAACCGTCTTCGTTGTCAAAGGGATTGCTCATCGGTTTTCCTTTCAGGCGCCCGGCCGCGGCCGGAGCTTCTCGGCGACGATGGACCCAATCTGGACCAACGCCGCGGGTTGCACCATGTCGTAATGGTTGGTCGGGATCTCGTGATGCTCGATGGCACCGCTGGTGAAGTCCTTCCACCCGGCGACGGCCTCCGACACGGGCAGGTGCGCCGGCCGGTCCTCCGAGGCGACGAAGAGCAGGATGTCGCCGTTGAACGGCGAGGCGGTGTGCTGCGGCCCGACCTTCCAGAGGTTCTTCATGACCGCTTCCAGCCGCTCCCGGGCACCCGGGCCCTGGACCATTCCGCCCGCCAGCTCCAGATCCTGCTGTTTCCGTTTCTGGAGGCCGTCTTCGTCGCGCGCGGCCTCTTCGGTCACCGTGCCGGTCGCGTTCCGTCCCATGTAGACGGGATAGGCGTCGAGCAGGGCGAGGAGGCCGAGTTCTTCCCCGTCGGCTTCGAGCATCGCGGCCATCGCCTGCGCGATCCGGCCGCCGAGCGACCAGCCGAGCAGGTGGTACGGCCCGGTCGGCTGCACGGCACGGATATGCGCGAGGTAGTCGGCCGCCATTTCCTCGACGCTCTCCGGCAGGCGTTCGGTCCGCGCGAGGCCGCGCGCCTGCACGCCGTAGACCGGCTGGTTCGCGGGGAGATGCCGCAGCAGCGGCCCGTAGTTCCAGCTCAGCCCGCCGCTCGCGTGGACGCAGAACAGCGGCGGCCGGTCGCCGCCCGCCTGCAGCGGCAACAGGATCTCGTAGTCGCCCGTCTTCACCGCGGTGCTCGTCCGGCGCCGCTCCCCCACCACGATCAGGGTCTTGGCCGGGGTTTTGCGGGCGAGCAGGCCGGTGTTCAGCATCCGGTGGCCCGGCTCGCCGAACGGGCACGGCTCACCGGACTCGCCATCGTCCACCGCCGGACCGGTGACGTAGAGATCGCCGACGACACCCGGGGCGACCGGCCGCCGCTGTGCGTCGAGCACGAGCGCGCCGAGCGGACCCAGTTCCGCGACCACCGAAGGCACGTCTCCGGCCCACCGCGCCGGCGCGATCGCCGGACGGCCGCGTTCGGTCTCGTCGAGGAAGAGATCCAGCTCGCTGATCCGCCGCTGGGGATCCTCCGCGACCTGCTCCAGGACGTGGACCAGCCGCCGCGCCACCGATTCCGCGGTCGCCTCGTCGAAGAGGTCGGCGGCGTAGGAAAGAGTGCCGCCGAGGCCGTCCTCGTCGTCGTCCTCGTCGAGCCGCTCGGTGAGCTTGAACGCGAGATCCAGTTCCGTGGCCTCGGTGCCGCCGGGTTCGACACTGGTGCGCAGGGCGGGCAGTTCGGCCGCGTCCCACGCGCCGATGTCCTCCTCGTCGACCTCCAGCCCCACCTGGAACACGGGGTGGCGGGACAGCGAGGCAGGCAGGTCCAGCAGGTCGACGATCCGCTCGAACGGCACGTCCAGCTGCTGACGCGCGCCTCGGACGGCCTCCTGCACCCGCGTGACGACTTCGAGGAAGGTCGGGTCACCGGAGAGATCCGTGCGCAGGGCGAGCGGCCGGGCGAACGGCCCGATCATCGGTTCGAGGTCGATGAGGTCCTCGTCCCGTGCCAGCTTCGTCCCGATCACCAGGTCTTCGCCCGCGCCGAACCTGCTCAGCAGCATGGCGAGCCCGGCGTGCACGACGTGGATCGTGTCCGCGCCGAGCCGTTCCACCGCTTTCGTCAGCCGGTCGTACGGTTCGGCGCCCAGCCGCAGCTCGACCGTGCCCGCCTTGCGCGACGGGACGGCCGGACGCGGCCGGTCGAACGGGAGCACCGTCTCGCCTTCGATCCCGGTGAGGGTGTCCCGCCAGAAGACGACCTGCTCGTTGATCAGGCTGCCCTGTTCCTGTTCGTCCGCGAGCAGCCGCTGTTCCCAGATCGCGTAGTCGGCGAACTGCAGCGCCAGCGGCGCGCGCTCCGGGACTCGCCCCGAACGCCGTGCGCCGTACGCGGCCGCCAGGTCGCGGAAGAACACGTCGAGCGAGTCGTCGTCGGCGAGGATCCGGTGCAGCCGCAGATGCAGCACGTGTTCCTTCTCCGCGAGCGCGAAAAGGTCGCAGCGCCAAGGCACTTCACTGGTGAGGTCGAAGACCGACGCGCGCAGTCCGGCGAGCAGGCCGGGAAGCTCCTCCTCGGTGGCGGGCACCGGGGACAGCTCGATGGCCGCGGGCTCGTGGACCAGCTGCCGGACGTTCTGCGCGTCGCCGGGGAAGGTCGTGCGCAGTACCTCGTGCCGGGCGGCGATGTCGCCGAGTGCCGCCCCCAGTGCGGACACGTCCAGCCTGCCGCGCAGGCGCAACGCGACCGAGATGTGCAGACCGGCGGTCTCCTCGCCGGGGCTGGCCAGCAGCCAGGCGCGCAGCTGCCGTGCGGTGAGCGGAACCCGCTCGGGCCGCTCGGCCGGTTCCAGCGCGGGCCGCGACTTCGCGGCGAGCGCCCTGGCGACACCGGCGGGCGTCGGCGAGGAGAACAGCTGCCGGATGGGCAGATCCACGCCGATCACCTCGCGGATCCGTGCGATGAGCCGCATCGCCAGCGCCGAACTACCGCCGAGGTCGTGGAAGGCGTCGTCGACACCCACGTTGTCGACGCCGAGGATCTCCGAAAACAGCTCGCAGAGCACCTTCTCGGATTCGCTCTCGGGCGCCTTCTCCGACGCGCGGCCCGCGAGATCCGGTGCGGGCAGTGCCCGGCGGTCCACCTTGCCGTTGGGAGTGACCGGAAGGCCGGGCAGCGCGACGACCGCCATCGGGACCATGTACGCGGGCAGCACCAGACCCATCTGCCGCTTGATCTCCTCCGGACCGGCGTCGCCGCCGTCGGAGACGAAATATCCGACCAGCCGTTTCTCACCCGGCTGGTCCTCGCGCGCCATGACAACGGCCTCGACCACGCCCGGCTGGGCGGCCAGCACGGATTCGACCTCGCCCAGTTCGACGCGGTAGCCGCGGATCTTCACCTGGTCGTCGGCGCGTTCGAGGAACACCACCTCGCCGCCGCGGGTCCAGCGGGCTAGGTCGCCGGTGCGGTACATGCGCTCGCCCGGAAGGAACGGGCACGCCACGAACCGCTCGGACGTCAGGCCCGGGCTGTCGAGATATCCGCGCGCCAGCCCCGTTCCCGCGATGTACAGCTCGCCTGCTACACCAGGGGCGACCGGCCGCAGGAAAGCGTCGAGAATGTAGATCCTGCGGTTGGTCATCGGGTGGCCGATCGGCAGTTCCCGGTCGACGACGTCGCCGGGTTCGATCGGAAGCCACGTCGCGCACAACGTGGTTTCGGTCGGCCCATAGGTGTTGCGCACCCGCAGGTTCGGCTGGGCCCGTCGCAGGTTCTCCACGGACTGCGCGGGCACGATGTCCCCGCCGGTACCGATTTCGACCAGACCGTCGAAGCATTCCGGCGAAGTCTCAGCCAGCGCACGGAAGGTCCCGGCGGTGAGGTGGACGTAGTTCGCGCCGCGGGCGACCGCCTGCCGCACCCCGGCCGCGTCCAGCACGCCCGGCTCGGTGAGCAGGACACGCGCACCGGTCGAAAGCGGCACCCACATCGCGTACAGCGAGGGGTCGAAGACGTGCGTCGCGTGCATCAGCACGCCGTCGCCGGGGCCGATCTGCCAGCCCTGGTCGCCCGCCAGTCCTGCCACACCGCCGTGCGGAATGCCGACGCCCTTGGGCAGACCGGTGGACCCGGAGGTGTACATGACGTACGCCAGGTCATCCGCGCTCGGCCTGAATTCCGTTGCCGTGCCGGCGAAAGCGTCGATGGCGGCGCGCGTCTCCGGCGCGTCGAGGACGATCGCGTCCGTCGGCGCGACCCCGCTGGTGGCCTGGGTGCACACGACGACCGAGACCCCGGAGTCTTCGAGGATGAACGCGATCCGCTCGGCCGGGTACTCGACGTCCACCGGGACGTACGCGGCGCCCGCCTTCCAGATCGCCAGGAACGTGATCAGCAGATCGGGCGACCGTTCCATGGCCACCCCCACGCGGTCGCCGCGGCCGACGCCACGGGCGGCCAGGTGCGCGGCCAGCCGGTTCGAGGCCTGATCGAGGGCGGCGTAGGTCAGATCCGCCCCGTCGGCGTCGGTGATCGCCACCGCCTCGGGCGCCTCCGCCACCCGCCGGGCGAACAGCTCGACGACGGATTCGCCGGGAACCGGCCCCTCGGTCGCGTTGAATTCGTCCACCACGAGGGCGCGCTCGGCCTCGCTCAGCAGCGTCAACCGGCCGACGAGGATGCCGGGTTCGGCGACCAGCCGCTCCAGCACGCGGGCCAGCGCGCCGACGACCGATCCGGCGACCTTTTCGTCGAACAGGCCGCGGTCGTAGTCGAGGATGAGCGGCATCCGCTCGCCGGGACCGGTGACCAGGGTGAACGGATAGTGCGACGAGTTGCGCCCGCGTTTGACCGGACGCAGCGTCAGGCCGTCGTGTGCCTGGCCGAGCCCCTTGCGGGGGAAGTTCTCGTAGATGACGAGCGTGTCGAAGACCGCGCCGGGCCCGACCACGGCCTGCACGTCCTGCAGGCCGAGATGCTGGTGGGCCATGAGCGCCGACTGGTCGCGCTGCAGTTCCGCGAACAGGTCGACCGCGCGCCGGGCACCGTCGAGCCGCACGCGCACCGGCAAGGTGTTGAGCAGCTGGCCGACCATCGATTCGACACCCGCCAATTCGGCGGGGCGGCCCGACGCGGTCGCGCCGAACACGACCTCGGTCCGGCCGGCGAGCTGCGACAGCACGACGGCCCACGCGCCCTGCACGACGGTGTTCAGCGTGAGGTCGTGTCCGCGCGCCAGATTCGCCAGCCCGTCGGTCAGTTCCGTGGACAGCTCGACGATCGCGGTGTCGATCTCCGGCACCCGGCCGGGATCGGCGGGCGCGACCGCGGTGGGCGTGTCGATCCCGGCGAACTCCTCACGCCAGGCCGCACGGGCGATTTCCTTGTCCTGCTTGCCGAGCCAGGCGAGATAGTCCCGATAGGACACCGTGGGCGGCAGCCCGGACGCGTCCCCGCCCGCCGCGTAGATCGCGGCGAGCTCGCGGTGGATGATCGGCATCGACCAGCCGTCGGTCAGCACGTGGTGCAGCGTGTGCACGAGCCGGTGGCGGTCCGGGCCGAGCCGGATCAGGTGCAGCTTCATCAGCGGCGCCACCTCGATGCGGAGCCGCTCGGCCAGCTCGTCCGCGGCCAGCCGGTCCACTTCGCTTTCGAGGATCTCCTCGGGCAGCCCGGTGAGATCCGTTTCGCGCCAAGGGATCTGCGCGTCCCGGGTGATGACCTGCACCATCTGCGCGCCACTGACGTACCGGAAACAGGCCCGCAGCGCGGCGTGCCGGTCGACCAGCGCCTGCCACGTCGCCCTCAGCAGCGCGGCGTCCAGCGGGCCGTCGATACCGTAGACGGTCTGCACGGTGTACGTGTCCGGCCCGTCGTCGTCGAGCGCGGTGTGATAGAGCATTCCCTCCTGCAGCGGGGAAAGAGGCCAGACGTCCTCCACGCTGGAACGCGGTTTCGCGCGAGTGTCGTCAACGGTCACGATCTGCTCCTTGGTGAGTGGGTGAACTCGCGTTCGCGTGGTGCGGTTTGGGCGATCTCGCGTGCTTGGAGGCGGGACTCACGTGATCAGAGGCGGAACTCGCGTGATCGGGGCCGCGCACGTGAGTTCCGGCCCCAAACACGTGAGTGCGGTGTCCAAGCACGTGAGTGCGGTACTTGATCACGAGAACCCGGCCTCGAGTTGGTCCAGCTGGTCAGGGGAAAGCGCGAGGAGCGAACCCCCGGCGGGCTCCGGTTCCGGGGTGCTCTCGCCTTCGGCCGGGATCTCCTTGACGAGCGTCGCCAGCCGTTCCGGTGTCTTCTCTTCGAACACCTGCCACGGGCTCAGTTCCAGCCCTTCCCGGCGGGCGCGGGCCGACAGCTGCATCGAGATGATCGAGTCGCCGCCGAGTTCGAAGAAGCTGTCGTCGGGCCCGACCTGCTCCAGGCCGAGCACCTCCGCGAACAGGTCGCACAGCCTCGCCTCCATGGCCGTGCGCGGGTCGCGTCCGGAGGACATGCCGGAGAAGTCGGGCGCCTGCAGCGCCCGGTGGTCGAGCTTGCCGTTCGGGGTGAGCGGCATCTTCTCCAGCGCCACGAACGCCGCGGGCATCATGTACTCCGGCAAGCGTTGCGCCGCCATCTCGCGCAGCACCGACGTCAGCGAGCCGTCGGCGTCGTCCGAGGGCACGACGTAAGCCACCAGCCGTTTGTCGCCCGGCCCGTCCCGGTGCACGGCGACCGCCGCCTGGGCGACGCCCGGATGTTCGGCCAGCACGTTCTCGATCTCCGCGGGTTCGACCCGGTAGCCACGCACCTTGACCTGCGCGTCGACCCGGCCGACGAAGATCAGCTCGCCGTCGGGAGCCCAGCGGAACCGGTCGCCGGAGCGGTACATGCGCTCGCCAGGGGTGAACGGGTCGGCGACGAACCGTTCCGACGTCAGGCCCGGCCGCCCCAGATACCCGCGGGCGAGTCCGGCACCGGCGATGTACAGCTCGCCCGCGACACCCGGCGGCACCGGCTGCAGGTACGCGTCGAGGATGTAGTGCTTCACGTTCCGGATCGGGCCGCCGAGCGGGACCACCTCGTGTCCCGGCGACAACGGGGCGCTCATGGTCGAGCAGATCGTCGTCTCGGTGGGGCCGTAGGCGTTGATGAACCGGCGGCCCGGCGACCAGCGGTCGACCAGCGCGGGTGTGCACACCTCGCCGCCGGTCAGCACGCCGCGCAGCGTGTCCGGCAGATCCTCCTCGACCGCCAGCACACTCGGCGACACCGTGAGATGCGTGATCCCCCAGCGCCGCAGCGCGTCGCCGAGCGTCACCCGCGGCGGCATGGTCTCCGCGTCGGCCAGCACGAGGGTCGCGCCGGCCAGCAGGGACATGTACAGCTCGGAAACGATCGCGTCGAAGCCGATCGCGGACAGCTGAAGAACCCGTGAGGACGACGTCACACCAAGGCGTTCGATATGCGCCGTCGCCAGGTTCCCGAGCCCGGAGTGGGTGACCATGACACCCTTCGGCACCCCCGTCGACCCCGACGTGTAAATCACGTACGCCGCGTCGGTCGGCTTCACCGGCGGCAGGACGACAGCCGGATCCGCGGCCGGAAGTTCTTCCAGCATCAGGATTTCGCCGTCGAACGTCGGCGGCACGACCGCCCGCGTGGCCGCGGTGCACACCAGCACCCGCGGCGCCGAACTCGTCAGCATCAGCTCGATGCGCTCGGCCGGATAGTCCGGGTCGACCGGTACGAACGCCCCGCCGGAGAACGACACGGCCATCATGGTCACCACGAGTTCGGCCGATCGCTCGACCAGGACACCGACCCTGGTCTCCCGCCGGACGCCCAGCCCGGCGAGCAACCGCGCCAGCGTCTCGACCTCGCCGATCAGCCCGCCGAAGGTCAAAGTCCGCTTCGCGTCCTCGATCGCCACCGCGTCGCGTGATTTCTCCACCTGACGGCGGAACAACACCGGAAGGGCTTCGGGCTCGAACGGCACCTCGGTCCGGTTCCACTCGTCGATCACCAGGCGACGCTGCTCCGGCCCGATCAGGGCGACCCGCCCGACCGGCACCCGAGGTTCGGTCACGACCTGGTCGAGCGCCTGGATGATCGAGGCGACGATCTCCTCGATCCGCGTCCGGTCGAACACGTCCGGCCGGTAGATCACCTCTCCGTGGACACCGCCGCCTTCGGAAGCGCGGATGGACAACGGATAGTGACCGGTGTCGTCCGGGATCCCCGCCGGGCGCAACGCGAGGACGTCGGGATCGTCGGACGGCGGGGGCGGCGGCGGGTAGTTCTCGAACACCACGATCGTGTCGAAGGCCGCGCCGGGACCGGCGAGCTGGTTGATCTCGGTCAGTCCGACGTGCTGATGCGGCATCAGCGCGACCTGACGTTCCTGCAGATCCGCCAGCATCTCCAGGAACGGCCGGTCGCCGGTGAGCCGGGCACGGACCGGCAGCATGTTCATGAACAGGCCGACCGCGGATTCGACACCGGGGATCTCGATCGGTCGTCCGGCCACCGTGGTCCCGAAGACGACGTCCTCGCGTCCGGTCAGCCTGGCCAGCAGAAGTGCCCAGACACCTTGGAAAAGCGTGTTCGTGGTGACGCCGTGCCGCCGCGTGAACTCCATCAGGCGGGCGCTGAGCCCGGCGTCGAGTTCGAAGCGGACGCGGTCCGGTTCGATGGGCACGGCGATCGTGTCCGGCGGCACCACGTGGGTCGCCTCGTCGAGCCCGGCGAGTTCGGTCCGCCACGCCTCCTTCGCGGCCGCCTTGTCCTGGCGGGAAAGCCAGGCGAGGTACTCCCGGTACGACGTCGGCACGGGCAGCGTCCGGCCGTCACCGCCGGCTTCGTACGCCGCCATCACCTCGCCGAGGAAGACCGGAAGCGACCAGCCGTCGGCCGAGATGTGGTGCGACCGGAGCACCAGCCGGTGCCTGCGGTCGCCGAACCGCACCAGGTGCAGGTGCAGCAGCGGTGCCTTCGCCAGGTCGAACCGCTCGGCGTGGGACTCCGCCGCGAGCCGCTCGAACTCGGCCAGCGCCTCGGCCTCGGGCAGCCGGGACAGGTCGGTTTCCTTCCACGGCACCGGAACGTCGCGGACGACGGCCTGGACGGCCGTGCCGGAGCCGAGCCGGTGGAAGCCCGCCCGCAGCGCGGGATGCCGGTCGAGCAGGGTCTGCCACGACGCGCGGAACCGGGCGACGTCGAGCGGCCCGTCGAGGATGATGTCGCGGATACCGGCGTAGACGTCCGGGCCGCGCTCGTCGACCGCGTGGAACAGCAACCCTTCCTGCAGCGGGGAAAGCGGCCAGATGTCGTGCAGGCTCGGGACGAGGGCCTCGACGTCCGCCACTTCCCGCTGCGTCAGCTCGATGAGCGGGAAATCGGACGGCGTGTGTCCTCCCGCGCCGCTTTCGGCGTGGATCGCGAGCCCGGTCAGCATGTCGAGCCACGCCTTGCCGAGCGATTCCGCGTCGGCTTCCGTGAGCAGCCGCTCCGCCCAGGTGACGGTCAGGGTGAACTCGGGTCCGCCGGCACCGTCGAGCACCACCGCGTCGATTTCGACGGCGTGCCGCAGCGGCAGGTCGTCCTCCGCCGTGCCGCCGATGGTCCCGGCCAGCTGCCAGGGTTCCGCGTCGCCGTCAGGCCGGGGCGAGAACCGGCCGAGGTAGTTGAACCCGATCTCCGGGGACGGCAGTGCCGCGAGGACCTTCCCGGCTTCGTCGTCGAGATACCGAAGCATCCCGTAGCCGAGCCCGCCGTCGGGGACCGCGCGCACGTTTTCCTTGACCTGCTTCACCAACTGGCCAGGAGTGTCCGCCCCGGAGGTGTCCAACCTCAGCGGATGGACATCGGTGAACCAGCCGAGCGTCCGCGACAGATCCATCCCGTCGAGCGGCTGACGGCCGTGGCCTTCGACGTCCACCACGACGGCGGTCCCGCCGCGCCAGTGGGTGACCGCACCGGCGAGGGTGGCCAGCAGCACCTCGTGGATGCCGCAGTGGAAGGCCGACGTCGCCTTCTCCGCGAGCACGCTCGCGCGCTCCCGCGGCAAGGTCCACGAACGGCGACCCGAGGTCGCGATGGTGTCGCGCTCGGGGTCGAGTTCGCCGACCCGCGCCTGTGCGCCGTCGAGGATTCCCTTCCACAGCTCCAATTCCCCGGTCCGCGACGCCGCCTGATCGGCCAGCGTCCGCGCCCAGCGCCGGAACGAGACGGGCGGCGGGTCGAGCACCGGTTCCTCGCACGCCGCTTGCAAATCGGCGAGCAGGACCCGCCACGACACGACGTCGACCGCGAGGTGGTGGGCGGCCAGCACGAGCCGCCCCTTGGCTCCCGCATCCACCCAGACGGCCTGGAACATCACACCCGCGACGGGATCGAGCCGTCCGGCGGCCTCGTGCGCGTGGCGCTCCGCGATCTCGTCGAGGTCGCCGTCTCCGGCTTCGACTCGCCGCAGCAATGCGGCGGCGTCGACGGTTCCCCGCTCGGCCACGACCAGACCGGAGTCGATCACCCGGCTCCGCAGCAGGTCGTGCGTGTCGATCACCGAACGCAGACCGGCCTTCAGCACCGTCTCCGTCAGGTCGCCGGGCACACCCGCGGTCACCCACTGCGCCAGCGCGCCCCGGGACATCGCGCCGGGATCGCGTTCGAGCAGCGCCCGCACGACCGGGGTCCACGGCACCTCGCCGACGCCGTCGGCGACCTCGGCCTGCCGCACACCGCGTCCGGCGACCGCCGCGATCCCCGCGGGCGTCTTCTGCTCGAAGACCTGCTTGGCACCGAAGACGTAGTCCTCGCGCCGGGCGCGGGCGGCCAGCCGCATCGAGAGGATCGAGTCGCCGCCCAGTTCGAAGAAGCTGTCGTCCGCGCCGACCCGGTCCACTCCGAGGATCTCGGCGAACAGATCGGTCAGCACGCGTTCGGCTTCGGTCCGCGGCTCGCGACCGGCGGGCTTCCCGGCGAACTCGGGTGCGGGCAGGGCGGCGCGGTCGATCTTCCCGTTGAGGGTCAACGGGAAGGTGTCCAGCACGAGCACCACCGCGGGCACCATGAACGCCGGCAGCCGCTCCGCCAGCCGCGCGCGGACCGCGTCGGCGTCCAGTTCCGATTCCGCGGTGACGTAGGCGATCAGCCGCTTCTCACCGGGACGTTCCTCACGGGCCACCACGACGGCCTGCGCGACCTCGGGCAGCGCGGTCAGCGCCACCTCGATCTCGCCCGGTTCGACGCGGTAGCCCCGGATCTTCACCTGGGAGTCGGCCCGGCCGCCGAACAGCAACTCGCCGTCCTCGGTCCAGCGCGCGAGGTCGCCGGTGCGGTACATACGCTCCCCGGCCGCGAACGGGTTCGCGACGAAGCGCTGCGCCGTCGCGTTCGGAGCGCCCAGATAGCCGTGTGCCAGACCGGCACCGGCGAGGTACAGCTCGCCGGTCACCCCCGGCGCCACCGGCTGCAGGAACGCGTCGAGCACGTACGCCCGCCGTCCGGCCAGCGGCCCGCCGATCGGCAGGACCTCGCCCGTTTCGGCACCCGGTTCGAGGACGAGCCAGGTGGCGCACAGGGTGATTTCGGTGGGGCCGTAAAGCTGCCGGAACCGGACATCCGGGCAGGCGCGGCGCATCCGCTCCACGGAGGCGAGAGGTACCGCGTCACCGCCGGTCAGGATCTCCCGCAGTCCGGTGAAGGATTCCGGCGCTTCCTCGGCCACCACGCGGAAGGTCCCGGCCGTCAGGTGAATGGTCGTGACGCCGCTTTCGACCGCTTCCCGCACCCGCTGCGCGTCGACCGCGCCCGGTTCCGCCACCACGACGGTGGCCCCGCTCACCAGCGGCACCCAGATCTCGGCCAGTGACGCGTCGAAAGCGTGGGAAGCGTGCAGCAGCACGCGATCCCCGGGCCCCTGCGACCAGCCCGGGTCGCCTGCCAGCGCCGCGACACTGCCGTGCGGCACCGCGACACCCTTGGGCACGCCGGTCGATCCCGACGTGTACATCACGTAGGCCGTGTCGTGCGCGCCGACGGTGACGGACGGCGCCGCGTGCTCCGTCGCGCCCATGACGACCGGCTCGATCCCCTCCGGCACCGTGTCGCGGCTCGCCGCCACGCAGATCGCCAGCGCCGCACCGGAATCGGCCAGCATCCGCTCGATCCGCTCGGCCGGATAGTCCACGTTCACCGGAACCTGTGCCGCACCGGCCTTCCAGACCGCGAGCAGCGCGACGAGCAGATCCGCGCCGCGTTCCATCACGACACCGACGCGGTCACCGCGCCGTACACCCCGCGCGGCCAGGTACCCGGCCAGCCCATCGGATTCCCGGTCGAGTTCGGCGTAGGACAGCGTGCGGTCCCCGTCGACGACCGCCACCGCGTCCGGCGACTCCCCGGCCCGCCGCCGGAACAGCTCCGGCACCGTGGTCCCGGACGTCGCCTCGCCCGTCGCGTTCCACCGCTCCACCACGGAAGCACGCGCCGGTTCGCTCGTCACGCCGAGACGCCCCACGGGAAGCGAGGCCTCCGCCGGCACTCGTTCCAGCACCCGCACGACCTGCCTGGCGACCTCGGCCGCCGTACCCGCCTCGATCCGGTCGGGCCGGTAGGCCACGCGGATCTGCAGGGTCTTGCCGGGCGAAACGCTCATGGTCAGCGGATAGCCGGTGCCGGTCCTGGTCACGACCGAGCTGATCGAGACGCCGCCGTCGTCGCCGAGACCGTCGGCGTCGTGCGGGTAGTTCTCGATCATCACGATGGTGTCGAAGACCGCGCCCGCCCCCGCCGCGCGCTGCACCTGCGACAGCCCCAGATACTGGTGCTCGGTCAACGCCGACTGGCGGGCCTGCAGGTCCTGGAGCATTTCCAGCACCGGCAGATCGCCGTCGAGGCGCACGCGGACCGGGACGGTGTTGATGAACATCCCCACCATCTGTTCCACGTCCGGCACGTCCGCCGGACGGCCGGAGACGACCGTCCCGAACACGACGTCCGTCCGGCTCGCGAGCCGCGACAGCACCAGCGCCCACGCGCCCTGCACGATCGTGCTCAGTGTCAGGCCGTGACCGCGGGCGAAACCGGTGAGGGCCCGCGTCGCCGCCTCGGGCAGCCATTCCGCGTGCTCCCCCGGGACGACCATCGCCTTGTCCGCGTCGGCGTCCACCACGGTCGGCTCGTCGGAACCGGCGAGTTCGGCCAGCCACGCCGCCCGCGTCGCCTGCTCGTCCTGACGACTCAGCCAGCTCAGATAGTCCCGATAGGACGGTGACTTCGACGGACCGCGCCCGCCCGCGTACGCGATCGACACCTCGCCCAGGACGAGCGGAGTGGACCAGCCGTCCAGGAGAACGTGGTGCGACGTCAGCACGAACCGGTGCCGCACGGGGCTCAGCTTGATCAGCATCAGCCGGAGCAGCGGCGCCTTGGTCACGTCGAACCGCTCGGCCTGGTCCTCGGCGAGCAGCCGCTCGATTTCCGCGGCCGCGTCCGCCTCCCCGACATGCGACAGATCGACCGTGCGCCAAGGGATCTCGGCCTCGGCGGCGACGACCTGCACCGGTTCGCCGGACCCCAGCTGGTGGAAGCCCGTCCGGAGCGAATCGTGCCGGGCGACCACCTGATTCCACGCGGCGCGCAGCCGGTCCGCGTCGAGCGGTCCGTCGAGGTCCAGGATCCGCTGGCTCTGGTAGACGTCGACGCCGTCGTCGGCGACGGCCCGTTCGAAGAGCATGCCTTCCTGGAGCGGCGAAAGCGGCCAGATGTCGGTCAGGCCCGGCGTCGCGGCTTCCAGCTCCGTCACGTCCCGCTGCGCCAGCTCGACGAGAGCGAAGTCGGACGGCGTGTGCCCGCCCGCGGCGGGATCGCCCGCGAGCGCGTTCAGTGCCGCCAGCCAGGCCTCGCCGAGGCGTTCCACCGTGGCGGGGTCGACATCCCGGCCGTCGATGGCGAGCCCGAGCCGCGGCCCGTCCGGCGTGTCCTGCACTTCGGCGCCGACCTCGACGGGATGGGCCAGGATCATGTCCGGCCCACCGCCGAGCGGCCCTTCGCCCGCCGGCTGCCACGCACGGTCCTTGGCCGACAGGCTGGTGCGGCCGAGGTAGTTGAAGCCGATCTGCGCGGACGGCAGCTCCGCCAGCCTGGCGCCGGTTTCGGGGTTGAGGTAGCGCAGCAGCCCGTAGCCGAGCCCGTCGCCGGGGACGGCGCGGATCTGTTCCTTGGCGGTTTTCAGCAAGTTCCCCGTCGAGACGTCGAAGCGGACCGGGTGCACGCTGGTGAACCAGCCCACCGTGCGCAACAGGTCTTCGCCGTCGGCGGCCTCCCGGCCGTGGCCTTCGACGTCCACCAAGAGTGCGCCGCCGGATCCGCGCAGCCGCGTCGCCGCGCCCGCGAGACCCGCCAGGAGGACGTCCTGGATCCCGCAGTGGAAGGCGTTCGGCAGCCGGGTCAGCAGGTCGTTCGCCACGGCGCCGGACAGCGTCGCGGACCACGAGTGCGTCTTCCCGGCGCTCAGCTCCACGGCCGGTTCCGCCCCGTCGAGGAGAGCGATCCAGCGTTCGGTTTCGGCCACGGTGCGCTCGTCGCGGGCCTGCTCGGCCAGCCGCCGGGCCCAGTGCCGGTACGACGTCGTCACGGGTTCGAGCGCGGCGTCTTCGTAGGCCGAGCGCAGATCCGGCAGCAGGATTCCCCACGAGACCGCGTCGACGGCCAGGTGATGCGCCACCAGCGCCAGCCTGCCCTGCCCGGATTCCGGATCGTCGATCCACACCGCGCGCAGCATGGTCCCGGCCGCCGGGTCCAGCGTGGCCGTCGCCGCCCGGACCTCGCGTTCGGCGGTCTCGTCCAGGCTCCGGGACTCGACGCGCGTCACCAGCGCGGCCGCGTCCACCGCACCCGGCCCGGGCACGATCAGCCGCCCCGATTCCACCCGCGCCCGCAGCAGATCGTGGGTGTCCAGCACCGCCTGCAGGGCCTTCACCAGCGCGTCCTTGGCGAATCCTGCCGGGGTGACGAGGACCCTCGCCTGCGCGAAGCCGGGCCGCACGGCGTTCTCCCCGAGGGCGAGCATCACCGGCGTCATCGGGATCTCACCGACTCCGGAGTCCACTGTGGAGGGTGCGGCCTGGGTTTCCTTGGCCAGGGCCGCCAGCCGCTCGGGGGTCCGGTGCTCGAACACCAGCCGCGGCGTCAGGGAGATCCCCTCGCGCCGGGCGCGGGCGGCCACCTGCATCGACGAGATCGAGTCTCCGCCCAGCTCGAAGAAGCTGTCCTCGACGCCGACCCGCTCCAGCCCGAGGACGTCGGCGAACACTCCACAAAGGACTCGTTCGTCCTCGGTCGAGGGCTCCCGGCCCGCCGCCTTCGAAGAGAAGTCCGGTTCGGGCAGCGCCTGCCGGTCCACCTTCCCGTTGACGGTCAACGGCAATTCGTCCAGCACCAGCATCGCGGCCGGGATCATGAACTCGGGCAGCGTCTCGGCCAGTGTGCCGCTCAGCCGCGCCGGGTCGAGATCCTGCCCCGCTTCGGGCACGGCGTACCCGATCAGCTGCTCACCACGGGCGATCACCACGGCCTGGGCGACACCGGGCAGGCGGGCGAGCGCCACCTCGATCTCCCCGGGCTCCACGCGGTAGCCGCGGATCTTCACCTGGTCGTCGGCGCGGCCGGCGAACGCCAGCGTGCCCTTCTCCGTCCAGTACGCCAGGTCCCCGGTCCGGTACATGCGCTCGCCCGGCGCGAACGGATCCGCGACGAACCGCTCGGCCGTCAGCGTCGAACGGCCCAGATAGCCTTGCGCCACACCGGCTCCGGCGACGTACAGCTCCCCCGGCAGGCCCTGGGGAACCGGCCGCAGGAACGCGTCGAGGACGTAGACCCGGCGTCCCGCGAGCGGACGGCCGATGGGCAGCACCGCGCCCATCTCGTCGCCGGGTTCGAGCAGCCACCACGTCGCGCACAGCGTGGCCTCGGTAGGCCCGTAGAGATGCCGCACCCGCACGTCCGGGCACGTCCGCCGCACGCGCTCGACCGCGGCAGGCGGCACCGCGTCGCCACCGGTCAGCACCTCGCGCAGCCCGGCGACCGACTCCGGCGCTTCCTCGGCCAGCACCCGGAAACTCCCGGCGGTCAGGTGAGCGGCCGTGACACCGTCCGCCACGTAACCGGCCAGCGCCTCGCCGTCCACCACCCCGGATCCGGCGAGCACCAGCCGCGCGCCCGACAGCAGCGGCACCCACATCTCGAAAAGCGAGATGTCGAAAGCGTGCGAGGCGTGCATCAGCACGGCGTCTTCGGGACCGACGTCCCAGCCGGGCTCGCCGACCAGTGCCGCGACGTTGCCGTGCGACACCGCGACACCCTTCGGCGTCCCCGTCGACCCCGACGTGTACATCACGTACGCGACATCGTCGGCAGTAGCGCCGATCGACAGCCGCGCGGACTCCGCGACCGCTCGCCGGATCTCCGGATCGTCGAGGACGATCGGGGCGAGACCGCCGTCGAGGACGGCGTCCCGGTGCGCTTCCGTGCACACCACCGCCGCCGGTTCCGCGTCCGCCAGCATGAACTTCACGCGTTCCGCCGGATACGCGGGGTCGAGCGGGATGTACGCCGCTCCCGCCTTCCACACCGCGAGCAGGGTCGCGATGAGGTCGGGCGACCGGTCCATCACGACGGCGACCCGATCGCCGCGCCGGACTCCCTTGCCGCTCAGGTACCCGGCGAGCCGCTCGGCGCGCCCGGCCAGCTCTCCGTACGACAGCGTCTCGTCACCGGCGACGACGGCCACCGCGTCGCGGCGGCTTTCGGTCTGCCGGACGAACAGGTCCGGTGCCAGGACGTCCGGCCGCGCCTCGGCCGACGTGCCCCAGCGACCGACCGTTTCGCGCTCGGCCTCGCTGGTGACCTCGACATCGGCGACGGTGAGATCACGCGTCAGCTGACGCAGCACGCCGGTGAACCGCCCGACGATGGCGAGCGCGGCCGCCTCGTCGAAGAGGTCCGTGAGGTAGTCGAGTTTGACGAGCATCGACTCGCCGGGGACGGCGACCAGCGTCAGCGGATAGTGGGCCGCTTCCTGGCCCTGGTTCACGCGAATACCGAAGGGAGCGGCGGACTCCGGCCCGCCGAGCTCGCGCGGGAAGTTCTCGAAGACGATCATCGTGTCGAAGCTCGCGCCGGGACCGGCCGCCTGCTGGATGTCCGCCAGCCCGACGAACTGGTCGGGAATGAGCGCCGACTGCCGCTTCTGGAGCTCCGCCAGCATCTCGACGACCGGCGCCTGGCCACGCAGCCGCGCGCGCACCGGGACGGTGTTGAGGAACAGCCCCACCATTCCTTCCACCCCGGGCAGATCCGGCGGGCGCGCCGAGACCACCGCGCCGAACACGACGTCCGTGCGGCCGGTCAGCTGGGCCAGCACCAGCGCCCACGCGCCCTGCACCACCGTGTTCAGCGTGAGTCCGTTGCCGCGGGCCAGTTCCTCCAGCGAGCGGGTGAGCTCCGCGGGCAGTTCGACCGTCACGCTCTCGGGAATTCCGGGCGCCCGTCCCGGATCGGCGGGCGCGACCAGCGTCTGCGACTCGAGGTCGCCCAGTTCCTTCGTCCAGGCCGAGAGCGCCTTCGTCTTGTCCTGGCGGCTCAGCCACGCGAGATATTCGCGGTACGGCGTGACTTCGGGCAGCTCCGCCGCCGCGTACAGCGCCGACAACTCGTCGAACACGATGGGCAGGGACCAGGCGTCCATGATCGCGTGATGGCAGGTCACCACGAGGCGATGGCTGTCGTCGCCGAGCCGGATCAAGGTCAGCCGCAGCAACGGCGCCGTCGCGAGGTCGAACCGCTTCGTCCGGTCCTCTTCGGCCAGCTCGTGCACGGCGGCTTCGGGCTCTTCGAGATGGGACAGGTCGACCTCGCGCCACGGCAGCTCGACCCGCCTGGCGATGATCTGCACGGTCTCACCGGTTTTGCGCTGCCGGAAACAGGCCCGCAGTGAAGCGTGCCTGGCCAGCAGCGCCTCCCACGCCGCGCGCAGCCTCGCCGCGTCCACCGGCCCGTCCAGCTCCAGGACCCAATGTCCAATGTAGACGTCGAGCCCCTCACCGTCGTAGACCGCGTGGAAGACCAGCCCTGCCTGCAACGGCGACAGCGGCCAGATGTCCTCGATCCGCGACTGAGCCATCAATATCTCCCTCGATCAGCGAAGTCCTTCGGCGAATCCCGTCCTGCGCGAAGTCGAAGAGCCGACGTCGAACGCGGCATGTCCCCCCGCAGAATCGTCGCCCGAAGGGTCGGCACGGACAACATGTCCAACGGGCCGCGTTTTCCTGCAAGCGGTGTGGGGGGGGTGACAAAAGTGGCCGAGGATTTGGTCGAAAATGGGTTTTGGGGGGCCCCCCGCCGGGGTAAACCAAAACGGGCCGTGAGTGGCGAGCCGCCAACACCCCCAACCCCCACACACGACCCCAAAGCGAAAAGCGAGCCCTACACGGTGTCGAACTCGGACTCCAATTCCTCGATCTCGTCCTTCCCCATGTCGACCAGTTCGAAGTCGGCGGCGGGCTTCCGCGCCGCGGGTACCTCGTCCGGCTCCTCCCCCAGTTCGACGAACGACGCGAGCCCCGCCGGGGTCCGGTACTCGAACACCTCCCGCGCGCCGAAGGTCATCCCCTCGCGCCGCGCCCGGGCCGCCAGCTGCATCGAGACGATCGAATCGCCGCCCAGCTCGAAGAAGCTGTCGTCCGCGCCGACCCGCGCCAGCCCGAGCATCTCGGCGAAGAGCTCGCACAGCAGCCGCTCGATCTCCGTCACTGGTTCCCTGCCGGCGATATGCCCGCTGAAATCGGGCTCCGGCAACGCCTTCCGGTCGACCTTCCCGTTCGCGTTCACCGGCAGCGCGGCCAGTGCCATCACCACCGACGGCACCATGTACTCCGGCAGCAGCCCGGCGATCCGCTCCCGCAGCCGCACCGGGTCCGCCCCCGCGCCGGACACGATGTAGCCGATCAGCCGTCCATCGCGGACCGCCACCACCGCCTGGTCGACACCCGGCTGATCCGCCAGCACCGCTTCGACCTCGCCCGGTTCCACGCGATAGCCGCGGATCTTGACCTGCGTGTCCGCCCGGCCGGCGAAGACCAGCTCACCTTCGTCGTTCCAGTAAGCCAGATCCCCGGTCCGGTACATCCGCTCACCGGCCGCGAACGGGTCGGCGACGAACCGTTCGGCCGTCAGCGCCGTCCGGCCGAGATAGCCGTGCGCCACCCCGGCGCCCGCGATGTACAGGTCGCCCGCGACACCCGGCGGCAGCGGCCGCAGGAAGACGTCCAGCACGTACAGCCGCCGTCCCGGATGCGGTTTGCCGATCGGCAGTGTCGTCCCGAGCTCGTCACCGGGCCGGATCACCTTCCACGACGCGCAGAACGTCGTTTCCGTCGGACCATAGGTGTGCAGCACGCGCAGGTCCGGGCACGCCTGCCGCACCCGCTCCACGGCGCCGAGCGGCACCACGTCCCCACCGGTCTGGAAATAGCGCAGCCCCGCGAAACACTCCGGTTTCTCCTGCACGAGCGCGCGGAACTGCCCGGCGGTGAAGTTCACCGAAGTGAGGCCTGCCGCCGCGTGGGCGGCGAGTGCGTCGGCGTCGATCACTCCCGGACCCGCGAGGATCACCCGGGCCCCCGCCACGAGCGGCACCAAAACCTCGTACAGCGCCGGGTCGAACGTGTGCGGCGCGTGCATCAGCACCGCGTCGCCCGGGTGCAGATCCCACACCCGGTAGCCCAGCAGCGCCGCGACGCCGCCGTGCGAGACGGCCACACCCTTCGGCGTCCCGGTCGACCCGGACGTGTACATCACGTACGCCAGATCGTCCGCCCCGACCGGCACGAGCGATGTCTCGCCCTCGACCGGATCGTCCACGAGGATCCGCTGATACCCGGACGGCGTCGCGGTCCCGGCCCGGCACACCACCGCGGCGGCCGAGGAATCCTCCAGCATGAACGCCACCCGCTCGGCCGGATAGTCCGGATCGATCGGCACGTACACCGCTCCGGCCTTCCACACCGCGAGCCAGGCCGCCAGCAGCTCCACCGACCGTTCCACCACCACGCCGACACGGTCGCCTCGACGCACACCGCGGGCCGTCAGGACCGTAGCGAGCTTCCCGGACCACTCGTCGAGTTCCTCGAACGACCATTCCCGGTCCGTGGCCACGACCGCCGTCGCGTGCGGGGTCCGGTCCACCTGGCGGCCGAACATCTCCACCGCCGACGCCGCGTCCACGATGTCGTCCGTCTCGTTCCAGCGCTCGACCACCAGCGCGCGCCCGGCGGCGTCCAGCACGTCCAGCCTGCCGACCGGCGTCCCCGGTTCCGCGATGATCCGCTCCAGCACCAGGGTGAGCCCATCCAGGGCCGCCTTGGCGACGGAGGCTTCGACGACGTCCGCGTGATACTGAAGTTCGATTTCCAGGCTTTCGCCCGGCATGACGCCCAGCGTGATCGCATAAGGCGTCGCCTGGTTGAAGTCCCGCAGGGTCAGGCTGAGCTCGGACGGCGAGACCGAGGGCCCGCTGTCGGCGTAGTTCTCGAACACGACGATCGTGTCGAACCCCGCCTCGCCCAGCTTCTGGATCTCCGGGAGACCGAGATGGTGGTGCGCCATCATCTCCGACTGCCGTCCCTGCAAGTCCGTGAGCATCCGCAAGGCCGGCTGGGCGGCGTCCAGCCGCACGCGCACCGGCACGGTGTTGATGAACAGCCCCACGGTCTGCTCCGCGCCGGGCAATTCGGCGGGCCGCCCCGAGACCACCGCGCCGAACACCACGTCCTGACGGCGGGAAAGCCTCGCCAGCACCAGCGACCACGCGCCCTGCACCAGCGTGTTGAACGTCAGCCCGTTACGGCGGGCGAATTCGGCCAGCGCGGTGGTGAACTCCGGCGAATGGCGGACCACCTCGCTCGACGGCAGGCCGTGCGCCTTCCCGGGATTCTCGGGGAGCCCGAGCGCCGAGCCGTCGGCACCGTCCAGCTCCGCACGCCAAGCCGCCTTGGCGGCCTCCTTGTCCTGTCTTCCCAGCCACGCCAGGTAGTTCCCGTAGGACCCAGGAGCGCGCGACACGCCACCTGTCGCGTAGACCTCCAGGAGATCCGCTTCCATGATCGCCCGCGACCAGCCGTCGATGAGCAGGTGATGGCTCGTGGTCACCAGACAGTGTTTGTCCGGGCCGAGCCGGATCAGCATCAGCCGCAGCAACGGCGGCCGCGTGAGGTCGAACCGCGTGGAGCGTTCCTTCTCCGCGATCACGCTCGCCTCGGCCAGCGCGTCGGATTCCGAGAGGTCGGACAGATCCCGTTCGGCCCAAGGGAGTTTGACCTCCCTGGGGATGAGCTGGATCGTCTCGCCGTTCTTCCTCCGCTGGAAACTCGCCCGGAGCGCGGCATGCCTGCCGAGGACGATCTCCCAGGACCGCCGGAACCGTTCCGTGTCCAGTGGTCCGTCGATGATCTGCGATTGCTGGATGAGGTGGATGTCGGGCGCCTCGTCGTCCAGAGAGGCGTGATAGAGCATGCCCGCCTGCATCGGGGAAAGCGGCCAGACTTCCGCCAGCGCCGATCCAGAGGTTGTGGTCGAAGTGTTCACGATGCCCGGCCTTCGCTGAGTTCCGCTGCCAATGCTTCGAAGCTCTCGATCTCGTCCTGGTCCAATTCGAGGAGACCGAAATCGGATGCGGTATGCCCGCCCGCGGCGGGGTCTTCCGCTTGGGAGGCCAGCCCGGACAACACGGCCAGCAGTTCCTGGACGAGTCGCTCGATCCCGGCCTCGTCGAACACGCCGTCCGACCATTCGAGCAGGAGGATCAGCTCCGGCCCGTCCGGCAGGTCCTGGATGATCGCGTTGACGTCCAGGCCGTGTGGCAGCCGCATGTCCGCGTCGATCGAGCCGCCGATCTCGCCCACCTGCTGCCACGCCCGCACGTCGCCACCGTCACCGGCGGCGAATCGCCCGAGGTAGTTGAACCCGATCCGCGCCGACGGCAGTGCCGCCAGCACCGGTTCGGTCTCGGCGTTGAGATGGCGCAACAACCCGTAACCGAGCCCGTCGCCGGGCACCGCGCGCGACTGTTCCTTGACGGCCTTCAGCAACGTCCCGGCCGCCGCGTCCCCGGCGAGCACCCCGGCCAGGTCGATCCCGGAGACGTCGAGGCGGACCGGATGCGTGCTGGTGAACCAGCCCACCGTCCTGGACAGGTCCATCCCCTCGGCGGGCTGACGGCCGTGGCCTTCGACGTCCACCAGCACGGAGTCCGTCTCGCACCACCGGGCCATCGCTCCCGCGAGCCCGGCCAGCAGGACCTCGTGCACGCCACAGTGGAACACCACCGGGGCCCGCCCGACCAGCACCGACGTCTCCGCCGAAGGCACCACCCACGACCGCGAGCGCACCTCGCCCGCCGGGGCCTGCTGGTTCCCGGTTCCGACAATCGCTTGCCACGCGGGAAGTTCCGCGACCCGTTCAGCCGAGACGGCCCATTCCTCCAGCAGCCCCGCCCACCGCCGGAACGACACGCCCACGGGCTCCAGTCCGGGTTTCCGCCCGGCGGCGACGGCCTCGCACGCCGCCCGCAGATCCGCGGCCAGGACCCGCCACGAAACCCCGTCGATCACAAGGTGATGCGCCACCACGATGATCCGGCCCACCCGCTCCGGTCCGGCGTCCAACCACACGGTTTGGACGACCACGCCCGCGGCGGGATCCAGTCGTCCGACGGCCTCCCGAGCCGCGGCGACCTCGTCCAGCTCACCTTCGACCTTCACGCGCGTGAAGGTCCCGGCCGAGCCGCGCTCACCGACCACCAGCCGTCCGTCGGCCACCCGTGCCCGCAGCATGTCGTGCGTGTCCAGGAGGGCCGTCAGCCCCGCGGTCAGCGTCTCTTCCGTCAGATCCGCGGGCGCGCCCAGGACGATCCACTGCGCGAAGCCCGGCGCCGCGACGCCGTCCCCGAACAACCGCATCACCGGCGTCATCGCGACTTCACCGACGCCATCGGAGGAGCCTGCCGATTCCTGCCGCGGCACCAGCGCCACCAGCTGCGCGAGGCGTTCGGGCGTCCGGTGCTCGAAGACCTGCTTCGGCGTGAGCGAGATACCGTCGCGACGCGCGCGGGACGCGACCTGCATCGACGAGATCGAATCCCCGCCCAGTTCGAAGAAACTGTCCTCGACCCCGACCCGCGCCAGCCCGAGCACCTCGGCGAAGACTTCGCACAGGATCCGCTCGGCCTCGTTCGCCGGTTCCCTGCCGACCGTCTTCGACGAGAAATCCGGTTCGGGCAACGCCTTCCGGTCGATCTTCCCGTGCGGTGTCAGCGGCAGGACGTCCAGCGCCATCACCGCCGCGGGCACCATGTACGCCGGCATCCGCTCGGCGAGCCCGGTCCGCAGCGCCTCCGGGTCGACGTCACCCGGCGACACGTAGGCCACCAGCCGACCCTCGCGCACGGTCACCGTCGCTTGGGTGACCCGCGGATCGTTGGACAGCGCGAACTCGATCTCGCGCGGCTCGACCCGGAACCCGCGGATCTTCACCTGGTCGTCGGCCCGGCCGGCGGACACGAGCTCGCCCTCGTCCGTCCAGTAAGCCAGGTCGCCCGTCCGGTACATCCGTTCACCGGGGACGAACGGGTCGGCGACGAACCGCTCGGACGTCAGCGCCGCACGGCCCAGATAACCGCGCGCCACCCCGATTCCGGCCAGGTACAGCTCACCGACCACCCCTCGCGGCAACGGGCGCAGGAACGCGTCCAGCAGGTAGCCGCGGACACCCGCGATAGGCCCGCCGAACGGGATGATCTCGCCGTGCGGCGCCAGCGGCATGCTCACCGTCGCGCAGATCGTGGTCTCGGTGGGCCCGTAGGCGTTGAGCATCCGGCGGTCGGCCGAAAGCCGGTCCACCAGCCCCGGCGGGCAGAGTTCGCCCGCCGCGGTCACCGTCCGGACCCCCGCCGGGAACACGTCGACGGTGGCCAGCACCGATGGCGGAGCCTTCACATGCGTGACGTCCCACCGCTCCAGCGTGTCGCTCAACGACGCCTGCGGCGGCAGATCCTCGTCCGGCGGCATCACCAGCGTCGCCCCGGAAAGCAACGCCATCATCACCTCCGACACGATGGTGTCGAAACCGAGCGCCGCGAACTGCAGGACACGGGACGACGGCGTCACGGCGAGCCGTTCGATATGCGCCATCGCCAGGTTTCCCAGGCCCGAGTACGTGACGATGACGCCCTTCGGTGTCCCCGTCGATCCCGACGTGTAGATCACGTACGCCGCGTCGCGCATCCCCACCTTCGGCAAGGCCGCCTCCGGGGCCGCCGCCAGGTCGAGTTCGTCGAGCACGACGATCCGGTCGGCGAACTCCTCCGGCACCGCGCCACGGGTCTTTCCCTGGCACACCACCAGCATCGGGTCCGCGCTGCCGAAGATCAGCTTCACCCGCTCGGCCGGATACGCGGGATCCACCGGGACGAAGACGCCGCCCGCCAGCGAAACCCCGAGCATCCCGACGAGCCACCACGCGGACCGCCCGGCCACCAGCCCGACCCGGCGTTCGCGGTCGACACCGCCCGCCCGCAGGACGGCGGCGAACCTCGTCGCGCGGTCCCACAGTTCCGCGTAGGTCAGGTCGCCTTCGCCGTCCGTGACCGCCACCGCGTCCGGCCGCTCGGCCGCCATCCGCCCGATCAGCTCCGGCAGCGGCTCGCCGTCCAGCAAGGCGGGTTCCCAGCGGGGCAACGGGATCTCGCCCATCCCGGTCCGCCCCACGAGAGCGGACGGATCCTCGACGACGGCTCCGAGCGCACCGACGAACCAGTCCAGCAGGGAATCGGCGACGGCCCGGTCGATCTGCCCGCGCCAGTAGGCGAGCTGGATCCGGAATTCGTCCCCCGGGATGACCCCGACCGTCACCGGGTAGTGGGTCCCTTCGACCGTGCCTAGATACGAGAACTGGTCGGCGAAATCCCGCGGGTAGTTCTCGAAAACCAGCAGCGTGTCGAACATCGCGCCGGGTCCGGCCGTCTTCTGGATCTCCGTCAGCCCCAGATGCTGATGCGGCATCAACTCCACCTGACGCCGCTGCAGACCGGTGAGCATGTCCACCACGGACTGCTTGCCGTCGAGTGAGACCCGCACCGGGATCGTGTTCATCATCAGGCCCGGCATCGCTTCCACGCCGGGAAGTTCGGCGGGACGGCAGGCGACCGTGGTACCGAACACCACGTCGGTCCGCCGCGCGAGGCGCGCCAGCACCAGCGCCCACGCGCCCTGCACCACCGTGGCCGTCGTCAGGCCGTGGTCGCGGGCGAAATCGGTGAGCCGCGTGTAGAGCTCCGGAGCGAGATGGGTGACGCGGTAGTCGTAATCCGTCGCCGTATCCGATTTGGCGACCAGCGCGGGTACGTCGATGTCGGACAGTTCCGCCCGCCACGCCGTGCGCGCCGCTTCCTTGTCCTGCCTGTCCAACCACGCCAGATAGTCGCGGTACGAGGCGGCCGTCCGGTCCGGGAAACCACCGGAGGTGTACGCCGCGGAGACCTCGTTGAGGATCACCGCCACCGACCAGCCGTCGGTCAGGATGTGGTGATTGACCACCAGCAGCCGATGCCGGTCTTCACCGGTCTTGATCAGGACCAGCCGGAACAACGGCGCCTTGGTGAGGTCGAACCGGTCCCGCTGCTCCGCCGCGGACAGCGCCTTGACGGCCTCCTCGACGTTCGCGCCGGACAGATCGACCTCGCGCCACGGCAGGTCGACGTGGCCGGCGACGGCCTGCACCGCCTTGCCCGAAGCGAGCCGATGGAAGGTCAGCCGGAGTTCGGGATGCCGGGCGAACACCGCCTCCCACACCGAACGCAGCCTCGCCACGTCCAGCGGACCGGTCAGCTCCACGATCCACTGGGTCTGGTAGATGTCGGGACCCTGGTCGTCGAGGGTCGTCTGGAAGAGCAACCCCGCCTGGAGCGGCGCCAGCGGCCAGACCTCCACGGCGTCCGGGACCGCGGCCGCGAGTTCCGCCTCGTCTTCCGCGGTCAGCTCGACCAAGGGACCGTCCGCGGGCAGGCCGGCCTCCACAGAGCTCGCCACCGCGGCCAGCCGCGCGGGGGTCCGCTCCCCGAAGATCTGCGATGGCGTCACCAGCAGACCGGCCTTCGCCGCACGGGCCGCCACGCGCACCGCGAGGATCGAATCCCCGCCCAGCTCGAAGAAGCCGTCGTCGACGCCCACGCCCGCCAAGCCGAGCACTTCGGCGAACAGTCCACAAAGGACGCGTTCGGCCTCGGTGACCGGTTCGCGTCCGTCGCCCTTCGCCGTGAAGTCGGGGGCGGGCAGCGCCGCCCGATCGACCTTGCCGTTGCCGGTGAGCGGCAGCGCGGCCAGCTTCAGCACCACGGCCGGGACCAGGTGATCCGGCAGCACCGCGCCGAGCCGCTCGCGCACGAGAGCGGGATCGACGTCCGCCACCACATAGCCGATCAGCCGTCCGTCGATCGGCACCACGACGGCCTCGTGGACGTCCGGCTGGGCGGTCATCGCGGCTTCGACCTCGCCGGGTTCGACGCGGAACCCGCGGATCTTCACCTGGTCGTCGACGCGGCCCGCGAAGAACAGCTCACCGTCCGGTGTCCATTTCGCGAGGTCCCCGGTCCGGTACATCCTTTTGCCCGGCGCGAACGGATCCGCCACGAAGCGCTCGGCCGTCAGCCCGAATCGGTCGAGGTAACCGTCGGCCAGACCGGCGCCGGACAGGTACAGCTCGCCGACCACGTCCGGCGCGACCGGCCGCAGCGAATCGTCCAGCACCCAGGCCTGGCGGCCGGAAAGCGGGCGGCCGATCGGCAGCACCGGGACCGGCTCGTCCTCTGGTTCGAGTACGTACCAGGTCGCGCACAGCGTCGTCTCCGTCGGCCCGTACAGATGCCGGATCCGCGCCCGCGGCGCGGCCTGCCGGACGCGGTCCACCGCGTGCGCGGGCACCAGGTCCCCGCCGGTCAGGATCTCGCGCAAGCCCGCGAACGATTCCGGTGCCTCCTCCGCCACCGCACGGAAACTGCCCGCGGTGAGATGCGCCCGCGTCACCCCGCCCGCGACCGCCTCGCGCAGGCGCCGGGCGTCCACCGGCCCGGGCTCGGCGATCACCACCCTGGCGCCCGACACCAGCGGGACCCAGATCTCGCACAGGGACGCGTCGAAGGAATGCGGCGCGTGCATGAGGACCGCGTCGTCGGGTTCCATCGCCCAGCCGGGGTCCCCCACCAGTTCCGCGACGCTGGAATGCGGGACGGCCACGCCCTTCGGCTTGCCCGTCGACCCGGACGTGTACATCACGTACGCCAGGTCTTCCGGGCTCGCCGGGACGACCGCCGCCTCGCCCCCGTCGTCGTCCGTGACGAGAATCGACTCGATCCCCGCCGGGACCCCGTCGCGTGTCGCGGCGGAGCACAGCACCAGGGACGCGCCCGAATCCTCGACCATGAACGCCACGCGCGGCGCGGGGTACGCGGTGTCCACCGGCACGTAGGCCGCGCCCGCCTTCCAGACGGCGAGCAGCGCCACCAGCAGATCCGCCGAACGGTCGAGCAGCACCGCGACCCGGCGGGCGCCGCGGGCGGCCAACCGCCCGGACAGCCGGTTCGCGAGCTCGTCGAGCTCCCGGTAGGTGAGGATCCGGTCCCCGTCGGCCACGGCCACCGCATCCGGTGCCCGGCCCACCTGCCGGGCGAAGAGAGCCGGCACCGTCGACGCGGCCTGCGCTGCGGAACTCATCGTCATCCTCCGTAGACCACGGTGTCCAGCGATTCAGGCTCTTCGTCGAACTCGTCTTCCTCGGGCTCCGGCTTGGCCGCGTCGTTCTCCGGCCTGGCGAACTGCGTGTGATAGAGCTCCGAGTACAACCCGCCCCGCGCCAGCAATTCGTCGTGCGTGCCGCGTTCACGGACCGTTCCGCCGTCGATCACAAGGATCTGGTCGGCCTCGCGGATCGTGGACAACCGGTGCGCGATCACCAGCGACGTCCGGCTGCGCAGCGCGGTCTTGAGCGCCCGCTGGACGGCGGCCTCCGACTCGGAGTCCAGATGCGCGGTCGCCTCGTCGAGCACGACGACCGTGGGCGCCTTCAGCAGCAACCGCGCGATGGCCAGCCGCTGCTTCTCCCCACCGGACATGCGGTAGCCGCGATCGCCGGTGACGGTGTCGAAGCCGCGGGGCAGGGACTGGATCAGCTCCCAGATCTGCGCCCCCTTGCAGGCTTCGATCAGCTCGTCCTCGGTGGCGGACGGGCGGGCGTAGAGCAGGTTCTCCCGGATCGTGTCGTGGAAGAGGTAGGCGTCCTGGCTGACCACGCCGACCGTCCCGCGGATCGAGTCGAAGGTGAGGTCGCGCAGATCGTGTCCGTCGAAGCGGACCGCTCCCGCGTTCGGGTCGTACAGCCGGGAGACCAGATGCGTGATGGTGCTCTTCCCCGCGCCGGACGGGCCGACGAGCGCGGTCAGTGTCCCGGAGGGCGCCTCGAAGCTGATGCCACGCAGGACGTCCGCCGTAATGTCGCCGTGTTCCCGTTTGGTCCGCAGATGTTCGAGCGACGCCAGCGAGACCTCGTCCGCGGTGGGATAGCGGAAGGTCACGTCGTCGAATTCGAGGCTCGGTGCCTTGCTCTCCTCGAGTTCCTTCGCGTCCGGGCGTTCCTGGATCAGCGGCTTCAGATCGAGCAGTTCGAAGATCCGGGCGAAGCTCACCACGACGGTCTGCGCGGTCTCCTGCAGCCCGGACAGCTGCGTGATCGGCCCGAACAGGCGCCCGAGCAGGGTGGCGATGGCGATGAGCGTGCCGAGCTGGAACGCCCCGTCGATCACGAGCCCGCCGCCGACGCCGTAGACGACCGCCGTGGCGATCGAGGCCATCAGCGCCATCATGGCGAAGGACATCCGCGCCCAGATGGAGATGCTCACGCCGATGGTGCGGATCTTCCCGGCCCGCTTGCGGTAGTCGGCCATCTCCTCGTCCGGGCGGCCGAACAGCTTCGAGAGCATCGCGCCCTGGACGTTGAACCGTTCGTGGAGGAGTCCGCCGAGACCGGCGTTCGTCTCCATCAGCGTGCCGGTGCGCCGCTGGATGATCCGCCCCACCCAGATCCAGGGGATGACGAACAGCGGGACCAGCACCAGCGTGACGACGGCGACGAGCCAGGACAGATAGAACAGCTCGACCAGCACGAGCAGGACGGTGACCACACTGGTGGCCGCCATCAGCAGATGACCGAACGCCTGCTGCGCCATGATCAGTTCGGTGTGCAGCCTGCCGACCAGCACCCCGGTCTGGGTGCGGGTGAAGAACGCGATCGGCAGCCGCCGCACGTGGTCGAGCGCCTGCACTCTCAGGTCGTAGGTGACCCCTTCCCCGATCTTCGCGGAGACGTAGGCCGACATCAGCGACAACAGCGCGCCGGCGACGGCCAGCCCGGCGGTCAGGACCGCCATCAGGATCACGACACCGAAGTCGTTCTTGAGGATGCCGCCGTCGATCAGCTCCTTCATCAGCAAAGGAGTCGCGATGACGACGAACGCCTCCATCGCGGCGATGAGGACGAAGACCGCCACCTTGCCGACGTGGGGCCGGAAGTACGCGAGGACTCTGCGCACCGTCCCCGGGCGGACCCGGTTCGACCAGGGATCGGGGTCGTCATCGCTCTTGGGCGACGCCCCGAAGCGCAACATTACTTCCATTTGGGCATCCCTCTCACGCACGAAGTCGGCGAGCTCAATCGTGCTGAATCGTGTCGATGTCCACGAGTGGTCCCGGGAACATCGCGGTCTGTTCGTCCACAAAGGACGTTGGTCGCGACACGCCTCGGCCGCTCGCTACCGCCCGGCCGGGATCCGGCCGTGACCGTCCACCCCGCGCCGCAGCAGATCCGTCACGTCGTCCAGGTCACCGGCCCGCAGCGCCGAGGCGGCCGCGGCGAGATCGGCCGCGATCCGGTCGAGCACCGCCGCCACCGGCATCGCATTTCCGGAGAGGATCTTCCGCCACAGCAACGGATTCCCGGCCGCGATACGCGTGACGTCGCGTAACCCCTGCCCGGCGAGGCTCAGTGCGACGTCGTCACCGACGGCCAGGCTCGCCGCCACCGCCGAGGCGGCCACGTGCGGGGCGTGCGACACCAGCGCCACCGCCGAATCGTGCTCGGCGGCGCCGACGGTGACGGCCTCGGCTCCGCACAGCGCCACCAGTTCACGGGTCAGCCGCAGAGCCTCCGCCCCCGTTTCGGGTCCGGGGCACAGCGCCCACGGGCGGCCGAGGAACAGGCCCACCCTGGCCGCCGCCGGACCGGATCGCTCGCGTCCGGCGAGCGGATGCCCTGGTACGTAAGAGGTCATGTCGCAGCCGAGCCGCTCCGCGTCGGCGATCGGATCGACCTTGACGCTGGCCACGTCGGTGTACGCCCGCGCGGCGCCCTGCTTCTGGAGTTCGGCCAGCCGCTCCCCCACGAGCTGCGGCGGGACGGCGATCAACGCCAGGTCCACTTCCTCGCCGGTCCATTCGCGGCCGGCGCCGAGCTCCCGCGCCATCCGGACGGCTTGCGCGTCGATATCGGAAAGATGGACCGCCACACCCTTTTCACGAAGGGACAACGCGGCCGAAGTGCCGATCAGGCCGGTGCCGACGACAAGCGCCTTCTCGATGGTCACAGCTACTTCTTAGGCCGCCCACCCGGCGATGTCGAGCCGCGTGGCCTGGGCACCACGCGAGAGAAAGGGGACTTTCACCGCGTGAAGCGGGAGAAGCCCCCTTCGCCCTGCCCGGCCTAGCCGATGCCGTCCGCGCTCACCGTGCGGCCAGGTCGGTCGCCCGGTTCTCCAGATGATCCGCGAACCCCGCCCAGACCCGGGCGTGATCCCTGGCGAACCCGGCGACCACGCCGTACAGATGCGGTGGGACACCGTGCAGGATCCGTTCCCATTCCTGCCCGTCCATGGAGTGCATGGCGAGCATGCGCAACAGGATCCGGCCGACCTCGCTCAGCCGCAGCGCCGGGTCGGCCTTGAGCCGCTCCAGCACGGTGAGCCGTTCCCGGTCCAGCGAATGACCGAGGTCGGTTTCGGTGAGGCTCAACGGATCCGGCTTGGTCCGCAGTCTCCTGCTCCCGTCCGGGGTCGGGCTCTCACCACGTTCCAGCCTGCCGCGCACGTCCCGCACCGTCTCCGGGGAGATGCCGACCTGCTTGGCGACCTGACGGAGCGACAGGCCGGGATCGTTGCGGATCAGGTCGGCGGCGAGCTTCCGCCGTTCCGAACTGTCCACGGGACGGATCCGCCCGTCCCGCCCGATCCTGGCGCCGTTTCCGCCTTCGCCGCCCCGTTTGCGCAGGTCCGCCACTGTGCCGGCGGAAATACCGGTCGCCGAGGCCACCCGCCGATCGGACCATTGCGGATGCGTCCCGATGATCTGGACGGCCGCCCGTTTCCGATCCGCGAGCGAAAGCGGCAACCCGTGCCGGATGTTCGCTTCCACCGCGAGGACGAAGGCGTCGGACTCGGCGCCGTCGATGAACCTCGCGGAAATTTTCGTATCGCCCCTGACTCGTGCCGCCTTCAGCCGGTGCAGGCCATCGACCACCTGCATCGTCGGTCGGTGAACGAGAATGGGCGGAAGCTCCCACTCCGCCGACAACAGTGTCTCGACGTGTTCTGGATCTTCGCCCGATGTCCGCGGCGAACAGGCAGAAGACAGTCTCGACAGCTCGATTTCGACGACAGGGAGAGCGGACAAGTCAACTCTCGTCGGATCCACCTAGCCCCCATTGAATCTGTTGATTCATCAACTATTTGGACACGCCACGAAAACCCACCGTCCAACTGCTCTGCTTCGGCAATTGGACACCATGAACCCGTCCGACGCCGGCCTCGGCCGTTGGGCGGGGTGTCCTCGACGGTGAGGATCCCTCAAGCGCCACCGGGCGAAGCCGCGTGCGAGCGGCCCGCCTCCACGGTCTCCCAGCCGACCGTTTGGCGCGTATACCGACGAACTACCGAAGCTGAACGGCATCCTCCCATCGCCCCGACGGCGATCTGCGAGACGAACACTCGAAGAGTTTCCGGCCCGGCAGGGCCGACACTTGGTCAGCCTGACGGGGCCGTTACCCGCTTCAGTGCGAGGTCCCGGACATGTCCGATCTTATGGTTTCGGTTCAGAGGTTCGGCGAGTGAAGTCTTTGGTCTGCCTCGTGGTCGCGAGTCACCCGACGCGTCCCCCCTGTCCCCAGTAAAGCGCGCACACCATGTCAGCCCCAGCTGATGCGCACATGTGCAGCATGGCATGAACAATCCATGTCGGCAATTGACGAACAGTGTGATTTTCGTAGTGAAGGGAGCCTCCAAGATCAATATCCGAAAGCCCGCATGCGGTATTGACTCGATTGGCGAACATAAGTAAAGCGCCCGCGTACACGCTTGTCCGGGCGCTCCGGATTGGGCTGTTCGCAGGTTCTGTTAGGCCGTTCGCGCGGCTTGCCTTCTGCCCTGATGATCACCGCCCCCATCGGTTCATGTTCCGTTCTTCGATACTTGTTCACACGAACGGCCGAGTCCTCGTCCCACGGTCTGGTCCGCGTGGAACGGCAAGAGCAAAGTGAGGGCTGGCATGGTGGAACGCGGCCGGCCCCGGGCCATCCACGCCGCCATGACATCGGTCATCCGAAGGAGGTTCCGTGCGCGCAGACCGGCAAAAGGACCGCGTTCGGCCACCTCCGGTAATTCATAGGATGAAATGGTGTTCGTGACCGGCCGGACGACACACCCCGGAAAGCACGAAGACCCCCTTCCCTCGGCTGAGCCGGGGTAAGGGGGCCTTCACGTGCCCGTCTACTCGATGGGGAAATCGAAATAGGTGTCGGGGTAAGGCTCGTCCTTCAGGTTGTAGTGCCACCACTCGCACTCGTACGAGCTGAAGCCCGAGCCCTCCATGACCGCGCAGAGGTGCGCGCGGTTCTTCGCGGCCTCGTCCGGCACACCTTCCGCACCGTGATGCGAGACCACGTCCATCAGGTCGTGGTCGCCGCCCATGTCGGCGAGTTCGCCGGTGCCGAGGTGGTAGAGCGTCAGATCCACCGTGCTGCCCCGGCTGTGGCCCGACTTCGTGGCCACGTAGCCCTTTTCGAACATCTGGGGCCGGTCGATGTTCGGGTAGTGCCTGGACTTCTTACGGCCGTCTTCGGGCTCTTCCGCCCAGCGCATGAAGCGGTCCACGGCGCGCTGCGGGCGGTACCCGTCCCACAGGAGCAGACCGAAGCCGAGCACCTCGGCCCTGTCACGCGCCTCCTCCAGCGCCGCGCAGAACGCCCGCGTGCCGACGATGCGGTTCACCAGGTAGCCGTCCACCGGCTTGCCGGTGAAGTTGTCCCACGTGGCGTACTTGGCGTCCCAGCGGATTCCGGAGACGACCTCGTCTACGAAGACGAAATCATCCCTCATTCGTCACGCCCGCCAGCGTCAGCTGCACCAGGCGGTCGATGATGTCGCCGAGCGAGAGGCCGGCGGCGGCCATCATCCGCGGGTAACGGCTGTACGAGGTCAGGCCGGGCAGGGTGTTGACCTCGTTGAGCACGACACTGCCGTCCTCCTTGAGGAACAGGTCCACCCGCGCGAGCCCGCTGCAGCCCAGCGCGCGGTAGATGACCTTGGCCGTCTGCTGCACGAGGTCGCGCGATTCGTCCGGGATGTCCGCGGGGACGATGAAGCTCGAGTTCTCGGAGCCGGTCTCGGGGCTCTTCTCCTGGTGGATCTTGAAGAAGCCGTGGGTCAGCGCGACCCGGTCGACCTCGCCCGCGAACAGGTCTTCGCCGTCGCCCAGGATCGAGCAGCCGATCTCGCTGCCGATGACGGCCTCTTCGATCAGGATCTTCGCGTCGTACTGGCGCGCCTCGGCCAGCGCGGCGGGCAGCTCTTCCTTCGCGGAGACCTTGCTGACGCCGAACGACGAGCCGGAGCGGGCGGGCTTCACGAAGACCGGGTAGTTCAGCTCGTCCGGGTCGACGTCCTTGTCCGGCGTGACGATGTGGAACGTCGGCGTCGCGATCCCGGCACCGTTGACGACGGAATAGGTGAGGGACTTGTCGATGCACATGACCGAGCTCGGGAGGTCGCAGCCGACGTAGGGGACGCCGGAGATCTCCAGCAGGCCCTGCATCGCGCCGTCTTCACCGAACTTGCCGTGCAGCACCGGCAGCACCACGTCGAGGGCGATCGTCTCGTACTTGCCCTCGTCCAGGACGAGCAGGCCGTGCACCCCGCGGTCCGGCGACAGGACGGCCGGGCGGACGTTCCCGTTCTCCCAATCCTCGGCGGGGCCGTCGCACAGCATCCAGGAGCCGCTCTGGGTGATCCCGATGTAGTACGGCTCGTACTTCTCGAGGTCGAGGTTCTTCTGGACCTCACGCGCAGATTTGATGGAGATAGGATGTTCTTCGGAAAGCCCGCCGAACAGAATTCCGATTTTCAGCCTACCCATACTACTTCCCGCTTTCGAATTGGAGACAATTGATGATGGAGTTTTCAACAGTGTCACTCAGTGCGTGGTCCGTGTAATAGGCGGTATGCGGACTGATGAGCACGTTCGGCAGCTTTTCCAACCGCAGCAACGTTTCGCTCTCGAGCGGCTTGTTCCGGCAGTCGGCGTAGAAGATCCCTTCCTCTCCTTCGACGACGTCCAATGCCGCTCCGCCCAGTTTGCCGTCTTCCAGCGCCGAAATGAGGGCTTCGGTTTCGATGAGCGGGCCACGTCCGGTGTTGATGATGTACGCGCCGTCCTTCATCTGCTCGATGTTCTTCCGGTCGAGAAGATGATAGGTATCCGTATTGAGCGGCACATGGAGCGTCACGATGTCGCTCTGCTGGAGCAATTCGTCGAGTGGAACGTAATCGGCCGAGGCCGTCAGCAGCGTGTCGTAGGCCAGCACCCGGCAGCCGAAACCACGCAGCCGGTCCAGCACCGCGACACCGATACGCCCTGTTCCGACCACTCCGACGGTCAGATCGCGCAGCTCTTTCCCGCGCACCTCGTTCAGCCGGTAGTCGTGGACCTCGGTGCGGCGGATGATGGATTTGGCGTCGCGCACCGCCATCAGCATCAGCATCAGCGTGAAGTCGGCCACGCTGTCGGGCGAGTAGGCGACATTGCCCACGGTGATACCGACGCTCGCCGCGTATTCCACATCGATGTGGTTGAAGCCGATGCTCCTGGTGGAGATGTATTCGACACCCGCTTTTCCGAGTGCGTCAAGAATGGAATTCGTGACCTTGGTCTTGTGACCGATACTGATGCATCGATTTCCGGAGACCAGCCCGATATTGGTCTCGGATACCGGCTCGTCCACAATGGTCGGCATTATGCCGAAACGAGGTGCCATCTCCCGGAACAAGGCGGCCTCGTCCGATCCGCAACCATAAATCGTGATTCCCCTCGCCAAGACGGCCGAGGAGGAGGCGGACGCCGGCGATCCGGTGCGGGGGGCAGCTGATCGCGCTGGTTCGCTGTAGGTCATGCCCGACATTGTAGGCAGCGCGTTGTTGCCGCTTCTTATGGGGTTTTCGACGCCCCGACAATAAGTTACCAACTGGTAGCGCCGAGTGCACGTCGTTGTCGCTCACCTGCGCCGCACAGCTCTATCGCAGATCTTGCCCGCCCACCCCCGGCGTCGAAACCGCACCGTGACCGATGCCACAAAGCCATCCGGACACGAGGTCCGCGAGGTGGTCCGGAGCGTCCCTGGCCACGAGATGGCCCGCCGCCGGAACGCGGACGACGGCGACCCGGTGGTTGGCCGTGCGCAGACGGCCCACATCGGCGTCACGGAGCGGCGATCCCGGGCCACCGTGCACCACCAGGATGGGCAGGTCCAGGGCCCCGGCCGTGGCGAGCAGGGCGGGACCCGAGCCGAGGACGTCGTCCACCAGGCGGGTGTAGCGGCCGCCGAGCCCATGAAAATCGAGCCACGAGCGCACCCTGCCCGGTTCGAGGTCGGGTACGACGTCGACGAGCACGAGTCCGGACGCGCGCGCCGCGACGGCGGGGTCCGCGAGCGCCGCGATGGCGGCCAGGCCGCCGACCGAGGCGCCCACGAGGACGACGGGCGCGGGCAGGCTCGCGATCATCCCGGCCACGTCGTCGGCCAGCGCACGGAGCGTGGTCGCCCGGCCGGAACTGTCCCCGTGTCCGCGCAGGTCGAAGGCCACCGACCGGTAGCCGTGCCCGGCCAGCACCGCGGCGACCGGCGCCCAGACCCGGCGGCGCTCCCCGCCCGCGTGGAGCAGCAGAACCGTCGGACCGGCGCCGGTCACCGTGCCCCGCAGAGTGACTTCGCCCAGGTCAAGACTGATTTCGGTATTCACGGCATCCCCCTTACCTTGGATAGTCAAGGTAACGCAGATACCTTGACTCATCAAGGTACGATCCGGTCGTGACGACCTCCCGAGCACGACGGGCTCCCGAAGAGGCCCGGCGGCTGATCCTCGACGCCGCGGCTTCCCTGCTCAGCGAGTCCGGTGTCGCCGCCGTCCAGATGCGCGCCGTGGCCGCCCGAGTCGGCATGACCGACGCGGGCGTCGCCCATCACTTCGGCAGCCGGGACAAACTGCTCGCCGAACTCCTCCGGCACGGCGGCCGCCGCCTCCGGGACGGGCTTCAGGGCCTTCTCACCAGCTGGCTGGACCACGACGCCGACCTGCTTGAACTCGTCCAGTCCCTGCACACGCTGTACCGGGACGGCTACGGCGAGCTCGCCGTGGCGCTGCACGCGGCGGGCTGGCGCGACCCGGGAAGCGGGATGCTCGACCCGGTCGTCGACGCCCTCCACCGGCTCCGGCCACCCGGCGGTTCACTCGACGACACGCGGCTCACCGTCGCCGCCCTGCATCAGGCGATGGCCACGGATGCCCTGTACGGGAGCGATTTCCGGCGGAGCGCCGGGCTCACCGGGGCCGCGGCCGACGATTCTTCCGCGCAAGTGCGCTGGTGGGCGCGCCAGCTCCACCTCGCGCTCGGGCTCCGGCCCGATCCTGGCTCACCCGCACGGTCGTAGGTAAGTCCGTGAAGGACCCCTTCCCTCGGCTCAGCCGAGGAAACTCGACCTTCACACCATCCCAAGTACATGAAGGCCCCCATCCTTGCGCCTAAGTACAGGAAGGGGGCCTTCATGTACTTCAGCTGCCCAACCCGGCTCGTGAGTGTTTCGGGTCGTTAGAGCCAAGGGTGTCTTAGGTACCTACTGGTTTTTGGTGCGGCTTGATCGTGGGCCAGGTCCGTGAAGGCCTCCTTGCCTACCCTGAAGGTAGTGAAGGAGGCCTTCACGGACACGCGGCTCGCCACACTCGCCCCAGGCACACCACCAGTCACAGCGGCTGCGCGTACCTCAGCTGCCCCCCAACCCGCCTCGTGAGTGGCAAGGACCTGACCACTCACGAGAACGGGACGTCAGCGAATACCCTGCGCGATACGTTCGCCCAGGCCTTCGACGTCGCCGAGCGCTGCTCGCAGCTCGGCGGCGTACTCCTCGGCCCCGGCCCGCAGGCCCCGCTCGACGACGTCCACGGCGTCGAAGGTCTCGACGTCCCCTCCGCTCAGCGCCGCGACGGATTCCTTGACGAGGGCGCCGAGCAGCAGTTCTTCAGGGACCGCCGGCGCCCCTTCCAACGGCCAGACGAGATCGTCGAGCACGCTTTGCCCGCCGATTTCGCGGATCAGACCGGCCGCGGTGATCCCCGGAACCCGGAAACCCTCCGGCAGCACCGCGCGGAGGCTCAGGTTGTGCGAAAGCCAGTACAGCAGCTGCGCGTTCACTTCCAGCTTGACCGGCTTCGGCGCCAACCACAGCGTGAGGTTCACGTAGTACTCGGTGAGGCGTTCGAGCACCTCGCCGCCTTTTTCGAAACCCCACAGGTTGAGGTCGAAATAATGGTGCCAAGTGGCGTCGGCGACGATTCGCCCGACACCGGCGGCCGCGCCGTCGTACACACTGGACACGCCGTAGACCTGGCCGTTGCGCTTGTCGGTGCCCTGCGCGACGATTTCGGGCTTCGGCTGCCCCGATCGCCCGGACGGCCAGACATCCGCCGGGAATCGCTCCGGAATGACCAGCTGGCCTTCGTGCATGTGGTCCGGGAAAACGGTGATCGGCCCCCGTCTGCCCTGGAACAGCACATGCGGCCTGCCGAACCGCTTCCGCAGGATCAGCTCCTGCGGGTACGGGTCGAGATCGTTCGGGATCGGGTTGTTGAGATCACTGCCCCACGGATCCGGCTGGTGGGTGTTGTGGCTGAACTCGATACTCGCGTCCGGCCGGTCGTTCCACACCCGCAGCTCACCCGCGCGCGGGACCCGGTGCCCCAGCGCCCGCCCCAGGTTCAGGTAGTCGGGCAGCGACGGATCCGCTCCCGGCGGCCGCGGATTCGAGTGGTCGCCGCTGATGAGCACGCCACCACCGGCGTCCATCCACGCCCGCAGCGCGGCGACCTCCGCGTCCACGAGTTCGTTTTCCGGCTCTCCCGGCATGTTGGACTGCAGGATGCCGAAGAACCACACCTGCTCGTATCTGCCGAGCACTTCGGACGTGAGTTTTCTGGCGGCGTGCCCGCCATCGTGCCGGTTGATCAAATCGATCTCGAACTGAGCGAAGAAAGGCTGATTCCCCAAGATCAGGTCACGGATGATTCCCAATGAGAAGCCGCCGTTCCCCGAGAAGCCGACAGCATCGGTGTAGAACAGAACTCTGATCTTCGGTTTGGCGAGCGGGCTGACTTGGTCAGCGACGAGACGCGCGTCGAACATCGGTTATTTCCCCCTTGCATCAAGCGCCATGCCGTCCTCCCCGGCGGCGCCCTCCCTTCCACGTATACCGGAACTTCCGGTGATCGTGCAGGCGCCGGAGCGCGGCCGAAAGGGCGGGCCGCGCCCCGCTTTTCGCCCGCACCGGGTGATCTTCGGAAACCGGCGGTCTGCCACCGTGGAACTCCGATCCGTCTCTCGGAAGGTGTCGCATGGTGCGAATATCGTTCGGCGAATTCCCCGTGTACCGATTCCGCCGCCGGAAAACCAGCGGGCGACAGAAGACCCGGCGCTTCGCGAGACGGCCGCCCGCGATTCCGGCACCGCCTCCCGACCCGCGGGGCGCCGGCACGGCGCTGCCCCGCGCGCTGGTGGTACTGCTGGGATCGGCCGCCGCGGTCGTCGTGCTGGCCGGACTGAACGCCGTCGCCTGGCTCGCCGGTCCCGTGTTCCTCGCCCTGGTCATCGTGATCACCCTCGACCCGGTGCGGACCTGGTTGCGCGGCAAGGGTTTACCCCGCTGGCTCACGGTCGCCGTCCTCGTCGTCACCGTCTACGCCGCGTTGCTCGCGCTCTTCCTGGTGGTCGTGGTCTCCCTCGCGCAATTGTCCGCCCTGCTCCCCCGCTACGCCGGACAAGCCGACGAACTGCTCCGTGACGGAACGGCGTTCCTCGGCCGGTTCGGGGTCGGTGAACCGCAGCTGCGCGAGATCCTGTCCACTGTGGACACCGGTAAGCTGATCGGTTTCGCCGGATCCCTGCTCGCCGGCGTCGGCGGACTGGTCACGAATCTGGCCTTCCTCCTCGCCTTGATGCTCTTCCTGAGCACCGAATCGGCATGGGCCGGGCAACGGCTCGGCCGGATCGCGCGCGATCGGCCGTGGGCGGGCGCGGCGTTGCGGCGGTTCGCCTTCGGCACCAGGCGCTACCTGGTCGTGACCACGGTGTTCGGCGGGGCGGTGGCGGTGCTCGACACGATCGCGCTCGCCCTGCTCGGCATCCCGGCGGCCGTGCTGTGGGGGCTGCTGTCCTTCGTCACCAACTACGTGCCCAACGTGGGTTTCGTGATCGGGGTGGCCCCGCCCGCGCTCATCGCGCTCCTCGACGGCGGCTGGCGGGCCATGCTCGTGACCATCGTCGTGTACGTGCTGCTGAACTTCGTGGTGCAGTCGCTGATCCAGCCCCGGTTCGTCGCCGAATCGGTCGGTCTGTCCACTTTGGTCACCGTACTCGCGCTCGTGTTCTGGACCTGGCTGCTCGGTCCGCTCGGCGCCGTCCTCGCCGTGCCGGCGACGCTGCTGGCCAAGGCGTTGCTCATCGACGTCGACCCGCGTGCCCGCTGGGCCGAGGCGCTGCTGTGCTCGCCGGATCGCCGGAAGGACTGACCGCCGCGTCAGGTCAGGCCGTGGTGGCGCGCGACCACCACGGCCGACCGGCGGTTGTTCACCCCGAGCTTTCCGTAGATCGACCGGACGTGCGTCTTCACCGTGTTGACCGACACCGTCAGATCCGACGCGATCTCGTCGAGCGAACGCTGGGACGGCAGTCTCCGCAGCACCACCTGCTCGCGATCGGTCAGTTCGCTGGGCGGGGTGTTCGGGACGAGCCGCCCGCGGACCGTCTGCGCGAAGCGGTCCAGAGAGCCGAAACCACCGGAATGGTCGATCAGCAGGTTCCTGACCCGGGGTTCGGCGAGCGCGAACGGGCGGATCAGCCGTTGCGGCCGGGCGAGGGTGAGCGCGCGGTCGAGGGCCTGCAGCGCCAGGGTCCGCCGGTGGGAACGCAACGCGAGCGCGGTCTCGGCCAGCCGGGTGTCCACCGGGGTGGCAGGCAGCAACGCGGGCGCGGACTCGGTGGCGCGCAAGACCTTCTCGGCGAGGTCGGTCTCCTCGACGGCGAGATGGGCCCGGATCTGGAGCAGTGCCAGCTCGGCGGTTCCGGACAAGCTCTCCTGCGCCCAGGCGAACACTTCGGCCGCGTGCAGGCCTTCGCCGACCACGAGCGCCGCGTGGTGCTCGACGACCGTGCACATCCCGGTGATCTCGCGGGGCAGTTCGAGATCCGCGAGCCGCCGCCGGGCCACCCGCATGGCCTGCGAGCCCGCCGCGCGGTCGCCGCCGTCGAAGCGGACCATACCTTCGAAGAACCTCCGCAGCGGCCCGAGAACCGGTGCGGAGACGGGCACTTCCGCTCGCGGGGCCCTGGCCAGCTCGCCCGCGGCCGCCACCGGTTCGAAGCGCATCAGATCGTCGTAGGCCAGCATCAGATGACATTCGGCGACGCCCGGCGACCGGCACCAGCCGTGCCGCCGCGCGACGGCGAGCGCTCCGATGCACGATCGCCGCATCGCCGTGTGATCACCCAGCAACGCCGTCGCGACGGCGAGCGCGAGTCTGCTGTGCAGGACGAGATGTTCGAGACGTTCCCCGTGGGCGAGGCGCAACGCGGCTTCGGCACGGGTGACGGCGTGCCGCCGGGCGCCCCGGTGCAGTGCGCGCCAGACCAGATCGACCTTGTCCCACGCGACCGACTCCGGCGACCGCGCCACCGGCGGTGCCGCGGTCTCGGGCGGCCCGCTCCCGGTCACCAGTGCGAGATGGGGCGCGGCCAGCCGTCGCAAGCCGTCGTCACCGAGATCGGTGGCGGCCGCGGTGAACTCACCGCGCTGGACGTGTTCCAGCGCGGACGCCAGCCGGAGCCGGGGGCTCGCGCTCAAAGCCCCCTCTCCCAGGTAGGCGAGCGCACCCCGGACGAGTTTCCCGTCCCCGGCCAGCACCTGGCGCACCGCGTGGTCACGCGCCAGGCGCAAGGCACCTTGGCGGTCCCGGCCCGCGACGGCGTGCGTCAGCGCTTCCCCGAACCGACCCTGCCCGGCGTACCAGCGCGCGGCGATCCCCTGCAACCGCCGCGCCCGTGCCGGGGACCGGCGCGCCAGCTCCGCCTGCAGGAAACCGCGCAGCGGCGCGGGAAGCCGGTAGGTGTCGGCCGGGGTGCGCACGACCAGCCCGGTCTCGCGCTCCAGTTCGTCCAGTGTCACCCCGGCGTCCGGCGAACCCGTCAGCCGCGCCGCCAGTGCCGCGCTCACGTTGTCGCAGACACTGACGCACAGCAGGAGATCCGACGTCGCGGGCGGCAACCGCGAGAGCACCTCGTCGGCGAAGAACCGGGCCACGGCGAGCTCGTCGCCCCCGACCGCCGCGACGAGCCCGTCCGCGTCCTCGGCCTCGCGTACCGAGACCGCGGCCCAGCCGAGCGCGGCGGCCCACCCCGCCGTGCGCTCGGTCAGTTCGCGGACGCGGTCCTCGCCCACCGTGGCCCCGGTGGAGCGAAGCAGATATGCCGTTTCCTCCACGCTGAAGCGGAGTTCGGCGGCGCCGAGGCGCGAAAGCGCGCCTTCGACCTCAAGGCGGGCCAGCCGCAGTTTCGGCTCGACCCGGGTGGCCAGCACCAGCCGCAGCATCGGCGGCCGGTGCCGGGCCAGCGCGGCGAGCGCTTCCACCGGCTCCGGACGGGAGATCTCCTGGACGTCGTCCAGCACGAGCCACACCGGTTCACGCAGTCCGGCGAACACGTCACCGAAATCGGCGAGGAACTCGGTACGCCGTCCGGGTGACGGTGGTCCGAGCCGGAACCCCGGGAGGCGGAGGTTCCGGCGCACCGCGAGCAGGATCGCCGACCACAGACGGTGTTCGTCGTTGTCGTCGTCGTCCAGCGACACCCAGGCCACGTCCCGCCGATCGCGGGCCCAGCCGGCCAGCGCGGTGGTCTTGCCGGAACCGGCGGGCGCGCGGAGCACGGTCACCGGCCGGGTGCCGGCGCGGTCGAACAGGGCCGTGAGCCGGGAACGCGGGACGAAGATCCCCGGCATCCGCGGCACCGTCACCTTGGCCGCGGGGATGCGCCAGGACCGCGATGTCGTTCGAGCGGGCAAGTCAACCTCTCGATCGTCCGAAGGATCGCGGCCCCGGCGAGGCCACGACTGTACTGGTCAGCGGGCTACCAGAGGTCGTCCGTCGCCTCGTCCCCGTGCACGAGCACCGCCCAGATCACCAGGACGTCGAGGGCGATGACGACCACGCCCCATACCGGGTACGCGGACAGGAACACCAGCTGCGCCAACGCGTTGAACCCGGCGAGCAGGACGGTGACGACGCGGGCCCACGGCGCCCCGGTGAACAACGCGCTCCCCGCGAACACCGCGAGGACTCCGACGATCAGGTGGATCCAGCCCCAGGCGCCGAGGTCGAAGACGAGCAGCCCCGACGGGCCGAGCAGGTAGTAGTTCTGTTCGAACAGCGCGACCAGCCCCTCCACCGCGGTGAACAGGCCGGCCATGATGGTGATCGACGCGGCGAACCAGACCCAGCCCGATCGTCGCGACACCCTCGCGGCGTGCTCCGGCGGGGACGACGGGCCGGTGCCCGCCGTGGTGGTCCAGTGATGCGCTCTTTCGCTCATGGTCCCTCTTTTCGGAAGCGGGGCTGCGGACCCGGGCGATCATGGTGGGTTCACCGTGACGGCGGCCTCGCCCACGCCAGGTGAGATCGGGGCCGGTCCGCCGCCGCCCCGCCTCATCCGGCCCGGGCGATGCGGGGGTGCCGCCGCCCGGAGCACAGTGCGGCCTCCGAGCACCGATCCCGGACCGAGGAGGACGCACCATGAGTTCGCTGACCGTATGGGCCTTTCCCACCGCGGACGGCGCGGAAAACGCGCTCGCGCTGTTGGAACGCCTCCAGAAACAACAGCTCATCAAGATCGCCGACGCGGCCTACGTCACCTGGCCGGAGGGCAGGAAGAAGCCGAAGACCAAGGACCTCGGTTCCCTGACCGGCGCCGGCGCGCTCGGCGGCGGGTTCTGGGGACTGCTGTTCGGCCTGATCTTCCTGGTACCGCTGCTGGGGATGGCCGTCGGCGCGGCGATCGGGGCGCTGACCGGCTCGCTTTCCCACGTCGGCATCGACGGCGACTTCATCGCCAACGTCCGGGCCAAGGTCACCCCGGGCACGTCCGCGTTGTTCGTGATGGCGGACGGCGCCGTACTCGACCGGGTGGCCGAGCCGTTCAAGGAGACGGGCGCCGCTTTGGTGACCACGAATCTCTCCGACGAGGAAGAGGCGCGGCTGCGTGCCGCGTTCGGCGAGTTCCCCCTCCCCGAACGGCTCTGATCCCGGCCGCGGGTTTTCCCGATTCACCTCGCGATCGGGAAAACCCGCGACGGCAGTTCCCGGACCCGGTGCACGGAGTCCACCCGCATCCCGAGTGCTTCGAGCGCGCACAGAATTCGCGAAACGCTTCTTTGCTCGGTCACCGTGCCGAAGACGATCAGCTCGCCACCGATCGGGACGACGAACATTCCCCGGAAATCGTCTACCGCCCGGTTCGCCTGTTCGGGGATTCGGCCGCTGCCCCGGAAGACGTAATTCATTCCGGCCAACGGGCTCATCGGTTCCCCTTTCCCCGTCCGGCCAGGAACCAGGCCGCGGCCAGTACCGCCAGATCGATCGCCGCCATGATCGACGACCAGGTGTGCGACGGCAGGAAGAGCAGCCGCGCGAACAGGTCGAGACCGGCCCGCACGGCGAGCCGGATCGAGGTGACCGAAGTCATGGCGGCGAGAAGGACGGCGAGCGAGAACAACCCCGCCTCGACTCCGACGCGGCCGGTTCCCAGTACGTCGAGTACCGCGAACTCGACGGGGCCGATCCAGAAGAACTGTGTCGCGACGAATACCGACGTCGGCCGTTTCCGGCCTTTCTCTTTTCTCCAGTAATCTCCACGGGCCATCACGCGGCACACGATTCTGGGTGCGCCAAACCTTTTCCTCGCCCAGCGCGGGTGAGACGGCCGAATTGCCTGGCAGGATCCGCTCCGACGATGTGAAACTGGCCGCAAAGGAGGCTGGCGCATGTTGAATGATCAACACATTTCGCCGCGAAGACGGGTACCGAGGACAAAGGTGACCATCCCCGATCCGCCGCCGGATCTCGTTTCCCGGCCGCGTTTGCTCGCCACTCTCGACGAAGCGGGAGAGCACGCCTTGGTGTTCGTCGGGGCGCCCGCGGGTCTCGGCAAGACGGTGCTGCTCGCCGAGTGGGCGGCCCGCCGCCGAGGGGCGGTGGCCTGGGTGTCGGCCGACGCGGAGGACGACGACGAGCGGCTCTTCTGGTCGGCGGTCCTCGAAGCACTGAGCGGCTGCGCCCGGATCCCGGCGGGGAACCCGGTGCGCTCGCTGGCGGTCCCCGCCTCGCCCGGCACGGACCTCGCCTTCCTGGCCACGATCGCCGACGCGCTGGACAGGGTGGCCGAACCCGTCGTGCTCGTGCTGGACGACGCTCAGGAGATCACCCATCCCGGCACTTGGCGCGGGGTGCGTGCGCTGCTGCGGCATCAGCCGTCGGGGCTGCGGCTGGTGATCGCGAGCCGCCGGGAGCCACCGCTGCCGCTGGTGCGCGCCCGGGTCGCGGGCGGGCTTCTCGAAGTGGGCGTGGACCGGTTGCGCTTCTCGCCGGAGGAGGCCGAGACGCTCATCGCGGCGATCGGGCCGGGCATCCCGCGGCATCAGGTGGGGCTGCTCGTGACCAGGACTGGCGGCTGGCCTGCCGGACTGCGGCTCGCCGCCGCTTCCGCGGCGCGAGCGGGGAATCTCGCCGACTTCTTCGCCGGACGGGACCGCGCGGTGCTCGACTACCTGACCGACGAGGTACTCGCTCCCCTGTCCCCCGTCCACCGGGATCTGCTGCGCGCGATCAGCATCTGCGACGACGTCCCGGCGGGGCTGGCGGCCGCGTTGACGGACCGGCCGGACGCGGAGGCGCTGCTCCGCGAACTCGGCGACCCCGCGCGTGTGGTCCACTCCGGCGGAACCCCGCCGCACCACCGGCTTCCGCCCCTGCTGCGCACCTACCTGCGGGCCGAGTTGCTGCGCCGGGACCCGGACCGAACGAGATCCCTGCACGCGGCCGCGGCGCGCTGGTTCGCCGAACACGATCAGGCCGCCGCCGCGCTGCTGCACAGCGTCCGCTCGGGGAACACCACCCGCGTCGGCGAACTTTCGCGCCGCCACGCGGTGACGCTGTTCCTCAGCGGCGAGCACAACGTCCTGCGGCTCGCGCTCGCCGTCCTCGGCGAGCGGCGGGCCGTGGCCTCGCCCCTGCTCGCGCTGGTCTCGGCCGCGTTGTATCTGGAACGAGGTGAACCGACGTCGGCCGAGTCGCAGCTGAGCTGCGCGGACGCGGCCTGGCCCGCCGAACCGGCGGCGGAGCTGACCGTGTTGCGGCAACTGGTGCGCTCCCGGCTGGCCCAGGTCGATCGCGGCCCGGCACAGGCCGTCCGCGCGGCGGAGCGGGTCGACGAACATCTGGCGGCGGACACCGGGCTCAGCGGGCTGGCGACCCTGCACCGGGTGAGTGTCCTGACCGCACGCCGTGATCGTGCCTCCGCACGGACCGCGCTGGCCCGGGTCGCCGAGTCCGCCGGGAACGCGCATCACCATTTCCTGGTCACCCAATGCCTCATCACGCTGAGCGGGCTGGCCGGGTCGGACGGCGACTATCGCGAGATGGACGCGCTGGCCCGGCGGGTGCAGGCGCGGCACGCGGCGCACGACCCGCATCGCTCGCTCGAAGCCGCCCAAGTATCCGCTCAGCTCGCCTACGGTTCCTTGCTGCGCGGCGAGGCCGCCGAATGTGTCGAGCACGCGAAACAGATCGGCCGGATGCTCGGCGACGCGCCGGCCCGCGCGGCCAGGAATCTCGGCCTGATCGCCGAAACCCTGCGTGGCGCGGCGGAATTCGAGCTCGGCGGCTGGCACTCGGGACTGCGGAGGATGCGTCGCGCACGCACCCGGCTCGGCACCGGGCGCAGTTTCTCCGCCGAACACGCGGCGTGGTGCGCGGTGCTGGAACACCGGGCGGCGCTGCGGCTCGGCGCGGCCGATCAGGCGAGGGAGACCTTCCGCTGGGCCCAGCCGATCATCGCCGGTTCGGGCGAACTGCTGCTGATGCGGGCCAGGACCCAGCTGCGGCTCGGCAGGCAGGGCGCGGCGAGTGCCGTGCTGCGCTCGTTGTCGGAGGACGGCGCGCCGATGCTGTTGCCGTGGTCGGGGATCGAGGTGTCACTGATCGGCGTGCGGGCGGCGCTGGCCGCCGGGGCGCCGGAACGGGCCGTGCGGTCGCTGGACGACGCCTTGCGCGCCGCGGAGCCCGGCGACGTCCGGTTCCCGTTCGTGTTCGCCCCTTCCGACGTCATCGCGTTCCTGACCTCGCGGCTGGGCAAACTCGGCGGCGGTGAGCGGTTCGCCTGCCAGGTGCTCGCCCGGCACCGCGAGTCGCGGACCCCGCCGATGCCTGCGCCGCTGACCGAACGGGAACGCAGTGTCCTGCGCCTGTTGCCGACCCAGCGGTCGATCGACGAGATCGCCGAGGATCTGACGGTTTCGCCGAATACCGTCAAGACCCACGTCCGCGGGATCTACGCGAAACTCGACGTCCGCAGCAGGCGTGACGCCGTGGCGACCGCGCTCCGCCGCGGCCTGCTGGACACCGAGGGCATCGATCTCCCGCGCTGACGGCCACTCGCCTCACCTGTCCCGGGTGAGGCGAAGCGGGTGTCGCGAAAGCCACTTTCGGGACATCAGACGTCGCGAAAGTGGCTTTCGCGACCTGCCACTTTTGCCTTACCCCTCAACGGAACCCCGATCCCCGGCGTGAGGAGAGACCATGGCCATGGCGAGCACGGACTACCCGTTCTCCGGCTGGCGGTTCGTCCATCTCGCGGTGCTGCGGCCGCTGCTCACCGTCACCGCGCTGCTGTGCCTGTACTACCTGCTCCCCGTCGACCAAGGGCTGCGGCCCTGGACGGTGGCCGCCTTCGCCTGCGGCCTCGCGATCGTGATCCTGGTCGTCGTCGGCGAGGTGCGGATGATCCTGCGCTCGCCGTTCCCCGCCCTGCAGGGGATCCAGGCGCTGGCCTTGGTCGTGCCGTTGTTCCTGCTCCTGTTCGCCGACGTCTACTACGTGCTCGGCCAGGACCGGCCCGGCTCGTTCGGCACGGAGCTGACGCGGACCGACGCCCTGTACTTCACGCTCACCGTGTTCACGACGGTCGGTTTCGGGGACATCGCGCCGGTTTCGGCGACGGCACGGATCCTCGCGATGATCCAGATGGTGGCGAACCTGCTGGTGCTGAGCATCGCCCTGCGGGTGATCGTGACCGCCGTGCGGCACCGGCGCTCGTCCACGATGCCCCTAGCGACCGGGCAGCAGCAGCGCGGCGATCAGGCCGATCAGCCCGGCCGCGGTCAGCGTGGCGAGTGCCCATGCGAAGCCGTGGCCCGCCGCCCCGGCCAGCACGGAACCCGCGAGCGCCGTCCCCACCGACGAACCCAGGTTGGACACACCGCGCGAGACCCCCGAGATGTCGCCCTGGGCCGCGTCCGGGCTGCGCGACTGGACCAGGTTCACCGACGCCGTCAGCATGATCCCGACCCCGGCACCGAGCAGGAACAGCCCCGGCACGGCACTCGCCACCCCTGAATCCGCCCGCACCAGCAGGAGCACGAGCAGCAGCCCGGCGATGGCGAGCACGAAACCGCCGCGGATCAGGCGGCGCTGCGCGTGCCGCCGGGCCATCCGTCCCGCGGCCGCCGAGGCGACGAGGATGCCGATCGTGGCGGGGGTCAGCATCAGCCCGGTTTCGACGGCGTCGTAGCCACGGGCCTGTTGCAGGAAAACGGCGATCACGAAGAACGATCCCTGGAGGACCAGCCACTGCACGTGCTGGGTGACCAGGCCGAGCCGGGTGACGCGGTCGCGGAAGAGCGCGGAGGACACCAGCGGTTCGCGGCCTGCCCGTTCCCGCGCGCGGATGTGCAGGTGGAACGCGAACAGGATCCCCGCGCCGAGTCCGATGAGGACCCAGGCCGGCCGCAGCACACCGGCCACGACGAAGAACAGGCCCACCGCCGAAAGCACCGCACCGCCGACGTCGAACGGGGTGCGGGCGGGGGCTTCCGGCGGCTCCGCGATCCGCAGCGCCAGGACGACGATCGCCCCGACGACGAGCACCTGCAGGAGGAACGAGGCCCGCCAGCTCAGCCACGTCGTGATCAGCCCGCCGAGGAGCGGCCCGGCGGCGGCGCCGAGCGCGCCCGCGCCGGAGACCACGCCGAAGCGGCGGGCCCTGGTCTCGACGTCGGGACCGGCGACGGTGACCAGGATGTAGATCGGCGGGATCATCAGCGCCGACCCGATGCCCTGCAGCAGGGAATACCCCAGCACCAGCGACACCGGCCCGTGCGCGGCCGAGGCGAGCAGCGCGCCCGCGCCGTAGACGGCGAGGCCCGCGACGAAACACCGCTTGCGCCCCAGGACGTCGGTCAGCTTGCTGCCGGGCACCATCAGCGTCGCCATGGTGAGGGTGAACAACGTGATCGCCGTCTGGATCCCGAGCACCGTCGTGCCGAGGTCCGCGGCGAGCACGCTCACGGCCACGGTCATCGTCGTCGCCGCGTAACTGGCGACGAACTGGGCGAGGGCCAAGGGCGGCACGAGCATCGGCGTGGCCTTCCGGTCGGGTGCCGCACACGGTGTCGCGGCCACCACCCGGCCACCTCACCCCGCACGGATGAGGCGGCGCCCACCCGGCCGGACGACGGTGATCACCGACCGCACCCGATGCCCGAGGAGGCGCCATGCCCGAAACCGCGATCGCCGACCACGGCCTGATCGGCGATCTGCAGACCGCCGCACTGGTCACCACCGACGGGTCGATCGACTGGTTCTGCAGTCCGCGCTTCGACGCGCCGTCGGTCTTCGGCGCGCTGCTCGACGACGAACGCGGCGGCCGGTTCCGGATCCGGCCGAGCGGGCCGCATACGAGCAGGCAGATGTACTACCCGGACAGCGCGGTCCTGATCACCCGGTTCTCGGGCGCGGACGGGATCGGCGAAGTGGTCGACTTCATGCCCCCGTGTGACGGCGCCGCGACCGCCAGGCACCGGATCGCTCGCCTCGTACGCTGCGTCCGGGGACAGGTCACCTTCGAAATGGTGGTCGCGCCGCGATTCGACTACGGCCGTCGTCCGCACGAAGCGATCCCGTTCGGGCACGGCGCCGTCTTCGTGTCGAGCGAACTGTCGCTGACGCTGCACCCGGTCCGCGAACCCGGCGACGAACACCTCGCCGAGACGCGGATCGAGGGCGGCGACGCGCACCTGCGGCTGACTCTCGCGGCGGGGCAGGTCCGGGGCGTCGTACTCGAAACCGACACCGCGGAACCGCCGCGTGAGATCCGGCTCGGCGAATTCACCGGCCTGTTCGACGACACGGTGGGCTGGTGGCGCTCGTGGCTGGCCCGCTCCACCTATCGCGGACGCTGGCGCGAGATCGTGACCCGCTCGGCGATCACCCTGAAACTGCTCACCTACCGGCCGACCGGCGGTCTGGTCGCCGCGCCGACCCTCGGGCTGCCGGAGGAACTCGGCGGGGAGCGGAACTGGGACTACCGCTACACCTGGGTGCGGGACGCGTCGTTCTCGGTCTCCGCGCTGCTGGCGCTCGGCTTCACCGAAGAGGCCGCCCGGTTCGGCGGCTGGCTGGGCGACCGGATCCGCGAAGGCGGCGACGGTGACGGCGGCCCGCTGGCCGTGCTCTACCGCGTGGACGGCACGACGGATCTCCGCGAGGAGGACCTCCCGCACTGGTCCGGGTACCGCGGCTCGGCCCCGGTCCGGATCGGCAACGACGCGGCCGGGCAGCTGCAACTGGACATCTACGGCGAGGCGCTGGACAGCGTCTACGCCGCCGACAGGGCGGGTTTCGGCCTGCCCCACCGCGGGTGGACCGCGGTTCGCGCGGCGCTCGACTGGCTCGGCGAACACTGGGACCAGCCCGAAGAGGGCATCTGGGAGACCAGGGGCGGCCGCCGGTCCTTCACCTACGGCCGGTTGATGAGCTGGGTCGCCTTCGACCGCGGCCTCCGGATGGCGAGCACCCACGGCCGCCCCGCCCCGATCGAGGACTGGACATGGCAGCGCGACAGCATCTACGACCAGATCCTGAACCAGGGCTGGCACCGGACGCGGCAGGCGTTCGTGCAGCACTACACCGGGGACGAACTGGACGCGTCGCTGCTGCGGATGCCCCGCACCGGCTTCCTCCCTTCGCGGGACCCGCTCTGGCTCTCGACCCTCGACGCGATCGGGAAGGATCTGGTCGTCGACAGCCTGGTGCACCGGTACGACCCGGCCGCGTCCCCGGACGGCCTGGCCGGTACGGAAGGCACTTTCTCCTTGTGCAGCTTCGCTTACGCCGACGCGCTGACCCGGGCGGGCAGGCTGGACGAGGCGCGGGCGGCGTTCGAGAAGATGCTGACCTACGCCAATCACGTCGGCCTCTACGCCGAGGAGATCGCGCCGAGCGGCGAGCAGCTCGGCAACTTCCCGCAGGCCTTCACCCATCTCGCGCTCATCGACGCCGCGGTCACCCTCGACGCCGCTTTGGGCTGATTGCGCGAAGATGCGGGGATGGGTTACCGGACCTGGATGCGGTACTTCACACCGTCCGCCGTGCACCGACGGCTGGGCCTGGTGTGCCTCGGGGTCGGGCTGCAGCACGGCGTCCTGCCCGCCGTGGGGCCGCGTGTGCTCGATCATTACGTGGCCGTGGTGGTGTCCAAAGGGCGCGGGTGGTTCGCCGTGACGGGCGGGGAACGGCAGGAGGTCGTCGCCCCCGCGCTGCTGTGGCTCGTCCCCGGGGTCGGGCACCACTACGCGCCCGACCCCGCGCACGGCTGGGAAGAATGTTTCGTCGACTTCGACGGCGGTGCCGTGGACGCCTACGTGGAGCTCGGCTACGTCACGCCCGGGACACCGGTGGTGCCGCTGGGCGACGTCGAGGCCGTGCGCGACATCGTGAGCCGCATCGTGCGCTGCGCCCGGGGCGGCAGCCCGCTGGCCCAGGTCGACGCCTCGGCGGCCGTGCATCACCTGCTGGTGGCGTTGCGGCGGGCCGTCGACAGCACCCCCGACGACGGATCCCTGCTGGAGGCGCTGGCGCAGGACGCCCTGCTGCCGATCAGCGTCGCCGAGATCGCGACCCGCCGCGGCATGACCCTGCCCGAACTGCGCGCCGCCGTACGCCGGAGCACCGAGACCGGGCTGAAGGACCATCTCCTGACCCTCCGCCTCAACCGCGCCAAGGAACTCCTCGCCACCACGCGGATGCCGGTGCAGGAGGTGGCACAGGCGGTCGGTTACGAGGACGCCGCCTACTTCAGCAGGCTCTTCACCCGGCGGGTCGGCGTCTCCCCCGCGCGTTTCCGCGAGTCGCGCGTCCAGGCCGTCCCCGGCGGCTGGAGTACGCGCGTTCCTCCGGCCGACGACCCGCCCTTGGTACCCGACTGACCCCTTGGACTTCCGCACCGCACCGCTTGGACTTTCCGCGCAATAAGTGCATGAACGACGCTTGAAGTTGACCGAAATCGTTGACTTACGCGCAATAACGTTCATAACATCGGCGACCGCCCCGCCAACTGTGGTGCGGGTCACCCTTGGGAGAGAGTCATGCGGACCCTGCCTCTTCTCGGCGCCGCGGCCTTGGCCGTGGCGGCGACCACGGTGGTACCGGTGTCGTCCGACGCCGCACCGCCGGACGCGACGTACACCATCACGGTCGATGCCAAGAAGTCGTTCAGCCCGACCACCGACACCCCGGCGAGTACCTATGTCGACAAGGACGGCACCTTCTACTTCCAGCAGGCGGCCGCGCTCTACGGCGCGGATCAGCCGCGGGAGTGGGACTTCTACAGCGGACGCGATTTCGACAGTTTCACCAAGAACCCGATCAGCTCGGCGGTGAACCCGGCGAATCCCGCCGACCGCAACGACGACACCACCTGGCGCTGCAACAACAGCCCCACCGGCAAGGAATCCACCGATCCGCCGGCCGGTTCCGGCTACTCGCAGCGCAATTTCTGCGACCTCGTCGGCACGTGGGTCGATCCGGACACCGGCGACTGGTACGGCCTGATCCACAACGAGTTCACCCCCGAGCCGTTCGGCGCGTACTCGTTCTCGCATTACGACGCGATCGACATGGCCGTCTCGAAGGACCAGGGCAGGACCTGGACCATCAAGGATCACGCGATCACTTCGCCGTACAGCACGAAACGCGGTGACACGGCGGCGTTCCCGCATCAGACGTTCGACTACGGCGACGGCGACCCCCGCCTGTTCGTCGACACCGCCTCCGGCTACTTCTACGTCTACTACGGCTCGCGCATCGTGCCGAAGGCCGGCGCGGGCGGCCCGATGACCGGACTGGCACACGTCGCCCGTTCGCCGATCTCGGCCAAGATGGCGTCCGGCTCGTGGCAGAAGTGGTTCGACGGCGGCTGGAGCCAGCCGGGCGTCGGCGGCCGCGAGAGCAACATGGTCCCCGTGTCCGCCGCGAGCGACACCGGCTACACACCTGTCGCGGACGACTACGACCCAGCCAACACGGGCAACGTCACCCAGCAGATCGCCGCGGGACAGCTGCCGAAGAAATCGGATCTGTTCATCATGAACATCGCCTACAACGCGCATCTCGGGCTCTACATCGGCGCGCCGGAGGCCGTGGACAGCGTCGTCCCCCAGCGCTATTACGTGACCGACGATCTGACGACCCAGAAATGGCGGCTCATCGGCGACACCGGGAGCTACACCAACCAGTCTTGGTACCGCTGGTTCGTCGACGCGGCGAACAAGACGAATTCGACCATCATCGGCAAGCAGTTCCGGTCGTATTGCGCGGTGGCCTGCTCGAACAACGCGGGCGGCGAGTACACCACGCAGACCATCACGTCGTCCGCGCCCGCACCGTCCCCTGTGGACACTTCCCGCAGGTACCGGATCGGCCTCGGCGACGGCCGGGTTCTCGCGCAGGGCACCGGAACCGCGACGACGTCGGTCGCGAGCACGACCGGATCCGACCGCGAAACATGGCAGTTCTCCTCCGACGGCGACGGCTCGTACCGCGTCGCCAACGCCGCCACGGGCCAGTTCCTCGGCGTCGACGCCGTGCAGGCCGGCCGGGCGTGGGGCGCGAAGCCGACCGTGACCTCGGCTTCGACGGTCGGGCAGCAGTGGTTCGTCATTCCGTCCACTGTGGACAAGGGAACCTTCCGGCTGGTGAACCGCTACAGCGGGCTCGTGCTCGGCCTGTCCGGCAAGACCTCACGCCTGGCGGAGACCACTCCGCTGCGCTCTTGGACCGACACCACCGGGAACGCCGTCGGCGGCGGCCGGACCGCGGCCGAGCAGACACTGAAGTTCACCGACGCCGGCGCGGGCACTCTCGACGGCGTCCACACCCTGGCCGCGTCCGGCAAGAACCTCGACGACCCGGACTCCTCGACGGCGGCAGGCACACCCCTTGTCACCTGGACGCCGAACCAGGGCGCCAACCAGAAGTGGCTGTTCACCAGGCAGTCCGACGGTTCCTACACGCTGACCAACACGCATTCGAAACTGTGCGCCGACGTCGAAGGCGGAGCCACCACCGCGGGCGCGCGCGTCATCCAGTGGACGTGCACCGCCGGAACCAACCAGCGCTGGACGGCGACGAAACAGCCCAACGGCACCTACAAGATCGCCAGTGTCCGCTCCGGCCTGCTCCTGACCACGGCGTCCACTTCGGACGGTGCGGCCGTGACGCAACGGGCCGACACGGGGTCCGCACTGCAAGTGTGGGCCATCGGCTGAGCCGGTGTGGCCCGCTCCTGAAGGGGCGGGCCACCCGGGTTGCGTCTGTGTGGCACATCACACTCTCACTGCACGTCCATGATCCGCACCCGTCTCCCTTCATGAGAGCACTTTCGGTGAAAAGTTCACCGGAGGCGTTGGAGGGAGAACACCATGAAGCACACCGGCATCATCCGTACCACCACCATCACCGGCGTCGTCGCCGCGCTGAGCCTGGCCGCCATCGTCCCGGCGCTGGCGAGCCCGCCTTCCGGCGACCCGGTCACCACCGTGGCCGACCTCGACGGCGACGGGGAGATCGAGACCGTCACCGCGCGGCTCACCGGGCCCGACGACCAGGTCATCTCCGCCACCGTGCACGGCACGTTCACCTCGATCCACCTCGGCGCCGACGGCTCCGTCCCGCTGGAGGCCCCGCGCGTCACCGACCTCAACGGCGACGGCCGCGCCGAACTGATCGTCACCCAGTCCGTCGGCGCCAACACCACCTTCTTCACCGCCCTGCACTACGACGGCCGCAACCTCGCCCAGGTCGTCGGCAACGACGACAAGCCGCTGTCGGTCGCCGAAGGCGGTGGCGTCGCCGCCCACCTGGGTTACCAGTGCACCCCGCTCGACGGCGGCGGCCGCTCCTTCGAAACCGTCGCGGCCGAAGCCGACGACGTCGGGGCCGACCCGCTCACCTACTCGGGCACGCGCACCGTCTACACCCTTCGCGACGGCGCGCTGACGACCCAGAAGACCATCCCGATCACGAGCCGCCCGGTGACCGACCCGGTGCTGGGCACCGACGCCGCCAGCTGCGACCAGGCCGGGAGCTGACACCGCCGCCCCAAGCGCGTGAAGGCCCCCTTCCCTCGGCTGAGCCGAGGGAAGGGGGCCTTCACGCGCAAAGTACGGCTAAGGCGCGTAGGTCAGGCAGTTGGCGGCATGGTCACCGTGGCCCGGTCCGACGCGGACACTCGACGCGGTGCATTCCAACGCGGAATTGTGGCGGCAGTCGGCCCGGGAGCAGGCTCCCACCTGCGCGGTCACTCGGTCGAGTCCACCCTTGGTATTGAGCGGGACGAACGTTCCGCAATCGGCCGAACCATTGCCGCCGCCCACCGTGATGGCGAAAGCGTGACAGCCGTCGTGGTTGTACGAACATCCGCTGACCGTGCATTCGTGGACGGCTGGCATTTCGGTGGTGGTCATAACGACTCCTGTACTTCGTGGTGGTGGTGTCGTTCGGTATGACCAGGGTTGCACCGGCCCGTTCGGGCGGCAATTCGGGGAAATTCATTCACGTCCGGCGAGCAGCCGGTCCAGCCAGGAATTCCGGGCGGCGAGACACGATCGGGCGACGGCGGTTTCCGGTGCGAGATCGTAAAAGCCGTGGAACGCGCCGCCCCAGACGTGCAATTCCGCCTCTCCCCCGGCGGCCCAGATCGCATTCGCGTACGCCACGGCCTCGTCGCGGAACACCTCGGCGGCGGCGACGTCGATGAACGTCGGCGGCAATCCGCCGAGATCCGTCGCGCGGGCGGGGGCGGCATACGGCGAGACGTCGGGACCGCCCCGCCGGTCGCCGAGGACCATGGTCCACGCCGTCAGGTTGCTGGTCCGGTCCCAAACGCCGACGCCGTCGTATCGCCGCGCGGACCCGGTGTCGTTCCGGTCGTCGATCATCGGGCACTGGAGCAGCTGGCCGCGCAGCGCCGGTCCGCCGCGGTCACGCGACAGCAGCGTGACACCGGCGGCGAGGCCACCTCCGCCACTGCCGCCGAAGATGACCAGCTTGCCAGGGTCGAAGCCCAGCTCGTCCGCGTGCGCGGCCATCCAGTCCAGCCCGGCGTAGCAGTCCTCCACCGGCACCGGATCCGGATGTTCGGGCGCGCGGCGGAATTCGACGGTGACCGCGACGGCGTCGTATTTCATCGCCCATTCGACGAGCGGGCGCACCGACGCGAACCGGTCGCCCATCACCATTCCGCCGCCGTGCACGTGATAGATCCCCGGCCCGCCGCCGCGATGATCCCGGCGCGCGATGACCGAAACGGTGATCTCCGCGCCGCCGTATCCGGGGATCGTGTGATCGGTCCAGGTGACCGGACGGTCGCCGATCTGTTCTTCGATCGCCGGGAACGGCAGTGCCCGGTACCGCTCCAGTTGCTCCGCCGTCATACCGACCGGCACGTTTCCCTTCAGCGAGGGCAGTACGGCGGCGAGTTCGGGATCGTATGCGGGTTCCACCATCCGCGCGAGCCTAGCCAGCGGGCGCCGACGATCCGTATACGCCGGGTCAGAGATCGACGTCGAGCCGGGAAGACGCACGCGAGACACAGCAGTACATCCGCCCGGCCGGCGCGCCGATGTCGTCGCGGTGCTCCGGTTCCCCGCCGACGACGCCGATCTCGCAGCTGCCGCAAACGCCTTCACGGCACCCGGACGGGATCCGGAACCCCGCGTGGTTCAAGGCGTCCAGCAGGGACTCCTCCGCGGCGACCGGCACCGTCCGGCCGGAGCGGACGCAGTGCACCTCGAACGGCACGTCGGGCGCGAATTCCTTGGCCACCGGCCGGAAACGCTCAAGGTGCAGGCGATGCGCGGGGAACGCCGCCTCGGCCGCGTCGAGCATCGACGCGGGGCCGCAGCAGTAGACCAGCGCGTCCGGGCCGAGTTCGGCCGCCAACGCGACGAAGTCGGGCCTGCCGTGCGGGTGAAGGCGCACCCTGTCGCCGTACTCCGCCTTGAGCTCGGCGGCGAACGGCATGGTCGCTTCGGACCTGCCCACGTACACCAACCTGGCCGAGGAACCCGCCGCCGCGAGCATCGGCCGGATGGGGGTGATGCCGATACCGCCCGCGATGAACAGGTATTCCGGGGCGGGCAGCAACGGGAAGTTGTTGCGTGGCAACGAGACATCGAGAGTCCGGCCCGCGCGCAGGAACAGGTGGACGTACTCCGAACCGCCGCGGCTCAGCCGGTCATGGCGGACGGCGATCCGGTAACTGCCGCGATCGGCCGGATCCCCGCACAGGGAATACTGCCGGGTCAGCCAGTTCGGCAGCGCCAGATCGACGTGCGCGCCCGGTTCCCAGGGCGCCAAGGGCCCGTCGGCGCCGCGCAGCACGAGCGAGACGGCGCCTTCGGCGACCGGTTCCACGCGGTCGAGAACGGTCTTCTGCATCAACGGGATCACCTCAGTACAACTGCCGGTAGCCGGCTTCGAGCATGGTCTCCAGTACCGCGGAATCGACGCCGGGACCCATCTGCTCGGCGGCGATCTCGCCGACGGACGGCAATTCGCCCGCCAGTGCCTGGCTGGCCGGATCCCAGAGCCGGGCCCGGATCAGCGCGCGGCCGCAGTGGAAGAAGGTCTCCGCCACGTCGACGATGATCGCCAAAACCGCGGGCTTGCCTTCGGTGCGCATCCGCGCGAGCACGTCCGGATCGTCGGTCGGATAGGCGCGGCCGTTGACCCGGAACACCTCCCGGACGCCGGGGACCACGAACATCAGGCCGATCCCGTCGTTCTCCGCGAGATTGCGGAAGGAGTCGGCGAGTTTGTTGCCCGGCCGGTCGGGGATCGCCAGTGTGCGCTCGTCGAGCACCTTCACGAAGCCGGGATAGTCGCCGCGCGGTGAGCAGTCGGGCAGGCCGGTCGCGTCCGACGTCGCCATCGCCACGAACGGGGCATGGGCGATGAACCGGTGGCCGTGCCGGTCGATCCGGTCGTGGACCTTGGCCTTGATCATGGCCTCCGGCTCCCCCAGCCGGGCACGAACCTCTTCGGGCGACAGCCTGCGCGGGCGCGTATCAGTGCTGGTCATGGCACAATTATGAGCAATTGTTCAGCCCGCTCGCTACTCGCTTTCGCGCCGCTTCACCGGGAGTGTCATGACGTCGGAACAACGACGGCTTCAACCACGTAAACAGCCGCGCCAGGTCCGGGCCGAGCTCACCAGGCAGCGCATCCTCACCGCGGCTGCTCACGTTTTCGCCGAGTTCGGGTACGCCGCGGGGACGACGAACCGGATCGCCGAACGGGCCCGGATCTCGATCGGCTCGCTGTATCAGTACTACCCGAACAAGGACGCGATCCTCGCCGAGCTGCTGACCCGCCACCTCGACGGCGACCGGGCCACCGCGACGCTGCGCCGGCACAAGAAGTCGCCGGAGCCGCTCGAAACCATCATCCGGGATTTCGTGCGCACGGTGATCGAGAACCATCTCGACGATCCCCGGCTGCTGCAGATCATGCTCGAACAGGCGCCCCGCTCCGGCGAACTGCTGGACCGGGTCACCCGGCTGGAACGGGAGATCATCGGTGATCTGCGGGAACTGCTCCACGGCCATCGCGAGGTCCGCGTACAGGACAAGGACACCGCGGCCCGGCTCGTCGCGTCGACCGTGGAGCTGACCGTGCACCAGCTCATCGCCGCGCCCGGCTCCATCGACGTCACGCGGCTCGAAAACGAGCTCGTGGCGATGATCACCGGCTACCTCCGCACCTGATTTCCGGGGGTTGACCAGGCGATGAGCGGGTATTCACCGGTGTGAGCCGACTTGGGGACAGCGTGCGCGGCCTCACCGCCCGATGGCGGCGGCGAGGCGGCGCACTCGCGCTGATCTGGACACTGATCACCTTCGGCCTGGTCACGATGCTGTGGGTGTCCGGCTTCCGCGCGTGGCCGGTGTACCTGACCGCGGCGCCGGGCGCCGTCGTCACCGTCCTGCTGTGGATCGGTGTCGCGCGCACTCGCCGCCGGAAGGTGGTCGAGAAACAGCCGAGCGGTTGAACTACTTCGTCGCGCGCATGGCCAGCTGGTCGAATTCGCGATCCGGCAGGGTCCTGTTGAGTTCCAGGAGCTTCTCGGCGAGGTGACCGACGGCGTACCGCGTCTCCGGCTTCTCGGCCTCGATGGCGCGCCGGATGGCATCCACGACCACGGACGGGTCGGAACCGTCGCTGAGCCCGGTTTCCCCGTGCCGCGCCATGGCTTCCGCCATCTCGCGATACGCCCCGCGGCCGGAGTTCTCCCTCAGCTGAGCGGAAGTCTGGTCTTCGAACTCGGTTTTGACGATACCCGGCTGGATGATGACGACGTCGATGCCGAAGGGCCCGACCTCCATCCGGAGCGTGTCGGAGAAGGCTTCGAGCGCGTGCTTCGACGCGTAATACCAAGCACCGAACGGCAAGGCGATCTCGCCGCCGATCGACGAGACGTTGACGATCGTGCCGGATCGCCTGCCCCGCATGGCGGGCAGGACGAGCTGAACGAGCCTGGCGGGCGCGAGGAGATTGACTTCGAGCTGGTCGCGCGCGCCGTCGAGCGGCACGTCCTCGACGGCGCCGTGCAGAACGGTCCCCGCGTTGTTGACCAGGACGTCGATCCGTTGCCGCTCGTCGAGAACGGTGCCGACCGCCCGGCGGAGATCGTCCTCGTTCCGAGCGTCCATCTTCAGCACCCGGCCGCCCGCCGCGCGGAGGTCGTCCATCTTCTCCACCCGCCTCGCGGCGCCGTAGACGATGTGCCCGGCGCGCAGGAGTTCCAGCGCGGTCGCGTGGCCGATCCCCGACGAAGCTCCGGTGATCAGGCAAACCTTGGCCGTCATCCCGTACGTACCTTCCGTTATCTTCACTCCTGACAAAACCCTATGACCAGTTTTCCTTTCTCCGCAACATAGAACCTATAATCGATGCAATGACCGTGCAGGTGAATGCACCAAGACAGGAGTGCCTGTGCCGGGAACACGCCTGACCCACGACGAGCGCGTGCGAATCGCGTCGGGGCTGTCGGCGGGGCTCGCCTACGCCGAAATCGCCCGTCGGATGGAACGCCCCAAATCGACCGTGATCCGTGAGGTGGCGCGCAACGGCGGCGCCCACGGTTACCGGGCGGATCAGGCGCAGCAGGCGACGCGATGGCGGGCGCGCCGCCGCAAACCCGGTCCCTCGCCGAGCAGCCCGCGGCCCCCGGAAACGCTGCGCGACTTCGAAACCGAATTCGCCGAAACGATGGCCGCGACCGGCGTCCCGCCGATGATGGCCAGGGTCCTGGCGTGCCTGTTCACCGCGGACACCGGCGGCGGTACCGCCGCCGAACTGGTCGCCAGGCTGGCGGTCAGCCCCGCGTCGGTGTCCAAGGCCGTCGGCTGGCTCGAACAACGCGGCCTGATCACGCGCGAGCGTGCGGGCAGACGGCAGCGATACGTCATCGACGACGACTTCGGCTACCGCGCCTGGCGGACGAGTCTCGAAGCGATGACCCGATGGGCGGAGGTCACCCGGCGAGGTGCCGCCCTGCTCGACGGCCCGGCAGGCGCCCGGCTGGACGCCACGAGCCGGTTCTTCCGGCATCTGCGCGAGGACATGAGCGAGGCGGCCGAACACTGGCGCCGGAGCGGCCCGCGCTGACGGGGCGGGCGACCGAAGCCGCCCGCCCCGTCCGGAACGCCGTGGCGTCACCCACGCTTGAATTCCTCCCAGGTCACCTTCTTCACCTTCGGGCCGTCGTCCTTGGCGTGGCTCGCCAGCCCGTTGAGGCCCTTGAAGTAGTCACCGGCCTGGGCCTGCGCCTGCGGCGACATGTCGGTGTCGCTGATCGCGATGCCGTGGATGTGCTCCACCCAGTCGCCCTGGCTCGGCGTGCGGTGCCATGCGGCGAACCCGACCTCGCGCAGCGCCTTCACGGCGGCGGTCTTGTTCGAGATGTTGTTCACCGAGATGTCGACCGCGCCGCCGCCGTCGTGCGTACCGCCCGAAGCTCCGACACCGCCGGCGTTGTACGAGCCCTGCGTGATGGTGAACTCGACCCCGGCCTTCTTCTCCGCGGCCGCGATCATGTCGGCCGTGCGCTTGTTGACCGTCTTGCCGTCCAGGCTGGTCTTCGAGCCGACGCTGATCGGCGCGGTCACGGTGTAGCGGCCTTTGCCCAGTTCGGTCAGCGAGCCCTTGCCCGGCAGACCGCTCGCGGCGAGGCCGCTGTGCCCCAGCGATTTCTGGTACTTCTGGTATGCGGTCACCGTCGAGGTGCCGAAGTGCCCGTCGACCTGTTTCTTGTCGAGCAGGTTCTTCGCGGCCAGCGCCTGCTCGACCACCTTGACGCTCTCCCCGGAACCCGGCGTGATCGACTGGTCGGCCTTGTACGGATCCCACATGGCGGCCTTGACCACGGCCTGCATGTCGACCGAGGGTGCGGCCACCGCGGGCTGTGCCGCCGTCATCCCCAGCGTGGCCCCGGACAGAGCGGCGAACATCGCGGCGGTTGCCACCTTGCGCATGACTGCTCCTTCACTCGATGGCTGCTCCCCGTGAGCAGCTCGTGATCGACACTGGCCCGGAAGCGGTGTCACCCGGAACCGTCTGTACGGAACGTCTGACGTCAAAAACCGCAGGTTGACAGCGTTTGACAGCGCGCGTGGCGGGCCGATCCCGCTGGTCAGCGCGGCGATCCGGACACTCTTCGCGATATAGTCACCAAGCCGCGAAGAGTGACGAAAAACGTTGTCACGTTGGACACGATCGCGAGGGGGAGCGTGCCGGAACCGCGAACAGGTGAACGGGCGCCGGAGCTCGAAGCGTTCATGGAGGAGCTGCGGAAGCTCCGGACGCGTGCCGGGGAGCCGTCCTTCCGGAAGATGGCCGCGAAGTCCGGCGCGGTGTCCCACGCGACCCTGCACCTCACCGTCACCGGCAAGCGGTTGCAGCCGTGGGAGACGGTCCGGGAGTTCGTCCGCGCCTGCGACGGTGACGAAGCGGAATGGCACGCCCGATGGCAGGGTGTCCAGCTCGTGCTCTCCGCCGGCCGCGAACCGGATCCCGCGCCGCGGTCGCGGTCCAAACTCCTCCTGGTGGCGCTCGCCCTGGTCGTCGTCGCCGCGATCGCCGCCGTCGTGGTCGTCCTGCTGCCGGACGCGCAGGACCCGTCCGTGCCACCCCATCCTGGTGACGCCAGCAAGTTCGTCGCCGACGTCACCATCCCCGACGACACCGTGGTCGGACCGGGCAGCCAGTTCGTGAAGGTGTGGGAGCTCAAGAACACCGGCACCGTCGAATGGCGGAAGCGGTATCTGCGCCGTACCGACCTCCCGGTCGCCCCCGGCGCCTGCCGCACCCCGGACCGGATCCCGGTCAACGACACCGCCCCGCAGGGGAACGTGCAGGTGACGGTCACCGTGAGCGCCCCGCCGACCGCGCCCGTCGATTGCAAGGTCTTCTGGAAGATGGTCGACGAGGAGAACCGGGAACTGTTCCCGGCCAGCAGGCCGATCTACTTCTCGGTGCGCGTGCGCGCCTGAGCCGTTTTCGCGTGCCCCGAGGCGGAACTCACGTGATTGAAGGCGGAACTCGCGTGTCTGGAAGGCGATCACGCGGCGGATTCGGTTCCCGGTGTGTTCGCCGTTCAATCACGCGAGTTCGCCGTTCAATCACGCGAGTTCCGCTTCTGATCACGCATGAGACGCGCCTGAGCCGGTGAAAACACCTCGTTAGGCCGGAAAAGTGCGCTGCCCCCGCTTTCCTGGCTCCCTACGCTGAATTCCGCGCACGAGAATCACAACGTCCTCGGGAGACTCCAGTGAGAGCAACGAGAATCGTGTTCTGCGCCCTGTTCGCCCTCGGCGCCGCCTGTCTTTCCCCGGCGGCGTCGGCGGCGCAAAACGCGTTCACCCTGTCCAGCACCGCTTTCGCCAATGGCGGTCTCATACCCAAGGTGCACGAGTGCACCAGCGGCGGCGGGCACGATCCGGCCAAGAAGAACGAGTCGCCGCCGCTGGCCTGGTCGGGCGCTCCCGCCGCGGCGAAGAGCTACGCGATCGTCATGCGCGACCTCGACAACGCCAACCTCATCCACTGGGTCATCTACGACATCCCGGCGTCCACGGCTTCGCTCCCCCAGAACGTCCAGCACGTCTACCGGCCCCCGGTTCCCGCGGGTTCCAGGCAGGTCTACTACCGCGGGAGCGCCAGCCTCTACGGCTACCAGGGGCCGTGCTCGCCCTCGACCGTGAACACCTACGAGTTCGTCGTGCACGCCCTAGACCGGGCCTCGCTCACCGGCCTGAACTCCAGTTCGTCGACGCAGGCCGCCGCCAGGGCGATCACCGCGGCTTCGATCGGTTCGGCGAGGATCACCGGCGAGTCGTAAGTCCCCAGGTCATCCGTGGCAAAATCGGCCCAATGCGGATCGGGATGCTGGGGCCCTTCGAGGTGCACACGGACGACGGCGGCCTGGCCGACGTGCCGGGGGCGCGGCTGCGCGGGCTGTTGATCGCCCTCGCGCTCGAACCGGGACGCGTGGTCCCGAAGGCGGCGCTCGTCGACTGGATCTGGGGCGAGCAGCCGCCCGCCGACGCGACGAACGCCTTGCAGCGCTTGGTTTCCCGGCTGCGGAAGGTGCTTCCGGATGGCGTCGTCGAGGGACAGACCGACGGCTACCGGCTGAAAGTGGCGCCCGACGACGTCGACGCCGTGCGGTTCGAACGGCTCATCGAGCAGGCCCGCGGCGACGAGGAGCCCGGGCGGCTGCGCGAGGCGCTCGGCCTGTGGCGCGGGGCGGCCATGCAGGACGTCGGCCTGCAGGACAGCGGCGCGTTCGACGCCGCGGTCACCCGGCTCGAAGGGCTTCGCCTGACGGCGTTGGAGGACCGGTTCGACGCGGAACTCGACCTCGGCCACGGCGCGAAGCTGGTCACCGAGCTGACCGACCTGGTGGCCGCGCACCCGCTGCGCGAGCGGCTCGTCGCCGCGCTGATGCGGGCCCTCGCGGCCACCGGCCGTGACACCGAGGCGCTGCTCGCGTACCAGCGCACGAGGGAGGCCTTGGCCGACGCGCTCGGCGTCGACCCCTCGCCGGAGCTGTCCGCGGTGCATGTCCAGCTGCTGCGGGGTGAGCTGGGACGGCGTGAGGAGAACCGCAAGACCAACGTGCGCGCCGAGCTGACCAGCTTCGTCGGCAAGGAGGTCGACGTCGCCAAGGTCCGCGAACTCGTCGCCGGCCACCGGCTCACCACCCTGATCGGGCCCGGTGGTTCGGGAAAGACCAGGCTGGCCACGGAAGCCGCGCGCACCATGCTCGGCGACCTGCCGGACGGCGCCTGGCTGGTGGAGCTCGCGGCCATCGGCCCCGATGACAAGGGGGGCGGGCCCGAAGGGCAGGGGGGTGGGAAGAACAATGTCGCACAAGCTACCCTCGCCGCGCTCGGCCTGCGGGACGCGCTGCTCGGCGACTCTTCGAACGCCGAACCCGCCGAGCGGGTCGTCGCCGCGATCCGCGACCGGGAAGTCCTGCTGATCCTGGACAACTGCGAGCACGTGATCGAGGCGGCCGCGGCCTTCGCCCATCGGGTGCTCGGGGAATGCCGCCGTCTCCGGATTCTGGCGACGAGCCGGGAGCCGCTCGGCATCACCGGCGAGACGTTGTGGCATGTCGTGCCGCTGGCCGTACCGGACCGGCAGGCAAGCCCCGGCGAGATCGAGTCCTCCCCCGCCGTCCGGTTGCTGCGGGACCGGGCCGGCGCGGTACGCAAGGATTTCGTGGCCGACAAGGCCACTTTGGCCACGATGGCGCACGTGTGCCGGATCCTGGACGGGATGCCGCTGGCGATCGAGCTGGCCGCGGCCCGGCTCCGCACCATGTCCATCGAGCAGCTCGCGAACCGGCTCGACGACCGGTTCCGCCTGCTCACCGGCGGCAGCCGGACCGCGCTGCCCCGGCACCGGACGTTGCGCGCCATGGTCGACTGGAGCTGGGAGCTGCTGTCCGAAGCCGAGCGGACGGTCCTGTGCCGCCTCTCGGTGTTCTCGGGCGGGGCGAGCCTGGAGGCGGCCGAGCGCGTCTGCGTGAGCGAAGCCGTCGAGGAGTACGAAGTCCTCGAACTGCTCACCACGCTGACAGAGAAGTCGTTGCTGGTCTCCGCGGGCGACGAAGCGCCGCGTTACCGGATGCTCGGCACGATCAAGGAGTACGCCGCGCAACGGCTCGCCGAGGCGAACGGAACACTGCTGGCGCGCCACGCGCATCTCGCGTATTTCACCGATCTCGCCGAAGCCGCGGAGCCGATGCTCCGCCGCACGGAGCAGCTGGAATGGCTCGCCAAGCTCAACGCCGAGCACGACAACATCACTTCGGCGATGCGCGGCGCCCTCACGGCGGGCGAAGCACCGGAAGCGATGCGGCTCGCGGCGGCCTGTGGCTGGTACTGGTGGCTCAGCGGGCACCGCACGGAAGGCATGGAGCTGGTCAGCGCGGCCGTCAAAACGCCGGGCGAGGTACCGGAAGAGGTCGCGGCCATCGTGTACGGGCTCGTCTCGCTCTTCGTGAGTTCCGGTTTCGCCGACGAACACACCGCGGCGAAGTGGATCCACGAGTCGTACCGGCTTGGCATGCGCACCGAGAAGAAGCATCCGCTGCTGGGACTCGTCGTCCCGCTGGAACGCATGCTGGCAGGGGAAGAGGCGCTGCCCGCGTGGGAACCGGTGCTGGCGGACGAGGACCCTTGGGTCCGCGCGCTGGGCAGGCTGCACCTCGGCAAGATGCGGGTCACGCTCGGCCATCCCGGCCGGGAGGCGGACGAGTATCTCGAGCGGGCGCTCGGCGAGTTCCGGGCCATCGGCGAACGGTTCGGGATCTCGTTCGCCCTGACCGAACTGGCGGACCGGATCGCCACGCGCGGCGAGTTCGCGACCGCGTGCGAGTACTACGAACAGGCGGTCACGGTGGTGACCGAGGTCGGTTCCGTCGAGGACCTGATCCGGCTGCGGTCCCGGCAGGCACAGCTGTTCTGGCTGATGGGCGACGAGGAGGCCAGCGCGGCCGCCGCGGCCGATGCGGAGCGCCGCGCCGAGCAGGTCACCTGGCCGGGTGCCCTGGGCATGTTCGCCCTTTCGCAGGCGGAGCTCCTCCACTGGCGTGGCGAAACCGAGGAAGCGTCGAAGCACCTCACCTTCGCGACGACCGTGATGGGCGACGAAGCGGGACTGGGCCACGTCCGCGCCGTCACCCACGACCTTCGCGGCTACTTCGCGGACGATCTCGACCGATCCCGTGAACACCGGGAATCGGCCTATCAGGCGGCGCGTGAGGTGCAGCACCAGCCCTTGATCGCCCACGTGCTCGTCGGGATCGCGGATCTGGCCCTGCGCCGGGACGATCCCGAGCAGGCGGCGCGGCTGCTCGGGGCGGCCGACGAACTGCGCGGGCTGCCGGACCGGTCCCGTCCGGACGTCACCCGCATCGAGACGACAGTGCTGCGCCGCCTCGGCGAAACGAAGTTCGCGGAGGCGGCGCGAGAAGGCGCTGTGGCGGACTGGAAACAGCTGGCCGAGGTCACGCTCGCTTCTTGAACGTCGAGGACGCCCACAGGTATCCGGCGAGCGCGATCCCGGCGCACCAGCCGAGGGCGGGGAGCACGTCGCCCGCGGCGGGCGCGCCGTTGAGAAGCCCGCGCAGGGTCTCGATGATCGGTGTGAAGGGCTGGTACTCCGCGAACTCCCGGAGCCCCGGCCCCATCTTCTCGGCGGGCACGATCGCGCTGCTGAAGAACGGCAGCATGACCAGCGGCACCGAGGCCATCCCCGCGGTTTCCGGGGATTTCGCCGCCAGTCCCAGCGCGACCGTGAGCCAGGCCGCCGCGAAACCGAGCAGGACGACGATGCCCGCCACGCCGAGCCAGTCGAGGAAACCGGCCGCCGGGGAGAAGCCGAGGAGGAAGGCCACGCCGGTGAGCGCCGCGATGGCGACCAGGTTGGTCAGCACGCTGGCGATGACGTGCCCGGTCAGCACCGCGCCGCGGGAGACGTCCATGACCTTGAACCGGTTGATGATGCCCTTGGTCATGTCGGAGTTCACCGCCGTCGCGGTGGCCCCGAGGCCGTAGCAGACGGCCAGCAGCATCAATCCCGGTGTCGCGTAGTCGATGTAGTCGACGCCGACGCTGAACGCGTCCCCGAAGACGTACACGAACATCAGCATCATCACCACCGGCATCAGGATCGCGTTGAACACCGAGGTCGGGTTGCGGACGAGGTGTTTGAAGTTGCGGCGCAACATCACCGTCGAGGGGGAATTCACTTGGCTGCCTCCGTGTCGTGGCCCGTCAGGGCGAGGAAAACGTCATCGAGATCAGGGGTGTGGACGGAGAACTCTTCGGCGGCGATCGAGTACTCGTCGAGCCGGTCCAGCAGCGAGCGCAGGGATTTCGTCCCGGCGTCGCTGGGGATCCGCAGGGCGAGCGCCTCGTCGTCGCGGGCGGCTCCGGGGAAGATCCGCGCCGCCGCGTCGAGTTCGGCGACGGTGGTGAAGCGGAGCCGGACGTGCGTGCCGGGCATCCGGCGCTTGAGCTCGGCGGGGGTGCCCTGTGCGACCAGGCGGCCCTGGTCGAGGACCGCGATCCGGTCGGCGAGCTGGTCGGCTTCCTCGAGGTACTGGGTGGTGAGGAAGACGGTCACGCCGCCGGCCACCAGCTCGCGGATGATCGACCACATCGTGCGACGGCTGCGCGGGTCCAGGCCCGTGGTCGGCTCGTCGAGGAAGATGATCCGCGGGTCGCCGACGAGCGTCATCGCCAGATCGAGCTTCCGGCGCATGCCCCCGGAGTAGGTCGACGCCGGTTTGCGCGCCGATTCCACCAGGTCGAAGCGTTCCAGCAGCTCGGACACGACGTTCTTGCCCGCGGTCCCGCGGCTCAGATCCACCATCAGCTGGAGGTTCTCCTGGCCGGTCAGCAGTTCGTCCACCGCCGCGAACTGGCCGGTGACGCCGATCGCGGCGCGCACCGCCTTGGCCTCGGTCACGAGATCGTGGCCCGCGACCTTCGCGGTCCCGCCGTCGGCCTTCATCAGGGTGGTCAGCAGGTTCACCGTCGTGGTCTTCCCGGCCCCGTTCGGGCCGAGCAGGGAGAAGATGGTGCCTGCCTGGACTTCGAGGTCTATGCCGTCGAGCACGACCTTGTCGCCGAAGGTCTTTCGCAGTCCGGAGACCGCAATCGCTGTGTCGTTCATGGACACCACAGTGGGCGGCCGCGCTGACACGGCCCCGCCACGCCGCTGACACGGGTGGTGTCAGCGCCGTGTCAGCCCGATGTCAGGCGCCGCGGGGAGAGTGGCCGTCACAACCGACCACCACGAAAGGCGACGTCATGACCCAGACGGTTCCCGTCCCGCAGGGCCTCCCGATGGAACGCGACGCGGGTCCCTTCGACCCGCCCCGTGAGATCACCCGGCTGCGCGAGGCCCGCCCGGTGAGTCCCATGGTCTTCCCCGACGGTCACGAGGGCTGGCTCGTCACCGGCTACGACGAGGTCCGGCAGATGATGGCCGACACCCGGTTCAGCTCGCGCCAGGACATCGGCATCCTGCACGTGCCGTACGAGACGGGGATGCCCGCCCAGACCGAACCCTCGCCGCCGATGCCGGGCATGTTCGTCGCCATGGACCCGCCGGATCACGGCCGGCTGCGGAAGCGGCTCACCGGCGCCTTCACCGTGAAGCGGATGAAGCAGCTCGAAGAGCACATCGTCGAGATCACCGAGCGGCAGCTGGACGCGATGGCGAATCTGGTCCCGCCGATCGATCTGGTCAAGGAGTTCGCGCTGCCGGTGCCGTCGCTGGTGATCTGCGAACTGCTCGGCGTCCCCTACGAGGACCGGGAGAGCTTCCAGGCCAACTCCGCGCAGCTCATGGTCAGGGACCAGACGCTGGAGGAGAAGATGGCCGCGTTCATCGGGATGAACACGTTCCTCACCGAACTGGTCACCCGCAAACGCGAGACGCCCGGCGACGACATCCTGTCCGACCTCGGCCGCCACGAAGACCTCACCATCGAAGAGCTGGCGGGTGCCGCCTTCCTGCTGCTGCTGGCGGGACACGAGACCACCGCGAACATGCTGGCGCTGGGCACCTTCGCCCTCCTTGAGCACCCTGACCAGCTGGCTGAACTGCGTGCCGACCCGGCGCTGCTCCCCGGCGCCGTCGAAGAGCTGCTTCGCTACCTGTCCGTCGCCGACATCTTCTTCCGTTACGCCACGGAGGACCTGGAGCTCGGCGGCGAAACGATCCGCGCGGGGTCGACGGTCGTCGTCTCGCTGCTGGCCGCCAACCGTGATCCGCGGCGGTTCGAGCACCCCGACGCCTTGGACCTGCACCGCAACGCCCGCGGCCTGCTGTCCTTCGGGCACGGCATCCACCAGTGCCTCGGCCAGCAGCTGGCGCGGATCGAGATGCGCGCGGGTTTCGAGGGACTGCTGCGCCGATTCCCGGCACTCGCGCTCGCCGTCCCGGCCGGCGAGGTCAAACTCAAGACCGACATGAACATCTACGGCGTCCACGAGCTTCCGGTCACCTGGACGGAATAGCGCCTGAGGATCTTCAGCTCGGTCATGGTCGGTTCCTCCGTCAGTTCTTGGGCCGGGCGAGGGTTTGGCTGAGCGTCAACGCGGTGAGCGCGACGGCGAATCCGGCGAGCTGCCAGCCGGTGAGGGTCTGGCCGAGCACCAGGAATCCCGCCGCGGTGGCGACCAGGGGGTTGGTCAGCGTCAGCAGGGAGACCGACGCCGGGGCGAGCCGGTCGATACCGCGGAACCACAGCGGGTAGGCCAGCGCGGTGGTGACGATGCCGATGTAGCCGTAGCCGATCAGGTTCGCCGTCGTCAGCGAGCTCGGGAGGCCTTCGAACAGGAGCGTCGCCGGGGCGAGGACGATACCGCCGAGGGTCAGCTGCCAGCCGGTCATCGCCAGCGGATGCCCGGGGCGGCCCCATTTCTTGGTCAGGATCAGGGAAACGGCCATGAGCCCGACGGCGACGAGCATGGCGGCCAGACCGAGCGGGTCGAGGCGGGCTTCCGAGGAAAGGGTCAGCAGGGCGACCCCGCCGGCGCCGGCGATCGCGGCGAGCAGGATCGGCGCCGGTGTCCGGACGCGGAGCATCGGGAGCGCGAGCAGCGCCACCAGCAGGGGTTGCAGGGCACCCAGGGTCGCGGCGACCCCGCCGGGGAGGCGGTACGCGGCGAAGAAGATCAACGGCAGGAAGGCGCCGAAATTGAGCATCCCGAGCACCGTCGTCTTCCACCACCACGACCCGTGCGGGAGCCGCCGGGTCAGTGCCAGCAGGAGCAGTCCGGCCGGAAGCGCCCGCAGCGCGGCGGCCAGCAACGGCCGATCCGGGGCAACAGGGTCGCGGTGACCACGTAGACGGTGCCCCAGCTGGCCGGGGCCAGCGCGGCGAGCCCGGCGTCACGGAGCGTCGGTTTCGCGGCCGCCGGTTCCACCGGGACGACGGGCCGCTCGGCGATGATCGCCATGATGTCTCCTCACTGATAATCTCAACGTTGAGATAACACCAGCGACTTCTGTCAATGTCAAGTCTCTTAATGTTGAGACGATTGGAGGATGTCATGGCCGACGCGGTGGACGCGGTGATCGCGCTTTGGCGACACGAGCGGCCGGACCTCGAGGACAAGCTCTGGCCCGCCGAGGTGATCGGGCGCGTTCAGCGGCTTTCCCGGATCCTCGACCGGAAGCTCAAGGAGTTCAACGCCAGGCACGACCTGGAGTCGTGGGAGTTCGACGTGCTCACCACGCTCCGCCGCTCCGGGGAAGCCGACGGCCTGACGCCCGGCGCGCTGCTCAAAGCCGCGATGGTCACGTCCGGGGCGATCACGAACCGCATCGACCGCATGGAGACCAAGGGCCTGGTCGAGCGGGTGCGCGACAGCGACGACCGCCGCTCGGTCAAGATCCGGTTGACCGGCAAGGGACGCCAGGTCGTGGACGAGGTCTTCGTACTCCACCTGGAGAACGAAGCCGACCTCCTGCCCGACCTGAAACCGGCACAGTGGGCCGAACTGATCGGCGGCCTGCGGCTGCTGCTCGAACACTTCGGTGACACGTCACTGGAGTGACCTCGGCGCGGGTGGCGGTGTCGCGTGACTGAATGGCCGACACGCGTGATCAGACGGACGCCACACGTGTCGTCCATCCAAGGAAATCTGCCCGTTCGGGTCAGATCCAGCCGAGCGGGGTGACCTCCGCCGCCGACGTCCACGGGCCGCGTCCGCCTGCTTCGGTGAGGGCGCGGAACCGCACATAACGCGCTCGGGTCGGCCAGAACCGCAGGGTCTTCCGGGCGGCGTCGTCGGCGAAGGTGCCCGTGGCGACGGGACTCCCCCAGGCCGACCCGTCCGTGCTCAGGTGGACTTCGTAGCCACCGACGCGCCCGTGGTCGGAACCGTCCTGGCGCGGCAAGTAGGCCAAGCCCGTCACGGTGCGGGCGGCACCCAGATCGAGCTGTAGTTCGTGGGGCAGCGGGTCTTCCCCACCGGACCACTTGGTGTGCCAGTGGGTGGCGGGATTCCCGTCGACGGCGTTCGCGGCGGCGCCGTTCTCCCCCACGGTCTCCTGGCTGTCGGCCGAGCGGACGGTGGCGGCGAGCGGCCCGGAGCCCATGACCGGGTCGCTGATGGTCTCGGCGCCCGTCTCGACATGACCAGCGAAGCGGCGAAGGAAGCCGTCCGGCCCCTGAACGGTTAGGTCGTACCAGCCGCCCATGCCGCCTTCGGTACTGAACCAGTCCTCGACCGTCGCGCCCTGGGCGACCGTGTACGTCCACGGCCCACCACCGCGGTTGCCGGTCCGCACGGTCAGCTCGCAAGCGGCGCCTGCGTTGGTCATCGTCAGGTACACGACACCGGAACCCGGCCGCAGCACGACCTCCGGATTCGGCTTGCCACCGGTGGTCGCGGTGATCCGGTTGCCCGCGAACCGGCGCAGGAAACCGTTGGGGCCGTGCGCGGTGAGGTCGTACGCGCCGGCCGGGGAACCGGCCTGCCAATAGTCGGAAAGCGTCGCGTTCCCGCCGAGGGTGTAGCGCCACGGACCGTCGGTCCGGTACGCGTTGGCGTACACGTAGAAGTGCGCGCCCGCCGTTCCGGTACTGGCGAAGTCGATCCAGAATCGCTCGGCCGTCACCCGTCCTGAAGCCGTCAGCTGATAGGGCAATGGGCGCGCGGTCCGCACCCCGGTCTCCGAAACGGGAAGCTTCTGCACGGACGGCGGCTGCGGCTGGGTGTTCCACGGCCCGCTCGTCGGCACCGGTTTGGTCAGCGCCGGGTAGGTCGCGCTCGGCGACGTGGTGTCCAGCGCCGAAGTCAGGTCACCGCAGACGGCGCGCCGCCACGGCGAGATGTTCGGCTCGGCGACGCCGCTCCACTGTTCGAGGAAGCGCAGCACGGAAGTGTGGTCGAAGACCTCCGAACACACCTTGCCGCCCCGGCTCCACGGCGAGATCACGAACATGGGCACCCGTACGCCCAGCCCGATCGGCTCACCGGAGACGAATTCGTCGGTCGTGGCGACGGAACTCTTGCCTTCGCCGTCGGAGGCCGGAGGCGCGGGCGGCGGCATGTGGTCGAAGAAGCCGCCGTCCTCGTCGTAGGTCAGCAGGAACAGCGTCTTGTTCCACACCTCGGGTTTGGACGCGATCGTGTCGAGGATCGACTTCACCAGATCGGCCCCGGTGTTCGGGCCCCACGCGGGATGTTCGGTCTGGGATTCCGGCGCGACGATCCACGACACCGACGGCAGCCTGCCGGCGTCGACATCGCCCTTGAAGGCACTCGACAATTGCTTCGGCGCGACCCGGGCCAGCCCGCGGTCGTACAAGGCGCGTTCGGACGCGGTCAGCGTCGCCACGCCCGCCGCCAGTCCGTCGAGCAGCCGGGTTCGCTCGGCGGCCGAAGCCGAATCCAGGGCGTAGTAGAAGTACTCCAGCTTCGGGAAGGCTTTGCCCGCGGAGTCCTTCACCTTCGACAGCGCCTTGGTGCCGACGGCGAGGAAGCTGCTGAAATAGTCCAGCGAGTTGTCGCCGTAATTGTCCCATTCCTGATAGACGCGCCAGCTCCGGCCCGCGGTCTGGAGACGCTCGGCGTAGGTTTTCCAGGTGTAGCCGGTGTGCCCGGGGTTCTGCCACGCGTCGTTGCCGATCGCCCGGGTCGTGCCGTCCGGTTCGTAGCCGAGTTTGCCGGTGAACAGGTACATCCGATTCGGGTTCGTGGGCCCCATTTCCGAGCAGTGGTAGGCATCGCAGATGGTGAACGCGTCGGCCAGCTCGTGGTAGAACCGCAGCGCCGAACGGGTGTGATAGGTCAGCGACCGGACGCCCTTGGCCGCGCGCCACGCGTCGTGACGGCCCTTGTTCCACGCCCGGTGCCCGCCGGACCAGCTGTGGTCGACGTCGGCCATGAACTGATCGTCGATCGCGTACGGGAGCAGGGTGCCCGTACCGTCGGGTTGCTGGAAGACCGACGCTCCGGACGGTAGCTTGATCGCGGCCGGATCGTTGAAACCCCGTACGCCGCGCAACGTCCCGAGATAGTGGTCGAACGACCGGTTCTCCTGCATGAACACCACGACGTGCTCGATGACGTCGAGTCCGCCCGTCGGCGCTTCGGCGGCGAGTGCCTGCCGGACGCTCGCCGGGAGCAAGGTGAAGGCGGAAGCCGCACCAGCGGCCTTCAGCAGGGTACGACGGCGCACGAAGCCCTCCAGGAATTGCGTTGAACCCGTTCGATCCATGTTCGAAACTGCACCTTTGCCGCGTCTATCGAGCAGATAGAAACATAGGCGCCTGATCGGTTCAAGGGTTCGGCCCGCGGGCTGCATGATCGGAGCAAGATGACGCGACTTTCGGAGGGTCACGACCCTCGTGAGCGCTCATAACCGTCCTCACCACTCACGAGGCGGAAACCGTGGTGGGGGCCGCCCCCCTTGAGCGTCCCCCACCCGGTTCACCCGGCCGGAATCCGGCCGGACGTCAGCTCCCGTCGTCGTCCGGCCGCCCGGACAAGGCCGCCAGCGAAAGCACCATGACGACCGGCCAGATCACGGCCACCAGCGCGGCACCGCCGAAGGTGATCGCCGTGACCGAGGCCGCCGTCGCGATCAGCCCACCGACGGGTGACACGTAACAAAGGCCCAACGGGCCCAAGAAGAGTGCCCACAGCAACGCGGCCTTCGCCGATTTGGCGGGCGGACGGGGAACCGGATACCGCCCAGGGCCGACGACCTCGTGGTCGTCACCCTGATACCACCCGCCGGACATCAGCGGCGGGTGCGGCGCGAACAACGCCGGTCTTCGGCCGAACGCCTTGGGCGTCCGCGGGTTCTGCTCGACCGGCACGTGGCGGTGATCCTTCGGCCGTCCCATGACACTTTCCGCACTGCGCATGACACCCTCCCCCGTCGCCGGCCCGAGACCTGGTGAAGTCACCCCGTGCCTGGCACAATTACCGGTCGCGGTTCGAAACTTCCGGGTCGTTCTGCCCACTGACCATGCTGACGAGTCGGGGGAGTGGCTGATGCGTCAAATGGAACACAGCACCGATCCGGTTCCCGGGGAACCGGAGGGCCAGGATGACCGGTACCTCCGCGGCTGAAAACGGGAGTCTGGGGACCTGGCGGCGGCTGACAGCGGCGGAACAGTCCGCTCTCCGGCGCGCCGGCCACCTGAAAGTGTGGCGACCCGGCCAGATTCTCGCCCTCCAGGGCAGTCCGCCCACCAGCATGTTCGTCGTCCTGCACGGCTGGGTGAAGATCAGCGCCACCAACTATCGCGGCGAGGACGCCCCGCTCGCCGCCCGTGGTCCCGCGGAAATCGTGGGCGAGCTGGCCCCGATCAGCGGACTCCCCCGTTCCGCCACGATGTCGGCGATCGACGAGGTGCACACCCTCGTCGTGCCGAGGGACAAATTCCTCGGCGTATTACGCGACCAACCGCGTATCGCCGAGGAGATCTTCCGTACCGCGGCGATCCGGCTACAGCAATCCGACCGGCTGCGGCTCGAATCCGGCGGCCCGGATTTCCCGCAACGCCTCGCCGCCGTTCTCCTGGAACTGGCCCTGCAGCACGCCGTCGACTGGACGGCCGGGAAACAGATCGATCTCCGTTTCAACCAAGGGGAATTGGCGGGCTTCGCGCGGGTCTCGCGCAGCACCTTGATCCGGGGCCTCGACGAACTCCGGCGACTGGGGGTGGTACGCACCGCACGCCAGCGCGTCACCATCACCAGCCCTCGCGCACTGCGGGAATTGGCGGCCGGACGGCCACCACCGGCCGTCGAGGCCTGATCCGGCGGGAAATCTCGGCTATCCTTGTCGAGGTTCAACTCTCGCAACCGTTTCACGGCGTGGAGGGAATCGGCACGATGAGTTCTTTCTCGGCAGACACGGAACCGGACATCGAATCGGCGTTGCTCGATCTCGACGCGGTCTCCTTCACCGCGTTACGAGAGCTGGACGGCGAAGCCTTCCGCCATTCGGCGCGTCAGGTCGTCGAACGCACCACCCTCGTCCGCGCACGCTACAGAAGCGGAACCGAAGGCGCCGGAGGCGGCGAACGGATCGACTGATGCCGCCATCATCTGGGTCGCGTCCCGCGTTCCACCGGTTGTCATGGCGGGACTTCGACGCGCTCGCGCGCCTCGACGGCGACGAGGACATGGCTCGACGGCTACGACGGGCTGAACGAAGCCGTCGCAAACTGTTGATTCACGCATTGCTGACCGAGGCCGCGAAGGCACCAGATCATTCGGGTCCGTTGCCGCCGCTGGATTCCGCCTGGGAACTCCTCGCCCGTGCCGAAGCACGAGCACCCAGGGCGGTGAACAGGATGCTCACCAATCCGTATACTGGCAGCTGGGCAGGCTATACGACCCGCTTGCTCCGCAACGGAATCGACGGCGTAGGTCCTTTGTGGATGCATCTGGGGCACGCGCACGCGATCGCGGCGGCCGCGGCGATCCGGGCGGAGCTGGACTTCGAGACCGCCATCCCGGCGTGGCACGGCAACGCCATACTCCCTTCCCTCGGGATGGCCGGATTTCCGGACACCGAAACGTTTTCCTCGGTCGTCGTGCGGGGCGTGAACGGCCGGTACTCGGTGTCGAACGCCGCCACGACGGTTCACCTGCCGGACGCACCCGACTCCGACGCCGCGGGCTGGCGGGGAATCCGGCGGGTGCGAAGTCAGGTCGGTGCGCACCGGTTCTCGTTGTGGCTCGACGACCTCGATCCCTACCGTGGACTCTACGAACCGATCCCGCCGGAACGGCTGCCGGGCGAGGATCTGGCGGATTGGCAACGGCTGATCGACGAGGCGTGCCGCCTGGTCGCCACCCAGCTGCCCGGCTTGGCCCGCATCATGCCGGTGGGATTGGCGTCCTTGGTTCCGAAACCCCAGGTGCTCTTCCGGAATCCGAGCGCGTCGACCGGGGAGGCGTTCGGCAGTGCGGTCGTCGGACTGCCCGCCGACGGCGCGTCGCTCGCCGAAACGCTGATCCACGAATTCCAGCACATCGTGCTCGGCGGTCTGCTGCACCTCGTCGAGTTGTACGAGCCGGACCCCCGAGAACGGATCTATGTGGCCTGGCGGGATGATCCACGCCCCCTCAGTGGCGCTCTGCAAGGGGTCTACGCCTTCTTCGGCGTCACCGCCTTCTGGCGTGCCTTGGCCAGGGCCGGGACGAATCCCCGGCGCTCAAGCTTCGAATTCGCCTACTGGCGTGAGCAGACGTGGCACACGCTGCAAGTGCTGCGCGCGGACTCGACCCTGACCGATGCCGGCCGACGCTTTCTCGACGGCGTCGCCGAACGCCTCGGGCCGTGGCAGAGTGAGCCCGTACCGGCGGAGGCGGGCGAGCTGGCCGCCTCCGCCCGCCACGATCATCTCGCGGGATGGCGCACCCGGCACCTGCGTCCGGACCCGTCCGTCGTCGCCGAACTGGCGGCGGCGTGGCTCATGGGAAAAGCGAGACCTCCCGCGAGTCTCGACGCGACAAGCCTTCCCCCGACGCCGATACCGGACGGAGGCTGGTCCCAGGCCAGAACGGACCTCATCCGGCTCTCCCTCGGCGGCGCGGGGCGACCCCTGACGGTACCCGGCGCCACCGAAGCTGATTTCGCTTACACCGCAGGCGATCATCTCGAAGCCGTGGAGGGCTACCGTCGGGAACTCGCCGCGGATCCGGACCGGCCGAACTCCTTGGTCGGGCTGGGCCTCGCGCTCTCCGCCCGAGGCCTCCACCCTGCCGCCCGTGCCCTGCTGCACTGTCCCGAGCTGGTCCGCGCGGTACATCGGCCCTTGCGCTCCGGCCCCCGGCCGCCGACCGTGGAGGAGATCGCCTCCTGGATCGGGCAACTCGTGCCGGGTTGAGTCACATCAGGATCGGGTCGATGTCGCAGTTGGCACGGGCGCCTCGACCGGCCGCCTGCGTTCCGGGATGGGCCTCGCCCAGGATCCGACGGTACCGCGCCAGGATCGGGTCGCGGAACGGTGCGGCCTCCTCCGCCCGGCCGAGCGTGGCCAGGTCCAATCCGAGGTTGAAGGATGCCGCCAGGACCGTGGGATGCTCCTCGCCGAGCACCTGCGTGCCGCGCTCGATCGCGTCTCGCCCCAACTCGACCACCCGGTCGAGTTCACCCACTGCCGCCAGGTCACTCGCCAGGTTGATCGCGGCGATGATGGCATAGGGATGGTCCGGGCCGATGGTGGCACGGAACTGCTCGAGGGCACGCTCGTCGAGGACCCGCGCGGCGGCGGGGTCACCCATCAGTCGCAAGGTCACGGCGAGGTCGACGTTGGCCGCGAGGGTGTGCGGATGGTACTCGCCGAGACCACTCCGGTACCGCTCGAAGGTCTCCTCACCGAGCTTCTTCGCCGCGGCCAGATCGCCCGAGTGACGAAGATCGATCGAATGAGCCAGTGCGGCGGCCATCGTCGTGCCGTGGTCATCACCATAGGCGAGCCGGAACCGCTTGAGGACCTCCGTGGACACGCTGAGCGCCCCCGGGTGGTCGCCGTCCTTCCTCCTCGCCACCGCGAGCAGGAGCGAGTTACCCGCCGAGTCCAGCTGGTCCGCGCCGAAGCGGGCGATGAAGTTCTCCGTGAGCCTCTCCTGCTGAATCCGGGCTTGGCCGTATTCGCCCGCCTCGCGCAGGTCCACGTTCCTCGCGCTGTTGGCGCTGAAGGTGCGGACGTGATCGCGGCCGAGGACCTCGATCCGCCGCCGGAGAGTGTCCTGATCCAGTTCCAAGGCCTCCCGGTAGGCGCCGGCCAACCGCAGGCTGATCGCGTGCTGATACGCGGCGTAGAGCGTCTCCGGGTCGTCGTCACCGAACATCCGCTTGGCCTTGTGCAGGATCTCTTCGCTCAGTTTGGTCGCTCCCGCGAAATCGCCCTGCGCCCGGAGGTCGATCGTGATGTTCCGCTGAAGCGCGAAGGTCTCCTCGTTCTCTTCAGTGGATATCTGCAAACGCAGTGCGAGAGTGCGCTGGTTGAGTTCCGCGGCTTCGGTGTACCGGCCGATCGCCCACAGATAGAGCCCGAGCCTCGACGAGACTTCGAGGGTCTGCGGATGGGTGGGGCCGAGGACGTCGGTGAAGCGCTTGCGCGCTTCGAGGCCGAGCCGCGCCGCCTCCTCGTGATCCCCGTACTCGAACAGGTAGCGCATCAGGTTGATGTAGAGCTGACGCGGCCAGTCGTCGTCGCAGTCCAGGACGTTCGCCGCGTAGGCGTGCGGCAGCAGTTCGCGGTAGCGCGACCAGTGCCTGCTGGATTCGGGGTCGTTGGGGTCCAGCGCGGCGAGCAGCTGGTGGGCACCATGCTGCATGCGCGCGTGCACCTGCCGGGCCATGACCCGGTTGCGCAGCACCAGCTGCACCAGCCGGTGCAGCTGGAGGGTGTTGTTCCCGTGGTCGATCTTGGCGAGGCCATAACGGTTGATGTCCCGGATGGCGCGCGCCAGCTTGATCGGGTCACGGAGTGCCGCGTCGAGCTCGGGCGAGATCGACACCCGGTTGACCCCGGTGAGCAGGTCACGCGAGATCGGTTCCGGGGAGAAGAAAGCGCAAATGTGCAGGATCTGGTGAGCCGCCGGGTTGCGGGTCTTCAGTTCCTCGAACGAGACGTTCCAAGCGGCGGCGACGGACACCTCGTTGTCGGGTGCAGAAGCGGTATCGAGGATTTCCTCGACAGACTCGTCGAACAGGCGCAGATACTCCTGCACCGGCATCCCGGTCACCGCACGCCAGGCCGCCGCCTGTTCGACGGCCAAGGGCAGATCGCCGAGCTTCTCGGCGAGTTCGTCGGCGTCGGCCGGGTCGATCTCCGGACCGCGGCGGCCGAGCAGCTCGACGCTTTCCTCACGTTTGAACACCGCGAGTTCGAGCGGGCGCGCGATCCCCGCCCAGTCGGAGTTGCGCGAGGTGATCAGGATTTCACCGGGACCGTTGCGCGGGAAGAACGGCAGCACGGTCTCCGGGCTCTCCGCGGCGTCGAAGACCAGAAGCCAGCGGCGGAACGGCCGCCCGGTCCGGAGCGCCTCGATGACCGCGGGGACCGCGACACTGGCCTCGGCCGCGCCTTGAAGGCCCAGGACACTGGCGAGTTCGGTGAGACCGGCGCGGATCTGGGTGGTGTGCGCGGCGTCGATCCACCAGACGAGGTCGTAATCCTGAAGATGCCGGTAGATGTACTCCGCGGCCATCTGGGTCTTGCCGATACCACCGAGACCGTGCAGCGCCGAAGGAAGCACGGCGGTGGTACCACTGCTCAACCGCTTCGTGAGCTGGTCGAGCAATTCGTCGCGACCGGTGAAGTTGGGGTTCCGCGGAGGGACGTTGCCGAAGATCAGTGGCGGGTCGTCGGGCTGACGGGTGGGGAAGTTCCGGGAGGTCTCCGACGCCGACGGGTGCACGATCCGGGTCGTCGGCTCGTTCGCTTCGGGCTCACTGAGATAAGACGAGCGCCCCTGTGTCACAGGTGTCGAGGCAGGTGGACGTTCGGCCGTCTCACGCATCATTGAGCTCACAGTCTTCTGTTCAGATCGGTGTACTTGGAGGACTTGGTTTGCCGCCGCGTTCCGCAGCCGGTCCGCCCTGGACAGGTACGGCCCGGAAAGGGCGCGCATGAGCGCGGTTTCCAGCTCCACATCGGCCGGGGACTCGCGGGTGAGGTCTGGGTCCGGTGTGTTGTTCGGGTCGGCGATGGCGTCTCGGAGGTGGCCGATCAACCGGATCCGGTCACCGAAATGGGTGGCGGCCACTCGGACGACATTGGCCGTTTCCGACCGCCGCGCGCCGCTGAGCAGCAATTCCCGGACTGCCTCGGGAAAAGCGAAGACCCCGTCTGTGTCCCAAGTGGACTCGCCCTCCCTGAGTGCGGGAGCGTACATCATCCCCGAAAGCAAAAGCTCGAGGAGGTGTTCCGGGCCCGCTTCCGGCACGAATCGTTGTCCCACCAGCTTCGCCACGTCGAGACGGACCGGTACCGCCGCGAGTAACTGTGCCAAGCGTAGCGCTGGCGGCGACGCAACACTGCGGAATCGCTGTACTCGTTCGGCGGGTGACAAAGTTACTGACGGGTCATCGAAATCGGACTGGGAAATCCGTTCCGTGGCGAGTACGACGGTTCCTTCTACGGTGTCGTCGTTTTCGCCGGTCATCAGTCCGGCCCACCAGCCCAGCGACCTCGGCCGCAGTTCGAGGACCGGCACCGGGACGAGATGGGCGGGCACTTTCGAGCCGGGTTCGAGCCAGGCGTCCGCGAGCTCGCATTTCCATCGGACGTTGGGCGCCATCGCGTTCGGCACTCTCAACCGGGCCTTGTGCGGGCTCATACCGCACCGGCCCCACAGCCATTGCGGGAGCAGGTGCACGATGCTCACCGGCATCTTCCTGCCCCACCGCGCCAGCATCGGGTACAGCGCGTCCTTCTTCTGCCAGGCGTCACCCACACCGTCGGTCAGCAGCAACACCACGCGCCGTCCCGACGAATCCACGATCTCGTCCGGGTCTCGCGCGGGCGCGCCGGGCGTGCCACCACGAAGAACGAGATCCTCTTCAGTGTCTTTCGCGGTTTCCAACAGGCGGACCTGGATGGTACGGAAAGCACCCACTTGCCGGAGTAATTCGACAAACGCCGACACCCTGGGGCGCCACAAGGCCATTGACGGACCGTTGTCGAGGACGAGCGTCAGGTCGAGCCAGCGCTCTTTTCTCGATCGGGTGACCGGCCACCACCGTCCGGTCTCCGCGACCCGGACGGCGGTCGCCACTTCGTCCAGGACCACGTTGTTGTGTCGCCGCGAGGCCATCTCTCGTTTCAGTGTTCTCAGCGCACGGAAGTACTCCAGCGATTCGAGGAGTACCACGCCACCCGGCCCGGCGCCGTCCACCGCGGGTTCCGGCAGCTCACCGGGAACGGCCTCGATCGCGACGACCTGGTCGTCGTCTTCCACCGCCGCCGGGGCGTCGATGAGCCGGGACAGCCCCGGTTCGGGAAGTTCCGGGATTTCCCCGCGTTCGGCGGGCGCGTTACGGATCCGCACGTCCTCGGGCGTCCGCTCGGGCTCCTCGGCCGGGGCCGGGCCGCCATCGGCCCGCCGCGGCGAGATGGCCGCGGCCAGCCACACGATGTCGGCGACGTCGGTCCAGTTCAGGTCCTCGAATCCGAACCGCCTGCCCCCTTGCGGAAAACCGGTGTCCCGCCGGTCCGCCGCCGGGGCGGAACGCGAGTCGGACACACCGCCCGGCCGGTCCATGTCACCGCACCGTCAGTCGTTGCCACAGAGCGTCCACCAGCCTCGGCCATGCCTCCTGATCCGGCTGGTACGCACCCGACGTCGCGAGATAGACGGCGTCGAGCAGCCTGTCGGTGGGAAGCCCGCCTTCCGCCTTGCTCCGTTCGGCGAATTCCCGGATGAGCCTGTCCCGGTGTTCGCCGTTCTCGCCGACCAGATGAGCGGCCACGATCGCCGCGAGCTGCTCCTCGTCCGGATTCTCGATCCGCAACTGCAGGCAGCGGCGCAGGAAGGCGGGCGGGAATTCCCGCTCCCCGTTGCTGCTCATGATGACGATCGGGAAGGCGTGGCAGGCGATCCGGCCGTCGCGGACCACGGCGGTGCGCTGCGGGTCGGCGGTGTGCACGGTGACTTCCGGATGCCGGTTGCGCACGCGGGCCAATTCCTCGATGGTGAATTCGCCGTCCTCGAAGATCGACAGCAGATCGTTCGGCAGATCCGCCTCGGATTTGTCGAGTTCGTCGATCAGCAGGACACGCGGCAGCCTGCTGGGGAGAAAGGCGGTGCCCAGCGGGCCGAGCCGGACGAAATCGCCGATCGGTGGCTCTTCCGCCTCGCCGCCACGCTGGGCCTGACTGGTCGCGGCCGCTTGGACCCGGCCGATCGCGTCGTAGCCGTACAGCCCGGAACTCAGCGCGGTGTGACTGGTGATCGCCCAGCGCAGCACCCTGCCCAGCCCCAGTTCCCTGGCGATCCGGTACGCGAGGCTCGACTTCCCCGTTCCCGGGTTCCCCGTGACCAGCAACGGACGCCGCAGGTACAGGGCGGCGTTGACCATGTTCAGTTCGCCGGCGTCGGCGTCCTGCTCCGAAAGCGTGAACGCGGTACCGAGACGACGTTCCGCCTCGCCGTCGTCCGGCGGCGGTACGTCGTTCTCCGGTGGCGGGTCACCGCGATACGAACGCCACGGCGGCGGCGCGGGCAGCAGCTGCGCGAGGTCGATGTCGTGAATCGGCATACCGGTACCCCGGTAGATCCACCAATCGGGTGTGTCGAGCCGAGGAGTCCGGCCGTCCAGGGCCGCGTCCTGATCGTTCCCGCTCATCCGCGGCATCCCCTTACAGTCGAGTCGGGATCAACGGCTGGTCCAGAACGATCACGCGTTTGGGATCGTCCCACATTACCACCAGATCGTGAGCCAGAGAATTCTTGAACGGTACCGCCATACCGGAATTCGCCAGTTTGCGGCGAGCAGGAAGTTCGATGAAACCGCTCTCCGCGGCCAATACCCAGTCGAGCAACTCGCGCAGGGTCTCCGGCTCGGCGTCCGGATGCCACAGCACGACCGGGAGACCACTGCGGAGCGCGCTCGTCAGTTCGTCCGGCACACCACCCGGTTTCGCTTGGGGCGGCGGGGGTTTCGCCAATACCAGGCCGACCCAGTGCTCGTCGCTCAGTATGGCGTCGATCGGGTGATCCTCGACCTTCGCGCAACCGGAATAGTGCAGCCGGTCGGCGGCCGGGTCCTTCACCATCGAATCCCAGCGAACGTGCCATGCGCGATGCCAATGCCTCGCCCGCATCCTCTCCAAAGACCGTATTCCGAGACGGTACCCGTAGCGCAACGGCTGGGGCTGACCGGTCTCATGCTCCTTCGCCCACCGCTGCACCGGCAAATTGATCAACGTCCGCGGCAGGAGGAACTCCACCGACGCGGACATGCTCTGGCCGGACCAGACACCTTCGGTCTCCAGGATGACGTCATCGACCCTGAGCTCGACTTCTTCGATTCCGATTTCGCGCACTCCGCCGAGCGGCGGCGGCCAAACGTCGGGATCGTCCTGTCTCCAGAATGCGAGCGTGCACCGCGTCGGATCCGCGGAAACCGGTTCGAGCATGATCATCAAATGCAGATGCGGGTGGTCCGGAATCGGCGACCTGGTCAGCCGCTGATGCCCGAAAGCGGCGGCGATCCGCAGCGAGCGAGCCTGATTCGCCAGCCAGCCCTCGATCATCGCGTCCGGCTTGCCTCCCGCGTTTTCGGCCAGCAGCCCGAGAAACGTCAACGCGGGCGGGATCCCGTCCACACCCGCGTTGAAGTCCGTGAGCAGCTGAAAGGCATCCCACGCGTCGGTGACGCCGTCCAGCCGGGGCGGCGGGACCGCGGGACCGAGCGCGCGGCTCACCATGACCGCCTGATTCGGGACTCTCATTCCGGTCAAATGACGGCGCAGGCCCACCAGATCCTTGCGGGGGATCAACTCCAGAACGGGGCCTGCCGGGGCGGCCGGGAAGAGATCCTCGGCGCGCACCACCACCGAATCCACGACGACTTCCCCGTGCAGGCGTAAATAAGCCATTCCGGTGAAAGTCTTCACTGAAACAGGTAGCGGACGGTACAACTCGGGCAACAAACCCGGGTCCTTCTCGATGACGTCCGTGAAGAAACGCTCCGATGAGATGAAGGCGATCATCCGATCGGATTCGGCGAAGACCTCCTTCACCGGTTGCGCGTCGAGAATGCGGAAAGCGATATCGACCGCGTCCCCGACCCAGCCGTTGTCGTCGCCGATCACCTCGCCGGAGTTGAGGCTCACCCGCAGCCGCATCTGTGCCTGCGGTGTCCGCGTGTGGTTGTACCGGCGGAGGGCGACCCCGAGGCGATCCGGCAGCAGGTCGGCGACCAGGCTTTTGGTCGTCCCAGGCGGAAGCAGGATCAAGACACCGTCGCCCCGGTCCTCGTGCGCGCACGAATCGAAGTCGATACCGCTTTCGGCGAACGCGATCTTCAAGACCTCGTACATGCCCTGGTGCACGGCCAGCCGGTCGAGCCGGTTGCGGTCCGGCGCGGTGAACCCCACGACGTCCACTACGACGATCGTGCGGTCGAGAGCCCGCGTCGGTACCGCCATTGGCCCCCTCCCAAGGTCCACGGCGCCGGCCCACCGGCGCCGACCCACATTATCGCGTCGACCCGGGCCGAGTTGAGTATCAATTGACAAATAGGGGGCGGCGGATCGGTGTTAACGCTCGTGAGTGGTAAGGAAGGTTCCAACCGTCCCTACCACTCACGAGGCGATCAGACGCCGGCGATCTGCTGGATCCAGCTGCGGTAGCGGGTGATGTTGGTGTACGCGGTGTTGTTCGACCGGTCGCTGGTCGAGGCGACGCCGACCTGACGGTCACCGGAGAACATCGGGCCGCCCGAGTCACCGCCGGCGGTGATGCCGTCGACGCGGTTCGCGCAGACCGCGACCCCGCCGTTGTAGTCGCTGCAGCTGACCGAGTTGACCCGGACGGTGGCGACCTTCAGGTAACGGGACTGGCAGTTGATCTCGGAACCGCACTGGCTGGTCGCGCCCCAGCCGTAGACCTGGACGTTCTGCCCGACCGCGACGTTGCTCGTGGTGCCGAGCGGCGCGTAGGTGGCGTTGACCGAACTGGTCAGCCGGACGATGGCGAGGTCCGCGCCAGAGTGGCGGGTGATGCTCGCCGCGGTGGCCATGGTGCCGCCGCTCTGCTGGTCGAGGCTGCCGATGCGGAACGTGTAGCTGCCGCTGCTCGCGACACAGTGTTTGGCGGTGAGGATGTACTGCGGCGCGATGATCGTGGCGGTGCAGTTCTGCTGCCCGTTCACGAACAGCCGGGCCGCCCAGGGACCGCTCTGCGCGTACTGGCCGCCGATGATCATCGGCTGCACGCCGGAGGGTTCGGCGGCGGTCGCGGCGGGGGCGGTCGAGCCGAGCAGCGCCATGAAGGCGGTACCGGCCAGCAGGACGAGGGAGCGCAGTCGCATGTTCCGACTCATTTCCGCGGCCGGGTCCCGGCCGCTTGAAAGTGGGGACGAACGCGCTGATTCTGTGTCGTGCCAAGGGAAGCCGGAAACCGACGAAAGTTCGCGCGGGCTACCTATTTATTTCCATGACGGCCGGACGTGGTTTTTGAGTACTCGGCGAAGATCATTAGGTAGTCACTCGCCGAGCAGGCGCCACGCGGTGAGGGCGAGCCGCACCCGCGTCAGGCCGAGCGGATCGGTCAGGTCGACGGACAGGCTTTTGCCGATCTGGGTCAGCCGTCGCGCCACGCTGCTGTGGTGCAGGTGCAGGGAATCGGCGGCCTGGCGCACGGAACCCGTGGCACAGTAGGCGTCCAGCGTCCGCAGGTCCTCCGGATCCGCGGCCAGCTTCGTGATCGCGACGACGTCGGCGTTGGCCCGCGTGTCCTCCTCCGGGATCCGCGCGAGCAGCGCCAGTGCGCCGAGGTCGCGATAGTGGATCACCGGACGGCGCGCGGTCGTGAACCGCAGCGCGGTCGTCGCGTCCTGCCAGGACCGATGCGGGCATTCGGCGTCGCCGATCCCCGCCCGGACGTCTTCGGGGAACCGGGCCGGATCCACCGCGGCGGCCAGGATGATGCCGACGTCGCCGAGTGACGCGGCCTTGACCGGGCGCCCGTGGCAGATCAGGCCCCCGATCTTCTCGAGTGGGAGCCCGGACCGGACGGCGACCACGCGGATCGGCGCGTCGCCGGGGAAACCCAGCAGCCGCAAGGCCCGGTTCCTGGCGGCGTCGTCGCTGGCGGAGCTGATCACGAGTTCCACCAGCGCCGGATCGGCCATGGTGGTGCGGGCGGGCCCGTAGCGCTCGACGACCGTCGCGACGGCGATCGCGAGGCGGTCCAGCACCGCTTCGTCGAGGGCACCCGGCTCGCCCTCGCGTTCCAGCCAGACCGTGCCGATCTCTTCGTCGTCGAGGGTGACCGCCGTCGTCATGGACACGGGCACGGAGGCCGGAGCGGCTTCGCGTCCGTCGGGGGCCATGCGGATGGTGCGCCCGGTGCTGTGCAGCCGGATGCCCGCCGCGCATTCCGCCAGCCCCGCGGTGGCGCGGGCGAGCGCTGGGAGGTCGACCCGCCGCCGCATCAAGGTGTCGTAGAACATCACGACGCGGATCACGCCCTCGACGTCGGGATCCAGATGCGACAACCGCGCGGCCAGTGCCTCCATGCCGGCGAGCCTACGCGGCGATCGTCGCGCGAAGGGGCGATCACACGCGACGGATGGCGGCCGCCCTCCGGACCGGAAACCGGAAGGATCATCGTCATGGATCCCGAACTCGAAGCCTTCATCGCCCTGTTCCCCGCGGCGAACCTCGACGACCCGATCGCCGATCGCGAGAAGCTCGCAAAGCTGGCCACGTCGGTTCCGCGGCCCGACACGTCGGCCATGGAGGTCGAGGACCGGACGGTGCCCGGCGACCCCGGCGTCCCGATCCGGATCTACCGGCCCCGGGAGGCGCAGGGCGCCATTATCTGGCTGCACGGCGGCGGCTGGGTCATGGGCAACCTGGAGACCGAGCACCCTTGGGCGGCCCGGCTCGCCGAAGCGTCCCAAGCGGTGGTGATCTCGGTGGAGTACCGGCTGGCGCCGGAGAACCCGTTCCCCGCAGCGTTCGACGACACCTACGCCGTGCTGAACTGGACGGCGGACCACGCGGCCGAGCTCGGCGTCTCTCCCGACCGGATCGCGGTCGGCGGGCACAGCGCGGGCGGCGGGCTCGCGGCGGCGACGGCCTTGCGGGTCCGCGACGAAGGCGGCCCGCGGATCTGCTTCCAGCTGCTCAACCAGCCGGGGCTCGACGACCGGCAGGAGTCGTGGTCGGCGCGCAACTTCACCGACACGCCGTGGATGAACCGCGCCAAGATCACCGCCTCGTGGGGGCACTACTTGGCCGGGAAGCCCGCGCCTTCGCCGTATGCCGCCCCTTCGCGGGCCACCGATCTCTCCGGGCTGCCGCCCGCGTACGTCGCCTCCGCCGAGTTCTGCCCCAACCGCGACGAGAACATCGAGTACGCGCTCCGTCTGCTGCAGGCGGGGGTTTCGGTCGAACTGCACCACTGGCCGGGCACCTTCCACGGGTCGCAGGCGATCCTGTCCGCCGAGGTGTCCCGCCGCCAGATCGACGAACTGGGCGGCGTCCTGCGCCGCGCGCTGGCCGAGTCATGACGGCACCCACCACGGCCAGGCTGCTGCGCCCGTTCGCCGGCGGTTTCGCCGCCGTCGTCGTCCTGCAGATCGTCGGCGCCGTCTCGGGGTTGGCGCCGCTGCTCGCGGTCGTCGAGCTGGGCAGGGCGCTGCTGACGCCCGGACCGGTCGACGAAGGCCGCGTCTGGACCGCGGTGATCGTGGGCGCGGCCGGATTGTTCGTCCGGCTGGTGTTCACGGCCGCGTCGTCCGGGATCGGGCATCTGCTCGACGGCCGGGTCCAGCTCACCTTCCGCCGTCTGCTCGCCGAACGCCTGGGCCGCGTGCCGATCGGCTGGTTCTCCGGGCGCCGCACCGGCGAGCTGGCCAAGGTCGTCGGCGAGGACGTCGGCGCCGTGCACCCGTTCATCGCCCACACGCCCGGCGAGCTCGTCTCCGCCTTCGTCGTCCCGCTGGTGTCGCTGGGCTACCTGCTCACCATCGACTGGCGGCTCACCCTGATCACCCTGATCCCGGTGGTGCTGGCGGTGGCGCTGGTCCCGTTGATGATGACGCCCTCCCGGCTGCGCGAGCAGGAGGAGTTCGACCGGGGCATGGCGGGGATCTCGGATTCGGTCGTCGAATTCGTCCAGGGCATCGCCGTGGTCAAGGCGTTCGGCGGAGCGGGCCGCGCCCATCGCAGGTTCCGCACCGCCGCGGACGCCTTCGTCGCCACCTTCACCAAGTGGGTGCGAGGGATGGCCGGGCCGGCGGCGGGGATGCAACTCGCGCTGTCGCCGCCGTTCGTCCTGCTGGTGGTCCTGATCGGCGGCACGCTGCTGATCACCGGCGGCGGCCTCGCCCCGGTCGATCTCCTGCCGTTCCTGGTGCTGGGCCTGGGCTTGACCGCCCCCGTGGCCGCGCTCGGCCACGGTTTCGACGAACTGCAGGCCGCCCGGCGCGCGACCGGCCGGATCCGCGACGTGCTCGGCGTGCCGCCGTTGTCGGAACCGGAGAACCCCCTTGTGCCGCAAGGACATCGGGTGGAACTGCGAGGCGTCCGGTTCGGCTACGAGGCCGATCGCGAAGTCCTGCGCGGCATCGACCTGGTGCTCGAACCGGGCACCGTCACCGCCCTCGTCGGCCCGTCCGGCAGCGGGAAGTCCACTTTGGTCACTCTGTTGCCGCGGTTCTTCGACCCCACGGAAGGAAAAGTTCTGCTGGGCGGCGTCGATCTGCGCGAGATCGGCAGCCAGGAGCTGTACCGCAAGGTCTCCTTCGTGTTCCAGGATGTCCGCCTGCTCCGCGCGTCGGTCGCGGACAACATCGCGCTGGCCGTGCCGCACGCCGAGCTCGACGACGTCGTACGCGCCGCCCGGCTGGCGAACATCCACGACCGGATCCTCGAACTGCCACGCGGCTACGAAACGGTGCTGCACGAGGAAACCGGCCTGTCGGGCGGGGAAGCCCAGCGGATCTCGCTGGCCCGCGCGCTGCTCGCCGACACCCCCGTCCTGGTGCTCGACGAGGCCACCGCGTTCGCCGACCCGCAGACCGAACTGGCCGTGCGCCGGGCGCTGGCGACGTCACGGGCCGACCGGACGATCCTGGTCATCGCCCATCGCCTGGAGACGGTCGTCGACGCCGACACCGTCGTACTGCTGGAGAACGGCACCATCACCGAACGCGGCAAGCCCGCGAATCTGCTGACCCAGAACGGGAAATTCGCCGCCTTCTGGCGTTCCCGGCACGCCGCCGAACCACAGGGGGAACCTCGATGATCCGGATGTTGCTGAGCGTCCTCGGCCCCGAGCACGCCCCGCCGGTGCGGCGGACCGTGGCGCTGATGACGGTGACCGGGATCGTCGAAGGACTGTCCTACGCCTTGCTGGTTCCCTTGTTGCGGGCGCTGCTCGGGAGCACTCCCGGCGACGCCGTCCCGTGGCTGATCGCGTTCGGCGCGGCCTTCTCGGTGTTCGCGATCCTGCGCTACCGCGCCGATCTCTCCGGCTTCCGCGCCGGGACGACGTTGCTGCGCGGGATGTACCACCGCCTCGGCGACCATCTCGCCCGGCTGCCGATGGGCTGGTACGGCGGGAACCGCGTCGGTGAGGTGTCGGCACTGGCCGGACCCGGTGTGCTGCAGGCGATGGGCGTGATCGCGCATCTGCTGGCCCCGTTCGTGGCCGCGTGCGTCACCCCGCTGACGATCGTGTTCGTGATCTTCGCCTTCGATTGGCGGCTGGGGCTGGCCGCGCTGATCGCCGTCCCGGTCGTGGTCGCGATCCAGGTGTGGACGGGCCGTTCGACGGCCGCCGCCGACGAAGAGTCCTCCCGGCGCGACATCGAGGCGACCGGCCGGGTCATCGAGTATCTACAGGCCCAGCCGGTGCTGCGGGCAGGCGGGCGGGCCGCGGAACGATTCCGGCTGCTCGACGACTCGCTACAGGACCTCCAGCGGGCGAACCGCCGGTCCACCCTGTCGGCATTGCCCGGGGTCGTCGGGCTGACGTTCACGGTGCAGGCGATGTTCACCGTCCTGCTGACGCTGGGCGCCTTCCTCGCGCTCGGCGGGGAGATCGGCGCCGCCGAGGTCGTGGCGATCCTCGTCCTGGCCACGCGCTGCGCCGATCCGCTCCTCTCGCTGACGGACATCGGTGGCAAACTCCGCGGCGCGCGTTCGGTGCTGGTGCGGCTCGACGCGCTGCTGCGGACCGAACCGCTGCCGGAACCGCCGGAGCCGGTCCGGCCGGAGCGGCACGATCTGGAGTTCGAGTCGGCGGCCTTCACCCGCGGCGGCCGCGCGGTGCTCGACGGCCTTTCGCTGACCGTCCACGAAGGACAGAAGCTCGCCCTCGTCGGGCCTTCGGGCGCCGGGAAGAGCACGGTGCTGCAGCTGCTCGCCCGGTTCCACGACGTGGATTCGGGCGCGGTGCGCGTAGGCGGCGTGGACGTCCGCGCGATGAGCACCGACGACCTGATGTCCCGGATCGCGATCGTGTTCCAGGACGTCTACCTCTTCGACGGCACGATCGAGGAGAACATCAGGCTGGGCCGTCCGGACGCCGACGACGCCGATGTACGCGCCGCCGCGACGGCGGCCAGGCTGGACGAGGTGATCGAACGGCTGCCCGGCGGCTGGTCCGCGAACGTCGGCGAAGGCGGCGCACTGCTGTCCGGCGGGGAACGCCAGCGGGTGTCGATCGCGCGCGCACTGCTGAAGGACGCGCCCATCGTGCTGCTCGACGAGGTGACCTCCGCGCTGGATCCGGTCAACGAAGCGGCCGTCCACGAGGGGATCGAACGGCTCATGGCGGGCCGGACCGTGGTGATGGTGGCGCACCGGCTGCGGACCGTCGAGCGCGCGGACCACGTGGTCTTCCTGGACGGCGGCCGGATCGCGGAAGAAGGGAGTCACGGCGAGCTGGCCCGGCTCGGCGGCCGGTACGCCGGGTTCCTCGAGCCGCAAATCGCTTGACGCCGCCGGGGAACGGCAATGCACTGTGCCCATGAAGATCCGTTCCACGACCGCCGACGACCGCGCCGTCTTCGTCGACACGATGTTCACCGCGTTCGCCCGGTTCCCGGACACCGCGGGCGAGACCTGGTCCGCGCTCGAAATGGACCGCGGCCTGCTCGCGGTGACCGAGGACGGGCGGCCCGTCGGCACGGCCTCCGCGTACTCCTTCGAGCTCACCCTGCCCGGTGAGGTCGTCGTCCCGGCCGCCGGGGTGACCGCCGTCGGCGTGCTTCCCTCGCACCGCCGTCAAGGCGTGCTCAGCGCCATGATGCGGCACCAGCTCGCGGAATTCCGGGCCAGGGGTGAGTTCCTCTCCGTCCTGCTGGCGTCGGAGGCCCTGATCTACCGCCGGTTCGGCTACGGACCGGCGACCTACACCCGGCGCATGACGGTGCGGCGCCACCAGGCCGCCTTCGCCGTCCCCCGGGCGGCCGAGGTGGCCACCGGCACGATCGAACTGCTGCGCCGGGCCGATTGCGGCGAAATCCTGGAAGCGGTCTACGACCGGTATCGCCGCGCCCGGCCCGGCGCGCTGTCGCGCCCGCACGGCTGGTGGGAGGCGGGGGCCGGGCAACCCCCGATCTCCCGGGCACAGCGTCACGTCGCCGTGCATCGCGATGCCGACGGTGTCCCGGACGGATACGCCTCGTACTCGCTCACCGAACCCGGCACCCTGACCGTCGACGAGACCATCGCCACCGACGACGCGGTGTCCACGGCGCTGGCCAGATTCCTGCTCGGACACGACCTCGTCACCGAAGTCGTGTTCAAGCACTGCCCGCTCGACGATCCACTGCGATGGCAGCTCGAAGACTTCCGCGCCGGCGAACTCGGCGGCGACACCGACTGGCTGTGGGTGCGGCTGCTCGACGTCCCCCGCGCGCTCACCGCCCGCGGCTGGCAGGCCGACGGTGAGCTCGTCCTCGACGTCGGCGACCCGGCGCTCGGCGAGCACGGCCGCTATCTGCTCACCGTCCGGGACGGCGAGGCGGCCTGCGTCCCGACGGAGCGGGAACCCGACCTGTCCCTCGACGTGAGCGATCTGGGCTCGATCTATCTCGGCGGTACCACCCCGAGCACGCTCGTGCGGGCGGGCCATATCCGCGCTCACCATGCGGAGGCTGCCGCAGTCGCCGACGCTCTGTTCCGTACCGGGCGTTCTCCGCACTGCCTGCACTGGTTCTGATCACGCGAAGGGCGCGGTCTCAGAGCGCGGACGTTCGTTGACACCCCAAAGTGCCACTGCTCTACTCGGACGCATGCTCTGTACGGCCTGAATCAGTGTCGCTCACCTTCGAGAAACACCCGGGAATTCCGGGCGCTCCGCCCTGCCCGGAATTCCCGTTCGCCCTCGCACAGAACGGAATTCACCCCATGACCACGACCGAGCCCCGGATCCGATCCGCCAGTGAATGGCTGTCCGCCGCGAAGGAGGTCGCCGCGGAACTCGCGGTGAACGCGGCCGAGCGCGACCGGAACAACGAAACGCCCTACGCGGAAGTCCGGCTGCTCAAGGAATCCGGCCTGGTGACGCTGCTCGGCCCGGTCGAGCACGGCGGAGGCGGCCAGAGCTGGGAGACCGCCTATCGCGTGATCCGCGAGGTCGCACGCGGAGACGGCTCGATCGGCCAGCTGCTCGGCTACCACTATCTCTGGGCATGGGCCGCTCGCCTCGTGGCGACCGACGACCAGATCGCCGCCGTCGAAGAACTGTATACGCGGAACGATTTCGTCTTCGGCGGCGCGGTCAACCCCCGCGACTCCGATCTGAAGATCACCGAGGACGGCGACGAGATCGTCTACAACGGACACAAATCGTTCTCCACCGGTAGCAAGGTTTCGGATCTGACCGTGCTGGAAGGCGTCCTCGAAGGCACCGAGGACCACATCTTCGCGATCGTCCCGTCCGAACAGGACGGAATCGTCTTCCACGACGATTGGGACAACATCGGCCAGCGGCTCACCGAATCGGGCAGCGTGACCATCACCGACGTGCGCGTCCCGTGGGCGAGCGCGGCGGGCTACGTCGACAAGAAGTTCCGCCCGCTGACCTACAACACGCTCAACGTCCCGGCGATCCAGCTGGTGTTCGCCAACTTCTATCTCGGCATCGCGCAAGGCGCGCTCGAAACCGCGCTGGCGTACACGCGCGAGCACACCCGGGCGTGGCCGTACGGCGGCGACAACAAGCCCTCCGCCGGCGAGGAGTGGTACATCCTCGACGGCTACGGTGATCTCCAGTCGAAGCTGTGGGCCGCCGAGGCGCTGGTGGACAAGGCCGGGACCGCGATCTCCGCCGTGCTGCACGCTCCGCGCGAGGAACTGACCCCCGAGGCACGCGGCGAGATCGCGGTTCTCGTCGCCGCCGCCAAACAGCGCGTGATCGATACCGGCCTCGAAATCGGCACGAAGATCTTCGAGCTGACCGGCGCCCGCGCGAGCGCCACGAAATACGGCCTGGACCGGTTCTGGCGGAATCTGCGGACGCACTCACTGCACGATCCGGTGGCGTACAAACGCCGTGAAGTCGGTGCTTACGCGCTGCTGAACGAACTTCCGGAGCCCACCTGGTACACCTGAGTCCTGGCGAAGTGACTTCTGGGCACACCGGAGCCGGTGTGCCCAGAAAGCCGGATCACTCCTCGAAGCCCTCGTCGCCACCGTCGAAGATGTCCTCCATGACCTCGCCGAGGATCATGCCGCCGACCACACCGGCCGCGGCACCGGCGACCACACCGCCCATCCCCGGACCACGCCTGCCGTGGTGACCGTGGTGGTCGTAGTCGTGGCCGTAGTGCTCTTGATGCCCGCCGAACATGGCGTGCCCGCCGCCGGATTCGGCGACCTTGGCCAGCCAGCCGTCGATGGCCGCGGCCCAGTCGGTGCGCAGCGCCTCCTCGTGCGAAACGTGGAAGCGGCCGAAGGAGTCGCCGCCGGAGCGGAACATGCCGCCGCGCCTGTCCGCCTCCAGCACCACCACAAGGTCGTCCGGGCTCGCGACGAAGGTCAGCTCCACCTGGCCGACCCGGCCGGCGTAGCGCGACGGCGGGAAGAACTCGATCTCCTGGAAGAACCCGAGCTCCTGCCGGACACCGTGCAGTTGCCCAGCCTCGACGTCGGCGCTGCGGAAGGAGAAGCCCAGCTCGCCGAACGCCTCCAGCACCCGGTCCTGCGATTCCAGCGGCCCGACGAGCACCGGGTCGAGGTCGCCCTTGTCCGGCGCGCCGGCGATGACGAGTTCGGTGCGCACGCCGACGACCATGCCCGGCAGCTCACGCCCGCCCACCGCGCTGATCGGCGTTTCCCACGGCAGGGCGATCCGGAACGGGACGGTCGTCAGCTGCCCCGCCGTCACCTGGACCTTGCGGCCCGCGCTGACCCGCAGGAATTCCGCGGTCCCGGCACGCTCGTGGTCGCCGCGCTCGACCTCGACCCGGGTGACCAGCGAGAGCAGGATCTCCTCGATCTGGGCGTCGCTCGAACCGCCCTGGATGCGGACCTGGCCGGTGATCACCTCGCCGGGAACGGCGTGCGGTGAGTCGAGCACGGTGTCGACGGACGGGCCGCCGACCCCGAAGGCGCTGAGCATCCGTTTGAACATCAGGGATTTCCTCCGCTGGGTACTGGAACAGGGGGTACCGGAACACTTCGACTACTACCGAGATCCGTCGCGGCACGCCAGGTAAACCGGGTTAAAAACCCCTAAACGGGCGTGACGTCACTACCTTCTCAGATCGGCCTGACGGACGTCGTGCAGGTGGATGACGACGTCGTACGAGCGGCCGAGCGAGATGTCCGCCGGGTCGACGGGGAAGAGCGTGCCGATGGTGCGGGTGGGCCGGGCGGTGTCCAGCCAGGCGCGGGCGGCGGGCGGCGCGGTGCGCAGGTCCAGGTAGAAGTCCTCGAACCGGACCCGGTCGAGGGTGTCCTCGTTCGTCCCGGACGGCGCGGCCGGGACGGAGAACGGCTTCCACTCGCCGCCCACCGCGGTGTCCTTGGACAGGAAGGAACCCCGGTCGAAGCTGAACCCGATCGGCAGGTAGCCGCGGCCCAGCGTCTCGCGCAGGAAGGCGCCTTGGGTCTTCGGGTAGATCGCCGGCATGTCGGGGATGTACGCGACATGGGCGTTGTGCGCGGAGAGCAGGATCCTGTGGCCGGTCCGCCGCTGCCACCAGGCGACGTTCTGGGCCATCGCCTGGTCGCGCAGGATCTGTGCCGCGGGCAGCCCCTTCGGATCCGCGAGGTCGACGGCGAGGAAGCGGGCGGTCTGCGCGACGAACCGGGCGTGCTGCTCGGTCCAGCCGTAGGCGTCCGCCCCGGTCAGCCCCTTGACCAGTTCGAAGGCCTGCTCCGCCTGCGTGGCGAGCCGCCGTCGCTCGTCGACGGGTTTACGCACGTAGGCGAACGCGTCGTCGATCGGGCGCAGTCCCGTGTACAGCTCATTGAGCCGGGGCAGCGCCTCCGGATGGTGCCGGCCGATGTGGTCGGTGATCCGCGCGAAGAAGGCGTCGTTCACCGAAGGCGCGCCGAGGTCGTCACCGACGAAGTGCACCGTGCGATCGGGGTGCGCGCGGTTGTGATCGCGCATCCACCGGATCAGGCTCACGAACTCCTCACGATCCCACGGGGATCCGGCCAGCGTGCGCTTCGCGATCTCACGGGCGTCGCCGCGCCCGGTCTGGACGTACTCGTCGATCTCCAGGCCGGCGGACCAGCTGAGCTCCAGCGCGAAGGCCCGGAACCCCTTTTCCTCGACGAGGTAGCGGAACACCCGCTCCTTCATGGTGAAGAATTCGTGGGAACCGTGGGTCGCCTCGCCGAGGCCGACCACCTTCGCGTCGGCGATCATCCCGCCCAGCGCCCGTAGATCGGCGTTGTTCCGGCCGGGCTCGGTCGTCCGCAGCGGATGCGCCGCCCGGTCCAGCGACCGCACCGGATCCTGCCGGGCCGCCGCCTCGTCCGCGACCGCCGGGCTTACGAGCGGAGCGAGAACCGCACCCGTCACCACCACCGCGGCGGCCACCAATCCCCGTCTTCCCCACCGTTTCCGGCCGTCCGTCATACCGCTCACCCCTTCGTTCCGCTGTCGAAATCGATCATCGTCGACGGAACGGTGGCGGCGCATTGAAGCAAAGCTCCTACTTGGGGTGGGGTTTTCCTCACCCCACGAGAAGCGGGTGGACCCCGCCGCCGGGTGTGGGACCCGAAGGCGGGAATCCACCCGCGTTTATCTCCCTCCGCAGCGGCTGTCCGTCACTCCGCGCGCCACAACGCGGGTGTGGACGGCGGCTCCCAGCCGGGCTGGGCGGTGTGCGCCTGCAAGCACACGTAACCGCGACCGCTGTAGGTGACCCGGGCGCCCGCGGAATAGCCGGTTCCCGCCGCCCAGGTCGTCCCGCCGGGCGGGTTGGAGGTCGAAGTCGACGTCGTCGGCGTCGTACTGGTCGGCCGCGAGGTCGACGTCGGCGTCTGCGGCACGTTCAACACGAAGTCGAACGCGGCCTCCTTGGCCGTGCCCGCGTCCCGGACGGTCATCAGCAGCCGCGGGTCGAAGATCGTGTCGGTGTTGTTGCGCGGCTCGTTGGGGAAGTAGAGCTGCGTGGTCAGCACCGGCCTGCCGGGGGCCTGGACCTTGACGTGGATATGCCGCGTACGCCCGGGGTAGAGGCCGGGCACGATGGTGCTCAGCGAGAACGCGCCCTTGTCGTTCGTGAACTGGTGACCGCGGAAGGTGTACCCCACGTTGTCGTAGGCGCCGTTGACGTCCGCCTGCCAGAAGTCCAGCAGCGCCCGCGCGATCGGCAGGCAGCCGAGCCCGAACACGTAGCCGGACACGGTGAGCCGCGTTCCCGGCGTGCCCGCCGTGACGAGCGAGGTGCGCTGCGGGGAATTCGGCTTGAAATAAGGACCTTCGGTCTGCGGAATGGTCGGGTCGTCCCCGTCGTCGCAGTACGGGGTCAGCTCGGGTGCCTGGCCGCTCGCGACGGTGGTGCGTGCGAGAGCGGGGCCGCCGATCAACGCGACCGGAGCCGCCACACCCGCGGCGATCGCGGCCTTCAGCACAGTCTTCCGGCTGAGCTTGTTTTCTTCGTCCATACCTGCTCCTCGTGGGGGCTTCGGGAATCACCCTCGACGGTATGGAGAAGATCAGCTGCGGACGATGGACTGACCTGGTCAGTCGTGGTGAATCTCCGGGGGCGCGTCACCGGTCCTGCGGTAATCACCGGGGCTCAACCCCGTTTCCCGCCGGAAGAACCGGCAGAAATAGGCGGGATCCGCGAAACCGACCCGGCTGGCGACCTGCCGCACGGTGAGATCCGTGCCGCGCAGGAACCGTTTCGCCTCCCGGGTCCTCGCCTCGCGCATCAGTTGTGCCGCCGTCCGGCCGGTCGCCGTTTTCACCGCGTCGGTGAGATATCCCGGCGTGACACCGATCCGTTCCGCGAGCGCGCCGACCGACCAGAGCCCGAGGTCGGGTCTGCCGAGCAACCGCGCGAATTCCGTGCCCACCGCCTGTGCTCTGGCGGGCGGACGCGGATCCGCCAGCCCCGGAAGCCGTCCCGCCCGCACGATCAGCACGTGCATCAGGGCCCGCAGCACCGAATCGGTACCCTGTCCGCCACAACGGAATTCCTCGTCGAGTTCGGCGACCATCCGCGCCGTCTCCTCGGCCGCGCGCTCGTCGAGCCGCCACGGCTGCTGGCTGAGCCTTCGCAGGGTTTCGCGATCCGACGGATGTTCGAGCAGGAAATCGTCGGTGAACAGCACGACGAATCCGCTGAGATCGCGGGCATCCCAATGATGTACCTGCCCCGGTGTTATGACCGCGAGTTGCGGCGGTCCCAATTCCCAGCGGGTGAAATCGATGACGTGGTCGCCGGTGCCGCCGGTGACGTGGACGATTTCGTAGAAGGTGTGCCGATGCGGGAACGCCGCCCGCGACATCGGCCCGATCGTGTCGAATGTGCCGACCGTGAACGGCAGGGCGTCCGGCGCGCGGACCTCCAGCCGATGCAGTGGCAATTCCCCCGCCTTCGGTTTCAGGCAAGGCGTCCTCGGCAACACCGTCGTTCCGCGCATGGACCGGTCCCTTTCACCACACTGGGAATGAAAAGTCTAGACCAATGTTCGCGCCGTGACTGCCGACGGAAGTCGCTTCTCACCCGCCCGGTACAGTCGGGATCATCGACGCACGTCCGAAGGGTCACCACGCGATGTCTCCCACCAAGTCGCGCGGTCGGGCCCGGTGGTCGCTCGGCGCGTTCGCCGCCTTGGCGCTGGCGTGCGCCGTGGCCTTGGCGACGGCGGGCACTTCCCACAGCGACCTCGAGATCTATCGTTTCGGCGTCGACGCGCTGTGGAGCGGCGGCGATCTCTACGGCGCGTTGCCGCTTTCCGAAGCCGGCATCCCCCTGCTGTTCATCTATCCGCCGTTCGCCGCGTTGGTGCTCACCCCGCTGGCGCTGGTGCCGTGGACGGGCGCGGTGCTCCTGCTTTTCGCGCTCAGCCTGGCCGCGCTGGGCATCACCTTCTACGCGATCGCCCGCACGCTGTGGCCGTCCGGGGACCGGCGGAAGGCACTGCTCGTCGCGTCGCTGGCGATCACCCCGGCGCTCTTCCTCGAACCGGTCCGCCAGACGCTCGGGTTCGGGCAGATCAACCTGTTGCTCATGGGCCTCGTCGCGGCCGACTGCCTGCTGGCGCGGGGCCGCTACCGGGGCATCGGAGTCGGTCTCGCCGCGGCCATCAAGCTGACACCGATGGCGTTCCTGCTGTTCTTCCTGGTACGCAAGGACTTCCGCGGGGCACTGACGGCGTTGGGCACGTTCGTGGCCGCCTCGGCCGTCGCGTTCGCGGTCGCGCCGGAGGCCTCCTCGCGCTACTGGTTCGGCGGCCTCGCCGGGGCGTCCGGGATCAGCGGAACTTCCTTTCACACCAACCAGACCCTGCAGGCCGTGCTGGCCCGGTTCGGCGTCGAGTCCGCCGCGAAGCCGCTCTGGATCGTCCTCACCGGCGTGCTGCTGGTGCTGGTGACGGTGACCATGTACCGCTCGGCGCCGGTACAGGCACTGCTGCTGAACGCGACGTTCGCCCTACTCATCTCGCCGACATCGTGGTCGCATCACTGGGTGTGGATCGCCCCGGCGCTGTTCACCACCGCCGCCTGCGCGGTACTCAAGCGTCAGGATCGCCGCAGGGCGGCGGCCTGGCTCGCCGTCACCGGCGTCGTCGCCACGATCTTCGTCGCGGCTCCGTTCCGGTACTTCCCGGCCTTCGACCGCCCGGGCCAGACCTGGACGACCACCCAGCAGTGGCTGGGGAACTGCTACATCCTGGCCGGTTTGGTCTTCCTCGCCGTCGCAGGTGCCCGCTCCCTGCGGAAACGCGTTTAGCCCGCTAAACGCGATCTCTCCGTCTTGACACCGCGATCCTCCATGCCTCTATAGTACTAGGTAACTAGATAAATGGAGTTACCATGATCGAGTTCCACCTCGAGGATCACTCCGGCCTGTCGCCGTACTTGCAGCTCGTCCGCCAGGTGCGACAGGCGCTGCGGCTGGGCCTGCTCGACGAAGGCGACCAGCTGCCGACGGTCAAGGAAGTGGTCGCCCGGCTGGCGATCAACCCCAACACCGTGCTCAAGGCGTATCGCGAGCTCGAACACGAAGGCCTCGTCGCCGCGAGGCCGGGCGTCGGCACCTTCGTGACGGCGACGCTCACCGACGGATCACTCGCCGCGCACGGTCCCCTGCGGATGGAGCTGCAGCGGTGGCTGGGCAAGGCCCGCAAGGCCGGGCTCGACGACGAGAGCATCGAGGCGCTGTTCATGACGACCTTTCGGACCGTCGCCGAGGAGGAAATAGCATGACCGCCGTCCTGCGGACCGAGGGTCTCGGCAAGAGATACGGCAAGAACTGGGCGCTCTCCGAATGCACGCTGGACATCCCGGCCGGGCACGTGGTCGGGCTGGTCGGCCCCAACGGAGCGGGCAAGACCACCCTGCTGAACATGGCCGCCGGCCAGCTGCCGCCGACCACCGGCCGGATCACCGTGCTGGGCGGGCGTCCCGGCGCCAGCCCGGCCCAGCTCGCCAAGGTCGGCTTCGTCGCACAGGACACCCCGACCTACGCCGGTCTCACCGTCGAAGACCATCTGCGACTCGGCGCGCGGCTCAACCCCGGCTGGGACGACGCGCTGGCCAGGGACCGCGTCGCCCGCCTCGGTCTCGATCCCGCGCGCAAGGCCGGAAAACTCTCCGGCGGCCAGCGTGCCCAGCTCGCCCTCACCCTCGGCGTGGCGAAACGGCCGGAACTGCTCATCCTCGACGAACCCGTCGCCGCGCTCGATCCCTTGGCGCGCCGCGAATTCCTGCAGGGGCTGCTCGAAGCCACCGTCGAGCAGGAGCTGAACGTGGTGCTGTCGTCCCATCTGGTCTCGGATCTGGAACGCGCCTGCGACTTCCTGATCGTGCTCATCGATTCCCGCGTGCAGGTGTCCGGCGAGGTCGAGACCCTGCTTGCCACCCACCACCGCCTGACCGGCCCGCGCCGCGACGCCGCCAGGCTCCCGTCGAGCCAGCACGTGGTCTCGGAAAGCCATACGGACGTCCAAAGCACCTTCGTCGTCCGCACCGGGGAACCGATCCACGATCCGGTCTGGACGGTGAGCAAGCTGAGCCTCGAAGACCTCGTCCTGGCCTATCTGACCAAAACCACCACGAACCACCGGCGGATCCTGGAGGTCCGGAGATGATCTGGCTGACCTGGCGTCAATTCCGGCTCCCGGCGGCGGCCGTGTTCGGAGCGCTGGCGGTGCTCGCGCTCGTCCTGGCCGTCACCGGGCCGGCCATCTCCGGCGAGTACGCCACCGGGATCGCGACCTGCGCGGGCGACACCTCCGCCTGCGACGACTTCGTCGAGCGATTCCTCAACGACCACCAGAACACCTTTCTGGCCGTCACCGCGCTCGTGCTCCTGCTGCCCGCGCTCATCGGCCTTTTCTGGGGCGCGCCGTTGTTCACCCGCGAACTCGAGACCGGGACACACCGGCTGATCTGGAACCAGAGCGTCACCAGGACGCGGTGGCTGGCGGTGAAACTCGGGATCACCGGCGCGGCCGCGATGCTCGCCGGTGGCGTGAGCAGCCTGGCGGTGACCTGGTGGGCGCGCACCTTCGAACAGGCCGCCGTGAAGGATTTCCCGCGGCTTTCGGCGATGGTGTTCGACGCGCGCGGTGTCGTCCCCATCGCGTACTCGGCGTTCGCCTTCGCACTCGGTGTCACCATCGGCATGCTGGTGCGCCGCAGCCTGCCCGCGATGGCCGTCACGCTGGCCGCGTTCGCGGTGATCCAGGTCGCCGTGCCGATCGTCGTCCGGCCCCATCTGCTGCCCTCGATCGACGCGACCGTCGAACTCTCTCCGTCCACTGTGGATGGAATCGGCCGGAACCCGAACACCGGGGTGCTGCGTTTCGAAGCGAAGGCACCGGATCCGGGCGGCTGGCTGCTGGCAGGCGAAACCGTCGACCCTTCAGGAAAACCCGTCGAAAACGTCACCATGCCGACCTCCAGTGGCCCGTGTTCGCCGTCCGCGCCGCCCGGCGGCCGGGGCACCGGAGCCGATCCGATGGACCTGTGCCTGGCCGAAATCAACCGGCTCGGCTATCGACAGCATCTGATCTACCACCCGCCGACGCGATTCTGGCCGTTCCAATGGATCGAGAGCGCGATATATCTGGCGCTCGCCCTCGGTCTCGCGGGATTCTGTTTCTGGTGGATCCGCCGCCGTCTCGCCTGAAAGGGTTCTCGATGCTCGACCTGACCGGTACCACCACCCTCGTCACCGGGGCCAGCGGCGGGATCGGCCGCGGCATCGCCTTGCGCTTCGCCGAGGCGGGCAGTGCCGTCGCCGTGCACTACCACCGTGACGAGGCCTCGGCGCTAGCCGTCGTCGAGCGGATCCAGGAGGCAGGCGGCACCGCGGAGACGTTCGCCGCCGACCTCACCGACGACGGCGAATGCCGACGGCTCGTGGCCGCCGCCGCGGGCTGGACCGGACGGTTGGACACCCTGGTCAACAACGCCGGCGTGCAGCCGATCGAACCTCTGCCCGAGATGTCGGCGGAGAGCTGGCGCGCCATCCTCGACGCGAACCTCACCAGCGCGTTCTCATGCACCCAGGCCGCGGCCGAAGTGATGAACGGCGGCAGTGTCATCCACATCGCCTCGATCGAAGCGGCCCAGCCCGCACCGGGACACGCGCACTACAGCAGCGCGAAGGCCGCCCTGGTCATGCACGCCCGCGCCGCCGCGCTCGAATACGGGTCGCGAGGACTGCGCGTCAACGCCGTCTCCCCCGGCCTGATCGACCGGCCCGGCCTCGGCGACGCTTGGCCGGAGGGCGTCCGCCGGTGGCGCCAGGCCGCGCCCTTGGGCAGGCTCGGCACCCCCGGCGACGTCGCGAACGCCTGCCTGTTCCTCGCCTCGCCGCTCGCGGCGTGGATCACCGGGCACAACCTCACCGTGGACGGAGGCGTCTCCGCGCACCCCACCTGGTGATCGCGGCCGATTACCGAGGCGATGCGGCCGGCAGGCATGATGTACTGGTGGGACATCTTCCTGTCGACGTGCGTGCTTCGCTTCGGTTCTTCGCCTTCTACTTGGCCAACGGCACCATCGACGTTGACTTGCTTGACGGTTTCGACTACCGACCGGCTCTCTTCCAGTTCGGTTCGTCCTTGGAGCAGGTCTTCGCGATCTATGGCAATGTGCTGGAAGTCGACGAAGAGGGCAAGGTGCTGAACGACGGGGACGCGCAGTACCGTGCCGCCCAATGGATTCGCCGCTTGTGCGATCCGACTTACGAGGTCGAGCCGCCATTCCAGCCCTGGGAGACCGAACTCCACGGCCCGTGAATGAGCGGACACCACTCAAGAAGAGTTGACGACGGACCACCGTTTTATTGGGCGCGATATAGTCTGAATATGCTATAGCACGGGTGTTCGATTCGGCGTAGCGTTGATCTTGTGTCCAGCGACGATGCCTCTCCGAAGACGTCCACCGAGTGGTGGCGCGTCGACACGGCGACGCTGCACGCCCGCAAACAAGAACTCGAAGTGTTGAAACGTCAGTTGGATGCCGAGCAGAACGCGATCCTCGCGGAAATCAATTCCCGCGGGATACGCGGCTGTTCGGGTCATTCGACGTTGGCGGGGCTGATCTACGAGGATTTCCTGGTGTCGGAGAAGGAAGCCGACGCCCGTGCCGATCGGGTGCTCGCCCTGCACCCCAGCCCGACGATCGGTGGCGACCCCGAGCCACCCTTGGCGCCGTTGACGGCTGAGGCGGCGGCGGAGGGTGCGATCGGCGGGTCGCAGATCGACGCCATCATCAAGACCCTCGCCCGGATTCCCTCCACCGTGCCTGAGGAAGACGTCCGGAACGGGGAGAAGATCCTGGTCGAGCTGGCCCGGTGTGCCGGGCCACGGCAGATCGCCAGCGCCGGACGCCGCCTGCTCGACAAACTCGACCCCGACGGCAAAGAACCCCGCAACGAGGACCCGAAGGAGACCCGGCCGGAGCTACGGTTCGTCAAGCACCGCGACGGCACCTTGGGCCTCAAAGCACGGCTAGATCTGGAAACCTACGCCCGGTTGAAGTCGGACCTGGATCCGATGGCCAAGCCGCACAAGGCCGTCGACGGGGTGCGGGACTCCCGGACTCAGGACGAACGCTACGGGGATGCCTTCACCGACTACGTGCGGTTGAAGACCACCAGCCGGAATCTTCCCGGCCAAGCCGGCGAAGCCACCCACATCCTCATCACCATGTCCTACGACGAGCTGATCCGCGATATTGGTGAAGCCCATCTGGATCTGGTGGGGCCGATCAGCGCCACCGACGCGAGAATCCTCGCCTGTGACTCCCGCGTCCGGCCCGGGGTTCTCGGGACGGCGGGCGAACCGCTGGACATCGGCCGCTCCAAACGCACCGTCTCCCTGGCCCAGAAATACGCGCTCACCATTCGTGACGGCGGCTGCGCTTTCCCCGGCTGCGACATGCCCGTACCCCGCTGCACCGCCCACCACATCGTGTTCTGGCGACACCACGGCGAAACCAAAATCGACAACCTCGTCCTACTCTGCACCAAACACCACCGGCTGATCCACCGCAATGAATGGAAAGTCCAGATCGCCCAAGACGGACTCCCCGAATTCACCCCACCCACCTACCTCGACCCCACCAGCACACCACGACGCAACACCATGCACCTCAGGACATAGGCCGATCCCGACAAGCTTCCGGAACCGAGTCGCCAGGCGACGTCGCCAGGCGACGTCGGGCCTCCATCGAGCCGTGCCGAAAAGTCACCGGCTCCGGATCTCGGCCCCGCGCTTCAGGTTCGTCACCAGCGCCGTCGACTTGCCGGTGACGGCGGCCGCGAGCGGTCGTTCGAGTCCCGGGAGCCGGGCCACGCGAAGGAACACCCGGCGAGCCAGGAGGAGGAATCGGTTGGCGGGCAGGAACCATCGCGCGCCCCGGCGGGCGACCTGCTGTTTCTCGGTCACCACCGGGCGGACCAGGCGCTCGTACTCCGAGAGCGCGGTCTCGATCGAGGGCGCCCGGGTGAGCTGTTCGGCCAGTACGAACGCGCCCGCGATACCCAGTGAAGCGCCCTGACCGGCGAGAAGGGAGACGGCATAACAAGAATCGCCGACGAGCACGACCCGCCCGCGGCTCCAGGAAGGCATCTCGATCTGCGCGACCTGGTCGTAGTACACCTCGCCGGAAGGCGGGCACAGGTCGAGTGCCTTCGGCACCGCCCAGCCGAGCGAACCGTAGGTCGCGCGCAGCGCCGCTCGCGCGTCGGCCGGCAGGGCCGGATCCGTCGTGCGGTGCACGGCGAACGCCGCGAGCTTGCCGTCACGGAGACCGTAGAAACCCATCTGCATCCCGACGGTGTCGGTCAGGCAGAACCGCTCCCCCACCCGCGCGCGAATCTCCTCGTCCTCGAAAACGAAGGCCGCCGTATGAAACCCGAGATGACGCAAGAACCGGCTCTCTTCACCGAAGACCAGCCGCCGCACGGTCGAATGGATCCCGTCGGCCCCGACGAGCAGATCGGCATCGAGCGTCTCGCCGTCCGCCAGGGCGATCCGAACCCGGTCGCCGAGGTCCTCGACGCCGGTGACCCCGGCGCCGAACCGGACGTCCACTGTGGACGGAAGGCCGGTACGCAGGACCCGCTCCAGATCCGGTCGCATGATGCTGCAGAGCCGCCCCCGCACCGATTTGGCGAACTGGACGTAGTCGATCGCCGCGCGGCGGTGGCCACGCTCGTCCAGCAAACTCGCCTCGTCCACCCGATACGCCGCGTCTTCGACCTGAGGCAGCAGACCCATCTCCTCGACGGCGTCGAAGCCGGGACCGAAGAAGTCGATCATGTAGCCCTGTTCCCGCGGGCCCGCGGCCCGTTCCAGCACCACGACCTCGACGTCCAGCGTCGCGAGCCGGTGCGCCAGCGCCAGACCGGTGATCCCGGCACCGCAGATCGCCACCTTCATGGGGTCCCTCCCTTTCGTTCAGCCGACCAGCCTGCGCAGGACGGCCGGAGAGACGATCCGGCCGGACTCCGGTCCGAGCGCCCGATGCAACAGAAGTCCGTCCACCGCGGCGAGGAGCACCGCCGCCGTGTCCTCGGCGTCGGCCACTCCCCGCTGCGCCAGCCACCCGCCGAACCTGGCGCGCAGGTCGGCGAGCAGCTCACGGATGCCTTGGCGCAAGGTGTCATCGCGGGTCGCGGCGAGGTAGGCCTCGGCGAACAGCAACGACATCGGGTCGGTGCCGGAGTATTCGCCGACCGACGCCAGCAGCGCGTCCACCGCGTCCGCGGGTGTCTCGACGGCCTCCAGCGCCGGTTCGAAAGCGACCGCGACTTCGCGCATCGCGCCGAGCACGGCCTCGGTCATCAAGGCCTGCAGCGACGGGAAGTGGTAGTGCACGACGCTCGGCGTGACACCCGCGCGCTCGGCCAAGATCCGGGTACTGACCGCGGACCACCCGAGTTCGGGCACGAGTGCGACAGCCGCTTCGAGCAACCGCTGCCGAACGAGCCTGCCGCGGGCCGCGGCCGGGGATCCTGCCACCGTCATCTCCTAGGGCGTTCGTCCTGTACGACTGCCCTGATCGTATGCTCGGATCCGGCCGCGACGCAAACTCACGCCGTCTTCAGCCGCGCCACCACCCGTTCCGCGGTCGCGGCACTGGACTGCGGGTTCTGGCCGGTGACAAGGTTTCCGTCGACGACGACCTCGCTCGACCAGGCGGCCGCCGGGGTGACGATCGCGCCCTGCTGCCGAAGCCGCGTCTCGACGAAGAAGGGGGTCTTCTCGCCCAGCCCGCCTTGACGTTCCTCCTCGTCACTGAACGACGTCATCGAGCGGCCGGCGAAGGTGAACGAGCCGTCCTCGCGGCGCGCACTGAGCAAGGCGGCGAGTCCGTGGCAGAGCGCGGCGATGGTCTTGCCCCGCGCGTCGGCCTCGTTCAGCAGGGCGCCGAGGTCGGCGTCGTCCACCAGGTCGGTCATCGGGCCGTGTCCGCCGGGCAGGTAGAAGGCGTCGTAGGCGTCGGCCGAGGCGTCGGAGAGCTTGAGCGGTGCCGACAGGTCGAGCCCGTTGAGGTACTCGGCGAACTTCGCGCCTTCCGCGGGGTCGACACCGCCGCGTTCGTCGAGGCTGATCGGGTCGACGGTCGGCCGGAGCCCGGACGGCGTCGCGATGTCCACCCGGTGGCCCGCCGCGGCGAGCACCCGATGCGACTCGGCGACCTCTTCGGCCCAGAACCCGGTCGGGTGGTCGACGCCGTCCGTGAGCCGCACGTGGTCCGCGGCCGAGACGATCATGAGGATCCGCGACATGACTGTTCCTTTCGTTGTCCGGGGCGTTGTGCCCCACTGCCCGCTTCAACGGGGACTTCGCGGCCGATACTCCGTGCCGGCGGCTACTATCCATAAGATTTCTTATGGAAGGCGGCTTGTATGCCTAGCTTGGACCGGCTAGCGACCTTTCTGTCGATCTACCGCCTCGGCTCGCTCTCCGCGGCCGCCACGGAGCTCGGCCTGACCCAGCCCGCGGTCACCGGGCAGCTGCTCAAGCTCGAAGAGGAACTCGGCGAGCAGCTCTTCGTCCGGTCACGGCAGGGTGCGGCGCCGACCGCTCGCGCGGCCGAACTCGCCGCCAGGATCGGCACCAGGATCGACGAGCTGCGGGGCGCCCTGACGGCGGGCGACGACGAGGTCCAGTACCGCGAACAAGTGGCACTGGGCGGCGCGAGCGACGGCATGGCGACACGGTTCCTGCCCGCGCTCGCCCCGCTGACCGAACGCGGGCTGCGGCTCACCGTCACCCTCGGGCTCGCCGACGAACTCCTGTCCGCCCTCGAAGCCGCGCGTCTGGACCTCGTCATCTCGTCGGTCCGGCCGCGGCAGCGCGGCGTCACCGCGGTTCCGCTGATCGACGAGGAATTCGTGCTCGTCGCCGCCCCCGCGCTCGCCCGGAGCGTCGATCCCGCGCTGCTCGCCACCGATCCGGTGGCGGCACTGGCCCATCTGCCGCTGATCGCCTACGCCGGCGATCTGCCGATCATCCGCCGCTACTGGCGCAGTGAATTCGGGCGGCGGCCACCGAACCGCGTCGCGATGGTCGTGCCCGATCTCCGCGCGATCCTCTCCGTGGTCGTCGCGGGTGCCGGGGCGAGCGTGCTGCCGCGCTACATCGCCGCGGCCGCGCTCGAAGCGGGCTCGGTCTCGATCGTGCACACCCCGGAAGTGCCGCCGCTGAACACCATCTATCTCGCGCACCGATCGGGCACGGCGCGGCCGGTCGTGACCCTCATCCGCGACAGGCTGCTGGAACGCGCTCGCGCCTGGGGCTCACTCTGAACTCCCGGGCGCGGCAAAAATGACCTCTTTCCCCGTCGAGACCCTCGCGAGGCTTGCTCTTCCGAACCCGTTTCCTGGAGGACACATGGTCTCGAAACCCCGCCTCGCCCTCGGAATGCTCGTCTTGACCGCCTTGGCGGGCGGGCTGCTCGCATTGCTCATCTCGCTCGACGTCGGCGCGTTCTGGGCCAAGACGCTGCCGCTTGTCTTCCTGGCGGGCGGTGCGGCGTTCGCGCAATCCCTCGGCCTGTTCAACAAGGCACCGAAGGACTAGCGGCGAGCGTCAAACGCGCTGTGGCGCGAAAGTTCGCCGGTAGTCCTGCGGGGAAACGCCGATGACCTTGTGGAAATGGTGACGCAGCAAGGCTCCTGAGCCGAAGCCGCAGCGGCGCGCGACCTCGTCGATGCTCATCGTCGTCCCCTCCAGCAGGGACCTCGCGTGCAGAACCCGTTGCGTCGAAAGCCATCGGTGCGGTGTGGTGCCCGTCTCCGCGACGAACTTGCGGGCGAAGGTGCGCTCGGACATCCGGGCCCGGCGGGCCAGCTCGGCGACGGGATGTTCGTGGTCGATGGTGTCGAGCATCCAGGTCAGCACCGGCTGGAGGCTGTCCCCGGTGCACTCCGGGATCGGCACCTCGACGAACTGGCGTTGCCCGCCTTCCCGTTGCGGCGGCACCACCATGCGCCGGGCGATCGCGGTGGCCGCGGCGGAGCCGAGTTCGCGCCGGACCAGATGCAGGCACGCGTCGATGCCGGCGGCCGTTCCGGCGCTGGTGATGATGTCGCCGTCGTCGACGAAGAGGACATCCGGATCCAGCTGCGCCTGGGGGAACCGCTTCCGGAATCTCGCGCTGTGCCGCCAGTGGTTGGTGCACCGCCGCCCGTCGAGCAGACCCGCGGCGCCCAGCACGAACGCGCCGGTGCAGACCGAAAGCAGCGTGGCTCCCCGCGCCGAAACCGCACGGAGCGCCTCAAGCACCGCGGGCGGGTACTCGTCGCGCACGTCGCAGGCGGGGACGACCACGAGGTCCGCGTCTTCGGTCGCTTCGAGACCGTGTTCCGGGGTGACCTTGACGCCGTGCCCGAGGCTCAGCGGCTCTCCGGCCCGCTCCCCGCACACGCGGAAGTCGAGTAGTGGCACTCCGTCATCGGTGCGGTCGTAGCCGAACACCTCGCAGACGACGCCGAACTCGAAGGCGGCGAAGTCGTCCAGCAGCACCACGGCGACGCTCTTCAGCATGCCCGGAGCATAGCTGGCAGGATTTTGTCGCACAACGACAGAACTGCCACTTCTGGCAGGATGTCGAGCAGCGCAAACTTACTGCCATGACCGCAATCATCGTCACCCTCGCCCTGATCGCCCTCGTCACCTACCTGCTGGAGCGCAATCACACGCGGCAAGGCCGCCCGGACGCCGCGGGTGGCGATCCGCTCGGCCGCCCCTTCTGGAGCGGAGGCGCCACGGTCTGAAATCCCTCAAAGCCGAGGGGTGCGGGGAAATCCTCGCCAAGTAACCCCAGTTCAGCAGGGCTCTCCACGAGAAATTCGCCCGATCTCCTGACCGCCGGTGTCACGAGCGACACGTTCCCCGCCGAGAATCGTCGGCGCGGCTCGCATCCACCGAGGTCAGGCCCACAATCACCGGTTTAAACCTCTGCGCCCGCATTTTCTGCCGGTTACCAGTTTTCTGGTTAGGGTGCAGTGGTGCAAACGGGTTAACTCGGGCGGAAGGAGATCGCGCCGTCATCGGCGCGTGTCTGAACATGAGTTCGCAGGACGGTAAACAAGCGGAAGAAGAGGTCGTCGCGGAGACCGCGACAGACCTCGCCCACGCACCGGACACGACAGGTCCGGGGCACCCGCCCGATGAGCACGTCCCGCTCGACCTCGCCGCCGAACGCCCCGCCGAGACCGACCGGACCGTTTTCGGTGTGGCGGCGGTGCTCGCGCTCGCGATCATCGTCTGGGGTGTCCTGTCCCCGGAGAGCCTCGCGAGTGTCGCGTCGACCCTCCTCAACGACGCCGTGATCCCTTACGGCGGCTGGGCTTTCGTGTTGACCGCGAGCGGATTCGTGCTCTTCGCGGTCTGTCTGGCCATAAGCCGCTACGGCCGGATCCCGCTGGGCGGGGACAAGGAACTGCCGGAATTCCGGACGTCGTCGTGGATCGCGATGATGTTCAGTGCCGGCATGGGCATCGGCCTGATGTTCTTCGGTGTGTACGAACCGGTCTCCCACCTCGCGAGCCCGCCCCCGGGCACCGCGGCACCGAATTCCGACGAAGCCGTCCACACCGCGATGGCGACGACGCTGTTCCACTGGACCGTGCACCCGTGGGCGATCTACGCCGTCGTCGGCCTCGCGATCGCCTACAGCACCTTCCGGAAGGGCCGCACCCAGCTGATCAGTTCGGTGTTCGCGCCGCTGATCGGCAAGCGGCGCACCGAAGGCCCGCTGGGCAAGGCGATCGACATCATGGCGATCTTCGCGACCCTGTTCGGTTCCGCCGCTTCGCTCGGCCTCGGCGCGCTCCAGGTCGGTGGCGGTATGGGTGCCGTCGGCTGGATCGACGATCCCGGCAAGGGGCTGCTGGTCGCGATCATCGCGATCCTCACCATCGCGTTCATCGCTTCGGCGGTATCCGGGGTGGCCAAGGGAATCCAGTGGCTGTCCAACATCAACATGGTGCTCGCCGCGGTGCTCGCGGTGTTCGTGCTGGTGGTCGGGCCGACCGTGCTGATCCTCAACATCGTGCCCGGCGCGATCGGCGACTATTTCCGCGAGCTGGCGGAAATGTCCGGCCGTACCGGGATGACCGGTGGCGACGAGATGCAGACGTGGCTCGGCGGCTGGACGGTCTTCTACTGGGCGTGGTGGATCTCGTGGACGCCCTTCGTCGGCATGTTCATCGCGCGGATCTCGCGCGGCCGCACCATCCGGCAGTTCATCTTCGGTGTCATCGCGATCCCGAGCATCGTGAGCCTGATCTGGTTCGCGATCTTCGGTGGCGCGGCGATCAGCAGGCAGCGGGCAGGCACGGATATCGCGGGCGCGGGCAGTGCCCAGTCGGCGACGTTCGAACTGCTCGAAACCCTGCCGTGGTTCGTCCCGATCGCGATCCTGGTGATGATCCTGGTGTCCATCTTCTTCGTCTCCGGCGCGGACGCGGCGTCGGTGGTGATGGGAACCCTGTCCCAGCGCGGGAGCGTGCACCCGAAGAAGGGTGTCGTCATTTTCTGGGGCGTGCTGATGGGCGCCGTCGCGGCGGTGATGCTGCTGGTCGGCGGGAACAAGGCGCTGACCGGGTTGCAGAATCTCACCATCCTGATCGCGGTGCCGTTCGTGTTCGTGATGGTCGGGTTGTGCGTGTCGGTCTGGAAGGATCTGCGCAACGACCCGCTGATGAAGCAGGAAGACGCGATGATGTTGTCGCTGAAGGAACTGCACGAGGAACGCACGAACGGCCACGGCCGCCGTCGCATCCTCGGACGGTCGAAACAGCGCACCTGATCCCGTAAGTACATGAAGGCCCCCATCCTGCACTTAGGCGCAAGGATGGGGGCCTTCATGTACTTCAGGCGCGCCCGATGGCGACGAAAGCGCACAACGCGAGATAACCCAGGTCCAGCAACGCGATCAGGGGCTCGCGGCGACGCAGCCGCACGACCAGCGCGCCCGCCATGACCAGCGCCAACCCCAGTGCCGCGAGCGGCACCAGCCCCGGGGCGATGTCGAGCAGCGCGGGAACCACGAGGCCGACCGCGCCCAGGATCTCGACCACCCCGATGAACTTCACCGTGCCGGGGCTGAAATCCAGCACCCATCCCGCACCCGAAGCCACCCCGGCGATCGTTTCCCTTCGCAGGAACAGTTTCCCGACGCCGGACACGAGATACATCACGGCCAGCAGGCCGGCGACGATCCACAGCGCGGTCTCCATCAGTGCGCCGCGAACTGGCCGGGCGTGTAGTCCCCGGCGGGCTGCCGGGTGATGACGTTCAGCCGGTTGAAGGCGTTGATGAGCGCGATCTGGGTCACCAGCGCCACGAGCTGCTCGTCGTCGTAGTGCTTGGCGGCGGCCGCCCACGCCTCGTCGGTGACACCGCTGCCGTCGGCGAGACGGCAGCCCTGCTCGGTGAGTTCCAGCGCGGCGCGTTCGGCCTCGGTGAAAACCGTCGCCTCACGCCAGCACGCGACCAGGTTCAGCCGGGTCGTGGTCTCCCCCGCGTGCGCCGCGTCCTTGGTGTGCATGTCGAGGCAGCCCGAGCAGCCGTTGATCTGGCTGGCCCGGATATTCACCAGTTCCCTTGTCACCAAAGGAAGTTCGCTGCCGTCGAGGACTTTCGCGGCCGAGACGAGGTGCTTCACCAGCTTCGGCGCGAGAGCGGTCTTGAGGAATTCGAGCCTTGCCTGCATGGGATTTCTCCTTCTCGTCGGTCTTCACTTACTTCGACGAGGAGGACTCCCGAGAGGTAACACCCATGGCCGCGAGGCGACGTGGATCACTGACGGAGTCGATTTCGACGATACGGCCGTCGACGATGGTGCAGGTCATCACGCCCAGCAGCTTGCCCGTCCGGCTCCACGACACGATCCCCGGTTTGCCGTTGACCAGTGCGGGCCGGGTGGTGCCGGCGGCGCGCGCTCCGCGCTGGACCCGCGTGGCCACCTCGGCCGCGCCGAGCCGCACGACCTCGCCGTGACGGCTCCGCGAGCGCCAGGTGACGTCGGGGTCGAGCATCTCCAGCAGTCCCTCGAAGTCCCCTTCGCGCGCGGCCGCGAGGAACGCGTCGACGACGGCGCGTTGCCGCGGCTCGTCGGCCGGACGCTGGCCCCGCACCTTCCGGCGGGCCCGGCTGGCGAGCATCTTGGCCGCGTCCGCGGACTTTCCGAGGATCTCGCCGATCTCGGCGAACGAGACCGCGAACAGGTCGTGCAGTACGAACGCCAGCCGCTCGGCCGGGCCGAGGGTGTCGAGCACCACGACCAGCGCCACCCCGACCGATTCGGCGAGCAGCGCGTCTTCTTCCGGCGAGTCTTCGAGCACCAGCAGCTCGGGCGGCTCGTCGTAGGAGTCCTCGGGACGGGTCTTGCGGGAGCGCAGGACGTCGATGCAGACGCGGCCGACGACGGTGGTCAGCCAGCCGGACAGGTTGTCGATCGTGTCGGCGTCCTGGCGGGCGAGCCGCAGCCAGGCCTCCTGGACCGCGTCCTCGGCGTCCGTGCGGGACCCGAGCATCCGCTGGGCCACGGCCACCAAACGCCCGCGCTGCTCCTCGAACGCGCTGGCCAGCGCCTCACCGGTCATGTCGATACCTTTCTCGCGCCGAACCCGTCATGGACATGACGAGCGCGACGCGAGAAAGGTAACCGACTTCGGTCAGACGTCCCGGATCGGCGTCTTCACCGTCTTCTTCATGCCGGGGTTCTTCGTCTCCGGCTTCTCCTGGGGTTCGGGCTCGGCGGTCGAGCCGCCGATGCCGGACTCGATCGCCGCCGTGACGATCAGGTTCCGCTCGTCCGACGAGAGGACCTCGCGGTCGAGGAGTTCCTGCGTCACGGCCCGCACGTAGGTCACGAACTGGTCGTTCGACGAGTAGTCCGACTCGTCGTCGATCACGTCGTTGATCGTGCAGCCGTTCCCGGTGTCCCGGTTCTCGACCTGGCTGTCCGCCGTGCCGAGGATCACGGTGTCCCGGAGGTCGGAGTCCGGGCAGGCGTCCGGCCCCGGTGGCGCGGCGACGATGGTGAACGCGCCGCCCTGTTCCGCCGAGACGTTGCCCGCCTTGTCCGACGCGCGGTAGGTCAGCGTGTGCGTGCCGAGCGCGGTCACCTTCACCGGCGCGGTGTAGACCGTCCAGGCCCCGCCGTCCAGTTTGTACTCGATCTTGTCCACGCCGGACCCGGTGTCCGTCGCGGTCAGGTTGATGGTCGCGTCCTCGATGTACGACCAGTTTCCGTCCAGATCACCGCTCACCACCGCGGAGACGACCGGTGCGGTGCTGTCGTCGCCTTCGACGATGGTGAACGTCGACGTGCCTTCCGCCGAGACGTTGCCCGCCTTGTCGGTGGCGCGGTACTTCACCGTGTGCGCGCCGACGACGGTCAGCGCGAGCGGCGCCGAGTACGTGAGCCACGGGCCGCCGTCCAGGTTGTACTCGACCTTGCCGACCCCCGAGCCGGCGTCGGTGGCCGTGAGCGTCACGGTCGCCTTGCCGACGTAGTTCCCGGCGGTGTCCTTGGTCCCGGTCACCTCGGCGGTCACGGTCGGCGCGGTGGTGTCACTGCTGACGATCGTGAAATGCGCCATGCCCTCCGGCGAGACGTTGCCCGCCTTGTCCGATGCACGGTAGGACACCATGTGCATCCCGGGCGCGGTGACCGCGACCGGAGCCGTGTACGCGGTCCACGCGCCTTCGTCCACTTTGTACTCGACCTTGTCGACGCCCGAGCCAGCGTCGGCGGCGGTGAGCTTCACGGTGGCGGTGTCGAGGTAGTTCCCCGAACCGTCCTTGGTCCCCGTCACCTCGGCCGTCACGGTCGGCGGTGTCGTGTCGCCGGGCTGCCCGGTGACGACGGTGAACGACGACATCCCTTCCGGTGAGACGTTGCCCGCCTTGTCGGAAGCGCGATAGTGGACCATGTGCGAACCGGCGGCGGAAACCGCCACGGGTGCGGTGTACGCGGTCCAGGCGCCGCCGTCGAGCTGGTACTCGACCTTGTCCACTCCGGACTGGCTGTCCGACGCGGTCAGGTTCACCGTCGCGGAACCGACGTAGTTCCCGGCGGTGTCCTTGGTGCCGGTCACGTTCGCGGTCACGGTCGGCGGGGTGGTGTCGGCGCCGCCGCCGTCGGTGACGACGAACTCGCCCATCATCTTGGTGTGGCCCTGGATCGTGCAGTAGTACCGGTACTTGCCCGGGGTCAGCGTCACCGTGGCCTGGTGCACGCCGTTCTTGTCGTCGTAGGGGTTGGCGAGGATGTTGAGGTTGACGTCGTGGTTGTAGCCCGGTGTCGAGGTGTCGAACGTCAGCGTGTGCGACATCGTCGAGCCGAGCTCTTCGGTGTTCTTGAAGACGATCGTGGTCTCACCGGCCACCGCGGTGGACGGCGCGCTGAGGTAGTGGTCGGTGCTGTCGCCCGCGGTCCATTCCAGGGTCTGGACGGGCGCGGCGGAGGCGGGAGCGGACGAGCCCGGTAACACCAGGCCTGCCAGCGCGAGTGCCGCGGCCACCAGGGCCACGACGAGGGTTCTTGGGGACATCGCAGGGAAACCTTCCGTACAAGGGAGACCGGCCGGGCGCGAGGGAGGCGCGCCCGGCCGGTTTTCGCGCTACAGCTGCCGCACCCGGATGTTGCGGAACTCCATCAGGTCGTTGTCACCGTGGTTCTGCAGACCGATGAACCCGCTGACGAACTGCCGGAAGTCGGTGGACGGATCGCCCGCCCGCGACGACTGGATCCCCGGCGCGTTCTCGAACTCGTTGATCACCACGCCGTTGCGGATGATCGTGTACTTCTGCCCGACGACCTTGATCTCGTACTCGTTCCAGGTCCCCTTCGGCTTCACGCCCGCCTGGTCCAGCGGCCGCGGGTCGAAGTTGTAGATCGACCCGGTCTTCTGCGGCTCACCGGTGGCCCCGTCGTACAGCTGCACCTCGTGGCCGCAGTAGATCGCGACCCAGGCCTGCGACGTCCTCGCCGAACCGACTGTGCCGCAGCTGCCCGGCGGACGCTGCTCCAGCGGAGTGCGCGGATCCGGGAAGCGGACGAACACACCGCTGTTGGCGCTGCCGGTCGGCGCGATGTCCTTGAACTGCAGCTTCACCGAGAAGTTGCCGAACTGCTTCGCCGAGTACCACAGCATCCCCAGCCCACCGGACGGTCGCAGTGACCCGTCCGGCTGGATGGCGAACTGCCCGGACGGCGCCTGCGACCAGTTGCGGAACGACGCGGCGGTGCCGTCGTAGATCGCGTCGTAGCCGGTGACGCCCGGGTTGCCGATGGGCGACGCGGCGGCCGCGGCGTTGATCTTGTCCGATTCGGCCGCGTTCAGCACGCCGAGGTCGCCCAGCCGGTCCACGGCCTGGGTGACGTGGTTGACGAAACCGGCGTGGGAGGTCCACGTGCTCTCGTCGTCGATCATGTCGTCGACCGTGCAGCCACCACCGGCGTTCCGGTTGGTCACCCCGGTGTCGGTGTCCCCGATGGTCACCGTGGCGCTGGAATCCGCCACGAGACAGCCGACGCTCACCGAGTTCCGCGTGGTCACCGTCTCGCCGTCCGCGTAGGTCACGGTCAGCTTCGCGGTGTACAGACCCGTGCGCGGGTACGTGTGCCGCGGGTCGGGCTGGGTCGAGATCGTGCCGTCGCCGAACTCCCACTTGTAGGAGACGCCGCCGGACTTCGACCCGGTGAAGGCCGCGGTGAGCGGTTTGTTCTGCACCATGGTCGACGCCGCCGCCGCGGACGGCGTGGCCTCGCCGCCGGTGTAGCTGATCTTCAGCAGCTTCTGGTTGTTGGTCAGGGTGAAGAAGCCGCCGCCGTAGTCGAGCACGTACAGCGCGCCGTCCGGCCCGAACTTGGCGTCCATCCACTGGTTCAGCTTGGTGTCGCCGCCGCCGGTCGGGATGATCTGCCGCACGGTCTCGGCGAACACCGGCGGATCCTGCTTCGCGACACCGCTCGGGTCGAGGGTGACCGCGATCCGGTTCTGCCCGTTGCTCTGGTCACCGATGAACCACTTGTCGTTCCAGTACGACGGCCACGCGACGCCGCTGTTGGTGTTGACCAGTTCGCGGTGGTACGTCGGGCCGGTCATGACCGCCTGGCCGCCGCCCTTGAGGTAGGGCTGCGTGTAGGTGGCTTCGGCCGCGTTGTACGACGGGACGGAGCTGTTGGGGCGGTTGGGGAACACCGGCCCGCCGCCGTCCGGCGCGTACCAGATCATGTTCTTCTTGATCGGCGGCAGGTTCACCAGGCCGGTGTTGCGCGGCGAGGTGTTGACCGGGTTGTCGCAGTCGTACCAGCCGGTGAGCACCGCGGCGTCGGTGCTGCTGCGGTCGCGGTACGGCTGCTTGTTGCCCATGCAGTACGGCCAGCCGTGGTTACCCGCCTCGGTGATCACCGTGGCGGTCTCGTACTTGGCCGGGCCGAGTTCCGGGCTCGGCGAGGTCGCGTCCGGGCCGACCCAGGCGGCGGTCAGCCAGTTGGTCTTCTTGTCGACTTGCAGACGCGAGATGTTCCGCACGCCCATCACGTAGATCTCGGGCCTGGTCTTGTTCCCGGGGTCGTTCGCCTCGGGGAACAGGTTGCCGGCCGGGTTGGTGTAGGTACCGTCGGCCTCGGGGTGGATCCGCAGGATCTTGCCGTTGAGGTCGTTGGTGTTACCGGCGGTGCGGCGCGCGTCCTGGAACGAAACGCCCTTGTAGTCCTGGGTCCAGTTGTTGCCGGAGTACCCGTTGGAACCCTGCGACGAGTTGCTGTCACCGGAACCTATGTAGAGGTTCCCGTCCTTGTCGAAGTCCATGCCGCCACCGGCGTGGCAGCAGCTGTGGACCTGGACGTCCCACGACAGCAGGTCCTTGCGGGTCGCCTGGTCCAGCGTCTGGTTCTTCAGGTCGTAGGTGAACCGCGAGACCGTGCGCTTCCCGATCCGCTTGTCGATGTCGACCGACGAGTGCGGCATCCAGTAGGCGTACATCCAGCCGTTCTCGCTGAACTTCGGGTCCAGCACGAGACCGAGGAGGCCTTCCTCGTTCTTGACCAGTTCGTCGCCGCTGCCGCGGTTGCCCATCACCTTCAGCGTGGTGAGCAGCTTCGGCTTCTTGGTGACCGGGTCCCACTGGTGGATCGTGCCGCAGCCGGCGCCGATCTCGGGGTTGGTCCAGTCGTTCGGCGCGGGCACCACGTTGCCGGCGCAGGCCGCGCGGCCGATGTAGAAGACCCGGCCGTTCGGCGCGATGGTGAGGCCGTGCGGCTCGCCGATCTGGTCCATCTGGCCAGGCTGGTTGACCGCGGTCAGGCGTTCGACCTTGTAGTTGGCCGCGATACCCGCCTTGCAGTCACCGCGCACCATGCCGGTGGTCCACTTCAGCGCGCCGAGGATGTGGCTGCGGAACTGGGCCTCACCGTAGCTCGCCTCGGTCCGGCCCATGCCGCTGTAGAAGGAGCGGCCGCCGTCGTAGTCACGGCACCACGAGATCGGGTGGAAGGCGCCGTTCGCGCCGACTCCCGGCTTGTAGGTCGATTCCTCGACCTGCGCGACCGTGTGCACGGTGCCGACCGGGTTGACCTCCCAGTTCAGCCACCGGTCGGTGCGCACCCACTTCTGCGGCAGGCCCGCGGTGGCCGGGTTCGCCTTGTCGAGGACGTCGACCGTGGCCTGGGCCGGGTCGGGCTCGGGCGGCGGCGGGGTGGTCGAGTTGTCCTTGTACAGCTTCCAATCGGCCAGCTGGATGATCGGGTCACCCGCGTTGGCGGTGATGTTCAGCCGGTAGTTCGCGTACGCCGTGGTGTTGGCGAAGGTGAACTTGCGGCTCACGAACCGGTCGGCGAACGTCTCGTTGGTGCGAGTGTCCAGATCGGTCCACGTGGTCCCGTCGTTGGAGCCCTGCAGGGTCCAGCTCTTGGGATCACGGCCGGGGAAGTCGTTCGCCGAAACGAGGTCGTAGCTGCTCACGGCGACCGGGGCGGCCAGCTTGTAGGCGACCCAGCCGGTCGGCTGGAAGGCCAGCCACTTGGTGTTCTCGTTGTTGTCGGCGAGCTTTTCCTTGGTCTCGTTGGGCGGGTTCTCCGCGCTCGCGGTGATGGAGGCGACCGCCTCCGGCGTGGGACGCGCCCCCACCGGACGGGCCCCGATCAGCCCGGAGAACCACTGCGAACCGTCCTGGGCCCGCGCGGCGTCGGACAGACCGAGGAAGCCGCCGCCCGCCTTCATGTAGTTCTGCAGCGAGGTTTCCTGGTCACGGTTGAGCGTGATGCCCTGTGCGGAAAGGAAAACGACGCCGCGGTACTTCGCGAGGTTGGCCGCGGTGAACACCGCGGGGTCCGAAGAGGACGAAACGGAGATGCCGTTGGCCTGGCCCAGGCTCGCGATCGCGTCCGTGGCGCGCAAGACGGGGTCCTTCTGGTCCGCGGCGGCGCCATGGAAGACCAGGACGTTCACCGGGACGTTCGTCGCGGCTTCGGCGGTCACCGGTGCGATGGCCAGCGGAAGCCCGGAGGTGACGACGGCGCCGACCGCCAGCGCGGCCAGTGACCGTCTGCGGAGCCGACGTTGCGAAAACACTCGTCTCAAGTTCTCGCTCCTTTCAAGACTGGTGGTGGTGGGCCGAAGCCCCGGTGGCGTCCGGAGTGGACGTGGTGGTGTGCTGATGTCCCTTGAAGCGGTCGATCGCCTCCTGCGCGCCCGCGGGCATCCCGCCGTCGGCGTTGCGGACCAGGAACACCCCGGACATGCCGTCGTCCGAGTGCTGCTGGACATGGCAGTGGTACATCCACGCGCCCGGCCCGACACCGTCACCGGCGATCACCTGGAACCCGAAGGAGTTGCCGGGGTCCAGGGTCTTGTTGTCGAGGATCGGGGCGTTGTCGGTCGCGCTGGTGAGCATGCCGGTGCGGGTGTCCGCCCAGCGGTGCGCGTGCAGGTGGAAGGTGTGCATCAGGTTGCCGTGCCCGATGCAGATGAACTCGACGCGTTCGCCGAGGTTCGCCTCGAAGATCGGCGTGTTCGGGGCGACCTGGTGGTTGATCCACATCTCGGTGAACACCACGGTGAACTGCTTGCTGGGCAGCAGATCCCCGCGCCTGCGCACGATCAGGCCGCCGTAGAGGCCCTTCATCAGGCCCGCGGTGCCGTGGTCGCCGCCGAACGCGTGGTCGTGGTAGTGCCAGTACCCCGCGCTGCCGGGCATCCAGAAACCGTTGGCCGCCTGGTAGGTCGTCCGGGTCTTCCAGGTGTAGGTCTTGGTCTCGTACGGCTTGTTGAAGGAGTCGTTGAACGGCGAGCCGTCGGATTTGGTGTCGTAGTTGACGCCGTGCGGGTGGATCGAGAGGCGCTGGTCGGTGTTGTTGACCAGCTCGATCACCAGCGTGTCACCCTCGTAGCACTCCAGGAGCGGCCCGGGGATCGTCGGTTTGCCGGGCTCGAGCCCGTAACCGACCCGGGTCGTGCCGGGAACGTAGTCGGCGTAGACGGTGATGTTGCGGGTCATCCCCGCGGCGGCGGCCGGCGCCGAGCCGGCGCTCGCCGACACCACGACCGGGGCGATCACCCCGGCCGCGGTGCCCGCGAGCATCGATCTGCGGGACAGCCCGCGTTTCTTGTTGTCCATTGTGGATTCCCCAGTTAGAAGCGGACGTTACGGAGATAGGTGAATCCGGTCTGGGCGGTGCTCAGGGGATCCGTGGGGTTGTCGTGCTCGACGATGTACTCGGCGAGGTGGGGACGGGTGTGGCGGAAGATGCGGGGGAAGTCGATGACGCCCTTTCCGGGGTCGACCATCTTGCCGTCCGCCGTCCGGTCCTTGACGTGGTACTGCACCACGCGCGGGCAGTGCTGCCGGTACAGCGAAACCGGGTCCATCCCGCCTTCCACCGCCCAGAACAGGTCGATCTCCAGATGCACGTACCGCGGGTTCGTGTTCCTGGTGAGCACGTCGTACGGGCGCACGCCGTCGATGGCCGCGAATTCGTGCGCGTGGTTGTGGTAGCCGAGCGGGATACCGGCCTGGCGGAACTTCCGTGCCGCCGTGTCCAGCCGTCCGGCGAACTGCTTCCAGCCGTCGATGGTGTCGAAGTTCGCCCACGGCACGTTGGCGCGGGTGTTCCCGAGGACCTTCGCGTCCGCGATGGTCTTGTCGAGGTCGCCGTCGATGCCGACGTGGGTGGACGTCGCCTTGATGTGGTTCTTGTCCAGCAGACCGCGGAACTCCTCGGCCGAGCGGCCGTAGGTGCCCGCCAGTTCGACCTTCCGGTAGCCGATGTCCGCCAGCGCGGACAGGGTTCCCGGCAGATCGGCCTGCAACGCGGTGCGCAGGGAGTAGAGCTGGATGCTGATCTTCTCCACCGGGACCCGGCCCCGACCGTGGTGGCCGGCTCCCGCTGTGGGCGCAGTGGCCGCACTGGCCACGCTCGGCAGGGCTACCGCCGCGCCGACCGCGACCGCCGCCGTCGCCGCGCCTCGGAGGAGCGTCCGCCGAGAGTGGAACCGCTCAGCTTCTTCACCGCACATGAAACCGCCCTCACTTCTGGTTGCTGAAAGCCGCGTCGAAGGCCGCCGACGGCTTGTCGAACAGGAGCCCCCGCAGAAAGGTCACGGCCTCCGCCGCGCCCCGGAGCCGGTCCATGCCGGCGTCCTCCCACTCCACCGAGATCGGACCGGCGTAGCCGATCGAATTCAGTGCGCGGAAACAGTCCTCCCAGGGCACGTCACCGTGCCCGGTCGAAACGAAGTCCCAGCCGCGTCGGGGATCTCCCCAGGGGAGATGCGAGCCGAGCCGTCCGTTCCGTCCGTCGAACCGCTTCCTGGTGTCCTTGCAGTCCACGTGGTAGATCCGGTCGGCGAAGTCGAGGATGAAGCCGACCGGGTCGAGGTCCTGCCAGATGAAATGCGAAGGATCCCAATTCAGCCCGAATGCCGGACGGTCGCCGACAGCTTCGAGCGCACGTTTCGTGGTCCAGTAGTCGTAAGCGATCTCCGACGGGTGGACCTCGTGGGCGAACCGCACGCCCACCTCGTCGAAGACGTCGAGGATCGGGTTCCACCGGTCGGCGAAGTCCTGGTAGCCGTCGTCGATGACCGCCTGCGACACCGGCGGGAACATCGCGACGTACTTCCAGGTCTTCGAACCGGTGAAACCGATCACCGTGTCCACGCCGAGTTTCGCCGCCGCGCGGGCGGTGTCGGCCATCTCCTTCGCCGCCCGCTGCCGGACGCCTTCGGGCTCGCCGTCCCCCCACACCCGGGCGGGGATGATGGCCTGGTGACGTTCGTCGATCGGGTCGTCACAGACGGCCTGCCCGACGAGGTGGTTGGAGATGGCCCACACCTTGAGGCCGTGCTCGGCGAGGAGCTTGAGACGGCCGGGCACGTAGTCCTCTTCGGACAGTGCGCGGTCGACCTCGAAGTGGTCGCCGGAACACGCGATTTCGAGGCCGTCGTAGCCCCATTCACTGGCCAGCCTGCACACCTCGGTGAACGGGAGATCCGCCCACTGGCCGGTGAACAGGGTGATCGGACGGCTCATGCTTGCTCCTCGAAAGTGATCGCGTCGACGTCGAACAAGCCGCCGGAACCGCCCTTGAACACGAGGAACAACGGGCCGGTGCCGCCGGGGTCGGTGATGGCGGAAGCCGGGATGTCGGCATAGGTGTCCCAGCCGCCGGTGTTGGCGACGGTGACCGTCTGGACCAGCGGTCCGTCCACCGCGCCCGAGCGGACCTCGATCGTGCCGCCCGCGCCGCCGGACGAGACCCGGTAGCCGATGCCGCTGACCCCGACGAGGTTCACCGGGTCGAATTTGATCCAGTCACCGGATTCGATGTGGCCGACGCGTTTGCCGCCACTGGCGCCGGCGTGCGCGACGACCTCGATACCGCTGGACTGGGTGTAGAACTCGGCCTGCTTCAGCTTGGGCTGCAGGATGGATTCCGCCTCGCCGGTGAGCGCGGGCACGCCGTTGCCGCCATTGTCGGTGTAGCTGGCGTTGATGACACCGAAGACGTTGGCGTCCGCGCCGTGTCCTTCGTCGGCGGGCGTCGCGATGGTGCCCTCACAACCGGTGGCGCGGCTCAGCGGATGGCCGTGGCCCTCATGGCCGAGGATGTACTCGACGGTCACCTTCGAGCAGTCGATCGGGTTGTCCTCGGCGTCGGTCACCTCGACCTTGAACGGGACCATGTCGCCGAAGCTGAACACGCTGCCGTTGAGCGGCGTCTTCAGCGTGACCACCGGCGCGGTGTTGCCGACGGTGACCACCACGCTCGCCGAACCGGTCAGCCCGGTGGAGTCGGTGACCGACAGCTTCGCGGTGTACTGGCCGTTCGCGGCGTAGGTGTGGGAAACCGGGGTGGCCTCGGTGGAATCGGTCGTGCCGTTCCCGTCGAAGTCCCAGGCGTAGGTGAGCGCTCCGCCGTCGGGATCGTTCGTCCCGGCCGGGTCGAACTTGACGGTCAGCGGCGCCTGGCCCGACGTCTTGTCCGCGGCCATCTTGGCGACCGGCGTGCGGCGGCCCTTGGTGTAGTCGACGCGGTAGACGGCGGATTCCTTGGAGCCGCCGAAGTAGCCGGTGCCGTAGTCGAGGACGTAGAGCGCGCCGTCCGGGCCGAATTCGAGGTTCATCGGGCGGACGAGGTCCATCGAGTCGAAGAACGGCTTGATGGCGCCGCGTTCACCGTTCGGTCCGACGGTGATCTCCTTGATCCAGCCGCGTTCCCATTCGTAGGCGAAGGTCTTGCCGTTGAAGTACTCCGGGAACTTGGTCTGCGACGGGTTCTTCGCGTCGAACTGGTAGACCGGGCCGCCCATCGGCGACTCGGGACCGGTGCCGAACTCCGGCAGCGAACCGCCGTCGTAGGGGATCCACGCCTTCTCGACCGGCGGCAGATCGGTCAGCCCGGTGTTGCGCGGGCTGGTGTTCTTCGGCTTGGCGCAGTCGAACGCGGCGCCGGACTGCTTGGTGGCGAAGTCGTAGTCGATGAACGGCTGGTTGTCACCGATGCAGTACGGCCAGCCGAAGTTGCCGGGCTTCTTGATCAGGTTGAATTCGACCGTGCCGCCGGGACCGCGCTTCGGGTCGGCCGCGCCGGCGTCGGGACCGTAGTCGGCCAGGTGGATCCAGCCGGTCTTGCGGTCGACGGCGAACCGGAACGGGTTACGGAAGCCCATCGCGTAGATCTCGGGCTTGGTCTTGGCCGTGCCGCGCGGGAACAGGTTGCCCTTGGGGATCGTGTACTTGCCACCCGCGCCGACCTTGATCCGCAGCACCTTGCCGCGCAGGTCGTTGGTGTTGGCCGAGGTGCGCTGCGCGTCGTAGACCGGGTTGCGGTCGGCGCGTTCGTCGATCGGGGTGAAGCCGTCGGAGGCGAACGGGTTGGAATCGTCCCCTGTGGACAGATACAGGTTGCCCTGCGCGTCGAAGTCGATCTCGCCGCCGGCGTGGCAGCAGATCCCGCGTTCGGCCGGGACCTGCAGGATCTTCTGCTCGCTCGCGAGGTCGAGCTTGTTGTCCGTGCCCAGCTTGAACCGCGAGAGCTGGTTGTAGCCCTTGAACGGCTCGAAGTCGGCCGGGGTGCCGTTTTCCGGCGCGTCACCGGCCGGGGTGTTCAGCTTGGGCGCGTAGTACAGGTAGACCCAGCGGTTCTTGGCGAAGTCCGGGTCGATGGCGACACCCTGCAGGCCGTCCTCGTCGTGGTTGTACACGGGGATCTGCCCGGCCAGCGTCGTCGTCGCCGACGAACTGGTGTACCAGACGCGGCCGTCGCGCGACGTGTGCAGGACGTCGCGGTTGGGCAGCACGGACAGCGCGATCGGCTCGCCGGTCTTCTCCTCGCCCTTGGCCAGGGTGATCTGGTCGAAGTCCGCGTCGACCGGGTCTTCCTGGGTCTTGGCGCAGCCCGCCTCGCTCAGCTTGGTGGCGTACTTGATACCGCCGGCCAGATGCTTGAGGAAGGCCGGTTCGGCGTAGGAGGCCTTGGTGTGCCCGCCGCCGGTGTACCAGGAGCGGCCGCCGGAATTCTCATGGCACCAGGCGATCGGATGGTCGCCCATCGCGCCGTCGCCGGGCTGGTAGCTCTTCTCGTCGAGGCTCGCGAGCACGTGGACTTCACTCCGCGGGTTCTCGCGGTAGTTGTACCACTCGTCGGTCCGCGGCCAGGTCTCCGGAAGATCCACTGTGGACACGTGCTCGTGGTCCTCGACCTTGACGTTCGCCTGCTGGATCTGCGGGTGGGACTTGAAGTACGCCCCGACCAGCTCGCCGTACCAGGGCCAGTCGTACTCGGTGTCGGAGGCGGCGTGCACGCCGACGTACCCGCCGCCTCCCTTCACGTACCGCTCGAACGCGGCCTGCTGGTCCGCGTTCAGCACGTCACCGGTGGTGGAAAGCCAGACCACCGCGTTGAAACGCTTGAGGTTCGCGTCGGTGAAGGCCGCCGCGTCCTCGGTGGCCTCCACCGCGAAGTGGTTCTGCGCACCCAGTTCCTTGATCGCCTTGATGCCGTCGGGGATCGAATCGTGCCGGAAGCCCGCGGTCTTGGAGAACACGAGCACCGTCGCCGCTTCGTGCGCCGATGCGGTCCGCATCGGTAGCGCGACGCCTGTCAGAGCCGTGACCATGGCTGTGACGAGCACACCCAATCGTCGTTTCAAAGACATAGCAGTAGCGATCCTTTCGATGAGCGACAGCGATCAAGGAACGGAAGCCGGTGAAACGCGCCTTTCTATTTGAGGCCCTGCAGCGACAACAACAGCGGATGCACGTCGGTCGCACCGACGCGACCGGACGGCTGGAAGGCCGGATCCGAACAGAGCAGCACGGGACCGTCCTCCGCGGAATCCGGTAGCCGTCCGTGCGAGCCGCGCACCCAGCGCGGATCGGTGGGGACGACGTCCATCGCGTACCGGAGCCCGGCGAACTTCTTCGCCAGGTTGAGCCCGGCCCGCGCCTTGGCGAACTTGTCCTCCGGGTCGAAGAACAGTTCGGCGGGGTCGTAGCCCGGTTTGCGGTGGATCTCGACGCCGCGGGCGAAGTCGGGCTTCCGCGCGTCGTCGAGCCAGTAGTAGTAGGTGAACCACGAGTCCGGCTCGGCGACCGCGACGAGTTCGCCGGCGCGTTCATGGTCGATCCCGTAACGAGCCTGCGCCTCGCGGTCGAGCACCTCGTCGACGCCGGTCAGCTCGCCGACGACTCCGCGCACCCGTTCGATGTCGGCCGGGTCGCGGACGTAGACGTGCGCGACCTGGTGGTCGGCGACGGCGAACGCGCGGGACGCCCATGGGTCGAGGTATTCCATACCCGCCTGGGTGTAGACCTCCAGCAGGCCCTCGCGCCGCAGCGCCCGGTTGATGTCGACCGGCCGGTGCACGTTGGTGATCCCGTATTCGCTGAGCGCGACCACGGTCGCCCCGGCGTTGCGGGCGTCGTCGAGCAGCGGCGCGAGCGCGTTGTCCAGTTCCCGTGCCGCTTTCCGAGCCTGCGGCGCGTCGGGGCCGAAGCGCTGCAGGTCGTAGTCGAGATGCGGGACGTAGGTCAGCAGCAGATCCGGCCGCTTCTCGCGCAGGATCTGCCGCGACGCCCCGATCACCCATTTGCTCGACTTGAGCGAAGCCGTCGGGCCCCAGTACTGGAAGAGCGGGAACTCCCCCAGCGCGCCGGTCAGCTGATCGTGCAACTCGGGCGGGCGCACGTAGGCGTCCGGCGACTTGCGGCCGTCGGCGTGGTAGATCGGCCGCGGGGTCACCGTGACGTCGGTGCTCATCCCCATCGCGTACCACCAGCACACGTTCGCCGACGTGTAGCCGGGGTGCGCCGCCCGCGCGGTCTCCCACAGCTTCTCCCCGCCGACGAGCCGGTTGTGCTGGCGCCACAGGAAGATCTCGCCGAGTTCGCGGAAGTACCAGCCGTTGCCGACGATCCCGTGTCGCGCGGGCATGAGCCCGGTGAGGAAGGTCGACTGCGCGCTGCAGGTGACGGCGGGCAGCACCGTGCCCAGTTCGGCCTGCCAGCCGTCGCGGGCGACGGCGGACAGTTTCGGCATGTCCCGCAACGCCTTCGGGGTCAGCCCGACGACGTCGATGACGACCAAGGGTTTCACGCGGACACCCCTTCCTTGACGAGGTTCGCCTGTGCCCATTCGAGTTCGGCGGCGATCCCGCCGACGAGGTCGCCCGCGTCCGGGAGCACGCTCCAGGTGTAGGTCTCGACTTCGATATGCGGTTCGCCGGGCAGCCCGGCGGCGACGGTGCGCAGGACGTCGGTCGTGGTGGACAGCGGCGCGGCCGGGGCCTGGTGCAGGGGCATGTGGAAGTGCACGCGCCACGGCCCCTCCCCCGGCAGGTCGGTCCACGCCCCGGGCAGGTCGTCGGCCTTGTGCACGACGCCACCCGAGAACTCGCGGACCTGGTGCAGGTACCGCGGTTCGGCGAACGCCGCCAGCGCGTCACGGGCTTCGGCCGGGTCTTCGACGTGCAACGCGGCGGAAGCCTGCACCTTCACGATGTCCACATCGGACTCGGCGATCGCCTTGAGGGTCTCCGCCGGATCGGCGAACGACACCGCGAGGTGACAGGTGTCCAGGCACAGCCCGACGTACTCCGGGTCGACGCGACCGGACAGCCAGCCGAGCGCGTCGGCCACGGTGTCGAGCACGCAGCCGGGTTCGGGTTCGACGGCCAGTTTGATCGGCCGGTCACCGATCGCGCGGACGACCTGACCGAAGGCCTCGGCCGCCCGGCGGTCGTCCTGTTCGTCCCACGGTTCACGCCAAGCCAACGGCAGCGTCGATATGCTGCCGTAGGAAGCATCCTCGGCGAGCAGGTCGGAAAGCACGTTCACGCAGTCGATCGTGTACGCGACCCGATCCGGGTGTGTCCACTCAGGACGGTAGACCGCGTGCTTGACGACGTCGTCGTGGAAGCCGCCGTACGGGAAGGCGTTGAGCGTGTACACCGACAGCCCGCGGGCGTCGAGTTCGGCACGGAAAAGCTTGCGCGCCTCGATGTCTTCGGCGAGCCCGCGCGCGACCGGCGCGGAAAGCCACAGTCCGACGCCGAGTTTGTCGGCGCCCAGCCGCTCACGCACCGGGAGCGCGTACCGCTCCAGCTGCGTGACGATGCCGTCGACGTCTTCGGCCGGGTGGACGTTCGTACAGTAGGAGATCATTTGCGGGCACCTCGCAGCACCGAATTGCCCTCGAAGGTCACGGCTTCGCCGGTGAACCCGGGCAGCGGGTCGAGCGTGAGCCTGCCGCTGAGCCCGTAGAAGTCGACAGGGTTCTGCCACAGCACCTTGTCGACGTCGGCCTCGGTGAACCCGCCGTCGAGCATCGCCTGCCCGGTTTTGGCGGTCTTCAACGGATCGGACCGGCCCCAGTCGGCGGCCGAGTTGACGATCATCTGCTCCAGCCCGTACTGGCGCAGGATCTCGACCATCCGGTGCTCGTCCATCTTGGTGTCCGGGTAGATGGAGAACCCCATCCAGGCGCCGGAATCCTTGACCAGCTTGACGGTGACCTCGTTGAGGTGGTCGACGACCACGCGCTCCGGTGCGACGCCTGCCTCACGCACGACGTCGAGGGTGCGCTTGGTGCCTTCCAGCTTGTCGCGGTGCGGGGTGTGCACCAGCACCGGGAGGTCGTGCTCCAGCGCCATCGCCAGCTGCTGGGAGAAGACCTCGTCCTCTTCCTTGGTCATCGAGTCGTAGCCGACCTCGCCGACCGCGACCACGCCGTCCTTCGCCAGATACCTCGGGAGCACGTCGAGCACCTCGCGGCAGCGGGGGTCGTTGGCCTCCTTGGGGTTCAGCGCGATCGTGCAGTGGTGCCGGATGCCGAACTGGGCGGCGCGGAAGCGTTCCCAGCCGATGAGCGCGTCGAAGTAGTCGGTGTACGAGCCGACGCTGGTACGCGGCTGCCCCAGCCAGAACGCGGGCTCGACCAGCGCGCGGACACCGGCCGCGTACATGGCTTCGTAGTCGTCGGTGGTCCGGGAGGACATGTGGATGTGGGGATCGAAGATACGCACGGTCAGCGGCCTTCCTTGAGCAATGAGAGGGCGTCGGCGGGTACGTCACGTCCGGCCGCCCTGCGTTCGTCGGCGAAATCGGCGAGCATTCTTCGAAGCTCGTCGTCCGCGCGGGAAGTGAGGTCCGCGACGGCGGCCAGCGGCACACCGACGAAGACGCATTTGAGGACGCCGTGGCGCCACGTGTGGTCGTCCAGGAACCGGGCGAAGGCACCCATGGCGGCGGCGACCAGCCTGATGTCATTGGCACGCAAGGCGTCTTCGACCAGTTTGATCCCGGCGTCGGTGACTTCGGCGCCCGGCGACTCCAGCGTGGAGAGCGCCCGCAGGACCCCGCGCCGCTCGGCGTCGTCGCCGTAGCGGTAGAGATCGCGCAGTTCCGCGGCCAGTGCGGCGTCGTCGAGGACGTCGGCCAGGACCGACACGAGCCGGACCCGCGCCCGGTCGTCGACCGTGCCGTGGACCAGCCCCCGCGGATCGGTGTCCGGGTGCAGCGCTTCACGACCGACTTCGCGGCCGACGGCCGGGAAGATCGCGCCGATCACCGACGGCTTCTCCCGGATCCGGCGTTCCGCCTTGGCCTGCCACGTCTGCGGCATCGCCGCGGTGAGCGCCTCGAAGGCCCGTCGCGCGGTGTCCGGCGCGGCGTGGCTGTGCCGGGGCAGTTCGACCGCGGCCAGCCCGGTGTAGCCGATCTCCGCCAGCGCGGCGAGCGTCCCCGGCAGATCCAGATGCCCGTCGCCGAACTCCAGATGCTCGTGGACCCTCGGCAGCATGTCGTCCAGCTGCACGTTCCACAACAGCGGACCGGCGAGGCGGACGCATTCGGCCGCGTTCACCGGCTCGACCGCGACACAGTGCCCGACGTCGAGCGTGACCCCGAACAGCTCCGGTTCACCGAGTTCCTTGCGCAGGTCCAGGACCTGGCCCAGATGCTGCACGAGGTGGCCGGGCTCGGGTTCCATCGCCAGCCGCACGTTCAGCCGCGCGGCGTGCTCCAGTACCGCCGCGACCCCTTCACGCAACCGGGACCAGGCCAGGTCGTTGTCCACTGTGGACACGCCGGACCAGAACGACACGCAATCCGCTCCGAGGTCCCCGGCGATCCGCAAGGCCCGCGCCAGGAAATCGATCCGCAACGCGGGGTCGTCCGAAAGCAGCGTCGGCGAGTGCTTGCGCCACGGGTCGAGCAGGTACCGGGCGCCCGTCTCGATGACGACCCGGTTCAGGCCGAGCGCCGAAAGCCGGGAGGCCACGTGGTCGACCTGCCGGGCCAGATCGTCGGCGAACGGGTCGAGGTGGTCGTGGTCCAGCGTCAGCGCCACCCCGGTGTACCCGAGGTCGGCGATCACCGCGAGCGCGTCGTCGAGGCGGTGGTTGGAGAAGCCGTTGGTGCCGTATCCCAAGGAGAACGTCATGTGGGGCTCACCTTCCTCGAAAGCCTGCGGGCGATCGGCAGCGCGGCCGCGACCAGCGCCGCCCCCAGTACGGAGCCCTTCGCCGTGACCGCCGCCTGCAGCGGGACCATGCCGTGGATGCCGTTCTTGGTCGCCGACCGCACGGACTTCGCCGACGGGTCACGGACGGCGTCCGCCTGCGCCCTGCCGACGAGACCCGCGTAACCCGAACCGGCGGCCATCGAGGCGGCGCGGTGCCAGCCCCCACGTGCCGGTCCGGTCAATGCCAACGTTGTCGCCGCGCAGCTGGTGGCCAGTGCGGCGCGGGCGGTCGCCGGGTTCGCGCCGTGGACCTCCCCGGTGGAGAGCACTGTGACGCCGAGTGTGTGGACGCCGACAGCCGCCGCGGCGGTGGCCGCCTTCTTCGGTGAGTCACCGGCGCCCAGCAGGACGTCGAGCGTGCGGCACGCCGCCATCGCCACCGGTCCGGCCGGGGTCGGCTTGAGCACGGTGTCGTAAGCCCACACCGACGCCGCGAGCGGGACCGCGACGCGTATCGCCCGGCGGCCGCCACCGAGCGCTGCCAGGCCAAGTCCGGCAGCGGTCAGCGCGGCCCCGGTGGTGAGCGCCGCGCCGGCACTCACCCGCCCGGACGGGATCGGCCGCTCGGGACGCTCCACGGCGTCGAGCTTCCGGTCCGCCCAGTCGTTGAGGGCCATCCCGGCCCAGTAGAAGGCGACCGAGGACAGCGGCAGCAGCAGCCGTCGCCCGGTCATCTTGAGCCCGGCCGCGGCGGATCCGGCGACCGTGTCGCCGAGCACCGTCAGCGCCGCGGGCGCCCGGACGAGTTCCACGTAAGCCTTCACAGGTCGGCCGCCCAGGCGACCAGGCGGGCGGTCTGCTCGGCGAAGCGGTGTTCGTCGCTGCCCAGCGGATCCTTGAAGAAGAACCCGAGTTCGGTCAGCGCGCCGCTCTGGCCGCCGGCGTGCGCCGCAGTCACCAACCTCGCGAGGTCCAGGATCAGCGGCGCCGCGAGCGCGGAGTCGTAACCGGTCCAGGTGAACTGCAGGCTCATGCGCGCGCCGAGGAAACCCTCGAACGACACGTGGTCCCACGCGGTCTTGATCTCGCCGAGGTCGGGCACGTTGTCGATGTGCAGCGGCGCGGTGACATCCTCGCCGAGCAGCGCCGCGAGCCCGCGCGCCTTGGATTCCAGCTTGCTGTTCGCGGTCACCGGGTCGGCGAGGGTCTCGCCGTCGCCGCCGCCCAGCAGGTTGGTGCCCGCCCAGGAGCGGACCTTCAGCGCCCGCGCGCTGAACATCGGCGCGAGGACGGTGCGCAGCAGCGTCTCACCGGTCTTGCCGTCGCAACCCGCGTACGGCAGGCCTTCCCGCTCGGCGAGCTTCCGCAGCGCGAGCAAGGTGATTCCGGCGGACGGCGTGAACTCGACGTACGGGCTTCCCGCCTTCAAGGCCGCGTAGGCCGACAGGGAACTCGACGGGAGCACCGCCCGCGCGGGGTCGGCGAGCGCCGCTTCGAGAGCGTCGAGGTCGTCGTGTTCGGGCAGGTGGGGGCACGGGGCCTCGGTGGAGGACACGTTGACCACCACGACCCTGGCGAGGTCGTGCCGGTCGGCGAAAGCTCGGATGTCCGCCGTGAGCCGGGCGGCCGCGTCGGCCTGGGCACCGGTATGCGTCGCCGGGTGGTAGCCGTCGCGGATCTCGGCGTCCACTTCGGCCAGACCGGACCGGACCGCGGAGAACACCGAGTGCCCGAAGACCCCGGCGTGCGCCAGCTGTTCGGCGCGCTTCTCCAGCGGGGTGTGCACGATGTCGTGCCCGCCGAGGACCAGATCGTCCCAGCCCGGCAACGGAACCCCGGCGAACGCGGGCAGCTCGGTGACACAGCCGCCACCGCCGGCCACCCCCGCGCGCAGCGCGAGGAGCCCTACCGCGGCGGTAGTGGCGACAGACCCCCTCGCCCCGGTCAACCAGATGCCCGTACGCTCGTGAGCAGGCATTTCTCCACCTTTCAAGAACCCGAGAACCCCGACCTCCGATGGTCGGATGTTTCGGATCGAACCAAGTCGCAGTGATAGCCGTCATGCGACTTTCGGCTGGATCTCCACAGCCGTTACCACTCCGCCTCGTCCTCGATCTTCTCCAAGTCCTCAGCTACTTCCCTTCGCGGTGACACCGGGCACAGTGGTCCATCGCGCCTCGTCGGACGCGCTGCGCTCGACCGCGTCCAAGACCTGCTGAACCCTCAACCCGTCCTCGAAGGACGGTTCGGGATCCTTGCCTTCGCCGATCGCGGTGAGCAGATCGGCGACCTCGTTGGTGAAGGTGTGCTCGTAGCCGAGGAGGTGGCCCGGCGGCCACCACACCCCGACATACGGGTGCTCGGGTTCGGTGACCAGGATCCGGCGGAACCCGGCCTCGGTGGCGGGCTGGCCACCGTCGAAGAAGGACAGTTCGTTCATCGACTCGAAGTCGAACGCGAGGCTCGCCTTCGATCCGTTGATCTCCAGCCGCATCGCGTTCTTGCGGCCCAGCGCGAACCGGGTCGCCTCGAAACTCGCCACCGCCCCGCCGCTGAACCTGCCGAGGAACAGCGCGGTGTCGTCGACCGTCACCCGCCCGGTGCCGCCGTCGCCGTCCGGCCGCTCCTTGACGAAGGTGTCGGTCAGCGCGGAAACCCCGGTGATCGTGTCGCCGGTGACGAACTGGGCGGCGTCGACGATATGCGCGCCGAGGTCGCCCAGCGCGCCGGAGCCCGCCTTGTCCTTGTGCAGCCGCCAGGTCATCGGCGCCTGGGCGTCGGACAGCCAGTCCTGCAGGTAGACCGACCGCACGTGGCGGATCTCGCCGAGCGCCCCGCTCGCGACCAGTTTCCTGGCGTGCGCGAGCGCGGGCACCCGGCGATAGTTGAACGCCACCATGGACCGGACGCCGTTGGCCCGTGCCTTCGCCGCCGCCTGTGCCATCGCTTCGGCCTCGGCGAGGGTGTTGGCCAGCGGCTTCTCGCACAGCACGTGCTTGCCCGCTTCGAGCGCGGCGATCGCGATCTCGGCGTGGCTGTCGCCCGGCGTGCAGATGTCGACCAGGTCGACGTCGTCACGGGCGATCAGCACGCGCCAGTCGGTCTCGACGTCTTCCCAGCCGAACCGTTCCGCCGCGGCCTTCGCCCGCACCTCGTCACGGCCGCCGAGCACGGCGAGTCGCGGGATCAGCGGTGGCGTGAAGAACCGGTGCACGCTGCGCCAGGCGTGCGAATGCACCGCACCCATGAACGCGTGGCCCACCATGCCGATCCCGATCGTTTCCGTTGCCGTGCTCAATACCCCTCCTATGTCTCCGCTTGCGTGTGTCGGGTACGCGGGTCTACGAGTCGAAGCCGACGTCCATGTACTTGTCGACGTTCTCCTTGGTGACCACCGCGGAGTACGTGGTGATCTCGGCGGGGATCTCGTGCTCGGCGAAGTCGCCGGCGCCCTTGCCCTGGCCGAGCAGGCGCGCGAGCGAGATCGCCGAGGACGCCATCGACGGGCTGTAGAGCACCGTCGCCTTCAGCGGTTCGGCGTCGGACTTGATCAGGTTCATCGCGTTCTTCGATCCCGCGCCGCCGACCATCAGGAAGTTCTTGCGGTTGGCGTTGTTGATCGCCGCGATGACGCCGACCCCCTGGTCGTCGTCGTGGTTCCACAGAGCGTCCAATTTGGACGCCGACTGCAGCAGGTTCGAGGTCTGCTGCTCGCCCGACTCCGGGGTGAACTGCGCCGAGACGCGCGGTCCGACCGTGAAACCCTGACGGGTCAAGGCGTCCTTGAAGCCCTTGCTGCGTTCCTGGGTCAGCGGCAGCGAGTCGATACCCGCGACCTCGCCGATCACCGGACTGGCGATGTTCTTCGCCTTCATCTGCTGGGCGATGTAGTTGCCGGCATTGACACCCATGCGGTAGTTGTCGCCGCCGATCCAGGTGCGGTACGCGAGCGGGGTGTCGAAGACCCGGTCCAGGTTGATCACCTGGATACCGGCGTCCATCGCCTGCTGGCCGACCGCGGTCAGTGCCTTGCCGTCGAACGGCAGGATCACCAGCACGTTGACCTTGGCGTTGATCAAGGTCTCCACCTGGGAGATCTGCTGGTTGACGTCGTTGGTGCCCTCGGTCGCGTTGAGCGTGACCTCACTGAACTTCTGCGCCTGCGCGCGGGCGTTCTTGGTGATGGCCGCCATCCAGCCGTGGTCCGCGGCGGGAGCTGAAAACCCAATTGTCACTGGACTTCCGGGCTGCGAGTTCGCTCCGGCGTTGGCCACGTTGGCCGCGTTGTTCTGCGCCGGTGCCTCGTTCGAGGTGCACGCGGTCAGCAGCGCACCCGCTCCGACGGCCGCGCCTCCCAGCAGGAAACGGCGGCGATGCAGGGATTGTTCGGTCATGACGACTCTCCATCCACGGTGACGGGGGTGACCACTAAGTACTCGTCTTGGTTTTCTTTACGGAGCGGAACTGCAGCAGCGCGGCCAGCACGATGATCACGCCCTTGGCGATGTTCTGGATGTCGGTGTCCAGGTTGTTGAGCGTGAAGATGTTGGACAGCACGGTGAAGATCAGCACGCCGATCAGGGTGCCGATGAGCGAGCCGCGGCCACCGGTGAGCAGGGTGCCGCCGATGACGACCGCCGCGATGGCGTCGAGTTCGTAGAGCATGCCGTTGGTCGAGGCGCCCGCGGTGGTGCGGGCGACGACCATCAGCGCCGCGATACCGCAGCACAGACCGGCGACTCCGTAGACGAGTGCGGTGTGCCGTTTGACGTTGATGCCCGCCAGCCGCGACGCCTCGGCGTTGCCGCCGACGGCGAAGGTGCGCCGGCCGAACGTGGTGCGGTTCAGCACCACCCAGCCGACCGCGAACACCAGCGCGAACATCCAGATCAGCACCGGGATGCCGAGCAGGTCACCGCGGAAGAAGTCCAGGAAGCCTGCCTCCGACACCACCTGCGTGCGGCGGCCGCTGATACGTTCCGCGAGACCGCGGGCCGAGACGTACATCGCCAGTGTCGCGATGAACGGCACGATCTTCCCGTAGGAGACCAGGATCCCGTTGATCAGCCCGCAGCCGAGGCCGACCAGGAGTCCACAGAGGATCATCACGAACGGGCCGTAGGACTGGGTGGCCAGGGTGGTCAGCCAGACACTGGACAACGCCACGATCGACCCGACCGAGAGGTCGATGCCGCCCGCGATGATCACGAACGTCATCCCGACGCTGACCACCCCGATGGCCGCGGCGAGCCGCAGGATCGTGGAGATGTTGCCATCGGTGAAGAACTGGTCGGGCCGGGTGACCTGGCCGACGACGCACAGGATCACCAGCACCCCGGTCAGCCCGAGCAGCCGGGGATCGGCGGTGAACTTGAAGCCTGTTTTCTTGCGAGGTAAGGGTTCCGCGGCGCTCTCCGTACGCACCGATTCGGCTTGGTCGGTCACGCCGCACTCCCTTCGAGAATCACGTCGAGCACTTCCGCCTCTGTCAGCTCCGCGGACGGCTTTTCAGCCAGGACACGTCCTTCACGCAGCACCAGCACCCGGTCGGACAGGCCGAGCACTTCGGGGATCTCGCTGCTGACGAGCACGATCGCGACGCCGGTCGCGGCCAGTTCCTCGATCAGCCGGTACAGCTCCGCCCGCGCGCCGACGTCGACCCCTCGCGTCGGCTCGTCCAGCAGCAGGACCCGGCAGCCGCGGACCAGCCAGCGCGCCAGCACCGCCTTCTGCTGGTTGCCGCCGGACAGCGTGCGGATGATCCGGTGCGGGTCGGCGGGCCGGAGATCGAGGCGCCGCAGGCTTTCCCCGGCGTCGTCGAGCTCCCTGCCCCGCTCGGTGAACCCGAACGTCGCGTACTTGCTCAAACTCGCCAGGGTCACGTTCTGCACGACCGGCAGGTCCAGCAGCAGCCCCTGGCTCTTGCGTTCCTCCGGCGCCAGGCCGATCCCGGCCTTGACCGCCGCGGACACGCTGCCCGGCCGGACCGGCTCGCCGTCGACCGACACCGAACCCGTGTCCTGTTTGCGCGCGCCGAAGATCGTCTCCAGCAGTTCGCTGCGGCCCGAGCCGACGAGACCCGCGATCCCGACGACCTCGCCGGCGTGCACGGTGAAGTTCACGTTCTCGAACTCGCCGACGGTGGTCAGGTTCTCCACCTTGAGGACCTCGTTGTCCGGGTCGACGTGTTCCTGGTGGCGCGGGCCGAACACGGTCTCGACCTTGCGGCCCGCCATCAGCGCGACGAGGTCGGCGGTCGGCGTCTCCTTGGCGTCGAGTCCGGTGGACACGGTCTTGCCGTCCTTGAGCACGGTGACGCGGTGGCCGATCCGGCGCAGTTCTTCGAGCCGGTGGGAGATGTAGACGATCGCGACACCTTCGGCGGTCAGCTCGCCGACGATGCGGAACAGGTTGTCGACCTCTTCGCCCGCCAGAGCCGCGGTGGGTTCGTCCATCACGAGCAGCTTCGCGTCGTAGGCGAGCGCCCGCGCCATCGAGACCAGCTGCTGACCCGCGGCGGACAACTTGCCGACCTCGGTCGACGGCGCGATCTCGGGATGCCCGAGCCGCGCCATCAGCTTGGCGGCCTTGTTCCGGGACTCGCTGATCCGCGTGAACCCGAACGTCGCCCGCTCGCGGCCGAGGAAGATGTTGTCCGCCACGGAAAGCCCGGGCACGAGGTCGAGTTCCTGGTACATGGTCGCGATGCCGATCTTCAGCGCGGCGACCGGCGAGGGCAGCGTGACCGGCTCGCCCTGCCAGAAGATCTCGCCACCGTCGGGACGGTGGGCTCCGGCGAGCGTCTTGATCAGCGTGGATTTGCCCGCGCCGTTCTGGCCGAGCAGGCAGTGCACCTCGCCGGGTTCGACGTCGAAGTCGACCCCGTCCAGCGCACGCACCCCCGGGAACGTCTTCACGATCCCCCGGACGGATAGCAGGGTCATGCCGGAGCCTCCTCGGCCGAGTTGGGAACTAGCGTCGGATCGGCGAAAAGCCGTTCGGTGGCGAGATGTGCGGCGCCGCGCAGCGGGGCGGTGGTGCCCAGCGGCGACGGCTCGACGCGGCAGGCGGGCTCGTGCCCGAGCGGACGCGCGGACAGTTCGCGGCGCACCGGCTCGACCAGCCATTCGCCCAGTTCGGCGAAATAGCCGCCGAGTACGACGACGTCCGGGTCGAGCACGTCGACCACGGTGGACACCGCGATGCCGAGCGCGACCCCGAGTTCGGAGACCGCCGCGACCGCGCGCTGGTCACCGCGCTGCACGCGGTGCTTGAGCAGCCCGACCCGGCCGTCGACGCCGAGCGCGGGATCGTGCAGCGGGTCACCGGGCGAGGCGGCACCGCGCAGGACGGCGTTGAGCCCGGCCTTGGTCTCCAGGCAGCCGACCCGGCCGCAGGGGCACTGCTCGCCCGACGGGTCGACGGTGATGTGCCCGACTTCGCCCGCGAAACCCCTGGCGCCGCGCAGGATCGCGCCGCCGGACACGAGTCCGCCGCCGACGCCCGTCCCGCCACTGAGGTAGAAGAGCTCCCGCACGCCGCGGCCTGCTCCGGCGACCGACTCGCCGACCGCGCCGAGGTTGGCCTCGTTGTCGACCGTGATGGCCCCGACCGGCAGGCCGAGCCGGGCGGCGAGGAGGTCGGCGATCTCGGCGTCGCGCCAGCGCAGGGTCGGCGCGAACCGGAGGACGGCGGCGGCCGAATCGACCAGGCCGGGCACCGAGACGGTGACCCCGACGGGCTGGTCGTCGAGCAGCACGGTCCGGGCGAGGAAGGCGAGTTCGTCCATGCTCCGGTGGAGCCCGAGCGCCGCGACGTCGGCGGTCTCGGCGCGTTCGGCGACCACGCGGCCGTCGAGGTTCGTGACGACGGCGGCGAAGCGATCGGCCTCGACGCTGAGCGCGAGCCCGCACGCGCTGGCGCCGTTCAGCTCGACCAGCTGGCTGGGCCTGCCGTTGCCGCCGCCTTGGAGTCCGGCGGAGCGGACGAGGCCGCGTTCGGAGAGCTCGGTGATCAACCCGGAGACGGCCGCCTTGGTGAGCCCGCAGCGCGCCGCGAGCTGGGTCCGCGAGAGCGGCCCCTCGCGCAACGCCCGCAGGAGCGCGGCGAGGTTCGCCGTGCGTGGGCTGACCGGGTCGAGCTGCCCGGGTTCAGTCGCGGCCACACTGCCTCATCAGACGACGCCTCACTTACGAATCGGCCGTAACAAACTTTGTTACTTAGCCAGCGAAAGTAGGGTGGCGCCTGTCACCCGTCAAGGTGACAACAGGACAGAAATGTCGACTAAAGCCCGCCGTCACCCGATTAGCCGTCTCAATCGGCGCAGACTTTCGTACTTTTTGAGCGAAAGTCTGTACGATCTTGACGTTACTAATCGGAATCAGGTGAGTGCCCAACGTGCCGCCGGGTGCTCACTCAGCGCTCCCTCGGCACCCCTCCGACGAGCGCTATGAACGGACCGTTCCTTGCGAAATTTGCAAGGAACGGCCCGTTCATAGCGTGCGCGGAGAGTGAGTCAGCTGCTCAGCGTGAAGGCCCGGTCCGTAGCCGACCAAGCGGCCCCGATGACCCCGGCGGTGTCCCCCAGCTCGGACAGCACGATCGGCAGGTTCCCGGTCGCGAGCGGCAGCGACCGCCGGTAGACCGAGCTGCGGATCTCGGCGAGCAGCTGATGCCCGAGCTGCGCCACGCCACCGCCGATCACGACCATGCCGGGGTTCACGAAACTCACCAGCGAGGCGACCACCTGCCCGAGCCGCCGCCCGCCGTCGCGGATCAGGTTGACCGCGCCGAAATCGCCCGACGCCGCCGCGCGGCCGACGTCCTGCGCGGTGATCGCGCCGCGGGCCGCGACGACGTCGGCGAGGTACGTCGACCGGCCGCTGCGCGCGAGCGTCAAGCCGTCGCGGGCGAGCGCGGCGCCGCCGAAGTACGCCTCGAGGCAGCCCGTCTCGCCACAGGCACAGGTCGGCCCGTAGTCGTCGAGGCGGATGTGCCCGATGTCGCCCGCGGTGCCGGCGACGCCGCGGTACACCTTGCCGCCCAGCACGATCCCGCAGCCGATACCGGTACCGATCTTGACGAACACCAGGTCGTCGATGGAGCGGGCGACCCCGGCGTGGCGTTCCCCGAGTGCCATCGAGTTCACGTCGTTGTCGACCGTCACCGGGCAGCGCAGCAGGCCGCCGAGATGGTCGCGCACGGAGAACCGGTCCCAGCCGGGCATTATCGGCGGCGCGACCGCCATGCCCTCGGCGAAACTCACCGGCCCCGGGAGGCCGATCCCGGCGGCGATCAGCTTGCCCGGCGCCTCTTCGCGAATCTTCTCCGCAAGCGCGACGACACGCTTGAGTACGGCGTGCGGACCTTGCCGGACGTCGCAGTCCTCGACGGTGTGCACCAGCACCTCGCACGAAGCGTCGGTGAGGGCGACCCCGACCGACGTCGCGCCGACGTCGACCGACAGCACCCGCAGGTCTCCGGCCAGCCGCACCAGCGTGGACCGCCTGCCACCTCGGCTCGCCGAAGGACCCGCGGTCTCGACGAGGCCGACTTCGGCCAGCCGCGCGACCTCGGCCCCCACCCGGGCACGCGGCAGCTCCAGCCGCTCCCCCAGTTCGACCCGGGACATCGGTCCCTCATCCCGCAACAGGGTGAGCAACTGGGTCTGGTGCCGGGTTTCGACCATCGGATGCTCCGAGGTGGATGCCGTGCTCATTCACCTGAGCCTACGGCGTTGTCCACCGACTGTCCCGAATGCCACTCGAAACGTTCCCGGCCCCCGGACGGGAACAAACCCACCGGGGCTCGTCAGTCCTTTGTGGACGATTCGGCTCGGACGAGCAGCCACGACGGGACGAGCACGATCGCGGTGATCCCGGCGATCCACCAATGCGTGCCCGCGACGGCCGCCGCGGCCCCCGGAGCGGCGGCGAAACGCGCGGAGACGACCGCGGTGAGGGTCGACGTCCCGAAGGATCCACCGATCCGTTGCAGCATCGCGAAGAGCGGCATCGCGTGGGAAATTCGCTCTTTGGGCACCGACATCAGCCCGGTGGCGAGCGCCGGGGTCGTGGTCAGCCCGATGCCGCAGCCGCGCACCACCTGGACGGCCGAAAGCCACCAGTAGCTGTCGGATCCGGTGAGCAGCGCGAGCGGCACCGTCCCGATGATCGTGACGATCAGCCCGGCGAAGATCACCCGCGCGCCGCCGATCCGGTCGGTCAGCCTGCCCGCGAGCGGAAGCGCCAGCACCGTGCCGAGGGCCAGCGGCGCGGTCAGGAACCCGGTGGCGACGAGGCTTTCGTGCCGCACTTCGAGGTAGTACAGCGGCAGGACGATCATCGCGCCGAACAGCGCGATCCCCATCCCGAAGATCACGGCGGCGGCCGAGGAGAACGTCCGGTCCCGGAACAGCCGCAGGTCGAGCAGCGGTGCCGGCGACCTCAGCGCAGTGAGCGCGAAGACGGCGAGCAGGATCGCGCCGGCAGCGGCCGCGATCGGGGCGGCTTCGGCGAAGCCGTACACGAGCAACGGCAACCCGGTCACGGTGAGCACCAAGCCGCGCCAATCCAGCGGGCGGGTGTCGACGGGGCCTTCCCTCGGCAACCGTTTCCCGCCCAGCAGCAGGCAGAGCAGCGCGAGCGGCACGTTCACCAGGAACAGCCACGGCACGCCGAACCGCTCGGCGAGCACGCTGCCCGCCAGGGTGCCGAGTACGGGAGCGAGGTAGATCGGGATGCTCAGCACGGCCATCATCCGGCCGAGCCGCTTCGGCCCCACCGTCGTCGCGAACAGGATCTGTCCCGCCGGGACCAGCAGACCGCCCGCGGCGCCTTGCAGGACACGGAAAGCGATCAGCGCCTCGACCGACGTGGCCGTCGCGCAGAGCGCGGAGAAGATCGCGAACAGACCGACGCACACCAGCCACAGCCGTGTCGTCCCGAAGCGACGGCTCGCCCAGCCGCTCACCGGCACCATCGCGGCGAGCGCGAGCAGGTAGCCGGTCGCTGTCCACTGGGCGGTACCGAGCGGTGCACGGAATCCGGCCGCGATCGTGCCGAGCGCGACGGTGACGACGGTCGACGTGAACATCGACAGGAATCCGCCGAGGGTCAGGATCGAAGCCATTCCCCACAACGCCGAGGTCGAACGCTCCTCGTCGGGACTTCCGATCATCCTACCTGCCGATCTTATCGATGTTAAGATCTTAACAGTGATAAGATCCTGCCGAGTTGTCAAGTCCGATACGGACCGGCGAAGGTGTGCGCATGGTCGTGAGACGGGATGGCTACGTTCGAGCCGCGCTGGAGCTCCTCGACGAGGTCGGGCTGGACGGATTGAGCCTGCGTAAGCTCGGAGAGAAGCTCGGCGTGCGCGGTCCCGCGCTCTACACGCACTTCAAGAGCAAGCAGGCGTTGCTCGACCAAATGGCCGAAACCATGCTGGACGACCGGCTCGCCCCGCTCGACGATCCCCCGGCGACGGACGACTGGGCCGAGTGGCTGGCCCGGCGCGCCCGCACCATCCGCAGCACGCTGCTGTCCTACCGGGACGGCGCCCGCCTGCACGCGGGCTCCCGCCCGACCGAGGGGTCGGCGATGACGCCACTGATCAAACCGTTGCTGCGGGCCGGTTTCACCGAAGAGGACGCGACACACGCGATCCTCGCGATCAGCCGGTACACCCTCGGCTGCGCGATCGACGAACAGCAGCACATCGAGGGCGACCACGAAGAGGATCCGGCCGCGTCGTTCGAGTACGGTCTCGCGTGCCTGATCGCCGGGCTCCGCGCCGAGGTCGAGGTCGCGAATCCGCCGGACCAGGACGTCGCCTAGCCGCATTCAGAGGACTGAATGCGGTCAGGACCAGAGGTAGCGGCGTTCGGGCCGTCCCGTCCCGCCGTACTTGAGCGTCACCTCGGCCTTTCCCGTCGCCACGAAATGCTCCAGGTACCGGCGCGCGCTCACCCGCGCGACCCCGGTCGCCTCGGCGCATTCGCTCGCCGATATCCCGCCGGGCGCGCCCCGGAGCGCGGTCTCCACCAGCCGCGCGGTCTCGGCGGTGAGCCCCTTGGGCAGCACGGGTTTCGCACTCGGACGAGCGCCGAAGACCTGGTCGACGTCGGCCTGCCCGGCCTCGGCGAGGCGGTCCAGCCGCCGGTGCAACGACGCGAAATGAGTGAGCTGATCGCGCAGCGACGCGTACTCGAACGGCTTGATCAGATAGTGCAGCACCCCGCCCCGCATCGCCTGCCGCACGGTTTCCACGTCGGTCGCGGCGGTGATCAGGATGACGTCGACGTCCTCGGTCGCGCGCAGCTCCCGCAGCACCGAAAGGCCGTCGAGATCGGGAAGGTAGACGTCCAGCAGCACCAGATCCGGTTTCAGTTCCCGCGCCAGGCGGATCGCGTCGGCGCCGGTGTGCGCGACCCCGACCACGGCGAACCCCTCCGTGCGCGTGACGTATCCACTGTGGACTTTCGCGACCATGAAATCGTCGTCGACGACGAGCACCTTGATCATCGCGGCAGCCTCGCCGTGAACACCGCGCCGCCGGAGTTGTGCACCTCGACCGAACCGCCTCGCCGTACACACGCCTGCCGGATCAGCGCGAGCCCGAGGCCACGCTGGCCGTGCGCGGCGGCCTTCGTGGTGAAGCCGTGCTCGAACACCTCTTCCGCGATCTCCGGGGCGACTCCCGGCCCGGAGTCACGGACCTCCACCCGCACTTCGTCCTCCTCCTGCCACACCCCGACCTCGATCCAGCCCTGCTCACCACCCAGCGCGTCCAAGGCGTTGTCGACAAGATTTCCCAGCACTGTCACCAAATCCGTGGAAAGGGCGTCTTCGACGCGGTCCAGTTCGCTGTCCGGGGCCATGCGCAGCCCGACCCCGCGTTCCGCGGCGAGCGACGCCTTCGCGATCAGCAACGCCGCCACGGCGGGGTCGCCGACGCGCGAGCCGACCTCCGCGCGCCACTCCCCCTGCGCCGAACTGATCCGGCTGACGTAGCCGCGAACCTCTTCGTATTCCCCGAGTTCCAGCAGTCCGGAGATGGTGTGCAGCCGGTTGCTGAATTCGTGCGCCTGCGCCCGCAACGTGTCGGTCGCGTGCCTGCTGGCGTCGAGTTCGTCCCGCAGGGTCATCAGATCGGTGCGGTCCCGCAGGGTGACCACGGCTCCCCGCACGTCGATCGGCATCCGGTTCAGCGTGAGCACCTTTCCTTGCCGCAGCACGATCTGGTCGGCCCCGGTCGCGCGGCCGGTGAGCAGGTCGCGGATCCGTTCGTTGAGGTCGAGGTCCTCGACCGACCGGCCGACGGCGTCGGCCGGCAGCGCCAGCAGTTCGCGGGCCTGATCGTTCACCAGGGTGATCCGGTGCTGCGGGTCCAGGCCGACGACGCCCTCCTTGATGCCGTGCAGGAGCGCCTCCCGGTTCTCGACCAGCGCGGTGATCTCGTGCGGTTCCAGGCCGAGCGTCTGGTTCTTCACCCTCCGCGCCAGCAGCAGCGAACCGCTCACGCCGATCACCAGCGCGACACCCAGCACCCGCAGGGCGTTGTCCGGCGATTCGAGCACGCCCGCGAAGAACCCGGGCGACTTCGAGCCCGCCGCGACCATGCGGACCACCTTGCCGCCCTTTTCGTCGAGCACCGGGACGTGCGCCACGATCGAGCCGTCGAGTTCGCCGACCCACGACCGTCCGGAAAGGACGGTGCTGTCGCCGATGTCGAGCAGCGTACGGAGCTGATCCGGATACGGCGACGCGAGCACGTAACGATCGGCGCCCGCGATGACGACGAAATCCACCCCGGAGAGGCTCCGCGCGGTCTCCGCGGGCGCGTTCAGTTCGAACGGGCCGTTTTCGAGGTCGCCCACGATGTCCTGCGCGGCGACACTCTCCGCGACCGAAAGCGCGCGGCGTCCTTCGGTGGTGCGGAAGTTGTTCCCCGCCTGGGTGACAGCCAGGACGCCCACCGCGCACAGTAGGCAGGTGACGACTACCAGTTGCCACACAAGGAGCTGGCGGGCCAGTGAACCACGAGCACCCATCGCCACCTCCGCGTGACCACAAAGAACAAAAGAACCCTTAGGCGTCTAAGCGAGACATCTCTGTTTACACGAGTGCAACATGTCCAACCACGCGGCAGAGAGGCGGGGATCACAGTGAAGCCCAGTAGCTGGTTGGCCATCGCGGCGGCGCTTGTCGCCGTTTTGCTGGTGCCACCGTTGCTCACCCCGGGCAGCGAGGCCGACGAGGGCTCGCAGATCCGGTCGTTGCGGGTACTCGTGCCCAACGCGCCCGGCGGCGGTTACGACATCACGGCGCGGACCGCGACCAAGGCCATGGAGGACGCCGACCTGCTCGGCAACGCGGAGGTGTTCAACCTTCCCGGGGCCGGCGGCACGGTCGGTCTCGGCCGCACGGTGGCCGAACGCGGCAACGGCAAGCTCGTCATGTCGATGGGGCTCGGCGTCGTCGGCAGCGTGTTCACGAACAAGTCGCCGTCTTCGCTGCTCGACACCACACCGGTGGCGAAGCTGATCGAAGAGTCGGACATCGTCGTGGTCGGCAAGGACTCGCCGTACCAGAACATCGGCCAGCTGCTCGAGGCCTGGAAGAAGGACCCGGGCACGGTCCAGGTCGGCGGCGGTTCGTCGCCCGGCGGGCCGGACCACCTGGCGCCGATGCTGATGGCGAAGGCGATCGGGCTCGCGCCGAAGACGGTCAACTACGTCCAGTACGACGGCGGCGGCGAGCTGCTCGCCTCGGTACTCGGCGGCAAGGTCGCGTTCGGCGTCTCCGGTGTCGGCGAGTACCGCGACCAGATCGCGGCGGGCACGCTCCGGGTCCTGGCGGTGACGAGCGAGAAACGGCTCCCCGGGATCGACGCTCCGACGCTGACGGAGTCCGGTGTGGACGTGAAGTTCACGAACTGGCGCGGCATCGTCGCGCCGCCGGGCATCACCGAGTCGGACCGCGCGAAGCTGGTGAGCCTGTTCGAGCGGTTGCAGAAGACGCCGCAGTGGCAGGAAGCCTTGCAGCGCAACGGATGGACCGGCGCGTTCGCGCCAGGTGAGCAGTTCGGTTCGTTTCTCAAAGAGGAGAACACGCGAGTGGCAACGGTGCTGAAAGAGCTGGGTCTGGCATGACCACGTGGCTGAAAGGACGCTCCGAACTCGGAGTGAGCGTGGTGCTCGTGGTGCTCGGCGTGCTGGTGCTGACCGACGCGCTGAGCATTCCCACCGATTTCGCCCAGCGCGGTCCCGTGGGACCGAAGGCGGTCCCGGTGCTGGTCGGCTCGCTGCTGCTGATCGTCGCGGTGCTACTGGCACGCGACGTCCTGCGCGGCGGCAAGGGCGAGGCCGAGGGCGGCGAGGACATCGACCTCACCGCGCCCGCCGACCTGCGCACGGTCCTGCTGCTGTGCGGTGCCTTCCTCGCCAACGCGGCGCTGATCGGCCTCGTCGGGTTCCCGATCTCGGGTGCGATCCTGTTCTGGGGCGCGGCGTTCGCCCTCGGCAGCCGCAACCTGGTGCGTGACCCGCTGATCGCGGCGGGCATGTCGATCGCGACCTTCCTGATCTTCAACAACCTGCTCGGTGTCCCGCTGCCCGGTGGCCCGTTGATGGAGGTGTTCTGATGCTGCAGCAACTCATCGACGGGTTCGGCACCGCGCTGACCCCGACCCACCTCGCGCTCGCCGCGCTCGGTGTGCTGCTGGGCACCGCGATCGGTGTGCTGCCGGGGATCGGCCCCGCGATGGCGGTGGCCCTGCTGCTGCCGGTGACCTACGGCATGGAGCCGACGGCGGCGTTCATCATGTTCGCCGGCATCTACTACGGCGGCATGTTCGGCGGCTCGACGACGTCGATCCTGCTGAACACCCCGGGTGAGAGCTTCTCCGTGGTCGCCGCGATCGACGGCAACCCGATGGCTCGCAAGGGCCGGGGCGCCCAAGCGCTGGCGGCGGCCGCGATCGGGCACTTCGTCGGCGGCATCCTCGGCACGATGGCGCTGGTGCTGCTGGCGCCGATCATCGCGAAGTACGCGGTGGACATCGGCGCACCGGATCTGTTCGCGATCATGGTGCTGGCGTTCATCGGGGTGACCTCGGTGCTCGGCAACTCGCGGATCCGCGGTGTCGCGTCCCTGCTGATCGGTCTCACCATCGGACTCGTCGGCCTGGACGAGATGACCGGCCAGTCCCGCCTGACCTTCGGGTCGCTGCATCTGGCCGACGGCATCGACGTGGTGATCGTGGCGGTCGCGCTGTTCGCCGTCGGCGAGTCGCTGTGGGTCGCCGCGCATCTGCGGCGCAACACCTTCAAGCCGATCCCGGTCGGCAGGCCGTGGCTTTCCCGCGCCGATCTGAAGCGGACCTGGAAGCCGTGGCTGCGTGGTCCGGTGATCGGGTTCCCGTTCGGTGCCATCCCGGCGGGTGGCGCGGAGATCCCGACGTTCCTTTCGTACCTGACCGAAAAGCGGCTGTCGAAGCACAAGGACGAGTTCGGCAAGGGCGCCATCGAAGGGGTCGCGGGTCCGGAAGCGGCCGCGTCGTCCTCGGCGGCGGGCACGCTGGTCTCGATGCTGACGCTGGGCCTGCCGACCACCGCGACCGCGGCCGTGATGCTGGCGGCGTTCCAGCAGTACGGTATCCAGCCGGGACCGCTGCTGTTCGAACGCGAGTCGAAGCTGGTGTGGGGCCTGATCGCCTCGCTGTTCGTCGGCCTGACGCTGCTGCTGGTGCTGAACCTGCCGCTGGCGCCGCTGTGGGCGAAGCTGCTGCGCATCCCGCGGCCGTACCTCTACGCGGGCATCCTGTTCTTCGCCAGCGTCGGCGCGTACGCGGTCAACGCGGACATCTTCGATCTGCTGGTGATGTTCGTGATCGGCCTGATCGGGTTCGCGATGCGCCGCTACGGGTTGCCGGTGCTGCCGGCGATCATCGGTGTCATCCTCGGCCCGGCCGCCGAACAGCAGATGCGGCGCGCACTGCAGCTCAGTGACGGCTCGCTGACCGGGCTGGTCAACACCCCGTTCGCGATCGTGGTCTACGTGATCATCCTGGTGATCCTGTTCTTCCCGTTGATCAAGCGTTTCCTTCCTGCCCGTCCCACCGCCACCGAGGCGGAGCCCAAGGACAAGGTGGACGTCTGACCAGTGGGAATCCGGCCCGGCCTCGACTGCCCCGAGGCCGGGCCCGCTCCCTCTCCAGGAGGAGGGAACTTGTCCGCGCGAGTGATCTTTCCGGCGCCCCACGGCGACAGGATCAGCCTCATGAAGATCCTTCACCGTCCTCCGGCCCTCAGCGACACCGAGCGACCGGTTCCCCGCTGGGCGATGCGCCTGGCCTACGCGCTTCCCTGGCTCCTGCTGCCTTCGTGCCTGTGGCGGCTGCCCTTCGCCGTCCACTTCGAAATGGGCCAGATCCACGATCGCGGAATGCCGGACTATTGGTTGAGCATCCCGTACGTGCTCACGCTCAGCGTGCTTTCCGAAGTGATCGCGCTCCTGGCCATCGGGCTGGTCCGAGGCTGGGGCGAGGTGGTGCCCCGATGGATCCCGTTCCTCGGCGGCAAAGCCGTCCGGCCGATGGCGGCCGTCGTTCCCGCCGTGACCGGCGGCTTGATCCTCACCGCGCTCTTCGGCTCGATCCCCCTCGGTGACGGTCGCCACCTCACCGTGTTCGGCGTCGCCGAAAACACCGCTTACGTCAACGAAGGCTGGGAAACCCTGGCCGCTGTCTGCATCGCCCCGCTCGCCTTGTGGGGGCCGATCACCATCGTTCTCGGGCTCGCTTACCACCGCCGTCGAAAGGTAACAAAAGCATAACGGCGAGGTCGCGTTTTGAACCGGGCACCTGTCGGGGCCGTTTCAGCCAACGCGGAGTCAGTGACGCCGGCGCTGCCGGCGCCGCATCCCCCGGGCTTCGCGCAACGACACCGAACGAGGTGAACAAGTTCATGCCCCGTAACCAAAGAACCGCCGGCCGCCATCGCATGGCACGCCGCACCAAGGTCGCCACGGGCGCCACCGCACTCGCCCTCGCCGTCGGCGGGATCGTCGTGGTCAACACGACCGGAACCCCCGACGCCGCCCGGGCCGACGGAGCGGACAAATCGTTCTTCATCGACATCACGAAGGTCCCTCGCGGCAACAACGTCAACCTCGACCTCGCGAAACGAGGCGCACGAGGGACGTTCACCGTGGACTGTGGCCGCAACGAGAACGGCCACTTCAACGGCGACAACTTCATCGCGCAGCCCGGCGTCCGCAACGGGGCCGAGCATCTGCACGACTACGTCGGGAACCTTTCGACCAACGCGGATTCGAACAACAAGAGCCTGCTGCGCGCGGGCACCACCTGCAAGAACGGGGACAAGTCGGCCTACTTCTGGCCGGTCGTCCGGATCAACACCGAGGAAGAGGAAGAGAACGAGGCGGCGAACGAGGAGAAACTCGCCGCCGATCGCGTCGACGCGGCCAAGGACGAGGCGGGGGCCCAGGTCGATTGCCCCGACGTCGCGAGCGAGCTCGAAGAGGTGCCCGACCAGGCCATGCCCGCGGTCGACGAGAACCTCGACAAACTAGACCGGGCGTCCGAGAACGCGAACAACCAGCTGGCGCAAGGAAAACAAGCCGGCCAGGTGCTCGACGAGCTGAAGAACAAGCGGAAGCCGTCGATCAAGCAGATCGGCGACACCATGCGGCAGGCGGGCAAGCCGGTCGCGAAGAACGAAGACCAGCTCGCCGGCTGCGCGGTGAAGCAGAACGGCAAGGGCGGCCTCGACAACGGCGGCGACAACAGCAACGTCAACGCCGCGGGCGACGCCGAGAAGAAGAAGTCCGACGGCAAGGCCGCCGACCTGCCGGGCGCGAACGACAACAACGAAATCGGCAACAACGAAGGCGAGATCCAGCGCGCCGAGAAGGTCGACCTGACCTTCACCAGCGGCGGCGCCCGCCGTGTCGTCGCGATGCCGAAGTTCCTGCGCGTGCTCTACGGCGACGCCAAACAGAGCACCAACGGCCCGGCCAACGCCCGCCCCAGCTGGACCTGCACCGGCCTCGAGGACCGGCTCACCGAGCTGTACCCGATCTGCCCCCGGGGCAGCAAGGTCACCCGCGTCCACTCGTTCCCGAACTGCTGGGACGGAAAGAACACCGACAGCGCCAACCACCGCACGCATATCGTGTTCTCCGACCGCAACGGGAAATGCCCGCGCGGCTTCAAGAACGTGCCGCAGCTGCGGATCACGCTGGTGTACGACATCCCGGCGGACATCCAGGCCGCCGGGCAATACGCGGTCGACGCTTTCGCGCAGGAGAAGCACAACCCGCGCTCCGATCACGACGACTTCGCGAACGTCATGTCGCAGCGGCTGATGAACCAGCTGGTGAAGTGCATCAACAGCGGTAAGAGGTGCCGCCAGTAGATAGGTCAGGAAAGGGTCGTTCAGGACGAACAGCGCTGATCAAAGCGTGTCTTGAACGACCCTTTCCTGACATCGAGTATGCGAGGGGGCGCGGCGGGGATGACCCGCGCCCCCACCCCCCGCGCCGGGGGTCCGGTTCCCGGCCCGGCGTAGGGGTACCGGGCCGGGAACCGGCGAGCGATACGGTTTTCCCTCCCTGGAAACCGGACCGCCCGGTCTGGGTCAGGCCGTCGTGGACAACCGGCTCACCCGGTCGAACACGAGCGGCACCGCGACGGCGGGGTTCAGTTCGGCGAGGACCGCTTCCGCGTCCAAGCCGGGCAAGTGGATCCACGCGCTGTCGGCGAAGTCCGGGGTCGTGACGCTGATCCGGGCACAGCGGGCAGGCGGGACCAGCGCGACCCCGAACGGCTCGACCACGTTGCGCCACACGGATTGCGAGACGATCATCCCGGCGCCGAACTTGTCGCCCGTCGGATCCGAACGGCACCAGTAGCCGACGGCGTCGTTGAAGGTCGAGGCGCACAGCAGCCGCGTCAGCGTGATGTACGTGCGGTGGTAGCGATGGTTGTCCGCCATCGGTCCCATGTGGACCGCCACCCGCGCCCGCATCGGGACCCTGGCGTAGCGGTTGCGAGTCCGGAGCAGATGGTCCAGGTGGAACGCGACCTCGCAGAGCTGCCCGACGGCGTGGTCCGGATACGCGACCATCAGCCCGTCCCCGGTCTCCCGGAAGTGACGCGCTTCCCCCGGAACGAGCCCCACCGCGTTGAACGAGCGGGACACCAGCGTTTCCATCTCGGTCTTCATCGGGTCCAGCAGGTCGTCACTGGCCTTGGACGAACCGACGATGTCGACGGAAAGCACGGCGTGGGTGTGCGCGTTGTATCGGCCTGAGGTCAGCACCTGCATCTCTGCGACCCCTCCCCTGATCGGTGAAAACTGGCGGCAGGAAGCAGTGTTCCCACTCCTCACCGGAAGTTCTGTTCGGAACCGAACAAAACGTGACCTCGCGCTGGTCAACGCCAGTGAGCTAAGTCACACCTTTTTCCGTGATCACCCGCAATGCGTCGCGATCGATGACGGTGATCGCACGGCGCGAACTGGCCACGACTCCCGCCTTCCGGAGCTTGTCCAACGCCTGCGCGACCATGGTCCGGCCCATCGGGATGAACTGCGCGAGTTCGTCCTGGCTCAACGGGATCCCGATCCGCCAGCCGGCGGGCGTCCGGATGCCACAGACGTCGACCAGGTAGTCCAGCCGGGTCGCGACCCGCGCCACCGCCTGCGGTTTCCACGATTGGGTCCGCTGCCGCTGGGCGAGCACGAACCGGCGGGCGACGCTGACGAGCACCTCGCGCATCGCCGCCGGATGATCCAGCAGGAACCGGTTGAACTCGCTCGCCGCGATGCGCCGGACGTGCACCTCCTCGATGGCGACCACGTCGGCCATCCGGATGCCGCCCGCGATCACCGCGATCTCGCCGTGCAGATCACCGGGCACCCCGACGTCGAGGATGACCGTCGCGCCCATCCGGTCGGCGCTGGTCACCTTCACGTAGCCGTGCCGCAGCAACATGACGAAGTCGCCGGGCTCGCCCGCCCGCATCAGCGCCTGTCTGCCCTCGTAGGTCTGCGGGGTCCCCATCTCCAGCAACCGGGCGCGGACCGGTTCGTCCAGTCGCTCCAGGAACGGACGTTCTCTCTCTTCGGCGGCCTCCTGGCCCAAACCCACGAAACACCCTCCCAGGCAGTCGTGAACACCTATCGCGGAGAGTAACCGAGTCGGCCACCCGATCCGGCGGCGGAACCGTCGTGGGTGGTGAAGATGCCCAGCCGGACCAGTTCCGATCTGATCCACTCGGCCAACCGGTGCAACGGCCCGTCTTCGGCCTCGACGAAATAGCTGTCCACGATCTGGTGTCGCCTATCGGCGTGCTTCGCCGCATAGAGCAGCGCTGACCGTACCTCCGACACCTTCAGCGGAGCGACCTTGATTCCTGGAGCAGGCCGCACGGTGCTTTTGGCGGCCATCACCGCCAGCACGGCCTCCTCCAGGCTGAACCGGTGCTCCACCGGCACGACCACATGTTCCACGCCCTCGACAACCCGGCGCCCGATCAACGGCATGCTGTCAGATCAGCATGACGCACGGCCGTAGTCTGTTCGGCACCGAACACTCACCCCGGTTCGACCGCCCTGAGGGCGTCTTCGAGCGTTTCCCGGTACAGCCCCATCCGTTCGACGAGCATCACCGGATCGGGGTTCTCGTCGCCCGCGTGTCGTTCCAGCCTCTCGGTGGTCTGCTTCACCGTCACCCGCAGTTCGACGACTTCGGGAGTGTCCCGGTTCTTGTGTTCTTCGAGTCGTGCCACCGCCCGCCGGAAGGCTCCGGAAAGCTCCGTCTCGCCAGGCCGCACCGTTTCGATGGCCGTCAGCGCCCGGCCGAGCAGGCTGAAGTGGTCGTAGGGGGTGGATCGCGGCACATGGCCCGTCCCCGGCCGTGGCCCCCGCCGCCTGCGGTTCAGCACGAAGAACGCGGTTTCGGCCGGAACCAGCACGGCCAGCGCGGCGACCGCGCCGAACAGCCAGGCCTGCGGATGCGGATAGGTGACCGCGCGGCCGATCATCCCGGCGATCAGGCCGAGCATCACCGCGACGACGTGGAACGGCCGGTTGTCGTACTCGGCCATGTCAGAAGTTGCTGAAGACGTTGACGAACATCTTGTCGATGCCGTGCGGGTCGACGGCCTGATAGCTGCGGGCCTTGGACTTCTGCGCGATCTCGTCGAGGACGCGGCTGTCGGCCTGTGCGCCGTAGGCCATGGTGAAGATCCGGACGGAGTTGTCCAGCCGCTCGGCGTCGACGTTCTGCAGCACCTGCTCCCTCGTCCCGGCTTCGGTGTTTTCGCCGTCGGTCAGGAAGACGACGGCGTTGATCAGGTTCGGGTCGAACTCGCGCCGCATCTTGTCGTTGGCCGCCATCACCGTCTGGTACAGCGCCGTATCCCCTTTCGGGGTCAGGTTCTCGACCAGCTGGAGCATCGGGCCGCGAACGTTCTTGACCTTGCCGATCGCCATCTTTTCCTCATACCCGTCCGAGAACGTCCACAGCCCGACCTCGTCTTCGGGATGCAGGTACTCGAGCTGTGTCCGGATCGCGGGTTTCAGCAGCGCGATCCGGCTCTCGGAGTACGGCTTGTCCTTGCGGTTCTTGTCGAACGGTTCGTTCATCGAACCGGACAGGTCCAGCACCAGCAGGATCCGGCCGCGCCGCTGCGTGTACTCCCAGCCGTCCAGCATCTTCTGGATCTGCTCGCCGGTGGGGACGCCGATCTTCGGGGTCTCCTGGGTCCCCTGGGTGCCCACGATCCTGGCCAGGTCCGGGCCTGGCCTGCCCTCGGGGTCACGGAACCCCAGATCGCGGAACCGGTTCTGCTGGCCGGCTTCCAGCAGGAAGTCGTAGAAGTCCGTGGCCGCGGCCTGCTGCTCCGGCGACGCGCTCGCGGTGGTCAGGAAGGGGTGGTCGATCAGCATCGTCCCCTCCTTGGGCGGAACGGCGACGAGCGGGCGCAGCGGCGCGACGGGGTTCGCGTTCAGCTGCGCCGGATCCCCGGTCGGCACACCGCGGTTGTAGAGGTAGACCATCTGCTCCTGCATCGCCATCGCACTGATGTAGGGCGTGGGTTTCTTGCGGTCCTCTTCGTACAGCGTCTTGAGGAAGGCCACCGAATCGTCGCTGTAGTAGGCGACAGAGGCCTCGATCCCGCGGACGAACTGCACGGTCTCCGCGGTTCCGATCTTGCCGTAGTCGCCGCCGGTCGCCGCGAAGTAGGTCGCGATGGTCGCCGCGAGCCCGGACGTCGACCGCCGCGGATTGTCCTTGCCGAGTGTGAAGTTCCCCCACTGGGCGTATGCCGCGCCCCTCGAAGCCCAGCCACCGTCCCGGTTCACGTCCAGCACGTCACTCCAGCCGAGCGCCCTTCCCGGCCAGCCCATCGCCTTGGCCATCGGTTCCGGCATCGCGATCACCATCGGGCTGGTCGCGAGCGAGGTCTTCGGCCCGGACTTGATCCGCTCACCCTTCCCCCGCTGGCGCAGCAGATCGAGCCAGAGCGAGGAACTCGGCAGCCAGACCTGGGGCTCGGGCCGATGTTCGTCGACGTCGTTCCAGCCGTCGGCGATGAGGTCGAGCGCGGCGCCCGAGGTCTTCTTGTACGCCTCGACCTTCGCGCACCGGCCGCCGTCGAACGTCCGGCCGGTGTCGTTGTACCGCCCGGCCAGTTCGGCGATCAGGTCGCCCTTCTCTGTGGAGGAACTAATGACCAGCCGGACGCAGTCGGTCCTGGACGCCTTCGACGGCGCGGTGACCGTGGTCGCGAGCAGAACGATCACCGCCGTCCCGACGAGCGCGCCGAAGACGAGCGAAAGCCAGCCTGATCTCCGCATGCGCCGCCCCCTCGCTCGCCGTCGTAGCGGGCAAGTGTAGCTACAACGTGGATCCCGGTTCCGTCTCCTCGGTAACGAGATCGTAGGTTTCGAAACTGAAGCGGGCGAGAGTGCCCACCCAATTCCGATAAACCTGTAGATCATCGAAGGATTCGACGTCTAGCCGCCATTCAGGTGGAAAGGCGTCACGCGACGATTCCCCGGCGGAAAGCGCGATGAACGTCGCACGCGCGGCGTCCGGATCGGCGACCAGCAGGGCCAGCAGGACGAGCACCGCGCGATAGGGGCCGCCGACGAACGCCTCCAGCTCCGCGTCGGGGATTCCGATGCGGACGAGCCGGTAGAGGTTGACCAGTTTCCGGATCTCGCGCGGTGTGTTCAGTCTTTTCCGCAGCACGTGGACGAAATCGCGTTCGACCTCGGTGAGCCGCAACCGATCCGGCCGCATGTTGTAGAACGTCGGCGGGGCCGTGTCCTGGACCACCACCTCCGCCGGTTCACCGCGTCCGGGGGCGCTCTCGTCCTCCGGCCATTCTTCGTGCGCGGGCGTCCGCGGTTCCCGTTCCCCGATCGGCATCAGGGCGTCGATCAGCTCGTCCGCCGCGCTTCCCATGGGGCGCAGGGCGAACACGATCTGGAAGATCTTGTCGAGATACTCCGTCCGGCGTGTCTCCCCCGCACCGAACGGCTCCTCGTGCTGGTCGAGGCATCGCCGCAACCACCGCGGGTCGACCGCCACCACCACGACGAACGCGGGCAGGGCCAGCAGCAGATGGACCGCGGCCAGCACTTCGATCACCTTCGCCGGCGGGCAGCGGTCGAGGTCGTCGATGTAGAGCACGATCCGCTCCAGCGGCGGCTTTCCCTTTCCGCCCGCCAGCAGCCATTGCTCCCGCGCGTCGGCCAGATCGGCGCTCAGCTCCGCGAGATCCTCCCGGACCCGGGCGAAAACCCCCTGGTAGTCCCCGTATCTTCCGGCCTTCGCCTCCTCGATCAGATCGCCGAGCCTGCCTGCCGCGTCCAACCGCCGGAGCCGTTCCTCGGTCTCCCGCACCTCGGTTTCGAACCGTTCCTCGCGTTTGTCGACGTCGTGCCGCAGTTTGTCCAATGTGGACTTCACCGGCGCGAGGGCGGCCCTGGCGGTGGTGAGCGCCGGGGTCAGCACGGCGCCGAGCGCGACGACGGCGCCCGCGGCGGCGAGAATCGCGTTGTGCCACAAGGCCCAGCCGGTGATCGCCGCGGCGATGCCGAGCACTCCCGCCACCGCGTAGCCCGCGACCGCGAGCCGTCGCCGCCGTCGTTCGGCCCGGTCCACACCGGATACCAAGAGCCGCCAGCGCCAAGTGAGCGGAGAGTCCGCCTTGACGGCCTTCAGCCCCGCGAGCCGGGTCCGCAGCTCTTCGCGTTCGGCGTGGACCTCGCGGGCGTCCGCATGCGCCTCGGGCGCGCCGAGGTTGCGGAACAGATGGTCCACCAGCCCGACCCACAGATGATCGTCGTGGTACTGCCAGGCGTTGAACCGGATCTGCCGGATCTCGCCGGCGAACACGCTGTTGGCGGCGTCGCCGCGGGACCGGTGGGCCAATTCGGCCACCCGGTCCGTCACCTGCCGGACGAAACTCGACTTGCCGGACCCCCAGGGCCCCAGCAGCGCGATACACAGCGGCGGGCTGGTCTCGCGGTCGGCGATGACCGCGGCGAGAGTGCGCACGTCGTCGTGGAAACCGATCAGATCGACCGGGCTTTCGACGTCGGGTGTGATCCGCGGCCGCGCCCGGCCCGGTTTGGGCTCGACGAAACCGGTGCCGTCGATCTGGTTGCCGAAGCGGTCCCACACCCGGATGGTGCGGTCGTCCCCGACCGTGACGATCTTTTCGTCGCCCGCGGTGCAGGCGATCGCCCGGACGTTCCCCTGATGCCCCTTGAGGAGCGTGTACTCCCGCGGATCGTCGATCTCGCGGACACGGACCTCGCCGTCGGAACCGCCGGAGAGCACCAGTTTGCCGTCCGCGCCGAAGGCCAGCGCCCGCACCACCCCGGTATGCGCGGGGAAGACGAGGGCGGGATCGCCGTTGCGCCCCCACAACCGGACCGTCTCGCCGTCGGCGGACAGCACCTGCTCGCCGTCGGGCGAGATCGCGATCACGTGGATCGCGCCCACCCCACCGAACCGGTAGTGGGAAACGACTTCCCTGTTCCACAGCCGCACACCGCCGGCGTCGTCCCCGGCGACGACGAACCGGCCGTCCGGGGTCACCGCGACCGATTCGATCTCCGGGCCGCCGGTGCGCAGACTCCGCACCGCCCCGCCGTCCAGCCGCCTGACCTCGACGGCGCTCCCCGCGCCGGAGACGACGAAATCCTTCGCCACCGCGACCGCCACGGTCCGCTTGGTGGTCTGAACCTCCGGAGGATGGGCCCCGGTGCCGTCGATCCGCCAGCTCCGCACCGTCGCCCCATCGCAACCGACCACGTGCTGACCCGAGATACCCACCGCCAGCACCGGCCGATCATGGCCGCTCAGCGCGAATTTCTGCGCTCCGGTCTCCAGGTCCCAGACCCGGACCGTCCGATCCGCACCCCCGGTGACCAGCCGGTTCCCCTTCACCGCGACCGCGAGGATCGGTTCTTCGTGTCCGGTGAAACGCGCCGTCGTCATAACGGCACAGTCTCCCGGTCGCGTCAAGATCATGGTTAACGACAGGCGACTATCGGCGGGTACCCCGACCGCCTCGACAGGTTCAGTGTCGACACTGCTCCGATATTCCAGCACGCCTTAACGCGAGGAGTTCAACGTGCTTCGACGTACCTTCGCCGCGGTGCTCACCGGCGCCGCGCTCTCCGTCTCGGTGCTCTCGGCACCCTCCGCCGGTGCCGCCGAGATCATGGCGACCACCCTGACCTACGACGACAGCCAGGCCGCGGAGTTCAAGGAGGCGGTGGCCGCCGGCGTCAACGTCTGGAACACCAACGTCACCAACGTCCGCATCGTGAAGGCGACGCCGGGGCAACGGGTCAACATCCGGGTCATCGCCGACAACGGCTGGCCGCGCGCCACGCTCGGCCCGGTCCGCCCGGGCGGCACGGTCACCGTGTGGATGGGCAGGCAGGCCGTCCAGCAGGGCTATCACACGCCCCGGATCGCTTCCCACGAACTCGGGCACAGCCTGGGCCTGCCCGATGTGAAGCCCGGGCCGTGCTCGTCGCTGATGTCCGGCTCGACCGGCGGTGTCAGCTGCACCAACGTGAACCCCAACGCCCAGGAGAAGGCCAGGGTCCAGCAGCTCTACGCCGGCACCGCCGTGCAGAGCGCCGACGCGGGCAAGGTCCTCGTGGACGTCGGCTGATCCCCGTGCCAGGGGGTGCCCGCCCGGCACCCCCTGGTTTGGGGTTTTTCAGGCGTTCGCCGTGATCGCCGCCGCCGGGCACAACTGCACGGCGTCGCCGATCTCGGCCGGTTCCGGATCCAGCAACCGGACCCGGCCGTCTTCCTCGTCCTGCCCGAACACCTCGGGCGCGGTCAGCACGCACATTCCGGCGCCCACACAGCGTTCCCGGTCCACTTCGAGTTTCATCGCGATCAGTCCCAGGCCACCGGGAGCGCGTACACCCCGTAGATGTCGGAGTCCGTCCGCAGCGGGATGTCGGCGGCCGGAACGGCCAGGCGCAGCTTCGGGAACCTGGTGAGCAGCCCGGTGAAGGCGACCTTCATCTGCACGCGCGCGAGCTGCTGGCCGAGGCATTGGTGCACCCCGTGCCCGAAGGCGGCGTGCCCGGCGGTGTTCCGGTGAACGTCGAGCCGGTCGGGTTCCGGGAACTTCAGCGGATCACGGTTCGCGGCCTGGACCGCCAGCGCGACCGCTTCCCCGGCCTTGACGAGCTGACCGCCGATCTCGACGTCTTCCAGCGCGGTGCGCGCACCGGTGTGCGTGATGGTCAGATAACGCAGCAGTTCCTCGATCGCGCCGTCGATGAGCTCCGGGTCCTCGCGCAGGGCCGCGAGCTGATCCGGGTGTTGCAGGAGGGCGAAAGTGCCCAGCGCGAGCATGTTGGCCGTGGTGTCCAGACCGGCTCCCAGCAACAGGAACGCGATACTGGTCAGTTCCTCGTCCGTGAGTTCGGTGGTCGTCAGCTCGCCGAGGATGTCATCGGTCGGGGCGGCCCGCTTCGCCACGATGAGCTTGTAGAGGTACTCCCCCAACGCGTTGATGGCGGCTCCCTGCTCCTCGGCCGAAGCGTCCGGCAGGTTCAGCGGCATGACGTTGCGGCGGAAGAACTCGTGGTCTTCGTAGGGGACACCGAGCAGCTCGCAGATCATCAGCGCCGGAATGGGCTGCGCGAAGGCCGTCACCAGATCGGCCGTCGTTCCCTGCCGCTCCATCGCGTCGAGGTACTCGGTGGTCACCTGCTCGACCCGCTCGCCGAGCAGTCGCATCCGGCGGACGGTGAACTTGCCGGTGAGCAGCTTGCGGTAGCGGCCGTGTTCGGGGTCGTCCATCTTGATGAACATCCCCGGTGCGGCGGGCGGCATCTCCGTCATCGCCGCCGCACCCGGCAGTGGCGAGTGCATCAGCTCCTGGCGGGCGCTGAACCGGGGATCCGCGAGGACCGCCCTGGCGATCGCGTGGCCGGTCGCGAGCCAGCCTTCGTGCCCGTCGGGGAACGTCAGCCGGACGAGCGGATGCTCGTCGCGCAGCGTGCCGAGCTCGGCGGGCGGGTCGAACGGGCAGCCCTTCGGCCGTTCGAGGGGCAGCTCGGTGAGATGTGGGACCGAGGTGGTCATTTCTGTTCCTCCCAGTTTCAGCGATATCCAAAGGCTACGTTGCATTTACATCTTCTTCAAAGCTCGGCACTGGCATTTTGGCTGTTATAGCTGGTAGATTTCCGGAAATCGTTGCAACGATCATGCCAGTGAATGCAACGAAGCATTGCAATGACATGAGAGTGAACGCACAGGAGGTGCCCATGCCGGGCGGCAGACTGACCCAGGAGGACCGTCGGCTGATCGCGACCTGGCTCAAGGACGGCCTGGGTTACGCCGAGATCGCGCGGCGGCTCGGGCGTCCGACGTCGACGATCAGCCGCGAGGTCGCGCGCAACAGCGGCCGGTCCGGCTACCGCGCCGAAGAAGCCAACCGCGTGACCGGAGAACGCGCTCGACGCCGCAAACCCCAGCCGCGCGCCGTCCCCGTCGTCGAAAACGGCTACGGCCGCGACCCCGAAGCCGTGCGCGCCTTCGAAACCGAGTTCGCCGAAATGATCGTCGAGACCGGCCTGCCCCGGATGACCGCCCGGCTGCTCGCGTGTTTGGCGGTCAGCGACGACGGTGTGCTCAGCGCCGCCGAACTCGCCCGGCGGCTCCAGGTCAGCCCCGCCTCGATCTCGAACGCCGTCGCCTACCTCGAGTCGCAAGCGATGCTCAGACGGGAACGGGACGGACGGCGGGAGCGCTACGTCATCGACGAGGAGATGCCACAGCGGGTGTGGAACGAAAGCGTGCGGTCGAACCAGGAATGGGTGCGGGTCTCGCGCCGGGGCGCCGAAGTCCTCGGCACCTCGACACCCGCGGGGGCCCGCATGGACGACCTCTCCCGTTTCCACGCGCGTATCAACGAAATCATGCTCGACGACCGGATCGCGGTGTTCGCCGGTGACGCGCTGACCGTGCTCGCCGCACTTCTGCACGCCGGCCGTGCGTTTTCCATTTCGGCTCTCGCGGACGCTCTGGGCTGGCCGTCCGATCGGGTTACGGCCGCTCTGCGGGTGGCGGAGGAGCATCCGCATATCGCGGGACCGGTTCGGGTGGTTTCTTCCGCCGGGGAGTATCGGGCGGTTCCGTTGGTGGAACGGCTTACGGCTGGGCAGTTGGCGGCTTTGGGGTCTTGAGGTTGTGGTTGTGGTTGTGGTTTGGGTCGATGGGGAGCTGTTTTGGTGATGCGGCCGGCTTGCTTGTCGGCTTCAGGACGCGATGGGCGCGGGTGTGGGCGCTGCTCTGGGGGCGCTTTTTGGCTACGCGCCGGGGGCTGCGGCTCTTCGCGTGTAACTTGCCTGTCGCCGGTTTTTGGCGACGGGGACCGGATCGGTGAGAGTTGTCGGCGGCGGCTCCCGGCCGAAACCCAGCCCTTCATGCACCCTGCCCGTCGCCGTTCTCTGGCGACGCACAGGAACGGTGAGACTGGTCGGCGGCTGAAGCCCTTCGCACGCAACTCGCCTGTCGCCGGTTTTTGGCGACGGGGACCGGATCGGTGAGAGTTGTCGTCGGTGGCTTCTGACCGAAACCCAGCCCTGCACACACAACCCGCCCGTCGCCGTTTTCCGGCAACCCACCGGACCGGTGAGCCCGGTCGGCGGCTGAAACCCTTCGCACACAACTCACCTATCGCCGGTTTTCGGCGACAGGGACCGGATCGGTGAGAGTCGTCAACGGCGGCTCCCGGCCGAAACCCAGCCCTGCACACACAACCCGCCCGTCACCGTTTTCCGGCAACCCACCGGACCGTGAGCCCGCTCGACGGCTGAAGCCTTCGCGCACACAGCCCGTTTGTCGCCGGTTTTCGGCGACGGGCTCAGAACGGTGGTGGTTCCTCGGCTGCCGGGCGAGGTTCGTGAAGTGGCGTCGGTGTGCTGTCGTAGCGCTGCCCGGTGGGCGTGGTGATCGTGAGAGTGCCATCAGAGGCGAGGTGGTAGGTCCAGCCGGGTTCGTCTTTCAACCGGTGGTCACGGCGGCAGAGGTCGATGAGTTCGGTGTCGGAGGTGTGGCCGCCGTGTTGCCAGGGCACCGAATGGTCGATGTCGCAGGCTTGGGCGGGCCGGTGACAGCCGGGTCTTCGGCATTCCCGGTCCCGCACCCGCACGAACTCCGCCAAACCCGCGGTCGGCCGATACCGGTCCCGGCCGAGGTCAAGCACCTGCCCGGACAGCGGATCGGTGATGATCCGCCGCAACACACTGTTCCCACCGCCGGCGATCTCCCGCGCCAACGCAGCGGGGATCGTGCCATGCCCCGCCAGCTCCGCCGGATCATCATTCAACCCAAGATAGGTGAACAGATCCATATACAGGAACACTTCGCTGCGCTCACCCACCCCACCCTGGCCGCCCAGCAGCAGATCCAGCGCGACATCCGCCCGCAACTGCTCCAGAGTACGAGTCTCACCACCAACCCTGAGAGCGCGTGCTTCCCGGTCGATCCGCTGATACGCGGCAACGACCTTCTCCACCGGCCCATCCTCGACCTCAATCGACGCGACCCCGGTCTCACCATGGCGCAAGGTGAGGCGACGGCCTTCACGATGCTGCTCGGCTCGTTTACCGGCCCCCTCAGGGTCGATGGTGTTCGCCGCATGGTTCGCGGCTTTCCGGACCTGATCCGGGTTCTTGTCCGCGATCCGGTCCTCCAGCAGTGCGTCGACCGTACGGGCATCCTCGTCGGAGAGCCATACGGTCGACGAAGCGACTTTCATCGCGCTGAAACCGGCCAGCTTTCCCTCATCCATCAGGTTCAGGGTGCGAGGCAGACGAGTGGTCAACGCGTCGGCCGCGGCGACCATCGCACCGGCATGACTGTCCACAAGGGACAACTCAAGCGCGGCCTCCTGCGCCACACTCCGCGCACCATCACGATGCCGATTCAGCTGCGCCAATGCCCGGAACCTGACCGCTTCCAGGCGCGCGATCCCGGCCGACGCGGCTTGCGCCAACGCCACCGAATCCTTGTCGTCCAACAGATTCGCGGCATCATTCACCGCCGCCAGCACCGAAGGATCGGTGAGGCTTTCCAGGAGCGCCACAGGCGCGGAATGGGTATCCACCCCACGAACATACGACCCACCACCGACAATTCCCGACCCTGCAAACAAACGAGGCATTACCGATTTTCGGCAACACGCCGAGAATCGGTAATGCCTCAGTCAAAGCCGAAGAAAGCCCTACATCACATCCCGCACAACAAGCCGTTCCGAAGCCCGCTCAATAGCGGCCTCGACCGCACCCACCCGGTCCGCCAGCAAGCCCATGGCGCCGACCGCTCGGCTCATCGGGTCTTCGTCGTCGCCGCCCAGTGCTTGCGCACGCAGGTAAGCCGCCTTCACGTCCGCCCATCGCTGTGCCTCCGAGGCGCTCAGCCGTCCGCGTAGTTCGGCCAGCTTGAGCAGGTTGGCTTCGGCGCCCGAGGTCAGGGTCTGCGCTTCGCCGGCGTAGTGGTCGTCGATCAGCGCTTCCAGCTCGGCGTCGTTCATCGCGGGCACGATCCGGCCGGCGAGCTTGTTCATGTTGCGGTACGAGCCTTGCAGCTGGAACGGCGGCTCGACCCGGGAAGCGTCCGCCTGCGCCGCGGAAGCGATGTACGCCTGGTTGTTCGTGAGGACGATCCGCTGCACCTTGATCAGCTTTCGCAGCACGGCGAGGATCTGCTCCAGTTCGGTCGCCGAGTACGCGTGTTTCAGCTGATCCGCCCGCGCCGAACCGTCGCCGCGGGCGAGCCGCACCAGAACGTCCACATCGGACCGTTCCCGGGAGACCAGCGGAGCGAGCACGGTATTGGCGGTGAGCGAGTTTTCGATGTAGCTCAGCGCGAACAGGTCTTCCTTGCCCGACAGTACATCGCCGAGGTTCCACACGTCCGCGCGGTTGGCGAGCATGTCCGGGATCCGGAACCGCTTGCCCTGCTCGGTGTACGGGTTGCCCGCCATGCAGACCGCGAACCGCTTGCCCCGCAGGTCATACGTCCGCGTCCGGCCTTCCCACACGCCTTCCATCCGCCGCTGGGCGTCGCACAGCGAGATGAACTTCTGCAGCAATTCCGGCGAGGTGTGCTGGATGTCATCCAGATACAACAGCACGTTGTTGCCCTGCTCCAGCGCGAACGAGATCTTCTCGACCTCTTGCCGCGCCGTCGCGTTGGGCGCGTCCGCCGGATCCACCGACGTGACCTCGTGCCCGAGCGCCGGCCCGTTCACCTTCACGAACACCAGCCCGAGACGGCTCGCGACGTACTCCATGAGTGTCGTCTTGCCGTAGCCGGGCGGCGAGATGAGCAGCAGCAGACCGGACTGGTCGGTACGCCGCGCGTCGCCCGTCGCGCCGAGCTGTTTCGCGAGGTTGTCGCCGATCAGCGGCAGGTAGACCTCGTCGAGCAGCCTGTTGCGCACGAAGGCGCTCATCACCTTTGGTTTGTATTCCGCCAGCCTCAGCCTGTCCCGTTCGGCCGCCACCAGGTCGTTGCGCAACCGTTGGTACGCCCGGAAACCCGGCACCCGGTCGCGCCGGAACCGCAGCGTCCTGGCGAGCGTCTCGTCGAGCCGCAGGGTCAGTGACCGGTTGACGATCCGCGGATGCGAACCGAGCAGACCGTCCACAGTGGCCGAAAGCTCCGCGGACGAGTCGTAGCGAGGCAGGTCGGCCAGTTCGATCGCGACGGCCTCCGCCAGCTCGGCGTCCGGCAGCCCAACGGAGTCCACAAAGGACCGCAGCCATGCCTCGGCGAGCTGATGACGATCCACGAGATCTTCGAGCGCACGCAGATCTTCGGCGAAGCTCCGGCGGTCCAGCCGGAACTTGTCGAGCAGTGTTCGCGCGCCGCCGCTGGTGACGAAGCCCGGCGAGGCGTCGGCCAATTCCTCGAACAGGTACTCGCCGGCGAGTTCGAGATCCAGCACCAGCCCCGAGGACGTCGCGAACGCGGCCATCGCCTCGGTGAGTTCCCGCGCCAGCGCGTCGATCGCCGTGGTGTGCCCGAACGCTTCCCGCACTCGCGCGAGCGACGCGGCACGCGTCGTCCATGAGGACTTCGCCGCCTCTTCGGCACCGAACGCCCAGAACAGCTGGGCGGCGGCCCGGGCGGCGGGCGGATACCGCAGCAGCCCGGCGGCGGAACGCAGGCGCAACAGCACTGCCAGGATCGCGGCGGCATCGTGGTCGTGCACGCCGCGCGCGTAACCCTCGTCGTAACGATCGCCCGCGACGCGCCGGACGACCTCCAGCAGATCACCGTCCGGCAGATCCGGTCGTTCGGCCAGGATCGACGTCGCCAGATACTCGGCGCGGTAGACCTCGGCCGTTTCCGAGACCAGCAGCTGATCCCAATACGGCCGCGTCTCCTCGAACGAGGGATCCCGCACCGGTGAGCGATAGTCGGTGCCGGTGATCGCGAACTTCATCCCGCCGTCGTGCGGCACCAGGGTGAGGTCGATGTCCTGGGTGTTGACCGCGAAGGTGTTGCGGCCCAGGCGGATCGTCTCCCCGCCCTCGCCGTAGAGGTCCAGCCTGTCGCGCAGGGCACGGCCGGCTTCCTGGCGCGCGGCCTTGACCCGGCCCTCCAGTTCTTCAGCGCGCACCTGGTCGCCGAGGTCGCGCAGTTCGGCGACGACACTGCGCAGCTTGGCGACCATCGGGTCGGAGGCGAAGTAGGTGTTGATCTCGTCGACCGAGCCGAGCGTGCCCACCCGGCGGGTCACGCTCGTGAGGATCCGCTCGGCCGAATCGACCAGCCGGTCCGCGCGGCGCGCCCGCTCGTCGAGCAGCGCCTGCTTGCGCGAGGAGAAGGCCTCGTAGACGTCGGTGCGCTTCTCGCCGAGCGACGCCAGGAAGTCGTCGAACTCCCCGAACCGCGATTCGAGGTTTTCCAGCTGCAGCAGCAATCGGCCGAGCTGCTCGTCGCAGCGGTCCGGCGTGTCCGCGACCGCGAGCCCGCCGGTGATGGCCTGCGCGAGCAGCGCGAACTCGGCGGCGAACTCCGCCCGGCCCTCGGTCTCCAGCAGTTCCTTGCGGCGTGCGTCGAGGGTCGCGCGAGCCCGGTTGACCGCGCCGATGACCTCGCCGACGCGTTCGAGGATCTTCGTCCGCACCACGGCGTCCGCGATCTCCAGCCCGCCGACGACGTCGGTGAGGACTTCGAGCCCGCCGGACTGCTCGTCCAGCTGTTCGGCGACCGGAACCGCTTCGGCGACGGTGGAGATCGTGCCCGCCGCCTCGATGAGGCCGTCGACCTCGGCGTGATAGCTCGTGAACGCGTCCTCGCCCTGCAGGAAGCGGACGGCCCGCTGCGCGGCCTCGCCGAACTCCGTGTCGAGATCGGCGATCAGCTTGTCGACACGGCCGGTGTCGACGTACCGCAGCTCCCGCACCGTGACGAGATGTCCGCGGGCGCGGTGCATCTCCGCGAGCCGGCGCACCCACGCGTCGGCCGCGTTCAGTGCCTCGCCGCGAACCTTCCGCACGAGCGACGCGGTCTCCGCGGCCGCTTCTTCGACGGCTTCGGCCGCCTGCGCGGTGAGCGAGGTGACCGTCTCGAATTCGTCGAGCACCTGTTCGGCGGTGACCCGGACGTCCGACAGCGGCGACCGCAGATCGCCGAGTTCGGCCTCGCCGAGCCAGTGGTAGTGGTCGAAGACCCGCGCGCACGCGGCGATCAGGGCCTCGAACACCGCCGCCGACGGCGCCATCTCCTCGACCATGCGGCCGATCGAGAGGCAGTCGGAGATGCCGCGGACCAGATCGGCGTTGCCGACCCGCTCCAGCGGCCCTGTCCCGGCCGGCTGCGAAGCGGCGTACGTATCCGATTGGAACGGCGTCCGCCACACCTGCATCGGGTGCACACGGCTCGGCTCGTCGGACAGCGCGCGGAACAGCACCATCGTGCCGTCGTCGAACAGCGAGTACCCGTGGCACGGGATCGGGTTCGAGACCTCTTTGCGGATCACGTTGTACGGCAGGAGCAGCGAGCGTCCGTCGGCCCGCGCGTGGAAGGCGTACAGCACGTCCTCGCCGTTGGGCGAGCGGATCACGCGCTCGAATTCGAGACCGTCCACGGTGGTGTCGAACGTCTTGCTGACACCCGTGTCGAGGTAGTAGCCGCCGGGGAAGATGATCCCGTGGTCCTCGGGCAGCCGCTGGCACGCCTGCCCGATCCCGTCGAGGCGCACCACGTTCCGGGTGCGGGTGTTGAACACCAGGTACCGGTACTCGGTCTCCTTGTACGGCAGTATCCGCAGCAGGATCAGCGGACCGACCCTGGCGTAGGAGACCTCGGCGTCGGCCAGGCTCTGCAAGGGCTCGTCGACCGGTTCGGCGTAGACGCCCTCACCGGTTTCGGTGTTGTTCTCGACCTTGATCGTCAGGTTGCCGCCGACGGTCTCGACGAACACCTCGTCCTCGATCGAGATATGCGGATGCCGCCCGAGGACGTGCTGCTCGCGGCCGGTCTCGATCCATTCGAAATCGTGCGACGGCGGGAAGACGTGGTCGCGTTCCCCTCGGCTGTCCACATAGGACACCTTGCCGTCGGCGGCCACCCCCCAGCGCAGCACGCGGATGTCTTCGGTCCGCGGGCCGATCTGGAACACCGCGAGCAGTTTGCCCTCGACCCGCCGCAGCTGCAGCAGCTTCGCCTGCCGGTAGTACCGGTACAGCTCGGCGAAATCGCGGACGAACTGCTCGTCACGCAGCAGCTCCGGCAGCTCCTCGGCGGGCACGTCGTCGAAGCGGAACGCCTCGGCGTCATGGCTGAAACCGTGCAGCGAGAAGACGTCGTCGACCGTCGTCTCCGGCTTGAGGCCGATGAAGACGTTGTAGCCGAACAACATCCGCCCGCCGACCGACACGACGTCCCGCGGCACGCAGTTGTTCGCGGTGCGGATCCGCTCCGTGCCGATCAGCGCGAGCTGTGCGCTGCCGAAGACCCCGAGCCGCGCGGTGTTGAGTTCGTCCGCGCGTTTCGCCAGTTCGGCGGCCTGTGCGGCGAGCCGGGCGCGGAGCACCTCGTAGGTGCCCGCGTCCAGCTGCTCCGTTCCTGCCGCCGGTTCGGTCGCCGTCACTGCTTCGCGGGGGCGAGGGCGGCGACGGACTTGTCAGCCAGGCCGAGCCGCTGCGCCATGGCCAGCAGCTCCTGCACCTTGCCGCTGTCCGGGCCACCCGCCTGCAGCTGCTTGGCCAGGAAGGCCGACAGCGTCAGGTTCTTCACGTCCTCCGTGCTCACCGACGAGACCAGCTTGGTCAGGTCGTCCGTGAAGCTGCCCGAACCGTCGAGCCACGATTTCCCGAGGGTCTGGACGACGTCCGAGTGCTCGACGAATCCGTCGACGCTCTTGCCGAGCCCGATCGAGCCGATGACCTTCTCGAAGAACATCGTCTCGCCGCCGACGATGTCGATGTCGGCCTTCTCCAGCCCGATGCCCAGCACCGTGGCCTGTGCCTCGGCCACCTCACGCTGCACGTTGAGCGCGGCGAGCCGGATCTCCTTCTCGGCCTCCAGGCGCAGGCGGTACTCCTCGTGCTGGCGGCTGGCGGAGTCGAGGGCGGCCATCGCGGCGGCCTTCTCGGTGAGACCTTCGGCCTCGCCCTTGAGCTTGTCGCGCATCGCGTCGGCGAGCACGATCGCCTTCTCGCGTTCGACGATGGCCTCGGCGCGGCCGACCTTCTCCAGCGCGTCGGCGTCGCGTTCCTTGACCTGCGCCGCGGCCAGCCCGGCGGCGGCCTCCTCGGCCTGGATGCCTTCGGCGAGGCGGATCTTCGCCCTGGTCTCCAGCTCGGCGGCCTGCTGGCGCGCCTCGGCCAGGGTCAGCTCCTCGCGAGCCTTGTGCTTGGCGGCCGCCTCGGCGGCTTCCGCGGCCTTGATGTCCTTGACCAGGTTCTCCTGCGCCTCGCCTTCGGCCCGGATGATGGTGGCCTCGCGCTGGCGCTGCGCCTCTTCGACGACGCGGAGCTTCTTGATGTTCTCTTCCTGCTCCGCCACGGTCTTCTCGACCGCGATCCGCTCGCGGATGACCTCGGCGATGGACCGCTTCTCGGTCTCGACTTCCTTGTCCTTGGCGATCCGGGACAGCTCGGTCTCGCGTTCGCGGCCGATGACCTCGAGCAGCCGGTCCTTCTCGATGCGCTCGGTCTCGATGGCGATCACGCGCTCACGGTTCTTGCCCGCGACCTCGATCTCACGCTGCTGGTTCTGGTGCTGGATGCCGAGCTGCTCGTCCGTGCGCAGTCCGGCGGCCTGCGACTTGAGCCGCTCCTCCGCCTGAACCTTGGCGATCTCGGCCTCTTCGCGGGCACGCATGGTCTCGACCTCGCGGCGCTGCTTGATCTCCGCGTCGGCCTGCCGCCGCTCCAGTTCGAGGATCGCCTCCTTGGCGTCCACGTTCTGGCGGGTGATCTCTTTTTCCTCGCTGCGGCGGAACTCGTTGGTGCGCACGTGCTCGATCGCGGTCAGCTCGGTGATCTTGCGGATACCCTGCGCGTCGAGGATGTTCGCGGAGTCGAGCTGCGCCATCGGCGTCTGCTCGAGGTAGTCGATGGCCGCGTCCTCCAGGCTGTACCCGTTGAGGTCGGTGCCGATGACGCGGATGATCTGGTCGCGGAATTCGTGGCGTTTGGTGTAGAGGTCCACGAAGTCCAGCTGCTTGCCGACGGTTTTCAACGCCTCGGAGAACTTGGCGTTGAACAGCTCCTGCAGGGTCGCCTCGTCGCTGGCGCGTTCGGTGCCGATGGCCTGCGCGACCTTGATCACGTCCTCGACGGTCTTGTTGACCCGCACGAAGAACGAGATTCGGATGTCGGCGCGGATGTTGTCCCGGCAGATCAGGCCCTCGCGGCCGGTCCGGGTGATCTCCATGGCCTTGACGGAAGTGTCCATGATCTCGGCCTTGTGCAGCACCGGCAGGACGATCGCGCCGGTGAACGTCACGTCGACGCGGCGGACCTTCGAAATGATCAGTGCCTTACCCTGCGGCACCTTCTTGAACAATCTGGTGATCGTGAAGAGCAAGACCAGGAGGATGACAACTATCACGGCGATCAGAACGCCGGCCCCCACGCTGATGGCACCCATAGTGTTCCTTTTCTGCTTCAGATGTCCAAAGACTCGACCCAGAAGAACTCGCGTTCGGAGTCGTAGTCATAGAGAACTACGCGGCTGCCCGCCGTCAGGTTGCCTTGACCCGCCTGCCGAACGTCCACAATGGCCGTCGACCCGTCGGCGGCGGCGACTTCGGCCTGACCGAAGTCATGGGTGACCGACGAGGTGCGGATGACCGCGGCCCTGCCGACGAAGTCCTTCCTGCTCGGTTCCCTCGCGGGACCGAACACCCGGCGCAGTGGCACCACGATCACCCTCGTCCCGAGTGTGCCGAGGACGAGCGCGACGGCGAGCACGCCGACCCCGAGCCCGATCCTCCATGGTGTCGAAAGCTCCAGGTCATCGAGAAGAACCGTCCCTACCAGGCTGGCGAACCAGGTGAATGCGATCAGTAAAGAGAGCGAAATGGACAGTGGGACGCCGCCGAAGCCCGCCAAGAGCCCGTCGCCGCCGTCGAACTCGTCGACGTCCACGGCACCGAGCAACGCCAGCAACCAATAGCCGATCACCACGATCAGCAGGAAGCTGAAGAGCACGGCCGGGAACCCCAGAGCCGCGGTGACGAACCCGCCCATCGCCGTCGTTCCCTCCCCATTACCCCGGGTCAGGACTATAACCAGCGCGTGACGTCCGGCGGGCCGTTTTCGGCTACGACTGGGTCACGGTGTGCGGAAGCGTGCGGCACGGGGCATTACCCCGACCGGCCGCCCGGAAGCCATCCGGTTGGACCTGTCGCGCCGCCGGAGCGAGCCCTACTCTCCAGTATTGAGAGTGACACAGGACACACCACGGTCTTGGGAGGCTCCATTGGGTTGGCACGTTCGCGAGACGATCGACGAGGATCAGCGCGAACGGCGGATCCGCCACGTCACCCGATGCCTGAGTTGCACGCTCACCTGCGTCCATTGCGGACTCCCCGCGAGATTCTCCGTGCCCGCCGGACATCCCGGCCTCGGCGTCGTCGAACACCTCCCCGGCGTGACCTCCCCCGGCCTCCCCGATCTCGCGCTGCTGCACCGATTCTGCCGGGACAACCTCGCCGCGGAGCCGGGGATCGCGCTCAGGCGCGCCTATCTCGGCCTGGCGACCGAACTCTTCGAAACGGGACGGCGGATCCGCCGTCATCGCAGACTCGGCGTGCATCCGCCACGGCCGGGACATCTCGAGGCCTACCGAAAACGGTGGCGAGTGGCCAAAATGCGGTACGCCTGCAAGGCGTGCCGGTACTACACCGGCTCTCACTGAGCCGATTCTCCCCCGGAGGACTCGTGCTCGTTCGTCTCATCCTCGGTCTGCTCATCACCGTCGCCGGCCTCGCCTTCGCCGCCCGTCGCGCCGCCTGGCTCTACAAACTGATCCGCTCCGGCCAGCCGGACGAAAAACGCTCCGACGTCATGGCCGTCCGCGCGAAAACGCATCTGGCCGAGGTCTTCGGGCAGCGCAAACTGCTCAAGTGGTCCGTCCCCGGGCTCGCGCATCTGTTCACCTTCTGGGGTTTCGTGATCCTCGGCTCGGTCTATGTCGAGGCGTACGGCGCCTTGTTCGACCACGACTTCCACATCCCGCTCATCGGACACTGGGCGGTCCTCGGATTCCTGCAGGATTTCATCGCGGTCGCGGTGCTCGTCTCGCTCGCGGTTTTCGCGGTCATCCGGATCCGCCAGGCACCCGAACGGAAGGACCGCGCGTCGCGCTTCTTCGGCTCGCACACCGGCGGCGCCTGGCTGATCCTGTTCATGATCTTCAACGTGATCTGGACGATGTTCCTCTTCCGCGGCGCTTCGGCGGCGGTCGGCGTCTTCCCGTACAAGTCGGGCGCGTGGGTCTCCCTCGGCGTGGGCGAGCTCCTGGAGCCGCTGGGTCTCCCGGTCACCGAGCCGCTGGAGACCGTCGGGCTGCTGCTGCACATCGGCGTGATGCTGGCGTTCCTGTCGATCGTGCTCTACTCCAAGCACCTGCACATCTTCCTGGCGCCGGTCAACGTCACCGCGAAACGGCTCCCGGACGGCCTCGGCCCGCTGCTGCCGATGGAATCCGGCGGCAAGCCGATCGACTTCGAGGATCCGGGCGAGGACGACACGTTCGGCCGCGGCAAGATCGAGGACTTCACCTGGAAGGGCATGCTCGACTTCGCCACGTGCACCGAATGCGGCCGCTGCCAGTCGCAGTGCCCGGCGTGGAACACCGGCAAACCGTTGTCCCCCAAGCTGTTGATCATGGATCTGCGAGACCACCTCTTCGAGAAGGCGCCGTACATCCTGGACGGGAAGGAAGCCCCCGAAGAGCGACCGCTCGTCGGTACCAAGGAGGACTTCGGGGTCATCGATCCGGACGTCCTCTGGTCGTGCACCACCTGCGGCGCGTGCGTGGAGCAGTGCCCGGTCGACATCGAGCACGTGGACCACGTCGTGGACATGCGCCGCTACCAGGTGATGATCGAGTCGGCCTTCCCGAGCGAGCTCGGGGTGCTGTTCAAGAACCTCGAAACCAAGGGGAATCCCTGGGGCCAGAACAACTCCGACCGCCTCGCCTGGACGAAGGACCTCGGCTTCGAAGTGCCGATCTTCGACGGCGAACTCGCCGACGACGTCGAGTACGTCTACTGGGTCGGGTGCGCGGGCGCGTTCGACGACAACGCCCGCAAGACCGTCCGCGCCACGGCGGAACTCCTGCATCTCGCCGGGGTGAAGTACACGATCCTCGGCACCGACGAGTCGTGCACCGGCGATCCGGCGCGCCGATCCGGCAACGAGTTCCTCTTCCAGATGCTCGCGCAGCAGACCGTCGAGACCCTGAACGCGGTGTTCGAGGGCCGCGAACCGGGTACGCGCAAGATCGTCACCACCTGCCCGCACTGCCTGAACACCCTCGGGCGCGAGTACCCGCAACTGGACGGGCACTACGAGGTCCTGCACCACACGCAACTGCTGAACCGCCTCGTGCGCGCGGGCAAGCTCACGCCGGTCAAACCGGTCGACGCCGGCCCGGTGACCTACCACGACCCGTGCTACCTCGGCCGCCACAACAAGGTCTACGAGCCGCCGCGCGAACTCGTCGGCGCGACGGGCGCCACGCTCAGCGAGATGCCCCGGCACGCGGACCGCTCGCTGTGCTGCGGGGCAGGCGGCGCGCGGATGTGGATGGAGGAGCAGATCGGCAAGCGCATCAACCTCGAACGCGTCGACGAGGCACTCGGCACGGACGCCGAAACCATCGTCACCGGCTGCCCGTTCTGCCGCGTGATGCTGAACGACGGTCTCGTGCAGCGGCAAAGCGAGCAGCGTGGCGAGAACGTCACCGTGCGCGACGTCTCGCAGCTACTGCTGGAATCCGTGCGGGAACGAGACAGGACCGCGACAGAGATTTAAGGCACACGGGAGTTGGAAGTTCGGCATACCGAACTCTAGACTCACGGGATGGCGAATCTGCGCAAGACCGTATGCGCGCTGGCAGCGTCGACGACACTCGTCCTGTCCGCGTGCGGCGGCGCCGGCGACGCGACGAGCGGCACGGACGACAAGCGGCCCGTGGTGCTGACGACGTTCACGGTCCTGGCGGACATCGCCTCGAACGTCGCGGGCGACAAGCTGAAGGTCGAGTCGATCACCAAGCCCGGCGCCGAGATCCACGGCTACGAGCCCACGCCGGACGACATCAAGAAGGCCGCGAAGGCCGACTTGATCCTCGACAACGGGCTGAACCTGGAGGCGTGGTTCGCCCGGTTCGTCAAGGAGAGCGACGCGCCGCACAAGGTGGTCAGCGAAGGCGTCCAGCCGATCGCCATCGGTGAAGACGCCTATCAGGGCAAGCCGAACCCGCACGCGTGGATGTCCCCGAAGAACGTGGGGATCTACGTGGACAACATGGTGAAGGCGTTCAGCGATCTCTCCTCCGGCGACGCCGCCGTGTTCAAGGCCAACGGCGACGCCTACAAGGCGAAACTGCAGCAGGTGCAGGACGAGATGACGAACGCGCTGAGCGCCCTGCCGAAGAACGAGCGCGCGCTGGTCACCTGCGAAGGCGCCTTCTCCTACCTCGCGCGCGACACCGGCCTCACCGAGCGGTACATCTGGGCGGTCAACGCCGAACAGCAGGCGACCCCGCAGCAGATCACCCGCGCCATCGAGTTCGTCAAGGAGAACAAGGTCCCCGCGGTGTTCTGCGAGTCGACCGTCTCCGACGCCCCGATGCGGCAGGTCGTCTCGGCGACCGGTGCCGCGTTCGGCGGCGTCCTCTTCGTCGATTCCCTGTCCGCTCCCGGCGGCCCGGTGCCGACCTATCTCGATCTCATCCGCCACGACTCGAAGACGATCGTCGCCGCGCTCACCGGGGCGAAGCCGTGACGGCCGCGATCCGCGTCGAAGGCGTCACCGTCCACTACGGCGACGTCCTCGCGCTCGACGGCGTGGACGTCACCCTCGACCACGGCCGCGTCTGCGGGCTCGTCGGCATGAACGGCTCCGGCAAGTCGACGCTGTTCAAGACGATCATGGGCATGGTCCGACCGGACACCGGCACGGTGTCGATCGACGGCGGCACCCCGGCCCGCGCCCGTAAGACCGGCGTGATCGGCTATGTACCGCAGAGCGAGGACGTCGACTGGTCGTTCCCGCTGTCCGTGCGGGATGTCGTGATGACCGGCCGCTACGGACGGCTCGGGTTCACCCGCCGCCCGCGCCGCGCCGACCACGAAGCCGTCGACCACGCGCTGGAGCGGGTCGAGCTGACCGAACTCGCCGGACGCCAGATCGGCCAGTTGTCCGGCGGACAGCGCAAACGCGCGTTCGTCGCGCGCGGGATCGCCCAGGGCGCCCGCGTTTTGCTGCTGGACGAGCCGTTCGCCGGCGTGGACAAGCGATCCGAAGCCACGATCACCCGGCTGCTCAAGGAACTCGCGGCCGACGGCGCCGCGGTCCTGATCTCCACCCACGACCTGCACGCGCTGCCCGGCCTGGCAGACGAGGCGATCCTGCTGATGCGCAAGGTGCTCGCGCACGGCTCTCCCGACGAGGTGCTCCGGCCCGAGAACCTCGCGCTGGCCTTCGGACTCGATGTCCTGCAACGGGAAGAAGAACTCGCGTGAGTCTGTACGACCTGTTCCTCGAACCACTGAGCTACGACTTCATGGTGCGGGCGCTGGCGTCCACGGTCATCGCGTCCGCGGTCTGCGCGGTGCTCTCGTGCTGGCTGGTGCTGATCGGCTGGTCGCTGATGGGCGACGCGGTCTCGCACGCGGTGCTGCCCGGGGTCGTGCTCGCCTACGTCCTCGGCGCGCCCTTCGCGCTGGGCGCCGTGGTGTTCGGTTTCCTCGCCGTGGCGCTGATCGGCGTCGTCCGGGACACCAGCAGGGTCAAGGAGGACGCCGCGATCGGCATCGTGTTCACCACGTTGTTCGCGCTCGGGCTCGTGCTGATCTCGGTGACACCGAGCCAGACCGACCTGAACCACATCATCTTCGGCAACCTGCTCGGCGTCGACACCTCGGATCTGATCCAGATCGGCGTCCTCGGCGCGATCACGCTCACCCTGCTGGTGCTCAAACGCCGCGATTTCACCTTGTACGCCTTCGATCCCACGCACGCGCACGCGATCGGGCTCAACCCGCGGGTGCTCGGCGCCGCGCTGCTCGGCCTGCTCGCGCTGACCGCGGTGGTGGCGTTGCAGGTGGTCGGCGTGATCCTGGTGGTGGCGATGCTGATCATCCCCGGCGCGACGGCGTACCTGCTGACCGACCGGTTCGGCCACATGCTCGTGATCGCGCCGTCGTTCTCGGTGCTCGCGGCGGTGGCCGGGCTGTACCTGAGCTACCACCTCGACACCGCGTCCGGCGGGATGATCGTGCTGGTGCAGGGCGCCGGGTTCACGCTGGTGTACCTGTTCGGGCCGCGGCACGGGATCGTCGGGAAGCGGCTGGCCAAGCGGCGGCGAGAGACGGCCCGGGCGGCGTAACCGGGCAATCACCCCGCGCTTTGTGTCTCTCGTGACATGGGGACGAGGCAGACCTTAGGTTAGGCTCCCCTCATGTCTACGGAAGACGCGCTGCTCACCGGCCATGACCTGGTGCTCGCGCACCAAGAGCGGGCCGTGGTGGACGGGGTGTCCCTGTCTTTGCGCGCCGGTACGGTGACCGCGCTGGTCGGGCCGAACGGCTCCGGCAAGTCGACGCTCCTGCGTTCGCTGGCCCGGCTGCACAAGCCCCGCGAGGGCAGCGTCCGGCTCGGAGAGCGCACCGTCTGGGGCGGCAACGCGTTGTCCGGCAAGGAATTCGCCCGCCAGGTCACGCTGCTGACCCAGCACCGGCCCACCCCGAGCGGGGTCTCCGTGCGCGACGTCGTCTCCTACGGCCGGTATCCGTACCGTTCCGGCTGGCGCGGGGTCGACATCGACGGCGCCGCCGCGGTGCGCCGCGCGATGGAACTCACCGGCGTGACGGCGATGGCCGAACGCGGTGTCGACGAGCTCTCCGGCGGCGAGCTCCAGCGCGTCTGGCTCGCTTCCTGCCTCGCGCAGCAGACCTCGGTGCTGCTGCTCGACGAGCCCACCAACCATCTCGACCTGCGCTATCAGGTCGAGATCCTCGACGTCGTCCGCGATCTGGCCAACGAAGGCGTCGCGGTCGGCGTGGTGCTGCACGACCTCGACCACGCGGCGATCATCGCCGACGAGGTGGTCCTGCTGAGCGAGGGAACCATCGTGGCCACGGGCGACATCGGGCAGGTGCTCACCTCCGAACACCTCTCCCAGGCCTACGGCGTCACCGTCCACGTCGCGAACGACCCGGTGACGGGCGCGATCCACTGCAGGCCACTCGGGCGGCATTCGCCCAGGCCCGCCTGAGAAATCCAGGAAGAACGATGCGTTTGCTGACCCCTGCCGCCCTCGTCGCGGCGACGGCCCTGCTGTTGTCCGCCTGCGGTACCACGGAGAACACCGCGGCCGCGCCGAGCGAATCCGGCGCCGCGAGCGGACCGGTCACGGTGACCGACGCGCGCGGCAAGGCCGTCACCCTCAAGGCCCCGGCGAAGCGCGTCGTCGCGCTGGAGTGGGGCGAGGCCGAGATGGTCGCTTCGCTCGGCGTCATGCCGGTCGGCGCCGCGGACGTCGCGGGCTACAACGTCTGGGACAAGGCCGCCCCGCTGACCGCCGAGGTCAAGGACGTCGGCAAGCGCAACGAGCCCAGCGTCGACGCGATCGCCGCCCTGAACCCCGACGTCGTCATCATCGCCGACGAACGCGACTCGACCCTGGTCCCGCAGATCGAGAAGTACGCCCCGGTCGTGGTGACCAAGTCCAGCGACGCGAGCCGGAACTTCAACCGCCTGCGCGAGGACTTCAAGCTGATCGCCAAGACGGTCGGCAAGGAGGCCGAGGCGGAGAAGCAACTGTCCGAAATGGACGGCAAGCTCGCCGAGGGCAAGAAGGCCGTCGAGGCCAAGGGCGCCGCGGGCACCCCGTTCCTGATGGCCGACGGCTACCTCGAAGGCAGCACCGTCAGCATCCGCCCGTTCGGCAAGGGTTCGCTGGTCTCCGACACCGCCGAGGCCGTCGGCCTGAAGAACGCCTGGACCGGCAAGGTCGACCCGCAGTGGGGTCTCGGCCAGACCGACGTCGAGGGCCTGACCGCGATCACCGACCCGAAGACCGTGCTGTTCTACAGCGCGTCCGAAGAAGACGTCTTCACCACCGGGCTCGCGCAGAACGCCGTCTACCAGCGGCTGCCGTTCGTGGTGTCGAAGAAGGTCCACAAGCTCGACGCGGGCACGTGGACCTTCGGCGGACCGAAGTCGATCATCATGACCGCCGACCAGATCGTGAAGGCAGTCACGGCCTGATGCGTGCCCGCACCATCGCGGTGTCGGCGGGACTGGTGGTGCTCATCGCCGTCCTCGCCGGCGTCCACCTGACCCAGGGCACTTCGACGTCCGGTCCCCTGGACGTGGTGAAGGCGCTCTTCGGTCACGGCGACGCGCAAACCCTCGCGGTACTGGAGGGTGCGCGCGTCCCGCGACTGCTCGCCGCGTTGCTCCTCGGCGTCGCGCTCGGCGTCGCGGGCGCGGGAATGCAGTCCGTGGCACGGAATCCGCTCGCCTCGCCCGACACGCTCGCGGTCAACGCGGGCGCGCATTTCGCCGTGGTCGCCATCTCCGCGTTCGGTCTCTCGCTGCCGCTCGTGCCGGTGGGCGGCGCCGCGTTCGCGGGCGGGCTCGCCGCGGCCGTCGCCGTACTCGGCCTCGCGGGCGGCGGTTCCGCGAGCCCGCGGCTGGTGCTCGTCGGTTCGGCGATGCTGCTGGCGCTCCAGTCGGTGACCGTCCTGCTGCTGCTCTTGTTCGAGGAGGAGACGAGCGGGCTGTTCGCCTGGGGCAGTGGCTCGCTCACCGTCGCCGATCTGCGCGCGACCGGCCAGATGACGCCGATCGTGGTGATCGCGGTGGCGGCGCTCATCGCGATGGGCCGCCGGCTCGACGTCCTCGCCCTCGGCGACGACAACGCGACCGTGCTCGGCCTGCGGGTCCGCCGTACGCGGGTCACCGCGGTCGTGCTGACCGTCGCGCTGACCGCGGCGGCGGTGACCGTCGCCGGGCCGGTCGGGTTCGTCGGGCTGAGCGCACCGGTGATCACGCGGCTGTTGCTGCCGATCGCCAAACATCGCGCCCTGCTGCCGGTTTCCGGGCTCGTCGGGGTCGTCACGGTGCTCGGCGCCGACGTGCTCCTGCGGGCGATCATGGGTTCGGCCGCCGCCGTGCGGGTGCCGACCGGGGTGGTGACCACCATCGTCGGCGCCGTCGTGATGGTGTGGCTGGCGCGGCGCGGCCGGGGAAGCGGCTCGCGTCGTCCGGCACCGGCCGGGCGGGTCGGGGTCGCCGGATCGACCCGGCGGCTCGTGGTCATCTCCGTCGTACTGGTGGCGCTGCTCGCCGTCGTCCCGGTGGTGGGCCTGATGCTGGGCGACCGGATGGTGCTGCTCGGCGATCTCGCGAACTGGGTCACCGGCAACACCGGGACCGCGCTCACTTTCGTGCTGGACCAACGACTTCCGCGGGTGCTGGCCGCGCTGCTCGCCGGCGCCGCGCTGGCCGTGTCCGGCTGCGGGATCCAGTCGGTCAGCCGCAACCCGCTCGCCGAACCCGGGTTGCTCGGCATCACCGCGGGCGCCGGGCTCGGCGCGATCACGCTGATCACCATCGTCCCCGCGGTCGGCGCCTGGTCGATCGCCGGTGCCGCCGGTGTCGGCGCGACCGTGGTGTTCCTGCTGGTCTACGGGCTGGCATGGCGGTCGGGGCTGGATTCGGACCGGCTGGTGATCATCGGCATCGCGGTCTGGTCGGCCGGCATGGCACTGATCACGCTCCTGATCGTGGTCTCCGACCCGTGGAACTCGGCCAAGGCGCTGACCTGGCTTTCCGGGTCGACCTACGGCCGCACACTGGAGCAGGTCGTGCCGGTGGCGCTCGCGCTCGTCGCGCTGACGCCGTTGCTGTGGCTCAAGCACCGCGAACTCGACCTGCACGCCCTCGACGAGGACACCCCGCGTGTGCTCGGGATGCGCATCGAACGGTCACGGCTGCTGGTGCTGGGAGCTTCCGGGATCCTGGCGGCCACCGCGGTGTCCGCCATCGGCGTGGTCGTCTTCGTCGGTCTGGTCGCTCCGCATCTGGCGCGTTCGCTGGTCGGGGGACGGCACGGCCGGGTCGTCCCGGTGGCCGCGGCGCTCGGTGCGCTGCTGGTGAGTGTCGCGGACACCCTGGGGCGGACGGTCATCGCGCCCGCCCAGATCCCGGCGGGTCTGGTCATCGCGATGGTCGGGACACCGTATTTCGTGCTGGTGCTCTGGAAGACCAGGCCGTAGCGAGCCGTCAGGGTGCCGGGTCCACCTCCCAATCCGGGTGGCCCGGCATCGGCGGCAAGGTGCCGGAGGCGTACAGCCAGCTCCGCAGGAACGGGCCGAGGTCCTGGCCCGCCACCCTGGACGCGGTCGCGATGAACTGCCCGGTGCCGGCGACCTTGTCGTGGTTCTCGGCGACCCAGGCCCGCTCGATCCGTTGGAAGGTCTCGGCGCCGACCTGCTGTCGCAGCGCGTACAACGTCAGCGCTCCGCCTTGATAGACCCCGGATCCGAACGGGCGGTTGTCGCCGGGCCCGAAACTCGCCGGATCCGGAGCGGCGACCGGACCGTTCTCGGTGAGCCAGGAGCGATGGGAGCGATAGGAACTCCGCGCCGAGGCGTCCAGCGCGTTCCCATGGTGCGCTTCACTCCACAGCCATTCGTAGAAGACCGCGTGCCCCTCGCTCAGCCACAGATCGCCCCACATCGCCGGGGACACGGAGTTCCCGAACCATTCGTGGGCGAGTTCGTGCGCGATGACGTTGTCCGCCCCGCTCTGGTCGAAGTTCTCCGGCGTGAGCTGATCCGAGTTCAGCCAGGTGAGCCCCTGGGTCTCGGTCGCCCCGCCCGAGGGCGTCGCGTAGGCGCCCGCGACCCGGCCAGGGAACGGGCCGAGCCGCTGCCCGAGGAACTCGATGGCCGTCCGGTACGTGTCGTCGAGCCGGGGCAGGATCTCCGCGCATTTGTCCGTGGGCAGCGCGTATCGCAGGTCGATCCCGCCCGGTCCCCGCCGATGGGTGACGGTGAGCGGGCCGACGCCGACCTGGAGCAGTTGGGTGGCGATCGGTCGCGGCTCGTCGAAGACACGGGTGGTGCGGCCGCCGACCGTGGCGGCGGCGACCAACCGTCCATTCGCGACGGATGTGGCAGGCCCGGACGTGGTGATCTCGGTCGTGGTGGGCGCTTTCGCCGACGGATGATCGCTCACCGCCAGCACGCGCCGCGCACCGGTGGGCTGGGTGTGCAGCTGGATGTAGTCACCGGCGCGCCAGAGACCGTTGGCGGGGTTCTCGGGTGGATTCGCCAGCAGATCGGGGGCCGTGTTGAACACCGTGACGGCGACGGTGAATCGCGTTCCGTCCCGCACCGGCCGAGCCGGGGTGATGACCAGCTCCCCGTCCGGAGTGGTCCGCCAGGCCGCCGGTTTCCCTTCCACCGCGACGGAACGGACCTGGGGGCCGAGCAGGTCCAGGTCGAATTGCGACAACGACTGTGTCGCGCGAAGGCTCAGCCGCGACGTCGCCGTGTACGAAGCGAGGTCCGGCGCGAAATCGAAGGACAGCCGCTGCCGCTCGACCCGGTAGCCGCCGTTGCCGGCGGTCGGCCAGAACGGGTCTCCGACGCCAGGCGCGCCGGGGGACGGCGCGGCGGACGCGGCGATGGCGGGTGGCCCGGCGAGCAGCAGCGTCACCGCGAGGGCGGTGACGGCGAAGGTCCGTGCTTTGTGGTGCATACCGCCAGCCTGGCCCGATCCGCGCCGAAGCGGATCAACCGTTCGGCCGATACGGGGTCGACCGCATGGCTCCGAAGTACATGAAGGCCCCCTTCCTGTACCGGCGGATTCTTGGGGTCCTCGCAACACCTGATGGCCTATGTGGTCGTCAGTAGATTACGCATGCGCTCGGCTGGTGTTGACCAGTCGAGCGTTTT
>NZ_JBITKV010000004.1:623267-707808 GCF_044461365.1 Amycolatopsis sp. NPDC049868 | reverse complement strand
CCGATTTCGGGCGTGGGGTTGTCCTGGTTCATCCGGTCGGTGAACAGCAGCCCGGGATCGGCGCAGGCGTGCGCGGCGTCGGCCGCGGCGATCAGTAGATCGTGCTCCCGCCCGGCACCGTCGAGCGCGGCACGCATCTGCGCGTCGGTGACGTGTAGCGAGATGTTGAACTTCCAGGCCTCGCCGCGCGCGTCCGCACCGACCTTGCAACCGATGAACTCCTCGGCTGCCGGGTGATCGAGGGAGAGGATGGCCATGTTCCCCGAGCAGCGCGACCTGTTCACCCTGCTCGGCGTGCACCACGGACCCGACATCGACCCCCTACGCTGCTGCAGCCCTGGTCGACACCACCCCCGCACAGGCGCGTCATCTGCTGCGCGCCCTCCACACCCGCAACCTCGTCCAGGAAACCACCCCCGACCGCTACCGCCTCCACGACTTGCTCCGCGTCTACGCCCAAGCCGACGATCTTGACCCCGGCCTTCGCCACAACGCCACAACTAGGACCCTCGACTACTACCTACACACTGCCTACACTGCCGCCGGCTATCTACCGACTTTCCGGCCCTCTTTCAGTCCCATCACCCCAGACCCGCCTCAGCAGCCGCGGCCCATCATGAGCACCGGTGACGCAACGGCCTGGCTGACTACCGAACTCCCTGTCTTGGCTACTGCGATCGACCACACTCACCAGACCCACCCCACCCACACAATTCGCCTGTCCGCCACCCTGCATGCCTACTTCCGCACGGCAGGACAATGGCACTACGCCCACCGCATCCACCGCACCGCACTCACCACCGCCACCACAACCAACGACCCCCGAACTCAGGCAGCCGCCCTCTACGACGTTGGCGTGGTGTCCCGGCGGCGGGGTGTTTTGGAAGCGGCAGTGGAGGCTCAGACCGGCGCGTTAAAGCTGTTCACCGCTATCGGTGACCTTCTGGGGCAGGGCAACACCCTCACCGAACTCGGCTTCCTGTATCGGCTGCGGGGTGATCTGGAGGCGTCCTTTGACGCGCAGACCCGCGCGTTGCAGCTGTTCATCGATAGTGGTGACCTATTGGGTCAAGGCGACGTCCTGAACGATCTCGGCGGCGTATATCGGCTGCGGGGTGATCTGGAGGCGGCTGTGGAGGCGCACGGTCGCGCGCTGCAGCTGCACACCGACACTGGTAGCCCGCTGGGACAGGCTACTACCCTTCACCACCTAGGTATTGTGTATCGGCTGCGGGGTGATTTGAAAGCGGCCGTGGAGGCGCAGACCCATGCGCTGCAGCTGGACGCTGACAGCGGCAGCGTGCACGGGGAGGCCAATGCACATCTGCAGATCGGCATCGCGCACCACCTGGAACGCGAGTACGGCCTCGCCACCACAGATCTCACCGACGCACTACACCTTTTTACTCAGGTTGCAGATACCGACGGCCAAGCCGAAACCCACAATGCATTCGGCAACCTCGCCCTCGACCACTCCGACGCGGGTGATCCGCACACCCACTTCACCACCGCGCTCGCGCTCGCCCGCGAATGCGGCACCAAACTGCACGAAGCCAACGCCCTCGTCGGGCAAGCCCAGTGTCTCCGCCGCGCTGGAAACACCCCACGAGCGGTCACCCTCCTACACCAAGCTCTCGTTATCCATCACGAGATCCACGCCCACGAGGCAGCCCACACCGCCGACCTGCTCCGATCACTCGACTCCAACAACCAGTCCTGACAAACATGTCGGCTTGGGACGTCAGGTCACATACGCGTACCCCGAGATGTCGAAGACATTCCATCCCGCTGGCTCAGCCGGTCGGGAGCGGTGCCCGCGTTGTGCCGAGGTCTGCGAACAGGTCGCCGTGCTCGGCGACGCGTTCCAGGACGTCGTCGGCGGCGAACACGAGCTGGGCCGGGTGGCGGCAGGCGCGTACTTCGTTCCAGGTGACCGGGGTGGCGACGGTCGGCTGGTCGCGTCCGCGCAGCGAGTAGGGCGTGATGGTGGTCTTGGCTGGATTGTTCTGTGACCAGTCGATGAACACCCGCCTGGTGCGTTGCGCCTTCGCCATCACCGCGGTCACCCGATCCGGTGTCTCGCGCGCGAGGCGCTGAGCCAGCTGCTTCGCGTAGGCCGACGGTGCGGCCGGGTCCTCGGTGTCGATGGCGCAGTACAGCTGCAAGCCTTTCGACCCGGACGTGGTGGCGAAGGCGGTGAGCCCGTCGTCGGCGAGCTCGTGCTGGAGTCGTTCGGCGACCCTGCAGCAGTCCACAAGGGATGTCTCGGGGCCGGGGTCGAGGTCGAATACCAGCCGGTCCGGCGGACGGCGCGACGGTGGCGGGCCGAGATCCACAGCGTACTGCGGGACGTGGATCTCCAGGGCGGCCATGTTCGCCGCCCACACCAGCGCGGCCAGCTCCTCGAACAACGGATACTCGATCGGCTCGCCACGTGCGCCGTGACGGCTCCGGCTTCCGGTGCTCGGCAGCGTCACGGTGGGAAGCCAGTCCGGTGCGCCGCGGGGGACGTTCTTCTCGAAGAACTGCTCGCCGCCGACGCCGTCGGGGAACCGGATGACCGTGATCGGCCGCCCGGCGAGATGCGGCAGCAGCACAGGTGCGATGTGCGAGATGTAGTGGATGACCTCGCCCTTGGTAAAGCCGTCCGGGTAGAGGGGTTTGTCGAGGTTCGACAGCGTGAGTTGCCGGGCTCCGGCCTGCACGGTGATCTTCGTGCCGGAGGACTTCGGGGGCTCGGGACTACCCGGCGCGAGAGCGGCGGTCTCCGCGTGGGTGTCTGGCGCAGGGGGAGCGGCCGGGGTCTGGCTGCGAGGTAGGGGTGCCGTGACGTCGTGGGCTGCCTTGTCGTCCCGCAGTCCGCGCCAGACGGTGTGGCGCAGGCGGCCGCCATTGCGGGTGACCTGCCGGTAGACCACTTCACCGACGAGCGCAGGATCCACCCAGCGGGCCCCGCGGAGGTCCGCCGATGGTGGATCCTCCGCGAACGGATGCCGCGGCCGCGCCAGCGGTTCGAGCTGGGTCTGGAGACGGCCGCGTTCGGCGGTGCTCATTCCGGTGCCCACATCGCCGATGTAGACCAGGTCGCCGCTGTCGGGGTCGTGGGCGCCGAGCAGGAGGCCGCCGACCATGCCGGTGAAGCGGCCCTGGCCGGGGCGCCACCCGCACACGATGACTTCACTCGTCTGCGTCAACGGGTGCTTGAGCCAGGCGTCAGTCCGCTTGCCGGGGGTGTAGGGCGCGCGGCGGTTCTTCGCGACCAGGCCCTCGTGCCCCGAGACGGCGACATGGGCCAGCAGATCGTCGACGGTCCGGCGATCGGCGTCCAGTTCGGTGAAGGTGAACGCGCGCACCACCGCGACGCGGTACGGGTCCGGCATCGGCAACGCGTCCAGCTGCCGGCGGCGGTCGTCGTAGGGTGCCCGCAGCAGGGACTCGTCGCCGAGTCTCAGCAGGTCGAACGCCAGGAACCGGACCGGCAAATCCTCGAAGGGCTCCTCACGGCGAACCGAGCTGCGATGGGTCTGGTACCGGCCATGGCGCTCCTGCAACAGTCCGAAGTCGGGCTGGCCGGCGTCGTTGTAGGCCACGATCTCCCCGTCCAGCACTGCGGCCCGGCCATCCAGGGCAGGGGCCAGAACACCGGCGAGCTCGCGAACTCACCGGTGAAGTCGATGCCGTTGCGGCTGGTCAACCGCGTGGCGCCGTCCGGGGCGATCTGCATTGACGTGCGGTAGCCGTCGAGCTTGTAGTCGTACGACCATGCCTCGCCTGCGGGCAACCTACCGCCGTCGGGCTTGGCCAGCATCGGCTCGATCCAGCCGGGCACCAGGAAGTCGTCGCGACGTGGCTTGCGCGCCATCTCGGACCTCCTGTCGGCTCCCGCGACGAGGCGCGCCCGCCGCGCGCCCTATGGTCCCCCGGAGAGTGGCGGGCCGCATGTCGAGTGTCCACATGTGACACGCTTTGAACAGCGGTAATGGGTGTCCTGATGGTGTACGGCGGCTCGGGCCACAGGATCTGTCCTGCCGGGAGATCGCCACCAGTCGGTCACCGGTCGTTCGTGACGGCGGCTGCCGTCGTCAGGGCGAGCCTCGCGGACACGGATTGCGTCGTCGGTGGCCGTGGTGGGTGGTCGATCAGTGAGCCTTCTCGGGTCGTGGGCGCGGGACACGGTTTTTGTCGGAGGGCACCCGTACGGTGCCTCCGTGACTCATACGACAACCGTGCCGAACCCGCGAGCAACGACCACTCCATCTTCCGCAGGGCACCTCTACGTGATTCAGTTCAGCAGCAACGTGATCAAGGTCGGTAGGTGCGGCGATCTCCGACGGCGAAGCGAAGAGCACCGGCGAGACGCTGCGCGGTATGACGTCACGATCGTGCACGAATGGTGTTCGCCGCTCGTCGAGGGTGTCCGGGTCCGCGAGCGGAACCTGCTCAAGGCGCTTGGTCAGCTGGGGGATCGAACCGGCGGTGGGCGCGAGTACTTCCGCGACATTCCGTTCGCGATCGCGGTGGCGCAGGCAGAACGGGCGGACCGGCTACCGGTGGAGAAATGTTGCTGCGGAAAGTGTGTTGCGCCGACCACCATGGACCTGACCGTGCAGGTAGCGGAGGACCTTGAGCCGGAGGACGTCGTTGGCGTGCCCTTGCGTCTGACCTGCGGGGCTGTCATTCGTGCGGTGGTGCACAACGATGACCGTGACGAGGAGTTTCAAGTGAATGACGAATTCGAGGCTGAATTCGATGGGGTCAGGCTGTGGGACGGCCTCTGGAGCGTTTACGTGAACTCGGACATACGACCTGGACAACGCTGGGGCATTCTGCGGTAGTCGATAACAGCTGGACATGTGCGGTGTCGACAGCGGCCCGCTCTGGGCGGGCTCACGTTCAGGCCTCGGTTCTCAGCGGGGGCCGAGTTCGTGCCACGGGTAAGCCCAGTCGATCTCCGGGACGTGGCGGGCGAGTGCGCCGCCGGTGTTCGCGTACAGCTGGGGCACGATGTCGGGTCTGCCGCGCGCGTGTTCTGTGGTGAACGTTGTCCACCAGTCGGTGTGGCGGTTGCAGGCTTCGCACCACTGTCGTTGGCCGGTGGTCCAGTCGGTCAGCATGGTGCTTCGGCTTGAGCTGCGGCCGCACTGTCCTCGCCGGGCCGTCGATGCCTGGCAGATCCGTTTGGCGGCTTGTCCTTGCGCAGCAATTCCCGGGTCGGATCAAGACGTCGCTGGGCGTACCAGGCGGCGAGGTCGTGTTCGCTCCATCCGGGCACGGTGACCGGTCCGCCGGTCGTGCGCTGCGGTCCGAGCGCCAGATCCTGGAGGCCGCCCAGCGTCACCGTGTCGGGCTTGCCGCCGACCACGATCGACGCGATCGCTACGCCGGCGCCGAGCAGCGCGCCGGTCACGCGTGGGTCGGCCACCAGGCGCTGAACTCGCTGGGCCAGCGCGAGATCCATCTCGCGCGTGGTCATGTCGAGCCGTTGCTGTCGTCGAGCGGACGTGGGACCGCGGCGCGGCGTGGTCGTGGTGATCGTCGTCCGGCGACGCGCCAGGCCGGTGGGTGGGTGCGGTTGAAGGTGTCGGTGAAGTCGCGGAGGGCTTGCTTGGCGGCGCGGTCGTCGGGTGCCTGGCCCGTGCTGCGTTCGGCCCAGTAGACCAGTGCGTTGATGGTCTGGCGGATGGTGTCGGGCCGGTATTTGGGGTAGGCGTCGGTGTCCTGGTCGCGGGTGTCGTCCCAGCGGGCGATCTGGCCCTCGACGTACTCGAGCAGCTTGGCGGTCGTGATCGCGTTCGTGCCGGTCTGGTAGCCGCGGGTGTGGCACCAGTGCTGGTAGTGCGCGAGGCGAGCGCGGTAGCAGCTGATGGTCTTGTCGGAGTAGCGACGCAGCATCGACGGGCGGAGTTCCGTCTCGGAACGCGAGAACCTGGACACCTCTCCAGAATGCCATCAACGCAGCCTCGAACGAGCGCGGCCACCCTATTTCACTGTGGCGGTCGCAGCACGACGAAGCACTCGAATCTTTGGTCACCACAAAATGTGGGTGATACCCGCAGGTATCACCCACACCGCCCCGCCTCAGCTCGGCGCCCCGGGCTCGAACCGCAGATCAGCGGCCCAATCATGCCGCCATGTGACTACTGTCAGTAATTGGCGTTGAGTACGACTTTCGGCGCCAGAACCGCATTGTCACAATACCCTTTGCCTTGATGAAGCGAATATGTAGGCGACGTAATAATTACGTTAGCCTCATACGCTTTCCTTCATGCGCGGAATTCGTGTTGTCGAGTCGCAGACACCGCTCGATACCCTTTTATCGACTCGCGCGGAGAATGCGACGAGAAAGGGCCGGGATATCACTGGGCGCCGTGCCGTCGAGTGCCTCACTCTGGTTCAATCGCCGGGCCGCGTGACTGTCCACTGTGGAACCACTGGGCCTTTTGGGGTCCGGTCACAACCGGTAGCAACCGGTCCTGACCAGCACAAACAGTCTGCACGGTGGAGGGGGCGTTCAAAGCTCCCACATGAGCCTGAACGCCCCCTCCGGGACCTACCTGACGAGTCGGCCGGTCAGGCCATTGGGGGCTGGTCGCGCCACCAGCGCTGGCCGGCTTCGGGGAGGGTGGAGATCGGGTCGTAGTAGGGGTAGCGCTGCTGCAGCGCCTCGTCGGCGTTGGCCACGTTCTCCCTGTCTACGCTGGTCAGGTAGTTTTTCGTCCAGTAGGAGATGCCCAACTCGCGGTCGTATTCGTGGAGCTGGTGGACCCAGCGCTTCCCGACGTACGGCACGTCGCAGACGATGCGCGGCGTGGCGTAGCCGGGCAGGTAGCCCATGATCGCGTGCTGCAGTTCCTGTGCCTCGTGCACGGAAACCCGCCAGTGCTCGGCGTTGGGGATCATGTCGCACATGTAGAAGTAGTACGGCAGGATGTTCGCCTCGCCCTGCAGCGCGAAGCACAGGTCCAGCAGGTCGGCCGGGGTCGCGTTGACGCCCTTCATCAGCACGCCCTGGTTGCGCACGTCGCGGACGCCGACGTCGAGCGCGGTCCTGGCGGCTTCGGCGACCAGCGGGGTCACCGACTGGGCGTGGTTGACGTGGGTGTGGATCGCGAGGTTGACGCCGCGGCGTTGCGCGGTGCCGGCGACGCGTTCGAGGCCTTCGACCACCTTCGGCTGGATCCAGTGCTGCGGCAGCGCGGCGAGCGCCTTGGTGGCGAGCCGGATGTCGCGGACGGTGTCGATGTCCATCAGCCGCATCAGGAACGACTCAAGCTGCGGCCACGGCACGTTCGCGACGTCGCCGCCGGAGACCACGACGTCACGTACGCCGGGGGTCTTCTTCAGGTACTCGATCATCGCGTCCTGGCGGTCGACCGGTTTGAGCGAGAGCTTGTGCTTCTCGATCTGTTCGGTGGAGTTGCCGACCAGGTCCATCCGGGTGCAGTGCCCGCAGTACTGGGGGCAGGTGGAGATCATCTCGGCGAGGACCTTGGTGGGGTAGCGGTGGGTCAGCCCCTCCACGACCCACATCTCCGCCTCGTGCAACGAGTCCCGTTCGGAGTGCGGGTGGCTCGGCCACTCGGTGTCGCGGTCGCTGCGCACCGGGAGCATGTAGCGGCGGATCGGGTCGGCGTACCAGGCTTCGGTCACCTTCGCCGGGTCGGTGCCCGCGTTGGGCGCCATCGTGTTGATCATCTGCGGCGGCAGGAGCATCGACATCGTGGCCATCTCGCGCTGGTCGGCGAGCATGTCCTCGTAGAAGCGCTCCTCGAGCTGATCGCCCATCAGGGCGCGCAGCTGCTTGGCGTTACGGATGCAGTGCACTCGCTGCCACTGCGCGTCGCGCCACTCTGCCTCGGTCACGTCGTGCCAGCCGGGGAAGCGGCGCCAGTCGGGTTCGGTCAGCTCGACTCGGGTGTAGTCGTAGGGCTGATCGTAGGCGGCCACCGGCGAGGTCGGTTCCTGGATCGCAGTCACTTGTACTCCTCGTCGTCGGAAACGCGTGAAATTATCCTGTCACATCGTTCGGAAGACGTAAATATTCCTGTCTTGCGTGGTGTGTCGAAATCATGCCGACCCGCCGGTCACGTGGGCTTCCGCACGCTGCAAACTCGGGAGGGTGACGAACGCGCGAACGACGCTCCTCCTCGGCGGGCGCATCTACAGCCCCTCGGCTCCCGACGCCACCGCCATGGCGATCACCGACGGCATCGTCGTCTGGGTGGGACAGGACGGCCCGGCAAGGGCACTGCATCCCGGCGCCGAACCGGTCGACCTCGACGGCGCTTTCGTCGCCCCGGCCTTCGTCGACGCGCACGTCCACGCCACCGCGACCGGGCTGCACCTCACCGGCCTGAACCTCGCGAACATCCGCGGTGCCGGCGAACTCCTCGCCGCGGTCCGCGACGCCGTCCGGCCCGGCCAGGTGCTGGTCGCGCACGGCTGGGACGAATCCCGCTGGACCGACGGCAGGTTGCCCAGCCGCGCCGAGATCGACGAGGCCGCGAACGGCGCCCCGGTGTACCTGAGCCGGGTCGACGTCCACTCGGCGCTCGTCTCCAGTGCCCTCGTCGCGCTGGCCGCCGGTGTGCACGAGACACCGGGCTGGTCGGCCGACGGGCCGCTGACCCGCGACGCCCACCACCTCGTGCGTGCCGCGATGCGCGAGGCGATCACGCCGTCGCAGCGCCGCGAAGCCCAGCGCGCGTTCCTCGCCGAAGCCGCCGCGCGCGGAGTCGTGAGCGTCCACGAATGCGCGGGCCCGGACATCTCCGGCGCCGAAGACCTCACCGACCTGCTCGCGCTCGCGTCCGAACCGGGCCTGCCGGAGGTCGTCGGCTACTGGGGCGAGCGCGGCGGAATCGACACCGCCCGTGCGCTCGGCGCCAGGGGAGTCGCGGGCGACCTGTTCGTCGACGGCGCGCTCGGCTCGCGCACGGCCGCGCTGCACGAGCCGTACGCCGACGCCCACGGCACCTCCGGAACGCTCTACCTCGACGCCGCCGCCATCGCCGAGCACGTCGCTGCCTGCACCGAGGCCGAACTGCAGGCCGGGTTCCACGTCATCGGCGACGCCGCGGTCGCCGAGGTCGTCGAAGGATTCCGGCTCGCGGAGAAGACCGTCGGCCGTCGAGCGCTCGCCGCCCGGCACCACCGGCTCGAACACGTCGAGATGATCGACGCCGACCAGGCGAAGGAGCTCGCCGGCTGGGGCGTGGTCGCGTCGGTCCAGCCGCAGTTCGACGCGGAATGGGGCGGCGAGCACGGCATGTACGTCGATCGCCTCGGCGGCGAGCGGGCCCCGAAGCTCAACCCCTTCGCCGCCATGGCCGCCGAGGGGCTCCTGCTCGCTTTCGGCTCCGACGCTCCGGTCACGCCTGTCGACCCGTGGGCCACCGTCCGCGCCGGGACCTATCACCGCACGCCGGGCTCGGGGCTGTCCGCTCGCGCGTCCTTCACCGCCCACACCCGGGCGGGACACCGCGCCGCCGGGGTGAACGACGGTGTCACCGGCAGCCTGGTCCCGGGCGCTCCCGCGCACTACGCGATCTGGGACGCCGAGGATCTCGTCGTCGCGACACCGGACTCGCGGGTGCAGCGCTGGTCGACCGACCCGCGCGCGGGGGTGCCCCCGCTGCCGAACCTGGCCGAGGGGGCGACGCTGCCCCGGTGCCTGCGCACGGTCCGCGACGGGCAGGTCATCCACGATGTGTTCACCCGCACGGCCTAGGGTTCAGGGGTGTCCTCGACCGTGACCGATCCGGATCCCGAAGCGGCGCCCCGGAAGCGGTTCTCCCGCGCCTGGCTCCTGCGTTTCCTCGTCGCCGCGGCGTCGGGTTTCACGCTCTACCTCAGTTTCGCGCCGCGTCCGCTGTGGTGGCTCGCGCCGCTGGCGTTCACCGGCCTCGCGCTGGTGGTGCACGGGCGCAGGTTCCGGGGCGCGTTCGGCTACGCGTTCGTGTTCGGGATGGGGTTCTTCCTGCCGCTGCTGACGTGGCTGCTGGACTTCCTCGGCCCGGACTTCGGGCCGTGGCCGTGGATCGCGCTGTCGATGGCGCTGTCGGTGTATCTCGGTTTCGGCGGGGCGTTCGCGACCGTGGTGTGGAGGCTGCCGCTCGGTCCGCTGTGGGCCGCGCTGGTGATCATCGCGCTGGAGACGCCGCGGGCATGGTTCCCCTTCGGCGGCTTCCCGTGGGGCCGGGTGGCGTTCAGTCAGCCCGAGGGCGCCTTCGTCTCGCTGGCCTCGATCGGCGGCGCTCCGCTGGTCGGCCTCGCGGTCGTGGCGACCGGTTTCGGGCTCGCGGCGCTGTGCCTGCGGCTGAAGGGCGTCGATCCGCGGCGTTCCCTGGTGGCCGCGGCGGCGGTGACGCTGGTGCCGGTGGTGGCGGGTCTCGCGGTGTGGCCGACGATCGGCACCGAAGCCCAGGACGGCGAACTCACCGTCGCCACGGTGCAGGGCAACGCCCCGGACATCGGCCTGGCGCTGGAAGGCCGCCGCGACGAACTCCGGAGCAACCACCTGGCCGAAAGTGCCCGTCTGCTGGAGAAGCTGAAGGCGAGCAACACCAAGGTCGATCTGCTGGTGTGGCCAGAGACCGCGATGGCCATGCGCACCGGCGACGCTGGCGTCGATCAGATGGTCCGCGACTACGGCACGCAGGCGATCATCGGCGCGCTGGTCCGGTTGCCCGACGGCACCGCACAGAACTCCGCGCTGGTCTGGGATCCGGCGACCGGACCTGGCCAGCGCTACGCCAAGCAGCAGCTGGTCCCGTTCGGTGAATACGTCCCGGCCCGTGAGGTCGCGAAGCTGGTGACGCCGTTCGTCGACAGCGTGGCGAACATGACACCGGGTGACGGCGCCAACGCCGCCCTGTCGGTCGCGGGCACCAAGGTCGGCGTCTTCATCTGCTATGAGACCGCGTTCGACTACCCGGCCCGCGAATCGGTCGCCGACGGCGCGGAACTGCTCGTCGTGCCGACCAACAACGCCTGGTACGGCCCGGGGGAGATGAGCTACCAGCAGCTGGCGATGTCGCGGCTGCGGGCGGTCGAGCACGGGCGCGCGGTGATCGTTTCGGCCACCAGCGGGGTCAGCGCGATCGTCGCGCCCGACGGTTCGATCACGGCCTCCACCAGCCTGTTCACCGCAGACTCCCTGGTGGGGCGCGTACCGCTGAGGCAGCAGACTACGCTGTCGGATCTACTCGGTGTGACGACGGAGTACGGACTGCTGGCCCTGGCGATCGCCGGGGTTACCGGCGGGTACGTGCTCCGTTTCCGCACCCGGCGCGCGAGCGCCGCCAAGGCAACGAGGGAAGCGGCGGGCTGACCCGCCGGAACACGGAGGAAAAGCGGATGGCGCAGGCGCCGCGGGGGGCCCAGGGAATCGACCCGGTGCTGGTGGTGGTCCCGACGTACAACGAGCGGGACAACATCGGCCCGATCCTGGAACGTCTGCTCAAAGCACTCCCGGACGTGCACGCCCTCGTCGTCGACGACGGCAGCCCGGACGGCACCGGTGACGTCGCCGACGAGCTCGCGAAGGCCGACGAGCGGATCCAGGTCATGCACCGGACCGAGAAGGCGGGCCTCGGCGCCGCGTATGTCGCGGGATTCCGCTGGGGGCTCTCCCGCGACTACGCCACCATCGTCGAGATGGACGCCGACGGCTCGCACGCGCCGGAGGATCTGCCCCGGGTGCTGGCGGCCCTGGAGGACGCGGACCTGTCCATCGGCTCCCGCTACGTTCCCGGTGGCAGCACGGTGAACTGGCCGTTCCAGCGCAAGGCGCTGTCCTGGGTGGCGAACCTCTACGCGAGGATCGCGCTCGGCACGAAGATCAAGGACATCACCGCGGGTTTCCGCGCGTACCGCCGCACGGTGCTGGAGAAGCTCCCGCTCGACGAGATCGCCTCGCGCGGCTACTGCTTCCAGATCGACCTGGCGTTCCGCACGGCGCTCGCCGGGTTCGAGGTCGTCGAGGTGCCGATCACCTTCACCGAACGCGAGGTCGGTCAGTCGAAGATGAGCGGTTCGGTCGTGCGCGAGGCGATCGTCCTGGTCGGGCTGTGGGGGATCAAGCGTCGCTGGCAGCAGCTTCGCGGGCTGGCCAAGAAGGGCTGACGCCCAGCACGCTTACCCCGAGCTTCCCCAGTTCCTGCACCGTCGGCTCGTCCGGCGCCGCGTCGGTGATCACGCCCGCGACGTCGGACAGGGGGAGCACAGTGAACGGCGAGGCCGCGCCGATCTTCTCGGAACTGGCCAGCACGTAGGTGTCGGCGGCCCGTTTGGCGAGGGTGCGTTTCATCGCGGCCTCGTCGGAGTCACCGGTGGTGAGCCCGGTTTCGGGGTGCACCCCGGTGACGCCGAGGAAGAACAGGTCGGCGTTGATCCCCATCGCGGCCTCCGCGGCGGCCGCTCCGCAGGTGACGGCGGAGTGTTTGAAGAGCCGTCCGCCGATCAGGAACACCTCGACCTTCGGGTGCGTGACGAGCGCGGCGGCGACCGTGGGGCTGTGCGTGACGATCTTCGCTTCGAGATCGACGGGGAGCGCCTTCGCCAGCGCGAGCGCGGTCGTCCCGCCGTCGAGGATGACCGTCGAGCCGAGCCGGATCAACGCTGCTGCACGTTTCGCGATCCGTTCCTTGCCCGCGACGCTGACCGCCATGCGCGTCGCGTAGTCCGCGGTGGCGGGAGAGACCGGCAAGGCTCCGCCATAGACCCGTTGACAGAGTCCGGCGTCCGCGAGTTCCCGCAGGTCACGGCGGATACTGTCCTCTGATACGCCGAGTTCGGCGGCGAGGTCCTTGGCCACGATCCGGCCTTCGGTCTTGAGTCGTTCCATCAGCAGGTCTCGTCGTTGCGCAGCCAACATGTGCACGTTCCTCCTTGTTCCTGCCGATTATTGCACATTATGCTTCGTCGCATGAGCAAACCTCTGATGATCCTCATCGCCGGACCGTTCCGTTCCGGCACCGGCGACGACCCCGAACTTCTCGCCCGCAACCTCGCCCGGCTCGAAGAGGCCGCCTGGCCGATCTTCCGCAGCGGGCACGTGCCGATGATCGGCGAGTGGGTCGCGCTGCCGGTGCTGCGCGGGGCGGGCGGGAAGACCGTCGCCGATCCGATCGCCAAGGAGGTCATGTACCCGACGGCCGACCGGCTGCTGCACCACTGCGACGCCGTCCTGCGGCTGCCGGGCGAATCCACCGGTGCCGACCAGGACGTCGCCATCGCCCTGTCCCGCGGGCTCGACGTCTACCACCGAGTCGAGGACATCCCGGGGTATCAAGCCGCATAATGCGTCACTCGATCGAATGTGACGTTTTCGGGGGAAGGTGAGCCGTGACCGGGAAGGTCTGCGGGATGTGCGGAGGCCCGCTGCCGTCGAAGGCGGATTCACGCGGGCGTGCGGCCGTCTATTGCTCGGCCGCGTGCCGCCAGCGGGCCTACCGGTCACGGCGCGACCCCGCCCCCGATGTGCAAACCCTCATCGCCGAGGTCGGCCGCGTCGCGAACCGGTTGGCACCTCAGCCGCCGGAGGCGTTCCTCACCGATCTCACCTCGCTCACCTCCGACATCGGCAGGCTGCGGCGCATCGCCCAACTGGCGCTGAGGACCAAGGACGAAAACGTCACATCGGAGCCCGTGACGGAAACCGTCGACGAGGTCACCTTCGCCGGGAGGATCGAGGAGCACCAGCGCGAGCTGCGCGTGCACTGCTACCGCATGGTCGGGTCCTACGACGACGCGGAGGACCTCGTCCAGGAGACGTTCCTGCGAGCGTGGCGCGGCCGCGAAGGGTTCGAAGGCCGGTCGAGTTTCCGCGCCTGGCTCTACCGCATCGCCACCAACACCTGCCTCGATTTCCTGCGGCGCAACAAGAGGGTTCCACGTCCCTACGACCCGTTGCCCGACGTCGAACAGGGCGAACCGCCGCAGTTCCTGCCCTGGTTGCAGCCGTTCCCGGACGACTCCGCGGAGATCGCCGAGGCCAGGGAAACGATGGAGCTCGTCTTCCTGGCCGCCATCCAGCACCTCCCGCCGAAACAGCGGGCCGTGGTGATCCTCAACGACGTCCTCGGCTGGAAGGCCGCCGAGACCGCGGACCTGCTGGAAACCACCGTCGCGTCGGTCACCAGCGCCCTTCAGCGCGCACGCCCCACGCTGCGCGAACGCCTACCGGAACGCCGCACCGACTGGGCAAGGACCGTGCGGCCGACCGAGGAGGAGCAGGCGATCCTGCGGCGCTACATGGCCGCCGCCACCGCCAACGGGGACAGCCGGATCATGGCCGAGCTGCTCAGGGAGGACGTGCTGGTCACGATGCCGCCGAACCCGCTGTGGTTCTCCGGTCGCGACGTCTTCCTCGAGTTCGTCGCCCAATCCCTCGATCCCGCCTCGCCGACGTACTTCGGAGAGTGGAAACACCTTCCGACCGTGGCCAACGGGCTGCCCGCCGCAGCAGGCTACGTCCGGCGACCGGGCACCCGGATCTACCGCGCACAGGTGCTCGACGTGCTGCGCATCGAAGACGGGAAGGTCGCCGAGATCACCGCGTTCGAACCGCATCTGTTCCCCGCGTTCGGGCTGCCACTGACTCTGACCTAAGGACCGATGAGATCTCCGTGCCTTCCGCGTCTCAACCGTCGTAACCGACAACGCGGAAGGAAACCCATGAGCCTCCAGAACAAGAACGCGATCATCTACGGCGCCGGCGGGGCGATCGGCAACGGCGTCGCCAAGGAGTTCGCCGCGCGCGGAGCCCGTGTCTTCCTCACCGGCCGCCACGAACCGGCACTGACGAAGCTCGCCGGCGAGATCAGGGAGACCGGGGGACTGGCCGAAGTCGCCGTCGTCGACGGCCTCGACGAAACCGCGGTCGACGCGCACGCGGCCTCCGTCGTGGCCGAGGCGGGCAGCATCGACATCTCGCTCAACCTCGTCCCGCGTGGCGACATCCAAGGCATCCCGCTCGTCGAGATGTCGGTCGAGGACTACGTCCGCCCGATCACCGACGGGATCACGACGAACTTCATCACCGCACGGGCCGCCGCCCGGCACATGGTCGCCCAGGGCTCCGGCGCCATCCTCGCCCTCGACAGCGGCTCCGCCCACGGCAGTCCGATGATGGGCGCCACGGGTTCGATCGACGCCGCGCTGGACACCTTCATCCGCAATCTCGCCGTCGAGGTCGGACCGCACGGTGTCCGCGCGCTCGGCATCTGGGTCGCGGGGATCCCGGAGACCCTCACGCCCGAGAAGCTCTCCGCGGTGAACAACCAGCTGCCGGCGAGTCCCGAGATGGTGCAGAACGTCCTCGACGGCCTCACCGAGGCCCGGATGACCAAACGTTCACCGCGCCTCGCCGAGGTCGCCGCCACGCTGGCCTTCCTCGCTTCCGACGACGCCATGGGGATCACCGGCACGTTCGTCAACGTGACCAGCATGTATCCCAGCTGACCGAGCCGCCCCGAGTTCCGTCAGCACCGCCCGGATCGCGGGGCTCGACTCGGCACTGCGGCGCCACGCGGCGTGCACCTCGCGCGTCGGCGGGCGCCGCAGCGGCCGGGCGACGAGCCCTTCGGCCAAGGGCGGGCGCGCCAGCCGCGGGATCAACGCGACGACCTCGCCCGAGGAGACCAGCGACAGCTGCGTGGAGAAGTCGTCCACCAGATGCCGCACGTCGGGTTCCTCCGGAAGGCCGGCGAACACACGCCGGAACCACTGATGACAGACCGTGCCCGGCGGACTGGTCACCCACGCGTGCCCGGCCAGGTCCGCGCCGTCCAGCGGCGGCTCGGCGCGCGCCAGTGGATGGGTCTCGGCCATGACGACGTCGCCGAGGTCGATGTGCACCAGCCGCCGCGACAGCGCGGGGGACAACGGGACCGGCAGACCGTCGGCGTCATGCAGGAGCGCGAGGTCGGCGGTCCCGGCCTCGACCGAATGCAGCGCCTGGTCGGGGTCCTGCTCGGTGATGTGCAGCCGGAGGTCGGGGTAGCGCGTCAGGAGCCGCGGATGAACCGGGGCGAGCAGGCCGCGGATGCCGGTCGAGAACGCGGCCACCCGCAGAACACCGCGCGGCGCGCCCTCCGCGACCGACTGAGCAGCCTCGGCGCACCGTTCGAGTGCCTGGAACACCTCCAGCGAGGAATCGACGACGGCCTGGCCCGCGGGAGTCAGCACGACGCCGCGGCCGGCCGGAGCGAGCACCGGCATCCCGATCTGACGTTCCAGCCGCTTGATCTGCTGCGACACCGCGGACGCCGTGAACCCGAGCTCGTCCGCCGCCCGCGCCAACGTCCCCAGCGCGGCCACCGACCGCAGTGCCCGCAAAGCCCCGACCTCGATCATGAAGCCAGGCTACGCAATACCGTCCAAAAACCATCGCTGGACCGCAGGTATCGGCGCCGACAGGATCGACCGCATGACCGAAACACTCTTCGGCTCCAACCTCGTCGCCATGGTCACCCCGATGGAACCCGGCGGCGCGCTCAGCGAACCCGGCCTCACCGGCCTGGTCGACCACCTGCTGACCACCGGCTGCGACGGCATCGTCGTCGGCGGAACCACCGGCGAGTCGCCCACCCTGACCGACGCCGAAGCCGCACGGCTCGTCCACACCGTGGCGAACCGCACCGGGAACCGGGCGCGTGTGATCGCCGGAGTCGGCACCTACGACACCACCGCCAGTATCCGGCGCGCGAAGGAAGCCGAGGCGGCCGGCGCCGACGCGCTCCTGCTCGTCTGCCCCTACTACTCCAAGCCGACACAGGCCGGGATCGTGACGCACTGCCAGGCGGTCGCCGACGCCACCGACCTGCCCGTGATGCTCTACGACGTCCCGGCCCGCACCGGGACGGCCATGGAAGCGGCCACCCTGATCGAACTCGCCGAACACCCCAGGATCCGGGCCGTGAAGGACGCGAAAGGCGACCTGTTCGAAGCGATGGCGGTCATGGCGCGCACGCCGCTGGCCTACTACTGCGGCATCGACGAGCTCAACCTGCCGTATCTCGCCGCCGGCGCCACCGGCCTGGTCAGCGTCGTGGGCAACGCCGTCGCCGACCGCAACGCCGAACTCATCGCCGCCGTACGCGGGGGAGACCTCGACACCGCGCGATCGCTCAACGCCGCGCTGCTTCCCCTGGCCGAGGCCGTCATGCGCACCTCGCAGGGCGCGATCATGGCCAAGGCCGTACTGGCCGAACTCGGGGTCATCCCGCACGCGACGGTCCGGCTCCCGCTGCTCGAATCGCCACCCGAGCACCTGCGGCGTCTTCGCGACGCACTGGCGCCCCTCAGCATCGGGGCTCTCGTGGTGTCTTAGCCACCTATGTGATTCCGGCTGCGGCTCGGATGGTCACTACGAGCGCGCGTGAAGGCCCCCCTTCCCTCGGCTCAGTCGAGGAAACTCGACCTTCACACCTTCCCCAGTACATGAAGGCCCCCTTCCTTGCGCCTAAGTACAGGAAGGGGGCCTTCATGTACTTAGACAGGACACGGCGAAGCCCCCGCGGAGGGAGGTCGCGGGGGCTTCGCCGGTTCGTGGTGGGGCTAGCTACTTGTGCCGTGCGTCAGGCGGACCGGGTGGTCCTGCGTCCCTTCAGCTCGGCGAGACGTTCGTTGAGCAGATCTTCGAGCTCCGGGATCGAACGGCGCTCCAGGAGCATGTCCCAGTGCGTCCTCGGGGGCTTGACCTTCTTCTGCTCCGGCTGCCCGCCGTCCACGATCTCGGACTCGCTGCCGTGCAGCCTGCACTCCCACACCGAGGGGATCTCGGCGTCGTCGGAGAAGGGCACCTCGAACTCGTGGTTCTTGGGGCAGGCGTAGCGCACGGTGCGCCGAGGCGCGAGGTCGTGGTTGCGGTCGGTCTCGTAGCTGACCGCTCCCAGCCGGCTTCCACGGAGAACACGGTCGGCCATGATGGGGGTCCTTTCAGTCAGCTCCGGGTGGAGCCAGGGTGATGCTCACCCTATGCAACGACGATGAGGCCCAGGAGATTCCCTGAACAGCATGTCCTTGCTCACGATGAGCTGTGTCACCCGGTGGCAACAGCTTCTCCTAGTAGGAGTGGTTTCGCGCTCTGGCGTGACGTCAATACGGCCATCTTGGTGCGGATATCCCCCAGATGGGCTAGTAGTACGCCTGTCACGTCAACCGTAACTGACCGTGTTGGGCTGAGGTGGGCCCCAGGTCGCCCAGTCGAAAGTGCCGACGGCACAATACCTGATAACGGACCGTGTTCGACTCAGCCTCGGAACGTGATGCCGGTGAAGTTTCAACTAGCGACTGCTCGGTATCCGCAACCACCACGGTGTCCCCGGCCCGCAACACCTCACCGTCGGAAACCCGCGCGTTGAACCGTCCCGTCTGCCCGCACCAGCACAACACCTCGACCTGAACCGGCTGCAACTCGTCCGCCAGCTCGAACAACCGCGCCGCACCCGGGAACAACATGCTCCGGAAATCCGTCGCGATCCCGAAGCAGTACACGTCGATCTGGACGTCATCGGCCAGTTCAGCCAGCTGATCCACCTGATCGGGCGACAAGAACTGCGCCTCGTCGACGATCAAGTAGTCCACGTGCCGCCCGGCCGCCCACTGCTCGCGCACCAGCAACCGCAGATCGGTCTCGTTCCCCACCTCGATCGCCTTGCGCGTCAACCCGATCCGGCTGGTGATCTGCGGCTCCCCGGACCGGTCATGCCGCACCAGCACCATCCCGCGACGACCCTGCCGCGCGTGGTTGTGGTCGATCTGCAACGCCAGCGTCGACTTCCCGCAGTCCATCGGCCCGTAACAGAACTTCAACTTCCCGACGACCGGCACACCCCGCCGTGAACCCGCCACCGGCACCGACGACAACGCGTCCGTGGGATCCGGGCCACTCTCCTTCAGTACGGTCACGACGGTCGAGCCTATCGGCACGCTCCGCCCTCACAGCACCGCCGGTGGTCGGTTGCCCGCCGCCTCGATCGCCCGGCGCACCGGGACCAGCCACACGAACACGAAACCGAGCACGAAGAAGATCACCAGAGCGATGATCGCGTATCGGAACGACCCGGTGATCTGCCCGACCGCGGCGAACAACAGGGGACCGAGCCACGACGTCCCCCGCTCACCGACCACGTACAGCGAGAAGTACTGCGCGTCCTTGCCCTCCGGGATCATCTGCCCGAACAACGACCGCGACAACGCGTTCGTCCCGCCCAGCACCAGCCCGATCCCGACCGCCACCGCGTAGAACTGCAGCGGCTGACCGGCCTCGATGAAGAACGCGAAGCACAGCACGACCACCCAGGCCACCAGACTGCCCAAGATCGTCTTCTTCGCCCCGATCCGGGCCGCGATCGCACCATGGATCATCGCGCCGGCATAGGCCAGGAACTGGATCACCAGGATCGTGACGATCAACACCTGGGTGCTGTACTTCAGCTCGTCCTTGCCGTACTGCGCCGACACCGCCACCACCGTCGTGATCCCGTCGGTGAAGACCAGGTAGCTGCCGAGGAACGCCAGCGTCAGCGGATACGCCCTCGCGTCCTTGATCGTCCGCCCCAGCTCCTTGAACCCGGCCGTCAGCACCGACAGACCCCGCTCGCTCGACTTCGGCACGTGAGTCTGGGGGAGCGCCCGCACCGCCGGGAACGTGAACACCGCCCACCAGATCCCCGACGTCAGGAAGCAGATCCGGACGGCGAGCGACTCGCTCACCCCGAAAGCCTCGTGTCCGAGGAAGAACCCGAGCTGCAGCGCCAGCGCCAGACCACCGCCGAGATAGCCGAACGCCCACCCCTTCGACGACACCGCGTCCCGCTCGTCCGGCTCCGCGATGTCCACCAGGAACGAGTAGTAGACGACCAGCGCACCGCCGTAACCGATGTTGGCCAGGATGAACGTCCAGACACCGACCTCCCAGTTCGTCCCCGCGATGAAGAACATCAGCGCCGACGCCGTCGCCCCCAGGAACGCGAACCCGCCGAGGATCCGCCGCTTGTGCCTGCTGCGGTCCGCGATCGCACCGGCGATGGGCAGCACCAGCACCTGGGTCACCGTCGCGATCGACAGCAGATATCCCCACAGCGACCCGGCCGGGAACTGGAGTCCGAACAACGAGACGTCACAGCTCTGCAGGGTGCTCGACGCTCCACTCGAATCGGTGCACGCCCTGTCCCCGTTAAGGGTGAAATTCGTCTTGGCGTCCGCGGACGCGATCTCGCTCAAATAGAGCGCTCCGAAGACGGTGATCACCGACGAATAGAACGGCGAATTGGCCCAGTCGTAGAGGTACCAAGCCCGCCACACCCGCTTGCGTTCACGGGTCACGGCCACCGTCATGCACAGCTCCTGAAGTCGAGAACGTCGAGGTCAGCGGGAGACTACTGGTGATCACGCCCACCTGTCCGGCACGAGTCCGGACCGTGTTCGTTTCGACGCGAGGCGAACCCTCGCCGGACACCTTCCCGACCATCGTCGGCGTGTCGCTGCCACGATCCCCGTGTGTTTCGTGTGAGGCTGGTGTGCGAGCTGTGACTCTTGTGAAGCAAGTGTCCACTATTTACTGTTCCGCTCATGAGGACCCATCGCCTTCGCACAGCACACCGCGTAGTGGCGAGAACGCTCCTGCTCGCCCTCGCCGTGACGGGCCTGCAGATCGCCACCACCGGATCCGCCGCCGCGGACCCCCACGGCACCTACTGGTCCAAGCTCCGCATGTGTGAATCGAGCGGGCGCTACAACATCAACACCGGTAACGGCTACTACGGCGCCTACCAGTTCGACCTGCCCACCTGGCGCAGCGTCGGCGGCCAAGGACGACCCGACCAGGCCACTCCGCGCGAACAGGACTACCGGGCCCTCTACCTGTACCGCATGCGCGGCTGGCAACCCTGGGAATGCGCTGGCAAACTCGGCTTCCGCAACGACAGCGACGGCCGCAGCAAACGCGTCCCGTCCTACGCGGACTCCGCCTACATCGGCGGGGGAGGACAGCCCGCCCCGCCGCCCGCACCCAAACCGAAGCCCACCCCGCCCGCTCCGCCCGGCGGCCCCAAACCCGCCTGGCCCGGCGTCGTCTACGCCTACGGCGACTGCGCCGTCGCGCTCAAGCAGTTCCAGCTGCGGATGAACGCCTTCGGCTACGGCTTCACCGGCACAGGCTGCTACTACGACAAAACCCGCGAAGCCGTCCTCGCCGTCCAGCGCGCCAACGGCATCAACGACTCAGGACGGCTCGGCCCCAAGACCTGGGACGCCGCCTGGAACGGCAAACCACCCCGGTAACCACCCGTTCCCGATGCTATGAACGGTCCGTTCCTTGCAAAATTTGCAAGGAACGGACCGTTCATAGCGCACCCGAGGAGAAGTAGGGGACTTCAGGAAGGCCAGGAGCCCCGCTCCCGAAGCACCTCACGCAGCAGATCCGGCCGATCCGTCACGATCCCGTGCACCCCCAGATCCAGCAGCAACCGCATCTCCGCCGGATCGTCCACCGTCCACGTGTGCACCTCGAAACCCCCACGCGTCGCCTGCCGCAGGAAAGCCCGGTCCACCACCTTCAGCCGCCCCTGCCGCACCGGCACCTGCGCCATCGCACCCCGCGACAACGCCCGCAACGAGAACAGCGGCAAGAACCCGTTCGCCCACATCACCGCCACTGAACGCGGACCCATCGCCGTCACCAGCTTCGGCCCCGCCAGCTTCCGGATCCGGGCCAACCGCGCGTCGGAGAACGACGCCGCCGCGACCCGGTCATGCGCACCGGATCGCTCGATCGCCCGGACGAAAGGCTCCACCGCCTCGTTCGACTTCACGTCGATGTTGAACCGCGCCTCCGGCAACTCCTCGAGCACGTCCTCCAGCCGGGACAACGGCGCACGCCCCCCGATCTTGACCGTCCGAAGCTGGGCCCACGTCTGCCGGGAGATCAAACCCGCGCCATCGGTCGTCCGGTCCAACGACGCGTCGTGATGCACGACCACCACACCGTCCGAGGTCGCGTGCACATCCGTCTCGAGATAGCGGTAGCCCTCAGTCACCGCCTGCTGGAAGGCAGGCAACGAGTTCTCCAGTCCTTCCAGGTCACCGAGGTGCCAGCCACGATGGGCGAAGGCACGCGGGAGCGGATCGGCGAGGTACGGAAACAGTGTCGGCACCCCACTAGTGTGCACTTCGGTCGTGGCCCCGGCATGATCGTCGGGTGGCCAGCTAGGGTCTGATCCGTGAGGGAAGTGGCCGAACACCCGAAGACGTCCGCCGAAGAGGTGTCCGAGCTACGCCGCGCCGGGGCACCCAAACACTGCGGATGGTGCGGCCGACGGCTCGAACAAGGCGGCAACGTCGGCAGGCGCCGCCGCTACTGCGGGCAATCGTGTCGCCAGCGGGCTTACGAACGCCGAACCGCCCTCCAGCGCAGCGGCCTCCCCGAAGACGCCGTCGTCCTCTCCGACACCGAGATCGCCACCCTGCAGGACAGGCTCTTCCAGCTCCGCTGCGCCGCGGAGGACGTCGTCACCGCGGCCGACGACGGCGCCTCCGTCGTCGAACTCCGCAGCCTGGCGGGCGAAATCGCCCAGGCGGCCAAGGACCTCGAACAACTCCGCTGACCTACACGATCCCGTCCAGCGCCCGGTACGTCCGATTGCTCGCGGCCGCCGCCCGCTGCTCACGACCGGTCGCCTCGATGTAGTTCTGACTGGTCGCCAGGCTCGCGTGTCCCAGCAGGGCCATGATCTCCGACGCCGTCGCGCCGTCCTCCGCCAGCCGTGTCGCGAAGGTGTGCCGCAACGCGTGGAGGTTCGCCCCGACCGGCACGCGGTCATGCAGGCCCGCCCACCGGTAGCAGGATTTGACGAGGTACTCCAGCGCGCCGCGGCCGATCGGCTCGCCGGCACGATCCCGGAGGAGGGGAGTGGAGGGCCCGAGCCGCTGCTGCGGGAACCGGCGGCGACAGGAGGCGAGGTACTCCTCGATGATCTTCTCCATGATCGGCTGTACCGGGATCGACCGGTCTCGGCTTCCCTTGCCATGGACGTGCAGCCGCATCTCGCCCTGACGGCCGACCAGCGACCTCGCCGTCAGCGCCCGCATCTCCGCGGCACGCAGCCCGGCGACCAGCCCGAGCGCGATCACCAAGACGTCCCGCTCCGGCCACGGATCCCGCGTCCGGCGCGCACCGTCGGCGGCGGCCGCGAGCAACTGCTCCGGAGTTTCCTCACCCCGCAAGGGTTTCGGCGTCAACGGCGGCGCCTTCGGCCGGGCGACGGCGCCCATCGGATTGCCCGCGAGCAGTCCGTCGGACACACAGAAGGTGAGGAACTGGTTCCAGGTCGACCACGCTCGCAGGACAGAGCTCTTCGCGTGGGTGTCCGCGAAAGCGCCGAAGGCGTTGCGGAGAGCCTGAGCGGTGAGCATCTCGACCATGAGATCGTCAGGGGAGCGGTCCAGCTCGCGGAGCAGAAGAGCGGTGATGCCGGCGAGGTCGCGACGGTAGGCGTCGGTGGTGTGAGGAGAATCCTTACGGGGACGACGTGCGGCGAAAAAGGCTTGCTGTGCCTCGGAAACCCTCATGAGCATCTTGTACCGCATGGCACCGACAGTCTTACACTGGGTTATATTCCGTTTCATGCATAATAGTGATTATGCATGAAACGGAGTGTCGGGTCCGGAAACCGCTCGCGGGGGATCTCGGTTCGCTTCACCCTCTCCGGGGTGTCATGAAAGGGTCGTTCCTGACGTTTTTCGTCCTGAACGACCCTTTCATGACATCCCGGAGCCTCAGGGCGGCCCAGGGGTCGCGAACGTCCCGGCTCGGCCGACTCGGCGAGATCTGTCCGCCATGGACGCCTCCGTTGATCATCTACAGCCAGGATGTCCATATTGATTCGTCACAGTGACGTATTGAGGCCGGGTGATCGGACATCCGTTTCGCATCCCCGGGGGTGCCGTCTGGCGTCCTGGCAGTCAGGTCTCACGACGGAGCTGGGGTGAGCCGACGGGAGCCCTGCCCGCATCTGACGCAATGGTGGGCGCTTTCGCTGCCTGGCATGCGGCGAAGGACGCTTTCAGCCCGCATTGGAGGCCCCTCTCGGGCGTCGTTACCCAGGTCTTCCAAAGTGCCGATAATGTACATTATGTCAAGTAAGCGTCATGAGCATCTTCGCCGCAGCGTGTGGTTCGATGCCCCGATGATTCCGACCGAGGCTGACCTCGCTGACGCATTGACCACGGCCGCCCGCGCGGCTGTCACAGACCTGTTCCGCGACAACCCTGGCCACACCTTCTACTACGTCACGCTGACGACGCCTGGCGAAGCGTTCGGTCCGGCGCTGTCCGCGTGGTCGCACGAGGCGCTGGCTCAGCGGTCCGACGCCGACGAGGTCCGCTACTCCTACGCCGATTCGCCGTTCTCGATCTTGGGTGAGGAGTATCTGAAGCCGGTCCGCGATCTGTTCGCTGCCCGGCCGGCGGTCTTCGACCTCGACGACGAAGCGTCCGACGCCGAGTTCGACCTTCGACTGCGTGCGATGGAGACGGCACTGCGCAGGCTGTCCGATGAAGGACTGTTCGGTGCCGCCGAAGCTCGCGCCGAAATCCTGATTCTGGCCGAGGTCGTCCCTGAAGACGAGGACAACGTCGCCCGGGCTCGTCGGCTCAACCCGCCTGGGCCGGCGCTGGATGCCTGGCTGGCCTACTGGGGCGTCGGCTGATACACGACACAAGATGTCGCGTATTGGGTGGAATGGTCCTGTCATGGAATCTCGACTCAACGCGTACATCAGGTACAACGGGAACGCGCGACAGGCGATGGAGTTCTACCGGGAGGTCTTAGGAGGCAAGCTGGAAATCGGTACGATCGCGGATTTCCGTTCGCCGGACTCTCCCACCGCCGACAAGGTGATGCACGCTCAGCTCGACACCGCGAACGGGTACACGCTGATGGCCTGCGACGTCGATGGCCAGGTCGAAGACGTGCCCCACTCCCCTGGCAACAACGTCGCCGTCTATCTCGGGGGCGACGGCGAACTTCGTGGCTATTTCGAGAAGTTGTCCGCCGGTGGCACCGTGACCATGCCTCTGGAGAAACAGCTGTGGGGTGACGAGGCCGGCGCGCTCGTGGACAAGTTCGGGATTTCCTGGATGTTCAACATCACCCTGGGCTGAGTTATTCGGCCGGGGCCATTCGCCGGGTGATCCGGTCGAACAATTCGACCAGCGGCTCACTGACATCCCGGCCGAACTCGGTCAGCCCGTAAGTCACCTGTGGCGGCGTCGTGGGCTCGACCTGTCGCCAGATCAGGCCGTCCTGGACGAGTGCGCGCAGGGATTGGGCGAGCATCTTCTCGCTGATCCCCTGGATGCTCTCGCGTAGCTCGTAGAAGCGGAGATCGTTGTGCTGCAAGGAGATCAGTACCCAGATCCCCCATCGGCTGGTGACGTGGCCGACCACGTCACGGGCGGCGCAGTCGGTGTGAAACACCTCATACCGCGGCTCGGTGTCGGCCGGTGTGAACTGCGTGCCTCCTGCCATGGCAGGAGCTTACCTCTGGGTATGTACTTACGAAAAGTTAGCCGCGATCCCTAGCGTCGTCGCCACGAGAACATCGAGCGAAGGAGTTGTTCATGATCGTGGTGACCGGGGCTACCGGGAACATCGGCAAACCGTTGACGGGGGCGCTGGCCGAGGCTGGCGAGCAGGTGACGGCGGTGTCGCGGCACGTCGCGGCGGCACCGCCCGGCGGAAGGCACGTGGTGGCCGATCTGGCCGAGCCCGCCACGCTCGAACCCGCCTTGGCCGGGGCGAAGGCGTTGTTCCTGTTGCTTTCCGGTGATCTGCACGCGATCGGAGCGAACCCGGCCGACATCATCGGCCTGGCCGCGGCGAGCGGAGTGCGCCGGGTCGTCCTGCTCTCGACGTTGGGTGTGGCGACCAGGCCCTTCGGCACGACGCGGATGGCGATGCGTGAGCTGGAGGACGTGGTGCGGGAGTCCGGTTTGGATTGGGCGATCGTGCGGCCGGGTGGTTTCGCGTCCAACGCGCTGTGGTGGGCGGATTCGGTCCGCTCGCGGCAGGTGGTCGCCGCGCCGTTCGGGGATGTCGGGGTGCCGATCGTCGATCCGGCGGATATCGCGGAGGTCGCGGCCGCTTGTCTGCTGGACGACCGGCATCTCGGTGAGGTGTACGAGCTGACCGGTCCGGCGGTGATCACGCCGCGCGAGCAGGCCGCGGGTCTCGCTGAGGTTTTGGGTTCACCGGTGCGTTTTCACGAGCTCACGCGGGAGGAGGCCAAGGCGGGGATGGTTCTGAGCATGCCGGCTGAGTTGGCGGACGACACCTTGGACATCATCGGTTCCCCGACTCCGGCCGAGTTGCGGGTGAGTCCGGATGTGGAGCGGGTCCTCGGTCGCGCGCCGCGGTCGTTCGCCGAGTGGGCTGCCAGGAACGTCGCGGCGTTCCGCTGACGGGGCGCGCTAGGGTCGTCTCCGGATACCGAATCTGGGGGTTGCCGAAATGTCCGAGAGCACCGCTGTGCGTGTCGATCCGTCCAACGAGCGGATGTTGAAGGCGTGGGACGGTGATGACGGCTTGCTGTGGGCGAAGCGTGCGCAGCGTTTCAACGACGGTGTCGCCGCGTACCGGGACATCTTCTTCTCCGCGGCCGATGTCCAGGCGGCGGACCGTGTCCTCGACGTCGGTTGTGGAGCCGGTCAGACGACGCGGGACGCGGCTCGGCTGGCTGCCGAGGGTTCCGCGTTGGGTGTCGATCTCTCCAGTGAGATGCTCGGTGTCGCTCGTCGGCTGGCGGTGGAGGAGCGTGTTCTCAACGTCTCGTTCGAGCAGGCGGACGCGCAGGTCCATCCGTTCGCCGAGGCGCGGTTCGACGTGGTGCTCAGCAGGCATGGCTCGATGTTCTTCGGTACTCCCCTGGCCGCGTTCGGCAATCTGGCCAGGGCGACCCGGCCGGGTGGCCGTCTTGTCCTGCTGACGTGGCAGCCGTTGCGGCTCAACGAATGGATCACCACGTTCCGGACTGTGTTCGCGGCCGGGCGTGAGGTGCCGTCGTCGGATCTCGCGCTCAGCGACCCCCGGGAGATCAGGGAGCTGCTGGCCTCCGCCGGGTACACCGACATCGAGTGCACCGCGGTGAACAAGCCGATGTACTTCGGTGAGGACGTCGACGACGCGGCCGAGTTCATCGTCGAGCAGCACGGTGGGCGGTTGAGCGACCTGGATGACACCACCCGGGACGGTGCCATTCAGGCGTTGCGTGCGGATCTCGCCGAGCACCAGGCCGACCGAGGCGTTTTCTACGGCTCGGCGGCCTGGCTCGTCGAGGCGCGGCGTCCTTGAGCTACTGCTTGCGGGCGATCAGATAGGCCTGTGGGGTGTTTTCGAACTCCTCGGACGGCTGACGGACGAGGGTGGAGAGCAGGCTGAAGCCGGCCTCCCCCAGCTGTGTGGCGATTTTCTCGGGTACCAGGCGGTAGGCGTCGCAGGTGATGTCGTGGCCGTACGCGTGCTCGATGTGGCGTACTTCGTCGCCTACCTGGAAGGCGAGCAGCAGGTGGCCGCCCGGGGCGAGGATCCGGTGGAAGTCGGCGAAGATCTCCGGCAGCCGCTCTCGTGGGGTGTGGATGATGGAGTACCAGGCGACGACGCCGGCGAGCGCACCGTCCCCAACGGACAGACCGGGCATCTCGCCGATCCGGAAGTCCAGATGTGGGTACCACTTCCGGGCGACGGCGAGCATCCCGGGCGAGAGGTCGACGCCGTGGATGTCGAGCCCGAGCTGGTGGAGGTACTCGGTGATGCGGCCGGTTCCGCAGCCGATTTCGGCGACGCGGCCGCCACCGGCGGCCTGGACGAGCTCGGTGTACGCGCCGAGCACGGCCCTGTCCCAGGTGGATCCGGCGAGGTGGTCGCGGAGGAGTTCGGCGTAGTCGGCCGCGACCGTGTCGTAGGCGGTGCGGGTGGTTTGGAGGTAGTCGGTCACGGCGGCGACCCTAGCCCCGGGCACCGACAACAATCGTCGCGTACAGCTCTTCGTCGGTGCTGACTTCGGGGGTCAAACCGTTGTGTGCCATGGCTTCCGCGGTGCTCGCGGCTTGACTTTCCCCGGTTTCGATCAGCAGGTGCCCGCCTGGTGAGAGCCAGTGGAGGGCTTCGGCGGCGACGCGGCGGTGGACGTCGACGCCGTCGTGCCCGCCGTCGAGTGCGACGCGGGGTTCGTGGTCGCGCGCCTCGGGCGGCATCATCGCGATGGCGTCGGTGGGAACGTACGGGGCGTTGACGACCAGGATGTCGACGCGGCCGCGGAGCGACGCGGGAAGCGGTGCGTACAGGTCGCCTTCGAAGACCTCTCCCCCGGCTTGGGCGACGTTCTTGCGGGCGCAGCGGACGGCGGCGGGTTCGATGTCGGCCGCGTAGAGGCGGATTTCGCCGAGTTCGGCGGCGATGGCGGCGCCGAGCGCGCCGGTTCCGCAGCAGAGGTCGAGGACCACGGCTCCTGGTGCGGCGAGGGTGACGGCGTGGCGGACGAGGAGTTCGGAGCGTTGCCGTGGCACGAAGACCCCGGGTTCGACGGCGATGCGGAGGCCGTGGAATTCGGCCCAGCCGAGGATGACTTCGAGTGGTTCGCCGTCGATACGGCGTTGGACCATGGTGTCGAGCTCGGCTGGGGTGCGGGCTTCGGTGGTGAGGAGCCGGGCTTCGTCTTCGGCGAAGACGCACCCGGCGGCCCTCAGTTTGTCGATGATGGTCACTTGTCCCGCAGTCTGGTGAGGATTCCGTCGAGGGCCTCGCGGACGGTGTCGGGGACGCCGTTGGTGCGCAGTTCGGTGAGGAACTGTTCGTTGAGGCCACCGGGGGTCATGTGTTTGCCGGTGAGGGTCTCGAGGGAGTCGTTCCGCTCGGCGAGGGTCTGGCCGAGCTGTCCGAAGATGTGGCTGGTGAAGGCGGTCGCCGTGGTGTCCTCGATGCCCTGGTCGGTCATCCAGGCGGCGATGGTGCCGAGGTAGTCGAGGTGGGCGGCGAAGGTGGCGGTGGCGCCGCTGAAGACGTCCAGGTCCTTCTCGGAGGCGGGGACGACGCTGCCGCCGATGCTGTCGAAGAGGGCTCGGGCTTCGGGGTTGTCCGGGTACATCGCGGTGAGGCTTTGGCGGCGTGCCGCGGGTGGCAGCGGGATGCTCCGGACGACTTCGCCCACGGGGGCGGCCCAGTCGCGCAGCCGGTCGAGGGGGACGCCGGCGAGGGCGCTGATCAGGACGTGCTCGGGCCGGAAGGTGAGGTCGCGGAGGACTTCTTCGGCGATCGGCGGGCGGACGGCGAGGATGATCGTCGTGGCGCTGTCGACGACGGCCTGGTTGTTGTCGCGGACTTCGACGTTGGCGAAGCGGTCCGAGAGTTCTTGTCCGACGCTGCGGCTGCGGGGTGAGAGGAAGATCGAGGGTGGGTCGGTGATGTCCTTGCTGAGGCCTTCGACGATGGCGGCGGTGATCTCTCCCGCGCCGATGAATCCGTAGTCCATGGTGGTCTCCCCTAGGCCCCGGTGTGGCCGTCGACGCGTTCGCGGATGAGGTCGGCGTGGCCGTTGTGGCGGGCGTATTCGCCGATCATGTGGAGGTAGAGCATGCGGAGCGAGAACGGGTCTCCGCCGAGGTCGAAGGTGTCGTCGAGGGATCCTTCGGCGGCGGCCTCGTCGGCCAGCCGGATCTCGTCGAGGAGGATGTCGTAGGCCTCTTCGGCTTTGGTGGCGTCGAGGGTTTCGAAGTCGTGGTCCTTGCCGAGGGCGGGGTCGTAGAGGGGTTCGATGTCCTGTGCGGCGTAGCGCAGGCGGAACCAGGTGCGTTCGACCTTGGCGAGATGACGGATGAGGCCGAGGAGTGTGAGGTTGGAGGGCGGGACCGACGCCGTGGCGAGTTGTTCTCCGGTGAGACCGGCGAGCTTGCCGAGGAAGGTGCTGCGGTGCCAGGTCAGCAGGGAGGGCAGGAGGATCCGCTCGTCGGCGGCGGTGTCGCCGGACGGTCTGGTGACCTCGGGGGCGGTCCATGTCATAGCGGCGATCATGCCATCGGGTGATGCGGGATTCGTGGTGCGCCGGCTGGGGTGAGCGGGGTCACGTGGGACGGGCTGAATCCTTTCGTGGGGTTCGCGGCTCTTGTAAGGGCCGGGACAAGCTCGGCGCGGGAGGAGGGTTTGTCGTGGAGGCCGATTGGCCGCGGGACTCGTTGATCGTGGCGGCGCAGGGCGGGGACGCGTCCGCCATCGCCGCTCTGGTCTCGGGTTCCCATCCGCATGTGCAGCGGTTCGCGCGGTCGCTGTGCGCTTCGCCGGAGGACGCGGAGGATTCCGCGCAGGAGGCGCTGATCATCCTGTATCGGAAGATCGGCACGCTGCGGGCCACCGGTGCGCTGGCGTCGTGGATGTTCCGGATCGTGCGCAACGAATGTCTCCGGCGGGCCCGCCGGGCGTGGCGTGGTGACGATCTGGCGGATCCCGTGGTGATGGTGTCGGCCGAAGAGGACGCCTTGGATCGGCTGGAGGCCCAGCGGGTGGCCGCGGCGATCGCCGAGTTGCCCGCTGATCAGCGTCGCGTCTTGATCATGCGGGACATCCAGGGCCATTCGGGCCGTGCGGTGGCCGATGCGCTCGGGCTGAGCCTGGCCGCGATGAAGTCCAGGCTGCATCGCGCGCGGGCGACGGTCCGTGCCTCTCTCGACATTCCCGCTTCCTGACCTTCTGTTGAGGAGTCTTCATGCTCGAAATCGGTTCGACGGTTCCCGAGGTCGTTCTGGAGGACACGTCCGGGCAGGCCGTCCGGCTTTCGGAGTTCCGCGGCACGGGCAACGTGCTGATCTATTTCATGCGGTCGACGTCGTGCCCTGTGTGCAACAGCCATGTGAAGGATCTCGTGGGGCGGGCGGAGGAGCTGGCGGCCGCCGATGTGCGGGTGCTGGTCGCCGTCCCCGAGGACCGGGTGGAGGCCAAGGCGTGGCGGGCGAAGCGCGGGGTGCCGTTCCGGGTGGTCACCGGTCGAGGTGGAACGCCGCACGAAGCCTTCGGGCTGGGGAAGAAGCTGCTGCAGCAGTCGGGCAGTGTGCTGTTCGACCGGGGCGGGGTGGTCCGTCATGCGCATGCGGCGACCATGCCGACCAGCGCTTATGACAAGAAGGGCATCACCAAGGCCGTCGAGGAGCTCGCCAAGGTGCGTTGACTGAAGATGTGAATCGGTGCTTCACTTCTTGAGTGCCGTATCGACGTACACCGAAGGTCCAGGAGCGTTTGGACGCCCAGCGTGACGCCGTCCTCGCCGCCGCCATGGAGCAGTTGGCCGAGCGCGGGTACGCGGGCTGCTCGGTGTCGGCGGTCGCGGAACGGGCGGGGGTGGCGGTCGGCAGCGTGTACCGCCACTACCCCACCAAGGCCGCGCTGGTCGTGGAGTTGTTCCGCAAGGTCGTCACGCGTGAGGTCGAGGCCGTGCGCGAGGTGTCGGAGCGGCCCGGTACGCCCGCCGAGCGGGTCGTGGCGGTCTTCGACACCTTCGCGAGCCGGGCGTTGAAGACCCCGCGGATGGCGTACGCGCTGCTGGCCGAACCTGTGGACGCGCCGGTCGAGGCGGAACGACTGGTGTTCCGGCGCGCGTTCCGTGACGTCGTGGCCCAGCACGTGGCCGATGGCGTCCGGTCCGGGGTCCTGCCCGCCCAGGACGCGGACGTCACCGCGGCGGCGCTCGTCGGCGCGGCCGCCGAGGTGCTGATCGGCCCGTTGACCACTGGCAGCGCGGACGAGGTGTCCGGGCTGCGCACTTTCGTCCTGCGTTCCTTGGGAGGTTCCGATGCCGCTCACTCATGAGGTCACCAATCAGGTCCCGCCGCTGGCGGATTACGACGTAGCGACCGATCCGGCCTTGCTGGAGGGGCTGGATCGGGCGGGCGCGGGCTGGGCGGTGGCCGAGGTGCACGCCCTCGGCAGGCTGGCCGGGAGTGAGCAGGCGCAGGAGTGGGGCAGGCTCGTCAACGAGAACGAGCCGGTACTGCGGACGCACGACCGGGTCGGGAACCGGATCGACGAGGTCGAGTTCCACCCGTACTGGCACGAGCTGATGGACGTCGCGGTGTCCTACGGGCTGCACGCGGCGCCGTGGCGGGATTCCCGTCCGGGCGCGCACGCGGCGCGGGCGGCGAAGATGTACGTGTGGGGGCAGGTCGACGCCGGGCACACGTGCCCGATTTCGATGACGTACGCGGCGGTGCCGGCGCTGCGGTTCAACCCTGAGCTGTCCGCGCGGTACGAGCCGTTGCTGGCGGCGACGGAGTACGACTTCGGGCTGCGTGAGCCGAGTTCGAAGCGCGGGCTCATCGCCGGGATGTCGATGACGGAGAAGCAGGGTGGTTCCGACGTCCGGGCGAACACGACCATGGCGCGTCCGCTGGGTGACGGCAGCTATGTGATCGTCGGGCACAAGTGGTTCACCTCGGCGCCGATGTCGGACATGTTCCTGACCCTGGCCCAGGCGCCGGGCGGGCTGTCGTGCTTCCTGCTCCCCCGTGTCCTGCCGGACGGCTCGCGCAACGGGATCCGGTTGCAGCGGCTGAAGGACAAGCTGGGCAACCGGTCCAACGCGTCGTCGGAGATCGAGTACGACGACGCGATCGGCTGGCTGGTCGGCGAGGAGGGGCGCGGGGTCCGCACCATCATCGAGATGGTGAACAACACGCGGCTGGACTGCGCGGTCGGGAGCGCGTCGGGGATGCGGTACGGGGCCGTGCGGGCGATCCACCACGCGCGGCATCGTCGCGCGTTCGGGGCGAACCTGGTGGATCAGCCGCTGATGGGCAACGTGCTGGCGGACCTCGTCGTGGAGTCCGAGGCGGCGACGACCGTCGGGATGAGGCTGGCGTCGGCCACCGACCGGCCGGAGGACGAGCAGGAGCAGGCGTTCCGGCGGCTGGGGCTGGCGGTGACCAAGTACTGGGTGTGCAAGCGCGGTCCGTCGCATGCGGTGGAGGCGCTGGAATGCCTGGGCGGGAACGGGTACGTCGAGGAATCGGGGATGCCGCGGCTCTACCGTGAGGCTCCGCTGATGTCGATCTGGGAGGGTTCGGGCAACGTCGCGGCGCTGGACGCGCTGCGGGCGATGGCGAAGCAGCCTGAGTCGGTGGCGGCGTATTTCACCGAGGTCGAGCAGGCGTCCGGCGCCGACGCGCGGCTGGACGACGCGGTGGGCAGGCTGCGCAAGGAGCTGTCCGATCTGTCGGACATCGAGTACCGGGCGCGTCGGCTGGTCGAGTCGATGGCGCTGGTGCTGCAGGGTTCGCTGCTGGTACGACATGGGACGCCGGCGGTGGTCGACGCGTTCTGCGCGTCGCGGCTGGGCGGCGACTGGGGTGTCGCGTTCGGGACGCTTCCGTCCGGAGTGGACACGCGGGCGATCATCTCGCGCGCGGAGGTCTGAGTTTCCTGGTCCGTAGAGGGTGGCGTCGCGAAAGCCACTTTCGGGACACCACACGTCGCGAAAGTGGCTTTCGCGACACGCCATCTTGGCCTTGCCACCCAGTGGAACCCGAACGCTCAGTGCCCGCATGACCACATGCTGCGGCGGTCCGGTCGATTCACCCGGCCGGACCGCCGCCGAGCACTGCGAACAGCCGCAGGATTGCGGAATTCGGGTGCATGCAAGGGCTCTCGCGTCGGCTACGTTCGTCGGTCATGGTCGATCGCCGAAGATGCCTGGTCCTGGTTCCCGTGGCGCTGTTCGCCGCCGGCTGCGCGACGGCCACGCCGACGCCGATCTTCGCTGCGGCGAGTCCGGCGCCTTCCGCGGAGAGCGCGCCGATGATGGAGGCCGTCGCCCCGTCCGGTGCGCCGTTCGTCGCGGCGGACGGACGGGACCTGAGGGCCTGCGCCGACGGTGAGTGCGAGGTGCTCGTCCGGACCGGCGACCAGATTCCCAACGACGGCGGCGCCGGACCGCTCGCGGTCGCGGTCCAGTCCGGGAAGGTGGGGCTCGCCCCGGCTTCGGGCGGGATGGGCGCGGCGGTGTCCGGTCCGGCGGGGATGGTCCATCAGATCAACCGGCAGGTGATCGTCGTCGTGGCGGTACAGGGTGGCGAGGGGATCCTCCGGCTCAGCCGGAAATAGCGGATCAGTTCAACCCGGCGACGAATTCGCTGACCAGCCGGTTCGCCGTCGCGGAGGTGTACAGGCGGTCGAAGTCGGCGCGTGCGACCTGATGCCGGAACTCCCCTCGGTAGGACGGATCACCGGCGTCGTGGACGGTGTCGGTGAACCATGTCGCGAAGGCCTGGTAGTTCCATACCTCGCGCAGACGGTCGCCGGAGTAGGCATCGAGCGGGCCCGTGTCGCCCTTCTCGTAGTAGTGGATCAGGGCGTCGGCGAAGACGTCGGCGTCGTGCAGCGCGAGGTTCATGCCCTTCGCGCTCATCGGCGGGACGATATGCGCGGCGTCGCCGAGCAGGTGGAGCCTGCCGTGGCTCATCGGGCTGAGCACTTCGCCGCGCAGCGGCAGTAGTTGCTTCTCCACGATCGCGCCTCTCGCGGTGAGCGGTTCACCGAAGCGGGTTTCGAGCTCGCTCCAGATCCGTTCGTCCGGCCAGTCGTCGGTGACGTCGTCGAGCGGGCACTGGAGGTAGAACCGGCTCGCCCGTGGTCCCCGGCCGAACTGCGCCGCGAATCCGCGCCGGTGGATCGCCATCACCGTCTGGTGGGTGGCGGGCACTTCGGCGAGGACGACCAGCCACGCGTAGCCGTATTCGTGGGTGTGGCGGGTGATCCGCTGTTCGGGAATGGCGGCCCGGGACGCGCCGTGGTTGCCGTCGCATCCGGCGATGAAGTCCCCTTCGACGGTCGACCCGTCGCCGAGCCGGACGCGCGGGTGTTCGCCGTCGATGCCTTCGACTGACACTTCGGTGTCGAAGCGCAGGTCGCCTCCGGCCTCTTCGAACACGGTGATGAGGTTCCGGACCAGGACCTGCTGAGGGCAGAGCCGGCCTTCCCGGTGTTCTTCGACGGAGAGCGCCAGGGGTCTTGGCTGTCCGTCGACACGGAAGCCGAGGCTCGGCTCGATGGGAATCCCGCCGACGACACGGTCTTCGAGGCCGCGTTTGCGGAAGACGCGCGTGGCTCTGGTGTCGATGACCCCGGCACGCTGCCGTCGCTCGACGTATTCGCGGCTGCGCCGTTCGAAGACGACACAAGCGATTCCCTCCCGCAGGAGGAAGTTGCCGAGCGCGAGTCCGGCACGCCGGCTCCGATGATCAGGACGGGTCTGTGCTCGTTTCCTGTTGTCATGCTTCAAGTTTCGGCAGCACCACGGTTCGGGGCGAAGGTGATCTCTGTACCTACTAGTATGTACGGCATGCATGCGATGCAGTACGAGATCACCCTCCCCGCCGACTACGACATGGGCGTCATCCGCGACCGCGTCGCCACCCGCGGGCATCTGCTCGACGACTTCGGTGGCCTGGGGCTGAAGGTCTACGGGATCCGCGAGCGCGGCGTCGACGGCTCGACGCTGAACCAGTACTCGCCCTTCTATCTGTGGCACGACGAAGCCGGGATGAACGCCTTCCTCTTCGGCGGCCCGTTCAGCGGCATCGTCGAATCCTTCGGGCGTCCTGCCGTGCAGCACTGGACGGTGCTCGGCTTCGAGGAGGGACCCGCGTTCGGCTCTTCGCCGGTCGCGGCCGGAAAGCACGTCGTGCGGATCCCTGAGGAGACCGACCCGGTCGCCTTCCTCGGCGAAGCTCTCGACGGACTTCGCGAGCACCTGCGGCAGGACGGCGCGCATTCGGGCGCGCTGGCCGTCGATCCGCGGACCTGGCAGGTCGTCCGCTACAGCCTCTGGGCCCGCGAGGCACCGGAGTCGGACGAGGTCCGGTACCAAATCCTCCACCTGTCCTCGCCGCACCTGGATCAGCTGCGGCGAGGACAGCAGTGGAATCAGCCGAGCAAGGCGGCGAACAACGCGCCCGGATCGGCTTCGGGCGGACCGGCAGGCCACTGATCCCGGTACGGGTACCAGAGCCCGTCCTTGCCCAGCCGCACCTGCACCCCTGTCCCATGGACGGTGCAGTGGTTGCGTTCGACGTCCAAGCCTTCGCCGGGATCGTCCACGACCTCGGCGAAGGCGGCCCGTGCCCGGCCCATCGCCTGCGACGGCGGTGCCCACGTGGTCTCCAGGACATCGAGACCGGCTCGGCCACCGTGCCGCCACGCGAGCACCGCGCGGTCGAAGTCCTCGCCGTTCTCGGCCGGGCGCACCCTGTCCGCGGTTTCCGGACGCGTGGCCGCCAGCCGGACGGCGTCCTGCTTGCGGGTGAGCTTCGGCTGCGACGCCAGCAGCGCTCCGGCCATCTGTCCCGCGTTGGCGACCAGCAGAGCGAAGGCCTCGGCCGGGATGCCGGGCGCCCCGGGCACGGTTGGGCCTCCGGTGGGCGCGAACGCGGCGAGATCCGGCAACGGGCCGGGCTCGTCGGCGTACGCCCGCTCGGCGTCGATGCCGTCGTCACCGGTGCGCACGAACCGGGGCGCGTTGCGCCGCTGCAGCTCGTCGAGCAGCTCCCGCTCCCCCTTGCCGCGCATCAGCAACAGCACGAACGGGTCGGCGTCGAGCAGCCACGACGCCTGGAACGACAGCGCCGCGGCATGGCGGCAAGGCAGCTCCCAGCCCGGGCAGTCACAGTCCGGATCCAGGTCACCGATCCCGGGCAGCAGATGGACTCCGGCGTCGTCGGCGGCCTCGACGAGGTCGTGCGGCATGTCCCGGTCCAGCAACGCGGCCAGATGCCCGGCACGCGAGGCGACCCGGTCGAGGAACCGGTCCCATTCGTCGCCGGTCAGCTCCGCGAGACGGACCTCGGTGCGGTACTGGCCCTCCTGATCGTCGACCACCGCGGCGATCCGCCCCGGGCTGACCGTGATCGGGCCGACCCGCCCCGCCGCGGCGTACTTGCGGCCCTGTTTGAGCTGCCGCAGATCCAGCGCGGTGTCCTCCATCGCGCTGATCCACGCGCGGCCCCACCACGAGCGGGCGAACTGGCCGCGTCCGCCCTGGGCACCGAAAGCGGGGAAGCCCCGGACACGGTCTTCGGGGGTGCTCATCGGCGGCTCCTCAGCTCGACCAGATCGGCCAGCTCCTCGTCGGTCAGTTCGGTCAGGGCGGCCTCGCCGCCGGCGAGCACCGCGTCGGCGAGCGCGCGTTTCTCCCGCAGCATCGCCGCGATCCGGTCCTCGACCGTGCCCTCGGCGATGAGCCGGTGCACCTGCACCGGCCTGGTCTGCCCGATCCGGTACGCGCGATCGGTCGCCTGGTCCTCCACCGCGGGGTTCCACCAGCGGTCGTAGTGCACGACGTGATCGGCGCGGGTCAGGTTGAGCCCGGTCCCCGCCGCCTTGAGCGACAACAGGAACACCGGCACCTCACCGGCCTGGAACCGGCGCACGAGATCCTCGCGTTTGGGCACCGGTGTGCCGCCGTGCAGCAGTTGCGTGCCGATCCCGCGCTGCGCGAGATGCCGTTCCAGCAGCCGGGCCATGGCGACGTACTGCGTGAACACCAGCACCGCGCCGTCCTCGGCGAGGATGGTGCCCAGGAGTTCGTCGAGCAGTTCGAGCTTGCCCGACCGGCCGTCCAGTACCGCTTCCGACGGCTCCTTGAGGTACTGCGCGGGATGGTTGCAGATCTGCTTGAGCCCGGTGAGCAGCTTGACGATCCGGCCGCGGCGCGCGATGCCCTCGCTCCCGGCGATCTCGGCCATCAACTCGCGCACCGTCGCCTCGTACAACGCCGCCTGCTCGGCCGTGAGCGTCACCGGGCGGTCGGTCTCGGTCTTGGCGGGCAGCTCCGGCGCGATCCCCGGATCGGATTTGCGTCGGCGCAACAGGAACGGGCGGACCAGCCGGGACAGGCGCTCCGCGGCGTCCGGGTCCTTTCCGGACTCGACCGGTTTCGCCCACACCCGCCGGAAATCGGCCATGGTGCCGAGCAGGCCCGGCGTCGTCCAGTCGAGGATCGCCCACAGCTCGGCGAGGTTGTTCTCCACCGGGGTACCCGTCAGCGCCACCCGCGCCGACGACGTCAGCGTCCGCAACGCCTTCGCCGTGCCGGAGCGGTGGTTCTTGACGTGCTGGGCCTCGTCGGCGACCAGCAGTCCCCAGTGGACACTTCCCAGCGGTTCCGGGTCCACGCGCAGGGTGCCGTAGGTCGTGAGCACGAAGCCGTCGCCGAGTTCGTCGAGTGAGCGTTCAGTGCCGTGGAATCGCCGCACCGGAACACCGGGGGCGAACCTGGTGATCTCGCGTTCCCAGTTCCCCAGCAGCGATGCCGGGCAGACGACCAGCGTCGGGCCGTCCGCGCGATGCAGGTGGAGCGAGATCAGCGTGATCGTCTTGCCGAGACCCATGTCGTCGGCGAGACAGCCGCCGAGACCGATCGACGTCATGGCGGTGAGCCACTGCAGCCCACGCATCTGGTAATCGCGCAAGGTCGCGGCCAGACCTCGCGGCGGCGCCTGCGGTTCCGGTGGCGCGAGCAGCCGCTCCCGCAACGCGGCGAGCCAGCCGTCGGTGAGGACGTCGACGCGTTCACCGTCGATCTCGGTGGTCCCGCTCAAGGCGGCGCCGAGCGCGTCGATCGGCGTGAGCGGCTTCAGCGCGCGATCCCGTGCCTTCGCCGCGAGCGCCGGGTCGACGAGCACCCACTGATCCCGCAAGCGCACGACCGGACGGTGCGCCTCGGCCAGTGCGTCCATCTCGGCCGCGGTGAGCGGCGCGCCACCGAGGGCCAGCTGCCAGTCGAACTGCAACAGCGCGCCGCCGGCGAAGAACGACGGAAGATCGGCGGGCGGCGCGTCACCGCCGCCGACGACCGCCTTCGCGCTCAGGTCGCGGGCCAGATCAGCGGGCCAGTGCACGTCGATACCCGCGGTGGCCAGCAGCGGAGCCGCGGTGGTGAGCAGTTCGGTGATGTCGGTGTCGCTCAGCCCGACCTCGTCGGGGACCGCGGCGCCGAGCAGGGGTTCCAGCGGCGGCCACAGCTGCGCGGCACGGCGCAACGCCAGCATCACGTCGATCCGCGCCCTCGGGCCGAACCGGTCGTCGCCCGCCCAGAGCGCGGCGGCGTCGGCCAGCACACCGGGGTCGGCCAGGCTGTGCACCTGGACGACGCCGCTGAACCGGCCGACCGTGAAGTCGTCCCCGGGCGCTTCGATCCGCACCGAGACCCGGACCCCGGAATCCAGCCCGGCCGCGACCTCGGCCGCCCAGTCCCGCAACTGCGGAACACGGTGCGAAGGCGCGGCGGCGAACGCCTTCACACCGGCCGCCTGGGCGGCCGCGGGCGTGCGGGGAAGGGTGTCGGCCACGGCGTCCAGGAACGCGCGCAGCAACGGATACCGTGCGGGCAGCAGGTTTCCCTCACCTGGAATCGCCCGCGCTCGCGCAGGCATCGCCTCGGACAACTCGCGCAGCCAAGCGGCGTCGGCGGGTTCCAGCGGGCCGGCGCGCCAGGCGTCCACATCGGACTCCGTGAGCCCGGGAAGCAACCTGCCCGCCTCGGCGAGCTTCAGCGCCGCCGTGGCCGCTGTGCTCCAGAAACGCGCGGAGGGATCGTCGCTCTCACGGAGACGTAGCAGCGCGGGGAGCGCCTCGGCCATCGGCAGCCGGACGCACGGCACGGTGGTGATCTCGGGGAGGGCGACGGTCACCTCCCCGGTCCCCGGCGTGTTCCCCTCGGCGTTCCAGAAGACGAATCCGCTGGTCCGAGGGGGATTTTTCGGTTCGAAAACGACACTGCCGAAACCGTCGTGAGACGCCACTCAACCCCAATCTCTGTACGGTGTACAGTTCAGGATAACACAACTCTGTACACCGTAGAGAGAACGTGATGACGGACGCGGACCACACCGGGGCGGGCGATCCACGGCGCACCATCGAGCTGCTCTGGGGTGTGCGCGAGAAACCCCGCCGCGGCCCCAAACCCAAGCTCACCGTCGAGGAGATCGTCACCGCCGCGATCGAGATCGCCGACACCGAGGGCATCACCTCGCTGTCGGTGCGCCGGGGCGCGGAGAAACTCGGCGTCTCCCCCATGACGATCTACACCTACATCCACAGCCGCGCCGAACTGCTCGACCTGATGATGGACCGTGTCCACGGTGAACTGACCGATCCCCCGGGGAGTCACGACTGGCGGGTCACGATGACGATCCTCGCCGAGGACGCCTGGGAGATGTACCACCGGCATCCCTGGATGCTCCAGCTCACCACCGGCCGTCTCCCCCTCGGCCCGCACACCTTCGCGAAACACGAACGCGAACTGAAGGCCGTCGACGCGATCGGGCTCACCGACCTGGAGATGGACGCCGTCGTGGCGATGGTCAACGGATTCGTCCAGGGCATCGCCCGGGGTTCGGTGGAATCGGCGAGTCTCGTACGGCGGTCCGGCCTGACCGACATGGAGTGGTGGACGGCCAGCGCGCCCGTGCTCGCGGAGATCCCCGAAGCCGACGCCGGCCTGTTCCCGCTGGCGGCGCGCATAGGCCAGGCCGCCGGGGAAACCCACGGTGCGGCGAGCGCGCCGCTGCACACCTTCCGGTTCGGGCTCGCGCGGATCCTGGACGGGGTCGAACAGCTGGTCACCGGCGGATCCGGCACCTCAGGGACCGAACTTCCCTCGTGAGGTTTCCCGGTGGGCTGAAGGCTCCCTTCGCCGCGTCTGATGCGGTGAAGGGAGCCATCAGCCCACCACGCTGACCCGCGTGACCCGATGCGGCTGGGGTTGCGCGCTGGCGTCAAGAGGTCTGTGAAGGCCTCCTTGAGAGATTCATCTTTGTCACCCGCCACTGTGTCGGCAGTCGAGGCGGTTTCGCCCGGCCCCCAATGTGGCATTGGAGACGCTCAGTGTCTCCAATGCCACATTGGGGGCATCGGGTGCAGCGGTGTCCCTGCGTCACCTCGAAGCCAGCTGGAGTCGCGACGCCGGGAAGAGTGGTCGCTGGCAAGTCTGTGAAGGCCCTTCAGCCAGGTTCGCGCCGCGGCGTCAAGGGTTGATGCGGGTGTAAGCGGGTTTCGGCTGCAAGTTCGTGTCGAACAGGCAGGCCGCGCCCTCACCCGGGAAAGTGCCGGGCACCCACGAGTGACGGTCGGTGAATCCCCACGTCGTGAATTCCACGCAGCGCGCCACGGCATGACAACCGTCCCACAACTGCTTGAAATAGCTCGCCTGGGTGTTCAGCTTCGCGGCATCGGCAGGCAGCTGGACGCGGACGTCGGCCTCGGTGATCGCGACGTCCAACCCCAGCGCGGCGAACCGGTCGATGTTGGCCTGGTAGCCGCCGGGAAAGCCGTACTGGGTCGCCAGATGCGCCTGGATGCCGACGCCGTCGATCGGGACACCCTGCTGCTTGAGCGTGCGCACCAGGTTGTACAGGGCGTCGCTCTTCGCGTTGAGGCCTTCGGTGTTGTAGTCGTTGATGTACAGCTTGGCCGCTGGATCCGCGGCGCGCGCCCAGCGGAAGGCGTCGGCCACATAGCCGTCGCCGAGTTTCTGCTGGAATACCGACTGCCGTCGGGTGCCGTTGTCGTTGAACATCTCGTTCACGACGTCCCATGCCCGGATCTTGCCCTTGTACCGGCCCATCGCCGTGGTGATGTGCCGCTGCATGGCGGTGCGCAGCTCGGCCGCCGACAGGTTGTTCACCCAGCCCGGCAGTTGGCTGTGCCAGACGAGTGTGTGCCCACGGACGGATTTGCCGTTCTGCTGGGCGTAGTTGACGATCGCGTCCGCACCGGACCAGTTGTACTGGCCGCGGTTCGGCTCGACCACGGCCCATTTCATCTCGTTCTCGGGGGTGACGTTGTCGAATTCACGGGTGAGCACGGAGCGGTAATCCGCCTGGCTGGCGAGCGGATTCGCCGCCACCGCACTGCCGACGTACCGATTCGTGATGTCCTTCAACGGACCCGCCGCGGCGGCCGGTGCCGCCTGCCACGCGGCCACGCTCGCGAACGCGGTCATCGCGACGAGCACTCGTCTCACCTGACTAGTGCGCAACATCGTTGTCGCTCCTCTTCTAGGGCAGTCGTCAGCCCTTCACGGATCCGGTCAACCCGCCGACGATGCGACGTTCGGCGAGTACGAAGAACACGAGTGCGGGGATCATCGACAGCGCGGTGAACGCGAGCACCCGCGCGGTGTCCTGGGAGTACTGGGATTGGAAGCTCGCCACCCCGAGCGGCAGGGTGAAATTCGCGGGGTCGTTGAACACCAGCAGCGGCAACAGGAAGAAGTTCCAGCTGGTGACGAAGGCGAGCACGGCGACGGTGGTCAGTGCCGGCATGGACAGCGGGAGCAGGATCCGCCAGAAGAACCCGAGCCTGGTCGCACCGTCCAGTACCGCGGCGTCTTCGATCTCGCCGGGGATCGCCCGCATGAACGGCCGCAGGATCACGATGGTGACCGGCAGTGAGAACGCGGCCTCCGGGATCGCCACTCCCCAGAAGCTTTCCAGCATCCCGAGCTGACGCAGCCACAAGTACAGCGGCAACGTCGCGACACCCAGCGGGAACAGCAGGCCGAGGGTGAACAGCGTGTAGAAACCCTCACGGCCCTTGAACGTGTACCGGGACAACGCATACGCGGCCATCGAGCCACAACAGACGGTCAGGATCGTGGCGATCACCGCGATCAGCGCGCTGTTCCCGAGGAAGGTCCAGAACGACGACGAGCCGAGGATCGCCGCGTAGTTGTCCCAGACCCACGGGCTGGGCAGACCACTGGGTGAGGAGTTGATCTGCGCATTGCTGCGGAAACCGCCGAGTATCACGAACAGCAGCGGCACCACGGTGATCCCGAGTACCGCGATCGCGGCGAGATAGGCGATCGGCGTTCCCGCCCGGCGCGTCATCAGTTCACCATCCTGGTCAGTGCGCCGTCGGTGTCACGGCGGAGCGCGAACCGCTGGTACAGCAAAGCGAAGACGAAGCAGATCACGAACAGGATCACCGCGACCGCGCTCCCGAAGCCGAATTCGTACCGCTTGAACCCGTGGTCGATCAGATAGGTCGCCATCGTGGTCGACGAATTCGCCGGGCCGCCCAGCGTCATGATCCACACCAGGTCGAACAGCTGCAGAGAGCCGATCACCGAAAGGAACACCCAGATCCGGATGGTCGGACCGAGCAGCGGCAGCACCACATGGCGAGTGGTCTGCCAGGCCGACGCGCCGTCGAGCGCCGCGGCTTCCCGCAGTTCCGCCGGCACGCCTTGAAGCCCGGCCAGCAGCAGGATGATGCCGAATCCGATGTACTTCCAGGTGATCACGGCGAACAGCGTGTAGAGCACGATGCCGGGATCGGCCAGCCAGAGCTGGACCAGCCCGCCGAGCCCGACCTTTCGGAGCACCTGGTCGACGAACCCGTCCGGTTGCAGCATCAGCAGCCAGATCACCGCGGTGATCGCCTCGGACAGCACGTACGGGGCGAACACCAGTGTCCGCAGGACGGCACGGCCGCGTATCTTGCGGTTCAGCAGCATGGCGAGCCCGATGGACAGCGGCAGCTGGAGCACCAGTGACAGGCCCGCGATGATCAGATTGTGCCCGATCGCGCCTTGGAAGACCGTTCCGGACAGGGCATCGGCGTAGTTGTCGAAACCGACGAAATCCCCCAGCGGGCCGAAACCGTTCCATTCGAACACGCTGTAGAACGCCGCGATCCCGATCGGGACCAGCACGAACCCGGCGAACAGCACCAACGTCGGCCCGAGCAGGAACGCCAGTTCCAGCTTCTTTCGCGCCGAGGTGGTGGCCGTTGTCGTCATTTGTCGCCCGCCGCGGCCTTGTTGACCGCCTCCACGATGCCTTCCGGAGTGCCCTGGCCGGCGAAGAAGTTCGCGACCGCGTCGTTGAGTGCGGCGCCGACGGCGGTGGGGAACGCCTTGTCGAAGTACATCTGCAGGTAGGGCGCCTTCTGGCCGTAGTCGAACACGGTCTTCAGCGATTCGGTCTTGAGTGCTCCGGCCGCCGAGACGTTCATCGGCAGTCCCGCGCCCTGCGCCGCCAACTGGGTCTGCACCGGTTCGCTGCCGATGTACTTGAGGAACTCCGCGCACGCCTTGGCGACGCGGGAGGTGCAGGAGAATCCGTCCCCGCCGCCGAGAACGGCGGCCGGGTCGCCGGCGCCGCCGGGCACCGACGGGAACGGGAACCAGCCCACTTTCGAGTCGAGGTCCTTGTCCTCGGTCAACGACGACATCGTGCCCGGCTCCCAGTCGCCCTGCAGCTCCATCGCGGCCTTGCCGTTCGCGACCAGCCCGGCCGAACTACCGGCGCCCTGCTGGGCGGGGGTGGCGGTGAAACCGGGCTGGAACGGCTGGGTCGCGAGGAACGCCTGCAGATCCCGGCCTGCCTTCGTCCAGCACGGGTCCTCGAGTTTGACCGCCTTCACCGACTGCTTCAGCGTGTCGGCCGAGCAGGCGCGCAGGGCGAAGTAGTTCCAGTAGAACGCGTCCGGCCAGCGGTCCTTGCCGCCGACGGCGATCGGCGTGATCCCGGCCGCCTTCAGCTTCGCGACCGCGGCGCCGAGCTCGTCCAAAGTGGACGGCGGTGTGGTGACGCCCGCCTTGGCGAACAGATCCTTGCGGTACCAGAATCCGACGAAGTGCTGTTCCCACGGGACGCCGTACTGCTTGCCGTCGACTTGCCAGCTTTCGGCGAGTTTGCCGACGGAGGGAGCCCAGTCCTTGGTCAGTTCGGTGAGGTCGGCGACCTTGCCGGAGGTGACCTGGGAGGCCAGCTCGCCGCCACCCCACGACTGGTAGACGTCCGGTGGTTCGTTCGACTGCAGCGCGAGCGGGACCTTGGTGTTGAAATCCTCGTTCTGCAGCGGCTGGCCCTTGAGCGTCACGTCGGGGTGAGCTTGCCGGTAGTCGGCGATCACCTTCGCCCAGATCGACTTGATCGGGTCGGTGGTGCCGTTGTGCCACCAGGTGAGGGTGATCGGCCCGCTGGGCTCGGCCGGTGTTCCGGTACCGCCGGAGCAACCCGCGAGTGCGAGCGGGACGCTCGCCGCGAGTGCGGCGACGGCGGGAATTCGGCGGTTCGAACGCATCATGAGTCCACTCCTGACGACTTCGGCCGAGTTGGACGGGGCGTGACAGCGCCCGGGCTGGCGGTTAGTTTGCGCGGGTCGAAAACGGATGTCAATCGTTGTCGATAACGTTTTACATGGCTAGTCTGAGCTCATGCAGCCCAGCTCTAGGGTCACAATCCGTGACGTCGCGGCCCGTGCCGGAGTCTCCGTGGCCACCGTGTCCAAGGTGATCAACGACCGGTACGGCGTCGCCGCGTCGACCCTCGCCCGCGTCCGGGCGGTGATCGACGAACTCGGTTACGAAGCGAGCCTGGTCGCCCAAAGCCTGCGCAATCACAAGACGAACGTGATCGGCATCCTGGTCGCCGATCTGGAACCGTTCAGCACCGAGCTGCTCAAGGGCGCCGCGGACGCCATCCGGGGCAGCGGCTACGAACTCGTCGTGTATTCGGCGGGTGGCCGTACCGGCGATCCGGCCGGCTGGGAGAGGCGGTATCTCTCGCGGTTGTCCGGCACGTTGGTCGATGGTGCGGTACTGGTGACCCCGGTCGCCTCCCTGGAAGCGATCCCCGGCACGCCCGTGGTCGCCGTCGATCCGCATACCGGCCCGTCCTTGGTGCCCACCATCGACTCCGACAACCTGCGCGGCGCTCAGCTGGCGACCGAACACCTGCTGGAACTCGGCCACCGGCGCATCGGTTTTCTCGCCGGGCGCCCGGATCTGGAGTCGGCCGAGCTCCGCAAAACCGGTTACCTGCGGGCGCTGGCCGCCGCCGGCGTCCCGGTCGACGAGGAGCTGATCCGGCTCGGTGCCTACGACCCGGAGATCTCCGCCCGTTCGGCCCATGAGTTGCTGACCCGGCCCGACCGTCCCACCGCCGTGTTCGCCGCGAACGACATCTCGGCGATCGCGACCGTGAGCGCCGCGTCCGAACTCGGTCTGTCCGTGCCGGAGGACCTCTCGGTGGTCGGTTTCGACAACGTTCCCGAGTCCGCGCTCTGCACCCCGCCACTGACCACGGTGGACCAGCCCATCCGGGAAATGGGCCACCGTGCCATCACCCTGCTGATTTCCCTGATCAGCGGGGAAATCAGCGAGAAGACTCATATCACGCTGTCCACCGGTCTCGTGGTGCGCCGTTCGACCCGCGCCCTCGAACCGGGTTCCTGATCCACGGCGAACTCTTCGACGAAGGGCGGACAGTCTTGACCACACAGCCCAGCGCGTCACCGCAGCCCTGGCACGACACGGCGGCCGAACCCGTCGAGCGGGTGCGCGCCTTGATGGCACGGATGACCTTGCGGGAGAAACTCGGCCAGCTCTACGGCATCTGGGTCGGTATCGACTCCGGCGGCGAGATGGCACCGCACCAGCACGACTTCGCCGAGGCCGCGCTGGGCTGGGACGACCTGGTGCGGCACGGGATCGGGCAGCTGACCCGGGTGTACGGCACCCGGCCGGTCGATCCGGTGATCGGTGCCCACAGCCTCGCCCGTACCCAGCGGGAGATCATCGGCAGCAACCGGTTCGGTATCCCCGCGTTGGTGCACGAGGAGATCCTCACCGGACTCGCCGCCTGGCAGGCCACGGTCTATCCGTCCCCGCTGTGCTGGGGTGCGAGTTTCGATCCGGAGCTGGTGCGGCGGATGGGTGCGCGGATCGGCGGGACCATGCGGAAGCTCGGCGTCCACCAGGGGCTGGCGCCGGTGCTCGACGTCGCCCGTGACCTGCGCTGGGGCCGTATCGAGGAAACCATCGCCGAGGATCCGTACCTGGTCGGCACGATCGGTGGCGCCTACGTCGCCGGGCTGGAATCGATGGGTGTGATCGCCACTCTCAAGCATTTCGCCGGCTATTCGGCTTCCCGTGCCGGACGCAACCTCGCGCCGGTGTCGGTGGGCCCGCGGGAGCTGGCCGACGTCCTGCTGCCGCCGTTCGAGATGGCGTTGCGCGCGGGCGCCCGTTCGGTGATGAACTCCTACGCCGACAACGACGGTGCCCCGGCCGCCGGTGATCCCACCTTGCTGACGGACCTGCTCCGCGACACCTATGGATTCACCGGCACCGTTGTCGCGGACTACTTTTCCGTGTCCTTTCTCTACAAGCTCCACGGTGTCGCCGCCGACCGCGGTGACGCGGCCGGGCAGGCACTCTCGGCCGGGATCGACGTGGAACTGCCCACCATGGACTGCTACGGCGAGCCACTGCTCGCCGCGGTGGAAGCGGGCACGGTCGGCACCGCCACCGTGGACCGTGCCCTCGAACGAGTGCTGCTCCAGAAATGCGAACTCGGGCTGCTCGACCCCGACTGGGCACCCGAGGTGCCGGACGAGATCGAACTTGACGAGCCGGAGTCCCGCGCGCTGGCAAGGGAACTGGCCGAACGCTCGATCGTGTTGTTGCACAACGACGGCACGCTGCCGCTGGCGCCGGGCCGCAGGATCGCCGTCGTCGGGCCCCGCGCCGACGAACCCGGTGCGATGCTCGGCTGCTACTCCTTCCCGATGCATGTCGGCGTGCACCATCCCGACATACCGTTCGGGGTGTCCGTGCCGACCGTGCTCGATGCGCTGCAAGCGGACCACGAAGTCACGTTCGCCGTGGGCTGCCCAGTGCTCGGTGGCGAGGACACGGACATCGCCGCAGCCGTCGAGGCCGCGCGGAATGCCGAAGTCTGCGTCGCGGTGCTCGGCGACCGCGCGGGTTTGTTCGGTGCCGGCACGTCGGGCGAGGGCTGTGACGCCGCCGACCTGAAGCTTCCGGGACGGCAGGAAGAACTCCTCGAAGCGTTGCTCTCGACCGGTACTCCGGTGGTACTGGTGCTGCTGTGTGGCCGCCCGTACGAGCTGTCCCGGCAGGTGGACCGGCTGGCCGCGATCGTCTGTGGCTTCTACCCCGGTGAGGAGGGCGCCGCGGCGCTCGCTGGTGTCCTGAGCGGACGGATCAACCCCTCCGGCCGGCTTCCGGTCGGGTTCCCCGGTGAGACCGCGTCCTATCCGTCGACGTATCTGACGGCGAAACTCGGGCAGCGCAGTGAGGTCAGCACCATCGACCCGACACCGCTGTTCCCCTTCGGCCATGGGCTTTCCTACGCCCCTGTGACCTGGGTCGGCGTCGAGATGTCCGCCCCTTCATGGCCAACGGACGGCAGCTGCCGGATCCAGGTGACACTGCGCAACGACACCGACCGCGCCACCTCCGAAGTCGTCCAGATCTACCTGCACGATCCGGTCGCCGAAGTGGCCAGGCCGGTTCAGCAGTTGATCGCCGCGAAACGGGTCGAGCTGGCACCGGGTGAAACCGAGGTCGTCGGAATCGGGCTGCACGCCGATCTGACCTCCTACACCGGCCGCGCGGGCAAACGCCTGGTCGAACCTGGCGACGTCGAGTTGCGCGTCGGTACGTCGAGCGCGCGGATCGTCACGACACTGCCGTGCACGATGACCGGCCCACGCCGCGAGGTCGGATTCGATCGGGTGTCGGCCCCGGTCTTCGACGCCGCCGGCTGATCACCTTGCCGGCGGCGGTGGCCGCTCAGTCGCCGGCCGGAGGGCGGGCGAGTCCGGCCAGCCGCCGGACGACGTCGTCGTACCGTGCCTGATCGGCGGCCGCCCGGGCCTGTGCCCGCTCCAGCTCCTCGGCGAGGGCCGTCGCCCGGGCTTCGGCGAGGCTCCTGGCCGTGTGTTCTTCCGCGAGCGACGCCCGAAGCCCGGCCGATTCCTTTTCGGACACCGTCACCCGCGTCTTGGCCTCGTCGAACCGCTCCTGCAGCGCTTCGAGTTCCGCGACCGCCCGGGCCAGTGCCGTGTCGCGTTCGCCCAGCTCCGCGGTCAGCCGGGTCTTCTCCTCCCGGATGGCCGCGAACTCCTCACGCAGTGTCCGGAGCTCGGCGAGCAACGCATCACGGGCACGTTCCGCCGCGACGGTCGCGGCTTCCGCGGCGCCCCTGGCTCGTTCATGCGCGGCGACCTCGGTCCAGGACCGCTGCCGGGTCTCTTCCGCGTCTTTCAAGGCCTGTTCGGCGGCGCGTTCCGCCTTGGCCTTGGCCATCTTGTCGTCGCGGGACGCGGCCAGGGCTGCCGCACGCGCGGTGTCGGCCTTCGCCGCCGCCTGCTGCGCGTCCTCCGCCTCGCGCCGGGCCGTCGCCGCGTCGGTCTCGGCTTCGGTCACCCGGCCCAGCGCCGCCTCACCGGCGTCGTCGAACCGCGACCGCATCGCGTCCAGCAGTTCCACCAGCGACGCCGCCGTCGGCGTGAACTCGTCGGCGATCCGGCGGACCTCCAGCAGCGGATCGGCCACGCTCGCGACCGCGGCCGCCCGGCGGGCGCGCGAGGCGGCGTCGGCGTGGGCCTTGCCGCAATAGGCAGAGGGACGGCCGCCCTTGCGTTTCCCCTCGGCGTCCACCGCGGGCGGGGGCAAGGGATTATCGCAACCTTCCAGCGCGCACAGCCGGATCTCGTCGGCGTCCGTATCGATCACCGCAGCAGGGTAGCGCTGCCGCCCCCGCTCGATAGGGTCGTCAACGTGCGTGTCCTGTTCACCTTCGCGGGCGGCAACGGCCACTTCCGGCCGCTGCTCCCCCTCGGCCGCGCGCTCGCCGGCGCGGGGCACACGATCGCGTTCACCGGCGAGCCGCGGATGGTCCCGATCGTCGAGGCCACAGGGTTCACCGTGTTCCCGTCGGGACCGAATCTCGGCAGTGACGGCGCACGTCGCCCCCTGCTCCCCGTCGACAGGGATCGGGAGGACACCGACCTCCGTGACGGTTTCGTCCGCCGCACCGCGCCTCGGCGCGCGAAGGACGTCATGGCGCTCTGCGCGGGCTGGGAACCGGATCTGCTCGTATGCGACGAGGCCGATCACGGGGCGATGATCGCCGCCGAACGGCTCGGCCTCCCCCACGCCACCGTTCTGGTGACCGCGGCGGGTGTCCTCATCCGCGCCGAGCTGATCGACGACGCGCTCAACGAGGTCCGCGCCGTCCACGGTCTGCCGCCGCAGCGAAACCTGGAGATGGCATACCGCCACCTCGTGCTTTCCCCGTTCCCCGCGAGCTTCCGCGATCCCCGGTTCCCGCTGCCGCCGACCGCGCGGCCGTTCCACAGCCCCCTTCCCGGTCGCGGACCGGTGCCGGAGTGGCACGTCGAAGGCCACCCCACCGTCTACTTCACCCTCGGCACGATCTTCAACACCGAATCCGGTGATCTGTTCGGCCGGGCACTGGCGGGTTTGCGGGAGGTCGACGCGACCTGCGTGGTGACCGTCGGGAACCTCATCGACCCCGCCGAGTTCGGCCCGCAGCCCGGGCACATCCACCTCACGCGCTATCTGCCGCAGGACGAAGTCCTCCCGTACTGCGACGCGGTCCTCAGCCACGGCGGTTCGGGCAGCTTGCTCGGCGCTCTCGCCCATGGGCTGCCGATGGTGCTGCTCCCGATGGGCGCCGATCAGCCCCACAACGGCGATCGGGTCACCGAGCTCGGGCTCGGCATCGTCCTCGATGTCATCGACGCGACACCGGAGGACATCCGCGACGCCGTGGCCACGGTGCTGCGGGAACCGGCCTACCGGGCGGCGGCCGGGCGGTTGCGGGACGAGGTCACCGCGTACCCGGCGCCGGAGACGATCGTGCCGCTGCTGGAAGGACTGCTCGGGTGACCACCGAGCTCGACGCCGCGATCACGCAGGCGTTCCGTGAGGAGTCGGGGCAGGTGATCGCCACCCTGATCCGCGTCACCGGTGACTGGGACCTCGCCGAGGAGTGCGTCCAAGAGGCGTTCGCGCTCGCGTTGCGCACGTGGCCCCGTGACGGCGTCCCGGCGAAACCCGGCGCCTGGCTGACGACGGCGGCGCGCAACCGCGCGACCGACCGGATCCGGCGAGAGGCCGTCGGTGCGGCGAAACTGCGCGAGGCCGCCGGACTGAACGTCCCCGCCGAGCCGGACTGGGACGAGAGCGGTGTCCACGACGACCGGCTCCGGCTCATCTTCACCTGCTGTCATCCCGCGCTGCCGCTCGAAGGACAGGTCGCGCTCGCGTTGCGGACCTTGGCCGGGCTCACCACCGCCGAGATCGCCCGCGCCTTCCTCGTCTCCGAGGCCACGATGTCGCAGCGCCTGGTCAGGGTGAAGCGGAAGATCCGCACGGCGGGTATCCCGTACCGGGTCCCGCCCGCGGAGCTGCTGCCCGAACGCACGACAGCGGTGCTGGGCATGCTGTACCTGCTGTTCAACGAGGGCTACTCGGCCAGTGCCGGCACCGATCTGCTCCGGCCCGACCTGTCCGCGGAGGCGATCAGGCTCGCCCGGATCCTCGCGAGCCTGATGCCGGGCGAGCCGGAGGTCCTCGGGCTGCTGGCCCTGCTGCTCTTGCACGACGCCCGCCGTGCCACGCGTGTCGACGATCAGGGCACGCTCGTCTCGCTCGACGAGCAGGACCGCGGCGGCTGGAACACCGCCGAGATCGCCGAGGGCACGGAGTTGCTGGAGACCGCGCTCCGCCGCGGTGTTCCCGGGCAGTACCAGATCCAGGCCGCCATCGCCGCCTGCCACGCGACGGCCGCCCATGCCTCCGACACCGACTGGGCACAGATCGCCGCCCTCTACGGGGAGCTGCTGCGTTTCGTGCCTTCGCCCGTCGTCGAGCTGAACCGCGCGGTCGCCGTCGCCATGGCCGAAGGTCCCGAGGCCGGACTCGAACTGGTCGACAAGCTCACCGCGGACGGCGGTCTCACCGGGTACCACCTGCTTCCCGCGACCCGCGCGGACCTGCTCCGGCGTCTCGACCGGCTCGGGGAGGCCGCCGACGCGTACCGCGAGGCGCTCGCGCTCGCCGGCACCGATGCCGAGCGCGCCTACCTGTCGGGAAAACTCGCCGAAATCTCCTGACGCCCGGCTGTCTGTCCGAGGCGTCACCGTTCGTCGGTGAGCGACAAGTCCCGAAAAGAGGAAGGGGTCATCCGATGGCCGTTCTCGACGTCCCCGGCGCCCGGCTGCACCACACCGTGACCGGCAGCGGTCCGGTACTGCTGTGCATCCCCGGTGGCGCGGCCGATTCCGCCATGTTCGCACCGATCGCGGGCCTGCTCGCGCAGCGCTACACGGTGATCACCTACGACCCGCGTGGGATCTCCCGCAGCATTCTCGACGATCCGGACGCGGAACAGCGGATCGAGGTCCACACCGACGACGCGCTGCGCCTGCTCGACAGCGTGAGCACGGAACCGGCGGTGATCTTCGCTTCCAGTGGCGGTTGCATGCAGGCCTTCGATCTCGTCACCCGCCACCCCGGGCGGGTGACGACGCTCCTGGTGCACGAACCACCGCTGACGACCCTGCTGCCCGGCCAACCCGAGGGTGACCCCGACGAGCTGCCGCGCCTGCACCGTGAACACGGCATCGAGGCGGCGATGGCGAAGTTCATGGCCGACGCCGGTTTCGAGATGGACGAGAGCACGCTTCCGCCGGAGATGCGGAAGAACATGGAATTCTTCGTCGTGCACCTGATGAAGATGATCGGGGGCTTCACCCCGGACTACGAAGCGTTGAAGGCGTCGGAGACCCGGATCGTCGTCGGCGTCGGGAAGGACTCGGCCGGGCAGCCCGCGCACGAGGCGGCGGTGCTCGCCGCCGCTCGTCTCGGGGTGGAGCCGACCTACTTCCCCGGTGACCACGGTGGTTTCGCCGCCGAGGCCGCCGCGTTCGCGCCGCAGATCCTGGCGCTTCTCGACGCCTGATGTCAGGAAAGGGTCGTTCAAGACGTTTTTCGTCCTGAACGACCCTTTCCTGACACGCGTCAGGCGCGGACGTGCGCGATCAGCCCGCCCACCAGTGCACCGAAGCCGCCGATCGCGGCCAGGGTCCGGACGAGGTTCCACCGTTCCCAGACACCCTCGAACTTCGCCCGCAGCGCCTCGAAGTCGGTGCTGTCGCCGTCGAAACCCGCTTCGAGCGCGTTGTTCAGCGGCACGTTGATCGCCATCGTCACGATCAGCATCACCATCAGCAGGACGAACCCCGCGATGAGCCACGGCAGCGCGGGTCGCAGTTCCGACCGGAAGTGCAGCGCCGCCGCCACCCCGGCGAGCAGCGGCGCGCCGCCGAAGCTCAGCGCGAACCAGCCGTTGAGGATCGCGATGTTGATCTCCCGCATCCCCGTCACGTAGGTCCGGGCGTCCGCCCGCCCCAGGCCCGGCATCACCGAGCACGCGTAGGCGTAGAACAAGCCGGCGATCAACCCCGCCGCGATGACGGCCGCGATCAGGACGATCTCGCTCAGCGTCGCCATTCCTGTCGCCTCCCTTCCGATTCCAGCTCGTTTCATCGATTCCAGACCCCAGTGGCCGCCGCTTTAGCGGCGTAGTCGGAGAAGTCCCTCGCGGGCCTGCCCAGCACCCGCTCGACGTCACCGGTGAGCGAGGAGTTCCGGCCGTCGAGGATGCGCGTGAACAGGTCGGTCAGGCCCTCGATCTCCTCCTCCGGCACGCCCTGTTCGGCCGCTCCCGCCGCGAATTCCGCGGCGGAGACCGGAACGTACCGGACATCCCGCCCGGAAGCCTTGCCGATTTCCGCCGCCGCGTCCGCGAAACCCAGCAATCGGGGTCCGGTCAGCTCGTACACCTCGCCGTCGTGCCCGTCGGTGGTCAGCGCCGTCACCACCACGTCGACGATGTCCTCGACGTCGATGAACGGCTCAGTCACCGACCCGGCGGGCAGCACGATCTCCCCGGCGAGCACCGGTTCAAGCAGGAAGTGCTCGCTGAAGTTCTGCGCGAACCAGCTCGCCCGCACTACCGTCCACTCGGCACCGGAGTCCCGTACCCCCTGTTCGCTGACCACGGCTTCCTCTTCGCCGCGGCCGGACAGCAGGACCAGCCGCCGGACACCGTGGTCCACGGCCAGCTTCGAGAAGTCGCGGATCGCCTCCGCCGCACCAGGGAAAGCCAGATCCGGGTAGTAGGTGAGGTACGCCGCGCTGTTTCCGGCGACGGCGGCCGTCCAGGTGGACCGGTCGTCCCAGTCGAACACCGGCCGCGAGGCCTTCCGGACGTCGATCCCGAGGTCGGTCAGCCGCCGCGCCACCCGGCTCCCGGTCTTGCCCGTCGCACCCAGGACCAGGACCGTCTCGTTGTTCTTCGTGTTTGTCATGGCACTAGTCAAGCGCCTACGAATGAGACGGAACATAGTTCAAAGGCTCTATTCCATGTTCCATCGTCTACACTTTCGGTATGGATCCTCTCGCCGGTCTGCTCGACGGACCCCGCGCCCGCGGCGCGTTCCTGCTGAAGTCGGTCATGACCCCGCCGTGGTCGCTGCGGATCGAGGACGAGGCACCGCTGACGGTGATGGCGCAGGTCCGCGGCGAGTCCTGGGTGGTGCCCGAGCACGGGGACACGGTCCACCTCGGCACCGGCGACATCGCCATCGCCCGCGGTCCGGACCCGTATCTCGTCGCGGACGACCCGGCCACCCCACCGCAGGCGATGATCCTGCCGGGGCAGGAATGCCTGACCCCGGACGGGAAACACCTCACCGAGCTGTCGGATCTCGGCGTCCGCACCTGGGGTGACGATCCGGACGGCCCCGTCGTCCTGCTCACCGGCACCTATCCGCTGGAGGGCGAGATCAGCAAGCGGCTCCTCAACGCGCTGCCGTCGCTGCTGGTCGTCCGGGACGAGGAGTGGGACAACCCGCTGGTGTCCTTGCTCGCCGGTGAGATCGTCAAGGACACGCCCGGTCAGGAAGCCGTCCTGGACCGCGTGCTCGACCTGCTTCTGGTCGCCGCGCTGCGAACCTGGTTCGACCGGCCCGATACCGCGGCACCCGCCTGGTATCGCGCGCACAGCGATCCCGTCGTCGGGCGCGCGCTGAAACTGTTACAGCACAAGCCTTCCGAACCGTGGACGGTGGCGAGCCTCGCGGCCGACACCGGGGTGTCCCGTGCCGCGTTCGCCCGGCGGTTCACCGCCGCGGTCGGCGAACCGCCGATGGCCTACCTCGCGAGCTGGCGTATCGCGCTCGCCGCGGATCTCCTGCGCCAGCACCCCGACGTCACGATCGGCGCGGTCGCCCGTCAGGTCGGCTACGGCAGTTCGTTCGCGCTCAGCACCGCGTTCAAACGCGAACACGGCGTCAGCCCGCAGGGTTACCGCGCCGGCGTCGCGTAACGCTCGACCAGTTCCGCGCCGATCCGCGCGAGTTCCTTTTGGACCGGCTCCGGGCCCAGTACCTCGATCATCGAGCCCCAGCCCGCGAGCTGCTGGGCGATCATCCACGCCACCGGCGCCGACACCGTCACCCGCACGCGCCCGTCTTCGAGCGTCCCCTCGACGCGCGCCTGCCGCCCGAAGTGGTCCTGGAGGATCGGCAGATGCCGCTCGGCGATGAGCACGGTCGCGTCGAGCCCAGAACGCCGCTGCTCGACCCGGTCGACCACCTGCTCCCACGCCCGCGCCAGTTCGAAGTCGTCCGGCCGCCCCGCGGGCAGGTCGCTGACCTCGGCGTCGGACATGCGGTCGACGCGGAAGGTGCGCTGCCCCTTCTCGGTGCCCGCGATGAGGTACCAGATGTCGTCCTTGTCCACGAGCCCCCACGGATCCACGACCCGCTCCACCGGTTCCGCGCCCTTCTTCGCGTAGCCGAACCGGACTTTGCGGCGCCGCACGATCCCGGACTGCAGCACGGTGAGCAGCTCTGGCCGTTCCTTCTCCCGCTCACCCCACCGCGACGGATCGATGACGACCGCGTCCGCGGCGGCCTGCGCGTCGGCGCGGAACGTGTCCGGCAAGGCCCGGACCAGCTTCCGCAGCGCGGATTTCACCTCGGGCGAGATCGACGCGGCCGGACCGGCGAGCAGGAACAGCGCCTGTGCCTCCGACGCCGACAGTCCACTGAGGTCGGTCCGCGCGCCGCCGACGAGCGACCAGCCGCCGCCCCGGCCGGGCTGCGGGTACACCGGGACACCCGCGGCCGACAACGCCTCGAGGTCGCGCCGGGCGGTGGCGACCGAGATTTCGAGCTCTTCCGCCAGTTCTGAAGCCGTGACGCGGCCACGTGCCTGCATCAGCAGGAGGGTGGCCACCAGGCGATCGGCACGCATGGCGCCCAGTCTCGCAGGCAAACCGCTCACCCGGTGAACACTTTGCGGCGCGGACTTGACCTTCACACCGGTGTCAGGCCCTACGGTCACCGCACCACACACAGAAGGAGAAGCACATGGCAGGCGCAGTGATCATCGGCGCGGGACCGGGCATCGGCCGCTCGGTCGCCCACCGGTTCGCCCGGGAAGGGCTGCCGATCACCTTGCTGGCCCGCCGCTCGGCGACCCTGGAGCCGCTGGCCGCCGAGCTCGGGACCGCGCTGGCACTCACGGCCGACGTCACCGACGAGGCTTCCCTCAAAGCCGCTCTCGACACCGCCGCGCAGGAGCACGGCGAGCCCGACGTCGTGGTCTACAACGCGGCGATCATCCAGGCCGACGCCCCCGGCGAGCTGTCCGTCGAACGGCATCTCGCGGCATGGTCGGTCAACGTCGTCGGAGCGATCACCACCGCGGCCCACGTCGCGCCGGGGATGGCCCGGCGCGGATCGGGCACGATCATCGTGACCGGCGGCATGCCCGAAGCCGTGCCCGCCTACACGAGCCTCTCGCTCGGGAAAGCAGGTGTGAGAGCGCTGGTTTCCCTGCTGGACAAAGAATTCGGCCCCTCAGGCGTGCATGTCGCCACGGTGACCGTCGCCGGTCCCGTCGCGAAAGGAACTCCGTTCGACCCCGACGACATCGCCGAGCACTACTGGCGGCTGCACACCCAGGCATCAGACGACTGGCAGCAGGAAATCGTCCACGGGGCGTAGCGGCCTACCAGTGCGCCGGATGGGAAAGCGAGTCCGGCAGTTTCGTCGTCGCGTCGCCCTTCGCCGCGTCCAGCTGCGACTGGAGGAGGAAGAGCGTGTCGCGGAAATCCGCGCCGCGGATGTCGGCGTCACGCAGGTCCGCCCCGGTGACGTCGGCCTGCCGCAAGTCGGCTCCCCGCAGGTCCGCGCCGATCAGGTACGCCCCGCGCAAAAGCGCGCCGCGCAGGTTCGCTCCCTTGAGCTTCGCGCCGATGAGGTCGGCGCCGCGCCGGTCCTTCTTCTTGCCCGGAACAGCGGCGCGGGCGAGCTCGCTCGCGCGCAGCAGAAGCCCGTTCACCGCGCCCCGATGCGAGTGGACATCCAGTTTGCGCAGCACGCCGGGCGTGTCCATCGTCATCCGCTCGGTCCGGTCGATCATCTCGGCCAGGTCCTCGCGGAGGGGTGCGGACGTCGGCAGCGAGGCCGCCTCGGTGAGGTAGTAGAGCAGTTCCTGCAGATCCCGCATGACCGGGAAGACCGCGAACATCGTTTTCGCCGTCTTCGGCGACGTCCGCCAGTCCTCGCCGTCGAAGGTGACCTGGGAGACCTTCTGACCCGCGCCGAAGCAGTCGTAGACCGTGCAGCCGGTGAAGCCCTTCTTGCGCAGCTTGTCGTGGATGCCGCAGCGGGAGTCCTCGCGCAGGTTCGGGCACGCCTGGCCCGCCGGTTTGGTGATCGCGAAGTCGGCAGACGCCGCGAAGGCTGGGACGACACAGCACAGACCGAAGCAGTTCTCGCAGTCGGCTCGCAGGCTGGAAAGGGCTGGCACGGTGGTTCGGACTCCAGAAGCTCGGCAAGGTGTTCCAGCCACAGGGTACGGAGAGCACTTTCCGTACAGGGCACCCGCCGCCAATGGCCGCCAGACGAAGGTCGGGCCCTGCCCCATTCAGTCGATTCGGACATGTCACGCGCTCAATAACCTCGATCCCCGTGGGATTCGGCAGGTGCCGTCCCATGCGGTCGAGCTGGACCGCCTTTCCGCCGCTGTGGTCTTGACCGGCCGGTCCCCTGCGAACGACAGGACGAACACATGCGAGAGACGAGACAAGCGCGTTGGCTGTCGCGTGCTGGAATGGCGAGCGCGGTCGCAGTGGCGATCAGTGTGACCGCCGCTCCCGCCCAAGCCGCCGAAGGACAGATCCTCGCCGCGGGATCCGCCGAAGCGATCCCGAACAGCTACATCGTCACGCTGAAGGACACCGGCGTCGTGGGCGCGCTGGCGAACCGTTTCGGCGCGAAGGTCGAGCATGTCTACAGCAGCTCGCTCAAGGGCTTCTCCGCGACGCTGTCGGAGCGGCAGGCCAAGCGGCTCGCCGCCGACCCGTCGGTGGCGTCGGTCGAGCAGAACCAGGTCTTCCACGCGGACGCGACCCAGACCAACCCGCCGTCCTGGGGTCTCGACCGCGTCGACCAGCGCAACCTCCCGCTCGACAACAAATACAGCTACACCAGCACCGGCGCGGGCGTGAACGTCTACGTCATCGACACCGGTGTGCGGATCAGCCACCAGACCTTCGGCGGCCGCGCCCGCAACGGCTACGACTTCGTGGACAACGACGCCGTCGCGCAGGACGGCAACGGCCACGGCACCCACGTCGCCGGCACCATCGCCGGTTCGCAGTACGGCATCGCGAAGGGCGCCACCGTCTACGGCGTCCGTGTGCTCAACAACTCCGGCAGCGGCACCACCGCCGGGGTCGTCGCGGGCATCGACTGGGTCACCAAGAACCACGTCAAACCGGCCGCGGCCAACATGAGCCTCGGCGGCGGCGCCTCCAGCACGCTCGACGACGCCGTCCGCCGGTCGATCGCCGCGGGCGTCACCTACGGCGTGGCCGCCGGGAATTCCAACTCGAACGCGTCGGGCTTCTCCCCCGCCCGCGTGACCCAGGCGATCACCGTCGGCTCGGCCACCAACACCGACGCGCGCTCCAGCTTCTCCAACTACGGCAGCGTCCTGGACATCTTCGCATCGGGCACGAACATCACGTCGTCGTGGAACACCAACGACACCGCGACGAGGACCATCAGCGGCACCTCGATGGCGACCCCGCACGTGGTCGGCGTCGCGGCCCGCTTCCTGCAGAACAACAAGACCGCCACACCCGCGCAGGTGGCCACCGCGCTGATCAACGCGGCCACCGCCGGCAAGGTGACCAACCCGGGCTCCGGTTCCCCGAACCGGCTCCTGTACTGGTCGCCGACCGCCTGATTCTCACGCCTCACACGTGCCAGGAAAGGACCGTTCCTTGCAAATTTTGCAAGGAACGGTCCTTTCCTGGCGTCGGCGGCGGGCTACAGCACCTTCCGGATACCCGGCACCACCGCCGCGAGCCCGGCGGCGTTCGGGTGCAGCGGGGCGAAGCTGTTGTTCACCACCGACGGGATGAGTCCTTCGATCCATTTGACGCCGATCGGCTGGCAGGCGTCGTGGCCGATGCTCGGCGTCCGGATGTCGACGTACTTCGCGCCGTGCGCGGCGGACTGCTCGGCCATCCGCGCGTTGAGCCGGTCGATGTTGGCCTGGATGTAGTCGGCGTCCTGTGGCAGGACCGGGACGAGCGGCCAGCAGCCGCCGGGTTTGATCCCGGTCGGGTAGCCCACCATGACGATCTCGGCACGCGGGGCGCGCTGGCGGATCTGCTCGATGACCGTGCCGTAGGTCGCGGCGAAGGCGTCGATCTTGGTGGCGTACTTGTCCACGCCGCCCGTGGTGTTGGCTGCCTTGCACGAGGCGCCCACCGGCAGCAGGTTCACGCACGAGGTCGCGAGCCCGACCAAGCCGATGTCGTTGCCGCCGATGCCGACGGTCACCAGTGTCGTGTCAGCCGAGAGCGCGTCGTACTGCGGCGGGTTCGTGCCGGAGATGATGCCCTTCTGCGGGTTGGTGAAATGGGACGTGGTCGCGGCGCCACAGGTGACGTCGCGCAGTTCGTCGACGTCGATCTGCTTCGCCAGCAGTCCTGCGTAGTTGATCGCCGACCGGGCGCAGGTGAGCAGATCGGACTGCGGCAGGACCACCGATCCCGCCGAGAACGAGTCACCCATTGCGACGTACACCTGCCGCTCCGCCGCGGCGAGGGCCGGTGTCCCGATTCCGACGAGGGTCAGTGCGGTGCCCGCCACCGCGGCGATCCTGGCGAGTCTTCCCCAGCGTGTCATGCCGCCTCCTGCATGCGTCGTCGAATGCTGCGGCCAGCGTCCGCCGCGCCGGGAAGAACCACTAGAACGGAGGCGCGCGTTCTTGATCGGAGTTTTGTAGGTTCCCTCTATGACGAAGGCGTCGGCACAGCCTTGGCGCAGGCTCGACGCCTCGGTGCTGACCCGGCTGGAGCCCGACACCGCCGCGATCGCGTCCGCCGCGATGGACCAGGTCCGCGCCGGGCTGCGGACCCCGCTGGACGGCCGGACGGCGGCGAACCTCCAAGTCACCCTCGACGTCGCGTTGCACGCCTTCTTCAGCGAGATCGGCCATCCCGACATCACCACCGACCGGGAGGTCTACCGCGCGCAGGGCCGGGCCCAGCACACCGCCGGCCGCAGCCTCGAAGAGATGCTCGGCTTCTACCAGTCGGCGGCCCTGGGCGTCTGGCGGCAGCTGACCTCGGCGGCACCGGCGGTGGACCTGCCGACCCAGGCGATCGTCGAACTCGGTGAGGCGCTCTTCGCCTTCATCGCGGAACTCTCGGCCGCGGCCGCCGACGGGTACGCCGAAGCACGTTCACAGGCGGCGCGAGCCGGGCAAGCCCGGCGGGACCGGCTCCTGGGTCTCCTGCTCGCCGAACCGGCCGCCACCAGGGAACTGCTCGACGACGCCGCGAGCCAAGCCATGTGGGTGCTGCCCGGCAGCCTCGTCGTCGCCGTCACCAGCGCCGATGTCGCACCACAGCTGCTGGACCGGATGCCGGGGCGGGTACTCGTCGGCCGTCACCACGACCTGACCGCGGTGGTCATGCCCGCCGACCGGCTCGAGTGGTACCTCGGCCGGTTGCGGGACCTGCTCGGCGACGACCAGGCCGGGGTCGGCCCGATCGTGCCGCTCCGCTCGGCCGCGCTCAGTGCCCGCCGGGCGAGCGCGCTCTGGCGGCTGACCCGCACCGGCGCGCTCGGCGACAGTCCCCTCGTCCACACCACCGACCACCGCATCGATCTACTGCTGACCGCCGATCCCGAGTTGGCCGCCGAGTTCTCGGAAGACGTCCTCGCGCCGTTGGCCGGCCTCCCGGAACCGGCGAGGCAGCGGCTCACCACGACCCTCGCCGCCTGGCTCGCGCGGCCTGATCAGCCGCAGGCGATCGGCGTCGAACTGCACGTCCACGTCCAGACCGTCCGATACCGGATCCGGCAGTTGCGGACGCTGTTCGGCGGCACGATCGACGACCCGGCCGGCCGCTTCGCGCTCGCGATCGCACTCAGAATCGACCCGCTGGTATCGAGGGAACCTACAAAACCGTCAGAGCGGAGCGTCCATCCGCTGCGTCCCGACGACGGATAGCAGCCGCAACGCGTTCTCCGACGGAGTACCGGGGTCGGCGGTGTAGATCACGACCTGCTGATCCCGGTCGCTGATGTCGAGGACATCGCAGTTCACGCTGACCGGGCCCACCACCGGATGCCGGAACGTCTTGCACAGCGTGGGCGCGGCGCACACATCGTGCGCGGCCCAGAGCCGCGCGAACTCCTCACTGCCGTCGAGGAGTTCCCGGATCAGCCCGGCGACTTCGGGATCGCCGGGATAGCGGCCGGCGGTGGCCCGCAGATTCCGGACCGCGCTCGCCGCGAACTCGTCCACATCGGACACCCCGTACAGCCGCCTTCCCTCCGGCCGCGGGCCGAGGAACGCGCGGCGTACGAGGTTGCGGTCCCGCCTCGGCAGCGCGGAGAAGTCCTCCATCAGCGCCGCGGCGAGGTCGTTCCAGGCGAGCACCTCGTAGGTCGCCGACAACACGATCGCCGCCGCCTGCGGAAGCCGGTGCAGCAGCGCGAGAATGCTCGGACGGACCACCCGGGACGGGCCGGGAGGTGGTCCCGGGGGCGCGCCGGCGAGGTGGTGCAGGTGATCCCGTTCCACATCCGACAGCCGGAGCGCCCTGGTCAGCCCGCCCAGCACCTCACGCGAAGGCCGTGGACCGCGAGCCTGCTCCAGCCGCGTGTAGTACTCGGTCGAGATGAACGCCAGCTGCGCCACCTCCTCGCGCCGCAGACCGGGGGTGCGGCGGCGGGGCCCGGCGGGAAGGCCGACGTCGGCGGGCGTGATCCGCTCGCGCCTGCTGCGCAGGAAGTCCGCCAGTTGTCGTCTGTCCACCACTCCAGTGTGGACGATGGCGGTCCGCCAGCCAGGTACCGCCGGTGCCTGGATACGCGCCGGGGGCGGGAGAACCCTCGGTGCCATGACCAACACAACGACTGTTTCGGGCCTTCTCGACGGCAAGGTCGCCTTCGTCACCGGGGCCGGCCGCGGTATCGGGGCCGCCGCCGCACGGCTGTTCGCCAGGGAAGGCGCCCGTGTCTTGCTCGCCGCCCGCACCGAGTCCCAGCTGAAGGCCGTGGCCGAGGAGATCCGCGCGGAGGGCGGCGTCGCGGACCACGTGGTGTGCGACCTCGGCGACGCGTCGAGTATCCGCGCGGCCGTCGACCGGGCGGTGGAGCTGCACGGCAGGCTCGACGTCGCGTTCAACAACGGCGCGACCAACGTGCCGCCCGGCCCCATGGACCAGGTGACCGAAGCCGACTTCGACCACATCTACGCGGTGAACCTGAAGGGGCCGTGGCTGGCGATGATCGCCGAGATCGAGGCGATCCGGGCCACCGCGAAGACCGGGGCCATCGTCAACAACACCAGCGTCGGCAGCCTGATGGCCAACCCGGAACTCCCCGCGTACGGCGCGATGAAACGCGGTGTCAACAGCCTCACCGCCTCGGCCGCCACCACTTACGGCCCGGAAGGGATCCGTATCAACGCCGTCGCACCCGGCACGACGTTGACCGAGATGTTCAACGAGTGGGTCGAAAGCTCGCCGGACATCCTGCAGCGGCTCAACGCCCAGACCCCGCTGGGACGCGTGGCCGAGCCTGAGGAGATCGCGCAGGCCGCGGCGTGGCTGCTGAGTGACCGCGCCTCCTACGTGACCGGAACGGTTCTGCGGGTGGACGGCGGCATGCTGTCCTGAGCCTCGGGCAGGGGTGGGTGATGCGGGGAACCGGTGTCCGCCTTCGGGCGTCTGAACGCGCACAACCCACCCTGACCAGGGGTTGCCCGAGGAGAAGCCGATGCCGTTCCTGGATCCCGAACCGCTCTACGCCAAGCTCACGTCGGGGGACGCGGCGGGTATCGCCGAGGTCGGCGCCACCATCGCCGACGCCAAGACGTCGCTGCAGACCGTGGCGGACGGGATCTCCGACGGCGCCCTGCGAGCGGCCCGATCCTGGCGCGGCACGGCGGCGGCGGAGTTCGTCGGCAAGGCGAAACGGTCCTCGCGAACCGTCGCCGAGGTGTACACCCAGCTCAACACCGCCGAGGCGGCGATCAAAGGTGCCGCGAAGGCGTACTCCGCGCTGCGGACGTCGGCCGACACCGCCATCGGACCATGGCGCAAGCTCGGCCTGACCGACCTCCTCGAAGCGCCGGAGATCGCGATGAAGACCATCCGGGCATTGACCGTCGCCCAGCAAACGTACGAAAGCAGGCTCACCGCGCTGGCGGCCACGACCGACGGCGGCGGAAGCGAAGGCTGGGACAGCGACGGCAACGCCGACATCAGCGGAGTCAACCCAGGCGAGCCGTGGACTTCGCAAGGTCTGGCCTACGACGGCGAGAACCTGCTCGTCGGCTCGTACCACGACGGCAACGGCGACGGGTCGGGCGATAACCCGATCGGCACCGGCCTGCCCCCCAGCAGGCTGACCTACGTCGACTACGAGACCGGCGTGGAAACGGGGAACGTCTACCTCAACGGCGACGGCGAGGTAGACGCGCCCACGCACACCGGCGGTGTCGCGACGGACGGTGAGTATGTCTGGGTGTCGTCCGACAAGCACGTGTACGTCTACGACAAGGCAGAGCTCGACGCCGCACAGAACAGCGGCAAGCCGGTCGACGCCATCGATGCGGTTCCGACGCCCGCCCACAGCTATGTCACCTACGCCCAAGGCAAGCTCTTCGTGGGCGATTACGAGAACAACCGGCTCTACGAAATCCCTGTCAATTCGGACGGTTTACCCCTGCCGGACGAGGCCGGAGACCCGATCGAGACACCGAACAACGTCCAGGGCGTCGTGGTGCGCGACGACGAGTTCATCTTCTCGTCCTCCGACGGGCACAGCGGCAAGTTCTACCGGCAGGACCGGACGCCGGAGTGGTACGACTTCAACGATCGCGAAGAGATCGAGTTGAAGGGCGGCGACCCGGGCAACGAAGACGGCTACGACTCCCACGGCGTCGAAGAGGCCGTCGAGATCGACGGGGAGATCGTGCTGGCGCACGAGTCCGGCGCTTACGGGTACCAGAAGAACCCGGGCTCGAAGTGGGACGAACCGGAGCTGACCAGGATCTCCCTGGAGGAGCTCGGCCTCGACCCGGACGGCGCGCTCTCCCCCGGCGCGGCCGGATACGAAACCGATCCCGACTCGCTGATCGGTGCCGCGGGCGTCCTGGACGGGGCGACGTCGACGTTGAGCACTGCCGCCGGCGCGATGTCGCGGCTGCAACTGGTACCGCATCTGCTCGGCGACGTGCCCGCGGCCACCACCTTCAGCGACACACTGACCAAGCACGTCACGGCGGCCGGGGACCGGCTGACGGCGGGGGTGGAAACGGTCGGCGGCATCGCGGACAGCCTGGTCACCGGGGCGGACGCGTACCGGCGCATCGAGGACGGGATCAAGGAAGGGCTGGCCAAGCTCGGCGGTCTGATTCGGTAGTTCGCTGCCGACGATCACTCGCGTGTCTTCGGAGCCGCGACGCCGTCGCCGAGGAGGATCTCCAGCAGGTCGTGTCGTAGTGACGTTGCCGGTTCCTCTGTCGCGGCGAGAGCACGGTGCTGGATGCGGGCCAGCGTCCCCGCGGCCTGTTCGCGCGATGCCTGTGTTCGGGTGATCTGCTGCTGGGCCGCGGTGAGTTGCTCGCGCGCGGCACTCAGCTCTGTCAAAACGTCCGCGAGTCGTGTTTGGGATGCGGTTTCGCGTGCGGTTCGCTCGGCGAGGGACTCTTGATAGCGGGCGTCGAGCGCTCGTAGCTGTTCTCGCGCGGCGCCCAGCTCCGCGGTCAGCTCGGTTTTCTGTGTGTCCAGCAGCCGTTCCCATGTCTTGCGTTGCTCATCGGATGCGGTGAGGGCGTCCCGTGCGGCGTCCCGTTCCGCGGTCCGTGTCGCCAGTTCCTCATTGAGGCTTGAGAGCGTGGCGGCCAGCTGATCGGCCCGGGTTCGCTGCGTCGCCACTTCCTCGGCTGCTTCCTGTGCGTGCTTGGTGATCACCGCGGCGGCCGACTCCGCTTTCGCCTGAGCCAGCTGGGCGGCGGACCTGGCCTCCACAGCCTCGTCCGTGGTCGCCTTGGCCAGCTGCTCGGCTTGCTGAGCCGTCCGGGCGGCTTCCATCGCAGCCTCGGCGGCCGCTTCGGCCTCGGCCGCTCGCGCCAGCGCGGCGTCCCGTTGCCGGTCGGCTTCCGCCGCAGCCTCATGGGCGGTGTCGGCTTGGCCGACGGCAGCCGCGATCTCATCGCGCAGGTGCGCAGTGACGGCGTCGAGCGCGTTGCTCAACGTACGGAGAGGGTCGGTCAGCGCGGCGGCCGCCTGGTCGAAGGCCTGTCCGGCGTCCGCCAGCGCCGCGGACGGCACGGCGTCATCGCCCAGCGCCTCTCGCAGGGCCTGTTCGGCCGCGGCCAGTTGCTTGCAGCTCTTTCCGCCGGGCCATGTCCGGTCTGGGCAGAACTCATAAGGCCTGCCTCCCCGCGGCCCCGGTGGCGGCAGCGGTTCCCGGCACTTACGGAACCCGCATCGTGCCTGCTCCGGCGCGCCTTCTTCGGCTACCGCGCTCGCGTTCTCGACCATACCCGAAGCCTACCTTGTTAGTTACATAACCTCTAACTGAGGTATCTGTATTCACAACCACAACGTAACTTAGCTACAGAAGATACATTTTGTAGCTAAGTTCTGATCTAGGGTTTAGGAGCTTCGATTTCGGCCGAAAGGGGCCGTGATCGCCCTGGAAACAGGGCTGAACGACCGGCCCGAAAACGCGTTTGCCGTTACCGCGAGTAACACGATTCGCCCGCTATGCCAGATGGCCGCCCCGTTTCGTCACGGTGACGCTGCTCGGCGGCACGATCGTGTATCCGGCGCTACCACTACGGTGATCGGATGAACGACGCGACCGACCGGAGCCCGGAGGGCAGCCGACAGTGAAGCTCTTGTCCGGCCTCGATTCCGCCGCTGTCTCACCCGGAGAAGCTGTGGGAGAAAGTGAAGTCTGGCCGGGGGTCGCGGATCCGGCAAGCCTGCTTTCCGGCATCACAGAGTGGTTGACCGGATACGGCAACCAGCAGACCCGCCGCACCTACGCGGAAGGGCTGGGACTGCCGGTGACCACCGCCGATATCGGCGCCTGGATACGGCCCCGGATCGGCGCCCCGGCCCAGGATCGGTGGACTGACGCAGTGGCCGCCTACGCCCAGGCCGTCGTCATCGCGCCCAAGCCGGCGGGCCGGGCAGGGCCTCCCCCGGCGGGCCGGGGCCGGTTACGGGCCTGTCATTGGCTGCGGTGGTGCGCGGCCAACGGAGTGGATCCGGCGATGGCGACATCGGCACAGGTGAAGACGTGGCTGAGGGACCTGGAGTCGGCGGGTGCGGCGCCATCGACGCGGGACCGGATGCTGGCGACGGTGAAGACCATGTACGCGTCCCTGGCCGACGCGGGTCTGGTGGCGGCGAATCCGGCGGCGCTGGACCGGAGGCGGTTGGGGCTGGCCGCGGCGACGGCGAGCACGTCGGCGACGGTCACCTTGACGAACCGGCAGGTCGCGGCGTTGCACCAGGCGGCGGGGACGCCGCGGCGGGGCGCGAGTGCCTGCGATGTCGCGCGCTCGGTCGCGATCGTCGCGCTGTTCACGCTGGGGTTGCGGGTCAGCGAGCTGTGCGGGCTCGACTGCGCCGACCTGCACGTCACCCGGGGACGGCGGGCGCTTCGCGTGCGCGGCAAGGGCGGGAAAGTCCGCATCGTGTATCTGAGCGTGCCCGCCGAGCGCGCGCTGATGGACTATCTGGCGCTGCGCGCGGACGGTACGGGGACCGAGGTGGTGACCGGCGCCGGTCGTCGCACCCGGACCCCGGATCTGCCCCTGCTGGTGACCCGTGGCGGACGCCGGTTCACCCGGCAGGCGATCTGGCAGCTCCTGCGCCGTATCGCCGCGTCCGCCGGTCCGGAACTGGCCGGTGTCGCCGAGGTGATGCACCCTCACTCGCTGCGACACTTCTACGTGACCGCCGCGGTCGAGGCCGGGGCCTCACTGGAACACGTGCAGGCCGACGTGGGACACGCCAGCATCGACACCACCAGCGGCGTCTACGATCACGCCGCCCGCGACCCGGCGCGCAGCGCGGTCGACCTCGTCGCCGACGCCTGGCACCTCAACGGCAACTGACCTGTTTCGGTCAGCCGAGAGATGCGCTCGCGGCGCGCAGTTCGTCGAGGGCCTTGAGCAGGTAGGTGGCGAAGCCGTCCTCGGGAGCGCGGTCGCCTTCGGACCATTCGGCGTATCCCCGTTTGAAGGCGAGGACCCCGAGCTCGCTGGCGAGGGCGGCGGTCGGATCGGGCACGCCGCGGGCGACGAGAGCGGCGGTCATGGCGGCTGCGAGGCTGACACTCTTGAGGGCGTCTCGTTCCTGAAGCTCGGCGCTCGCGGCGACTGCGGCCTTCAGTCGTGGGGCGATCTCCCGGCTCATCGGGCCCATCGCGGTCGACGCGCGTACGAGACCCGCGGCGACCGCCTCCAGCGGGCTGTCTTCGACGGGCGCCTCGGCGATCCCCTCGGTCAGTAGCCGGCTCAGCGTTTCCTGTCCGGCGACCAGCAGTTCGCGTTTGTCGGGGAAGTGCCGGAAAAAGGTGCTCTTGGTGACGCCCGCACGTTCGGCGATCTGCACGACCGTCGTGGCGTCGTAGCCCTGCTCGGTGAACAGGTCGACGGCTGCCATGACGAGGCGTTCACGCGCGTCCGGCTCCCATCGACCCATGAGGCCATTCTATGTGATGGGACTCTTGTCCCATCACACTGGTAGAGTGACGGGACAAGAGTCCCATCACTTACGGGAGAGTCCATGCACGTCTTCGTCACCGGTGGCACCGGCCTGATCGGGTCCGCCGTGGTCGCCGAGCTCCTCGGCAACGGTCACACCGTCCTCGCACTCGCCCGCTCCGAGGCCTCGGCTCAGGCCGTCTCGGTCGCCGGCGCCGAGCCGATCCGGGGTGGCCTGGCCGATCTCGACGTCCTGCGGACCGCCGCCGCCAAAGCCGACGCCGTGATCCATCTGGCCTTCGCCAACGACTTCAGCAGCCCCGAAGCCCTGGCGAACGCGGTCGCCGAGGAAGGCGCCGCCCTCTCCGCCCTCGGCGAGGAGCTCGTCGGCACCGGCCGTCCTTTCGTGACCTGTTCGGGCACGCCCGCCACACCGGGCCGCGCCTCCACCGAGACCGACCCGATTCCGACCGACGGGCCGGTCGGCGGTCGCGGTCGCGCGGTCACCGGGGTCCTGGATCTGGCTTCACGCGGAGTCCGGAGCTCGGCCGTCCGCCTGCCGAGGACGGTCCACAACGAGGGCGCTGGCGGGTTCGCCGGTGTGCTGACCGGGATGGCGCGCCAGAGCGGAGTGTCCGGTTACCCGGGCGACGGCACCCAGCGCTGGCCTGCCGTGCACGCCCTCGATGCCGCGGTCCTCTTCAGGCTCGCGCTGGAGAAGGCCGAAGCCGGTACCGCTTGGCACGCCGTGGCCGACGAGGGCGACCAGGTGCGCGACATCGCGGCGGTCATCGGCACGCGCCTGGGGCTGCCCGTCGAGTCTGTGCCGATGGAGACCTACGGCCCCCTCGGCGTCATCTTCGCGGCCGACCAGCCGTCGTCCAGCGCGCACACCCGCCAAGCGCTCGGCTGGACTCCCCGGCACCCGAGCCTGCTGAAGGACCTGGAGAACATCCAGCCAGTCCGACCTTGACGTCCGGCTAGACGGCCTCGAGGACGAAGAACAGGAAACTCAGGAAGGCGGTCTTGCCCGCGAGTTCCTCCGGGAAGCGCTCACGCGCCCCCGGCGCCGGGGGTGGCTCGCTGACGACCGCCGTCCGGAAACCCGCCGCGGTGAAGGCGTCGGTCATCGCGTGCAGTGGCCGGTGCCAGTACGTCAGCACGGCTTTCTCGCCGCTGAAGGTGTACTCGTCCGACCACTTGACGGTCTTGAAGTAGTCGGCTTCGGGGTGGACCAGCTTGAAGATGATCGGGTGATTGACGGCCATGATCAGCCTGCCGCCGGGTTTCAGCACACGCCTGATCTCGGCCAGCGGCGCTGTCCAGTCTTCGAGGTAGTGCAGGACGAGGGCGGCGATGACGTCGTCGAAGGCACCGTCGGGAAAGGGCAGCGGCTCGCCGATGTCGGCGAGCCGCAGGGCCGCTTCTTCGCCGAGCCGTTTCCGGGCCAGCTCCAGCATTTTGGCGCTGGAGTCGAAGCCGGTCACGATGGCACCTCGATCGCGGAGCGCCTCGAACGAAGGGCCCGCGCCACACCCGGCGTCGAGGATCCGCCTGCCGGTCACCTCGCCGGCCAGATCGAGGATGGCGGGCAGCGTGTAGTAGGCGTTGACCAGGCTGGATTCGTTCTCGGCCGCGTATGCCTCGGCGGATGTCGTGGTGCCCCTACCTGGAGTCGAACCCCGACTGTCCTGGTTCTCGACCAGGTGCCTCTGCCAGTTGGGCCAGAACCGCGAGGAGTGAATTCCTCGCACAATAAAGAAAGCCTGAAGCGGGCGTCGATCAAGACCTCAGGGTGCTCCCAAGGAGTTCGAGCAGCCGCTCCCAATGGCGTCGTGAACCGGCGGCGTCGAAGGCGTCGGTGTCGGACATGGTGTAGCCGTGGACGGTGCCGGGGTAGATCTCGCAGCTGTACTCGACTCCGGCGGCGTCGAACGCGTGACTGATCTCGGCGATCGCCTCGGGTGTCATGTCGCCCTCGGCGAGGCCGAGGTGGACTTTCGCGGTGAGGCCTGGGATCCGCCGGTGCGGGCTGTCGGGTTGGTCGGTGACGAGTGCGCCGGGGTGGAAACCGGCGACGGCGGCGACCTGATCGGGGTGGGCTGTCGCGGTGCGCATCGCGAGGACGGCGCCCATGCAGTAGCCGATCACGGCGACCGGTCCGGCGCCGACCTCGGGCCGAGCGGTGAGGAAGTCGAGGTAGGCGCCGGCGTCGCTCAGGGCGCGTTCGGTCGTGTGCGCCTCGATGAGCGGCATGATCTGGCCGAACAGCTCGGGGCGATGTTCGGCGGTGATGTGCTCGGGAAGGTCGAACACCGGTGCCGGGCGGTGCCGATAGAAGACATTGGGGACCAGGACGTAGTAGCCGTGATCGGCCAGTTCGCGGGCCATGTCCCACAGGACGGGGCGTGGGCCGAACGCATCCGGGTACAGAAGGACACCCGGATGCGTTCCGCCTTCGCCGGGGTACGCGGCGAAGGCGTCGGACTGGCCGTCGGGGGTGGGAATGCTCAGCGTGGCGGAGGGAATGGCGGTACTCGCTTTCTCGTCGACGTACCTCGAACGTAGACGATCAAGCTCGGCTCAGGCGCAGCCGATCCGCCAGCCCGGCCGAGGTGAACGCGGCCACCAGCTCGTCGCGGCCTTCGGTGAAGTGATTCCAGCTGTCGATGTGCACGGGGACGACCGTGCGGGCGCCGAGGATGCGCGTCGCCTCGGCGGCCAAGGCGCTGTCGAGGACGAGCAGAGCTCCGTCGAAGACCGGCTTCAGACGCGGAGCCCCGGCGAAAAGCACGGCGGTGTCGACCGGCCCGAATCGCTCCGCGACCTGCCGGACGACGTCGAGCGAGGCGTTGTCGCCGCTGACGTAGACCGTCGGCAGGCCGGCGCCGGTGAGCACGAAGCCGACGACGTCACCGCTGACCTTGTCCGGGGAAGGTCCGTGGACCGCGGGTGCGGCGGTCACGGTCACGACTCCCCCGCCCGGCCGGTCGAGTTCGACGGTCTCCCAGTTCTCCAGCCCTTTCGCGGTGCCGCCGAGCCGTCCCGCGCCGCTGGGCGTGGTGAGTGTCAAGGGCACGTCCGCCAGCAGCTTCCGGCCCGAGTGGTCGAGGTTGTCCGGGTGCTCGTCGTGGGAGAGCAGGACGGCGTCGACGTGGCCGAGGTCCGCGGGGTTCGCTGACGACGGCGCCGTCTTGGTGAGGCCGGGTCTCCCGTTGGGCCTCGGGTAGTAGCCGGGTTCGTCGAAGGTCGGGTCGGTCAGGAACCGCACTCCGCCGTAGTCGATCAATGCGGTCGGCCCGCCGAAGACCTGGACGGAGAGCTGGTCGCTGATCTGGTCCATCATCCACCTCACGGATAGGTATTGTTCTTTCCGTGAGTAACCCTATCGAGTTGTCACGGATAACCGCAACTACTTCCGTGAGAGTTTCTCATGGATGAGCCCAGCGCCTACCATGAGAACGTGGACGACACCGCTGCCCTTCCTCCCGCCCCGGGCGCCGAGCAGTACGTCGCGCTGGCGCTCGCCAACACCACGATCGCGTTGCCCGGCGGCCAGTTCATCGATTTGCTCGGCACTCCGGGCGCCGCGACGGACTGGCTCGCCGAACAGGGTCTCGCCCCGGTCGACGCCGGTCTTCAGGAGATGTGCGCGGGTCTGGTCCGCTCGTTGCGTGAGCAGGTGCGGGTGCTGCTCGCGTCGCGGTCCTGTTCGGATCCGGCGCCGCAGAGCGCGCTCAACGCCGTCAACGAGGCGCTGAGCAAGGCGCCCACCGCCGAGCTCCTGCGCTGGGACCCGGCCCGTGGGCTGTATCGCACCGCGTCGCATCCGATCACCCAGATCGTCGAGCACGCGTTGGCGACACTCGCCGCCAACGCCGCGGACCTGGTCACCGGGCCGGACGCGGAGCGGATCGCGGCCTGCGGCTCTCCGCCGTGCACTCGGTTCTTCCTGCGCAACGGCCGGCGTCAGTGGTGTTCCGTGCGCTGTGGCGACCGGGCCCGTGCCGCCCGTGCCTACGCCAGGCGCGCCCAGCCGGCGGGGTCGGTCAGTCGAAGTTGAACGCTCCCAGGTCCACCGTCAGGGACTTGAGGCCGTTGAGCGCGCAGTCGGGATTGGGATCGGCCAGAACGGGGACAGCCGTTCCCGTGTCGCCCGCCAGGGTGCCGCTGGAAATATGGGCTTGGAGGACGACTCCCTGGGCCGGATCGGTGCTGATCCTCCAGGTGTAATGGCTGATTCCGGCGTTGGGCGACCAGGTGAAGGTGTTGACGGCCGGGTTGTTGCTCTTGAAGGTGAGCAACAGCTGGCAGATGTTGGCGGGAAGGCCGTTGGCGCTGACCGTGGCGTAGGCATCGATCACGCCTGATTGGATGTTGTCGTACCTGCCATTGAGCGACAAGCAGTTGGCGAACAGGCCGGTGGCGTGGGCTGTGGAAGTCAGGCGCTGGGGAGTCAACGGGGGTGTGATGTCGATATTGAACGCGCCGGTGCAGTCCAAGTCTCCCTGGGCCGCGTGGGCCGCGGGTGCGACCAGGGCAGAGCTCAGCGTGAGGCCCGCGAAAAGACCTGCTGTGGCGGCACGGACCGCGGCCGTCTTCATGACGGGCATGGGAATGCTCCTTTCCGAGCGGAAGATGCCATCTCTTGGCCTCATGTCCACAGTGGAGCGCCACGCTCCGCCGGGACTCCGCTGGACGTGTGAGAGCACACCACGTCCGAGTGGTGACCTGGAGTAGCCGTTTCAGGTGGCGCGCGGGCGCTGGTCGGCGAACCGTTCCAGCAAAGGTTTCGGGGAGTCTTCGGCGAAGCAGAGGACGAGGCTTTCCGCGGATTCCGCCGCTGAGGCTTCACTGCGCGGGAACAGTTCCGTTTCGTATGCCTTGAGTGCGGCTTCGACGTCGCCGGGATGCGCGGCTAGGGCGAGGCCGAGTTCGGCGCCGTCGAGCATCGCGAGGTTGGCCCCCTCGCCGGCGAACGGCGACATCAGGTGGGCGGCGTCCCCGACGAGGGTGACACCGGGAACCCGATCCCAGCGGTGGCCGATGGGCAGCGCGTGGATGGGCCGTGGGACCAGCTCGCCGTCAGCGTCGGTGATCAAGGCGCGCAGACCGGCGTCCCAGCCGTCGAAGCGGTCCAGCACGGCGGCCTTCGCGGCAGCGGTGTCGCTGAAATCGATGGTGGAGATCCAGTCCTCGGCGGTTTTGAGCGCGATGTAGACGTGGAGGCTGCCGGTGCTGTCGTGATGCCCCAGAAGTCCTTTGCCCGCACCGAGTGCGAAGAACATCCCGTCGCCGGCGAGCGCGGCGCTCGCGGGGTGGCGCTCCCTGGCGTCGTGCAGATGCACTTCGACGAAGGAGACACCCTCGTAGCTCGGTTCGGCGTCGGAGACGAGGCGGCGGACCTTGGACCACGCGCCGTCGGCACCGATCAGCAGGTCTGTGGTGAACGACGTGCCGTCGGCCAGCGTCACCTCGTGCCTGCCGTCGGCGAGCGGGTGTGCGCCGGTGGTTTTGGCGCCCCAGCGCACGGTTCCCTCGGGCAAGGAGCCGAGCAGCAGGTCGCGCAGGTCGCCTCGGGCGACTTCGGGACGGCCGCCGTCGCCGTCGTCGGTCTCGTCGAGGTGCACGACGGCGTGCCGGTCGATGATGCGCATGGCCTCGCCGCCGGAGTGCACCAGCGTGCGGAATTCGTCGTGGAGACCGGCGGCCCGCAGCGCGACCTGTCCGGAGTCCTCATGGATGTCGAGCATGCCGCCCTGTGTCCGGGCGGACGGCGACGCGTCGAGGTCGAAGACCGCGGCCTCGACGCCGTTGATGTGCAGGACGCGGGCCAGGGTGAGTCCGCCGAGGCCGGCGCCGATGATCGCGATGGGGTGGTGCGTGGTCATGTCGGGTTCCTTTCCGGCGGCAGGCCGGTGTGCGTGATTCCGGTGATCAGCACCTGCAATCCCCACGACATCCGCTGCTCCGGCCGACCGGTGAGCAGGTCGGCCGCGTGGGCGGCGATCTGGGGATGGGTCGTCTCGTCGGCGTCCCGCACGGCGCGGGCCAGTGCGTCCCAGTCCTCCGGCGATTCCTGCTCGGCGTGCTCGGCCGCGGTCGATGTCGCGTGCTGCAGGAGGATGTCGATCCCCCAGGCGCGCCGCTCGGTGGGTACCTCGCCCTCGGCGAGCAGGGCGAGCAGGTTCTCGACCAGGCCTAGGTAGTTCTCGCCGCTCGGGCGGGCCACCAGTGCGGACAAGGCGAGACCGGGGTACTCCAGCAGTGTCGCGGTGTAGGCCGTGAGCAGCTGTTCGAGCCGGTCACGCCAGGAGCCTTCGGCCGACGGCGGGGTGATGGTGCCGAGGAGTTCGTCCAGGATCGCCGCGTGCAGTTCCGCGGTGTTGCGGACGTAGACGTAGAGCGAGGCGGCGCCGGTGTCGAGTTCCTGCGCCAGCCGGCGCATCGTGACCTTCCGCAGGCCTTCCTCGCGCAGGATCGCGACCGCGGCGGCGACGATGCCGTCTCGGGTGAGCGCGGGTTTGGCCGGTCGCTCGCGGCGGCTCTTCGCAGGTGCCATGACCACACTCTAACGAACATGTTCGTTACGAACAAGTTCGTCACAGGTCACAGTGATCCACATTGCCTCTAACGGGGGTTTTGTCCGTCCACTGCGGACTGAAATGACAACGGCAGAGAGAACGACTCTCCCTGCCACTTCTAACGTATAACGCACCTGGGGGCTTGTGGCAAGACCCCGGTCATGCCGCAGAATCCCCGCCGGACAAACACGAGCTCGACAACCGGGGGAACTCTTGATCGACGTGATCATCGCCGGCGGCGGGCCGACCGGCATGATGCTGGGCGCCGAACTGCGGCTGCACGGCGTCCACGTGGTCGTCCTGGAAAAGGACCTGGAACAGTCCAAGGTCGTCCGCTCGATGGGCCTGCACGCGCGCAGTATCGAGGTGATGGACCAGCGCGGTCTGCTGGAGCGGTTCCTCGAACACGGCAAGAAGTATCCGGTCGGCGGCTCCTTCGCGGGCATCGTCAAACCGGCGCCGACGCTGGACAGCGCGCACGCCTACATCCTCGGCATCCCCCAGACCGTCACCGATCGCCTGCTGATCGACCACGCCGCCGAGGTCGGCGTCGAGATCAGGCGCGGCCGCCAATTGGTCGGACTGTCCCAGGACGAGGACGGGGTGAACGTCGAACTGGCCGACGGGACGAGGCTGCGCTCGCGCTACCTCGTCGGCTGCGACGGCGGCCGCAGCGCGGTACGCAAGCTCCTCGGGATCGACTTCCCCGGCGAGCCCGCCACCGCCGAGACGCTGCTGGGCGAGATGGAACTGACCGAGGACTGGGAAACGGTGCTCGCCGTGATGACCGAGGTCCGCAAGACCCAGCTTCGGTTCGGCCTCTCCCCCATCGGCGACGGGGTCTACCGGGTCGGCGTGCCCGCCGAAGGCCTGGCCGAGGACCCGCGGGTCCCGCCGACCTTCGACGAGATCAAACGACAGCTCGTGGCGGTCGCCGGAAGCGACTTCGGCGTCCACTCACCCCGCTGGCTCTCCCGCTTCGGCGACGCCACGCGGCTGGCCGAGCGCTACCGGGCCGGACGCGTGTTCCTGGCGGGCGACGCGGCGCACATCCACCCGCCGGTCGGTGGGCAGGGGCTCAACCTCGGCGTCCAGGACGCCTTCAACCTCGGCTGGAAACTCGCGGCCGCGGTCAACGGCTGGGCACCGGACGACCTGCTGGACACCTACCACACCGAACGGCATCCGGTGGCCGCCGCGGTACTCGACAACACCCGCGCGCAGATGCAGCTGATGTCACTCGATCCGGGCTCGCAGGCGGTCCGGCGGCTGCTGGCGGAACTGATGAACTTCGAAGACGTCAGCCGCTTCCTGACCGAGAAGATCACCGCGACCGCGATCCGCTACGACTTCGGTGAGGGGCACGAACTGCTCGGCCGCCGGATGCGCGATCTGGAGCTGAAACAGGGCCACCTCTACGGGCTGACCCGCGGTGGCCGCGGCCTGCTGCTCGACCAGACCGGCTCGCTGTCGGTGCGGGACTGGGTGGATCGGGTCGACCACGTCGTCGACGTCAGCGAGGAACTGGAAGTACCGGCGGTACTGCTGCGGCCGGACGGTCACGTGGCGTGGGCGGGTGAGGATCAGGACGAGCTGATCGAGGCGTTGTGCCGGTGGTTCGGAGAGGGCGAAGTCCTCTAGCGCGCCAGGTCCGGCGGCTATTGGCTGGTGGCGTTCCGAATCCGACGCCACGACAGGAGTTGATGACCATGGCCGGACGGGTCGTGCATTTCGAGATTCCGTTCGAGGACGGGGAGCGCGCACGCGGTTTCTACCGGGAGGTCTTCGGCTGGAAAGCCGACACGATGCCCGGGATGGACTACACGATGGTCGCTTCGGGGCCGACCGCCGAGACCGGCATGCCCTCGGAGCCGGGATACATCAACGGCGGCATGCTGGCGAAGGAACTCAGCCCCGCGTCGGGTCCGGTGATCGTGCTCGACGTCGACAGTGTCGACGACACGCTCGCGGTCATCGAGAAGCAGGGCGGTTCGACGCTCGTCGGCCGGACCGCGGTCGGCGACATGGGTTTCTCCGCCTACTTCAAGGACACGGAAGGCAACGTCATCGGCCTCTGGGAGACAGCGGGCCGAAGCTGACCCTCGAGGGCCCGTGACCGGTGCGGTCACGGGCCCTGCGGCCCCCGATAGGGCAACGTCTGGTTGTAGACGATGTTGGTGTTCGTGCTCCCGAACAGCGCGAGCTCGTTGACGATCTCCTCCAGCCGTCCCATCGACGGGGCCGCGATCTTCAGCGAATAGCAGTCGTCGCCGGTCGTGCGGAGGCATTCGAGGATCTCGGTCCGCTCGGCCAGGAGCTTGTGCAACGGCGCGTGCTTGCTGCCCGGGTACTTCAACCGCACCACCGCGAGCACCACGTACCCGGCCTTCTCCAGGTCGACCTCCGCGCGATAGCCGGTGATCACCCCGGCCGACTCCAGCCGCTTGACCCGTTCGGTCGTCACCGACGCGCTCAAGCTGACCCGCTTCCCCAGTTCGGTGAGCGGAAGGCGCCCGTCCTTCTGGAGCTCCACCAGGATCGCCCAGTCCGTCGCGTCGAGAGTCTCGGCCATCCGGCCAGAATACCGGCAGATCCACGGCCGAATCCGCCATACGCCGGGAAAGATCCCTTCCCGGGTTTCCCGCCCGCCGATAGCCTTGACCTGTGCGAATAGGTGTCAACGTCCCGAACTTCGGACCGGGGACCGACCCCGGGATCCTCCGCGGCTGGGCCACCACGGTCGAAGGCCTCGGCTACGACCTGCTCATGGTGTCCGACCACGTCGCCATCACCCCCGACGTCGCCGAGCAGTACCCGGCGCCGTTCTACGAACCGTTCACGACGCTGTCGTGGCTCGCCGGTGTGACGAACCGGATCCGGCTGGGCACCACCGTGCTGATCGTCCCGTACCGGCATCCGCTGCTGATCGCCCGCATGGCCGCGAACCTGAACCAGCTCAGCGGCGGACGGCTGGTGCTCGGCGTCGCGTCCGGCTGGGCCCGTCAGGAGTTCGCGGCACTCGACGTCCCGTTCGAGAAACGGGGACGGCTGACCGACGACCACCTCGACGCCGTCCGGAAGGCCTGGGGCGACGACACCGACTACCGCGCCGGCGACATCCCGATCTGGGTCGGCGGCAACAGCGACGCCGGGATCCGCCGCGCCGTCCGGGTCGGGGACGCCTGGCATCCGCTGCGGGCCACCCTCCCCTGGCTCACCGAAGCGCTCACCAGGGTCAAGACCATCGCCGACGCGCACGACCGGCCGGTCCCCGCGTTCACGCCGCGGATCCTGCTGAACGTCACCGAACGCCCGGTCACCGCACCCGATCGCGCCGCCGGGGAAGGCACGATCGAGCAGATCGTCGACGACCTCGACCGGCTTCGCCACCTCGGCGCCGAGACGGTCGTACTCGACCCGTTCTCCGGCGACCCCGAAGAGACCCTCCGCCCGGAAGCCGCCTGGCAAGCACTGGCGACCGTGGCCGCACACTGGGAACTGGGCCGCTACCGAACCGAACAGGACCGACCATGACCGACGAAGACGAGAAGTTCCTCCGCCGCGCCATCGAACTGGCCGCGAAGTCCCGCGAAGACGGCGACCCGCCCTTCGGCTCACTGCTCGTCGGCCCCGACGGGGCGGTGCTCGCCGAGGACCACAACACCACGGTGTCGCAATCGGACATCAGCCTGCACCCGGAGCTGAAACTCGCCGTGTGGGCCGCACGCGAACTCGAACCCGCCGTCGCCGCGGCGACCACGATGTACACCAGCTGCCAGCCGTGCGGGATGTGCCAGGGTGCCATCGAACGCTCCGGCCTCGGACGGGTCGTGTTCGCCCTTTCCGGCGAACAGGTCACCGCACTCAAGCCACCCGCGACCGGCCCCGGCGTACGACTCGAAGGCCCCGCGCTGTACGACGAGGCCCGCGTGCCGGTGGCCGGGTACTACACCTGAGCGAAACGGAATTCCGGCGGGGCCAGAATCGGCCCCATCACCGGATCTTCTTTCCGCAGTTCGATTTTCGCGGCAGGCAATTCACTCCAGCATTCCAGGACACGCGCGGTCGCCTGGTTCACGAAACGTGAACCGACACAGGCGGCCGCGCCGAAACCATAGGGAAGATACACCGATTTGTACCCCTCCGGCGGATTTTCCCAGCGCGACGGCCGGTACTCGTCGGCGTCATTCCACACCCGCGGATCACGATGCAGCAGAAAGGTGCACAGGTAAAGCCGTTCGCCCGGCGACAACGCCACCCCGCCGACCTCGACCGGACTCGTGACCTTCCGCGACATCAACCAGGCCGTCGGCCACAGCCGGCACAGCGCCCCGATCAGGCCGTGCAGGACCAGCGCGACATCGTCCATCGACCCGACCGCGTCGCGGACGGCCTTCTGAAACCCGGTGTCCCCGTCTCTGTCCGACGCCCAGCGATAGAGCGCGGCCTCCGCCCGGCTGTGCGCGATCCGCCGGCGCAACGCGACGACCGCGGATCTGTCCCGGTCACGCCGGTTCGACAACGACAACGCCCGGTGCAGCGCCTTGCGGGCGGACGGGGTGAGATCGGGCAACAGTCGATCACCGAACAACCGCAGGTACAGATCCGAAACCGCCGAAGGCCACGCCTCGCCACCCATCGCGACCTGCAACTCTTCCGCGATCCGCTCCCGGGGCGACGACCGCAGCACGGCATCCAGCTCCCGCGCGATCGCGGAGTTCACCGGACGGCTCCTCTCCGAACCCGGGATCCAGTCCGCGACCGCGCCCAGTGTGGCCGCCCGTGCCTCGAACGGCTCGGTCGTGCTCGCGAGCACCGTCCGCGCGATCTCCGCGTCCGACACCAGGTACCGGCCCGGTTCGAACAGGACCACCGGGGGTTTCCCGGTCCGGTCCCACGTCAGAAGGGGACGCAGCGGGTCGGCCATCAGGCCATCCTGGACACCTTCGACGACTGTGTGCATCGTTCCCCCAGAACAAGACGGTTGCGGCGGCGATCCGGGATCGCCGCCGCAACCGGAATGACTCAGGATCAGTAATCCATGTAGTAGATCACCCAGCCCGATTCCTTGCTGCGAATGCTGCGCAGCATCGAACGAGTGAAGAAACGAACAGCCTTCATTGTGTCTTACCCCCAATCCCCAGTTCGTCATCAACGTGACGAGCAGAAAATATTGGGCGGATTGTGATCTTGTCAGTAGCGGAACAGAACCCCGCCGTCAGAGCCGAGCCTGCCCCAGCTGGGACTTGGTCGCCCCGATCACCACACCGTCCACCCGCGCGAGCCAGCTCCCGCACAGGCACCGGACGTACTCCAGCCTCCCCTGGGAGACCCGCTGGGACGTCGTCGCGCTTTCAGGCAGTTCGGCCAGCGGCCAGCCGCACCGCGGGCACTTGTTCGCTTCCATACCCCGATCGTGCTGTAATGAGTCAATGCACTTCAACCCTTACGGCGGGGCGGCCGCGCAGATCGCCGCCGAACTGGTCAACCTGGGCGACGCCGCCGACCCGGCCACGCTCACCGCGATCTTCCGGGACCGCATGACCGTCGCCGCCGTACAGGACCACGAAGCGACCGAGATCATCGCGTGGACCAAGAGACTCAGGCGCGTCTTCGAAGCCGATCCGGCCACCCGCGTCGACCTGGTCAACGCCCTGCTCCACGACTCCGCGTCCAAGCCCTACATCTCCACCCACGACGGCAAAGCGCCCCACCTGCACTACGTCGACGCACAGGCGGGCACCGCGCCCCGGGTCCGGGCCTACACCGCCGGCGGACTCGCACACCTCGTCTGCGACGCCCCGGACCGCTTCGGCGTCTGCTCACGCGAAGGCTGCGAAACGGTCTACGTCGACGTCTCCCGCAACGGCCGCCGCCGATTCTGCTCGACCCGCTGCGCGACCAGGGTCCACGTCGCCGACCACCGGACCAGGCAAGCGAGCTAGCGCCTCATCAAGGAACGTGAGGCCGGTTACGGGAAGTACGGGTTGTCGTAGCCGTACTCCTTGCAAGAGTCCACCCCCGGCCGGATGTCCGTGCACACCCGCAGCGTGGGACCGAAGATGCCGTTGGTGTCAGATCCCTCGATGCCCTTCCAGGTAATGGACTTGCCGCAGCCTTCGTTGTTGTCGCGCCGCTTCCCCTGCCACTCGCTCGTCCACCCCTTGTTGATGATGAAGTAGAAGTAGACGGGGTTTCCGTCGCACTTCGCGTCCTTCAACGTGACGTCGGCCTTGAAGCTGCCCCGGCCGGTCCACGTCAGCGTCCCGCTGATGCTCGCGCCGCCGTCCGGCGACTTCCCGGAGATGGATTTCGACTGGTCCGCCGCCGCGGATCCCGCGCCGACGAACGTCAGCGCGAGCGCCATGAACACCGACACAAGACATGCGACGACCCTCGAACGAACTCTCATGACAATCCCCTCGTGATCTCCCGCCCACCTCGGGCGGGGCACCCACGATCCCGGGAGCGCCTTTCAATCTGCTTTCATGCCATGAAAGCCAAGGCAACGTGCCTTTGAGCCCGATGCCCGCGATGAGGCACTAGATCGCGTACCGCCACGCCGTCAGCGCATGCGCCGAGAACCACGCGCCCAGCACCACCCACGCCACCGCGGCCGCCACCGCCGTCACCGTCCGCCGCTTCGACAACCCGATCGCGATCGGGACCAGCACCGGGAAAGCGGGCAGGATGAACCGGATCTTCGCATCCGGCAGCCCCCGCGTGCCGATGGCCAGCAACAACACCCCGGCCCCGTAGAGCGTCAACGGCCACGGCACCCGGATGAACACCGCCACCAGCGCCAACGCCACCGCACCCAGCAGCAACAGCACCGTCAGCGTGCTGAACACCGACTCGTCCCCGGTCAACCGCGCCAGCACCGAATCCGCGGTCTCCGCACCGAAGTCGAACTCGGTGTTCCAGCCCCGCAACTCGATGTCCTGCCAGCCGGTCCAACTCCCCGTCCGGTACGCGACGAAGCCCAGATACCCCGCCACCCCCAACGGGGCGATCACCGCCCCCGCGAGCGCCCACCAGCGCTTCTCGCCAAGCCGGAAGACCTCGATCGACGCCGCGACGACGACCACCGCGACCAGCACCACCGCCGTCGACCTCGACAACCCGGCCGCGAACGCACACGAGCCGGCCAGCAACCAGCGCCGTTCCAGCACACCCACCAGCGCCCACACGGCGAACGCGCAGAACACCGCCTCCGTGTAAGCCATCGAGAACACGATCGCCATCGGCGCCCCGGCCCACAGCGCCACCAGCAGCAACCCGGTCCGGTCACCCCGCTCCGGCGAGACCGCCCGCCCGATCCGGACCAGCCCGCACGCCAGCACCAGACCGGCCAGCACCGACACCGTCAGCGCCGCCGTCACGACATCGGGCCCGAGCCACATCACCGCGCCGACGAGCTTCGGATACAGCGGGAAGAACGCCATCGGCGCGTCCGAGTACGGCTGCCGTGCCGCGTCCAGCGTCCCCGGCAGATCCGCGTACCCGTGCACCGCCAGCCGCAGATACCACTGCCCGTCCCACGCGGTCAGCCGATCGGTCAACGTCGCGCCACGCCGGGCGGCCAGCACATCGAGCAACTGGACACTCGCCGTGCGGATCACGAGATACAGCAGGATCGCTCTCGGATAAGGCGACCAGGCCAGGCGGTCGAGAACTCTCTCGAACACACGCGCCGGACGCCCCTGCCGGGGCGCCTCCTCGGGGGCGGTGGGCTGATCAAGGTCGTCGACTTCTCGGAGCACGATCCGAGTGTCCACAATACGAGGTCATCTCGCCGTTCGATCCCGAAGATTCCCGGCTCCGCGCAGGTGGGAAAGCCCACAAGCCAGGCTTGTGACCCCACCTCGATCTTGTGTTTCCCAACCCCTGCCCCTGGCTCCTACGTTCGAAGTCATGAGCGAACAGAACCTGAACGGAACAGTGGCGATCATCGCCGGCGGCGCGAAGAACCTCGGCGGACTCCTGTCCACCACACTCGGCGAAGCCGGCGCCAAGGTCGTCGTCCACTACCACGGCGACGCCTCCGCGGCCGACGCCGAGAAGACCGTCGAAGCCGTCCGCGGCGCCGGCTCCGAAGCCGTCGCCGTCCAAGGCGACCTGACCGAGGTCGCCGACGTCCGCCGCCTCTTCGACACCGCCGTCGACACCTTCGGCGGCGCCGACATCGCGGTCAACACCACCGGCATGGTCCTGCGCAAGCCGATCCTCGAAACCACCGAAGAGGACTACGACCGCATGTTCGCGGTCAACGCGAAAGCCGCCTACTTCTTCATCCAGGAAGCCGGCCGACGCCTCTCCGACAACGGCAAGATCATCAGCCTCGGCACCTCACTGCTGGCGGCCTTCACCGACGGCTACTCCACCTACGCCGGCGGCAAAGCCCCGCTGGAGCACTTCACCAGGGCGGCCGCCAAAGAATTCGCCGACCGCGGCATCTCGGTCAACGTCGTCGCGCCCGGCCCGATGGACACCCCGTTCTTCTACCCGCAGGAAACCCCCGAGCGGGTCGAATTCCACAAGTCCCAGGCCAAGGGCGGACGACTGACGAAGATCGAGGACATCGTCCCGATCATCCGCTTCCTGGCCACCGACGGCGGCTGGTTCACCGGCCAGACGATGTTCCCGAACGGCGGCTACACCACGCGCTGACCCTTACCCTGACCAAGACGCCGTAGACCGAACACGAAGGGGAACCCCGGGGTGGGCCTGGACCTGTACAAGCTGAACCACCTCATCGCCGTCGCCGAAGAAGGCAGCTTCACCCGCGCGGCGACCAGGCTGCACCTGAGCCAGCAGGCGCTGTCGACCTCGGTGCGCACGCTCGAGCGGGAAGTCGGCGTCCCCCTGCTCGAGCGGAGCGCCACCGGGGTCACCGTGCTCCCCGCGGGGCAGGCACTGATCGCCGACGCCCACCTCCTGCACGGTATCGCCGACTCCGCCGTCCAGCGCGCCCGCCGCATCGGCCGGAGCGAACCGGAACGACTCCGCGTCGGCCACACCCCTGCCGTCACCGGCGACGAGGTCACCGCCCTGCTGCGCAAACACCAGACCGACCCCGGGCTCATCATCGACGTCAACCAGCGCTACCCCGACGAACTGATCGCGCAGCTCCTCGGCGGGCAACTGGACCTCGGCCTCGGCCGCGCGCTGACCCTCGCGCACGGCCTGGTCGGAACCACCCTGATCCGGCAGCGGCTCAACGTCGCCGTGGCCGCCGGTCACCGCCTCGCCGACCGCGAGGAACTCGGGCTGAGCGACCTCGACGGCGAAGAGATCACCGTCTGGGGTCACCCCGGCCGATCCGGATACACCGACCTGCTCGTCAACCTCTGCCGCGACGCGGGATTCGAACCACGCGTCCGCCGCAACCCCATCCAGGGAACGCCACCGGTCACCGCCGTCCTCGACACCGAAGGGGTCGCCTTCGTGACCGCACCGCCCGGACCGGCGGCGGGCGGCGCCGTTCTCGTCCTGGAACTGCGGCCGACCGTACATGTACCACTGCAAGCCCTCTGGCCCCAGCACGGCACTTCCGACGCCCGCCAAGCGTTTCTGGCTTCCGTCCAAGGGTTCTAGTGTCCTGCGTCGTTGATTCTCAAGTCCGTCCATTGAGGAGTGGAGCAAATGTGGCGTGGGGGGGGGGCACCAAAGAAGGGGGGGGCATTGTCCCCCAACTGGGTTTTGCGAAGCCCCCCACAAAAC
>NZ_JBITKV010000004.1:0-623257 GCF_044461365.1 Amycolatopsis sp. NPDC049868 | reverse complement strand
GTGTTTTGTCTTGGTGGGGCGTGGCCCAACAGCCCATGTGGGGCCGGCCCCCCCCCCCCCCCCCCCCCCCCCCCCCACGCCTGCAGCAAGGGCGAGTCCCTTCAGCCACCCCAACTAGCCGGCCTCGCCGCTTCGCCGGTCGTGGTGATCCAGCAGCTTGGACAGCAGCTCGGTGAACTGCTCCCGCTCCTCGGGCGAAAGCGGCGCCAGCAGTTCGTCCTGGCGTTCGGCCAGCTGTTTCTCCAGCCGCCGCAGCTGCCGCTTGCCCGCCGTGGTCAGCGAGACGACGTTGCGCCGCCGATCAGCCGGATCCGGGGCACGCTCGACCAGTTCGCGTTCGGCGAGCTCGTTGATCGTCGCGACCATCTCGCTCACGTGGATGCCGCTCCGACGGCCCAGCGCCGCCTGACTGGCGGGCCCGGACTCGTCCAGCGTCGCCAGCACGCGGTAGTGGTAGCCGCGGGCGTCGACCGCGGAAAACCCGTCGGTCACCAGGCGATGCGCGTGGTTCGCGGTCTGCGTGAGCAGCCAGCTGGGCAGCATTCGCCAGCCGTCACGCGGCTCCTGCGAGGGGTCGTCCATGTGACGAGTCTAACCGAATCGTTGGGCGCCCGAACGATTGCGGTATCGTTTGGCAACCAAACGTTTAGCAACCCAACGAACTGTGGAGACCGCGCCGTGATCAAGCCCTTCCGCATCGACATCCCCCAAGCCGACCTCGACGACCTCGCCGACCGGCTGGCCCGCACCCGCTGGCCCAACGAGGTCGCCGACGCGGGCTCGGACTACGGATTCCCGCTCGCCCGGCTCAGAGAACTCGCCGAGTACTGGCGAACCGGCTACGACTGGCGCGCCCACGAAGCCGAACTCAACGAACTGCCGCACTTCACCACCGAGATCGAAGGCCAGAACATCCACTTCGTGCACGTCCGATCGGCGAATCCGGACGCACTCGCGCTGGTCCTCACCCACGGGTGGCCCGGTTCGTTCCTGGAGTTCCTGGGCATGATCGAGCCACTGACGCACGATTTCCACCTGGTGATCCCGTCGATTCCGGGGTACGGCTTCTCGGGGCCGACCCACGAACGCGACTGGAGCGTCGAGCGGATCGCACGGGCCTGGGCCGAGCTGATGCGCCGACTCGGCTACGAGCGCTACGGCGCCCAAGGCGGCGACTTCGGCTCAGGTATTTCGACAGCACTCGGCGCGGTGGCACCGGAGCACGTCGTCGGCGTGCACGTGAACTACCTGCCGACCCGGCCGGACCCCGAAGCCGGCATCGAACTGTCCGAAGAGGACGAAGCCCGCCTCGAAAAGGTGAAGCAGCTCATGGCGAATCGTCCGCCGTACCAGGCGCTGCAGATCGCCACCCCGCAGACCATCGGCTACGCGTTGACCGACTCACCGGTCGGACAGCTCGCGTGGATCGCCGAACGCTTCGCGCAGTGGACGGACCCGCGCACGCCGGTCGACGACGACCGGATGCTCACCGACATCTCGCTGTACTGGCTGACCGCGACCGCGGCCTCGTCCGCGCGGTTGCACCACGACGCCGGAAAGGTGAGCACCCCCTGCCGCGTGCCGCTCGGCGTGGCCGTACTCCCGCATGACATCACGCGATCGGTACGCCAACTCGCCCAGCGGTTGTTCGACATCAGGCACTGGTCGGAATTCGAACGCGGCGGTCACTTCGCCGCGATGGAGGTTCCGGATCTGCTCGCCGCGGACATCCGGGAGTTCTTCCTCGGCCTCGACAACTAGTCGCGACCCGGCCACGGGCCCCTTGGGCTCGTGGCCGGGTTTTTGAGGGCTATGTGGTGGCTTTTAAGCCAGCCGAGCTGAATAGGTCGTTATACACTTAGATGATTCAGCGACCCGCGGGGAGGTCGGCCGCCTCGACCGACCTCCGGTCTTCGAGAACGCGCTGCTTCGCGTTCTCGATATGCCGCCGCATGGCGGCCGCCGCCCCGTCGGCCTCCCCCGCCACCAAGGCGGCGTAGACGGTGCGATGCTCCTCAGCCGCCAGTCCGGGCGCTCCCCTGGCGGAGCCGAGCTTCGCGAAGAACCGGAACCTCTGCACCTGGCCACCGAGCGACCGGTAGGCCTTCTCCAGGAACGGGTTGTCCGCCTGAGCGGCGATGAGCAGGTGGAACCGTTCGTCGATCGTCCAATAGGCGCTGAAGGCCGCCGTGTCGGGCGACGTGGCGGCGCGGGCGAGGTCGTCGACACTCTTCAAGACCTCATCGAGGAACTCGGGGGTCGTCCGGCGGGCGGCCTCGTAAGCGAGCGCGGGTTCGAGGACCAGACGGGCGTCCATCAGCTTGATCAGCTCGAACTCGGTGAGCAGCGGGGCGACCCGGTAACCCTTGAGCGCTTCACGGCGGACGAGCCCGGTGTGCTCCAGCCGCGCCAACGCCTCCCGGAGCGGCGTCTGGCTGACGTCGAGTTCTCGTGACAGCGCACCGATGTTGACCGGTTCGCCCGCGGACCATCGGCCGTCGGTGAACTGACCCAGCAGCACCTCGTACATCCGATCGGCGAGCGGTTGCCGTCCGGACTTCCGCGGGGAAGCCATGTGTCCCTCCTTAGTCGCATCACGATATCCCGCGCGGCCCGGGGGCTTGATCTTGCCTGGCTATAGTATTGACACAAATCCTATAGTATTCGCATCAGGCCGCCCCGAACAGGAGAAACGAACCCGATGACCATGCGCGTACTCGTGACGACCTCGTATCTGAAGCCCGGCGGCGAGGTCGACCAGCTGCTGTCGGACGCGGGTTTCGACACCGTCTTCACCAGCCCCGCGCAGCGCGAGGCCACCGCCACTCCCCTGGCCGACCTCGTACGCGACGCCGACGGGATCGTCGCGGGCACCGATGTCTTCCCCGCCGGTGTCATCGAAGGCGCGAAGCGGCTCAAGGTGTTCGGCCGCTGCGGAGCCGGTTACGACAACATCGACCTCGACGCGGCGACCCGAGCCGGCGTGGCCGTCACCTACACCCCCGGCGCGAACCGCCGGTCGGTCGCCGAGCACGTCCTCGCGCTCATGCTCAACTGCGCCCGCCTCATCCCCCAGAACATCGCGAGCGTCCAGGCGGGCCGCTGGGAGCAGCGCAGCGGACGGGAACTCGACGGTGCCGTGCTGGGCCTGATCGGGCTGGGATCGATCGGCAAGACGGTGGCGCGGCTGGCGCTGGCGTTCGGGATGCGGGTCGTCGCCCACGATCCGTACCCCGACCGCGACTTCCTGGCGGAGACCGGCGTCGAAGCCCGCACCTTCGACGAAGTCCTGGCGGAGGCCGACTTCCTCAGCCTGCACCTTTTCCTCGACGACTCCACCCGTCACCTGATCGACGCGTCCGCACTGCGAAAGATCAAACCCGGGGCCTTCCTGATCAACACCGCGCGCGGTGAAGTGGTGGACGAGGAGGCCCTCGCCGACGCGCTGGAGAACGGCGTGCTGGCGGGCGCGGCCCTGGACGTGCTCACGGAAGAGCCCTTGCCGCTCGACAGCAGGCTGCGCGGGCTCGACAACGTCGTGATCACCGCCCATATCGGGGCCGCGACGGAACAGGCCCGGTCCCGCTCCAGCATGATGGCCGCCCAGCAGGTGATCGACGTCCTCCAGGGCCGCGCCCCCGCCAACCTCGTCAACCCCGGCCACGAGACGGCGGGGCGCCGATGATCCTCCACAATGGACTCCGCTTCGCCGCCAACCTCAAGTGGCTGTTCACCGAACTCCCCTTCGAACAGCGCTTCGACGCGGCAGCGGCGGCAGGTTTCACCGCCGTCGAGTACGCGTCGCCGTACTCCTTCCCCGCCACCACGCTCGTCCGGCGTCTCGCCGACGCCGGCCTGACCCAGATCCTGATCAACTCCCCGACCGGCGAACCCGGCTCCCCCGAGCGGCTCGGCTACGCGTGCCTTCCCGGCCGCACCGCCGAGTTCCGCGCGGGTGTGCAGCTCGGCCTGGAGTACGCCACGACCCTGAACAGTTCGTTCCTGCACCTGCCCGCCGGGATCCGGCCCACCGACGTCTCCCGTGACCGTGCCTTCGCGCACTACGTCGCCAACATCGCGTGGGCCGCGGACCAGGCAAAAGACAGCGGCGTCCGGCTGTTGCTGGAGGCACAGAACAAACAGGACGCGCCAGGCTTCCTCCTCGACGACCAGGCACACGCGGCCGCGGTGTGCGACGCGATCGGCGAGCCCCACGTACGCCTGCTCTTCGACGTCTACCACGCCTCCATCGACGAGAAGGACGTCGTCACGGCGCTACGGGAGTTCCTGCCCAAGGCGGCCCATCTGCAGATCGCCGACTCACCCGGCCGGGCCGAGCCCGGTACCGGCGGCATCCCCTGGACCGACGTCTTCGGCACGCTCCGTTCCGTGGGATACGACGGCTGGATCGGCTGCGAGTACAAGCCGGCCACCGGCACCGAAGCAGGTCTGAGCTGGATCAAGGAGCACAGCCGATGAACCCTCGCATCGCGTTGATCAGCGCCACCCCGGCCGCGATCCCACCCGCTGTGACCGCCCTGGAGAAAGGATTCCCGCGGGCCCGCCCGTGGAACATCCTCGACGACCGGCTGCTGGCCGACGTCGGCGAGAGCGGCCGCACCCCGGCGTTGGACGATCGGATGCGCCGGCTCATCGACTACGCGGTCTCCGGCGGCGCAGACGGTGTCCTGCTCACGTGCTCGCTTTACGGCGAAGTGACGAAGCAGGTCGACGCGCCGGTCCCGCTCCTCGCCCCGGACGAGGCGGCCTTCGACGACGCGCTCTCCAGTGGCCGCACCAGGATTCTCGTGGTCGCCTCCCTGGCCACGGCGCTGAGCGACTCGACGGCACGCTTCGAGCAGGCGGCACGCGACAAAGGGATCCCCATCGAGGTCGGCGGACTTCTCGCGCCGGACGAGCTCATCGAGACCTGCCAGGCACGAGCTCGTGGCTGGGACCTCGTCCTGCTCGCCCAGTACTCCCTCGCCCCGGCCTCGGACGAGCTGTCGGCCGCGCTCGGCATCCCCGTCGTGTCCGGGCCCCGCAGCGCCGCCGCGAGGCTGAAGGCGGTGATCGGGGAATGACCGGCGTGCTCGGCGCGATCGCCGACGACTTCACCGGCGCGACCGACGTCGCCGTCGCCTTCCGCCGGGGCGGGCTGCGCACCGTGCTGTTCTTCGGGGTCCCGCCCGAAGGCGAGGTCACACCGCCGCACGACGCGATCGTGATCGCCCTCAAGAGCCGCGCGATCGCCGCCGCGGAGGCGGTCTCGATGTCCATGCGAGCGCTGCGATGGTTGCGGAACCGGAAGGCCGGACAGATCTACTTCAAGTACTGCTCCACTTTCGACTCGACGCCACGCGGCAACATCGGCCCGGTTCTCGACGCGCTTTCGCGGGCGCTGTCACCCGCAAGAGTCCTGACGACGCCCAGCTCACCAGAGCATGGGCGAACGCAGTACCAGGGCCACCTCTTCGTCGGTGACACCCTGCTGGCCGAATCGCCCATGCGCGACCACCCCGCGACGCCGATGACGGACTCGCACCTGCCCCGTCTGCTGCGAGAACAGACCACCACACCGGTCGCCCTCGTCACGCACGACATCCTCCGGCGCGGCGAGACCGCCGTACGCGAAGCGATCGACGGCAAGAGCGGATACGTACTCGTCGACGCGCTCACCGAAGAAGACCTGCGGCTGCTGGGCCGGATCGCGGCCGACTCGCCACTCGTCGCGGGCGCGGCGGGCCTCGCGGCCGGGCTCGCCGCCGCGCGAGCCTCCACGACGACGACCTTGACCGACACGTCTCCCCCGACCGGCCCGGCGGCCGTACTGTCCGGAAGCTGCTCGGCACGAACACTGGAGCAGGTCGCCGTCATGAAACGGCTCGGACGTCCCGCACACCGCCTCGACCCGGTGGCCACGCCGGATCCGGACGCGCTCGCCGCGGGCGCACTCGCCTGGTACGACACCCTGACCGAGCCCGGACCGCTCGTCTACTCCTCGTCGAGCCCGGCTGATCTTCGCCGTACGCAACAAGAACTGGGTGTCTCGCGAGCCGCCGAGATCCTGGAGAAGGCGACCGGGCTCATCGCCGTCGGTCTCGTCGAGCGCGGTGTGCGCAGGCTCGTGGCCGCCGGCGGCGAAACCTCCGGCGCGGTGGTCACGGCGCTCGGCGTCCGCGGCGGCGTCATCGGCGCCGAAGCCGCTCCCGGCGTGCCGTGGATCCACCCGGTCGAGGACCGACAGCCCGCACTGTTGCTCAAATCCGGCAACTTCGGCGATCCGGACCTGCTCGCGACGGCGTCCGGCTCATGAGCACCGACCGGCTCCACCGCGAACGCGTCATCGCCGCGGCCAGATCGCTGTACGACCGCGGACTCACCCACGGCCGCACGGGCAACATCTCGCTGCGCTACGGCGAGCAGATCCTCGTCACGCCGACCGGGGCCTGCCTCGGCACCATACGACCCGGAGATCTGTCGGTCATCGACGCCGACGGAAACCACCTCGCCGGACCACCGCCGTCGAAGGAAGCCTTCTTTCACGCGACCGTGCTGCGACGGCGGCCGTCCGACACCGCGGTCGTGCACACCCACTCGACGCATTCCGCCGCCGTCTCGTGCTTGGCCGATCTCGACCCGCACGACGCCCTTCCACCGCTGACCGCCTACTTCGCGATGCGGGTCGGCCGCCTCCCGCTGCTCCCCTACCACCCGCCAGGGGATCCGGGCGTCGCCGAGCCGATCGCCCGCGCCGCCGTCGGACATCCGGCACTGCTGCTCGCCAACCACGGCCCGGTGGTCGCCGGGACGAATCTCGACACCGCCTTGGACACCCTCGAAGAACTCGAGCACACCGCGGAGATCTTCCTGCTCCTGCGAGGCCGCGCCACCCGGCCGCTGACCGATCGTCAGCGCGACGCCCTCCACTCCCCACCCGCCCGAAAGGACACCCCATGATCAGCCTCTTCAGCGCACTCTCCGTCAAGAAACCGCTGGACGACGTCCTGCTCGACGCATTCAAGGCGAAGCACGCCCTCGACGTCGAGGTCACGTTCGACCCCACCACCATCCTCGTCGAGAAGATCCGCGACGGCGCCGAGCCCGACGTCGTGATCGCCGTTTCCACCGCCTTCGCCGGACTGGAAACCGCCGGCGCGGTCACCCCTGAATCCCGCGTGGTACTGGCGAAAAGCGGTATCGGCATCGCCACCGCGCCGGAACTCGGCGACCCTGACATCGGCACGGTGGACGCTCTGTGCACGGCCCTCACCTCGGCCCGGTCGGTCGCCTACTCCCGTAGCGGCGCGAGCGGGATCCACTTCGCCCGGCTGCTGGAAGACCTGGGCATCGCCGACGAGGTGAACGCACGCGCCACGGTGGTGGAGAAGGGCTTCACCGCGCTCGCCGTCACCGATGGCCGCGCCGACCTCGCGGTCCAGCAGATCAGCGAACTGAAGTTCGTCCCGCGGGCGCGGATCGTCGGCCCGCTCCCGGACGGAGCCCAGCACTACAGCGAACTCTCGGCCGCGCTCGGCCGCTCGGCCCCGCCCGAAGCCGCGGACCTGCTCCGATTCCTTTCCGGACCGGAAGCCAAGGCCGCATACCGCGAAGCCGGCCTCGTCACCGACACCACAGCACGGACCCACGCGTGAACGCGATCCTGGCGCTGGTCGCGTTCATCGCCGCCATCGTCGTGTGGAATGCGGTCTTCAAACGCAACATCGGCGAAGCGATGGTCATCGGCTTCCTCGTCACCGCCGCCTTCGCGGGCACGGACTTCTTCGCCGTCGCCTGGGAAAGCCTGCTCGACGGGCTGAAGTCCGAGATCACCTTCGCCGCGTTGGCGTTCGTCTTCGTCAGCGAACTGCTCACCAGGACCGGGCTGGTACAGCGGATGGTCGACATTCTCAGTTCGTTCCTCGGGCGCCGCCGGGGCGGATCGGCCTACGCCGCGACCGTCGCTTCAGGACTGTTCGGCGCGGTCGCCCACAACGGTGCCGCGATCGTCGCCACGGTCGGGTCGATCACCATCCCCTGGATGAAAAGGTCCAAGGCGAGCGGTGAGACCGCGGCACTGGTCCTGTCCGGGAACGCCGGCGTCGGCGCCACCTTCCCCTTCAGCGGCGCCTTCTTCATCCTCCTGGCCGCCCCGACCGTGGTGCCGGTGCTCAGCGCGGGCGACATCGTCGCGACGATCTTCGTCACCGGCGCCTGGATGGTGGGGATGCGGCTGATCATGGCCTACGTCATCGTGAAACGCCGTGGTGTGCAAGCGATGGAACCACAGGACATCCACCCCCTGCGCGCGTCGTTCAAGGTCGGCTGGCCGTCGCTGGTCGTCCTCGGTTCGATCGCCGTCCCGATCCTGCTCACCGCACCGCCGACCGCGGATTTCGTCTCGGCCCGCATCGGCGTGGACGCTCCGGACGCGATCCCGCTGCTCATCTGGCTGCCGATCGTCATGCTGCTGGTCGGCCTGCTCGTCGAGCGCAGGCTGCTGCCGAAGGGCCGGGCGCGATGGTGGGATCTCTTCGGCGCGGTCGGCCCCAAACTCGGCCTGGTCGGAGTCACGATGATCTCCGCGTTCGCCGCGTCGAACGTGCTGAAGACGCTCGGCCTCGACGATCAGCTCAAGCCCTACCTCGAAGGGCTCACCGGGGTCTCTCCGCTGGTGGCAGCGATCGTGGTCGGTGTCGTCATCGTGCTCGTCGCCGGACCGCTCAACACGACGTCCACGGTCGCCGCCGTGGGACCCGTGGCGTTCGCCGCGCTCACGGCCGCGGGCATTCCACCGCACATCGCTTTCGCGGCGATCCTCGTATGGGCGTCGTCCGAAGGGTGCTCGCCGCCCGGTGCCGCGCCGCTCTATGTCGCGGCGGGCATCGCCGAGATCAACCCGGTACGGATCTTCGTCCCGGTCGTCCTCTACTACCTGTTGCCCACCCTGCTGTTCGGCGTACTGATGGCCGTCGGCTTGCTGTGGCTTCCTGGAGCGTGATCGCCGTGTACCGGATCCTGCTGGCCGCGACCCGCATCTGCCTGTTCGCGTTCCTCCTCGGCGGCTTCCTGGTCGTCGCCGGGCAAACACTCGGCATCGTCGTCGGTTCCGGGCCGATCGTGACGACGTTCGGCACCGATATCGCCGACAATGTCTGCGTCGTCGCCGGGATCGCGGGCATCCTCGCGTTTCTCTTGCTCTACACGAGGGAGGGCCGGGAAAACGCACCTGACGCCGAGGAATGAGGGTCGGGGTATCAGGGACTGTTCCCGGGCACGACGAGCCCCGCCTCGTACGCGACCACGACCGCTTGCGCGCGATCACGCACGCCGAGTTTGCCGAAAACCCTGCTGACGTGGGATTTCGCCGTCTGCTCCGCGATCACCAGCGCTTCGGCGATCTCCACGTTGGAAAGGCCACGCGCGATCAGCCTGAGCACTTCCGTCTCTCGCGCGGTCAGCTCGGCCACGAGGGAGTGACCCGTGTGAGCCGAGGCGTGTGTGCGGGCGAACTCGCCGATCAGCCGCCTGGTGATCGTCGGCGCGAAGAGCGCGTTGCCCGCGGATACCACCCGGACGGCGGTGACCAGGTCGTCCAGCGGCGAGTCCTTCAGGAGAAAGCCGCTGGCGCCCGCCCGCAGCCCGCCGAACACGTACTCGTCGATGTCGAAGGTGGTGAGGATCAGCACGCGGACCTCCGGCAGACCCGCCACGATCCGCCGGGTCGCTTCGAGACCGTCGAGTTCGGGCATGCGGACGTCCATCAGCACGACATCCGGTTCGAGTTCCGTGCACAGCGCGACGGCGGCGTTCCCGTCCGCGGCCTCCCCGACCACCCGGATGTCGGGCTGCGCGTCGAGCACCGCGCGGAAACTCTGCCGGACCATGGTCTGGTCGTCGGCGATGACCACCGAGATCACGGTTCCAGACGCCCCTCACGATCGAGCGGAACGGTCAAGGCGACGCGGAAACCGCCGTCGGCGCGCTCCCCTGCCTCAAGATCAGCCGCGAGCATAGCGGCCCGCTCCCGCATTCCCACCAGACCGTGCCCGCTTCGCATCGGCTCCGTCCTCTTCGGACCGTCGCCGCGGCCGTTGTCGATACGCAGCCGGACCGCCTCCGGACCGGCCGTGAGGTCGACGGAGATCGCCGCTCCTGGCGCGTGCTGGATCGCGTTGCTGAGGGCTTCCTGCACGATCCGGAACACCGACAACGCGACCCCGACCGGCACCGCGTCGAGGTCGCCGCGCAGGTCGAGCTCACACTCGGTGCCGGCGGCCTTGACCCCTTCGACGAGTTCGACCACCTTGCCCAACCCCGGCTGCGGAGCGACCGCGGGCACATGTTCCTCGGACCGGAGCACCCCGAGCAACCTGCGCAGCTCGGTCAGGCCCTCGCGGGCGGTTCCGGCGAGGTCGGCGAACTCCCGCCAGATTTCGGCCTCGCGATCGGCCTTGCCGTGATCCGCGAACCGGAACCGCGCCGAGTCGGCGCGAAGAGCGAGCACGGACATGTGGTGTGCGACCACGTCATGCAGCTCCCGCGCGATTCCCGCGCGTTCCTCCAGCAGGGCCGCCCGGGTCTCCTCGGCGAGCCTGCGTTCCTGTTGCGCCGCGCGTTCTTCTTCGGCGAGCCTTCGCTGGCGGACCGTGTTGCCGAGGAAGAACAAGATCCCGCCCAGCAGCACGAGCAACGCCGCGTCCCGCCAGTCACGAAGGAATGGGGTGGCGGCACCGAACGAGATCAGCCCCGCCCACGCGAGTTGCGGCTGATCGTTGCTCTCCCCCACCAGATAGAAGACGAGCGCCGCGGTGACCGCGAGTCCCGGCGCCCATGGCCAGCCCCAGGACTCGGCGATTCCGGGCAAGGTCGGCGGGGTGCTCACGATGCCGACGATCAGGACACGCCATCCCCACAGCGGTGAGCGCACCGCCAGCAGGCACGGCAGCACGGAGATGAGGACGTTGAACGTCTTCAAGGGCGGCGGCACCGAAACGGTCGAGAACGTGACGAAACCCGCCCACAGTCCACACGCGACGATCGCGAGAGCGCGCAGCCAGCGCAGCCCCGCCGAACGCTTCGGCGGGGCATCCGTTCCGGCGTAGGCCGTGTAGCGCAGGGCGTCCCGCCACACCCGCAGGCGCTGTCGGTCGATCATCAGGCGTCACCCTACCTTCAGACCGACTCACCGTGCGTAGTCAAAGGCGGGGCGCGCCTGCTTGGCACTGAGTGCCAGATGGCTTACGGCTCGTTCAAGGCGGCGTTGACCTTGGCGATGACGGCGTGCAGGGGCGTCGCCGTGGTCATCACCGCCACCAGCGTCGTTTCGTCCGGCGGTTCTTCGACCCTGAAAGCGTCGATCACCAGCGCGAAGGCCTCCGCCGCGCTGGCGGCGATGTCGTCCTGCCCGCCACTGCGCAGCCAGCGCCGCAGCACATGGTTGTTCGCGGCCGCGATCGCCGCGGCGGCCACCGCCGCCCTCAGGCTCGCCGACTCGTCGCCCTGCTCCGTGAACCGCGCCCGCAAGTAGCGGGCGAGCACGCGCTGATAGCGGTCGACGGTCGCGACCTCCTTGTCCCGCAAGGAAGGAACCGTTCGTGTCAGGGTGAACCGCTTGAGCGACACGTCGAGTTCCGCGGCATAGGAGTCAAGGACAAGACCGACGGCGGAACAAGCCACCTCCACCGGATCACGATCCGGGTCCGCGGCGGCGAACGTCTCCTCCATCTCGGCCACGATTTCGTCGTGGTTGGCGAAGAGCACGTCGTCCTTGGCGTCGAAGTACCGGAAGAACGTCCGGCGGCCGACCCCCGCGGCCGCCGCGATCTCGTCCACCGTGGTGGCCTCGTAGCCCTTGGCCGCGAACAGGTCCACGGCCGCCGCCGCGAGCGCGCGGCGCAGGCGGCGCCTGCCCGCGGGGGTCGCGCCGGCTCGGGTCACCGGCGCTCGGCGCGGCGAATCGGTCATAGCGGGACGGTAGCAGCCACTTGCTAGTGGCACTGAGTGCCGTTACGCTGTGCGGAGTCCCCCACCCCCGCTCGGAAGGCGCCGACGATGTCGCTGGACCACCAAGTGCTTCCGGTCGAGTCACGCTCGATCCGCCCCCGCGGCGACGCCTTCTACAGCCGTCTCTTCGGCTGGTCGCTGAAATGGCGGGGCCCGCAGCCGTTCCTGGTACTGGAAGGCGGGATCTGCGCGGTGACCCTGCCCAAGATCAACGGTGCCCAGGTCCTCACCCGGCTCGCCGACACCGGCTGCGGAGGTCCCGCCATGGCGGTGCTGACCCAGCAGGGCCCGCGCGTGGCCATCCTCGCGGAGACCGACGGCCTGATTCCCCCGCGGATCTCCCTGCCGCAGCATGTCGAAGTACTCGCCTGGGGCACGCTGCTCCCCTTGCCCGCCGATTCCGGACGCGCCGAGGCCCACGCGGAATGGCTCTCCGCGCCGGATCCCCGGCAGCGCTGGCTTCCCAGCCTGGACGCGGTCCTCGCCGCCGTCCGGCCGAGGTAGCGCCGGCGGTTCACGCCGCCACCGACGCCTGCGCGGAAACGAGAAGGGCTCCACCGTCCGATTCGGACAGGGTGATCTCAAGGGTCGCGCCTTCGGCCAACGGCGGCAGATCGCTCAAGGTCACGCGACCGATCAACCGTTGCCCGCGGCGCGCGTGCACCACACCGGAACGCCGGACCTCGATCCCCGATCGGTGCCACACGCGGACATTGCCCGACGTCGTCCGGCCACGCCACTGGCTTCCGCACCAGGCCGCGAGCGCGGCCCCCATCGTGTTGCACAGGACGTCGTCCAGCGAACCCACCCGGCCGGCGTCCTGCCAGACCTGAAGACATTCGATCGACACGGACACCAGGAACGCCGACAGGACGATCCGCGACACGGGCTTCGCCCAGCCGAAGCGCACCGGCAACAGGATCGCGAGCGGCGTCAGCAGGAAGACGTTGCCCGCCAACTGGAACAAGGCAAGTTCCGGACTGTCGCTGAAGACAGGCAGGACGTCCCCCAGCAGGTGAAGACTCACCGACGAGCCGCGTGCCGCCGTCGGCGCCGGCACGAAAACGATCAGAAGGACCGCGAAAAGCGCTGCCAGCAAAGCGAAATCCAGTACGACCGCGAACCGGCCGCGCCGTTTTCCGGTCAAGCGCGCGACGAATTCGGCGACACCCGCACCGGCCGCGGCGACGAGCAGCGACCACGGTGCGGCGTCGAAGAATGCCTGCCACCACCAGCCCATGCACTCCCCTTTCGCCGATGATCGTCTTCGGCGAGGGTGGCAGCATCGTGAAGGCCAGACAAGAACCCCGGCTATTGTCGGTGAATTACTACCATCCGCGTTGATACTTCACGGGCTTCGATTGTCACGGCCGTGCGGCCAGCGCGGGGCCGATCCAGCGGCGGACCATGGAGCGCAACCGCTCGTCGGTGTGCGCCGGTGTCGAGGGGTACTGCAGGAACGACAGGAACAGCCGCATCAGCATTTCGGCGAGCCCCTCGAAGTCGTCGTCGGTCGTGACGCCCACCGCCGTCCAGTCGACCGGCACGTTCCGGAGGATCCGCGCGCCGAGCGCGAACGACTGCGCCGAAGTGACCGCGACGGTGAAGACGTCGGCCTCGCCCGCTTTCAGGAGCAGTCCCAGGTACGGCTCGTCGGGGACCGCGCGGACGCCGAACACCACCGACTCCACGGCGACCTCGATGGGGTCGGCGAACGTGGCCAGATGCCGTTCCATCCGCCCGGCGAACTCCTCGACCCGGTCGAGCGCGACCGCGCTGAGGATGTCCGCGAGGCTCGGGTAGTAGCGATAGACGGTCTGCCGAGTCACACCCGCTTCCGCGGCGACGTCCGAGAGGCTGGTCTTGGCGAGACCGACCCGGTCGATGCACGCCGTCGCCGCCTCGACGATCCGGCGGCGCGCCTCGCGCTCGGTTCCGGGCGGGTTCCCCCGCCATCCGTGGTGCCCCATACGCCTCATCTTCCCCGAACGGAGAATCTCAGACGGTGGCAGGTGTCGCGCGGCGCACCCGGTACAGCGCGCCCAGCATCAGCCCTGCGGTCACGAAGCAGGCCAGTGCGTACAAGCCGCTCCCGATCGAAGTGCCGTTCTCGATGACGCCACCCACCCAGAACACGGCCATCCCGCCCAGATAGACAGCGGGATAGAACCGGGCGAAGGGTGCCAAAGGCTCTTCGGGACGTCCGTGCCGGACGAAGATCCAGATTCCGGCCAGCCACAGCAGGGCCAGCTCGACGCCGAGAACCCACACCTGCGCGGTCACGTTCCCGTCGAGCAGGCTCGACGGGAGCCCGGCGATCGCCATGCTCGGCGGGGTGAGGACCCCGGCCGGCAAGATGCGCGCCACCAGTGACCACCCTCGCCGCGCGCCGCCCGCCAGCCGCACCACCAGATAGGTCATGGCGCCCATCGATACGGACGCGAAGAGCAACATGCTGGTCATCGGCACCGAATCCAGCGCCGGGTGATTGACGATCCGGTTGTTCCCGTTCCAGGCCCACCATTTCACCTGCGGGCCGAGATGATCGAAGACCTCGTAGAAGACCTGACAGGCGAAGGCGACGGCCACGGACCCGATCAAGGCGCCCCGGGCACGGAAGATCCCGAGCGACCGGACGAGTTCGTAGGCGAGCTGACTGATCATCGGGTAGAACGCCACGATGTAGAGCGGCAGCCGATCCCACATGAACTGCACGGTGAACCGGTTGTGGGCGAAGATGAAGCCGTACTGCCGCTCGAGGCCGAACCACTCCGGGAAGTACAACGGCGGTTCGATGACGAAGAGGTAGACCAGCGAAGCGCACCACAACGCCAGATTCGTCGAGTCGCCCTGGCGGTACCGCCGGACGGCGTGCACCAGCGCGAACACGGCTCCGCCGACGACGAGCAGTTCCAGTAGCGGCATCGTCCAGTGGGCTTCCGTCCACGGCGCGCGGATCGAGAGCCACGGGGAGACGTCGTGACAGTCGAAACCGAGTCCTCGCGTGACGGCTTCCGCGTCCGGCCCGCACAGGGCGCTCACCGGGAGACCGCAGCTTCGGCGGCGGCGCCTTTCGGCGAATAGTCCGTGACCGGCGGTTCGGCGCGGGCGTCGAAGTCGAACGGGACCCGGTGCCGTCCCAGCGCGGCCCGGATCCGGTAGCGCACGAGCCCCGCGATCACCCGCGGGTTCGTCATCATGTCGCGCAGCGATTCGTCGAGGTTGAACACCTTCGCGAAGTGCTCGTCGACGACGTCGTCTTCGCGGGCGGCACCGACGATGAGCCTGAAGGCCGGCCCGGACACCGCTTCGAGCAGCCTGCGCCTCCACTCGGGCGCCTTTTCGGTGCCCACCGCGCAGGCGTAGCCCTGATCCCTCGCCATCGCCAGGCTCCACGGCACGTTGAGCAGCTTTCGTTGCGCCGCGAGGAATCGCGCGGAGAACTCCGGGCCGAGACGCCCGGCACGGGAGAGGTGCTCGCGCAACAGCAGTGCCGAGCCCGCGGCGGAACTGATGCCCTGCGCGTAGAACGGGTTGAACGCGCAGATCGAGTCGCCGACGAACGCCAGGCGCTCCGGCGGGGTGCGGAGCCGGTCGTAGCGGCGCCACTTGTTCCCGGTCGAGCGGGTCAGATGTACCTCGGAGGTCGGGGTCGACCGGTCCATCGCGGCCGCGAACAACGGCGCCCGCACCCGGCGGGCCGACTCGACGAACGCCTCGGTGGTACGCGGCATTTCAAGGCCCCAAGAGCCCATGCAGGCGATGACACGGTTGTCCTCGATCGGGAAGAAGTTCACCAGGAACTCGTGCTCGTCCGGATGCTCGCCCTTGTCGGGGGTCGGCATGATCACCAGATGCCGCCACCACCAGGACGGGGGCCGTTCTTCGGGTGAGGGCAGGTCGTACCAGCGTGAGGTGTAGGTGACTTTGGCGTCGAGGGTCCGCACTTCCGGCTCGGGCCAGCCGGCCGCCACCAGCCAAGCGCCGACGGAGGAACCGCGGCCCATCGCGTCGACCACGAAGTCGGCGTCGAGGTGTTCGTCGCCCTCGTGGGCGGAGAAGCCGACGCCCGTGACGACACCCGCCCGTGTCGTCAGCCCGCTCACCGCCACGCCCTCGCGGATCGTGACGTTCGGCAGGCCTCGGACCTTGTCGCGCAGTACGCGTTCGATGAGGATCCGCGAGCCGTAGATCATCGTCATCGCACTGCGTTTCCGCGCCGACCAGCCCTTCCCGTCGAGATACGCGGCGTCCATGGACGGCATCAGATGCAGTCCGCCGGCGGCGACGAGGTCGTCCTCGAATCCGGGGAACAGCGCGCCGATCGCGCGGCGGCCCGAGTTCAGCAGGAAGTGCGGATGCTTGCTCTGCGGTACCCCGCGCCGATGTTCGGCCTCGGCGGGCAGTTCGTCGCGTTCGAGCACCACCACCTCGTCGAAGTACGGGGCGAGCGCTCCCGCGGTGCAGAGTCCGGCGGCGCTGCCACCGAGGACGACGGCGGTCTTGCCGAGTCGCATGCGGACCAACTCCCAGCGTCATTCATACAGATTGACAATGGCTGTATGAATGTATGAATCGTCGCCGAAGCCTGTCAAGAGACCGTCTTGGTTGCCGATTTCGCGCCATCCGCGTTATTTTCAGACCATGCGGTCGGAGAAAAGACCAGATGGTCTGAGTTTCATCGAGCAGGCTCGGCGCAGGCAGATCCTCGACGGTGCCGCGCGGGTGATCGTCGAAGTGGGTTACGCCAACGCGTCGCTCGTCCGCATCGGCGAAGCGATCGGCAGTAGCAAGGGCGGCATCCTCTACCACTTCCCGGACAAGAACACGCTGGTCGGCGCGCTGGTACTGGACATCTACCAGCGCGGCGCTGCCGCCATCGCCGCCGCCGTCCGGGCGGCGGGAGACAGCACCGGTGCCAGGCTCAGGGCATACCTGCTGGCCAACCTCGCCTTCACCGCCGCACATCGGACCGAGGCGATGGCACTCGTGGAGCTGTCCAGCGGCTACCGCAGCCCCGAGGGATGGCGGCTCGACGAAGTGATCCGGCACTGGCTGGACGACCCCGCCCGCAGCGCCGAAGAACGTGCCGAGCTTGCCGTGCTCGACCTTGTCCCGCTGCTTCGCCAGGGTGTCGCGGACGGCGAATTCCGGCCGTCGCTCGACCCCGACGCGGTGGCCACCGCGCTGCGCGGAGCGATCGACGCCGCCGCGTCGCGCTGGGCCCGTGATCCGCGGTTCGACCCCGAAGCCTATGGCCGCGAGCTGGCCGATTTCGCCGACCACGCCTGCCGGAGGACACCATGACCCGACTGCTGATCATCACCACCGGCAGCCACGGCGACCACGCGCCCTACGCCGGTCTCGGCCAGGCGCTACAGCGGCACGGGGTGCGAGTGACCCTTGCCGCGACCAGCCGGTTCGAGCAGCTCGCCCTCGACGCGGGGATCGGGTTCGCCGCCTTGCCGGACGACCCGGAACCGATCGAGGCGACCGAACGCGGCCACCGCGCGAACGCGGGCGGGGCGCGCGGGTTGCGGGCGCTGGTCGAGCTCGGCGTCGAGCAGGCGCGCCGTCAACTGCCCTCCCTGATCGCCGCCGCGGCGGACGCCGACGTCATCGCCGCGACGATCCCGACACTGCTGCAAGCCAGGCCGATCGCCGAGGCCCACGGAGTGCCGCTGGTGGTGTTGCCGTTGCAGCCCGCCTTGCCCACCCGCGAGTTCTCCACGATCGCCACCCGCGACCTGGGACCGGCGCTCAACCGGACGCTCAGCACGCTGGCCGGGCGCTTCGCCTCCCGCTTGTACGCGCCGGTGGTCCGTGAGGTCCGCCAGTCCCTCGACCTGCCACCCGAGGACCGCCGTCAGGCGACGGCGCGGATCGACAGTCTGCCCGTGCTGCACGGGTTCAGCCCGGCCGTGCAAGCACGCCCGCACGACTGGCGGCCCGGCGCCGAGGTCGTCGGCTATTGGTGGCCGGTCGCCGGCAGCCGGCGACCTCGGGCCGAGCTGCTCGACTTCCTCGCCGCCGGGCCGCCGCCCGTGTTCATCGGCTTCGGCAGCATGGCGACCGGCCACACGACGAGGCTCGGCACCGCCGTCGCCGATGCGCTGGCCCGGACCGGGCACCGCGCCGTGGTGCAACGCGGGTGGGCCGATCTGCGGATCGACACCACCGGGCCGAACGTGATCACCGTCGACCACGTTCCGCACGAATGGCTCTTCCTTCGCGTGGCCGCGGTGGTCCACCACGCCGGCGCGGGCACCACCGCGGCGGCCCTGCGCGCAGGTGTCCCGTCGGTGCCTGTCCCCCACGCTCACGACCAACCGTTCTGGGCGCGCCGTCTGGTCGCCCTCGGTACCGCCCCGGCCGTTCTGCCCGCCGGGCGAGCCGACGGTTCGCGGCTCGCCCGGTGTCTTGTCGAAGCCACCGGCTCACCTCGCTACCGGGACAACGCCGCCCGGATCGCGTCCGCTGTCGCCAGCGACGACGCGGTGACCCCGGTACTACGAATGCTGCGACAGCTCACGGAGGGAAAGGCGACCGCTTGAGCGGTGGACTGGGTGGCATCCGGACTTGCCCGACCACTTCAGTAACATCCAGGTATGACCAACCGCTTAGTCTGTCTCGGCGATTCCTTCACCGAGGGTGTCGGCGACGAGGACCCGTCGTCCCCCAACGGCGTCCGCGGCTGGGCCGACCGCGTCGCGGGCACACTCGCGGCCAACCACCAGGACTTCCGCTACGCCAACCTCGCGATTCGCGGCAAGCTCCTCGGGCAGGTCCTTTCGCAGCAGCTCGACCCGGCACTCGCGATGAACCCGGATCTCGTGACGTTCTACGCCGGCGGCAACGACCTGATGCGGCCGAAGGTCGACATCGACGCCCTCATCGAGGATTACGACGTCGCGGTCGGCAAAGTGGTCGCCGCCGGGGCGCGGGTCATCCTGTTCACCGGTGTCGACGGGGTCGAAGACGCGTTGTTCCGCAGGATCCGGGGCCGCGTCGCGATCTACAACGAGCACGTCCGCGGTATCGCGGCGCGCCATGGGGCACTGCTGGTGGACATGTGGGCGATGCGCCAGCTGCGAGACAGGCGGCTGTGGGCGCCGGACCGCCTGCACCTGAACTCGTTGGGACACAACGAGATCGCCATCGCCGTCCTTGACGCGCTCGGTGAGCCGCACAAGCTGACTCCCGCCGCGCTCGGGCCGAGGCCGTCGCTGAGCCCGCAGGCACGGCGAACCGAGAACATCCAGTGGGGCAAGGAGCACGCTGTCCCGTGGATCAAACGCAGGTTGCGTGGCGAGTCCTCGGGGGACGCGCTCATGCCGAAACGCCCGGCGATGGACCCCTACACCTGACGCGGCCGAAGTCCGTCGAAGAGGATGCAGATCGTCCGGGCCCGGAATTCGGGCCCGGCATGCTCCGCCGCCTTCGCGGTTCCGATGATCACCGCGATCAGTTCGTCGACGCCGAGATCCTTGCGGACGTCGCCGGTGTCCTGTGCCCGGCGGAGCAGCACGCCGAGCGCGTCCTTCAGCCGGACACCGATGACCGACCCCGCCGACGGCACGCTGACACCGGCCGCCGACAGGGCCTCGAAGTAGGCGTTCTTCGCGCCGGACATCTCGATCCAGCCGGTCAGGAAGCCGAAGAACGCGGCACCCGGGTCGGGTGAGTCGGCGGCCACCGTGGCCTCCGCTTCGTCGACGAAGCGGTGCAGGCGCGCGAAGAGCACCGCTTCCAGCAGCGCTTCTTTCGTCGGAAAGTGCCGGAACACCGTACCGACGCCGACGCCTGCTTCGCGGGCGACTTCTTCGGTGGGCGCACTGGTGCCTTTGGCCGTGAAGACGCGCTCCGCGGCCTCCAATACCCGTGTGCGGTTACGGCGGGCATCGGCTCGGAGCGGTTTCTCGTCCGTCACAGCGGGGATCCTAGACCCGTTGTCGAGAGCCGATCCGGCGGCTCGCTCCGCTAGTCCGGCATCTCGTCCAATACGCGTGCCAAGGCCTTCGGAACACTGGTGCGCCAGCCGCCGCCCATGATCCGGCGCGACATACGTTGGAAATCGTCGTCGGGGTCGAAGCCCTCGTGACTGAGGAACAGCCGCGTCCCGCGCCCCTCCGGCTCAAGCCGCCACGTGACCGTCCACTCCGGACCCCAGCTGATGCTGAGCAGCCGCTCCGGCTCCACGGCCAGCACTTCGCAGGCGACCGGGCCGCCCGCGAAGCCCGCGGCGGGAACAGGATCCGCGAGCAGCTCGAACCGGTGTCCCACAACGGGTTCGATATCGTTCGGCATCCGCAGCCAGCGTTCCAGCAACTGTGGTTCGGTCAGCGCGCCACACCTTGCGCGGCGGATGCGCCAGGAACTGGTCGACGTGAACGGCCGTCGGATCTTCGTCGTTCAGAAGTCCTCCTCGTCCAGCAGGTCGCGCAGGTTGCCCAGCTTGCCGCGCCAGTACCGCTCGTACGGCGAAAGCCAGTCCGAAACCTCTTGCAGCGGCGCGGCCTCCAGAGAGTAGACGCGATTGCGGCCCTGCCTCTCCTCCCGGACGAGCCCGGCCTCACGGAGCACACGAAGGTGTTCCGACAGACTCGGCCGCCGCATGTCGAACCGTTCGGCGATCTCCCCCGCCGCCCGCGGACCGTCGAGGAGGATGCCCAGCACTTCACGGCGAGCCGGATTGGCGAGCGCGGCGAAAACGTCGTCGTTGACCGGCACTAGCGCGGCCAGTTCCCGTAGCCCGAAGCTTCGAGCAGCCCCATCGCGTTGCCATCAGGATCCTTCAGGGACGTCACACGGCCCCAAGGCATCTCCTCCGCGTCCTCGACCTCGACGCCCTGGGCGCGGAGCTCCACGATGTCGGCGTCGACATCCGTGGTGGTCAGCTGGAAGTGCACACGCGTGTCGTGATCCAGCCCGCCGACGGCGCGATCGACGAGCACGATCCCGGTGTCCGCCCCCTTGGGCCCGACCATGACGAACGGACCATGCGGGCCGCTGACATCGACGAGCAGATCGAAGCCGAGCTTGCCGAGGTAGAAGTCCCGTGCCTTGGCCAGATCGGAGACCGGCACGGTGAGGAACTGGATGCGGTCGATGTTCATACCCAGACCATACGTAGGAGATTTCCTACATGTCAACTCTCGACACCCTTACAACCTCGACATTGATAGAGGTCCAGGGTTCGTGACCACTGCCGCAACGCCTTGAGTTCGCCTATGGACGAACTTTTAGCGTCGTCGGCATGAGCACAGAAACCACCACGCAGTCCCCCATCCGCCTCGCCGTGATCATCGGCAGCGTCCGGCACGAACGCTTCGCCGACGCCATCACGGGATGGCTGCTCGCCGAACTCGCCACGATCGACGGCGTGGAGGTCGATCCGATCGACCTCGCCGACATCGATCTCCCGTTGCAGGGAACGCGCCCCGGTGGCACCGAGACGGTGATCAGCGACAGGTTGCGCGACGCTGACGCCTTCCTCGTCGTCACCCCGGAGTACAACCACAGCTTCCCCGCGGCGCTGAAGAACGCGATCGACTGGCACTTCACCGAATGGGCGTACAAGCCCGTCGCGTTCGTCGGGTACGGCGCGGGATCGGGCGGCATCAGGGCGATCGAGCAACTGCGGCTGATCTTCCCCGAGCTGAGGGCCACCACCATCCGCGACGCGGTACTGCTGAACGCTCCGTGGACCCGCCTGGGCCCGAACGGCTACGAAGGAACCGAGGGCGAACGCGGCGCACTGGCCGCGACGATGACGGAACTGGGCTGGTGGGCCCGCACCCTGCGCGCCGGACGCGTCGCGGTCGAGGTGAGTGCGGCATGAACCGCCTGACCGGGAGAGAACTGCGCATCGCGGCGGTGATCGCGCTCGGCGGGTTGATGGCCGTTCTCGACACCACGATCGTCGCCGTCGCGCTGCCGCGGTTCATGACCACCTTTTCCGCGTCGCTCACCACGATCCAGTGGATCGCGACCGCCTACGCGCTCGGCATGGTCGCGGCGATGCCGCTCGCGGCGACCTTCGCTCGACGGTGGGGAGCGCGCCGGGTGTATCTGGCCGCGCTGCTCGTGTTCGCGGTGGCGTCCGTGGCCGCCGGAGCGGCCGGTGATCTGGGATGGCTGATCGCCGCACGCGCGGTGCAGGGCCTCGCCGGCGGTCTCATCAACCCGCTGGGGATGACCATCGGCTTCGGCGCGGTGGCCCCGGAACGCCGGAGCCGGATGACCACGATCACCGGCCTTCCCCTGTTGATCGGGCCGATCCTCGGCCCGATGCTCGGCGGAATCCTGCTCGACGGGCTGTCGTGGCGGGCACTGTTCTTCATCACCGTTCCGCCCGCCCTGCTCGCCGTCGTCGGTGTGCTGCGCTGGGTACCCGCCGATACCCCGTCGGCGAACCGTGTTCCGATCGATTTCGCCGGTGGCCTGCTGCTCGTCCCCGGCGTGGTCGCGGTGGCGTACGGATTCAGCGAAGAGACGGCAGGCCTTGAGATCCGGGCGGTGATCGTCGCCATCGGGCTGGCGCTCATGGCGGTGTTCATCCGAAGGTCGTGGTGGCATCGCGCCCCGCTGCTGAACGTCCGGCTCCTGCGTGACCGGACCTTCGGGCGCAACACCGCGGTCCTCGTGCTGTACGCCGCGCCCTATTTCGGCTCGATGCTGCTGATGCCCGCCTACATTCAGGTGATGCGCGGCGATTCGCCCATGATCAGCGCGGTGATGATGGTCCCGGGCACGATCGGGATGGGCATCACCATCCAGTTCGCCGCCCGCGTCCTGGAACGCTTCGGGCCGAGGATCGTCGTCGGGACGGGGCTGAGCCTGGCGATCGCCTCGACCGCCCTGACCGTGCTCGTCCTCGCGCCGGACACGCCCTACCTGGTGCTGGGGATCTTGGGCGTGTTCCAGGGAGCGGGCACCGGAGCGATCATGATGCCCACCATCGTGAGCGCGGGCCGCGACCTGCGCGGACCGGATCTCGCGTCCGGTTCCGCGATCCTCCCCCTGGCCAGCACCATCGCGAGCGCGGTCGGCACCGCGGTGGTGAGCGCGGTGTTCAGCGGGCTGATCGCGGCGGCCAGCGCGGGCCGAGGCCTGGCCGCGCTGAGCGATCCGGCGGCGGGCTCGGCGCTCACCGGCGAGATCGTCGACGCGTATCGTCTGACTCTCGTCGGTGTGCTCGCGGTCATGGTGCTCGCCCTGGTGGTCAGGCTGCGGACCCGGCCCGCCGCCCCGACAGCGGAACCCACGACGGTACGGAGCGCGGCATGACGACATCGACACGATCCCCGCTCGACGCCCATCTGACCATCAGCGAGGTCGCGAGCAAGGCCGGGGTTTCGGCCAACGCCGTCCGGTACTACGAGCGCTACCGCGTCATCACCGCCGAGCGCACCGCGGGCAACGCGCGCCGCTTCACGATCGACGCCATCTGCCGGATCCGGCTCGCGGTCGCCGCCCAGCGGGTCGGCCTCAGCCTCGCCGAAAGCGCGGAAATCCTGGCCGAAATCCCGCCGATGTCCCCCGATCTCGAGCAGTGGTCGCGCGCGGGGCAACGGCTCATCGACGCCGGGCAGGCCCGTATCGCCGAACTCGCCTCGGTGGTCGACGAGTACCGGACGCTCGAGTTCCTCAGGAGCTGAACGGTGCTTCCGCGGGATTCGCCCAGCGGAACACCGGACGGTTCTCCAGACCGGGGTAGGCCACGGCCATACCCCGGTCCGGGGACATCGACCACAGCCGCGCGTCAGGCGACGCGGCATGCTTCGCCCAGTCCGGCGACCAGCCGGGGACGTAGCGTTCGTAGATGCGACGGATCCGGGCCAGGTCCTTGGCCTCCAGCCGCGCGGGGCCGCTCGTCCGCACCTGACGGACGTCATCGGGCGGATCGAAGGTCGCGACCATGACAGCGACTTCGCGATGGTCGTGAGCCGCAGCCAGGAACGGGGACGGCGGGCCGTCCGTCACCGGGGTGTGAAACCACAACCTGCCCTCCTCGGCGAGGAACCACATCGTCGCCAATGCCGGGTTGCCCCGGCCGGTGGTGGTGGCGACGCTGGCAGGCAGTCGCGGCTCGTCGAGAAGATCTCGTACCTCGAGAATCGGTCGGTCCATGACGCCAGCCTGCAACTTCGACCGCGATCGAGGTCCAGTGAGCAGCCCCGAAAGTACATGAAGGCCCCCTTCCTTGCGCTAGACGCAAGGAAGGGGGCCTTCATGTACTGCCAGAGACTCAGCGCTGCGGCGGCGGACCGCCCTGCGGACCACCGAACGGCCCCTGCTGCGGGAACGGGCCACTGCCCGGCCCCTGCGACGGCGGCCCCTGGTACGGACCGCCCTGCGGACCCGCGGGCGGCTGCGGCTGCGGCAGTCGCGAAGGTGGCGGAGTCTGCGGGGGCTCCGGAGCGGCCTCCGGCTCGGGAGCCGGCGTGGCCTTCGGAACCTGACGCGGAGCGGGCGGCTCCTGCCGAGGTGTCGCGACACCCAGCGCCGGAACTTCCTTACGCGCCACGGCTTCCGCGGCCGCGACGGCCTCGGCGACCTTCGGGTCGCTGGAGGTGTCGAACCAGCCCTGGACCTCTTCGTCCTCCAGGTCCGGCTTCTCGACGGGGTCTTCCTTCGGCGGCTCGTAGCGGAACACGCCGTCGTCGCCGGGGGCGCCAAGTGCGCGGGCGAAGCCTTCCAAGGCCTTGCCGTAGTCGCTCGGGATCATCCAGACCTTGTTCGCGTCGCCCTGCGCCATCTGCGGCAGCGTCTGCAGGTACTGGTACGCCAGGACCTCGGGCGTCGGGCGCCCGGCCTTGATCGCCGCGAAGACCTTCTCGATCGCCTTCGCCTGACCCTGTGCCTGCAGGTACCGGGCGGCTCGTTCACCCTGCGCCCGCAGGATCCGCGACTGCCGCTCGGCCTCCGCGCTCAGGATCGCGGCCTGCTTGGCACCTTCGGCCGCGAGGATCTGGCTCTGCTTCTGACCTTCCGCGGTCTTGATCGCCGATTCACGCTGACCTTCGGCGGTCAGGATCATCGCGCGCTTCTCACGGTCGGCGCGCATCTGCTTCTCCATCGAGTCCTGGATGGAGGGCGGCGGGTCGATCGCCTTCAGCTCGACACGGGCGACGCGGATGCCCCAGCGGCCGGTGGCCTCGTCGAGCACCCCGCGCAGCTGGCTGTTGATCGAGTCGCGCGAGGTCAGCGTCTGCTCGAGGCTCATGCCACCGACGACGTTACGCAGCGTCGTGGTGGTCAGCTGCTCCACACCGACGATGTAGTTCGAGATCTCGTAGACCGCGGCCCGCGAGTCGGTGACCTGGAAGTACACGACCGTGTCGATGGACACCGTCAGGTTGTCCTCGGTGATCACGGGCTGGGGCGGGAAGGAGACGACCTGCTCGCGGAGGTCGATCCGCGCCCGGACCTTGTCCAGGAAGGGCACCAGAAACGTCAGGCCGGGAGAAGCCACGGTCCGGAACCGGCCCAGCCGTTCGATCACTGCGGACTGCGCCTGCGGCACCACCATGATCGCCTTGACCACGACGACGACCACGAACAACGCGAGCAGTCCGACGACGATGAACACCACTGCTTCTGACAACTACCTTCCCCTTACGTAGAAACCTGCTGCTGTGCGGCCATCCGGCTCACAGCTCGGCCGAGACGACCGCCGTGGCGCCCGAGATCTCGACGACCGTCACCGACGTCCCCGGGGCGATCGGTTCCCCTTCGGTCATGGTCCGTGCCGACCAGACGTCGCCCGCCAGTTTGACCTGGCCCGCATCGCCGTCCACTGTGGACACTACTATCGCTCGCGCACCGATGAGCGCGTCGGTGTTGGTCTTGATGCCCGGCCCCGCGAGGAACCGGCGTTTGAGGGTCGGGCGGACGAGGACGAGCATCCCGACCGAGGCGACGGCGAACACCGCGACATCGATGAACGGGTTGCCGGTCAAGGCGGCCGAGCCCGCCCCGAACAGGGCTCCGACGCCGACCATGAGCAAGAACAGATCACCCGAAAGCAGCTCGGCGATGATCAAGAGGATGCCGGCGATCAGCCAGATGAGAGCGCCTGTCATGCGTTCATGCTCCCAGATCGCGTCGATTCATACCGAAGAAGCGAAACCGACGTGACCGACGCGTGACCTTGAGTGACCTCGCGCAAATCGGTCATTCAGGACTCTTCGCCCGGGTCGGAAACGAAGTCGATGAGCCGCTCCACCGCTCCGATCAGCGGCGTTTCCAGATCCCGGTAGCTCCCGACCGCCGCCAGGATCCGCTGCCAGCCCTCCCACGGCTCGCCCCAGCCGAGCGCGTCGCAGACGCCCTCTTTCCACTCCGTGCCGCGCGGGATCTTCGGCCAGGCGCGGATACCGACGACCGACGGCTTCACCGCCTCCCAGATGTCGATGTACGGATGCCCGGTGATCAGCACGTTCTCGTCGCGGATCGCGTCGACGATCCGGGACTCCTTGCTGCCCGCGACCAGGTGGTCGACCAGCACGCCGAGCCGCCGGCCGGGGCCGGTGCCGAACTCGTCGATGCGATCGGAAAGCACGTCCACCCCATCGAGTGGTTCCACGACCACGCCTTCGACCCGCAGATCGTGTCCCCAGACCCGCTCGACGAGTTCGGCGTCGTGCTTGCCCTCCACCCAGATCCGCGAATCGCGGGCGACCCGGGCCTTGAGCCCCTGGACCTGGACCGACCCGGACGCGGAGATCCGGCGGGCCGGGGTCTTCGGGGCCGCCTTCGCCGGCACCAGCGTGACCGGTTTGCCCTCGAGCAGGAAACCCGCGGGGTTCAGCGGGAACACGCGATGCTTGCCGTGGCGGTCTTCGAGGACGACATTGCCGTACTCGATCTTCACCACGGCACCGCAGTAGCCGCTGGCCGGGTCTTCGACCACGAGCCCCGGTTCCGCGGGCACCTCGGGGATCTTCCGCTTACGCGGGCCGGACAGCACGTCGTCGTACGAATGGGAGCGCACGGCGCCCGACGCTAGCGGCGCCCGGGGGCGGCGTCTCCCCGCCACGCCGGTCAGGCGGCCATCGACAACATGGCTTCGACGAACGGGGTCCGCTCGCCCCGCTCCAGCGGCCGCATCACGAACAGCGGCGCGAGCGCGACGCACCACGCGCGCACCCGGTCGGCGTCGAAACCCGGCAGATACGGCGCGATCGCGTCGAAGCCGTCTTCGAGCGTTCCACCCTCGCGCATCGGCAACGTGACCCAGTCGGCCAGATCGAAGGAGGGATCGCCGACACTCGGTCGCGGGTCGATCGCGACCGCTCCTCTCCCGCGCCCGCCGTCGAGGACGTTCCCCGGATGCAGGTCGCCGTGCACGATCGCTTTTCGTCCCCCGCCGGTCGCGAGCGCGAGCGCCCGCGACCTCGCCCGATCGAGGGTCTCCAGTGAGAGCGTGGCTTCGGCCGCCGAACCCCGGAGCCCACGCTCGGCGAGGCCGTACATGAACACGACACGGTCTTCCAGCGTCGAGAACTCCGGCGGCGGGGTCACCGCGTGGATCTGGACCAGCAGGTCGCCGACCTCGGCCCACGGGACATCCGCTCCCGCCTCCAGCAACTGCGTGCCCGGGTCGATGCCTTCCAGCAGGATCGCCCCGTCGGCGAGCTCGGTGCCCAGCACCTGCACGACCCGCGAGCACCCATCCCATGCCCGCAGCGCAGCGGCCTCGGACGCGGCGATCGTGTGATCCGGCGTCAGCTTGAGAACCTTCTTGGCTCCGTCGTCCCCGGCACAGATCAGGGTCCGCCCGGTGTTACCCGGTTTCGCGTCGACGACGGTGAGCCCCCACCGTGCCGCCAGCCGCGCCACGAGAGCGGGCAGCTCGTCGCACCACGCCGTGGCCTCCTCGCCGAACCGCCTGATCAGACGCGCACGCGCCTCGTCGTCGATCAGAACAGCGGCCACGGGATGGCACGCCAGTCGTCGCCCGGCTCGGGAAAGACGGCCTCCGCCACGAGCAGTTCGGTGCGCTCGGCCAACGCGCGGATCTCGAATCCGGTGAGGTGCTCGCCGAGCGCGTCACCGAGTTCGCCGTCCAGCCGCTCGCGCAGGCCACGCAGCTTGCCGATCTCGTCTTCGGTCAGCCCCTCGCCGATCCAGCCCCAGAGCACCGTCCTCAGCTTCGGGTCGGTGTGCAGGCAGATCCCGTGGTCCACGCCGTAGACGCGGCCGTCCGCGCCGGCCAGCACGTGACCGCCCTTGCGGTCGGTGTTGTTGACCACGATGTCGAGGACGGCCAGCTCCCGCATCCCCTGCCGGTTCGCGTGCGCGAGCACCGCGGGTTCACCGTCGCGATCGTGCGCGTGCAGCACGACACGCCAGTCGTCCGGCACGCTCTCCGGGGACCGGACATCGACCAGTTCCTCATCGGTGGTCTCGACCCACAGCTGCACCATGCCGGGCCCGAACGGACCGTCGCGCAGCACCGTGGGCGGGATCGCGCCGAGCCCGGAAGCGTCGGCGATCATGGCCGTCGCGACCTCGCGGCCGGCGAGCGTCCCGTCCGGGAAGTCCCACAGCGGCCGCTCACCGGAAACCGGCTTGTACACGACGTTGCCGGTGACGCCGTCGAGCTCGATCGTGCAGAACAACGTGACGTTGGAGGCGTCGACGAGCCTGCCTTCGACGTCGATCTTGCCGCGCGTCACCAGCTCCCGCGAAGTCTCCGCCACCTGGTCAGTCCTCGAGGACGTCGACGTCGCGCCGGTACCCGTTCTGACGCGGGCAGATATGGCCCGCCGGGTCGAGCGGTTCCGCGCACAGCGGGCACGGCTTGCGGCCGGCGTTGACCACCCGGTCCGCCCGTTCCGCGAAGGCGCGCGCCGCACCGGGGGTCAGGAAGACACGGACGGCGTCCGGCCCCTCTTCGGTGTCGTCCAGAACGACCGTTTCGTCCACCTCGCCTTCCGTCATCGCGAGCAGTTCGATGACGACGGCACTGCTGTCGGCGTCCCAGCCGAGTCCCATCGTGCCGACGCGGAACTCCTCCTCGACCGGAACGGTCAAGGGGTCGACGTCGAGTAGCTCGTCGGGCGCGTCGTCCGGTACATCCGCGCCGAACCGGCTGGCGACCTCTTCCAGCAGCGAGCTGAGCCTCTCGGCCAAGACCACGACCTGCTGTTTTTCGATCGTCACACTGATCGTGCGGACGTCCTCGGACGCCTGGAGGTAGAACGTGCGGTCGCCGGGCTCGCCGACGGTTCCTGCGACGAACCGGTCGGGCTGGCGGAAGACGTGGATTACGCGAGACATGGCACCTTTGACACTAGGCCACGGCCACATGATCGGCATCCGCCGCCCCATGGTTCCGCCGAGGGCGAAACCGCTCGACAAAACCGGCTGTACGAGCTGTGCCCCGGACCGACACGGACAAAGGGGCGCTCCTAGTCTTCAACCGTGGTTGAGATCGCCCCTTACGGCACCTGGACGTCTCCCCTGTCGGCCGCCGACGTCGCGGCCTCGGGAGTCAGCGCGCAATGGCTCGGAACGGCGGGAAACGAGGTCTGGTGGGCCGAAGCGAGAACAGGTGAAGGCGGCCGCGTGACCCTCGTGCGGTCCCGCGCCGACGGCACGGTCGAAGACGTCCTTCCCGCTCCTTGGAACGTCCGGAACCGGGTCCACGAGTACGGCGGCCGTCCCTGGCTCGTCCTCGGCGACGTCCTGGTCTTCACCCACTGGACGGATCAGCGCGTCTACCGTCGCGACCTGACCACCGGCGAGACGACGCCACTGACCCCGGAACCGGCGACACGGCACCAGATCCGCTACAGCGACCTCCGGCCCGGCCGGGCAGGCGAAGTGTGGCTGGTCCGCGAACGCAGCACCGGACCCCGGCGCGTCGACATCGCCCGCGACCTCATCGCGGTTCCCCTCGACGGCGGCCCGGAACGCGTTTTGACGGCCAGTCATCACTTCCTCACCGCACCGCAGCTCTCCCCCGACGGGACGCGTGCGGCGTGGCTCGGCTGGAACCACCCCGCGATGCCTTGGGACGGCACCGAACTGTGCGTCGCGGAACTCCGCGAAGACGGGACCTTCGGGCCGCACCGCGTGCTCGCCGGCGCCGCCGACGTCTCCGTCTGCCAGGTCGACTGGGAGTGGCCGGACAGCCTGCTGGCCCTGCTCGACCCGCACGGCTGGTGGAACCTGCACCGCGTCGGACTCGACGGCGGCATCACGAACCTGGCCCCGGCCGAACAGGAGATCGGCGGTGCGCAGTGGAAACTCGGCGCCCGCTGGTTCACGCCGCTCGGGGACGGCCGGTTCGCCGTCATCGCCTCGGGCAGGCTCGCCGTCCTCGACGAGGCGACGCGGGAACTGACCCCGGTACCGGCCGCCGCCGACCTGACCGCGTGGTCCACCAACGGTTTGGCCGTCCACGAAGGCTGCGTCGTCGGCATCGCGGCGGGCCCGAAGCGCGAAGCCGCGGTCGTGAAGGTCGATCTCGCCCGTGGAACGGTGACCGAACTCGCTTCGGCACCCGAACCGCCTTCGCCCGCCTACCTGTCGACGCCCGTCGAGCGGATCTTCAAGACCGACGACGGCGACGAGATCCCGGCCTTCCTCTATCTCCCCACCAACGCCGACTTCGCCGCGCCGGACGGGGAACTGCCACCGCTGTTCGTGTACCCGCACGGCGGGCCGACCGGCCGGGACAGCGCGGTGCTCGATCACGAGATCGCCTACTTCACCAGCCGCGGGATCGCCGTCGTCACGGTGAACTACGGCGGTTCGACCGGCTACGGGCGCGCCTACCGCGAACGGCTGCGGGAGCAGTGGGGCGTAGTCGACGTCGCCGACTGCGTCACCGTCGCCGAAGCCCTCGCCGCCGAAGGCACCGTCGACGGCGACAGGCTGGCGATCCGCGGCGGCAGCGCGGGCGGGTACACCTCCGCCGCCTCGCTGACCACCACGACGACCTATCGCGCGGGCACCGTCATGTACCCGATCCTCGACCTCACTCAGTGGACCGGCGACGGCGGCGAGACACACGACTTCGAGTCCCGCTACCTCGACGGGCTGATCGGGCCGCTGCCCGACGCCGAACAGCGCTACCGGGACCGGTCGCCGATCAACAACGCGGCCACCCTCGCCGGTCCCTTGCTGTTCCTGCAAGGTCTGGAGGACGAGATCTGCCCGCCCGAGCAAGCCGACCGGTTCGTGGCCGGACTCGCCGGACGCGGCATCGACCACGCGTACCTGAGGTTCGAAGGCGAACAGCACGGGTTCCGGAAGGCGGAGACGATCGTGGCCGCACTCGAAGCGGAGTTGTCGTTCTACGGCCAGGTCTTCGGCTTCGAGACGCCCGGCGTGCCGAAGCTGCGGCTGAGCCGGTGAGGCCACCGAAGACGCGACCGGGCGACACGATCGCCTTGGTCGCCCCGGCGGGCCCGGTCCCGCCGGACCTCGTCGAGAAGGCGCTACCGGTGCTCCTCGACTGGGGCGTCGAGGTCCATGTCGGCGAGTGCGTCCGCGCGGCCTCCGCCGGCTATCTGTCGGCTTCCGACGAGGTGCGGGCAGCCGAGTTCACCCGGGCCTGGCTGGATCCGGGAGTGACCTGTGTCCTCGCCGCCCGCGGCGGCTACGGCTCGCAGCGCATGCTCGACCTGGTCGACTGGGCGGCGCTGAAGGCGGCCGGGCCCAAGATGTTCGCCGGATCGAGCGACGTCACCGCACTGCACCGGGCCGTCAACGTCCACTTGGGACTGGAGACGTTGTTCTCCCCCATGCCCGCGACCACCCTGTTCGACGCGGTGGCCGCCGAACACCTGCGGCTGTCGCTGTTCGAACCGGAAAGCGTGCGGCTGATCGCCTCGCCGACGTCGTCGCCGCTGGTGGCGGGCGTGACGACCGGGACACTCATCGGCGGCAACCTCGCCCTGCTGACGTCAGGTCTCGGCGCGCCGGAACAGGGCTCGGCACACGACGCGATCGTGCTGCTGGAGGACGTCACCGAGAGCCCCTACCGGATCGACCGGATGCTCACCCAGCTACTGCGTTCCGGCTGGCTCGACGGTGTCCGGGGTTTCGTGCTCGGTTCGTGGAAGTCCTGCGGTGACCCCGAGGAGATCCGCGCCCTGATGCTCGACCGGCTCGGACCGCTCGGCGTGCCCATCGCATGGGACTTCGGCGCCGGGCACCTCCCGGCCTCGCCGACCATCCCCCTCGGGGCACGGGCCACCCTGGACGCCGACGCGGGGACGCTCCTGGTTTTGCCATAACGGCAACGGAACTTGCGAGGACGGCCGGACCGGGGGCATCTTGCGGTCATGGATTCGACACAGCAGTTCTGGGAAGACTTCTACCGTGACAAGGACCAGGTCTGGAGCGGGAAGGCGAACCCGATCCTGGTGAACGAGGTCACCGCCCTCACGCCGGGCACGGCGCTCGATCTCGGCTGCGGCGAGGGCGGCGACGCCATCTGGCTCACCCAGCAGGGCTGGCGCGTCACCGCCGTCGACATCTCGGACGTCGCACTCGCGCGCGCCGCCGCGCACGCGGCCGAGGCCGGAGCCGAGGGCATCACCTGGGAACGCCACGACCTGGCGAAGTCGTTCCCGGAGGGCCGTTTCGACCTCGTCTCCGCACAGTTCTTCCACTCTCCCGTTGCGGAGGACGGCGAGCGGGACAAGGCGCTCCGCCGCGCCGCCGAGGCCGTCGCACCGGGCGGGACCCTGGTGGTCGCCGGCCACGCCGGCTGGCCGACGTGGATGGACGAACCGCCGCACAAGGACGTCCACTTCCCGACGACCGCCGAGGTCCTCGAAACGCTGGCCCTGGCCGACGGCGAATGGACCGTGGAGCGACAGGATCTGATCACGCACGACTTCCCCGGCCCGGAGGGACAGCACGGAACACGGTCGGACAACGTGCTCCGCGTGCGACGCTCGAACTAGGTACCGTCACGGGCATGCGGATGACGCCTGCCGAAGCCCGGTCAAGGTTCGAAGGCGAGCGGATCGCGCGACTCGCGACGGCCGACGCGGACGGCGTCCCCCACCTCGTGCCGGTGACGTTCGTCGTCGAAGGCGACTCGGTGGCCTTCGCGATCGATCACAAGCCGAAGAGCACGACGGCGTTGCGGCGACTGAAGAACATCGCGGAGAACCCGGTGGTCAGCTTCCTGACCGACCACTACGACGAGGACTGGGCCGGGCTGTGGTGGGCTCGGGCTGACGGTGTCGCCCGGGTGCTGACGGATCCCGACGAGCAGGTGCCGTCGGTGCGGTTGCTGCGGGAGAAGTATCCGCAGTACGAGGCGCAACCGGCACCGCATGCTGTGGTGAGCACGCTCGTTCACTCCTGGAGCGGATGGCGCTCCTCCTGAGCTTTTTGGCCGTGTTGCCGGTTTACGGCAACACGGCCTTCGCCGTGCCGTATAGGTCGTTATACACTTTGGTGGGCGAAGTCCTTCACGGAACGCCAGATCGCCTCAGGAGTCGCAACCCTCACGTCCAGAGCGCGTGAAGGCCCCCTTCACGCGGCTCAGCCGAGGAAACTCGCCCTTCGCGACCGCTCCGCCCAAGTACGTGATGGCCGTGAAGGCCTCCTTCACTACCTTCAGGGTAGGTAAGGAGGCCTTCACGGTCGGTTGTTGCGGCTCGCAGGCGTGGTCGTGGCGGCCTCCCACCAAGCCCAAGTACGTGATGGCCCCCTTCCTTGCGCTAGACGCAAGGAAGGGGGCCATCACGTACTTGAAATCAGGACGAGCGAGGAGCCTCGGCAGGCAGGAACTGCTCCGCCGGCTTCCCCCGCCACGCGGCGATGATCCCCAGCGGATCCGGCCGCAGCAGCGAAGCGGCCGCGTACACGCTCGCCGCGACGACGCCGGCCATGAACCACCAGTCGTACAGGGCCTGCTCCCCTGTCGGGTAGTAGACCAGCGTCACGAACACGGACACCGCGACGACGACCGCGAGGTTCCGGCGACGCCATTCGAAGGCCGACAGGACCACGAAACCCCAGGTCAGGTACCACGGCAGCGAGGGCGGCGGGACGATCGCACCGGCCAGCAGGACGATCGCCATCCGGTGGATCGCCGGGTAACCGCCGTCGCGGGCCAGCCACCACTGCCAGCCGGCGAAGACGAACAGGCCGATCATCGCGATCGCCCGGAACACCGTGACGAACGGCGAGACCTCGACGTCGATCACCAGGTTCACCAGCGAGTAGAAGATCTCGCCGATCCCGGTCGGGAAGTTCATCCAGTTCGCGATCAGCGTCGGCGCCTTGAGGCCGGTCAGCCAGCCCAGGTTGACCGAGCCGAGCGAGAGCCAGGTGCCCGCCACGAACACCGGCAGGAAGATCCCGACCGACGCGGCGCCCGCGCGGAAGAAGTTGGCCACCTTCCGGTCGCCGGGCAGGTGGTTCGCCCATACCCAGACCAGGAACGGCAGCGCCCAGGCCGCGGTGGGCTTGATCAGCATGCCGATGGTGACCAGGACGATCGCGACGACGTGTTTGCGCTCCAACGCAGCCAGCACGCCCACCGTGAGGAAGCCCAGCATCAGCAGGTCGTTGTGCGGGCCGCCGACGAGGTGGATCACCGTCATCGGGCTGGCGATGGCGAGCCAAAGGGTGATCGGCAGCTTGCCGCCGAGATGCTTGACCAGCCGCGGCAGCGACCACAGCATGCCGGCCAGGCCGATCATCAGGACCAGCCGGGTCGCGATGACCCCGGCGATCATGTCGTTGCCGGTGACCGAGACGATCCCCTTGGCGACCAGCAGGAACAGCGGCCCGTAGGGCGCCGGGGTGGTCTGCCACAGCGGGTGGACGTTCTGCACGACGTCCGGCAACACGGTCAGTTCGGCCGGGCCATTGGCGTACGGGTCGAGACCGTGCAACAGCTGCGCGCCCTGCGCGAGGTAGGAGAACACGTCGCGGGTGAACAGCGGCGGCGACACCAGCAACGGCGCCATCCAGCAGGCGGCGGCGATGACGATCGGGCGGCTGCCGATCCGGCCGGCGAGCGCGTAGCGGCCCAGGCGGACCCACGCCCAGATGATCAGCGCGAAGCCCGTGTACAGCATCACGTTGGCGAGGATGCGGCCGTGTCCGTAGCGGATCCACGACAGTGGTCCGTGCCCCAGGATCGGGTCACGGATGAGGATGCCACCGGCGCCGAGCGCCGCCAGCATCAGCAGCGTGCTGCCTATGGTTCCCATCGCGATGGTGCGGTACGGGAACCGGGAAGGCACCCGGAGCCGCTCGCCGAGGGAACCGGCCGCGGGCGTCTGCTGGGGGTCTGTCGTGGTCGCCATTTCGAGATTGGAGGTTACACACCGCGCCTGTGCGAGTGCGCGGCAATGGGTGTTTCCCGCGCGGTTCCACCGGGCAACGCGGCGAGCAGCGACTTCGTGTAGTCGTGCTTCGGGTCCAGCAGGACCTCCTCCACGGTGCCGACCTCCACCAGCTCCCCTCGGTACATCACGGCGACCCGGTCGGCGATGTTCCAGGCCAGCCCGAGATCGTGCGTGATCACGAGCCCGGCGAGACCTAGTTCACGCCGCAGGCGCAGCAACAGCGCGAGAATCTCTCCTCGCACCGACGCGTCGAGTGACGCCACCGGTTCGTCGGCCACGATCACGCCGGGGTCCAGCGCGAGCGCGCCCGCGATGACGACCCGCTGCCGCTGCCCGCCGGACAGCTCGTGCGGGAGCCGGTCGAGGAACTTCTCCGCGGGCCGCAATTCGGCCGCTTCGAGGGCCTTGACGACGATCTCGCGCTCGTTCGCGCCCATTCCGTGGATGCGGGGGCCTTCCGCGACGGCCTCGTACACCGTGTGGTTCGGGTTGAGCGCGCTGGTCGGGTCCTGCAGCACGAGCTGGACCTGCCGCCGGTAAGCCTTGAGCCCGGCGCCGCCGAGCGGAACCGGTTTGCCGTCGTATCGCACCGCGCCGGAATCGGGTTTCTGCAGCCCGAGCAGCGTCCGGGCCAGCGTCGTCTTACCGGAGCCGGACTGGCCGACGAGCGCGACGATCTCGTCCTTCCGCACCTGCAGGCTCACCCCGGCGACGGCGTCGATGCGTTTGCCGGTGCGGTCGCGGAAGCTGACGCGCAGGTCTTCGGCCTCCAGCAACGCGGGCTGGTCGGCACTGCGTTCCGGTTCGGGCGGCAGTGGCGTGCTGGTCGCGGGAGCGAACCGGGACACCGGGTCGCCGACGGTCGGGAACGCGGCCGCCAGCGCCTTGCTGTGTTCGTGGTGCGGCGCGCTCATCAGCTCCGCGCTCGGCCGCTCCTCGACGATCTCGCCGTCGTACATCACCGCGATCCGGCGACAGGTCGCGGCGAGCACCGACAGGTCGTGGCTGATCATGATCAGCCCGATCCCCTGTTCGGCGACGAGCCTGCCCAGCAGGTCGAGCACCTGGGCCTGGACGACGACGTCGAGCGCGGTCGTCGGCTCGTCCGCGATGATCAGCCGCGGCGAACAGGCCAGCGCCATCGCGATCATGACGCGTTGCTTCTGCCCACCGGACAGTTCGTGCGGGTACGCCCCGGCGCGACCGGGCGGCAGATCGACCTGTTCGAGCAGTTCCGAGACCTTGGCCCGGATCTCGCCGTCCGAAAGCGCCTTGCCGCCGGGCGGGTGCAGGCGGATCGGCTCGGCGATCTGCTCGCCGATCTTCCGCACCGGGTTGAGCGCGTGCATCGCGCCCTGGAACACCACGGAGGCCTCGGCCCAGCGCACCGCGCGCAGCCGTCCCCACTTCATGGCCGTGACGTCTTCGCCGTCCAGCAGGATCTCCCCGCTGACCTTCGCCGAACGCGGGAGCAGCCGCAGCACGCTCATCGCGACCGTCGACTTCCCCGACCCCGACTCCCCCGCGACGCCGAGGGTGTCGCCGGGTTCGAGCACAAGGTCGACCCCGCGGACGGCGGCGACCTCGCCGCTCCCGGTGGCGTAGGTGACGCCGAGGTTCTTCAGTTCCAGCAACGGGCTCATGAGTGCTGTCCCTTCAGGCGCGGGTTCAGCACGGTCTCCAGCGCGCGTCCGACGAGGGTGAAAGCGAGGACGACCACGACGATCGCGACCCCCGGCGGCAGCAGGTTCCACCAGGCGCCCTTGCTGATCGCGCCGTTGTTCAACGCCGTCTGCAACATGGTTCCCCAGGAGATGGTGTTCGGGTTGCCGACACCGAGGAAGGCCAGCGTCGCGTCCGCGATGACCGCGTTGCCCACGACGAGCGTGGTGTTGGCCAGCACGAGCGGCATGACTCCGGGAAGGACGTGTTTGCCGACGATGTGCAGATGACCGCCACCGAGCGCCTTCGCACGCTCGATGTACGGACGGCCTTCGATCGTCAGGGTCTGCGCACGGACCAGTCGCGCCGTGCTCGGCCAGGCGGTGACGCCGATGGCGACGATCACCGTCATCGCACCCTGTTCCAGCACCGACGCCAGTGCCACCGCGAGCACGAGCGACGGCAGCACCAGGAAGAAGTCGGTGAACCGCAGCAGAAGCCCCGACGCCCAGCCTCTGAAGTGCGCGGCCGCGATCCCGACGATCGTGCCGATCAAGACCGACAGCAACGCCGCCGAAAAGCCCGTGAGCAGCGAGATCCGCGCTCCCCAGAACGTCATCAGCAGCACCGAGCGGCCGTCGATGTCGGTGCCCAGCCAGAATTCCCCGCTGGGCGAGTCGAGCGAACCGCCGTGGACCTTGGTGACGTCGAGACCGGACTCGTCCGAGATCACCGGCGCGAGGATGGCCAGCACCGTGATGAGGCCGAGGAAGGCCAGCCCGAAGACGCCCGCCTTGTTCGTCGTGAACTCGTGCCAGCGCTTCGCCACGGCCTCGCGGCGGCGGCGCCAGACGATCGAACCAGGTTTTTCCGCTGTGGTCATGCCGTCCGCACCCTGGGGTCGAGCACGCGGTAGAGCAACTCCGCGAGCAGGTTCATCAGCACCACCGCACCGGCCAGGGTGACGAAGACTCCTTGCAGGACAGGCAGGTCAGGTCCGCGGAGCGCTTCGTAGAGCAATTGCCCGAGCCCCGGCCAGCTGAACACGGCCTCGACCGAGACCGCGCCCGAGACCACCATGCCGAACTGCATGAAGACCAGCGTCACCGTCGGCAGCAGGGCGTTGGGCACGGCGTGCCGCTTGCGCACCAGGTCGTCGCGCAGGCCCTTGGCCCGCGCGGTGGTGAGGTAGTCCGCGTTCATCTCGCCGATCAGGGACGACCGCATGACCAGCATGTACTGCGCGTAGAACACCACCAGCAGGGTCACGCACGGCAGCACCAGATGGTGGAGAACGTCGAGCCCCTCGCTGAAGAAGCCCGGGGCGACGTCCGGGGAATGCATGCCGCGACTGGGAAAGAGTCCGTTGGTGGCCACGAGCAGCATCAGGCCGAGCCAGAACTGCGGAACCGACCACAGGGTCAGCGCGAGTCCTGTTTGGACCTTGTCGAACCTGCTCCCCCGGCGCCAGCCCGCGCGGATGCCGAGCCACAGTCCGATCGCGATCGCGAGCACGGTCGCGCTGCCGACGAGCAGGATCGTCGGCCACAACCGCTCGCCGATCATGTCGAAGACCGGACGCCGCTGCAGGTACGACTCACCCATGTCGCCCTGGAGCAGGCCGACGACGTAGTCCCAGAACTGCTGCAGCAGGGGCTTGTCCACGCCCATCTTCTCCCGCAGTTCCGCCATCATCTTCGGGTCGGTCGGGCGGTCGCGGACCATGAACCGCACGGGATCGCCGGGCAGGGTCCGGAACAGGAAGAACCCCAGCACGACGACGAGCGCGAGGCTCGCCAGCGCGCCGCCGATCTTGGAGAGCACGAACCGGGTGGTGCCGGTCCCGCCCCGGCGCTCGTCGGGATCGACGAGCGCCGAGGGTTGGTCGAGGGAACTGAGTGCTTCGGTCAACGCGGTCCTTTACTCCCGGTCGTCGGCCGACTTGCCGCGCCGCCCGAGCAGCACGCCGCCACCGACGAGCACCACGAGCACGACCGCGCCGATGCCGATCCACAATCCGGTGTTGCTGCTTTCCTCGGTGTTCGCCGCGGCCGCGTCGGCCGGGGTGGCGCCGTAGACGCCCCAGTAGCCGGACTGCTCGAGGATCGCGCCGTCGGGCTGCGGCTGCTTGGTGAACGAGGAGAACTTGTCCGAGCGGTAGGCCTCGAGCACGTTGTCGTAGTCCAGGACGACGTCGACGTACTCGCCCGCCAGCACGGCCTGCGCCTGCTTGACGAGCTCGGCGCGCTTGGCCGGGTCGAACTCGGTCAGCTGCTTCTTGTACAGGTCTTCGTAGCGCGGGTCGCAGAAGAACGTCGCCGAGCTGCCGCCGTTGCCCTCCGCGTTCGGGCGGCCGGCGCAGGTGTTCAGGCTCAGGGCGTAATCCGGGTCGGGCGTGGTGCCGTAACCGGAGATCGCGAGGTCGTAGTTGCCCGCGGTGGTGCGGTCGTCCAGTTCGTCGTCGGAGACGAGCTCCTGCTTGACGCCGATGCCGACGTCCTTGAGCCAGCCGGTGACGAACTGCGCGACACGCTGGTCGAACGGCCGGTTCGCGTGGCCGGCGAGGCGAAACTCCAGCTTCGCGCCGCCGGGGGCAACGCGGATGCCGTCCGCACCCTTGGCGTAGCCAGCCTGGTCGAGCGTGGCGTTGGCGGCCGCGATGTCGAACTTGGTCTTCTCGGCGTCGGACGGGGTCCAGGTGTAGGCCTTGTAGATCGCCGGCACGACACCGGTCCCGGCCTGGCCGTAGCCGTTCATCACCTTTTCGACGATGGTGCTGGTGTCGACGGCCTGCGCGATCGCCTTGCGGACGCGCAGGTCCTTGAGGATCGGGTTGCCGTCACCGATCGGCTGGTCCAGCACGTTCTTGACGCCGAAGTTGATGATGAGCTCGTTGTACCGGCGGCCCGGCGCCTTGTTCGTGGTGATGTTCTTCTCGTTCTTGAGCGCGTCGAACTGCGTCGGCGTGAGCCGGTTGATGACGTCGACCTCGCCCTGCTTCAGCGCGTTGACCGCGGCCTCGGCGTCCTTGAACTGCAGCAGTTGCAGCTCGTCGACCTTGGGTGCGCCGCGCCAGTAGTCCTTGTTCGCCTTGAACTTCACGAACTCGTTCTTCTTGTACTCGGTCAGCAGGTACGGCCCGCTGCCGACGCCGACGACGGCCATCTCGTCGGTCGAGGGGGCGTTGAGGTCCTTGATCGGCTCCCAGATGTGCTTGGGCACGATCGGGACGTCGAGGGCGGTCATGGTCGCCTGCGGGGCCTTCGTCTTGATGACGAGCGTCTTGTCGTCCGGCGCCGACACCGAGGCGAAGTTGGTGACGTAGCTGCCGTTCGCGGTGCGGGCGTTCTCGTCGTCGAGCATCCGCTGGAAGGTGAACGCGGGGTCCTGCGCGGTGATCGGCTTGCCGTCGGACCACTTCATCCCCTGGCGGATGGTGAAGGTCCAGGTGAGCTTGTCATCGGACGTCTTCCACGACTCCGCGACCCCGCCCGTGGGCTGGGTGTCCTCGGCCGAAGGCAGGGTCAGGAACTCGTAGTTGAACCGGCCGACCTGTGTCGACGCCGCCAGCTGGGCGGTGAAGGGGTTCAGGTGGTCGATGCCGGTCGTGAGCGCCACCCGGAGAACCTTGCCCTGCTGCTGTGCCGCCGCGGCGGGCACGAAAGGCACCGTCGCGACCGCCGAAGCGGCGAGGACGGCGACCACGCGAAGACCACGCCGTCGCCTCGGAAAACGCTCTGTGCGCACGAAGACCACCCCATCGAAACTCGCTGTAACCCAACCCCCGAGGCGGAAAAGTAACCACATGTCGCGGTAACCGCGCAATGACTCGCCAATACCGATCGTGCACGGTGAATGTCGTCGCGTGGTCAACAGCTACTTTACGTCTCGTCAACGTTGCACTGTGTCACCATTTTGGCGTGCGAACCGGCGACACGTGCGGTGTCCTGGGTATTCAAGGGAAGCGGGCTTGCAAAAGTCTTGCGCGCGATGATGCCCAATCGATACGTGCGACGAAGTGCGAGCAAAGCGTTTCGTCCTCTGGATGCGGTGGTTGCACACGCAAGTACCGCATCCAGAGGACGAAACGCGAGAGACGTCAGCCGACGGAGACCTCACGCCGCCGCGCGGCGGCAGCGGCCGCGTAGAGCCACGCGAACAGCGCCCACATCCCGGCGAAGATGAGCCCGACGGTCACGTACGCGACCGTCCACAGCACGGCGGGCGTCTCCGACTTCCGCTCCCGTTGCAGGAACTCGATCTCGGACATGAACGGGCGGGTGCCGGACGTCGCGTCGATCGACGGCGCGTTCGCCGCCGGGTCGGCGGGCGCGTAGATCGGGGCGAGCCCCATCACCCGGTTCGGGACGTGCACGCGGATCCCGGTCTTCCACTGGCCGAACACCGGCAGCGGCTGGGCCGTGCGGTACACCCCGTCGCCGATCTTCTCCAGCGGCGCGGTGAAGAAGTCGCCGCCCTGCCAGGCGAATCCGTTCAGCCAGACGGCGTCGTCGGCCAGGTCGGGCCGCGAGATCGTGACGGTCGCGTCGACCCAGCGGGGCGTGCCGCCGCCGTGCGGGTTCGAGATCGGCAGCCCGGTCGCGGCTTCGGTCAGCCGGACGTCCGCGGTGAACCCCGGTTCCGGATCCGCCGGGACGGCGACCGCCGACATCAGGGCGACCGCGCCCAGCGCGCCGACGAGCCCGACCGCGTGCCGGGGACCGGCCGCGGGCACCCGCGTCGCCGTCTCCTCCACTCGCTGGTACTGCCAGACCCCGATGAACGCGCCCGCGAGCGCCGCACCGGTCCCGAACAGGACGAACAGCGGCAGATGCGCCGTGGGCCAGGGATTCGGCATCAGCCATCGGGTCAACGCCGCCTCGGCGAGCATCCCGGCCGTCCCCACGAGCAGACCGGCGACGGCGGCGAACGTGTAGCCCTGCCGGTTGCGCATCGCGAAGGCGACGACCTCGATGATCACCGCTTCGGCGACGTACGGCAGCAGCGATGCCACGTGCAGGTCGGCGAACAGTGGGATGACGGCGAACGAAGCACGGGAAGCGAGGAAGACCACGAGGACGATCAGCGCGCCGCCGGGGCCCCAGGACAGCCGGCCGTAGGTCAGCGTCCAGGCCCCGATCAGGCCGACGAGCACGACCTGCGACAGCATCGGGAACTGCGGGACGCCGAGATCGAACTCCATGAGGAACGCCGAAGCGCCCATCATCCAAGCGCCGGCGAGGACCGGGCCGAGCAGGCGCACGACCGGTCCGGTCGCGCCGACCTGGCGCGCCTCGCCGAGCAGCAGTTGCAGACCCAGTACGACGCAGACACCGCCGCCGATCATCAGGACGTGCGTCGGCCCCCATTCGGTGACGTCCTGACCGAACAGGCGGTGCCAGACGTCGTCGAGCGGGAAGCCCGCGATGCCGACCAGCCCGGTCGCCATCATCTGGATGGATCCCATCGGCGCCCGCCAGTGCGGACCGATCTTGAACGTGCGCTTGGGCAGGTCCTTCGTGGCCAGTGTCGCGCTGAGCACGCCACTGGCGAAGATGCCCATCAGTCCGAAGTAGATCGGGTAGTGCGACGGGTTCGCGAGCGGTCCTTCGTCACGGCCGAGCTCCATGTGGATCGGCACGTCCCAGTAGACGCCGATCAGCGCCGACATCCCGGAGAGGAAGGCGACGAACATCGGCAACGCCGCCCAGCGTGGCAGACCGGTGAGCCCGCCCATCCAGTCCGCGACGCGACCGGCGACCGTCCGCTTCCCCGCGCGCTCGCGAAGCACGAAGAGGGCCAAGGGCAGGAAGACCGCGGTGAACATCAGGCCCGCGATGACGATCTGCCCGAATTGCGCGCCGCCGGCAGGCGGGCTCTCCTGAGCCATGAACACCGTTCTCGCCTTCCTGCTAACGTGAGTAACTGTTACCTTGGGGTAACACGATAGGCGCAAGGTTCCGACCGGGCAAGCCGGGGCGTACGACTTGGAGGACACCTCGATGCGGAGGATCTGCGGGATCACCGTGGCCGCACTGCTGGCCGTGACCGGCTGCTCGGGATCGACCGGCTCCGAACCGATGCCTGCCACCGGCACCCGGGCAGTCCAGTTCTCGATCACCGACGGCAAGCGCACGGCGGGTCCCGAGGAGGTCGCGGTGCGCACCGGCGAGAACGTCGCGCTCGAAGTCACCTCCGACCAGCCGGACGAACTTCACGTCCACGGCTACGACAAGGCGGCCCAGCTCGCTCCCGGCGTTCCGGGGACGGTCGCCTTCACCGCGAACATCGACGGGATCTTCGAGGTGGAACTGCACAAGAGCGGCGCGGCGGTGACCAGGCTCCGGGTGAGCGGATGATCCTGGCGCACGGGCTCGGCGGCCGGTCCGACCTGCCGGTCCCGCTGTGGCTCGCGCTCTACGCGGGAGCGGCGGCCGTCGTGGTCTCCTTCTTCGCGCTCACCGTGCTCTGGAAAGAGCCCAAACTCCGCGGCGCCGACGCCGGGCGCCCTCTTCCCCTTGCCCTGCAACGGCTCGTCGACAGCGCGTTCTCGCGGTTCACGCTGCGCCTGCTCGGCGTGGTGCTGTTCGCGGGCTTCCTGGCGACGGCATGGGCCGGTCCCGGCAGTTCGGCCGACAACCCGGCTCCAGCCTGGTTCTACGCCTGGTTCTGGGTCGGACTCGTTCCGCTCTCGCTCCTGTTCGGCCCGGTCTGGCGGCGGCTGAATCCACTGAGGACGGTCGCGTCGCTGTTCCCGTCCCGACACCGCGAACTCCCGGACCGGCTCGGCTACCTGCCCGCGATCGTCAGCCTCCTGGCGTTCTTGTGGCTGGAACTGGTGTTCCCGTATTCGGATTCGCCTCGCGCGATCGCTCTTTTCGGCACCGTGTATGCCGTTATACACATTGCACTCGGCGTGGTGTTCGGTCCGCGCTGGTTCGACCGCGGCGACGCTTTCGAGGTCTACGCGCGTCTGATCGCGGCCCTCTCCCCGTTCGGCAGGCGCGGCGACGGACGGTTGGTGGTCCGGAATCCGCTGAACGGCCTGCTCACCATCTCCCCCGCGCCGTGGCTGACCGCGCTGGTGCTGGTGGTGCTCGGCTCGACCGCGTTCGACGGTCTCACCCGGCTCCCGTTCTGGACGTCGCTGGACGCCGGTGTCCTCGGCGGCACCGCCGGACTCGCGGCGTGCGTCGCGCTCACCTACGGCGCCTACGCGGGCGCCATCAGCCTGACCAGGCCGTACCTGCGCCGAGGTTTCGACCCGTATCCCGCGTTCGCGCCTTCGCTGATCCCGATCATGGTCGGCTACACGGTGGCGCATTACTTCTCGTTCGCCGTGTTCTCGGGCCAGCAGGGCTTCGGCCGAGCGATCGACTACACGATCGTGTCGACCGGCGTGATCGCGCTGGTGCAGATCGCCGGAATCGTCGCCGGGCACGTGCTGGCCGTAACCTCGGCACATGATCGTTCGGTCGGCGTGCTGCGCGCGAACTACGTCAAGGTGGGCCAGTACCCGATGCTGGCGCTGATGATCGGCTACACCGCGCTCGGGATCGCGCTGGTCTCCGGCTCATGACCATCGCGGCGCGGGTGGTGATGATGCACCAGGGCGGCTGGGACGAGATCCTCATCTTCGTCGGCCCCGTGGTGATCATCGGACTGCTCATCTACGTGGCACGCAAACAGGCCCCGACCACGCCGGAGGAAGACGACGAGTAGCCGGTCATCCGACGGGCCCGCCGCCGAGAAGCAACGCCCCGGCCAGCTCGGTGACCTCGTCCCGCGACCGGCCGTCGTGGTCGGCGGCCATGAAGTGCTTGCCGATCAGCAGCGAGAACGCCAGCAGGCAGCGGGCTTCGACCTCGTCCTCGTCGGCGAAGATCTCGCGCATGAGGGAACGCAGGTAGTCCATCCGCTGGTTGTCGACCCGCCGGAGCCGTTCGGCGACCACCTGGTCGCGCCGGGCCCAATCCCGGATGGCGAGGTCGATCGGCAGCAGACGTTCGCCGGCGAGCAGTCCCGCACGCCGGATCTTCGCCCTGGCGTCGCCACCTTCGCTCTCGACGCTCTCGTACAGCAGGTCGGTGCTCATCCGCTCCCAGGTGGCGAGCATTTCCTCCAGCAGCGCGCCCCGGTCGGCGAAATGGCCGTAGAAGCCCCCTTTGGTGACACCCAGGGCTTTCGCGAGCACCTCGACGCGGACCGCGTCGGGGCCTCCGGCGGCGAGGGCGGTCAGCCCCGCGTCGATCCAGGCGCTCGGCGGGGTCCGGGTTTCGGCGGCCATGGGTTCACCGTATCTCCCGTCACTCCAGCACCAGGAGGACGATATATACGCTACCGTACAGATGGCGGAAGCTCACTGGGAGGAACAACGACGATGACTGTCGGATCCGTGGTGCCGCGATGAAACTCGCGAATACGGCCCACACCACCCGCACTTGGCGAATCCACGAGATCGCCGGGGACTTCGATCTCGAAGACGTCTGGGCGCTCGACACACCCGGCGGGCCGGACGACTTCAGCAAACTGGTGAAGCAGTTCTCGTCGGGGAACTTCCCTGGCGAGGCACCGCTCCCCGTCCGGGCACTGTGGGCGCTGCGCTGGAAGCTCGGCGGACTGCTCGGGCTGGACAAGCGGAGTTCCGGTCTCGACACCCGGGTGGGATCGCTCCGCGGCAAACTGCCGCAAGACCTCCGCGAAACACCCACCGGCCCGGACGAGGACTGGCTGCCGTTCACCCCGCTCTACCGGCTCGAAGACGAGTTCGCCGCCGAGATGGCGAACCGGACCATGCACGGCGTCCTGCACATCGCGTGGGTCGAGGACGGACAGGGCGGATATCGCGGCCAGATGGCGGTGCTGGTGAAACCCAACGGCCTGCTCGGCCGGATGTACATGGGATTCATCAAGCCGTTCCGGTACCTGATCATCTATCCGGCGCTGATGCGGATGATCGCGCGGGAGTGGCGGACCCGCGGCTAGCGGCGTTCCGTGAAGGCCTCCTTGAGGACGCAGGGTCGCTCAAGGAGGCCTTCACGGACAGCTCAAGAGCGGCGCGTGGTGCGCACCAGCGTCATGTCCTTCTCCCGCACCGGTTCATGGCAGTGCGCGCACACTGTCTCCGGCGCGAGCACCTCACCGCACGAATGCCGCCACACCGTCGGCGGCGGCCCCTCGGTGACATACGTGTCGCCCCAGGCCATCAGGTTCAGCAGCACGTGGTTGAGAGCGTGCCCCGCCTCGGTGAGCACGTACTCGTAGCGCGGCGGATGCTCCTCGTAGAGCCGTTTTTCGAGGATTCCCGTCTCGACGAGCTTCCGCAGCCGCGCGGTCAGGATGTCCCGGCTCGCCCCGGTGTTGCGGACGATCTGGTCGAACCGCCGCGCCCCGAGGAACACCTCACGCAGTGCGAGCAGGCTCCAGCGCTCCCCGATCACCTCCATCGCGTTGGCGATCGAGCAATCCCTCGGTCCTTCGGTCATGCGACCAGCGTAAACCCGGTGAGTCTTGATTTCCAACCCACTCGATGCCACAGTGAGTTGGAGATCCCAACTCACTACTGGAGGCAGCCGTGCACGACGCGGTCATCGTCGACGCCGTCCGTACCCCGATCGGCAAGGGCAAGCCCGGTGGCGCCCTGCATGACATCCACCCGGTCCAGCTGCTCGCCCATACGTTGCGGGCGCTCGTCGAGCGCAACGGCCTCGAACCGGAGCTGATCGACGACGTCATCGGCGGCGCGGTCGATCAGGTCGGCGAACAGGCCCAGAACGTCACGCGATGGGCGGCACTCGCCGCCGGGCTCCCGGAAAGCGTGCCCGCGACCACCGTCGACCGGCAATGCGGGAGCAGCCAGCAGGCGGTGCACTTCGCCGCGCAAGGTGTGATGGCCGGCGCGTACGACGTCGTCATCGCCTGCGGTGTCGAGTCCATGAGCCGGGTCCCGATGTGGTCCAACGTGCTGCCGGGCACCGATCCGCTCGGTCCCGGCGTCGCGGAGCGCTATCCGGAAGGCCTGGTCCCCCAAGGGATCAGCGCCGAACTCATCGCCGCGAAGTGGTCGCTCAGCCGGGAAGCGATGGACGAGTTCGCCCTGTCCTCGCACCAAAAAGCGGCGCGGGCACACGACCTCGGGCGGTTCGCGAGCCAGATCGTGCCGATCGAGACGTCCTCGGGCAGGGTGTCCACCGACGAGTCCGTCCGGCCGGGCACCGACCTCGAAACCCTCGCCAAACTGCGCCCGTCGTTCCAGGACGCGAACGCGGCCGCGCGATTCCCGCAGATCGACTGGTCGGTGACCGCGGGCAACAGCAGCCCGATCAACGACGGCGCCTCCGCCGTGCTCATCACCTCCAGCGAGACCGCGGCAAGACTGGGCCTCCGGCCGCGCGCCCGCCTGCACAGTTTCGCCGTCACCGGATCCGACCCCTTGCTCATGCTCACCGGCGTCATCCCGGCGACGGAGAAGGTGCTGCGGCGCGCGGGGCTGAGCCTGGCGGACATCGACCTGTTCGAGATCAACGAGGCCTTCGCCAGTGTTGTGCTGGCTTGGCAGCAGGAGACCGGGGCCGACCCGGCCAAGGTGAACGTCCACGGCGGCGCGATCGCGCTGGGCCATCCGCTCGGCGCGAGCGGGACCCGGCTGATGGGCACGCTGGTCAACGCGTTGCACCACCACGGCGCCCGGTACGGCCTGCAGGCCATGTGCGAAGGCGGCGGCCAGGCCAACGCGACCATCCTGGAGGCGTTGTGACCGACCGGCTCCCCAGGAAGCTGAAGGATCACCCCTCGGTGCGGGCGGTGCTCGCGAAACCGCGGGACAAACCCTCACCGGTCATCGACGCCGCCTGGCTCAAGGAGATCTGCCTCGCCGCCGGCGCCGACGACGCGGCCGCGGTCTCGCTCGACCACCCGGATCTGGCGGGCGAACGCGAGCACGTCCAGCGCGCGCTGCCCGGTACCAAGACCCTCGTATCCCTCGTGGTGCGGATGAACCGCGACGACGTCCGCTCCCCCGCCCGCAGCGTCGCCAACCAGGAGTTCCATCGCAGCGGCGAGATCATCAACGAGGCCGGTCACACGATCGTCCGGACGCTGCAGGACGCCGGATACCGCGCGATCAACCCGTCCGCGACGTTCCCGATGGAGATGGAGCACTACCCCGGCCGGATCTGGGTCGTCGCGCACAAAACGGTCGCCGTGGCGGCCGGTCTCGGCGCCATGGGGCTGCACCGCAACGTCATCCACCCGAAATTCGGCAACTTCGTGCTCCTGGCGACCTTGCTGGTCGACGCCGAGGTGTCCACCTACGGCGAAGCGCTCGACTACAACCCTTGCCTGGAGTGCAAGCTGTGCGTCGCCGCCTGCCCGATCGGCGCGATCTCGAAAACCGGCGAGTTCGACTTCCTCGCCTGTTCGACGCACAACTACCGCGAGTTCATGAGCGGCTTCACCGACTGGGCGCAGACCGTGGCCGACAGCGAGGACGCCGCCGATTTCCGGTCCAGGGTGACCGACTCGGAGAACGTGTCGATGTGGCAGAGCCTCGCGTTCAAGCCGAACTACAAGGCCGCGTACTGCATGGCGGTCTGCCCGGCGGGCGAAGACGTGCTCGGGCCTTACCTCGAAGACCGGCGCGGTTTCCTCGGAACGGTGGTGAAACCCTTGCAGGACAAGGTGGAGACGCTGTATGTGCGGGAAGGTTCACCGGCGAAGGCCTACGCCGAACGCCGCTTCCCCCATAAACCGGTGAAGGAGGTCGACGGCGGCTACCCGCGGCGGTAGGGCCGCCCCTACCCCGCGCCCGGGGGCCTGTCCCATGTCCGGCGTCGCCGGTGCTCCCTAACCTGGCGGCAAAGCCTGGGGAGGACCTTCCGCATGATCGCGACCAAGCTGGCGTTCTCGTCGCTCCGCCGCCGCCCCGCCGGATTCATCGCGAGCTTCGTCGCGCTGTTCTTCGGCGCCACTATCCTGATGACGTTCGCGTCCCTTTTGGACACTCGGACGGCCGCCGGCCCGGAGGCCGCGAAGACCTTGCTGATCATGGCGAGTGTCGTCGGCGGCTGGGGCTTGGTGATCGTCCTGTTCGCGACGCTTTCGACGCTCTCCCTCCTGATCCGGCAGCGCGCTCCGGAGATGGCGCTGCTGAAGAGCGCCGGCGCGACGCCGTCGCAGATCGGCCGGATGATCGTCGGCGAAGCGGCGGTCGTCGCCGTCCTCGCCACGGCCACGGCCGTCGCGCCATCGGTCTTCGCCGGGCGGTGGCTGGTCACGCTGCTCGGCGACACCGGCCGCATCCCAGCCGGACTAGAGGCGCGGTTCGGCCTGATCGCGGTGTCCATGGGCACCGGCATCACACTCCTCGCCGCACTTGTCGCCGCCACGCTCGCCGCACGGCGAGTGACCAGGCGCGGGGCCATGGAGGCGATTCGCGAGGCGGGGATCGACACCCGGCCGGCAGGCAGGCTCCGGATGATCGGCGCCGTGATCGCCCTGGCCTCCGGCCTCGGGTGCGGAGTGGTGACGATGACCGTGTTCACCGGGACCGAGCCCGCGTTGATGGCGGTCGGTGGCCAGGGCGCGATCCTCGCCGCGATCGGTTTCGCACTCCTCTCCCCGGCGCTGCTCGGCCCGGTCGCCGCGGTGCTGGCCGCTCCGCTGCGGCGCGCGGGCGTCAGTGGTCATCTCACGGCGGCGCACCTTCGCGTCCGCGGCCGACAGCTGGCCGGGGTGCTGGTGCCGATCATCCTGTTCACCGGCATCGCGACCGGGACGCTGTACATGCAGGCCATCGAGAACTCGGCGGGCACCGCGCCCGCGACCATCGCGAACAGCATCGAGACCCTGAACTACGTCGTCGTCGGGATGATCGCGCTGTTCGCCGCCGTGATGCTGGTGAACACCGTCGTGGCCGCGATCGCCGGACGCCGCCGCGAGTTCGGACAACAACGGCTCATCGGTTCGACACCGTCGCAGGTCCTGCGGCTCGTCGGTACCGAAGGCACCGTCCTGGTGGCGGTCGGTGTCCTGTTCGGCTCGCTCTCCGCTGTCGTCACCGTCCTCCCGTACAGCGTCGCCAGGACCGGGAGCCCGGTGCCGGACGAGACGATCGGGGTCTACCTCGCCGTCGTCACGATCGCCGTGGTCCTGACACTCGGTTCGCACGTGGGTGCGGCGGCGAAGGCGATGCGTACCCCGGCGATCCAGGCGGGCACCCGCGGCTGAAGGCCTGTCACATCTTCGTTCCCCCACGCGTCAGGGTTACGACTGAGCGATGAAGGATGGGGACCGTGGACGAACACGACTGGCTGGCGCGGCGCTTCGAAGGGCACCGGACGCATCTGAGGGCGGTGGCGTACCGGATGCTCGGTTCGCTGAGCGAGGCGGACGACGCCGTGCAGGAGGCTTGGCTGAGGCTGAGCCGGTCGGACTCCGGCGAGGTGGACAACCTCGGCGGCTGGCTGACCACCGTCGTCGGCCGGATCTGCCTCGACATGCTGCGCTCGCGCAAGTCCCGGCCGGAAGAGCCTGTGGGCGCCCAGCTCCCCGACCCGATCATCGGCCGTGAAGGCGGGATCGATCCGGAACACCAGGCCCTGCTGGCGGATTCGGTCGGGCTAGCGCTCCTGGTCGTGCTCGACACCCTGGACCCCGCCGAGCGGCTGGCGTTCGTCCTGCACGACATGTTCGCCCTGCCGTTCGACGAGATCGCGCTGATCGTGGGCCGGTCTTCCGCGGCGACACGGCAGCTCGCCAGCCGCGCGCGCCGCCGTCTGCAGGGTTCGCCGACGGTCCCGGACGCGGACCTGGGCCGTCAGCGGGAAGTCGTCGACGCGTTCTTCGCCGCCGCGCGGGGCGGCGACTTCGACGCCTTGGTCTCGGTGCTCGACCCGGACGTCATCCTGCGCGCCGAGGGCGGCGCGGCTCCGGCGGGGACCACGCGTTTCGTGCGCGGGGCGGCCACGGTCGCGAGCCAGGCGCTCATGTTCCGGTCGGCGGGAGACGGCGGGGTCCCGCGACCCGCGCTGGTCAACGGCGCGGCCGGGATGGTCGTCACCAAGGACGGCGTCCCGACGACGGTCTTCGCGTTCACTGTCGTGGGCGGGAAGATCGCGGCGATCGACATCCTCGCCGACCCGGACCGGCTCGCCGCGCTGGACTTCGAGCCGCTCGGCTGAAGTGTCAGGAAAGGGTCGTTCAGGACGTTTTCCGTCCTGAACGACCCTTTCCTGACGTGCGCGCTGCCGGGATCAGGAGGTCGGGAAGTTGTCCGCGGTGCGGATGCGGTCCCGGATCCAGACACCGGCGGGCTTCAGCGGAGCCGTACCGGTGAACGAGCTGCCAGAGCAGGTGCCCGGCTTGAACACCGCGCCCGAGCGGCTGTCGTCGGAGAAGTTCCAGTTGGTCCAGCTGATCTTCTTCGACGCCAGGAAGTCGAGGTACTTCTGGGAGTTGGTGAAGTCGTTACCGCCGTCACCGCTGGCGGTCTGGGTGCCGAACTCGGTCACGAAGAGCGGGATCTTGCTCGCGGCCCGGCTCAGCGCGTTGAAGTACTCGGTTTTGTGCGACGCCGCGTAGAAGTGGAACGTGTACATGAAGTTGGTGGCACGCACCGGGTTGTTGATGATGTCGGTCTCGTTGCGGCCGTCGGAGATGCCGAGCGAGCCCCAGCCGTGGGTGCCCACCAGTACGACGCCGTCTGAGTCCTGGGCACGGATGACCGGGATCATCTGCTCCGCATAGCTGCGGACACGGTCCCAGCTGACGTTGTTGGGCTCGTTGGCGATGTCGTAGATGATGTTGGTCTTGTCCTTGTGCCGCTGGGCGATCTCGGTGAAGAACGTCTTGGCGCGGCTGAGGTTCGCGTTCGGGTCGCCGGGGGTGAGCTGATGCCAGTCGACCAGGGCGTACATCCCGCGTTTGGTGGCCTCTTCGATGTACCCGTGCACCATGTCGGTGAACTTGCGCGGGTTGGTCTCGTAGCCGCCTTCCTGGATGTACATCGAGATCCGGAGGACGTCGGCCTTCCAGTCGTTGGCCAGCGCGTCGAGCGAAGCGGTCTTCACGCACTGGCTGTACCACTGGATCCCGTGGGTGCTCATGCCCCGGAGCTGGATCGGCTTGCCGGCGGAGTTGCAGAGCTGGAGGCCACAGACCTTCAGCTGCCCGTTGATCGCCGCCGGACTGCCCGGCGGCAGCGCGGCGGCGGCCTGCGTTGCGGGCTCTGCCGCGGTCTCGGTCGCCATCGAGGTGCTCGCGGCGGCGACCGGGGCCAGCAGCCCGGCGGCCAGTGCGGCCGTCACCCGGAGACGGATCTTGTCCCAACGCATTCGGCTTCTCCTCTCGCATCGACGGCACCGACGTCGGTGCGCCGACGGTCAGGGCGGCGGAGTTAAATAGGAAACTTTCCTTACTATTGGAAAGTAAAGGGAAGATTACCCACAGGGTCCACAGACGGTCAAGAGTTGACCACCGACGGTTTCGACGACCTCGGGCATGCTCGGATCGTGACGACCATCGTGGCCTTCCACGCCCACCCCGACGACGAAGCCCTGCTGACCGGGGGCACCCTCGCCCGCGCCGCCGCGGACGGCCACCGGGTCGTCCTCGTGGTCGCCACCATCGGCATGCGGGGCGCGGATGCGGCGCGCCGGACCGAACTCGAAGCGAGCGCGAAGGTGCTGGGCGTCGATCGGGTCGTCCATCTCGGCTACGCGGGCAGCGGCCACGGCGCGATCCTCTACCCGGATCCGCCGGGCTGGGTCCGGTTCGTCCGCGCGGACACCGACGAAGCCGCGGCGCGACTCTTGGCGATCCTGCGCGCGGAGAAGGCGTCCGTACTGCTGAGCTACGACCGCAACGGTGGCTATGGCCACCGCGACCACGTCAAGGTGCACGAGGTCGGGAAGAGGGCGGCGGAGCTCGCCGGCGACGTCCGGCTGCTGGAGGCCACGATCCCCCGCGACGTCGTCGCGCGGCTGGTGCGGATCGTGCGCCTGACGCGGATCCCGTTCCGCTACGACGTCGACGCGCTTCTCCGCGCCTACAGTGCCCGCTCGGAGATCACGTACACCTTCGACGTCCGGCGTTTCGCGCGCCAGAAGCAGGCGGCGATCGCCGCCCATTCCTCACAGGTGAAGGGGGACGGCAGGCTGGCGCCGCTGATGCGGGTCCTGACCCGGCTCCCGGCGCCGCTCTTCGGCCTCGCGTTCAACCGCGAGTGGTACGTCGACGCGACGCCGCGCGCATCACGGTCCTGACCGGCGGGCGCGATACGCGGCGGCCTTCACCCGGTTCTGGCAGGCGAGCCCGCAGAACCGCTTGATCTGCGCTTGGCTCGCGTCGATGTACACCTGATCGCAGCGCGGTGCCGCGCACAGCCCGACGCGATGCGGGATGTGGTCGCCGAACGCCGCGGCCACCGACACCGCGAGCCCGGCCGCCCACTGCTGGACGAGGTCGGCGTCGGGACCGTGGAAATGCAGATGCCAGGACTGTTCGCCGTGGCGTTGCAGGGACGGACGGGCCTTGCTGTCGACGAGCATCCGGTTGAGCAGCCCCGCCGCCTCGTCGTGTTCCCGCCGGGACAGCGACTCGATGATCTCCCGCAGCCGCGACGCCAGATTCCGCAACCGCTCCGCGGTGAGCAGGTCGATCTGACCGTTCCCGGTTCCGTCGCCGCCGAGTGCTTCGGTGACGACGCGGACGAGATCGTGACCACCGAGCGCGGATTTCGGCTTGCCGTGGACGTGCTCCCCGGTCAACGCGTTGATCAGCGCGACCCCGGTTTCCAGTCGCATCGCGTGGTGTCCGTCGGGCTCGTCGACCATTCGACCCCTCCCCCTCGCGTCACTGGTTCGCAGGACGCCCGCGGTGACGCTACCAAAGGCGAGCGACACCGCAAGGGCGATGAAGTCGTTCGGAGCAACGGAATCCTACGGAAGGCGTAGCATCGGTCCACTGTGGACAGAAGCGACCCTGACGGGCGCCTTCAGGTAGCCCGAGCGGCGGCCGCTCACCATCGAGGCGGACCGGCGTCCACGATCTTCTGCGAGAGCTCCAGCGGGTCGAGGTGCATCAGCGACTCCATCCACCAGGTCATCCCGGCCTGCCCCAGCGCGGGCAGATCGACCTTGATCGGCTCCTCCCATGCCGGGCTCGCGTTCCCGGCCACGGCGACGTCGAAGGGACGGCCCGGTTCCAGCCCGGCCAGACCGAGCGCGCGGTGGGTCTCGGCGATCTCCTCGGCGGCCGGCGTGCGATCCTCCGGGTTCGGGAAGATCCCGTCGCACAGCGCCGCGCGCCGGACGACGCGTGGGTTGTCAGTGGAACTCGCCACCCAGATCGGGATCGGGAACGGCTCGGGCGGCGCCTCGGCGAGCGCGACCTGATAGTGCGCGCCGTCGTGGTCGAACCGCCTGCCGGACCAGATCGCGCGGATGACGTCGAGGCCTTCGTCGAACATCGCCGACCGGGTCAGCAGGTCGGTCTGCTCACCGAATCGGCTGAAGTCACCGGATTCGTCCGAACCCAGCCCGGTGCCGAGGATCAATCTGCCGCCGGAGAGCCGGCTGACCGTCGACGCGTGCCGCGCGACCACCCACGGGCGGCGCCGGGCGGGCGGCGTGATCATCGGGCCGAAGAGCAGCCTGCTGGTCGCGTGCGCGATGGCGCCGAGTGTCGTCCATGGATCCGCGATGGGCATGGTGTCCGCGACCACGTGGTCCCACAGGAAGAACCCGTCCCAGCCCGCCGCCTCGGCGCGCACGGCGAGGTCGACGAGCACCCCAGGCTCACCGAACGGGCCGAAAGGCGGCAGATAGACGGCATGGCGAACCGTGCTGCCGGTCAAGTCGATCATCTCCCCAACGTCATCGTCGAAGTCCCCGGACGGCCGCTTGTTTACGCCGTTCACTCACGTTAGCGTCCGGAAGATGGCGGACGACGGTGAACGATCGACGAAGTGGCCGGAGCATCGGAGAAGGTTACGCCGGGTGTTGTCCTCGGTGGTCGCCGTCTCACTATGCGCGACACTTTCGGCCGTGAACGCGTCCGCATCGCAGGATGACGACTGGTCCCGGGACTTCTACTGGGGTGTCGCGTCGTCGGGTTACCAGTCCGAGGGCAACGCTCCGGACAGCAACTGGAAGCGGTTCGTGGACCGCTCCGCCGGAAAGGACGGCGTCGACGAATACCGCGACTCCGTCGACTTCCGGCACCGCTACGCCGACGACATCCGCCTCGCGGCCGGTCTCGGCGTCAACACCTACCGCTTCGGTGTCGAGTGGGCTCGCGTCGAACCCTCACCCGGCCGGTGGGACGAGACCGAACTGGCCTTCTACGACGACGTGCTCCGGCAGGTCCGCGCCGCGGGCATGACGCCGATGATCACGCTCAACCATTGGGTCTACCCGGGCTGGGCGCTCGATCGGGGCGGCTGGGCCGAGACGCGGACGGCCGACGCGTGGCTGGAGTTCAGCCGGAAGATCGTCCAGCGCTACGCCGGGCAGGACGTCCTCTGGGTGACGTTCAACGAGCCGCTCATCTTCCTCAGGAACGAGCAGAAGGTCGGCGCGCTGGACGCCACGCGGTATTTCGCGGCGCAGTCCAACGTCGTCCAGGCGCACCGGCGGGCCTACGACCTCATCCACGAACTCGACCCGACCTCGAAGGTCACCAGCAACCAGGCCTACATCACCGGGGTCAACGGGATGGCCGACTGGTTCTTCCTCGACCAGGTCAAGGACAAGCTCGACTTCATCGGCATCGACTACTACTACGGCCTCAGCATCGACAACTGGACCGTGTTCGCCGCGGCCACCGACAAGTTCTGGGACGTGAAACTCCAGCCCGAAGGCATCTACTACGCGCTGCGCAGCTACCACAACCGGTTCCCGCGCCTGCCTCTCTACATCGTCGAGAACGGCATGGCGACCGACAACGGGAAGCTCCGCGACGCGGACTACACGCGCGGCGATCACGTACGCGACACCGTGTACTGGCTCCAGCGGGCGAAGGCCGACGGAATGAACCTCATCGGCTACAACTACTGGAGCCTCACCGACAACTACGAATGGGGCAGCTACCGCGCCCGGTTCGGACTGTACACAGTGGACGCCCTCACCGATCCCGCGCTGACCCGGCGCCCCACGGACGCCGTTCCCGCGTACCAGGATCTGGTGAACGCGGGTGGCGTGCCGCAGGGCTACCGGCTCAAGCGCGGGCCCGGATTCTGCTCGCTCGTGGACGGGCTGAACAGCTGCCTCAACCCGGCAAAGGTGGACGGACCGCTCACGCCGCTGAAGTGACGAGTTCGAGCCGCCTGCCCTCGAATGTCCGCCGCATCCGCCGATCGTGGGTGACGACCACGAGCGCACCGGAGTACGTCGCGAGCGCCTGCTCCATCTCCTCCACGAGATCCGGGGAGAGGTGGTTGGTCGGCTCGTCGAGCAGCAGCAGGTCGGTCCTGGCCGTCACCAGCCTGGCCAGTTCCAGCCTGCGCCGCTGCCCGATGGACAGCTCCCGGACGGGTTTGCGCAGATCCGGCGCCCGGAACAGGCCCAGCGACAGCAACCTCTCGGCCGCCTCGTCCTCGTCACCGCCTCCGGCGAACACCGTCAGGACGGTCCGCGCGTCAGCGGCGAGCCCGCCGTTCTGGTGCAGGAACCCGATCCGGCCCGCCCGCTCCGCCGACCCCGTCGACGGAGCGAGCTCGCCGGCGAGCACCCGCATCAAGGTCGTCTTGCCCGCCCCGTTGGGTCCGGTCACGAGGACCCGTTCGCCGGGCAGCACGCTGAGCGACGTCCGCGGCAGACGGCCGTCGACCGACACGTCGTCCGCTTTCACCACGTACTGACCGGCCTCCGTCTCCCCCGCGGCGATCCGCGCGGTGAACCGGAGCGGTTCGGGCGGAGGCGGGACCGGGTTCGTCTCCAGCCGCTGGATCCGCTCGCGTGCCGACCGGATCCGGCTCATCGCCCCGTGCGCCCGGGAGCGGGCCCGGAACGCGCCCGCTCCGCTGAAGGCGGCCGGGGCCTTGCGCGGGATGGCCGAGAACCGGTCGATGTTGACGTCCGCCATTCGTTCGTAACGGGACTTCTCCAGCCGCCACTCCTCGTATTCGCGCACCCACCGGGCCCGCGCGGTCTCCTTCGCCGCGAGGTAGCCCGAGTACCCGTCGCCGTGCCGCTGCACGCTCCGGCGGTCGGCGTCGACCTCGAGGATCGTCGTGGTGACGCGGCTGAGGAACATCCGGTCGTGGGTGATCGCGACGATCCGGCCGCGATGCCCGCGGAGGTGGTTCTCCAGCCAGGCGACGGCGTCGTCGTCGAGATCGTTGGTCGGCTCGTCCAGCAACAGGAGTTCGGGCGACGCGGCCAGGGTGGCCGCGAGCGCCAGCCGGGATCGCTGGCCACCGGACAGGCTGTCCAGCGCCCGGCCGCGATCGAGACCCGGCTGCCCGAGCCCGTGCAGGGCGACCTCCACCCTGGCATCGGCCTCGTAACCGCCGCGGGCCTCGTACGCGGTCATGAGGTCGCCGTACGCGGCCAGGTCTTCGGCGGTTTCGAGCGACTTTTCGGCTGTCCGCAGCCGGGATTCGAGCTCCCGGATGTCGGCCAGCGCGAGGTCGATCGCGTCGCCGACCGTGGCGGTGCCGGGCAGGTCCAGCGTCTGCGGGAGATAGCCGACGCCGCCGGGCGCGGTGACGGTCACGGTGCCGTTGTCCGCCCGGTCGCGGCCGGCGATCAGCCGCAGCAGGGTGGACTTGCCGGAGCCGTTGTCGCCGATGACGCCCACCTTCTCCCCCGGTTTGACGGTGAAGGAGATCTGGTCGAGCACGACGTGGTCGTCGAAGCGTTTGGTGACGCCGGAGAGCACGAGTTGTGTTCCGGGATTTCGATGCGGGGTACGCACAGGGGCGTCCTCCTGATTCTCGCGGGGAAGAAGAGCAGACGAGGAAGGACGCGACCCGGCGGAGCGAAGGCTCTACGCCAGGGTCGCGTCGAAGGCGAGAATCACAGAGTGAAGAAAATCCCCATGCCGAAGACGGTAGCGGGAGAACGCGGACGGGCAAAACGAATAAAAAGTTGTGTACGGGTTCACAGAGTGGTCTGTGTCCCCATACCGCGACAGCGGCGCCCCGGTGACCGAGAATCGAACATGGAGGTTTTTCGCGGTCTGAGGGAATGGGGTTCCTCGTGCACGGGTCCAGCGGTCCGATCGCCCGGTTCCGGCGACGGCTCTTCCCTGGTCACAATTCGCTGGCGCGCGGCTCCGACCGGTTCGAAGCCCTCCTCCTCAAGCTCGTGATCCTCGCGGCACTGCTCGCCATCCCGGTCGCGGCCGCCGTCGGCTCGGCCAACCACGGCAGGCAGGTCGCCGCGGCCGCCGCCGACTCGACCGGCCGCACACCCGCCACCGCGTACCTGCTGAAGGCGGCGCCCGTCCGCATCGTCGACAGCGAGAGCGTCGGGACCGACACCTCGACCACCGAGGCGACCTGGACCGACTCGCGCGGCGCCCGGCACACCGGTGGCGTCCTCGCGACGCCGGGCAGCCCCGCCGGATCGGCCGTGCCGATCTGGATCGACGCCCGCGGTGAGCTCACCACCGCCCCGAGGACCGCGTCGACGGCCGTGTTCGATTCCGTGCTCGTGGGCCTGTGGCTCTGGTTCGCGGTGGTCGCCGCGCTCGTCCTGGTGCAACGGGTCGTCCGGCTGGTGCTCGACCGGCAGCGGGCCGCGGCCTGGGAGCGCGCTTGGGCGGTCTACCCGCGTTCCGGTTCCTGGCCCTGATCCCGGCGGCGAGGGCAAAGAGCCTCGGCTAGGGTGCCCGGCATGCGCATCATGATCTCGGCGGACATGGAGGGCGCCACCGGCGTCACCTGGACCGAGGACGTCATCCCCGGCACCGAGCAGTGGCAACGATTCCGCCGTCTGTTCACCGGTGACGTCAACGCCACCATCGCGGGCCTGTTCGACTCCGGCGCCACCGACGTGCTGGTCAACGAGGCGCATTCCTCGCAACGGAACCTGCTGCTCGAAGACCTCGACGGCCGGGCGCGCATGCTCACCGGCAGGCACAAGCCGCTCTCGATGATGCAGGGGATCGACACCGGCGTGGACGGCGTCGTCTTCCTCGGCTACCACGCCGGTGCGGGTTTCGACGGCGTTCTGTCCCACACGTACCTGGAGAATCAGATCACCGGCGTGTGGCTCGACGACGTACCCGCCAGTGAAGGCAGGCTCAACGCGGCGATGGCCGCCGAGTACGGCGTCCCGGTGCTGGTCGTCTCCGGCGACGACAAGGCCTGCGACGACGCCCAGGACTACGCGCCGGAAGCCGAGCTGGTCACGGTGAAGGAGTGCGTCAGCCGCTACGCCGCGATCTGCCTGCCGCCCGCCAGGACGGCCGAACTGCTGTCGTCGGCGGCGGCGGACGCGATGAACCGGGCGGGCCGGGTCGAGCGGTACACCACTCCCCACCGGATCGAGGTCGAGTTCGACGCGAGCCATCTCGCGCAGGCCGCGGCGGTGATCCCGACGGTGGAACAGATCGGCGTGCGGCGGGTCGGCTTCGACGCGCCGGACATGACCGAAGCGATGAAGGCGTTCAAGATCGTCACGGCGATCGCGGCTGGGGCGGTGCAAGGTATCTATGGCTGAGTTTGACGTGGTCGAAGTCTGTTCGCGGTTGATCCGGTTCGACACCACGAACCGGGGCAACGGGGACTCCGAGGGCGAGCGTGAGGCCGCCGAGTACGTGGCGTCGTTGTTGTCGGAGCTCGGGATCGACTCGAAGATCATCGAGTCCGCGCCCCGGCGCGCCAACGTGATCGCCCGGGTCCCGGGCACCGACCCGAGCCTGCCCGCGCTGCTCGTGCAGGGGCATCTCGACGTCGTCCCGGCGGACGCCGCCGACTGGTCGGTGGACCCGTTCTCGGGCGAGGTCCGCGACGGGTTCCTCTGGGGCCGCGGCGCAGTCGACATGAAGGACTTCTGCGCGATGGTGCTCGCCGCCCTCGCCACCGGCGTCCGGCCGCGCCGGGACATCGTCCTGGCGTTCGTGGCCGACGAAGAGGACAAGGGTGAGTACGGCGCGCACTGGCTCGCCGCGGCGCACCGGGACCTGTTCGACGGCTGCGCGGCCGCGATCAGCGAATCGGGCGCGTACACCTACCACGTCCCCGCCGCCGACGGCCGGATCGCGCGGCTCTATCCGGTGGCGACGGCCGAGCGCGGCACCGCGCACCTGCGCCTGACCGCCAAGGGCCGTGCGGGACACGGCTCGCGTCCCAACGACGAGAACGCGGTCACCCGGCTGGTCACCGCGCTCGGCAAGATCGCCGCGCACCGCTGGCCGGTCCAGCTGACCCCGACCGTCCAGGCCTTCCTCGAACGCACCGGGGAAGCGCTCGGTGTCCCGGTCGATCTGTCCGATGTGGACGGAACGATCGCGCGGCTCGGGCCCGCCGGGGCGCTGGTCGTGCCGACGGTCCGCAACAGCACGACACCGACCATGCTCGACGCCGGCTACAAGGTGAACGTGATCCCGACCTCGGCCGAGGCCCAAGTGGACGTCCGCGTCCTTCCCGGCGCCGAACCGGCGCTGCTCGCCGAAATCGACGCCATGCTCGGCGAAGGCGTCACCCGCGAGTTCGTCGCGCACCAGCCACCGGTCCAGGCTCCGGTCGATTCGCCGTGGTTCGACGCGATGGCGGACGCCCTGCGTTCGGAGGACCCCGAAGCCGTCGTCGTCCCCTACTGCATGGGCGGCGGAACGGACGCGAAGGCGTTCAGTCCCCTCGGGATCGACTGCTACGGCTTCGCGCCTCTGCTGCTGCCGGAAGGCTTCCCGTACCGGGCGATGGCGCACGGCGTGGACGAGCGGGTCCCGGTGGAGGGACTGCGGTTCGGCACGCGGGTGCTGCGGCACTTCCTGGAGAACTGCTGAGCCACACCTTGCCAAGTACGTGAAGGCCCCCTTCATTGCGCTAGACGCAATGAAGGGGGCCTTCACGTACTTGCGCCGACCGTCCGGAGCCTTTCATTCGAATTTCATGAAGGTCGCTTAGCGTCGCCACCGTGAGACCTTCGACTTCGCGCGCCCGCGCGTGCGTGCTCCTGATCGGCCTCGGCATCGCGATCTCCGCGTGCCGCGGCGGCTTCCCGATCTCGCGTTCCGACCTCCCACCAGAAACGTCCACGTCTCCCCCAGTCGAGACCCAGACCCTCACCGTGACGCCTCCGGCCACGACAGCGCCGACAGCGCCGTCCACGTCGTCCGCGCCGGGCCTCGAACCCGCCGCGGTCGACCGCGTGTTCCAGGTCTACATGAACGGGCTGGCCAATCACGACATGACCGCCTTGCGCAGCGGGACCTGCCCGCGCCTGAGGCCGACCCTGCTCGGGTTCGAACTCCACGGGCATTACGTCGAACGCTGGGAGATGCTGCCGTACTCCGTCCCGTCAGGACAGGAGTTCGTGACGGTCCAGGCCAAGGTCACCCAGCGGAACGCGCGCACCGGCAAACTCGCGGGTGACGTCGTCTATTCCTGGTACGTCGAGCGGAACGAGGACACGAACTACTACGTTTGCGGGTGGCTCGACTACGAATGATCACAGGAGGCCGCCGATGAGCATGGTCGCGCGACTCGCCAGGGACGAACGGGCGGACTTCGCCGCGTTCCTCCGAACGCTCTCGCCTGGACACTGGGACGCGCCGACCTTGTGTTCGGAGTGGACGGTCCGCGAGGTGGTCGCCCACGTCGTCGACTACGACACCCAGCGCTTCCGCGACCTGGTCGGCCAGGCCGTCCGCGGCGGGCTGCGGCTGAACCGGATGAACGCGCTCGGGGTCGCGCGAAAGCCGGACCGGACACCGGAGGAGCTGATCGCGAGGATCGAGGAACACCTCGAACCGCGCGGCCTGACCTCGGCGTTCGGCGGGCGGGTGGCGCTGCTCGACGGGCTGCTCCATCACCAGGACATCCGGCGTCCGCTGGGGTTTCCCCGCGAGGTGCCGCGGGATCGGCTGCGTCACGCGCTGGCGTTCGCCCGCTACGCCCCGCCGGTCAAGGCGGGCAAGCGGGCACGCGGACTCCGGCTCGTCGCCACGGACCTGGACTGGTCGGCCGGATCCGGACCGGAAGTACGCGGACCCGGCGAGGCTGTCCTGCTTTCGATCGCCGGCCGGGACGTGGCACTGGACGAACTTTCCGGCCCCGGCGCGGCGATCCTCGCGTCCAGGATGGACGACTAGCCGACGGCCGCGACAGGAACCGTCGTGGTGGCCATCCGGCGCCGGACCGCGTTGCCGAGCAGCAGCTGACCGACGGCCGCGGCCAGGCACAATCCGAAGCAGACGCTCCACAGCACAGGTGCGCCCAATACCAGCAGCTGCGTGCCGCCGAGCGGGGCGACGAACGCGGCGAGGCCCGCCGCCGTGCCGTAGGCGCCGTTGTACCGGCCGCGCAGATGCGGCGGGGCGAGCTCGGCCACGATCGCGACACCCACCGACTGGATCACGATCTCGCCGAGGGTCCAGAACGCCGCGCACGCCGCGTACGCCGGCGTCGTCGACGCGAAGGCCGTGGCCCCGAAACCCAAGCCCGTCAACAGGATCCCGAACGTGAGCACCCGCGAGGGATCCCACCGTCCCAGCCGATGCCCCACCAGCGGCTGCACGACCACGATGACGATCCCGTTCACCGCCATCACCAGCCCGTACCCCGCCGGTGAAAGACCGTCCTCGCGCATCGCCAGCGGCAATGTGGCCAGGCTCTGCAGGAACACGAACGCGACCACCAGCGAGACCAGCATCAGCCCGGCCATGACCCGGTCGCGCAAGACGACGGTGAAACCGCCCCGTTCCCTGGGGCCGCTGCCACCACCGGTCTCCGGCACCGCCCGCCAGACCAGCAGCCCGAACAGCACGCACGTCGCCGCGTCCACCCAGAACAGCGTCGTGAATCCCGCGCGCGCCAGCGTGCCGCCCAGCACCATCGCGATCGAGAATCCGAGGTTGATCGCCCACAGCAACAACCCGAAAGCCCGCGTGCGGTCGGCCCCTGGCACCAGATCCGCCACGATCGACTGGGTGGCCGGGCGGAACACGTCGAGCGCCAGCCCGAGCAGCAGCGCGGCGACCGCGATCAGTTCGAGGCGTTCGACGTAACCCAGCACCAGCATGATCGCGCCGGTCGCGAGCATGCCGCCGGTCAGCGTCGCCCGCCTGCCGATGCGGTCGGCCAGCATGCCGCCGATCAGCTGCGAGAACACCTGCCCGATGCCGAGCAGCGCCAGCACGGTTCCCGCCGTCGCCACCGAAAGGCCACGTTCGCTGGTCAGATACAGGGCAAGGAACGGCAGGACCATCGTGCCGAGCCGGTTGACGAGCGTACCCGTCCACAGTACCCAGAACGACTTCGGCAGCCCGCCGAGCCGGGTCCGCAGGAACCCCGGCGCCGTCATGGTTCGAGCTCGTAGCAGCCCACGCCGTCGAGATACCGCAGCGTGCCGAGATCACGCAGGACGTACTCCTCGATCTCGTGCATGAACGTGACGACCGCCGGGAATGTCGTGTCGTCGACGGTGCGGCGCAACGGTTTCCCCGGCCGCGTCAGCACGAACATCTCGTGGAAGCTCTCCAGCCGCTCGATCTCGTCGAGCACCGTGTACCGGCGCAGCGTGCCTTCGACCGGCGAGAGCAGGGCGGACCAGGCGTAGTGCCGCCGGATCCGGTAGTCCTCGCCCCACCGCTCGCGGAACCGCTCCGGCCGCAGCACCGCGTCCGCCATCCAGTCCAGCTGGGACTCGCCGATCGCGAGCCGCGCCAGATGCGGCAGGTCGCCGCCCGAGAGGCGGGAACCCACCTCGATCAGCCGCGGGCCCTGTGGTGTCCGCTTGATCTCGACGTGCGCCGCGCCGTGCCGGATGCCCAGCGCGTCGAGTACCGCGAACGCGTAATTCACCAGTTCGTCGTGGCCCGGCCCGCGCCTCGGCACGATCTGGCAGGCGCCGAGCAGGTCGGACACCCCGTTGACGGCGAAGCGCGAGGTCTTCCAGATGTCGCACACCTGGTGCAGGCCGTCCATGCTGACCGTGTTGACCATGTACTCGGTACCAGCGAGATATTCCTGCGCGATGACGAAGTCGTTGTCCTCGGAGAACACGTTCTGGCGCCCGGTGATCGTGCGCAGTGCCGCGACGGACTGCTCCGGAGTGTCGCAAAAGGACACCCCGTCGCCGCCGGCGCTGCGGTTCGGTTTGACGACGATCCGTCCGCCCACCTCCCGATGCCATGCGGCGAGTTCGGCTTCGTCCGAGGTCGGCAACTGCCGTGCGACGGGCAGGTCCGCCGCCGCGACTGCTTCGCCCATGGCGGCCTTGTCCCGTCTGGCCAAGGAAAGGGCGGTGCCGTTCGACGGCACTCCCAGCGCCTCGCTGAGTTCGTCGGTGAACGCGACGGCGTATTCGCCGCCGGCCACGACCGCGACCGGCCGGTGCACCGCCAGCGCGTCCACTGTTTTCGCGAGGTCGCCGTCGTGGACGATGTTCTCGCGATAGTTGCTCATGGTCGGCGAGGACTTCCGGTACTGCCCGGGTGCGTCCGGCGCGCTCTGCACACGCACACAGTCCGCGCCCAGCGCCAAGAACGTCGGCGCGATGTGCCGGGCGGTCTGCGGCAACCCGTGGTCGGCCGTTTCGTAGGTGTCCACGAGCACGACACAGGGCTTCGTCACCAAGGGTTTCACCTCTCAACCGGTGGATCGGAACACCGACGGTCCCAGCAACGCGATCACCGGGCATCTCCCCGTTTGCGCTCCCGCGCCGGGCTTCTTCCAACGCGCGATTCAGCGCACGAATGGAGAGGAAATGACCTTTTCGAAGATGCGACGGTTTCGGCACCCGCCCCCCAGTGCCCCAGAACTGAAGTGAGGTCACATGACGTCGACGTCCACCTTGGAACCTTGGGAGAGAAATGCGGTAAAGCACTCCGACGAGCGGCTGAACGGAGCCCGCGATCCACAGTGGTGGTACACCGGGGTCCGCCCCGAACCCGGCCGCTGTCCGGGCGTGGCCGAATCCGGCGAGATCAGAGCGCTGCCTCTACCCGACCTCTCCGTCTGCAGCCGCGAAGAAGTGCTGGACTACTTCGACAACGCGTGGACACTGCACGAGGTGCTCTTCGCCGGTTTGAAGGGCGCGGAAGCGTTCTACCGTCCTCCGGACCACAACCTGCGGCACCCGATGATCTTCTACTACGGCCATACGACCGCGCTGTACGTCAACAAGCTGCGCGTCTCCGGGCTGCTGGACGCGCCGATCGACGCCTATCTCGAGCACGTCCTGGAAATGGGCGTCGACGAGAACTCGTGGGACGACATGTCGAAGAACGACATGGTGTGGCCGTCGGTTTCGGAGGTGAAGGACTACCGCGCCGAGGTGTACCGGACGGTCGTCGGCATCATCGAGCGCACCCCGTTCGCCCCGGATCTCGGGCGTCCGGTGACGATGGACGACCAGGCCTGGGCCCTGCTGCTGGCGATCGAGCACGACCGCATCCATCTGGAGACCAGTTCGGTGCTGATCCGCGAGATGCGGTCGAGCCTGGTCGAACGGCCCGCCGCGTGGCCCGCGCCGTCGCCGCTGCGCCGCACCACCGAGACCGGCAAGCCCGAACCGGGTTCCGTGCCCGCCAACGGCACCGTGACCGTGCCCGGGCGCACGGCCCGGCTGGGCAAGCCGCAGTCCTTCCCGTCTTACGGCTGGGACAGCGCGTACGGCTCGCGCCGTCAAGAGCTGCCGGACTTCGAAGCGGCCCGCTGTCTGGTGAGCAACGGCGAGTTCCACGGCTTCGTCGCCGACGGCGGCTACCGGCGGCCGGAGTTGTGGTCGGCGGAGGGCGAGGCGTGGCGTCGCTTCCGCAACACCAAGTGGCCGCGGTTCTGGGTACCGACCGGGCCCACCGGGCTGCACGCGTTCCGGCTACGCACGCTGTTCGACGAGATCGACATGCCGTGGGACTGGCCGGTGGTGGTGAACTACCACGAGGCCAAGGCCTTCGCCGCCTGGCGGTCCGAAAAGGACGGACGGGAGTACCGGCTGCCGACCGAGGCCGAATACTTCCTGCTGCGCGACCTGCCGGAACGTCCTGGCGTCGCGGACGACGTCGTCATGCGGCTCGACGGCGCGCAGCTGCGTGAGACCGGGATCAACCTGGGCCTGGCCTGGGGCTCGGAGGGCCCGGTCGACCACTCGCCGACGACGTCGCAGGGGCTCCACGACGCCGGCGGCAACCTGTGGGCGTGGAGTGAGGACACCTTCAATCCGCTCGAAGGCTTCACCCCGCACCCTTACTACGAGGACTTCTCGGTGCCCAGTTACGGCGGTCAGCATCAGCTGATCCTGGGCGGCGCCTACATCAGCACCGGCGAACTGGGCAGTATCTGGGCGCGGCACTTCTACCGGCCGCATTTCCTGCAGCAGGCGGGAATCCGGCTGGTCGTCGCACCGGAGTCCCTTGTGGATGGTGCGGCGCGCGCGGAACTCGACCAGGCTCTGCTCGGCCAGTACGGCACCGCCGAACAGATCTTCGGCCGGGCCGGGCATCCGCTGGCCGCGACCGTGGGCCATCCGGACCGGCTGGCACGGAGGTTCTTCGAAGCCGCCGATGAAGCCGGGGTCGAGCTGCGGCGGGTCGCGGATCTCGCCACGGCGGCGGGCGGGCTGGCGTTCTCGCTGGCCGGGCGGCCGATCGAGGTCGTCGGGCTGGACGACCGGCCGATGTTCGTCGCGACGGCGGACCGGCTGGCCGACGGCTGGGACGTCGGCTACGAGGTGCCGGGTCGCGGCGAGCCGCACGCGCGACGGCCGTCGATCGCGCCGGGCGGCGACGTCTCCTTCACCCTCGCCGACGCCGGACGCCCGCCCGCGGCGCTCGGCACGTTCGACGGCGTGGTCGTGGCGGACGCCTTCGACCGGCTCGGCGGCGCGGCGGGCTACCTGCGCCCGCTCGTCGGCTCGGAGAACTTCCTCCGCTCCGGAGGGCTCCTGCTCGTGGCACTTCCCCGGGCGTCGGCCGCCGAACTCGCGAACGTCCTCGGCGACGCGTTCGAGCAGCTGTCGGAAAGCACGGAGCCGAGCCTGACCAAGGCCGATGGGCACCGGTACGAGATCACCGACCTGGAGGTCTCCATCTGGCGCAAACGCTGATCCCCGAGGGCGGGCCCGCCGCGGCCCGCCCTCCTGGCTTCACAAGGCCTTGGCCAGCGCGCCGAAGGCCGTGTTCAGCCGCTCGCAATGCGCGGCGACGACACCGGCGAGGTCGTCTCCGGCGAGGCGTCGCCGCGTCGTCGCCACGGCGACGGTGCGGTAGGCGGCGACGATCAGGGCGGCGGCCAGCTCACTGTCACCCGAGAACCTGGTGTCGCTTTCGAGCTCATCGGCCACCTCGGCCTCGATCTCGTGCTCGAACTCACGCAGCCGCGAAATGAGCGCGCGCGACCCGGCCACGGTGCGCGCGAGCGGCTCGCCCGCCTCGCTCAGGCCGGACAACGGATGCTGTTCCTCCGCGAGGGCGAGAGCCGTCCGGTGGAACGCTTCGACGACCCCCATGCCGTCCGGCCGGTCCCGGATCGCCGTCCGCGCGATGCCGACGGCGTCAGGCAGCCGATCGAGCGCGAGATCCTCTTTGCGCTCGAAATGCGAAAACACCGTCACCTTCGAAACGCCGGCGGCGGCGGCGACCTCGGCGACCGTGACGTCGTCGAAGCCGCGCTCCACGAAAAGTCCCGTCGCGACCTCGGCGATATGCGCCCGCGTCTTCGAACCGCCCCGGTCTCCTCGCTTCGCCATGTGACAAGAGTACCTTTACTCGATAACCTTACCAGGTAAGCTTATCGAGTAAAGCTTGGAGTCATCATGAACCGGACCGACGTGATCGTGGTCGGAGCAGGGCCCACCGGCCTGTTCCTCGCGAGCGAACTCGCCTTGCGAGGAGTAAAAACAACCGTGCTGGAGCGGCTCACGGAGCCGGATCCGACGATCAAATCCGGCTCGATCAACGTCGCCAGCGCCGAGATCCTGGACAGGCGCGGCCTGCTGCCCGCCGCGGAGGAAGTGCAGCGCCGTCGTCTGGCCGAAGCCAACGCCTTCACCGCCGGCCGCTCGAACCGGACCGTGCGCGAACTGACCGACGCGGCGGGCAGGACCTCCCGGCGGTTCCCCGTCCTCGGGCATTTCGCGGGGATCATGTTCCAGCACGACCTCGTCGATCAGGACGATCCGGTGCTGGCCGCGCATACGGCCGTGGCCAACGGGATCATGGTTCCCCAGCACGATCTCGAACTGCTGCTCGGCGATCACTGCGCTCGGCTGGGCGTCGAGATCCGCCGCGGTGTCGAGGTGCGGGGTCTCCGAAGCGCAGGCGCCGATTTCGACGACGATGCCGATGTGGTCGTCGAGACCGACGTGGGCGACTTCAACGCGCGATGGGTCGTGGCCGCCGACGGCGGACGAAGCGTCGTCCGCAAGCAGCTCGGTGTCGACTTCGTGGGCACCGACCCGGAGCTGGTGGGCTATCAGGCCATCGCCGATTTCGACGACCCGAGCGAATTGCGCCGCGGGTGGAACTGGACGCCTCACGGCATCTACACCTATGGCCCGGTGCCGGGGCGCATCCTCGTCGCCAGGTTCGCACCTCAACCCGAGGACAAGAACGCTCCCGTGACCGTCGACGAGCTACAGAGCGCGGTTCGCGAGGTCACCGGTGTGCCGGTGACCATCACGGGACTGCGGGGCCGGGCGACCCGGTGGTCGGACAACGCGCGCCAAGCACGGACCTACCGGCGCGGCCGGGTACTCCTGGCAGGCGACGCCGCCCACGTGCACTCACCATTCAGCGCACAGGGCCTCAACCTCGGCATCGGCGACGCGGTCAACCTCGGCTGGAAACTCGTCGCGACCATCCAGGGACACGCTCCGGCCGGGCTGCTCGACACCTACCACGCCGAGCGGCACCCGATCGGCGCGTGGGTCCTGGACTGGACACGGGCCCAGGTCGCGCTCCTGCGCGGCGACGAACGGACCGCCCGGCTGCGCGACGTCGTCGGCGGCGAGCTCTTCGCGGTCCCCGGCGCGACCAACCGCATGATCGCGCTCTCCTCGGGGATCTTGCAGCGGTACGACGTCGCCGACGACGCCACCGGACCGGTCGGCTCGATCGCGGGCGATGTCGAACTCGGGGCGGGAACAAGGCTCGCCGACCACGCTCACGACGGCCGCTTCGTGCTCGTGGACCGCTCGGCCGACGGTCGGTACGCCGACGTGGCCGCCGGGCTGGAAAGCCTGGTCACCTACGTCGCGGATCCCGATGTGGCACAGCCGAGTCTCTTCGTCCGCCCGGACGGGATCATCGCCTGGGCCGACGGCTCCGAGAACGCCGCCGACCACGCGCGGAAGCTGCTCGACGTCGCGATCCAGCGCTGGCTCGGCTGATTCAGAGGGCGGTGAAGCGGCTCAGCTCTTCCCAGGCGGCCGGCTCCGCCGCCCTCGACATCGCGACCGTCACACCGACATGATCACCCTCCCGGGCGACGGGTCCGTAGAATCCGATGACGATGCGACGTTTCCGGTGGTGGTGGGGTGCTCTCGCGCTCACGTTCGTGGTGGTTCTCGTCGGGTTCATTGCCTTTACCGGGTCGGAAAGCCGCCCGGGGCAGCCGTCCCCGCGCCAAGGACCGCCGGGGACGGGGCCGCTGACGGTCGTCTCCATCGGCGACAGCACCGTTTCCGGCGAAGGCGCGGGCGATTACACGCCCACCACCAATGGGCAGGGCGGCAACTGGTGCCACCGCTCCCCCAACGCCTTCGTCGAGCAGATCAAGATCCCCGACGTCACCGCACGCGTGAACCTCGCATGTTCGGGGGCTCCCTCGGAGCAGATCGCCTTGGGCGAGGCCAAGCAGTGGACGGAGCCGTCGCAGGCGCAGCAGCTCGCGAACCTGATCAAGGATCACCGGGTCGCCGCCGTGGTGATCGCGATCGGCGCGAACGACGAGCCGAAGTTCTCCGCTCAGGTCAACGAGTGTTTCAAGGCGTGGTTCTCCCCGCAGAATCCGCCGTGCAGCGCGGCGCTTCGCACCACCTGGAAGTCCAAAGTGGACGCCATGGTGCCGAAGGTGACCAATGCGGTCGCCGACGTCAAGAAGGTGTTGGCACAGGCGGGTTACGTCCCGGCGGACTACCAGCTCGTGCTGATGTCGTACGCCTCGCCTGTCGGCCCTCAGATCCCCGAGGCGCTGCGCAGCCTCAACGGCTGCCCGTTCCGCACCGAGGATCTGGAATGGATGCGCCGCGACGGCGTCTCCATCCTGTCGGACGGGCTCAAACAGGCCTCAAGGGCGACCAGCGCACGCTTCCTCGACCTGTCGCGAGCCGGTGCCGGGCACGAAGCGTGCAGCAGCGACCCGGCGAACGAGTGGTTCAGCAGGCTCACGCTGCAGCTGCGCGACCTCGGCCAGGTCGACCGCGCGAGCCACGCGCTGCAGGAGTCCTTCCACCCCAACGCCAACGGCCACGCGCAGGTCGCGAACTGCCTCAACGAGTTCCTCGCCGCGCGCGCGGGCAACGCGTCGTGCCTCTCCGGCCCCGACGGCAAACTGCACGCCGCGCCCGAGGTGGTCGCGCGCTAGAGGTCGAGGGCGGCGCGCAACGCGATGTCGATGCGCTCCTGGACCTCTTGGTCGATCTCCGCGATCTTCTCGTCGAACCACGGCCGGTACAGGCGCGTGAGGTTCAACGTGGAGACCCAGTACCGCGCGTCGACGGCGACACCGAGGATGTCCTGCGGATCACGGTCCAGCAGTTCGGTGCCGAGCAGCCACGGCCGCTCGGATTCGTTCACCCCGTCCGAGGACAGCAGGACGACGGTGCGCTGCCGTGCCGGTTCGGTCGGGGGGTGGTACGTCCAGACTTCACCCCTGTGCACGCAGATCCTTCTCCGCGGCGGTCAGCTCGGCCTCGTCCGATTCGGCGGACGGTTCGACCGGGGCGCGCTGCGGGGTGTATCCGGTGCGCACGGCCTCCCTGCGGGCCGCTTTGGACAACCACGACGAGACCGAGATCCCGTGTGCCTTCGCGGCCCGCTCGGCGAACTCGAGCGCACCACTATCGAGTGAGAGAGTGACCTTACGTGTTGCCATACCTTTTATCGTACCAGCGTCGCGCAAGCCCACCCCCTCTCTCGTCTCACAGGGTGGGCGAGCGGCCCTCGAACGGCGTCGACAGCACCACCGTGGTCCGGGTCGAGACCTTGGCGGACTCGCGGATCCGGCGGAGCAGATCCTCCAGGCCGAGCGGCGACGCCACCCGGACCAGGAGGATGTAGGACTCGTCACCGGCGACCGAGTAGCAGGACTCGATCTCCTTGATGTGCTCGAGACGCTGCGGGTAGTCGTCCGGCGCGGCCGGATCGTTCGGTGTCAGCGAGATCAGCGCCGTGAGCGGGAGGCCGATCTGCTCGCCGTCGAGCCGGGCGGTGTAGCCGAGGATGACCCCGCGCTGTTCCAGGCGGCGCACCCGCTGGTGCACCGCCGACACCGAAAGCCCGACGCGCTCGGCCAGATCGGTGAAACTGCGCCGCCCGTCCGCGGCCAGCTCCTGCACGATGGCTTGATCCAGCGGCTCCAGGGAACCGGTCATGCGTCGAGCACGATCAAGTCGTGCGGGCGCTGGTTGACCGCTTCGACACCGTCCTCGGTGACCACGACGATGTCCTCGATCCGGGCGCCCCAGCGGCCGGGCTGGTAGATGCCGGGCTCGACGCTGAAGGCCATGCCCGGCTCGAGCGGCAGCGCGTTGCCCTTGATGATGTAGGGCTCCTCGTGCACGTCGAGGCCGATGCCGTGGCCGGTGCGGTGGATGAAGTACTCGCCGTACCCCGCCTCGGCGATGATGTCGCGCGCGGCGGCGTCGATCGACTCGGCGGTGACGCCAGGGCGCACGGCGTCGACGGCGGCCTTCTGGGCACGCTGCAGGACGGCGTAGGTCTCGGCGACGTCGGCGTCACGCGGCTCGCCCACCGCGTACGTGCGGGTCGAGTCGGAGTTGTAGCCCTCGGCGATCGGGCCGCCGATGTCCACCACGACGACGTCGCCGCGCTCGATCACCCGCTCGGAGACGTCGTGGTGCGGGCTGGCGCCGTTGGGGCCCGAGCCCACGATCACGAAGTCGGCGTGGGTGTGGCCCTCTTCGACGATCGCGGCGGTGATGTCCGCGCCGACCTCGGCCTCGGTGCGGCCGGGGCGCAGCCATTCGTGCACGCGGGCGTGCACGCGGTCGATCGCCGCTCCCGCGTCGCGCAGCGCCTGGATCTCGGCCGCGTCCTTGCGCATCCGCAGTTCGCGCACGATCGGCCCGGCCAGCGTCTGCTCGGCGTCGCCGAGCGCGCCGCGGAAGGCGAGCACGTGCAGCGCCGGGGTGAAGTCGCTGACCGCCACGCGACCGGGCTTGCCCAGCCGGTCGGCGACCAGTTCGTAGGCGTTGTCGCCGTCGACCCAGGTGACGACCTCGATGCCGAGCTCGTCGGCGGGGACGTCGGCGTAGCCGGGCGCTTCCAGCTTCGGCAGGACCAGCGCCGGGACGCCGTCGGCCGGGATCACCAGCGTGGTCAGCCGTTCGAACGAGCCCCCGGCCTGGCCGATGAGGTAGCGCAGGTCCGAGCCGGGCGCGATCAGCAGGGCGTCGGTGTCGGCGGCGGCGGCCGCGGCGCGGGCCCGGTCGAGGCGGGCGCGGAGGCTGGCGGCGTCGGGGGCGGGATTGTGAAGGGAACGGCGCGACATGATGGCGAGCCTAGTCGGTCCGCGCCCCTTGGCTCACCGGCCGGTCACCCCCGATCGGGGCGGGATCGTCGAGTCCGCGCCAGACCCGGAAGATCGCCGGGAAGGTGCCGGCGATCAGGTACAGACCGCCGAACACGGCGAGCGCGCCGACGAGTCCGATCCCGTCCAGCAGCAACCCGGCCGCCATCGAGCCGAGTGGCATCGCGGCCAGCACCCCGCCGACGAGAAGGCTGAGGACCCGGCCGCGGACGGCTTCCGGGACCCGTTCGTAGACGGCCGGGAGCAGGATCGGGTTGAGCGCGCCCGCCCCGATTCCGGCAACCACCAGACCGGCGAGCAATACGGCCGGCGCCGGTTCCAGCGCGAGCAAGGCGAACCTCGGTGCTCCTTCGATGCCGACCGCGACGAGGATCGCCGTCCGCCGGGAAACCCGGTGGCCCGCCCAGCCGTAGAGCGCCGAGCCGAGCAGCGCACCCGCCGCGACCGCGGTGATCATGGCGCCGATGAGCGCGGTGCTGTGCAGGACCTGGTCGCCGTAGGCCGGATACAGGACACCGAGCAGCCCGAAATCGAGGCTGTTGGTGAGCATCAGCATGCCGACCACCGCGCGCAGTACCGCGTCGCGTTTGACGTATCCGAGCCCTTCGCGCAGTTGCTTGAGGTAGCCGCCCGACGGCGGCCTCGGCGGGCCCGCCGCGACCGGGATCAGCGCGAACACCAGCGCCGAGGACAGCAGGAGCGCGCCCGCGTCGACGAACAGGACCGGAATGGGCCCGATCAGCGCGATCAGCGCACCGGCGGCGGGTCCGCCCGCCATCCTGCCGGTTCTCATCGCCGCCTCGACGGCGCTCGCCGCCCGGCTCACGCGGACGTCGCCGAGTTCGGCGACTCCGGGGAGCAGCACCTGCTTGGCCGTGTCGGCGGGGCCGCGGGAAACGCCCATCATGAACGACAACGCGATGAGTCCGGGCAGGCTGAGCCCGGTGGTCGCCATCGCGAGCGGGATCAGGAGGACCGTCACGGTGGTCAGCAGATCCGCGCCGACGCTGGCCCGGCGGGTACCGACCCGGTCCACGACCGGCCCGCCCAGCAACGCGGCGACCATCAGGCCCAGCACCTCGGCCGCGGTGACGAGGCCGGTCTTGGTACCGCTGCCGGTGCTCTGCAGGACGAACCAGGGAATCGCGAGCAGCGTCATCATCACCCCGGCCGACGAGACTCCCGAAGCCACGACCAGGGCCCCCAGTGGCACCCGGCTCATGGCGTCTCCGGCCGGGATTTCCTCGGGAAGGCCGCCCAGTGCACCCGGACGGAGGTATCGCCCTCCTTGGCCGGGCGGCGATAGCGCTTGATCACGTCGAGGATCTCGTCGCTCAGGGCTGCGGTCTCGTCAGGCGTCAGCGATAGGGACGAGTCGTGGAAGGAGACCTTGTCGATCCACTCGTCCGACCACTCGCGCATCTCGGCGACGAACTGCGCCTCGGCGGCATGACGCTGCTCGACCATCGTGTGGGCGTACGTGCTGAACGGCCCCGCGAGATCGGGATCCCGGATGAAGTCCCGGCCCTGTAGCTGATCCCCGTCGTGCACGGCCTTCCACCACCGGTCCCGCCGGTTGCCGCGTTCGGGATCTTCGGTGACCAGGCCGTACTCGGCCAGCTGGCGCAGATGCCAGCTGGTGGTACCGGAACTCTCCCCCAGCCGTTTTCCCAGACCGGACGCCGTCGCCGGACCGTCCTCCCGCAGCAGCTCCAAGATCCTGACCCGCAGTGGATGCGACAACGCCCGCAGAAGGCGCCCGTCGATCCGCGCGAGATATCTCTCGCTCTTCCCCATACCGGCGACCCTACATCGCAAAGAGTTCTCTGCAATCGAATTCAGACAGAAAGACGTTTCTGGAGTTTGACTTCAACTTAACTGCAGGTTTTACGGTCTTGCCCATGACAACGAACTCGCCTTACCAGCTCGCCGTCGTGATCAGCAGCGTCCGCGAGGGCCGCTTCGCTCCCGTCGTCGCGAACTGGTTCCTCGACCGCGCCAAACAGCGCGACGACGTCACCCTGTCCGTCATCGACCTTGCCGAATCCCCAGGCGACCTCTCCCCCGGCGTCGCCGGCGCGGACGCCGTCGTCGTGATCGTCCCCGAGTACAACCACAGCTACCCCGGCCCGCTCAAGACCGCGCTCGACGCCACCGGCCCGGAGTGGCACGGCAAACCGGTCGCCTTCGTTTCCTACGGCGGGATCTCGGGCGGCCTGCGGGCGGTGGAGCACCTGCGCCCGGTCTTCGCCGAGCTCCACGCCGCCACCATCCGCGAGACCGTGAGCTTCCCGTATGCCTGGAACCACTTCGGGCCCGACGGTGAGCACGACGACTTCGAAGGCGCCTCGCTCGCGGCCACCACCCTGCTGAACCAGCTGAACTGGTGGGCCAACGCCCTCCGCGACGCCCGCCGGGTGCGGCCCTACGCGGCCTGACGGTGTCCGTGGAGGACCCGGCTGGGGGTCGGGTCCTTCACGGACATCCGGGGCGGGACATGGCAGGCTGTCCGCGTGACCGGACCACTCGCTCTCCTCGATTCCGCGAGCCTCTACTTCCGCTCGTTCTACGCGCTGCCCGACTCGATGACCGCCCCGGACGGGACACCGGTCAACGCGGTGCGCGGGTTCACCGACACGATCGCCCGGATCCTCGTCGACCGGCGGCCCTCCCGGCTCGTGGCGTGCCTCGACGCGGACTGGCGGCCGAAGTTCCGCACCGATCTGCTGCCCAGCTACAAAGCGCACCGGGTGGCCGAAGAGGTCCCGGAGGGCAGCGACGTCGAAGAGGTACCGGACACGCTGACCCCGCAGGTGCCGATCATTCTCGAACTGCTGGAGGCCTTCGGGATCGCGACGGCCGAGGCGGCCGGGTACGAGGCGGACGACGTCATCGGCGCCCTCGCGATCCGCGAACAGGTCTCCCCGGTCGAGGTCATCACCGGTGACCGCGACCTGTTCCAACTGGTGCGCCATGAGCCGACGTCCACCGTGGTCATCTACGTCGGCAAGGGCTGGAACAAGGCCGAAGTCCTCGGCCCGGACGAAATCGCCGAGAAGTACGGGATCCCGGCCGGGAACGCCGGTCCCGGGTATGCCGACATGGCCGCGCTGCGTGGCGACCCGTCGGACGGACTGCCCGGTGTCGCCGGGATCGGCGAGAAGACCGCGGCGAAGCTGATCACCCAGTTCGGTTCGCTGCAGGAGCTGATCGAGGCGTCCAACGCGGGCGACTCGCGGGTCCCGCTCAAGACCCGGCTGCGCCTGACCGACGCCGCGGACTACCTCGCGGTGGCCCCGACCGTCGTCCGGGTGGCGGCCGACGCGCCGGTCGAGCAGTCCCGTCCGGACATCGTCCCGTCCGAGCCCGCCGACCCGGACAAGGTCGCGGAACTCGCGGAGCGCTGGAATCTCGGCCGTTCGGTGGAGCGCCTGCTGGCCGCGCTCCCGAAGTCGTGAGCAACACCGAGGCCGACCCGGCCGAGCTGCTGTGCCGGGAACGGCCGGGCGAAGGCGTCACCGTGCTGACCCCGCGCGACGTCCCGCTGGGCGGCCCGCGCGCGATCCGGGTGCGCCGGACACTCCCGCAGCGGCAGCGGTCGCTGATCGGCGCGTGGTGTTTCGCCGACCACTACGGCCCGCAGGACGTTTCGGCGTCCGGCGGGATGGACGTCGCACCGCATCCGCACACCGGATTGCAAACCGCCAGCTGGCTGTTCAGCGGCGAGATCGAGCACCGCGACAGCATCGGCACCCACGCCATGGTGCGGCCCGGTGAACTCAACCTGATGACCGCCGGGCACGGCATCGCGCATTCCGAAGTGTCCACACCGGACACCGCGACGCTGCACGGCGTCCAGCTCTGGATCGCGCTGCCCGGCGAACACCGTGACACCGCACGGGACTTCCGGCATTACGCGCCGCCGCTGCTCGACCTGCCCGGCGCCACGGCGCGGGTGTTCCTGGGCAGCCTCGCCGGGACCACCTCGCCGGTCCCGGCGTTCACTCCCCTCCTGGGCGCCGAACTCACTGTCGAGCCCGGCGCGACCCTTGCGCTCGACGTCGATCCGGCCTTCGAACACGGTGTCCTGCAGGACATCGGCTCCGTCACCGTCGCCGGAGTCGCGCTGGGCACCGGCGAACTCGCCTACCTCGCGCCCGGCGCCGGGCGGTTGGAACTGGCGAACCCCGGCGCCGAACCGGCTCGGGTGCTCCTGCTCGGCGGGACCCCGTTCACCGAGGAACTCGTCATGTGGTGGAACTTCGTGGGCCGCAGCCACGAGGACATCGCCGAGTACCGCGAGGCGTGGCAGGCTCAGGCGGACCGGTTCGGCCGGGTGGAGGGCTATCAGGGCACCACGACGTGGCTGCCCGCACCCACGCTGCCGCAGGTGCGGATCAAACCGCGGCGCAATCCTTCCTAGCCATGTCTAAAAGAACGTTCCGCACCACGGCGAGCGCGCGGTGTGGAACAGGGAGTCGGCACGGGCGACCGCCGCCTCGTCCAGCACCTCGACCCGGCCGGACAGCACCAGATCGCTGAAGAGACCGTGCCCGAGGTACAGCGCCGACAAGGTGGCCACGTCCAGCCGCAGATCGGCCTCGGCGGTCGTGCGTTCCACGCCGTCCGGGCCGACGGCGTAGCGGCCGTTGTTGTCCGGAAGCTGCTTGTCGAGCACTTCGAGCACCACGGGTTCGGCGGTTCCGTAGGAGCGCGCTCGCAGCGCCGCGAGGACGTCGACGAGCCGCAGCCACAGGTCGTCGATGACTTCGGTGGTGTTCACCGCCCGCGAGTCGGTGAGCAGTTCGGCGATCGGCTCGTCCAGTGGGCGGCCCCGTCCGGCGACCTCCGAGACCAGGTCGATCGACAGCAGGAAACGCCACAGCGCCGCCCAGGCCTGGGGTGTGGCGGCATGGAGTTCACGGATGTCCAGAATCGCCCCACGCTCCGGCGCCAGCCTGTCGCGCGCGTCGATGCTCTGGTACACGACGAAGCCGTCGTCGCCGTCCGGTCCACTGTGGACCGCCACCCGGTAGCCGTCGTCCCCCTTCACCACCCGCTCGAAGAAGCCCGGCCACCAGGCAGGCGGCCGGGAGACGAACCCCGGTCGTGCTCCGTCGAAACGGTGGTACAGCGCCGGAACGCCTTCCACGGCTTCGGCGGAGGTGACGAACCTGACCTCGCCGTCCCGTCCCACGCCGTCCCGAAGCCGGGCGCGCGGGCGTTCGATGGACACACCTTTGCCGAAAGTCGCCGGACCGTACCCGAAGCGGCCGTAGATGACGGCTTCGGAGGCATGCAGCGCGGCCAGCGGGACACGCCGCGCCGCGAAGTCCTCCAGCTGTACGGCCATCATCTCGGTGAGGATCCCGCGGCGCGTCCAGTCGGCACGGACGCCGACACCATCGACGGCCGCCGTGACGAGCTTCTGTCCACCAGGGACGGTCAGCTCGACGTCGAAGGAACTGGTGATCCCGACCGGTGCGCCGTGCTCGTCGAACGCGGCGAACTTGCCCGCGGCGGTCCAGGACGGAGCCATCTTCGCCCAGACCTCGTCCGTGGCGGGCTTGCCGTGCAACGACTCCGACAGGACGTCGAGGCAGGCTCGCTGTTCGCCTTCGGCCACGGCACGCACAAGGAATTCGCTCATACCGTGGATCCTGCCGTCCGGGTTGGAGCGCCCCAACCGGTTTTTCAGCTGGGCGCGCCGACTTCGTAGCGGCCGTCTTCACCGGTGACGGTGATCGTGACGGTCTTGCCCTCCCCGCCGACCTGCACGGTGCAGGTGAACGTGCTGCCGTCCTCGACCTTCTGGTTCGCGGGGCAGAGCACGTCGCCGACCTCGCTCACCTGATAGGTCTCGGTGAGGATCTTCCGCACGTCCGCCTGCATCGTCCTCGGGTCGAAGACCCTGCCCGGAGCATCGGAGGACGATCCGCCGGAGGTCGCGGGCGCGCTCGACGAGGCTCTCGACGTCGGTGGGACCGTGACGGTCTTCGTCGCCGGCGCGGGTGCGGGAGTGTCCGAACACGCCACCAGCACCGCGAAAGCGGCACCACACAGACCGACCGTCGCGACGGCTCGCCTGCTCAAGCTTCTCCACCCCCACCGGTGTGATCATCCAACGTCAGAAGAAGGTACCGCACCAGGGGTTCGACCGCGTGCCGAACAGCTGGTCCGCTCGTGCCAAAGCGGTCTCACCGGTGGCGCGGACACGTCCGGCGAACGCGAGATCCGAAGGCCGCCAGCCGCCGAGGTACACCATCGACAGGGTGTCGGCGTGCAGTTCGAGATCCGCCGGGCCGGTCGTGCGGACGGCGCCGTCCTCGGACAGGCGATAGCGGCCGGAGTTGTGCTCCAGGAAGGGATCGGTGACTTCGATGACGACCGGTTCGCCCCGGTACGTGCGGGCGGCGAGCATCGTCTCGACGTCGACCAGCCGGAGCCAGCCCTCGTCCTGGACTTTCTGCACCGCGCAGGCACGCGGGTCGGTGAACAGCAGCTCGACCGGTTCGTCGAGCGGCCGCTTCTCGGCGGTGATGCTGTCGACCAGGTCTACGGACAGCAGATAGCGCCACAACCCGGCGAAAGCGTCGGGACCGGCGTAGTGGAAGGAATGGACCTTCAGCAGAGTCGGAGCGCCGAAATGCGCTCGCTCGACGGTGTAGGTGACGAATCCGTCGGCACCGTCCGCGCCGCTGTGCACCGCCGTCGTGACCGGCGTTGTCGCCCGTCGCACTTCGCGTTCGTAGCCCGGCCACAGATTCGGGCTTCGCGCGATCATGCCGGGCCGGGTGCGCGGGAGCGGGTCGAAGAGCGAAGGCCATTGCTCGATGGTGCTTTCCAGATCGAGGACGGAAATCTCCCCACCGGCGGGCGCCTCGGGACGGAACCGGGCACGGCGCCGGTCGATCTCGATCGACTTGGCCCGCACGGCGACGCCGTAGCCGAACCTGCCGTAGATGGCGCCCTCGGACGCGTGCAGCATCGCCGCGGGAACCCCACGGGCGGCGAAATCCTCGAACTGGGCACGCATCAACGCCGTCAGTACGCCACGGCGGGTTCGGTCGGCACGGACACCGACGAGGCTGGCCGCGGCGAGCGGCGTGGTGCCGCCCCCGGGCAGGGTCACCTCCGAATCGAAGGATCGGAGGGTCCCGATCAGCTCCGGATCGAACGCGCCGAACCCGCGGCCCGGCTGCAACGACACGGACGAGGCCGTCCATTCCTCGTCGGTCATCTCCTTGACGTGCAAGGCCCGCCTGAACAGATCCACCGCAGCCCGTTCCTCGTCGGACCGCAGCAGCCGTACTGAAAAGTCGCTCATGGCACGATCATGCAGGATCGGCCATGCCCGGCGCCCGCCGTTTACTTGGTGGTGGCGGGTGGCGAGACCTCGTAGTTGCCGGTGTCACCCTTCACGGTGATCGGCACCTCCTGCGGCTTGCCCTCGATCGTGGCGGTGCAGGTGAACTTCACCCCGTCCTTGACCTCCTGGCCGGAGGGGCAGGTGACCGCGCTGATCTCCTTGATCCCGTAGGTCTCGGTGAGCAGCTTCTGCACGTCGGTCTGCATCTGGGTGTTGTTGAAGACCTGGGTGTTGAACCAGCCCGGCGTGACGAACCCGAGCACGCCGACCGCGGCGATGATCACCACGAGCGCGCCGATCCCGATGAACAGGCCCTTCTTGGACTTCGGCTTGTCCTGCGCCTCGCCCTGAGTGCCCGGGAACTGGCTCTGGCCGTACTCGTACTGGCCGGGCTGCTGCTGCCCGTACTGAGGCTGCTGCTGCGGGCCGCTCTGCGGGTAGCCCGGCTGCTGCTGGGGCCCGCTCTGCGGATACCCCGGCTGCTGGCCGTATTGCGGCTGCTGACCCCACTGAGGCTGCTGTTGCTGCGTCTGGGAGGGATCCTGCTGCGGATAGCCGGGCTGCTGCTGAGACGGGTCGTACGGCGCGGGCTGCTGACCCCACTGAGGCTGTTGCTGCTGGGTCTGCGACGGGTCGTACTGCGGCTGCTGGCCCCATTGCGGTTGCTGCTGCGGGCCGCTCGGCGGTTGAGCGCCGCCCGGCTGTTGGCCGTAGCCCGGCTGCTGCCCCCACTGGGGCTGCTGCTGCGGGTCGTTGCCGCCATACGGCGTGCTCATCGTTCGCCTCCGCCTGTTCCGCCATCGTCACCGGCCGACCTGCATGGCCGTCGTGGGCGATCCAACCACAGGTCGGCGCCCCTGCCCACTGTTCCCGGGTGGTGTCGGGCCAACTCTCCGCGACCGTGCTCACACTGGAGGCGCCTCCGTTCCTCCGGTCAGCCCAACGCCTTGTCTGTGAAGGACCCCATGCCAAGTACATGAAGGCCCCCTTCCTTGCGCCTAGGTACAGGAAGGGGGCCTTCATGTACCTCAGCTTCACGCGCCGCCGGCCGCCACGACTCCGCGGCGCAAGGCCTTCACCGCGTCCGAAGCCGCCGCCCCGACCGGATCCGCCTTGCCGAGGACGTCGCGGATCTGGTCGAGCAGGTCGATGACCTGCCGCGACCACCGCACGAAGTCGCCGGCCGAGAGTTCCTGCCCGTTCGCTTCGGCGGCGGTGAGGACCTTCTCCAGCGATTCGCCGCGCGCCCACCGGTAGACGGGCCAGGCGAAACCGGCGTCGGGCTCGCGGGTGCGGTCCAGTTTGTGGCGTCGCTCGTCTTCGGTGAGCTCCATCCAAAGGCGCGTGGTCGCCTGCCAGGCGTCGACCACCTTGCCCGCGGGCAGGCGAGGCTCCCCCGCGGTGTCCCGGCGTGCCTCGAAGACGAGCGTCGAGACGACGGCCGCGAGTTCCGCGGGGGCCAGGCCCTTCCAGACGTCGTGCCGGATGCATTCGGCCGCGAGCAGATCCGACTCGCTGTAAAGGCGGGTGAGCCGCTTGCCGTGTTCGGTGACCCGGTCCTCGCCGTCGCCCTTCGACGCGGGGCCGAGGTAGCCGCGCTCGCCGAGCAGCCGCAGGATCCGGTCGAAGGCGCGCGCGAGGGAATGCGTGGTCGCGGCGACCTTGCGTTCCAGCTGCTCGGTCTCGGCCGTGAGCCGCTGGTACCGCTCGACCCAGCGCAGGTTCGCCTCGCGTTCGGCCAGACCGTGGCACGGATGCGCGCGCAGCGCCCGTCGCAGCGCGGCCAGTTCACCGTCCTCATTGGCCCCGGCGCGGCGCTTTTGCCTGCCGGGCAAGGAGATTCCCGCGTTGCGCAGGCTCGAAGCGATGTCGCGCCTGGTCTTGGGCGAACGCAGCTCGATGTGCTTCGGCAGCTTGATGTTCCCCAGCGCCTCGACCGGTGAGGGGAAATCCGAGACCGAGAGCGGTCCGGACCAGCGGTCCTCGGTGACCACGACAGGCCGCGGCTCGCGGATCGGGTCGAGCCCCGGGTCGACGACGACCGCCAGCCCGGCGCGCCGTCCCGCGGGCACGGCGATGACATCGCCCTTGCGGAGCTTCTCCAGCGACTCGGCGGTACCGGCCCGGCGGGCGGAGGTGTTCTGCCGCGACAGCGCCTTCTCCCGCGCCGAGATCTTCGCCCGCAGCTCGACGTACTCCAGCATCTCGTCGAAATCGCCGGTGATGGCGGAGGTGTAGCCCCGCAGGGCCTCCTTGTTCCGCTCGATCCGCCGTGCCGTCCCGACCACCGACCGGTCGGCCTGGAACTGCGCGAACGACTGCTCCAGCAGATCACGGGCCGCCTCGGCGCCGACCTGGGCGACCAGGTTCACCGCCATGTTGTAACCGGGCCGGAAGGACGACCGCAGCGGGTACGTCCTGGTCGAGGCGAGGCCGCCGACCTGCTTCGGGTCGATCCCCGGCTGCCAGACGACGACCGCGTGGCCTTCGACGTCGATCCCTCGCCGCCCGGCCCGCCCGGTGAGCTGCGTGTACTCCCCCGGCGTCAGGTCGACGTGCGCTTCGCCGTTGTACTTGACCAGCCTTTCCAGCACCACGGTGCGCGCGGGCATGTTGATGCCGAGCGCGAGTGTCTCGGTGGCGAAGACGACCTTCACCAGCCCTTGGACGAACAACTCCTCGACGGTCTCCTTGAACGCCGGGAGCAGCCCGGCGTGGTGCCCGGCGATGCCGCGTTCGAGCGCCTCGCGCCATTCCCAGTAGCCGAGGACGCCCAGGTCGCCTTCGGGCAGGTCCTTGGTGCGCTCGGCGACGATCCGGCGGACCTTCTCGACCTCTTCGGGGCCGTTGAGCCGCAGACCGGACCGGACGCACTGACCGACGGCGGCGTCGCAGCCGGCGCGGGAGAAGATGAACACGATGGCGGGGAGCAGACCGGCGTTGTCCAGCCGCTCGACCGTGTCCGTGCGGGACGTCGGCCGGAACCGCGGCATCCGTGACGGTGCCCCTCGCCGTCCGCGCGGTCCGCGCAATCCGGCCGGGGCGAAACGTCCGCCGACCTCCTCGGTGCGGCGCAGCAGCCCGGGGTTGATCCGCAGTTCGGCGCCGGGCGCGTGTTCCTCCTGGCCGGCGAACAGGTCCATCAGCCGGTTGCCGACCAGCATGTGCTGCCACAGCGGCACCGGACGGTGCTCGTCGACGACGACGGTGGTGTCGCCGCGGACTTCGACGAGCCATTCGCCGAACTCCTCGGCGTTGCTCACCGTGGCCGACAGGCCGACGACGCGGACGTGCTCGGGCAGGTGGAGGATGACCTCTTCCCAGACGGCGCCGCGGAACCGGTCGGCGAGGTAATGGACCTCGTCCATGACCACGTACGCGAGCTCGCCGATGGTCGAGGACCCGGCGTAGAGCATGTTGCGCAGGACTTCGGTGGTCATGACCACGACCTGCGCGTTGCCGTTGATCGACGTGTCGCCGGTCAGCAGGCCGACCGCGTCGGCGCCGTAACGGCCGACGAGGTCGGCGTACTTCTGGTTCGACAACGCCTTGATGGGCGTCGTGTAGAAGCATTTGCGCCCCTCGGCGAGGGCGAGGTGCACCGCGAACTCGCCGACCACGGTCTTCCCGGCGCCGGTGGGCGCGCAGACGAGCACGCCGTGACCGTCTTCGAGCGCCTCGCAGCCGCGGATCTGGAAGTCGTCGAACTCGAACGACGATTCCGCGGCGAAGCGGGTCAGCTGGGGGTATCGAGCGCGGCGCTGGGAGGCAGCGTAAGCCTCGGCCGGGGTCTGAGGAGGGCTATTGACCACTTCGTCAGGGTTCCATACCCCACCGACAGTTCGCACTCGGTGTGACGATCTCGGGAACGGCCGTCACTCCGCTGTCATCCAAGGGGCGGATTCGTGATCGAGAGGGGACGCCATGGAGATTGCTTGCCCGCAGTGCGCGCAGGTCGACCAGGTGCAAAGTGTGCCGGCGGTGTTCCAGAGCGGGCAGACGACCTACAGGATGCAAGGCGGGATGACGGCCATCCCGGCCGGTGACGGCGTGGTCTACACCGCGACGACGCACACGGGTGTGTCGGTGACCGCGACCGCGGCGTCGCTCAACCCGTATCCGGTGCTCCGCGGCGGCGGGTGCTTCCTGGCGCTCGCACTGGTGCTGTCGATCCCCGCGTTCGTGTTCCTCGCCTTCGCCAACGACGTGCTGGACGAGAACGTCGCGCCGACCGCCGACGGCCGGGTCGCGCAGTTCATCGGGGCGTCGATCTTCCCCGTCGGCGCCTTCGCACTGGTCGCCCTGTTCGCCGTGCTGTACGTGCTCCGGTTGCGGCGCAACGCACGGATCCGGCGGGGCATCCCGGCTGCGCTCGAGTACTGGCGGCAGGCCTGGTTCTGCCATCGCTGCGGCGGGGTGTTCTTCCCGCGCGGCGACCTGATGCCGGCCGCGACGTTCCGCGGACAGGTGTGGCGGGCGGGTGACTACGCCGGGCTCACCCGACGACGGTGAGCGCTCCGGGGACGCAGGTGACGTCGATCGGCAACCCGCCCAGCGGCTCGCCGTCGGCGTAGACGGGCAGGTCGCTGCCCGCCAGGTGGATCTGGGCGGCCTTGAGGGTCCGGACCGCCGGATGCGCGATGTGCTGCCCGGAGCGGACGCCGGGCAGCATGCGGAGCAGGTCCCGCCGGGTCGCGTTGCCCACGACGGTGACGTCGAACAGCCCGTCCTCCGGATCGGCTCCAGGACAGATCCGCATGCCGCCGCCGTAGAACGGGGTGTTGCCGACGGCGATCATGGTCGCGTCGAGTTCGAGCGTCTCGACGTCAGTGCGGAGCACCACCGGCCGGGGCCGGAACGCGGCGAGTTCGGCCAGGATCGCGACGTCGTAGCGGCGCGGGCCGCGCGGCCAGGTCAGCCGGTTGGCGCGTTCGGTGACCAGTGCGTCGAAGCCGGAGCACAGTACGGTGGCGAACCATTCGCCACCGGCCCGGCCGAGATCGATCCGCCGCCGTTTCCCCTCCGCGATCCGCCTCGCGACGAGATCGACGGCGGTGTGCGGCCGTTCGGGGATGCCGAGCGCCCTGGCGAAGTCGTTGCCGGTGCCCGCGGGGACGAGCCCGAGCGCGACGCCGGATTCGGCGCAGAACTGAACGCCTTCGTGCGCGGCGCCGTCACCACCGAGGACGACGAGGACGTCCAGCCCGCCCGCGCGCGAGTCGGTCATCAGCGCACGGGATTCGTCGACCGTGTGGGCCACGAGGACGTCGAGCCGGTCGACGACGGGCCGCAGCCGCGCCGCGACCGACTCCATCAGCCGTTCCGCGGCCCCGTTACCCGAGGCGGGGTGGACGGCCAGTGCCGCGTGCATCCCCGGCTCAGGTGACGTCGTCGGTGCTGGTGCGCTTGCCGTTCGTGGCGGCCGACGGCTCCTCGTCGATCGTGCTCGGCGTGTAGTCGAACGGCGCGGCCTCGTCGTCGGCGAGCTGGTCCCAGCCCTCGGTGCCGCGTTCCTTGTCGAGCTTGCGGTCGTGGAAGCGCGCGATCTGGATGGAGAGCTCCAGGAGCACCACCAGCGCGCCGGCCAGGGCGATCATCGAGAACGGGTCCGAACCGGGCGTCGCGAAGGCGGCGAAGACGAACACGACCATGATCAGGCCGCGGCGCCACTTCTTCAGCGTCTGGTACTTCAGGACGCCGACGCGGTTCAGCATCACCACGAACAGCGGGAGTTCGAAGCTGACACCGAAGATCAGCAGCAGCGACAAGATGAACGAGATGTACTTGTCACCGGTGAGGGCGGTGATGAACTGGTCGCCACCGAAGTTCATCAGCAGCTCGAGAGCGTGCGGGATGAGCAGGTACGCGAGCACCGCGCCGAAGGCGAAGAGGATCGACGCGAAGAAGACGAAGGTGAGCGCGTACTTGCGCTCCTTCGAGTAGAGGCCAGGCGCGATGAACGCCCAGATCTGGTAGAGCCACAGCGGCGCCAGCAGCACCGCGCCCGCGGCGAGACCGACCTTCAGCTGGATCATGAAGGCTTCGAACGGCACCGTCTGAAGCAGCTGACAGGGGCCGTGCTCAGTGCCGCCGAGCCTGCGCTGGTGCGGGATACCGCAGTACGGGCCGGTCATGATCTCGCCCAGCGACGGAATCGGACCCACCTTGGTCTGGAACCAGATGAAGCCGATGATCCCGCCCGCCAGGATGGCGAGCAGCGCGAAGCCCAGGCGGCGCCGGAACTCGTAGATGTGCTCGATGAGCGTCATCGTGCCGTCGGGGTTGCTCCGACGGCTGCGCTTGCGCCGCTTCGTACCGCGGCGCTCCTCACCGGAGGCGGAATCCGCCACTGGACAGTCCGTTCTCGTCAGGGTCCACCATGAGCGCGCCGTGACTTCGGCGCGCTCATCCGCGAACAGGCTCCGCTTGGCTTAGTGAGACCGCTCAGCTGGCGTTCTTCTGCGCCTGCTCGGCCGGAGCGGGCGTGGCGGCCTGCTGCTTCTTGAGCTCGTCGAGCTGACGCTGGAGGTCGGCGACCTGCTTGTCCTGCGCGGTCGCGGCGGGCGCGGGCGTGGTGGCCTGCGGCAGCTGCTTGGTCTCGACCTCTTCGGTCTCGGCGGCCTTGTCCTTGTCCCCGGCCATGTCCTTGGTCTCGGCCTTGAAGATCTTCATGGACTTGCCGATGGACCGCGCGGCGTCCGGAAGCCTCTTGGCGCCGAACAGCAGAACAACGACGAGCACCAGGATGATGATGTGCCACGGCTGCAGCGCGTTCATCGTTTGCGGCCTCCTTCTCGAGTCTCTCGTGTGTGATGTTACCGGTCTTCGGACCCACGTCGTTGCGCGATCGCCACGCGGAGCGCGGCCGACCTGGCACGAAGGAGCCCTGTCCGATTTCGGGTGTTCGTAGCCACCATGCTCATCGTATGGGTGAGCACGCGCAAGACTCTGCGTAATTTGATTAGCAAAACGAAGAGCAGGATCAGCCCGGCGACGGCGAGCAGGATGCTCGGCAGGTACGACACGGCGTCACCCTACTGCTCGTAGGTTGACGTTAGGTGACGAGCCCGGGCCAGCGCGTCGGCCGCCCGTTGACGAACTGCCGCTCCGAGCGCGGCCGGGCTTTCGACCTGCGCGTCTCCGCCCAGACCGAGGATCAGCCGGACCATCCAGGACTCGTCGGCGTACCGCATCCGGATGCGCAGCCGCCCGCCGTCGAGCTCGTCGAGTTCCTCGCACGGGTAGTACTCGGCTACCCAGCGTGTGTCGGGATCGAGGACGAGGACGGCTTCCTGCTGGTCGGGACGGGGCCGGAAAACACCATCGGAAATGTCAGTGGGCTGGGCGTGCGCCGGCGGGACGGCGGGTTCGTCGAGCACGGTGAGCTCGTCGATGCGGTCGAGCCGGAACAACCGGACGCCCTCGGCGCGGCGGCACCACGCTTCGAGGTAACCGACCGCCTGGACGATGAGCAGCCGCATCGGATCGACGGTGCGTTCGGTGATCTCGTCCTTCGACGCGGTGTAGTACCGGATCCGCAGCGCACGCTTCGCGGTGAGAGCGGCCCGGACGGCTTCGCGAGTCCCGGCGGTCTTCTTGCCTTCACGGACTCCCCCGCCGACGACGATCCCCGACGGCTGCGCCTGCCCCGCGGCGGCCTCGATCTTCGCGATCGCGCGGCGGACCGCGTCGGCGTCGACCACTCCAGGCGTCTCGGCCAAGGCTCGCAACGCGACGAGCATGGCCGTCGCCTCTCCGCCGGTGAGCCGCAGCGGACGGTTCATGCCGGCGTCGTGCGTGACGACGATCGTGTCGCCCTCGAAGGAGAGGTCGATCAGGTCGCCGGGGCCGTAGCCGGGCAGCCCGCACATCCACAGCAGCTCCAGGTCCTTGCGCAGCTGCTTGGGCGTGACGTCGAAGTCGTGGGCGGCGTCGGTGATCTTGATCCCGGGCCGGGCGAGGAGGTAGGGCACGAGCGCGAGCAGGCGCGGCATCCGTCCGGTGGTGCTCATCGGGCACCACCCGCGTGCGCGATGGCTTCGAGACGGCTGAAGACCGACTTCGCGAGGACCTCGGGTTCGAGGACGAGGACGTCCGGGCCGTGGGCGGTGAGCCAGTCGGCGGCGGATTCCGGGTAGTACAGCGCGATCTCCACGAGGTCGCCTTCTTCTCCCCCGGCGTCGCTGCGGCCGACCACCTGGCCGCGGCGGCGGACCCCTGCGGCCCGGCCGTCGGCGACCCAGACACTGGCGATGGTCGGGGCGGACGGGTCCTCGCCACTGCTGGCGGAAACCATCCGCAGCAGGTTGACCCCTTCCGGACGTTCGACGACGCCGGTTTCCCCGAAGGCGTCGACCTTCCCGGTCACGCGCGAGAGGCGGAAGCAGCGGGACGCGCCACGGTCCCTGTCGTGCCCGACGACGTACCAGCGGCCCTTCCACGACACCACGCCCCACGGTTCGAGGGTGCGGATCTTGCGCTCGGCCGAGCCGCTGCGGCGGTACTCGAAGCGCACCGCCTGTCCGGCTTGGACGGCGGCCAGCAGCGGGCCGAACGCCGGTTCGGCCCGTACCCGGGGTTCGACGACGGTCGGGGCGTGGTCGTCGACCTCGACCCCGGCGGCGCGAAGTTTCACCAGTGCGCCTTGCGCCTCACCGGTCAGTTCCGGGGAATCCCAGAGCCGGACGGCGAGCCCGACCGCGGTCGCCTCGTCGGGCGCGAGGTCGATCTCACCGAGTTCGTAGTCACGGCGCGCGATGCGGTAGCCGTCGATCGCGTCGAACGCCGAGTTGCGGCCGGTCTCCAGCGGGATGCCGAGTTCGCGCAGTTCGGTCTTGTCGCGCTCGAACATGCGGAAGTACGCCTCGTCGCTGGCCGCGTCGGCGTACCCGGGCACGATGCCCCGGATCCGCTCGGCGGTGAGGTACTGCCGGGTGGACAGGAGGGCCAGAACCAGGTTGACCAGACGTTCGGCGCGTGCGGTGGACACCCGGCTACCCTAGCCCGCGCCGTCCGACCCGATGGTGAGAGCCGCCGTTCGCGCGTCGTAACGGTCCCTGGCGGTCTCGACCTCGTCGAACCGGGTCTCGGCCCAGTCCTTGATCCCGGCCAGCAGCTGCCGGAGGCTCCTGCCGAGCTCGGTCAGTTCGTAGTCCACGCGCACCGGTACGCATGCGGTGACGGTGCGTGTCAGCAGACCGTCCCGCTCCAGGGTCCGCAAGGTCTGCGTGAGCATCTTCTGACTGACGCCGGCGATCCGGCGGGAGAGGTCGCTGTAGCGCTGAGGCCCGTCGCCGAGCGCCACGAGAACGAGACTGACCCATTTGCCCGAGACCTCGTCGAGCAGTTTCCGGGCGGGACAGGCCGCGAGGTAGGCGTCATAGGCCCGCTTCGCCTCGTCCCGCCGTTCCTGTGCCGTGCGCGTGACCACGGTGCGCGTACCTCCGCGTGGGTTGGGCACCTCGAAGTGCGTACTTCCCGATGGAGAGTAGCTCCCCATACGTTCGTGGGGAACGATCCCCTGGAGGAGAACGATGCGTGCAGTGGTGGTCCGCCGGTTCGGCGGCCCGGAAGTCCTGGAGTTCGCCGAAGTCCCGGTGCCCGACCCGGGACCCGGTCAGGTGCGGGTGAAGGTGACCGCGGCCGGGGTCAACCCGGTCGACGCCGGGACCAGGTCGGGTTTCCTGACCGAGGCGGGGATCGTCCCGCCGCGTGAGGTGCTCGGGATCGGCTGGGATGTGGCAGGGACGGTCGACGCCGTGGGCGACGGCGTCGCCGGATTCGCCATCGGAGACAGCGTGATCGGCCTGCAGGACCGGCCGTCGGCGGCGCTCGGCACGTACGCCGAGTTCGTCGTCCTCGACGCGGACGCGCTCGCCGCCGCACCGCGGACGGCGTCTCCCGCGGAGGCCGCGACCCTGCCGTTGAACGGTCTCACCGCGATCCAGGCGCTCGATCTTCTCGACCTCCCGCCGGGAGCGACGGTCCTGGTGACCGGTGCGGCGGGGGCTGTCGGCGGCTACGCGGTCACTTTGGCCAAGGCACGCGGCTTCCGGGTGGTCGCGGTCGCCGGCGCCGCCGATGAGGCACTGGTCCGAGGGTTCGGCGCGGCGGTTTTCGTGCCCCGTGGTGATTTCCTCGCCGATCGGGTGCGGGCGGTGATCCCCGGCGGCGTGGACGCGGTACTCGACACGGCTCTGCTCGGGCTTGAGGCCCTGGACGCCGTGGCGAACCGTGGCCGGTTCGTGGTGTTCGCGGCCGGAGCGGCCCCGATCCCCTTGCGGGGCATCAAGGTCGAGCATGTCTGGATCCGCGCCGACGGCCCTGCGCTCGCCGGGCTGGCCGCTCTCGTCGACGACGGCACGCTCGCTCTGCGGGTCGCGGACACCTTGCCCTTGACCGAGGCCGTGAAGGCGCACGAACTCTTGGCGGCGGGCGGGCTCCGGGGGCGACTGGTGCTGACGAACGATAAGTTGACGCTTAATTAAGCCCACGGTTATCTTCGCTCCATGGACAACGACGTGACCCGGCTCGAACTCCGGCGCGAGTACCCGGACCCGATCGAAGACGTCTGGTCGGCGCTCACCGAGTCCGAGCGCACGGCACGCTGGATCGGCCCGTGGACGGGCGAGGCGGGGGTCGGCAACACGATCATGCTGACGATGACCGCGGAGGAGGGCTCCGAACCGGGGCCCGCCGTAATCCGCGAATGTGACCCGCCGAAGCGGCTGGTGATGGATCTGGGCGTGACCGGTCAGCCCGCGTGGCGGGTCGAACTGACCTTGACCGAGCGAAGTGAAGGAACGGCGCTCGACTTCGTGCACCTGCTGCCCAAGACCGACTGGGACACCTCGGACATCCTCAAGGGCTGGCATTTCTACCTCGACCGGCTGGGCGCCGCCCTCGTCGGCGAACCGGTGCCGGAGTGGGACACCTACACGCCGCCTAGTTTGGAGGCATGAACGATCGAGTACTGCTGATCACCGGCGCCTCCCGCGGTCTCGGCGAAGCCACCGCACGGCGGGCCGCGGCGGCCGGTTTCCGTCTCGCCCTGCTCGCCCGCGACCGCGAGGCGCTGCTCCCGCTCGTCGCAGAATTCGGCGAGGATCGTGCCCTCGCGCTCGCGGCCGACGTCACCGACTGGGGTTCGCTGTCCGCGACCGTCGAGACGGTGAAGAACACCTTCGGCCGACTGGACGCGGTGTTCGCCAACGCGGGGCAGAGCGTCGTCGTCTCGTTCTTCGGCGACGGCGGTGCGGACCCCGAACAGTGGCGGGACATGGTGCTGACGAACGTCTACGGCACCGCCCTCACCGCGCGGGCGACCCTGCCGTCGCTCGCGGAATCGAAGGGGCATCTCGTGCTCACCGGCTCGGTCGCCGGGCGCTACCACCGGCCGGGAAACCTCTACTCGGCGACGAAATGGGCGGTGACCGGACTCGCCGGCTCCATCCGGGAGGAAGCCGTCGGCACCGGCGTCCGGGTCACGGTCGTGCAGCCAGGCCTGGTCGACACCTCGATGATCCCCGAGGATTCGAAGTCCAAGCCGAAACTGGAACCCGACGACGTCGCGAGGGCGGTGCTCTACGCGCTGGAGCAGCCGCCCTCGGTCGACGTCAACGAGATCGTGGTCCGCCCGACCGGCCAGCTGCGCTAGCTCGGCAGCAGCGATCCGGCCAGCCGCCGCCAATGCGGCATGGCCGACTCGCCGGGTTCGACACCGATGACCTGGACGCCGACATGGTCGGCGCCGGCGTCCAGGTGACCGTGCAGTTTCGCGACGATCGTGTCGAGGTCGCCCCAGAACACGAGATCGTCGACGAGCCGGTCGCTGCCGCGGCCGCCGTCGATGTCGGCTTCGGTGTAGCCGAGCCGGCGGTACTTGGCGACGTTGTACTCCGACGTCAGGTACACGTGCAGGTGTTCGCGGGCGATCTCGCGCGCCTTGCCCGGATCGGTTTCGAACAGCACGGCGTGCTCGACGCCGAGGAAGGCCTTCTCCCCCAGCACTTCCCTCGCCTGGGCGGTGTGCGGCACCGTCACGTGGTAAGTGTGCGCACCCTCGGACCGGTCGCGGGCCAGGCCGAGCATCTTCGGTCCGTAGGCCGCGAGCAGCCGCTGGATCGGTGCGTCGGGCAACGGGTTCGAACTGGTGACGGCGTCGAGTTCGTCCAGGTATTCGCTCATCGCGTCCAGCGGCTTGACGCCGGGCTGCGCGCCACCGAAGCCGAGCCCCAGGACATGCCTGCCCGGATACGCGTCGGCGAGCAGGAGCGCCGCGCCACGGGTCCAGCGCGCGCCGCGGGAGCCGATACGCGCGATCCCGTTGACCACGGCCATGCGCTCGGTGGACGCGAGCAGGAATCCGGCGTGGGTCAGCGCTTCGCGCCCGTCCCGTTCCGGGATCCAGATCGCGGGCCAGCCGAGTTCCTCCAGCTCCTGTACAGAATCCCGCAGCATGCTCGCGGGCTGATCCTCGAAGTCGAACGTCCAGATCCCGAAACGCCCCAGTTCCATCTGTCTCTCCTCAGGTCGAGTCCAACATATCGAAGTATCGCAGATTCTCGATATGTTATTCCCGGCGAGATCAGATGGAGCGTCCCAGCAGGTCCACGAGCTGCGTGATCCGCCGCTCGTCGCGCCGGTAGTGCGTCCACTTCCCCACCCGCGTCGACTCGACGAGCCCGGCGCGCTGCAGCAACGCCATGTACGCGGACACCGTGGACTGCGCGAGTCCCAGCTTGGCCTGGAGATGACTGACGCAGACACCGACCTCGTTCTGGTCGGCGATCGCCTTCTCCGGCGGGAAATGCCGGTCCGGCTCGCGCAGCCACCCGAGCACCTGGAGCCGGATCGGGTTGGCCAGCGCCTTCAACACCTCGACCAGATGATCGGTGGTCTCCGGGACTGATTCGGCTTGTGCGGTCATAGTCCTTCGAGCTTAGGCCGTGCCGAGCCGGGCGGCCCGTCCCTTCGCCCCGCTCGCCCAGCAGGCACCGCGGGCACAGTCGACGGAGTCCAGCGATCCGGTGTCGAACGACTTCCAGTGCCGTCCGCCGTCCGGGCTCAGGTCGCTCCCGCCGGGGCCGACGGCGAGCACCGTGTTCCCCAGCCACGCCAGGCCCGAGCGGTAGCCGACCGGCGCCTCGGACGGCGTCCGCCAGGTGCGGCCCTTGTCCGCGCTGAGCGCGACCGCCGGACCGGGCGCGTTCGGCGCCGCGTAGTCGCCGCCGATCGCCACGCCGTGCCGCGGATCCCGGAAGGTCACCGAGAAGACGCCGGCGGACGCGCCACTGGGCAACGGGGTGTCGGCCGCCTCCCAAGTCCTCCCGCCGTCACCGGAGTGCAGGACCCGCGCGCGGGCACCGCCGCCGGTGGCGATCCAGGCGTCACGCGGACCCGACGTCGTGAGGCACTGGCCGCTGGCGGCGAAGCCGAACTCGCCGTCGAGCGCGGGGACCATACCCTCGGCAGGTACGGGCTTCCAGGTGCGGCCGCCGTCCGAAGTGGACTGCAGCCGGAACTTGCCGTCCACCGGATCGCTCATCGCCAGGCCGCGCCGGTGGTCGAAGAACGCGACACAGTCGTAGAAAGCGGCCGGATCACTGTTCTGGAAGGACAGTCGCCAGCTCTCGCCACCGTCGTCCGTGCGGTAGATCCGGGACGCGTCGCCGGGCCCGATCGACAGGGCGACCGCGTGATCGGCGTCGAAGGCCTCGATGTCGCGGAAGTCGAGCGCCTCGGTACCGGCCGGGGCGACGGGCTTCCAGGTGCGGCCACGGTCGATGGTGCGCAGGATGGTGCCCCTGCTGCCGCTGACCCACGCCGTACGGGAATCCACCGCGGAGAGACCGCGAAGCTGCGCGTCCGTGCCCGTCGGGGTCTCCACCCACGCGGGATCGGGGCACTCGGGCGCGGCGTGCGCGACGCCGGTGAACGCCAGCGGGACGACCGCTCCCAGCAGGACCAGCAACGCACGGCGCATCGGCGTACCTCTCCCTCGGTCCAAGAATCGCGCGAGTCACCCTAGCCTGGCCGACGGCGACGTGACGAGACCCGAGTCAGCCGGACTCCCGCGCCAGATACTTCTGCACCTTCTCGACGGTCGGGAAGAGCAACCGATGGGAGACGACGAGGTTGACGGCCGTCAGGATCATGGCGAGAACCGGCAGGAGTGTGTACATCACAATGCCGGGTGTCACCTCGATGCGATCCTGCGGGTTGTACCGCCCGGAACCGACGATCCCCGGAACGTAGAAGAACAAGAAGACTGCCATCGCGAAAATCGCTCCTGCGCACAACCCCGCCTCGACTCCTCGCAGAGTTATGGCACCTTTCGTCTCGACACAGCCCGTTCTCACGAGCGTCCGTGAAATCAACATGGCGAGTCCCGACAACAGCGACGCACCGGCCGCGAAAGTGGCCATCCCCATGGTGACGACATTGGCGCCATCACTCGCAGTCGGAAGAACCCGCCCCGAGATCTGTATGACGATCACCATGACCAGGCCGACGACGCCCGTTCCGGCCCCGAGACTGGTGGCGATTTCGCGAATGTTTCCGATCATGCCGGGCGGTAGCCGCCGGTAAGGCTCCTCCGGCCACACGGTCGGGTACGTCACGACTGCCGCTTCCAGTCCGCCGAGTGCGACATTGATTCCGTGTTGGCCTTGGGCCACGCGGCACCCAGAGAGTTCACCTTGTCCTGAATCGCGGTTTGTTCCACTCCGATGCTGTTGGTAAGCGAATCGACCGTGTCCTGATCCCGACCGCTGATCCGGTCCGCATCGGCGGCGGATGACGGCGACCGATCGTCGTCCATCCGCGCCCTCCCCGGCTCAGAACCCACAGCAACGCACACGGTACTTGGAGTGACAACCGCGTGTCGGCCGGTTCTGAGCCGGGTGTCGATCAGAGCGAGGAGATGAGCCTCTCGACGCGTTCGTCCACCGAGCGGAACGGGTCCTTGCAGAGCACGGTCCGCTGCGCCTGGTCGTTCAGCTTGAGGTGCACCCAGTCCACCGTGAAGTCGCGCCCGGCGGCCTGCGCGGCGGCGATGAAGTCACCGCGCAGCTTCGCCCGCGTGGTCTGCGGCGGGGTGTCCTTGGCCAGTTCGATCTCGCCGTCGTCGGTGACCCGCCGCACGAGCCCCTTCCGCTGCAGCAGGTCGAAGATGCCACGGCCACGCCGGATGTCGTGGTAGGCCAGATCGAGCTGGGCGATCCGCGGGCTCGACAGATCGAGGTCGTGCTTGTTGCGGTAGCGCTCGACCAGCCGGTGCTTGATCGCCCAGTCGATCTCGGTGTCGATCTTGCTGAAGTCCTGCTGCTCGACCGCCTCCAGCGCCCGGCCCCACAGTTCGACGACGCGCTCGGACTGCGGCGACGAACCCGTCTCCTTGACGTGCTGGACGGCGCGGGCGTGGTACTCGCGCTGGATGTCCAGCGCCGACGCCTCGCGGCCGCCGGCGAGCCGCACCTGGCGGCGGCCGGTGAGGTCGTGGCTGATCTCGCGGATGGCCCTTATCGGGTTGTCCAGCGTGAAGTCGCGGAACTGGACGCCCGCCTCGATCATCTCCAGCACCAGGTTCGCCGAGCCCGCCTTGAGCATCGTGGTCGGCTCGGCCATGTTCGAGTCGCCGACGATGACGTGCAGGCGCCGGTAGCGCTCCGCGTCGGCGTGCGGCTCGTCGCGGGTGTTGATGATCGGCCGCGAACGCGTGGTGGCGCTGGAGACGCCTTCCCAGATGTGTTCCGCACGCTGGGACAGGCAGTACACCGCGCCGCGCGGCGTCTGCAGCACCTTGCCCGCGCCGCAGATCAGCTGCCGGGTCACCAGGAACGGCAGCAGCACATCGGCGATCCGGGAGAACTCCCCCGCACGGGTCACCAGGTAGTTCTCGTGGCAACCGTAGGAGTTGCCCGCCGAGTCGGTGTTGTTCTTGAACAGGAAGATGTCGCCGCCGATGCCCTCGTCCGCCAGCCGCCGCTCGGCGTCGACCAGGAGGTCCTCAAGGATGCGCTCACCGGCCTTGTCGTGCGTGACGAGCTGGACGAGGTCGTCGCATTCGGCCGTCGCGTACTCAGGGTGAGAGCCCACGTCGAGGTAGAGCCGCGAGCCGTTCGACAGGAAGACGTTCGACGAACGCCCCCAGGACACGACACGCCGAAACAGGTAACGCGCCACCTCGTCCGGGGAGAGCCTGCGCTGCCCGTGAAAGGTGCACGTGACCCCGTACTCGGTCTCGATGCCAAAGATCCGCCGCTGCATCCCACCAGAGTAGGCGGTGAGGACCCACTGAAGGTGCGCCGTTCGGGCGGCGACACGCGGTCGGTACGTTGCATTCGGTGAAAGGTGTGCGGGAAGTCCCGATCGGATATCACGCGCATGACGTCCCGGCCCGGAAGTGGGGAACCCGTGTTAAAGCAGCTCAAGCGCCCTTTCCGTAAGGTCGGACGAACCGATCGACGGCTGATGGCACGAAGCGCGGCCCTGCCGAGGACCAGGGCAGACGACGTGATCACCTCACTCTCCAAAAGTGCGGACAAGTCCAAGCTCTGGTGGTGTGTCGCGATCGCTCTCGCGGCGAAGAAGGGCCCGACGCGCCGGGGTGCGCTCCGCGGCGTGGCCGCCATCGCCGGGGCGAGCGCGGCGGCGAACCTGATCGGCAAGCCACTGTTCCCGCGCCGACGGCCCGCGGCAGAGGAGGTGCCGATGCACCGGCGCCTCGTCCGGCGGCCGACCTCGTCGTCGTTCCCGTCCGGACACTCGGCGTCGGCGGCCGCCTTCGTCACGGCCGTCGCGATGGAATCGCCCAAGACCGGCGCCGCCCTTGTCCCGCTGGCCGCCGCAGTCGCCTATTCCCGGATCCACACCGGCGTCCACTGGCCCAGTGACGTCGGCGTGGGGATCGGTATCGGCGTCGGCGCGGGCCTGCTGACGCGGCACTGGTGGCCGCTGAACGACGACGTCCCCGGCCGCACCGCGCACACCGCCGAGGCGCCGGAGATGCGCGACGGCGAGGACATGCTCGTCCTGGTCAACCCGCATTCGGGGATCGACGGCCAGGACCCGACCGACCAAGCCCGCTTCGCCTGGCCCAAGGCCACCATCCTGTACCCGGACGCGAAACGGGATCTGCGCGATCAGCTCTGCGACGAGATCGCCGCCCGCGACAACACCGTGCGCGCGCTCGGCGTCGCCGGGGGCGACGGGACCGTCGCCGCGGTGGCCGCCGTCGCGGCCGACCACGACCTGCCGCTCGCGCTCATCCCGGCGGGCACCCTCAACCATTTCGCCCGCGACGTCGGCATGCGCTCGATGCCCGACGCGGACGCCGCGACCGAAGCGGGCAACGCCGTCGGGGTCGACCTCGGCGAGGTCGAGATCAACCACGGCGATGACCACCGCTATTTCGTCAACACCGCGAGCCTCGGCGGCTACCCGGAAATGGTCCGGATCCGGGAGCGGCTGCAGAAGCGGCATCCGAAGTGGCCGTCCGCGGCGATCGCACTCGCCCGCACCCTCCGCCGCGCGAAGCCGCTGGAAGTGACCCTCAACGGCAAGAACACCAGCATCTGGCTGCTGTTCGTCGGCAACGGCACCTACTCCCCGAAGGGGTTCGCGCCCTCGCGCCGCCCGGCCCTCGACACCGGCCTTCTCGACGTGCGCTACCTGCGCGCCGACGTGCCGTATTCGCGGGCACGGTTCATCCTCGCCACGATCACGAACAGCCTCAACGCCAGCCACGTCTACCAGGAGCTCGACGTCCCGGAGTTGCACGTCCGGCTGCTCAACGGCAACCGCCGGGTCGCCACCGACGGCGAGGTCGGCCCGCTCGGCAACGACTTCCGCTTCCGGTCGCGGCCCAGCGCGCTCACCATCTACCGGCTCTAGGCGCTGTCCGGTAAGTCTGTTCGATGGGCTTCGTGATCCAGGTGGTTCCTGACGGTGCGGGCGGATCGGCCTCGTACCGGGTCGTACTCGGCCGCATCCGCCCGCGCCGTCAGGGACCGCCTGGGCGCGGAGATCGCGAACACGACTTACCGGACAGCGCCTAAGTACCCAGAAGCGCGGTCCCCAGGGGCGTCAGCGAATGCAGCACGGCGTTGCGATCCCGTTCGGTGGTGATGAGCCCCGCGCGCCGCAACACGGCGGCGTGCTTGCTGGCCGCCGACGGGGTCACGCCAAGCCTGGCGGCCAGCTCCGACGTGCTGCAGCCGACCGCCAGGACCGCCAGCGTCGCCGCCCGGGTCGGGCCGAGCAGGTCGGCGAGGGCGGTGTCCGGTGATCTCCGCACATCGCGGCCGTATCCGGTCGACGGAGCCGCCTGCCGCACCGAGGGGTAGAGCAACCGAACCGGTGAACGTCCCGCCGCGGGGACGATCACCGGGCATACCGCGAAGTACGTCGGCGAGATGATCAGCCCGGCGCCGTCCGCGCCACGGGAACCGACGATCCCGTCACCGATCTCCAGTACCGGCGAAGACCAGCGCACCAGCGGCCGCAGACTCGTGAGCATCGCGTCCACCCCGTCGTACAGGAGCAGCTGGGCCCGCATCCCCCGGTCCGCCTCGACCTGCGCCCGTGCCGGCTCCCAGCCCGGCGCCAGCGACAGTTCGAAGTAGTCCTGCATCGCCTGGACGAGCTTGGGCAGCCCGGCCGTGTCCCCGTCCGGCAATCCCGCCGCCCACGACGGCAGCTCCCGGTTCCCCGGGAAATCCCGCAACGCCGATTTCAAACCGACCGGGTCGGTGCGGGCGACTTCCGCCAGCCCCGCCTCCAAACCACTTTCTTCCACGCCCGGAACGAGGAACGCCGGGATCGGCGCATGCGGGCGGCACAACCACAGCAGTACCGAAGCCGACTCCGACAATCCCAGCCGGACCCGATGTCTCCACCGGTTGAACAACGCCGAGCCCGCGTCGCGCCGTTGCAGGATCTGCAGACTCGAAACCAGCTCGGCCAAGGGATCGGCTTCGGGCGCGAGCCGAACACGCGTCAGGTCCTGCAACGTCAGCTCGATGCGCACGGATGTCCTCGCCTTGATCGAAGTCGTCGCCGTGTGATCGCGTGCCGCGCCATTCCGTTACATCGCTGAACTGCCTTATTGCCGCTATCGGAAATCTCCTCGACGGCCGTGGTCCAGACCTGAATGATGTTCGGAGAAGGCCCGCTTCTCGGGGGTTTACGCGGAGCCTTCCACGAGGGGGATTCACCGGCCGGACTCACGGGGCGCGTTTCATCGTGGCCCGTTGTCTTCTGCCGTTCCCCTTCACCTCACTGGGAGAAAACGCTTTCCACAAAGGGGAAAGAAAATGACGAAAATGAAGCGACTGGCGGGAATCATCGCCGCCGCCGCGGGTGTCCTGACCCTGGTCACCGCTCCGGCCGCGACCGCCGCACCGCAGGCCACCGGCGAGGGATTCAAGACGGTCTCCGTGAACGGCATCCAGCTCATCCCGGTCAAGCGCACCTCGACCGGCGCGCGCACGCAGGCCGCGGGCGTCGCCGACGCGGACATGTTCCTCATCCCGTCCGGCCTCAACCCGAACAAGTGCTGGGACGCCGACCTGAACACCATCAACCGCAACGGCACCAAGATGCAGCTCTGGGACTGCAACATGAACGCGGACCACCAGGCGTTCTACATCACCGACAACCCCGAGGGCTACACCCGCTTCCAGAACGTGGCCAGCGGCCGCTACCTGGACGCGGACCTCAACAGCATCAACCGCAACGGCACCATCGTCCAGCTCTGGGACTTCATCGCCGGCGCCAAGAACCAGTGGTGGGGCGGCAGCGTCAACCCCGAAGGTTACGTCCGTTTCCAGAGCCCGAGCAGCGGTCGCTACCTGACCGCGGAGGGCAACTCGGCCACCAACGGCACGCGGCTCCAGCTGTGGAGCTTCATCGCCGGCGGCCGCAGCCAGTGGTGGGGCACCGGTCCTGCCTGATATCGGCTGACCGTCCGTGAAGGCCTCCTTCCCTACTCTCAAGGTAGGGAAGGAGGCCTTCACGGCGTCCACTGTGTACCGCGCGATATGTGAAGGGCCCCTTCCCAAATGTGAGAAGAGGCCCTTCGCGTACAGAGAGGCTCAGTCCTTCTTGGACTCACCGTCGGGCTTGTCGCCGTCGGCGTCGTCCTTCTTCGGCTCTTCCGGCTCGGCGGGCAGCAGCGCCTCCAGCGCCGCACCGGCGACCCGGCGGAACTTGCGGCCCCGCCGCTCCCGCTCCAGCACGGCGACTTCGAGCTTCACCGGGTCCGAGTCGCCGTTCGCAGGCGTGGGGGTGTTGTCTCGCAACGCCTTCACCGCGACCCCGAGGGCGACGCCGAGCTCCATGTCCGGCTCGAAGCTCTCCTTCAGCTTCGTGGTGAGCGTGTCGGCCTGACCGCCCATCACGACGAACTTCGGCTCGTCGAAGATCGAACCGTCGTAGGTCAACCGGTACAGCTGGTCCTCGGCGGCGGTCGCGCCGACCTCGGCGACGCAGACCTCGACCTCGAACGGCTTCAGCTGCTCGGTGAAGATGCTGCCCAGCGTCGCGGCGTACGCGTTCGCCAGCGCACGCGCGCTGACGTCCCGCCGGTCGTACTGGTAGCCCTTCAGGTCCGCGTGCCGGATACCGGCGACACGGAGGTTTTCGAACTCGCTGTAGCGGCCCACGGCCGCGAAACCGATCCGGTCGTAGATCTCCGACACCTTGTGCAACGTCGCCGAGGGGTTCTCGGCCACGAACAGCACGCCACCGCGGTACTTGAGCACGACCACGCTCCGGCCACGCGCGATGCCCTTGCGCGCGATCTCGGAACGCTCCCGCATCAACTGCTCGGGAGAGGCGTACAACGGCATCGTCACTGTGGTGCTCCGCTCTTTCGGGCTCTCATCGGAAAGGGAACAGGGAGGAGGGCTAGCGCCCGCGCTCGGCTCGTCCGGCCACGACCGCCTCGGCCACCGCGGTCGTCTGCTCGAGCGGCAACGCCACCGCACCCTGTTCCGCGGTGACCGTCACGATCGTCGGGAAGATCCGGCGCACCAGATCCGGCCCGCCGGTCGCGGTGTCGTCGTCCGCCGCGTCGTACAACGCCTCCACGGCCGTCCGGATCGCGCCTTCGGCGTCCGCGTCGGGGTCGTACAGCTTCTTCAGCGAGCCCTTGGCGAACAGCGAACCCGAGCCGATGGCGTGGTAGCCGGCGTTCTCCTCGTAGCGCCCGCCCGTCGCGTCGTACGAGACGATGCGGCCCGCGTGCTTCGCGTCCTCGGCGTCGAGGTCGTACCCGACGAACAGCGGCAGCACGGCCAGCCCGGCCATCGCCATCTCGAGGTTCGACTTCACCAGCCCCGCGAGCTTGTTCGTCTTGCCGTCGAGCGAGAGCGAAACACCCTCGATCTTCTCGTAGTGCGCCAGTTCGACCGCGTACAGCCGCACCATCTCGATCGCCAGCCCGGCCGAGCCCGCGATGCCCACCGCCGAGTACTCGTCGGTGACGTGGACCTTCTCCATGTCGCGTGAAGCGATCAGGTTGCCCGACGTCGCCCGCCGGTCACCGGCGATCAGCACCCCGCCCGCGAACTTGACCGCGACGATCGTCGTGCCGTGCGGCGCGTCCAGCCCGCCCGCACCCGTCGCGACCCGCCGCTCCGGGAGCAGCTCGGGCGCCTGCGCCCGAAGGAAGTCCGAGAACGACGAGGTCGCCGACGAGAAGTACGCGGCGGGCAGCGCCGACTTACCCGAGGTGTGTTCCATACGTGCTCAAAGTTCCAATCTGTGTGATCCGCCGGCTCCGCACAGGCGGCCCCGGCCAGGGGCCGCCGGGAAACGAGCTACTCGCCGCCCTTTTGCACGTACGCGCGGACGAAGTCCTCGGCGTTCTCCTCGAGCACGTCGTCGATCTCGTCGAGGATCGTGTCGACGTCCTCACCGAGCTTCTCGCGCCGCTCCTGGCCCGCCGGACCGCCGTCCTCGAACTCTTCGTCCGAGTCGCCTCCGCCGTGCTTTTCGATCTTTTCCTGAGCCATCTCGCCTCCCGGTGTGGCCGATGTTTCCTAGCCTACCCAGCGGTCCCGACATTCCGTGGGATCCGTGATCGCTTAACCCCGATGAAAGGAAATCCCGCTAGTCCGAACCGGTGAGCGCCTCCACCAGCTCCTCGGCGGTCGCGGAGTCGTCCAGCAACTTCCCCACGTGGGCCTTCGTGCCCCGCAACGGCTCCAACGTCGGGATCCGCACCAGCGATTCCCTGCCGACGTCGAAGATGACCGAATCCCACGACGCCGCGGCGATGGAGTTGGCGTACTTCTCCAGCGTGCGGCCCCGGAAATAGGCCCTGGTGTCCGAAGGCGGGGTCGTGACCGCCTCCAGCACCTCCTCCTCGGTCACCAGGCGTTTCATCGAACCCCTGGTGACGAGCCTGTTGTACAGGCCCTTGTCCAGCCGGACATCCGAGTACTGCAGGTCGACCAGCCGCAACCGCGGCGCGCCCCAGGCCAGCTGGTCCCGCGCGCGGTAGCCCTCGAGCAACCGCAGCTTCGCCGGCCAGTCCAGCCTGTCCGCGCATTCCTGGGGGTCCCGTGCCAGCGCGTCGAGGATCTCGCCCCAGACCCGCAGGACCTCCTTGGAGGCCTCGTCCGCGCCGGTGCGCTCCAGGTTCGCCGACGCGATCTCGTGGTAGGCGAACTGGAGGTCCAGCCCGGTGTACTTGCGCCCGTTGGCCAGCGACACCTTCGCCTTCAGCGTGGGGTCGTGGCTGATCTGGTGCACGGCCCGCACCGGCTCGTCCAGTTTCAGGTCGTCGAACCGGATACCCGCCTCGATCAGGTCCAGCACCAGCGCCGTCGTGCCGACCTTGAGATACGTCGAGTACTCGGCCAGGTTCGCGTCACCGATGATGACGTGGAGACGGCGGTACTTGTCCGCGTCGGCGTGCGGCTCGTCGCGGGTGTTGATGATGCCGCGCTTGAGCGTCGTCTCCAGGCCGACCTCGACCTCGATGTAGTCGGACCGCTGCGAAAGCTGGAAGCCCGCTTCCTCACTCTGCTGCCCGACACCGACCCGGCCGGAACCCGTGATCACCTGACGGGAGACGAAGAACGGCGTCAGCCCCCCGATCACCGCGGTGAACGGGGTCGACCGCTGCATCAGGTAGTTCTCGTGCGTGCCGTAGCTCGCGCCCTTGCCGTCGACGTTGTTCTTGTACAGCTGCAGCGGGGGCTGCCCGGGGACGGTGGCCGCCTTGCGCGCCGCCTCCTCCATGACCCGTTCGCCCGCCTTGTCCCAGATGACCGCGTCGCGCGCGTTCGTCACCTCGGGCGCCGAGTACTCCGGGTGAGCGTGGTCGACGTACAGCCGCGCCCCGTTGGTCAGGATCACGTTCGCCGCGCCGAGGTCCTCGACGTCCGGGTCGTGCCCTGGGCCGCTCGGGCCGGTCAGGTCGAACCCGCGGGCGTCGCGCAGGGGCGATTCCACCTCGTAGTCCCACCGTGCCCGCCTCGCCCGCGGGATGTCCGCCGCGGCCGCGTAGGCCAGCACGACCTGGGTCGAGGTGAGTACCGGGTTCGCCGTCGCGTCGCCCGGCACCGCGATGCCGTACTCGACTTCGGTTCCCATGATCCGCCGCATACCCACCACCCTACGGGGTCGGGGGCGTGCGACGATGCCCCCCATGTCAGGCAGTGACGAACTCGTTGCGCTCTATGACCTCGGCGGAACGACGGTGGGAGCGGCCCCGCGCTCCCGGGTCCGCGCCGAAGGACTCTGGCACGCGGCGGGCGTGGTGTTGGTCCGTTCGAGTGACGGAGAGCGCGTCTACGTGCATCTCCGTACGGCCACCAAGGACGTCTATCCCTCCACATGGGACTGCTGGGCGGGCGGCGTCGTCGCGGCGGGCGAGACCCCCGAGGAGTGCGCGCGCCGGGAACTGGCCGAAGAACTGGGTGTTCACGCTGTGGAACTGCGGCCGCTTTTCACCCACGTCTACGACCAGGGCACGATCCGCTGCCACAACTTCGCCTTCGAGGCGAGGTGGGACGGCCCGTTCGTCCATCAGCCGTCCGAAGTGGTCGAAGGACGGTGGCTGACGCTCGGCGAATTGCGTTCGTGGCTCGACGATCCTTCGAGCGCTTTCGTGCCGGACGGCCGTCTCGGTGCGCTGGAGTGGTTCCGGCGGGAGAACGCTTAAGCCGAACGGAGGCGCTGCGCGACGATCGGCAACAACCGCTTCGCCGCGTCCGTCGCCCGTGCTTCGGTTCCGGCGGTCACGCTGAGGGCGGAGACGAGCTTCCCCTTGGCGAGCAACACCGTGCACGTCGTGCCCTCGCACCAGGCGCGCTGGACCTCGATGCCGGTCTGCTTCGTCAGCGTGACCTTCTTGCCTTCGCAGTCCGCCTGGGTGACGACGTCCGAGGCGTCACGGTCGGCGTACTCGGTGACCTGATGTTCCAGCGTCGAGCCGCTCGGATACGACCACGCCGCCGAACGGCTCGTGCCGCGGGTGAGACCGGTCAGACAGCCGGACACCTTGCTCCCGCCGGGAACGACCTCTTCCTCGGCGACGTCCTCGTCGGTCAGCAACGCGGCGGAGACGGCCGCGGGGACCGGAGTCTGGGTCGTCGGCGGCGGAACCGGGTTGGCCTGCGGCTTGACCGAAGGCTGCGCGGGCTCGACCGTCGGCGTCGGTGTCGGGTCGTCGTAGTAGGTGTCGAGGTCGTTGGGACGGTCGGCGCATCCCGACAGACCGAACAGCGCGACCGTCGCCACCGCGAGCACCTGCCGATGACGCACTCTCGAGTCCTCCCCGATGTCCCGCCTGACGTTTGCCGCGAGACTAGTCCAGCCCTTCAGTGCCAGCCGAGGCAGGACCTGTGCCGCCAGTAAGCGGACGGCTCCTCGGCGAGCGTCGCGAGTTCCGCGAGTTCGTCAGCGGTCGGCTTCGCCTTCGTGGCAACGAGATTCTCCCGCAGCTGGGCCGTACTCGACGGGCCGATGACCGCGACGGGCCGCCAGTCCTGCGCGAGCACCGCCGCGATGGCCACCGCGTCCGGACCCGTCCCGTGCTCCCGCGCGATCCGCGCGAGCGGCGACGGCGGCTCGACCACCAGCCTTCCGTTCGCGACGGTTTCCTTGACCAGCACCCGTTTCCCGGCGGCGTGCGCTTCCGCGAGCGCCGGACCGACCGAGGGTTCGAGCAGGTTCCACGTCGACTGCACGGCGCTGAAGACCGGGGTTCCGGCCACCTCCAGCTCGAACGCCCGCCGCACTGCGTCCGCCTGGGCGGGCCCGGACGTGGAGAACCCCACTGGGACACCGCCGGCCGCCAGTTCGGCGAGCGCGCCGATCAGCCGGTCGTCGGTGAACAGCGGACTGTCCACAGTGAGCGAGTGGACCTGGTAGAGCGAGACCGCCTTCCCCAGCAGGTCGACGGTTTCCGCCCACTGTTCGGCGAACCGCGCCGCGGTGTGCTCCTTGACCTCGTGCACCTCCGCGTCGAGCTTCCACTCCCCCACGTAGCGGTAGCCCCATTTGCTCGACACCGTCACGTCCGTATGCCCGCGGTCGGCGAGCCATCCGGCCAGGAACTCCTCCGAAGAGCCATACGAACGGGCGACGTCGATCCACCGGACGCCCGCGCCGTACGCGTCGTCCAGCACGTCGTAGGTCGCCGCGCGCATCGCCTCGAACGCACGTCCTGGCGGCAGCGCCTCTGCCCGGCCGAGGTTGATGTACGCGGGCCTGCCGAGCGCCGCCAGCCCGACGGCGATCCGGTCGCCGACGGGGATTTCCGTGTCCGTCACCGGGCTCCTTCGTTCTTGTGGCGGAGGATCGCGAGCCACTGGCTCGAATTCTGCGCCTGCCGGTGAAGCTTTTCGAGGCGGGCCGCCGGAGCCCGAACGTAACCCTTGCCGAAGACCGGCGCGATCTGACGGAGGCTGGCGCCCTCCTCCCTCGCGGCGAGCAGTGCCCAGTCGGAGGCGTCCGCGCAAGCCGCGGAAGCGCGGCGCAACTCGCCCAGCAGCTCGATCAGCTCGGGGGCGCTCACCTCGCCCGACCGGACGGCGGCGGCCGTCGTTTCCAGCCAGGCCAGGACATCGGCTTCGGTGATCGGCGCGCGCGGGCGCCCGGAGGATTCGCTCACAGCCCGGAAGTATAGGTCGTTATACGGCAGGTTCGGCCGAGCGCCACGCGGGAGGCGTCGACCACATCGTCCGAAAACCGCTGGAGCGCAAGGGGGATGCCGGGATTCACTGAGCGCGGACTTGCGGAATCAGGAGAAGGACAATTGGGACGTTTCAGTATCGCGATCCGGTTCGCGGCGCTCGCGATCGTATGGGGTGCGAGTTTTCTGTTCATCAAGGTCGGTCTCACCGGCCTTTCACCAGCCCAAGTGGCGCTCTCCCGCGTCTGCCTCGGCGCGGTGGCGCTGATCGCCATCGCCGCCTGGCGCCGTAAGCCACTCCCCCGCGATCCGGCGCTCTGGGGCCATCTCGCGGTAGTCTCCGTGCTGCTGTGCGTCATCCCGTTCCTGTTGTTCTCCTGGGCCGAGCAGTACATCTCCTCCGGGCTCGCCAGCATCTTCAACGCGACGACACCGCTGATCACCATGCTCATCGCCGCCGCGGCCCTGCCGTCGGAACGGTTCACGAAGGCCCGCACGACCGGACTGATCCTCGGATTCCTGGGAGTGCTCACCATCGTCGGGGTCTGGCAAGGGATCGACGTCTCCCACGAGCTGACCGCGCAGCTGGCGTGCCTGGGCGCGACGACGTGCTATGGGATCTCGTTCGTCTACGTACGACGGTTCATCTCCTGGCGGAACCTCGACGCGCCGACCATCGCGCTCGGGCAGGTCTGCTGCGGCGCCGTCGTGATGCTGGCGCTGGCGCCGTTCATCGCGACGACGCCGGTGCGTCTCGACACGCCGATCGTGCTCAGCATGATCGCGCTCGGGGCGTTCGGCACCGGGCTGGCCTATGCCTGGAACGCGTCGATCATCGCGGCGTGGGGCGCGTCGAACGCGTCGGCAGTGACCTACCTCACACCCGTTGTCGGCGTGCTGCTCGGTGTCCTCGTGCTCGACGAACCCCTGGCGTGGAACCAGCCCGTCGGCGCGCTGCTCGTCGTTCTGGGAATCCTGGCCGCGCACGGGCGGCTGAGCCCGCGCAAGAAGGTCCAGGAAGCCGTAGCCGTGTGACGCGAAGGAGCCCTTCACCGCAACACGTGCGGTGAAGGGCCCCTTCGGTTCGGACTACAGGTACTGACCGGTGTTCGTGGCGGTGTCTATCGCCCGCCCCGAATCCTGGTTCTTGCCGGTGACGAGCGTGCGGATGTAGACGATCCGCTCGCCCTTCTTGCCGGAGATCCGGGCCCAGTCGTCCGGGTTGGTGGTGTTGGGCAGGTCCTCGTTCTCCGCGAACTCGTCGACGATCGCGTCCAGCAGATGCTGCACGCGCAGGCCGGGCTGCTTGGTCTCCAGCACCGACTTGATGGCCGACTTCTTCGCCCGGTCCACGATGTTCTGGATCATCGCGCCCGAGTTGAAGTCACGGAAGTAGAGGACTTCCTTGTCACCGTTGGCGTAGGTGACCTCGAGGAACCGGTTCTCGTCCGTCTCCTCGTACATCCGCTCGACGGTGTGCTGGATCATCGCGTCGAAGGTCGCCTTCACATCCCCGCCGAACTCGGCGAGGTCGTCCGCGTGGATCGGGAGACCGTCGGACAGGTACTTGGAGAAAATGTCCTTCGCGCCTTCGGCGTCCGGACGCTCGATCTTGATCTTGACGTCGAGCCGGCCCGGCCGCAGGATCGCCGGGTCGATCATGTCCTCACGGTTGGAGGCGCCGATGACGATGACGTTCTCCAGGCCCTCGACACCGTCGATCTCCGAAAGCAGCTGCGGGACGATCGTGGTCTCCACGTCGGAGGACACGCCCGAACCGCGGGTGCGGAAGATCGAGTCCATCTCGTCGAAGAACACGATCACCGGGGTGCCTTCGGAGGCCTTTTCCCGAGCCCGCTGGAAGATCAGGCGGATATGCCGCTCGGTCTCCCCGACGAACTTGTTCAGCAGTTCCGGACCCTTGATGTTCAGGAAGTAGGACTTCCCGTCCGCCGAGTCGCCGCGGGCTTCCGCGACCTTCTTGGCGAGCGAGTTGGCCACCGCCTTGGCGATGAGGGTCTTTCCGCAGCCAGGAGGCCCGTAGAGCAGCACGCCCTTCGGCGGGCGAAGCTGGTACTCCTGGTACAGATCGGCGTGCAGGAACGGAAGCTCGACGGCGTCGCGGATCTGCTCGATCTGCCGGGTGAGGCCACCGATGTCCTCGTACCGGACGTCGGGCACCTCCTCCAGCACGAGATCCTCGACCTCCGCCTTCGGCACGCGCTCGTAGGCGTAACCGGCCTTCGAGTCCACCAGCAGGGAATCGCCCGGCTTGAGGGGCTGTTCGGCCAGCGGATCGGAGAGCAGGACGACCCGCTCCTCGTCCGCGTGCCCGACCACGAGCGCACGGGGGCTGCCGCCCTCGACGTCCGGGGCCAGCACCTCGCGCAGCGCGCAGACCTCGCCGATCCGCTCGAAGTCACCGCCTTCGACGACGGTGAGCGCCTCGTTGAGCCGCAACGCCTGTCCGCGCTGCAGCGACGAGACCTCGACCGCGGGTGAGACCGAAACCCGCATCTTGCGGCCCGCGGTGAACACGTCCACCGTGTTGTCCTCGTACGCGGTGACGAACACGCCGTAACCGCTCGGAGGCTGGGCCAGCCTGTCGACCTCCTCCCGCAACGCGAGCAACTGGCCACGCGCCTCGCGGAGCGTCTCGACCAGTTTCGTGTTGCGTTCCGTGAGTTGGCTCACGCGTTCCGACGCCTCGGCGAGTCGCTGCTCCAGCACTCGGTTCTGACGTGGGGAATCGGTGAGCTTCCGGCGCAGCAGGGCGACTTCCTCCTCGAGGAAGCGGATCTGGCGTGCCTGCTCGTCGGACGTGGTTCCAGCTCCGGTCGTTTCTGAAGGGTCGGCCTCCTCGCGCCGACCTCCGGGAAGGTCATGATGCATCGGGCACCTCCTCGGAGTGCTTTTCATTCCACGGTACCGGCGATCACCGACAATAAAAGGCCTTTCCGCATCACAAGATCGGCGCGTCGCGTTCCGGACCACCCGCCAGCACGTACCTTCGCGACGCGCAAGGGGCCATCCCGGTGCCGGGTCCGGCGCACTCATGGTCACAATCCGTCCACCTGGCCTGACCTGCGACGGAATACCCGGCTCCGTCCGGGTGCAAACGGGTTTCCGGTCTCAGTTCGGCCCTAATCGAGCGGCGATCCGGCTCGATGGCTAGCATCGGGCGACGTTCGCCGGGGAGGCGGACCCGCAGGTCATGTTGAGCATTTTCGCAGAACAGCTAGGGGGCACCACCCATGACTTACCCGCCGCAGCAGCCCGGCGGCTACGGACAGGATCCGTACGGCCAGCAGGGCGGGTACCCGCAGAGCGGCCCCCAGCCGCAACAGGGCTACCCCGGCGCCGGCCAGTACGGACAACAGGACCCGTACGGCCAGCAGCAAGGTGGTTACCCGCAGAGCGGTCCTCAGCCCCAGCAGGGATACCCCGGTGGCACGCAGCAGTTCGGCCAGCCGGATCCGTATGGGCAGCAGGGCGGCTTCAACGCGTACCCGCAGGAAGGCGGTTACGGCGGCGGAGAACCACCCAAGAAAAAGAAGACCGGCCTGATCGTCGGCATCGCGATCGGCGCGGTCGTGCTGGTCGGTGGCGGTGTCACCGCGCTGGTCATCGCGCTGAACTCCGGTGACGACAACCCGACCGCCGCGCCGCCCTCCAGCAGCGCCGCCCCGTCGGAGGCCCCGTCCTCGTCGCAGAAGCCGAGTTCGACGCGCACCAGGTCCAGCTCGCCGAGCACGTCGTCGACCAGGGGCTCCGGTCCGGCGCCGGGCGGCAAGGCCACGCCGCAGGAGGTCTTCGAAAGCGCCGCGAGTTCCTACAGCGCGGGCGACAAGCAGACGTTCCTCAACCTGATCTGCCGTAGCGAGAACACCAAGGACGAGGGCAAGCCGCTCGACCCGATCAAGCTCGAGATCACCGAGCCCGCCAAGGAAAGCGGTGACCGGGCGACCGGGCGCTACCGCGCCACCCAGGGCACCAAGACGGCGGAGGGCACCATCACCGCGGCCAAGGAATCGGATCTGTGGTGCCTCAAGGACATCAAGGCCGACAAGAAGTGACCTGCCCGTGACGGTGAGCCACAAGCTGACCGCCGTCGCGGTGGTTTGCGGCGCGGTCGTGGCCGGGGTCGTGGTGGGGCTGCTTCTGGTGGCCCCGTCCGGCTCCGACCCGGCCGCGTCGAGCAGTGTCACGCCCGAGCCACGACCGGGTTCGTCCCGTCCGGTGCCGGTGGATCCGGACGTGGCGGCGGTCGAAGTCGTCGGCAAGGCGATCGCCGCGGCCATCGTCAACCACGACGCGACGGCGTTCGGGAAGCTCACCTGCGTCCAGCAGTCTTCGGCCGATCTGGCCGAGCTCGGACGGAAATGGGCGGCCGCGGGGCAGGTCACCGCGACCGTCCCGGACCCGCCGGCGGTCAGCGGCGACTCCGCCTCCGTGACCGTTCACGTCGAAGGTGCCGGCGGCCAGAAGGACACGCCGTTCCCGCTGAAGAAGCGCGACGGCAAATGGTGTGTGCAGTAATTTTTGTCGACCGCTGAAGTCTCCGTCGGGCGCGGGGCGCCCTTGGGGAGACCGTTCGGTACCGACACCTCGGTACTTGTGCCGCTGCTTTCCGCTAGCCCTTGCCGGAGCGACGGTGGACCCGCGGTGACACGGTCCCGTCCGCCAGACGGCGCGCGGTCAGCAGGAAAGCGGTGTGCGCGACCATCCGGTGGTCCGGCCGCACCGCGAGACTCACGACGTGCCATGGCCGCATGAGCGTCTCCCACGACTCCGGCTCGGTCCAGCACTGCTGATCCCGCAGGGCTTCCGTGATCCGCGAAAGCTGTGTGACCGTCGCCACATAAACCGTGAGCACGCCGCCGGGCACGAGATGCGCGGCGACCGTCTCCAGCTGGTCCCAAGGCGCCAGCATGTCGAGGACGACGCGGTCGACCTCGCCGGTGTGCGTCGACAGGTCCGCGACCGTCAGCGACCAGTTGTCCGGCTTGTGGCCGAAGAACTTCTCCACGTTCCGCTCGGCGTGTTCGGCGTGGTCGTCCCGGATCTCGTAGGACTGCACGGTGCCTTCCGAGCCGACCGCCCGCAGCAGCGAGCAGGTCAGCGCACCGGAGCCGGCGCCCGCTTCGAGCACCCGCGCCCCCGGGAAGATGTCGCCCCACATCACGATCTGCGCGGCGTCCTTCGGGTAGATCACCTGCGCGCCGCGCGGCATCGACAACACGTAGTCCGGCAGCAGCGGGCGCAGCGCCAGATAGTGGCTGCCGCCCGCCGAAGTGACGACGGAACCCTCCTGCGCGCCGATCACGTCGTCGTGCGCCAGCGCGCCGCGGTGCGTGTGATACTGCTGTCCCTCGGCCAGCACCATGGTGTAGTGCCGCCCCTTGGAGTCGGTCAGCTGAACCCGGTCACCAACACGAAACGGCCCTCGGACCGACACTGAACCTCCATACCCGCAAACTGATCGACGACCGATCCTCGCAGGTGGCCTCGCCGCGCTACGCCGGGGGTCGGCTCCGGGTCATCGCGGCGCGCAGGTCTTCACGCCGGAGCACCCCCGCGGGCCTGCCCTCGTCGTCCACGACGAGGAACTGCCACGCGGCGGTTTCCCTGACCCGCTCGGCGATCTCCTCCCCCGACTCCGAGGAGAGCAGCACGGTGTCGGCGCGGATCGGCTCCGCGGCCATCTCCGCGGGCGCGTGCGGCGACGTCCCGGCCAACTGCGCGGCGGCCGTCTCGTCGAGCAGCCCGGCGGCGACGCCGTCGGCACGCACCAGGACCACCCCGCGGCCCGCCGAAGCGGCCAGCGCGTCCGAAACGGGGCTTTCCGCGGGAAGCTGGAGAACGGGCCGGATCAGTTCGCTGAGCCGTACGCCTTCCGGCCAGCCTCGGCGTGTTTCGGCGGCGAGTTCGCTTCGCGCGCCGAGGATCACGAACCACGCTGTCACGACGCAGACGCCGAGGCGGAGCCAACGGTCCTCGCTGCCCGCCGCCAGCCCCCACAGCGCCCAGACGACCAGCCCCGCCGCGACGAGACCGCCACCGACGACCGCGGCCCGTGTGCCCTTCTCGCGGCGTCCCGTGGCCGCCCAGACCCCGGCGCGGACCAGCCGTCCGCCGTCGAGCGGGAGTCCGGGAAGGAGGTTGAAGATCCCGACGGCGAAGTTCGCGACGGCACATTCGGCGATGAGCAGCCATGCGGCGCTTTCGGGCGGGACCGCGAACATCAGCAGACCGCAGAATCCGCCGAGCAGCAACGAAACCACCGGCCCGGCGGCGGCGACAAGCCCCTCCTGCCGAGGCTGGCGGGGAGTCCTGGCGACCTCGGAGAGACCGCCGAGCAGGAACAGCCGCAGGCGCCGGACCGGGATGCCGAGGCGCAGCGCGACCAGGCAGTGCCCGAGTTCGTGCGCGAGCACCGAGAGTCCGAGAAGGACCGCGAACGCGGCCGCCAGGAGCCAGGAGGTCAACGTGGTGACGCCGGGCAGGATCCGGCCGACCAGCGGTGTGTAGAGCACCACGATGATCAGGGAGCCGATCCACCACGAAGGGGCCAGCAGCACGGGGATCCCGGAGACCCGGAACAGCAGGAGCCCACCCTCTGGTGCCACGCCTCGTCGAGGCGGGCCCTGCTCACCCGTCACCGCCATGTGTCGAAGCGTAGATGCCCAGGTGTGGGGTACCGGTAACCCGCCCTTCCCGTCCGGGTGGTGTCGGTCATGCCGCTCCGGTGCGTTGCGGTCCCGAAACTGTCGGTGCCCGGCGATACGCTCCTTACATGCCCGACACCGACACGGTCACCGCCGATCCGCCGCCCGGCGCCGAAGTCCCGCGCCGTCGGCCGGCCCTGTCCCCGTCGCGTGCCAGCGACTTCAAGCAGTGTCCGCTGCTCTACCGCTTCCGCGCGGTCGACAGACTGCCCGAGATCCCGACGAAGGCCCAGCTGCGCGGCACGCTGGTGCATTCCGTGCTGGAGCGCCTGTTCTCCCTTCCCCAGGCCGATCGCACCCCTCCGCAGGCCAAGGAGCTGCTCGCACCGGCGTGGGAGGAGCTGTCCGCGGAACGTCCGGAGTGGATCGAGCTGTTCGATCAGGAGGACCCCGACGCCGTCACGTCGTGGCTCTCGTCGGCCGAGCAGCTCGTCGACACCTATTTCGGCCTCGAGGATCCGCGTCGCCTGGAGCCGGAGGCGTGTGAACTGCACGTCGAGATCGAACTGGGCTCCGGTGTGCTGCTCCGGGGCTACGTCGACAGGCTGGACGTGGCTCCGACCGGCGAAATCCGCGTCGTCGACTACAAGACCGGTGCCGCGCCCCGCGAGATCGGCGAGGCCAAGGCGATGTTCCAGATGAAGTTCTACGCCGTGGTCCTCTGGCGGCTTCGCGGTGTCGTACCTCGCCAGCTGAAACTGATGTACCTCACCGACGGGCAGTCACTGGCGTACACGCCCGACGAGGGCGAGCTGATCCGTTTCGAGCGCACGCTGGAGGCGATCTGGCAGGCGATCCTCAAAGCGGGCAAGACCGGAGATTTCCGGCCGAATCCGAGCAAACTCTGCGCGTGGTGCGACCACCAGGCCCTCTGCCCGCAGTACGGCGGCACTCCCCCGCCGTACCCCGGCTGGCCGGAGCCGGATCCCGGCGAAGAGTCCGTATTGGACCGTGCGGACTAGGCCTAGGGTGCGTTTGTGACAGAAGCCTTCTACGTGCCGTCAGGCGACGGCGTCTTCCTCCCGACCCCGCACACCGCCGGCCCCTGGACTCCCGAAGCGCAGCACTTCGGGCCGCCCTCGGCGTTGCTGGTCCGCGCGCTCGAAGAGGTCGAGGCGCCGCACGCGAGCCAGCTGGCCCGGGTGACGGTCGAGATCCTCGGGCCCGCACCGCTCGAAGAGCTGTCGGTACGGGCTCGGGTGGAACGACCGGGCCGGTCGGTCGAGTGGCTGACGGCCGAACTCTCCCACGGCGAGCGGGTCGTCGCCCGTGCCTCGGCGTGGCGTATCGCGACGTCGGACACCACCGCGGTGGCCACCGCGGAAGCACCCGCGCTGCCGTCACCGGACGGTCTGCCCGCGTCGACCTGGCCTGAAGGCTGGCACGGCGGGTACCTCCAAGCCGTCGAGTGGCGCCGCGTCAAGGGCGCGCTGGACGAACCCGGCCCCGCGACCGTCTGGGGCAGGCAGCGCGTCGCGCTCGTGGACGGGGAGAAGCCGAGCCCGCTGCAGCGGCTGTTCGTGCTGGCGGACTCCGGCAACGGGATCTCGAACTTCCTGGACCCGCGGGAGTGGTGGTTCATCAACTCGGAGCTGACGGTGCACCTCCGCCGCCCGCCCCTCGGCGACTGGATCGGCGTCGACGCGGCCACCCTGGTCGGCCCGAACGGGATCGGCACGGCGACGACGACGCTGCACGACGCGTCGGGGCCGATCGCCTCCGGGGCGCAGGCGTTGCTGGTGCGACCGCGACAGGCGGGCTGATAGACGCGCTTTCTCGGCGTGTTTCCAATAGCCTTCGCGGAACAACAGACACAGGGAGCGCTTCGGCATGCAGATCACCTCGGTGGTCAACCAGAAAGGCGGGGTCGGCAAGACCTCACTCAGCGTGGGCGCGGCGGCCGCACTGGCCGAACGCGGCCGCCGGGTGCTGCTGATCGACCTCGACCCACAGGGCCACGCGACCACCGAACTCCTCGGACTCGACGAGGTGTCGCCGGACATGCCCAGTCTCGCGAAAGCCCTGACCAAGGTGTGGAAGGGCTCGATCGAGGAGCTCGCGGTGCGACATCCGCGCAGCAACCTCGGGCGGGGCGGCGCGTTCGACGTCATCCCGACCTCGCCGGGGATGTTCGACCTGATCCGGCGGCTGGACCAGTTCCGCGTACCCGGCTGGCAGCTGGCCAGGGTCATCCAGTTCGCGAACTACGACCACATCATCATCGACTGCCCGCCCGCGCTCGACGTGCTCACCAACAACGCGCTCGCCGCTTCGCACGGGATCCTCGTGCCGGTGCAGCCGGACCGGACGAGCATCCGCGCGCTGCGCCTGCTCGCGGACCAGGTGCGTTACGTCGAACAGACCGTCGGCCGTCCGCCGATCGCCTACTACGGCCTCGTGCCCGGGCTGTACCGCCGCCCGATCTCGCACTACGCGGCCGCGGCGTTGCAGGAGCTGTACGCGTTCGGGATCCCGATGCTGTCGCACGTCCCGCTCGGCGTCGTGATGAACGAAGCCGCCGCGCACGGCGTACCGGTGACGACGTACGCGCCGGAAACGCTGCAGGCGTTGTCGTTCCGGGAGATCGCGGAGACACTGGACGGCTACCTGCAGAACCATCCGGCCGCGGCGATCGTGCCCGCGGACGAGGAGTTCGTCTTCGAGGACTTCATCACCGAGGTCTCGGTGACTCGCAGCGCCAAGGACAACGGAGCGCGAAAGAAGCTCTACGACCTGATGCCCAAGAAGCCCAACCGCCCCCGCTAGCCAATGCTATGAAAGGTCCTTTCCTTGCAAATTTTGCAAGGAAAGGACCTTTCATAGCGTCCGGAGCGAGGTCAGAGGCGGCAGGCCCGGATGTCGGAAGCCAGGATGGCCTTGGCGCCGGTCTCGGCGAGCTCGTCCATGATCCGGTTGACCTCCTTGCGCGGCACCATCGCCCGCACGGCCACCCAGTCTTCGTGGGCCAGCGGCGCGACGGTCGGCGACTCGAGACCCGGCGTGATCGAGATGGCGGCGTCGAGCAGCGACCGCGGGCAGTCGTAGTCCAGCATCATGTAGTGCTGAGCGAAGACGACACCTTGCAGCCGTGCCTTGAGCTGGTCCTTGGGCCGGGTGTGCTCGGTGCCCGCCCGCTGCAGCAGCACCGCCTCCGACACACAGATCGGGTCCCCGAAGGCCACGAGGTTGTGCTGGCGCAACGACCGTCCCGACTCGACGACGTCCGCGATGGCGTCGGCCACGCCGAGCTGGATCGAGATCTCGACGGCGCCGTCGAGGCGGATGACCTCCGCCTCCACCCCGTGCTGCTTCAGGTTCTCGCGCACGAGCCGCGGGTACGACGTCGCGAGCCGCTTGCCCTGCAGGTCTTCGGCCCGCCACTCCCGGCCCGCCGGCGCGGCGTACCGGAAGGTGGAACCGCCGAAGCCGAGGCCCAGGATCTCCTCGACCGGGGCACCGGAATCGAGCGCGAGGTCGCGGCCGGTGATGCCGAGATCCAGCTCGCCGGATCCGACGTAGATCGCGATGTCCTTGGGACGCAAGAAGAAGAACTCGACCTCGTTGATCGTGTCGAGCACGGTCAGGTCGCGGGCCTCATGTCGCTTGCGGTAGCCGGCCTCTCCGAGCATCTCCGTCGCGGCGGCGGCGAGGGCTCCCTTGTTCGGCACGGCGACACGCAGCATTGCTTCTCCTTGGTTTTCCGGACGCGAACGCGTCACAGGTACCGGTACACGTCCTCTGTCGACAGTCCTCGGCCGAGCATGAGCACCTGTACGCGGTACAGCAGCTGTGAAATCTCCTCGGAGAGCCTGTCGTCGGATTCGTGCTCGGCGGCGATCCACACCTCGCCCGCCTCTTCGAGCACCTTCTTGCCCTGCGCGTGCACTCCCGCGTCCAGTGCGGCGACGGTGCCGGAACCGTCGGGGCGCGTACGGGCGCGCTCGGCAAGCTCGGCGAACAGCTCATCGAAGGTCTTCACGGTCCGAGATCCTTCCATCCGCGCCCGCGCCGCGCTGCCCCGGGCCGGTGTGTTGCCGCCCGCGTCACACCTCAGAACAGCGCAGCGCCGCCCCGCTCGAAGTCGAGCAGGTGCCGCTTCCGTTCGACACCGCCGCCGTAACCGGTGAGATCGCCGTTGGAACCGATCACCCGATGGCACGGCACGATGATGCCGATCGGGTTCTTCCCGTTCGCGAGCCCGACCGCGCGCGAGGCGGTGGGCCTGCCGAGCCGGTCGGCGAGCTGACCGTAAGAGACCGTCTCGCCATATGGGATGCCGAGCAGGCCTTCCCAGACCATCCGCTGGAATTCGGTGCCGCCGAAGCTCAGCGGGAGATCGAATTCCTTCCGCTGTCCGGCGAAGTACTCCTTCAACTGCTTCTCGGTCTCGACGAAGATCGGCGCGTCCGGTTCCTGATGGCCGAAACTCTCCTCGGGCGGGCGGTGCCGCTGCTGGACCATGTAGACCCCGCAGAGGCTTTCGCCGTCCGCGACCAGGGTCAGCTTGTCGTACGGACTGTCGATGACGGTGTGCGTGCGCATGGCGCTCCTCGAATTCAGGCGGCGGGCAGCCGGTTGATCGGGTGATCTCCGGTCGCCCAGAGGTGCTGGACGGCGTAGGCGCGCCACGGGCGCCAGTGTTCGGCGTGCGCGGCGAACGCCGCCGGGCCGAGCCCGAGCCCTTTCGCGGCGACTTTGACGCCGAGGTCGGTCGGCAGGAAGGCGTCGGGGTCGCCGAGCGAGCGCATGGCGATGCTCTCGACGGTCCACGGGCCGAAGCCGGGCAACGCGTGCAGCCGCTCGCGGGCGCGCTGCCAGTCGCTTCCCGCGCCGAGGTCGAGTTCCCCGCCGTTCAGTTCCGCGACGAGGCCGAGCAGGGTCCGCTTGCGGCTCTGCGGCATGGCGAGGCTCTCCGGGTCGATCTCCGCGAGCGCGGCGGTGTCCGGGAAGACGTGGGTGAGCCCGCCGTCCGGATCGTCGACGGGGTCACCATGCACGAGGACCAGCCTGGCGGCGTGGGTGCGGGCGGCCGCGGTGGACACCTGCTGCCCCAGTACGGCGCGGACGGCGAACTCGTCACCGTCGACCGTCCTCGGCACCCGCCTGCCCGGCGCGGCGGCGACGAGCGGCCCGAGCTGCGGATCCGCGGCCAGAGCGTCGTCGACGGCGACCGGGTCGGCGTCCAGGTCGAGCAGACGGCGGCAACGGCTGATCGCGGTCGAGAGATCCCGCAGATCCGACAAGGTGAGCCGGCAGCCGATGTAGCCGTCCTCCGGCTTGAGCGCGACGACGGCGGGTCCGTGCGGGAGCCGCAGCGTGCGGCGGTACGCGCCGTCGCGCCATTCCTCGACCCCGGGGACACCGGTCGCGACGAGATGCCCGAAGAGGTTGTCCGGGAACAGCGGCTTCCGGTACGGCAGACGCAGGTTCAGCGTCCCTGGCGCGGCCGCCGGGGCGGAGCGGACACGCGCCCGCAGTTCCGTCGGGGACAGCGCGAAGACCTCACGGACGGTGTCGTTGAAGGTCCGGACGCTGCCGAACCCCGCGGCGAGGGCGACGTCGATCATCGACAGGCCGGTCGTCTCGATCAGCAGCCGCGCCGTCTGCGCCCGTTGCGCACGGGCGAGACTGAGCGGGCCCGCGCCGAGTTCGGCGCGCACGTGCCGCTCCACCTGCCGGACGCTGTAGCCGAGCCGGGCGGCCAGGCCGCTCACGCCGTCGGTGTCGACGACGCCGTCGGCGATCAGCCGCATCGCCCTGGCCACCAGGTCCGCGCGCTCGTTCCACTGCGGCGACCCGGGGCTGGCATCCGGACGGCACCGTTTGCAGGCACGGAACCCGGCCTCCTGCGCGGCCGCCGCGCTCGGGTAGAACGTCATGTTCTCCGGTTTGGGCGGGACGACCGGGCAGCTCGCCCGGCAGTAGATCCGCGTCGTCAGGACGGCGGTGAAGAACCAGCCGTCGAACCGGGCGTCCTTCGCTTGGACCGCCCGGACACAGCGCTCGAAATCCTCATGCACCAGGCCAGCATCACCGACCGCACCGGGTGCGGTCTAGCGGAAACGCGACATGGCGGTCAGGGCAGGAGCGCGGTCAGCGCCGCCACGTCGAGCCCGACCAGCGACGTGCGGAACACCCGCCGCTCTCCCGGTTCGACGTCGACGTCGTTCGGGATCACCACCACCGTGCAGCCGGCGGCGGCCGCGGAAGCCGCGCCAGGCGGTGAATCTTCGATCGCCACACACCGGGAAGCCGGGACTCCCAGCAACTCCGTGGCCAGCTGATATGGCCTCGCGTCCGGCTTGTTCAGACCATCGACCTCGTCACCGCAGACCGTGGCGGCGAAGTACTCGCGGCCGATCGTGTTGAGCGCGAGTTCGGTCAGCGACCGTTCGGTGGAGGTGACCAGCGCCATGGGAACGCCGTTGGAGCGCAACAGTTCGAGCAGCTCCTGCGCGCCCGGACGCCACGGGAGGGGACCGTCGAAGAGGTTGGCCGTGCGACGGCGGATCCACTGCCCCATCTCCGCGATCGACTCGGACGTGACCGGCCTGGCGCACACTTCGAGCAGGAACGCGGCCGTGTCGTCCATATTGGACCCGACGAGACTCAGGCGCTGTTCCTCGGTCAGGGTGCCGCCGAGGCTTTCGACGGCTTCGTAGAGCGCGACGTCCCACAGCTTCTCCGAGTCGACCAGCGTGCCGTCCATGTCCCACAGCACGGCGGCGAGCCCGTCCGGTGTGGACGGTTCGGTCACGGTTCCCCCTCACGATCGGTCAAGCCTTCCAGAGCCCACGGTAGCCGAGACGGATTCACGTCGACGGCCAGGTGGTCGCCCGAAATGTCGTATTGCGTCGGCTCCGCGCGGTTCGCCCCCGCGAAACGCCACCGGACATGCCCAACGGCACACGGCCGCCTGGTCGTAGGCTGGTCCGGTGAGTGAGCCCGTCGACGAGACCCAGCGGCCCGGCCGCGACCACCCGGATGACACCAAGCCGATCATGATCGTCGCCTTCGAAGGATGGAACGACGCAGGTGACGCGGCCAGCCGGGCGGTCGAGCATCTCCAGCTCAACTGGGATGCGACACCACTGAGCGAGCTGAGTCCTGACGAGTACTACGACTTCCAGGTCAGCAGACCGACCGTGCGTATGGTGGACGGCGTCACCCGGCGGGTCGACTGGCCGACCACGCGGCTCTCGGTATGCCGCCCGGAAAGCCTCAGCCGGGACATCGTGCTGGTCCAGGGGCCCGAACCGAATATGCGCTGGCGCGCCTTCTGCGCCGAACTGCTGGAGCACATCCAGCGACTGGAAGTCTCCACCGTCGTCACCCTCGGCGCGCTCCTGGCCGACACCGCGCACACGCGGCCGGTCCCGGTCACCGGGACGGCGTACGACAAGGACACCGCTTCGCAGTTCGGGCTGGAGCTGAACAACTACCAGGGACCGACCGGCATCGTCGGGGTCTTACAGGACTACTGCGTGCAGGCGGGTGTCCCGGCGGTCTCGATCTGGGCGGCCGTGCCGCACTACGTCTCGCATCCGCCGTCGCCCAAGGCCACGCTGGCGCTGTTGCACAAACTCGAAGACATCCTCGACGTCGAGATCCCGCTCGGCGCCCTTCCCGAGCAGGCGGAGGAGTGGCAGCGGACGGTCACCGAGATGGCCGAGGAGGACGAGGAGATCAGCGAGTACGTCCGGGGACTCGAGGAGCGCGGCGACGCGGAGACCGAGTTCACGCTGGACGACGTCAGCGGGGACAAGATCGCGGCCGAGTTCGAGCGGTACCTGCGGCGTCGCCGTCCCGGCCAGGACGGTCCCGGCCGGGTCTGATCGCGTCCCGTCAAGCGCTATGAACGGTCCGTTCCTTGCAAATTTCGCAAGGAACGGACCGTTCATAGCGTTCGGGAGGGGTCAGAAGATGCGCCGCAGCGGGATCGGCCCCCGCGCCCGCTTCCGCCACTCACGCGGATAGCCGAGCGAGACCTCTTCGAACCGCACCCCGTCCGCCGCCGTGGAGCGCGGGATGTGCAGGTGCCCGTAGACGGCGACCTCGGCACGGAAGCGCAGGTGCCAGTCCTCGGTCTCGGTCGTCCCGCACCACAGCGCGAACTCCGGGAAGTACAGCGGTTCGGTCGGGTGGCGGTGCAGCGGCCAGTGCGACATCAGGATCGTCCCGTGGTCCTCGGGGATCGCCTCCAGCCGTTCCGTGCTGATCTTCACCCGGTCGGCGCACCACGCCTGCCTGCTGGGATACGGATCGGGGTGCAGGAAGAACTCGTCCGTGCACAGCACGCCCGCCTCGCGCGCCTGCTCGATGGCCGCCAGCATCGGCAGCCCGTCGGCCAGCGGGGTCCGCCAGCTGTAGTCGTAAAGGACGAACAGCGGCGCGATCGTCAGCGGCTTCTCCTGGTGCTCCCATACCGGGTACGGGTCCTCCGGGGTGAGGACGTCGATCTCGCGGCAGCGTTCGACCAGATGCTCGTAACGCGCCTGTCCGCGCAGCTGACATTCGTCCTTCTGGGTGGTCCACAGCTCGTGGTTGCCGGGTACCCAGACGACCTTCGCGAAGCGTTCGCGCAAGGTCTTGAGCACCCCGATCACGGATTCGGCGCGTTCGGCGACGTCACCGGCCACGAGCAGCCAGTCGTCGGGGGTCCGGGGGACGACCTCGTCGACGAGCGGGGCGTTGCCCTCATGGGTGACGTGGAGGTCGCTGGTGGCGAAGAGATGCGGCACTCCACCACCGTAGCTTCACCCGGTCCGGGGAACCGCCGGAATAGTGTCACCGCGCAGCCTGCCCGACGCCGACACACCCAGCACGATCAACGCCGAGACGGCGTGCAGACCCGCCTGGACGTTCAGCAAGACCCCCGTGCCCAGCACGTTCAGCAGCCATCCCGTCAGCAGAGCGCCCAGCGCCGTGAACCCCGCGGTCCCGGCGAAGACGGTGCTCAGCACGCGGCCGGAGCGTTCCGGGGACGCGGCGGTCTGGACCAGCGAGAGCAGCCCGGACCCGGCGAGCACCCCGGGTGCGCCGACCAGCCCGAAGAGCCCGATGAAGACGCCCAGCGAAGCGGTCAGCGCGGGCAGGTTCCAGATCACCGCCGACAGCAGGCCGAGCGCGAGCCCGCCCCAGCCGAGCAGAGCGGCGGGCGCGACCTTGCGGGCGACGGTGGCGACGGCGAATCCCGCGGCCAGCCCGCCGAGTGCCTGCACGCCGCGCAGCAGGCCGACGTCGCCTTCGGTGCCGTCGAGGATGTCGAGTACGAAGACCACGAACAGCACCAGGAACATCCCCTGCGCCAGTGACGTCAGCACCACGACGACACCGGCGAGGCGAAGGCGTCCTTCGCGGCCGATCTCGCGGAGCCCGTCGAGCCAAGCTTGCAACACCGGCTCGTGCGGTCCGGCCGCTTTCGGCGCGGCGACGCGCCGGAACGGGCGCACCAGCAATGCCGAGCCGATCACCAGCACGCCGAGATAGGCGACCACGACCCAGCCCAGACCGCCGAACCCGAGCAGGAGCCCGCCCGCCCAGCCACCGGCGAGCCGCGCGACGCTGCCGTTGATGCTCATCAGGCCGTTGGCGCCGATCAGCTCGCCGGGGGCGACCAGTTCGGGCACGAGCGCGTTGCGCGCGGGCTCGAACAGCGAAGCCAGGCCCGCCTGCGCGGCCATCACCCCGTAGATCACGTACACCGGGCCGCCGGACGCGACGAACAGCAGCGGCAGCGCCACGAACGCCTGTCCCGCACACACCACGCACAGCACGAGCCGCCGGTTCCAGCGGTCCGCGATCACACCGGCGACCGGGCTCAGCAGCACCGCGGGCACCAGGCCGAGGACGATGCTCAACGCCGTGGTGGCCGCCGAACCGGTCGCCTGGAAGACGAACACCGGCAACGCGATCTGCAGCATCCACTCCGCGGTCTCGGAGAAGAAGGCGGCGATCCACAACCGCGCGAAGGCGGGTTCCCTCAACGGTTTCATCTGCCCGGCTTCCCCTCGGCGTCGATGCGGAGGAACGCCCGCAGTCCCAAGTGGACCGGGAGCGCCTCCGCGGGAGCGTCTTCACGGATCGCGCCGACGTAGGGCCGCACGAGCGCGTCGATCCGCTGGACCAGCTCCGCCAGCTCGCCGGCGGTCACCCGCAGCGAGTAGTTGTTGATCCCCGACGCGTCCTGCCACTCCTTGCCGAGCCGGTCGGCTGCGTCGAGATAGCGCTCGGTCAGCTCCTTTTCCCGCGCGAGAGTGGTTCCCACGACCGCCAGCTGCGCCCCGTGCAGCTCCGGGTCGTCACCGAACTCGATGCCGACCTGGCACGCCCGCCACGGCCGCTCCCGCCCGTCCTCCCCCTCGACCCGCTCCACGAGGCCGTGCCGCGCCAGCTGACGCAGATGCCAGCTGCAGTTCGAGGCGGTCGAGCCGACGGCCGCCGCGCACTCGCTCGCGGTCCGCGGGCCGACCGCCATGAGGTGGTCCACCAGCGCCGACCGCAGCGGATGCGCCAGCGCCCGCATCAGCTCGACGTCTTCGATCCGCTTGCGCGGCGGTAACCCGGCCATCGCCCGATCCAATCTGAAAGATATCTTTCGAAAGTTCCCTTTCAGATTTACAGGTGGCCGGAACGATGTCAAGCCGCCTCGATACCCTTGCCTGGGAAGTTGCTGCACAACGCAGCAACTGCGTAGCGCACTTACTGTCCAAGGGAAGCACATGCCTGACCAGCGAGAACTCGCCACCGCGGCGGCTTTGGAGATCCCCCGGTTCGTCAGCGCGACCGTCCTGTTCCAGACGGCCATGGCGGAACGGCTCGGGATCAGCCCGACCGAGCTGCACGGGCTCCAGCTGGTCATCAGTGGTGCCGCGACCTCGCCGACCGGGCTCGCACGGGCGCTCGGCATGAACACCGGCGCGGTGACGCGGATGCTCGACCGCATGGAGACGCGGCGGCTGGTCGAGCGCGTCCCCGATCCCGCCGACCGTCGGCGTCTCGCGATCCGCCCGCTCCCCGACCGGCTCGACGACGTCGCCGACCTCTACTCCCCCATGGCCAGGTTCTTCGGCGACCGCCTCGGCAAGCTCGACCGGCGCCAGCTCGCCGCGCTGCTCGGCGTCATGACCGACGGGCGCGTGTTCGCCGAACAAGAGGCCGCTCGCCTGCGCTCCGAAAAGAGGACTTGACTAACGCTACAGGTGTTGCGTTAGACTCTTCGCATCATGGACAACTGACATCGCGCCTTCCCCGCCCCGAGGCGGCTTCGGTCGAGCACCGCTCCCGTAAGCCACGACGCCCGGCGGGGTTCCCCATGTCCGAAGAAACCCGGTGATGTCGTATGTCTCTTTCCCTGATCGCCAAGGACCTCGTCCACTCCTACGGTGCCCGCGTCGTCCTCGACGGCGTGAACCTGACGGCTTCGGCCGGGCAGCGACTCGGACTGGTCGGCGAGAACGGCGTCGGCAAGTCCACGCTCCTGCGTCTGCTGGCCGGGGTCGAAGAGCCGCAGGGCGGCGAGGTGATCCGAGGCGACGACCTCGGATTCCTCCTGCAGGAGCTGCCTTTCCCGCTCACGGCGAGGTTCTCCGACGTCATCGACGACGCGCTCGCCGAGATTCGGCGAGCGTCCGCGAGGCTCGACGAGCTGACCGAGGCGCTCGCCCGGCACCCGGACGACGCCGCCGTGCTCGACGAGTACGGCACGGTGCTCGAATGGGCCCAGGCGCACGACCTGTGGGACGCCGATCGGCGCGCCGAGGTCGTGTGCGCGGGGCTCGGACTGGCCGGGATCGACCCGGCGCGCGAACTGGGCACGCTGTCGGGCGGCCAGCGGTCGCGGCTCGGCCTCGCGGCGTTGCTGATCCGGCGGCCGGGCACCTTGGTCCTGGACGAGCCGACGAACCATCTCGACGACGCCGCGATGGAGTTCCTCGAACAGCATCTCGCTTCGCTGACCGGTGTCCTCGTGCTGTCATCGCACGATCGCGTGTTCCTCGACGCGGTGTGCACCGACATCGTCGACCTCGACCCGGCGCTGGGCGGCCCGACCCGGTACGGCGGCACGTATTCCGACTACCTGGACCAGAAACGGGCCGAGCGGGCGCGCTGGGAACAGCGCTACGCCGAGGAACAGGACGAGCTCAAGGAACTGCGTGAATCGGTGGCCGTCACCGCGCGCAACGTCGCGCACAACCGGCCGCAGCGTGACAACGCCAAGATGCTCTACGACTTCAAGACCGGGAGGGTGCAGAAGCAGATCTCACGCCGGGTCCGCAACGCCCAGCTGCGGCTGGACGAACTGGAACGCGACCAGGTGTGGAAACCGCCGGCGCCACTGCGGTTCCAGGGCGATCTGACCGGAGAGCCCGGCGAAGGGAAGACGGCGATCTCGGTACGGGACATCGAGATCGCGGGGCGACTCCGGCTGGCGACCCTGGATGTCACGACCACGTCGAGACTCCTGATCACCGGCGGCAACGGCGCCGGGAAGTCGACGCTGCTGTCCGTCCTGGCCGGCTCGCTGACCCCGGACTCCGGCACCGTCCTTTCCGGACGCGGGGTGCGGATCGGCCTGCTGGCACAGGACGTCGTGTTCGACGAGCCGGAGAAGACCGCTCAACGGACCTACGCCGAAGCCCTCGGCGAGAACGCTCCCCCGTTGCGCGGGCTGGGGTTGCTGGCACCGCGTGATCTCGGGACCCGGGTGGGCGCGTTGTCGGTCGGGCAGCGGCGGCGGCTCGCGCTGGCGCTGCTCATCGCCGACCCGCCGGAGGTGCTCCTGCTGGACGAGCCGACGAACCACATCTCGCTCACCTTGGCCGAGGAGCTGTTCACCGCGCTCGATTCCGCGCCGGGCGCCGTCGTCATCGCGTCTCACGATCGATGGCTGCGGCGGGACTGGGCGGGTGACCACCTCCGGCTCGAAGCCGGCCGCGTCGCCGTGTAGGGCGTTATACGGATGTCAGGAAAGGGTCGTTCAGGACAAAAGATGTCCTGAACGACCCTTTCCTGACGTTCCTCAGAGCTCGATGCCGAGCAGCGCGTCGACCGCGTTCCGGATCAGCCCGGGCGCGGCCGGGTCGGTGCCGGAGCGGTTCAGCGCCTGCTCCACCCAGGCGTCGACGGCCGCGAGCGCCTTGGGCGTGTCGAGGTCGTCGGTGAGACGGTCACGCAGACGCGCGACGGTGTCCTCCGCCGCGGGGCCCGTGCCGAGAGAGACCGCTTCGCGCCAGCGCGCCAGCCGCGCTTCGGCGTCCGACTGCAGCTGCGCGGTCCACGGCCGGTCCTCGCGGTAGTGGCCGGAGAACAGCGCGAGCCGGATCGTGCCGGGGTCGACCTTGTCGGCGCGCAGCCGCGAGACGAACACGAGGTTCCCGCGCGACTTCGACATCTTCTCGCCGTCGAGGCCGATCATCCCGGCGTGCACGTAGTGCCGCGCGAACGGCCTGTCCCCCGCGACGGCCTCCGCGTGCGCGGCGCTGTACTCGTGGTGGGGGAAGATCAGGTCCGAGCCACCGCCCTGGACGTCGAAGCCGAGGCCGAGGCGGTTGACCGCGATCGCGCTGCACTCGATGTGCCAGCCGGGCCTGCCCGCGCCCAGTTCGGACTCCCACGACGGCTCGCCGGGGCGCGCCATCCGCCACAGCAGCGCGTCCAGCGGGTGCTGCTTGCCGGGGCGGTCCGGGTCGCCGCCGCGTTCGGCGAAGAACTTCGCCATGGTCTCGGCGTCGTAGTTCGACTCGGAACCGAAGTGCCCGGTCGCGTCGTGGTCGAAGTAGATGTCCGGGTATTCCGCGTCGTCCGCGCGGTAGGCGCTGCCGTTGGCCAGCAGCTTGGCGATGACCTCGACGATCTCCGGGATGCTCTCGACGGCCCCGACGAACTGCCGCGGCGGCAACACCCGCAACGCGGTCATGTCCTCCCGGAACAGTGCCGTCTCGCGCATGCCGAGGACGACCCAGTCGTCCTTGTCGCGCTCGGCGCGTTCCAAGAGGGGCTCGTCGATGTCCGTCACGTTCTGCACGTAGTGGACTTCGTGCCCGGCGTCCCGCCACAGGCGGTTCACCAGGTCGAACGTCAGGTACGTGGCCGCGTGCCCCAGATGGGTGGCGTCGTACGGCGTGATGCCGCAGACGTACATCCGGGCGGTGGGCCCGGGCGCGGTGGGACGGATCTGTCCCGTCGCGGTGTCGTGGAGCCGCAGCGGACGGGGGGTGCCGGGGATACGGGGCACGTCGACCGATGACCAAGTCTGCATACCTCGACTGTAAGCGGAGCCGCCGCGCCGTTCCCGCCCGGTGGGAGACCAACACGGCCGGAGTAACCGGACTCGCTATCCGGCGGCCCGGTCCGCGTTGGCGTGGACGGCGTCCCGGATGTACTCGCCGAGGCCAGGCCGCTGGTCCGGCTCACGCACCAGGAAACCGAGCTGGACCGGTTCGGTCGCGTACAGCCCGGCGAGCTCACGGTGCGTCGCGAGGTCGCAGTCACCCATGAACGCCGCGAGCATCCGGCGGTGTTCCTCGGCGAGGTCCATCGCCGAGGAACTGCCGGCGGGCGCGCCGGAGTCGAAGACGGCGAGCAACCGCCGGACCCAGTCCTCCCGGATCTTCTCCGCCGCGAGCCATTCCTCCTTGGACCGCGGCACGGCCGCCGCCCGCCAGTGCGGAGTCTCACCCCATCGGCGGACGGCTTCCTCCGCGTAGCCCTCCGGCTCACGGAACTCGCCGAAGACCTCGAAGCGCTCCTCCGGGGTCAGCGCGGCGCCGACCTCCTTCGCCGCGATCACCCGCTCGACGGATTCGGCCATCCTCGTAAGCTCGCCGATCCGGTCGGCGAGCAGCGCGCGCTGGCGCCGCAGGTGCTCCAACGCGTCCACACCCGGGTCTTCGATCACCTTCGCGATCGTCTCGAGGCCGAACCCGAGTTCCCGGTAGAACAGGACGCGTTGGAGGCGGTCGAGGTCGTCGTCGCTGTAGCTGCGATACCCGGCGGCCGTCCGCCCGCTCGGGGACAGCAGGCCGATCTCGTCGTAGTGGTGCAGCGTGCGCACGGTGACGCCCGAGAGCGCCGCGACCTTCCCGACCGAGTACCCCATCGGCTCAGCGTAGGTGAGTTCAGCGCTTCCTGGTCCGCAGGTAGTCGCCGACCACGGCGGCACCGAGCCCGTCGAGGTCGGGAGCGACCACCCGGCCCCCGGAGCGGCGGGCGAGCAGGTCGACGAACTCCGTCAGCCGCGGGTCGTCCCCGAGGCGGAACACCGTCACCGACGCGCCCAGCTTCGCCATCCGGTCCACTTCGGACAGGGTCTTCAGCAGTGTCCTCGGCTGGGGCGGATAGTCGAATTCCGCCGATCCGTCCGGTTCCAGGTGCGCGGTCGGCTCGCCGTCGGTGACCATCAGGACCACCGGCTGCGCGTCGGGATGCCGCCGCAGATGGCGTCCGGCCAGGAGCAGGGCGTGGTGGGCGTTGGTGCCCTGTTCCCAAGCGCCTTCCAGGCCCACCAGCTCGGCCAGTTCGACTGACGTCGCGTAGCGGCCGAAGGTGATCAGCTGGAGAGCGTCGTTGCGGAACCGGGTGCTGATCAGCTGGTGCAGCGCGAGCGCCGTCCGCTTCATCGGCAGCCAGCGCCCCTCCTGCACCATCGACCACGAGGTGTCCACGAGCAACGCCACCGCCGCGCGAGACCGGTGCTCGGTCTCGACCACCTCGACGTCGGAAACGTCCATCCGGACCGATCGCTCCCCCACCGAAATCGAGCGCAGGACGGAGTTGCGGACCGTTCTGGAGACGTCCCACGGCTGCATGTCCCCGAACCGCCACGGCCTGGTGGCGCCGGTCGGCTCGCCCGCGGCGCCGGCGGACTCGGTCTCCCGCTGCCCGGTCTTGCCGCGCAACGCGTTCACGACGTCCGCGAGCGCCGTCTCGCCCAGCCGTCGCAAAGCCTTGGGAGACAAGCGAAGCGTTCCATCCGGAGCACGTTCGAAAAGGCCTTGCCGCCGGAGCTCGCGTTCCAGTTCGGACAGCCGCCGCGCGTCGACGCCGGCGTCCCGTCCGAGCTGGCGTTCGAGCGCGTCTACGTCGATGTCCTCCAGCCTCGCGCCCGGATACGACTGGCCGAGCTGTTCGGCCAGCGCGTCCAGCTCGGCGAGATCGGACATCGCCCTGGCGCCCTCGCCGAGGCCCAGCGGATCGTCGCCCCGGAAGCGCCCCGAGGATGTCCAGTCCTCACCGGGCCGCAACGCTCTCAGCTGAGCATCCAAAGTGGACAGTTGCTGCGCGAGCCGCGGGTCGCCGAACGCCTGTTGGGACAGTTCGGCCAGTTCGGCTCGCTGTTCCGGGGTCATCGAGTTCAGCATCCGCTGCGCGGCCGCGGCGCGAGCGGCGAGGACGTCGATCAGCTCTTCGACGTTCTTCGGGTTCTCCGGGAAGAACTCGCCGTGCTCACGCATGAACTCCGCGAACCGCTCGGGGACGTCCTCACGGCCCTGGGCGTGCGCGGCCAGGAGGTCGTTGAGGTCGGCGAGCATGCGGTTCGCCTGCTCGACCTGCTCAGGGCCGGCGTTCCGCAGCGCCTCCTTCATCCCTTCGAAACGGGAATCCAGCAGCTCACGGCCGAGCAGCTCGCGGATCTTCTCGTAATTCTCCCTGCCCTCTCGCGAACGCCAGTCGTACTCGGCGAGTTCGCGCACCGCCGCGGCCGTCCCCGGCGGCAACGCGTCCAGCTGCGCCTCGCGGAAACGGGCGTCGTCGTCCGGATCGGGGAACAACTCGCGGCGCTCGGCCTCCAGCGCCTGGTCGAGAAGCCGCTGGACCTCTTGAAGCGTGCCGTCGAGCCGATGCCGACGCTGGATCTCCGACCGGCGCTGCCAGAGCCGCCTGGTCAGCTCGTCGAGCCCCGCGGTGCGCGGGGTGCCGCGCCTCAGCAGCTCTTCGAGCGCGGACCGGGGCGAGGCGCCCGCCATGACGTCGCGGCCGATCTCGTCGAGCGCGTCCCGCAGATCCGCGGGCGGCGCCAGCGGATCCGGGCCGTCGTGCCACGGCCCGTACGAATAGCCCTCAGGGAGGAAACTCATCGGCCGTAGACGGTCGTCGAGTCGTCCGAGTCCTTGGCGAGTCTCCTCGACAGGAACAGGGATTCCAGCGCCAGCTCGACCGCGGCCGCGATCCGCCCCGCCGGTTCGTCCGGCGCGACGCCCGCACGCGCCGCGACGTCGTGCAGGACCGGCAGTTCCGGCAGCGCGGCGAGGACGTCCTTACCGGGTACACGTTCCCCGGTGGCCACCAGATGCCCGGACTCGACGGCGTCGGCCAGCGGCAGCAGGTCCAGACCGGCGAACCGCGAGCGGGCCGTCTCCGCGACCGCTCGGCGCAGCAGGTGCACGAGGTGTTCGGTCTCGCGCCCCTCCTCTCCTGGCTCGAATTCGAGCTTGCCGCGCAGGACGGCGGGCACGGCGTCGAGATCGACCGGGCGCGCCACCGCGGGTTCCTCGCCGGTCAGCGCGGACCGGCGCAACGCCGCGGCGCCGACCGTTTCCGCCGCCGCGACGGCGAACCGGGCCGAAACACCGGACCGCTGGTCGATCACCGGCGACTCACGCAGGTTCCGCACGAACCGGGCGAGCACCTCCAGCAACGGCTCGCCGACCTCGGCGACCAGCCGCGCCTCCTGCCGGACGACCGCGATCTCCGCCTCGACGTCGAGCGGGTAGTGGGTACGGATCTCGGCGCCGAACCGGTCCTTGAGCGGGGTGATGATGCGGCCGCGGTTGGTGTAGTCCTCCGGGTTGGCCGTCGACACCAGCAGTACGTCCAGCGGCAGGCGCAAGGTGTAGCCGCGCACCTGGATGTCGCGCTCCTCCATCACGTTCAGCAGCGCGACCTGGATGCGCTCGGCGAGATCCGGCAGCTCGTTGATCGCCACGATGCCGCGGTGGGCGCGCGGGACGAGTCCGAAGTGGATGGTCTCGGGATCGCCGAGGCTGCGGCCTTCCGCGACCTTCACCGGGTCGACGTCGCCGATCAGGTCACCGACCGAGGTGTCCGGTGTGGCCAGTTTCTCCGTGTACCGCTCGTCCCGGTGGCGCCAGGTCACGGGCAGGGCGTCGCCGAGTTCGGCGGCGCGGCGGCGCGACTCCGGGGTGATCGGGTCGAGCGGGTGCTCGCCCAGCTCGGCGCCCTCGATCACGGGCGTCCATTCGTCGAGAAGTCCCACGAGGGTACGCAGCAGCCGGGTCTTGCCCTGGCCGCGTTCGCCGAGGAGGACTACGTCGTGGCCGGCCAGCAGCGCGCGTTCCAGTTGCGGCAGCACCGTGCGCGAGAAACCGACGATCCCGGGCCAGGCGTCTTCGCCCGCCCGGAGCTTGGCAAGCAGGTTGTCGTGCAGTTCTTGGTTGATCGACCGCGGCAGGTGACCCGCCGCGCGGAGGTCCCCGGCGGTCCGGGGCAGGTTTGCGGGAACATCGTTCACCCGTTCGACGCTACGTCGCGGGCGTGGCCGCTGTCGACGTGAAGCAACTCCAGCTCCGCATCAACCGTTCGATGGAGAGATCTTCAAAGATCGGTTGATGCGGCGACGGTGTCCGCCCTGGAGGCTTGACGTATGCCCGAAACCCACCTGTGCCGGCCGCGGACCGCCCGTTCTGATCGGATCGCCCCGATCGCCGACGGCGCCCGTCCGCCGTAGTCGTCCGCACGTTGAGAAGAGGAGAAGTCAAGCCGGGGTTAACCCGCCCATTTCCTGGTTTCACTGAAAGCACGACTAAAATCAGTCCGGTGTGCCGTCCTAGTGCGACCCTCGCGGTCTGGTCTTCGGCGTGGCTGAACGGAGCCGCGGCCTCCGACGACGTCCTTGACGCCCTGCAGGTCTGGGGTGAAGCCCACGACTTCGTCGCCGCGGACGCGGCGGCCGCCGAGGCGTTCGACCTGCCACTCGCGTTCAACCGGGCCGCGACCCCGGTCCAGCTGCTGCTCGCCCTCCGTTCGCAGGGGGCGAAGAGCATGCAGCTGCTACTCCCGGTGCCAGGTGACGTGCGCGGGCTGGGCGGCGGCGGTCCGTTCGCCGAGGCCGCGCTGCGGACCGGCGAGGCCGTCGTGCTGCCGGAGCTCGGCTACGGAGTGGTCCCCGAGGCGATCGCCGAAGGTCTCATGCGGTGGACCGTGTACTCGGTGCCCATGCCGGGCGTGCTCGAGTACCGCCCGCTGGGCGAGGCCGAACACGGCCTGACCGACGCGATCCGCGCGAGCGCGGGTGCGTTGCAGGCGCTGGACGTGGCCAGCGAACGGCCCGGGGTGCGGGCGGAGCTCTCGGCCCGGCTCCGAGCGGCCACCGACGCGCCCTGGCCCGCCGGAATGCCCAACCGGGCGCTGCGGGTGCTCCAACGGTCCCAGGAGATCGCGGCGATCCTCGCCATCGCGGAATCCGACGATCCGGGCGGCGCGCTCTCCTCGTCGGCGGCGCTTCGGCGGGCGGAGGCCTTGCGGCCGCTGACCGAAGCCGTCCGCAACGCCCGGTGCGCGGCGATCAACGAAGCGGTGCGGGTGTTCGCCGAGCAGGCGGACAGGCACCCATAGCCGGGTGGTTCACGCGGCCACGGTGTGCTTCCGCAGGATCCTTTCGGCATACCGGGCGGACCACAGCGAGAGCCCGCCGATGACAGCGAGCAGCAGGAACACGCTGAGCGCGTTCATCACGTCGGCCGACAAGGTGTAGACCAGCGGCACCCGGACCGCGGCCTCCAGCAACAGCGCCACTCCCCACACCGCGGACATCCGGGTGAACGCCCGCCGGAAAGCGGGGACCTCGTCGCCGAGCCGTTCGATCTCCGCGCGTTTCGCCGCGCTGGAACCGGCCCGCACGGCGACGAGCACCATGGGCGTGCGCCCGAAGCAGCTCAGCAACAGCACGATCGCGGCGGTCGCGGTGGCGAAGGATTCCTTCAGCAGCAGGAACTTCGCGTCACCGGTGACCAGCGAGAGCACGAGCCCGACTCCGAGCACACCGGCCAGCAACGCGGCGAAGCCGTCGAAGGACCGGTCACGGACGGCGACCCACGCGATCCGCGCCGCGGCCACACCCGCCCCGGCCAGCAGCGAAACCTGCTCGCTCTGGCCGGCGAGCCGGAGCCCGTAGTAGGCGGCCAACGGGAGCGCGACGTCCCAGAGGAGCAACGACAGCGTGGGGTTCTTGCCGCGCGCGGTCACGAGCCCGCTTCGCAGTCGGCCAGGAACCTCAGGACGCGCGCGTTGACCTCGGCCGCGGATTCACCGGCGATGGCATGGGTCGCCGACGGCCACAGTTCGACCTGTCCCCGGGCCAGGAGATCGCGGGCGCGGGCGGCAGCGCGGTCCGGATCGTGGATGACACTGCGCCCGGCGATCAGGGCCAGCACCGGCATCCGCAGTGAGCGCAACTGCGCGTCGGTGAACAACCTGGGCGACGGCAGGGCGATGCGGAAGGTCCGCATTCCCTCGTCGATCACCCGCGCGACCGGATCCGTGGCGTCGATTTCCGCGCCACCGGAAATCCAGTTGAGGAACGAAGGGCGGGCCCATCGGCTGACACCGGGGATCACGGCGAGGGTGGCGCGGATGACGAGTCCCGCGGTCAGGCCGCCGAAGGTCAGCACGGGGTCGATCACGGTGAGCGACCTCAGCCGGTCCGGCGCCCGCACCGCGAGGTTGGTGGCGAGCCAGCCACCGAACGAGTACCCGATCAGGTGCACGGACGACAGGTCGAGTTCCGCGAGCACCGTGCTCAGCCACGCGGCTTGATCCGCACCGTCGCGGATCGGGACGGTCTGTTCGCTGCGCCCCGGCTCACCGATGAGGTCCACCGCGAAGACCTCGCCGTGCCGGAGCAGCGCGGTGAGGTTGGGTTCCCACATCACCGCGGTACCGGCGCGACCGGGCAGCAGCACGATCGGTGTCCCGCCCGGCTGCCCGAACCGGTACACGCGCGCCACCCCGAACGACGTCTGGATGTCGTGCACACCGGCCGGCGCGGGCAAGGCCGCCAAACCTCGTTCATAGACGGCCTCGTACTCGGCTCGCGCCGCCGACGAGGCGAAACCGCCCACCTTCATTCGCACCCCTCCTCTTTACGGTACGATCGGATTGTAAACAGTTGGTGAGAAGTTTGCAATCCGATCGGACTGCCAAAAGGAGAAGTGGTGCCCAAACGAGTCGATCACGAGGACCGGCGACGGCAGATCGCCGCGGCCGTTCGCCGTATCGCGGCCGACCGGGGGCTCGAAGGGGTCAGCCTGAACGAGGTCGCAGCCGAGGCCGGTATCTCGAAAGGGTTCGTGCAGCACTACTTCGCGTCACGGGACGACATGCTGCGCTACGCGACGACCACCCTTCGGGATGGAGTCGAGGAGCGCATCGCCATGCCGTCCGAGCCCAGCGTCCGGGATCTTCTCGTCGCACTGCTCCCGCTGGACGAGGCGAGCCGGAACGACGCGCTGGTCGCCAACGCCTTCATCGTGCGCGCGTTCAAGGATCCGGAGATCGCCGGCCACTTCAGGGCCGGCCACGGCCAGCTTCGCGACGCGATCGCGGCCCTGCTCGCCGCCGCCCAGGCGGACGGCGATCTCGTTCAGTCCATCGACCCGGCCGCTGAAGCCGCTCTTCTGCTCGCCCTGGTTTCCGGTCTCGGCGACGCGGTGTTGCTCGGCTACCAATCCGGCGATGAGGCCATCGCCCTCATCGACCTGCACCTGTCAAGGATCGCCGCGTGATGACCGTTCGAAAGCCACGCCGTACCGCGCCGGTCCTCGCCGTCGCGTCCGTCGTCTTGCTCGGCGCCTGCGGGCCGAAGTACGACGAAGCCACCACTGAACCGGTCTCCAGTCCCGCCCCGACCTCGGTGGCCGAGCGGGGAAAATCGCCGAGCGAACTCGCGGCCAAGATCCGGTTCGAGATCAAAGAGCACGCGGAGGGCATGATCGGCGGGCCGAACCTCGGCCTGGCCCTTCAGTGCGGTGAGCTCTCCGGCTCGATGATGAAATGTTCGGCCACTTTCAAGGACCAGACCGTCCAGATCGACGCCCGGGTGTACGACTACTCCCCGGGCAAGACCTTCGACACCTACAAGCAGGACATCACCGCGAAGGCTCGTTTCCTCGTGCGGGACCAGGTCCACCGGGAGTTCCACGAATCGATCATGGCGTTCCAGAACGGCGGGCCGCTCGGCGCCGACGACGTGCTGCGCTGCGACAAGATGCCGGAAGTGACCACCGTCCGACTGGGCGTCGACGACGAGTGGGTCGACACCGGCATCCGCTGCTACCACTACGGCGGAACGCTGACCACGACGAAGCACCTGAAGGTCATGTCCAAAGACATCGGCTTCCACGACTGACCTCGTCAAAGCCGAAGGTGTCTTGATCCTCATCTCGGTCCGTGAAGGCCTCCTTGAGGGACTCTGGGTCCCTCAAGGAGGCCTTCATTTACTTACCGACGACAAGCCTTCCCAGAGCCGCGACTCCAACTGGCTTCGAGACGACGCAGGACACCGCAGCACCCGATGCCCCCAACGCCACATTGGAGACCGGGCAAAACCGCCTAACCCGCCGACACACTGGCGGGAGAACAAAGATGAATCCCCAAGGAGGCCTTCACGGACTCGATGATCGCCACATACGCCCCACCTGCACCAGCAGTCACAACAGAGGCGCGTGAAGGCCCCCTTCCCTCGGCTCAGCCGAGGAAACTCGACCTTCACACCATGCCAAGTACATGAAGGCCCCCTTCCTTGCGCCTAAGTACAGGAAGGGGGCCTTCATGTACCGCAGGGGCGAGCAAGAGCGGCGGTGGCATAGCGAGGCGCGCCTCGTAAGCGGCAAGGGCGGCCAGAACCGTCCTCACTCACGAGCCTGATCGCCTACGGACGCGCGGGCCTCTTCGCGGGCTCGCAGCACCCGACCGCGCAAGGCGCCCCGTTGATCGTGCACCCGGCCGCCGGGAACGGCGAAAGCTTCCGCGCCGGCGCCCCTTCGGTGTGTTCCCGGATCAGCTCCACGACGAGTTCGGCGAAACGCGGGTCGGTGTCCGGCGTGGCGGCCCGCGCGAAGCCCATGCCGTGCTCCGCGGCCCGCTCGGCGGCCTCGTTGTCGAGGTCCCAGATCACCTCGAGGTGGTCGGACACGAAACCCACCGGGCACACGACCACCGAGGTGACGCCTTCCGCGTGCAACGCGTCGATGTGGTCGACGATGTCCGGCTCCAGCCACGGCACCTGCGGCGGGCCGGAGCGCGACTGCCAGACGACGTCGTAGGTCTCGATACCCACTTCGGCCGCGACGAGCCGGGCCGCTTCGGCGATCTGGCGCGAGTAACGCCGTCCGCCTTCCGAAGGCGGTCCGGACGCGGTGTCCGCGGACTCGGGCACCGAGTGCGCGCAGAACACCGTCCTCGTCCCAGGCTGGTTCCCCAGCTTCGCGTGCGCGGCCCGGACGGCGTCGGCGAAGGCGGCGACGAACAGCGGGTGGTCGAAGAATTGCCGCAGCTTCACCAGTTCCGGCGCGCCCTCGCCGACCGACGCACGGGCGCGCTCGATGTCCTCGTCGTACTGGCGGCAGGCGGAATAGCCGCCGTACGCGCTCGTGGGGAAGACCAGGACGCGCTGAGCACCCGCCTCGGTGATCTCGGCCAGTGCGTCCTCGACCATCGGCCGCCAGTTGCGGTTGCCGAAGTGGACCGGCAGATCGATCCCGGCGGCAGCGAGTTGCTTCTCGACCGCGGAGATCGCGTCCCGGTTCAGCCGGTTGATCGGCGAGACCCCGCCGAAGTGCTGGTAATGCTCGGAGACCTCGAGCAGTCGTTCCCGGGGGACCCCCCGGCCCCGCGTGACGTTCTCCAGGAACGGCATCACCTCGTCGGGCCCCTCGGGACCACCGAACGAAAGCCAAAGCAGCGCGTCGTAACCCACCCTGCCATCTTGCCGTTGTGGCGCTCCGCACGCTGACCCGACCCGTTTTGAACCGACCGATCCAAAACCTGGTACGGTCGCTTCCATGGCCAGGCCGAAGGAATTCGACGAGCGCGCCGCCATCGGGCGCGCCATGGACGCGTTCTGGGCACGCGGTTACGAGGGCACGTCGACACAGGCCCTCTGCGAAGCCACCGGCTTGGGCCGCAGCAGCATCTACAACACCTTCTCCAGCAAGCACGCCCTGTTCATGCGCGCGCTCGACCACTACGCCGAACGCGGAATCACGGCCAGAACGGCACTACTGGAGGAATCCGGGACCGGCGTCGAGCGATTCCGCGCCCTGTTCGACTTCACGATCGACGAGGAGGTCGAGCATCCCGGGCGGGGCTGCCTCGTGGTCAACACGGTGGCCGAGTTCGGCGAGCGCGATCCCGAGATCAAGGCGCGGATCGACGCCGACACCCGGCGCCACGTCGCCCTTCTGTCTGCCTGCGCCAAGGAAGGGCAACTCGACGGGACGATCGACAGCGCTCGCGAGCCCGGCGCCGTCGCCGAGTTCGCGCACAGCACCGTCGCCGGGCTCCGGCTGATGTCCCGCCGCGGCGCCGGACGAGCGGCCATGGAGGCCGTCGCGGCCATCGCATTGGACGCGATCGCCGCGAAGTAGACCGAAAAGAACCCCTGTGCGCGACGCTGCCCACATTTTGGACTTAACGATACAAAACTGGAGGGAATTCCCGTGCCTTTGGCGGTCTGCGTACTCGGACTGAGCGTGTTCGCGCTCGGTACCTCCGAGTTCATGATCACCGGCCTGCTACCGGGGATGGCGGCCGACCTGAATGTCGGCATCCCGGAGGCCGGGCTGCTCATCTCGGCCTTCGCGATCGGCATGGTCGTCGGCGCTCCCCTGCTCGCGATCGCGACGCTGAGAGTGCCGAGGCGCGCCACCCTGATGGCCCTGCTCGTCGTCTTCGGGCTTTCACATGTCGTCGGCGCGCTGGGATCGGGGTACGCCCTGCTCTTCGCGACGCGCGTCGTCAGCGCGGTCGCCTGCGCCGGATTCTGGGCGGTCGCGGCGGCCACCGCGGTCGCGCTCGTCCCGGTCGAGCGCCGCGGCCGTGCCCTGGCCATCCTGGTCGGCGGGCTCACCGTCGCGAACATCGCCGGCGTACCCGCCGGGACCTTCCTTGGCCAGCACGCGGGCTGGCGGGCGGCCTTCTGGGCGGTCACGGCGCTGACCGTGATCGCGTTGATCGGGGTTTTCGCCCTGGTCCCGGAGACACAGAACGGCGAAGACAAGACCGACGTCGCGACCGAACTGCGGCTCTACCGAGGCGGCCGGTTCTGGCTGGCCCTCGGCGTGATCGCGCTCGCGCAGGCGATGATCTTCGCGACCTTCAGCTACCTCGCACCCTTGCTGACCGAGGTCGCCGGCCTGCCGGAAAGCTGGGTACCGGGCGTGCTTTCCCTGTTCGGGCTCGGCGCGCTGATCGGCATCACCGCCGGCGGCAGGCTCGCCGACGCGAGGCCCTTCGCGACCCTCTACGGCGGCCTCGCCGTCGCCCTGCTCGCCCTGGTGCTGCTCGCGCTCTCCGGTCCGGCGACGCCGGCCGCGATCTTCGCCGTCTTCCTGTTCGGCGTGGCCGGATTCGGGGTCAATCCCGCCTTGAACGTCCGTGCCTTCGCCGTGGCGGGCAACGCGCCCACGCTCGTCGGCGCGAGTACGACCGCCGCCTTCAACGTCGGCAACACCGTCGGCCCGTGGCTCGGCGGAGAGTCGATCGACGCCGGTCTCGGCTATCCCAGCGTGGCATGGGTGAGCGTCGGGCTCGGGGTCGCCACCCTCGTCGCACTCACCTTCGCCGCCGGTGTCCAGCGCACCGACGACCTTCGCCTGCTCCGCGAACCCGTTACCCATTAAGGAGAATCATGTCCGAACGAACCAAGGCCACCCTCGACGAGTTCTTCCGTCGAATGTCCACAGGAGACACTGACGGCGCCACGGAACTCTTCGCCGACAGCGTCGCGTGGGACATCCCCGGCGCGACGGAGCTGGTCCCGTGGATCGGCCCGCGCCGGAACCGGGCGGAGATCCGCGAGTTCTACGACCTGCTCGACAAGGGCCTCGTCAAGGACCGGTTCGACGTCGAACGCGTCCTCGTCGACGGACCGCACGCGGTCGCGATCGGCCGCCTGCGCTCGACGATCCGCAGCACCGGCAAGGTGATCGAGACGGCCTTCACCATCGAATTCGAGGTGAACGACGACGGCCTGATCACCAAGTACCTGCTGCTCGAGGACTCCTGGCACGTCGCGAACGCCGTCCTCCCCTGACGCGCGTGAAGGCCCCCTTCCCTTGGCTGAGCCGAGGGAAGGGGGCCTTCACGCGCATCGAGACCTAGATGCCGAGGGCGTGCACTCCGCCGTCGACCATGATCATCGAGCCGGTGGTGGCGGGAAGCCAGTCCGAGAGGACGGCACAGACCGACTTCGCCGTCGGGTCCGGGTCGGAGCTGTCCCACCCGAGCGGCGCGCGGTCGCCCCAGCCCTCCTCCAGCTCGGAGAAGCCGGGAATCGACTTCGCGGCCATCGTCTTCATCGGGCCGGCGCTGACCAAGTTGACCCGGATCCCCTTCGGGCCGAGGTCGCGCGCCAGGTACCGGTTCACCGACTCCAGCGCCGCCTTCGCCACGCCCATCCAGTTGTAGACGGGCCACGCGACGCGCGCGTCGAAGTCCATGCCGACGATCGACGCACCGCGCGAGAGCAGTGGCAGCGTCGCGACGGTGAGAGCCTTGAAAGAGTACGCCGAGACGTCGACGGCCACCTTCACGTCCTCGCTCGGGGCGTCCAGGAACGGCGCGCCGAGGCAGGACTGCGGGGCGAACCCGATCGAGTGCAGCACCCCGTCGAGCCCGTCGACGTGCTCACGCACGCGGTCGGCGAGCGAGTCGAGGTGCTCCTGGTTGGTGACATCCAGCTCCAGAACCGGCGCCGGCTCGGGGAGCCGCTTGGCGATGCGCTCGACGAGCGACAGCCTGCCGAAGCCGGTGAGCACGACCTTCGCGCCCTCCTGCTGCGCGATCTTGGCCGCGTGGAACGCGAGCGAGGCGTCGGTGATGACGCCGGTGATCAGCAGGCGCTTGCCTTCGAGCAGTCCTGGCACGGGACCTCCAGTCCGGAGTGGTTTGTGATCGGTACGGGGAAACGGGGACGTCAGTGGCCCATGCCGAGGCCGCCGTCGACCGGCAGCACCGCGCCGTTGACGTAACCGGCCTCTTCGGAGGCGAGGTACCGGACGGCGGCGGCGATCTCCGACGGCTCGGCGTACCGGCCGGAGGGAACCTGGGCGAGGATCTCCTTCTTGCGGTCCTCGCCGAGCTCGTCGGTCATGTCCGTGGCGACGAAGCCCGGCGCGATGACGTTCGAGGTGATGTTGCGCGAGCCCAGCTCACGCGCGAGCGACCGGGCGAGACCGACGAGGCCCGCCTTGCTGGCCGCGTAGTTGACCTGCCCGGCCGAGCCGGTGAGGCCCACGACGGACGAGATGAAGATGTAGCGGCCCCACTTGCCGCGCAGCATGCCGCGCGAGGCGCGTTTGGCGACCCGGTACGCGCCGGTGAGGTTGGCGTCGACCACGCGGGTGAACTGCTCCTCACTCATGCGCATGAGGAGGGTGTCGTCGGTCATCCCGGCGTTCGCGACGAGGACCTCGACCGGGCCCTGGTGCTCCTCGACGAGCTTGAAGGCGGCGTCGATCTGCTCGGCGTCGGTGACGTCGGCCTGCACTCCGAAGAGGCCTTCGGGCGCGCCGGACCCGCGGTGCGTGATCGCGACCTTGTGCCCCTGCGCCGCGAGGTCCTTCGCGATCGCCAAACCGATGCCGCGGTTGCCGCCGGTGACCAGTACCGACCGTCCCACAGAGCTCTCCTCGCCTCGTCTTCGTCCCGTGACGGCTCTGAGGCTATCGGCTGCCCCGCCGCACGCCGGAGCCGCTCCACCCCTACCTCCGGGTAACCGCGACCACCCTAAGCGGATGTTAGGAACCGCGCCGAAACCTTGCCCGGCGGTCACGGATTGTTCACCGTGAGCCGGAACACAGGAGGTCAAAGATGACAACCCGGATCGGCGAATCGTCGCCGCCCGTGAGCGAGCGTCGAGTCGTGGGCAACGTGCTGCGCGGCTCGATCGGCAACCTGGTCGAGTGGTACGACTGGTACGCCTACGCCGCCTTCACCACGTACTTCGCGAAGTCCTTCTTCCCCACCAAGGACACGACGGCGGCCTTCCTCGGCACCGCGGCGGTGTTCGCGGTCGGCTTCCTCATGCGGCCGCTCGGCGGCTGGATGCTCGGCCGGTTCGCCGATCGCTTCGGGCGACGAAGCGCACTCGTGCTTTCCGTCACGTTGATGGCGACGGGCTCGCTGATGATCGCCGTGACACCGACCTACGCCACGATCGGGATCGCCGCGCCGATCCTGCTGCTGGTGGCCCGGCTCGTCCAGGGGCTCTCGGTCGGCGGCGAGTATTCGACCTCCGCGACCTATCTGTCCGAAGTGGCCACTCCGGGCAAGCGCGGTTTCTACTCCAGCTTCCAGTACGTGACGCTGTACGGCGGCCAGCTGCTGGCGCTCGGGCTCCAGCTGCTCCTGCAGGCCGTGCTCACCGAGCAGCAGCTGACCTCATGGGGCTGGCGGATCGCCTTCGTCGTCGGCGCGCTCGCCGCGGTCGTGGTGATGATCCTGCGCCGCGGGATGGACGAGTCGGCCAGCTTCGAGGAGGCCAAGGCCTCCGGCACCGGCAAGGACGCGGGCGACAAGGGCACGCTGCGCGCGCTGATCAAGTACCCCAAGGAGATCGCGCTCGTCGTCGGCCTCACCCTCGGCGGCACGGTGTCGTTCTACACCTTCGCCACCTACAGCCAGAAGTTCATGGAGAACACCGCGGGCATCCCGCGCCGGACGGTCACGCTGATCCTGTTCTGCGCGATCCTCGTCGCCGCGATCCTGCAGCCGTTCGCGGGCAAGCTCTCCGACCGCATCGGCCGCCGTCCGCTGCTGATGTTCTTCGGGATCGCCGGCACGCTGCTGACCGTCCCGATCATGACGCTGATGGGCGGGACGAAGCAGCCGGTGCTCGCCTTCCTGCTGATGCTGGCCGGGCTGGTGATCGTCACCGGGTACACCTCGATCAACGCGATCGTGAAGGCCGAGCTGTTCCCGACGAAGATCCGCGCGATCGGCGTCGGTCTCCCCTACGCGCTCACCGTGGCGATCTTCGGCGGCACCGCCGAGCTCATCGCGCAGGCGCTCAAGGGGGCGGGCCACGAATCGGTGTTCTTCTACTACGTCGCGGGCTGTGTCCTGGTCTCCCTCATCGTGTACGGCACAATGCGGGAAACCTCGAAGACCTCGGAGCTGGACAAGAAGAAGCAGCCCGAGCCCGAGCTCGTGTCCGGCCGAGAAGGCTAGGCGGGAAGGTATGGCCGTGCGGGTGCTTCTCGTCGAGGACGACGCTGGTGTCGCCGACGCGCTCTCCGAAGCGCTGCACGCGCGCGGTCATACCGTCTCCCACGCGGTCCGGGGCTGCGACGCGCTGCACCGGCATCGCGGGGCCGACTTGATCCTGCTGGATCTCGGCCTGCCCGACATGGACGGGCTCGACGTGCTCAGGAAGATACGTCAGGTGTCGCTGGTTCCGGTGCTGGTCCTCACCGCGCGCGGTGAGGAACGGTCCATCGTGCGCGGGCTGCGGCTCGGCGCCGACGACTACCTGGCCAAACCGGTCCGCCTCGCCGAGCTTCTGGCGCGGATGGACGCGGTCGTGCGCCGCGCCGCCGCGCCGGTCGCGCCGCAGGACGACGTCGTCCGCGTCGAGGACGTCGAGATCGACCTCGGCGCGCGACGCGTGCTGGTCGACGGGAACGACATCGGGCTCACCACCAAGGAGTTCGCCGTCCTGGCCGTGCTCGCCGCCCGGCCGGGCACGGCGGTGAGCCGCCAGCAGCTGATGGACGAGGTCTGGGGCGACGCGTACCTCGCCGTCTCCCGTTCGCTGGATGTGCACCTGACCCAGCTGCGCGCGAAGCTCGACCGGCCGGGGCTGCTGACCACCATCCGGGGTTTCGGCTACCGGCTGGGCCGGGACTGACCGGTGCGCACCCGGCTGCTGGTCGTCCTCGTCGCCCTCGCGCTGACCGTGGTCGCCGCGTTCGCGATCCCGCTGTTCGGCTCGACCGCCGCACAGCGGACGCAGCAGCTCGTGATCGCCCGCAACGCAGACGTCGACCGGTTCGTCGTCCTCGCCCAGCAGGCGGTCGACGCCGCCGATCCGACCGCGCTGGCGGTCGACGCCGAGCGGTATTCGTCGTTATACGGCGAGGCGGTCGTGGTGGTCGACGCGCGCGGCCTGCCGCTGGTCGAAACCGGCGGGATGACCGCCGGGGAACCGGTGGTCCGTTCATTCGTCGAGGCCGCGCTGCGCAACCAGCCCGCGCGGGGACCGGAACAGCTCAGCCCGTGGTCGGTGGATCCGGTCCATTTCGCCCGTCCGGTGGGCACCGGGACCCGGGTGGCCGGCGTGGTCGTGCTCCGCGCGTCGGTGACCACGGCGGCGGCCGACGTCGCCACCCGCTGGGCCGCGATCGTCGCGGGCGCGGTGCTGGTCGCGGCGGTGTTCGTGTTGCTCGCGGTCCTGCTCGCCCGCTGGATGGTACGGCCGCTGCACGAACTGGAGACCGGTGTGCAGGCGGTGACCGAAGGACATCGCGCGCAGGTCCCCGACCGGGCCGGGCCCCATGAGCTGCGCTCGCTCGCGACGTCGTTCAACCGGATGTCCGACGCCGTCGTCGAGGCGTCCGAACAGCAGCGGCGGCTGGTCGCGGACGCGTCGCATCAGCTGCGGAATCCCATGGCCGCCTTGCGGTTGCGGGTGGATTCGCTCGCCGCGCAGGTCGACGGAGACGGCCAGCGGGCCTACCGGGCGACCGTCGCGGAGGTCGAGCGCCTGGAGTCCCTGCTCGACGGGCTGCTCGCGCTGGCGCTCGCCGAAAGCGCCGCGACCCGGCTCGCCGCGGGCGAGTCCGGCGACGAACCCTGCGACCTCCCCACCGTCCTGGCCGAACGGGTCGACGCGTGGCGGCCCTCGGCCGAAGACGCGGGAGTGGGCCTCGCGGCGTCGGAAGGCCACGACGAGCCGGTGCCGGTGCGGTGCGAGGAAAGTGAACTGGCCCAAGTGCTGGACGTCCTGCTCGACAACGCGGTGCACTACGCGGGACGCGGCGCCACGATCACCACCGGCTACGAAATCGGTGACACGACCGCCACGCTCTTCGTCTCCGACAACGGCCCCGGACTGTCCACAGAGGACCGTGAACGCGCGACCGAGCGCTTCTGGCGTGCCGGTGGCGACGGCGCTCCACGCGGCACGGGTCTCGGCCTCGCGATCGCGAGCCAGCACGTGCTGGCCAGGGGCGGCAAACTCGAACTGTGTGAGGCGAAACCGCACGGGCTCGAGGTCCGCGTCGAGCTTCCTCTCGCGGCAGGGGAAAAGCCATGACCGTCACCAGGCGCACCGCGCTTCTCGCCGGTCTCGCGACACTCGCCGGCTGTTCGACCGCGGGTTACCAAGGCCCCGAACGAGAGGTCGTCATCGCCGCGGGCGAGAGCGGCGGTTTCTATCTGGCCTTCGCGGAACTCCTCGCCCAGCAGCTCAACCGGGCGGAACCACGACTGCGGGCGACGGCCGTCGCCACCGAGGCCAGTGTCGAGAATCTGCGGCGGCTACGGGACGGCCGGGCCGATCTCGGGCTGGTCCTCGGAGACGTCGCCGAGTCCGCTTTCCTCGGCGCGGAGCCGTTCTCCGTCCCGATCTCGTTCTCGGCCATCGGCCGTGTCTACGAGAACTACCACCAGCTCGTCGTCCGGGTGGACGGCGGTGTGCGATCGCTCGCCGATCTGTCCGGGCGGCCGGTGGCGATGGGCGCGAGCGGGTCCGGCGTCGCGGTGTTCAGCACGCGCCTGTTCGCCCGCGCCGAGGTGCCCGTGAAGGCGAAGAACCTGCTTCTGGGCGAAGCGATCAACGCGCTGGCCGCGCACGAGGTCGACGCGCTCCTCTGGTCCGGCGGGATCCCGACCCCCGCGCTCACCGAACTGAACCGCACCACCCCGATCACGCTTCTCCCCCTCGACAGCCACCTTCCCGCCCTGCGCGCCGGCTACGGTCCGGTGTACGACCAGGTCCACGTGCCGGCGCAGGCCTATCAAGGGGTCGGCGAGCTACGGACGATCGGCGTCGCGAACCTGCTGCTGGCGGCCCCTTCACTGCCCGACGACGTCGCGGCCGCCGTGGCACGCGTGCTGGCGGCGCACGCCGCCGATCTCGTGCCCGCGGCCGCGGTGGGAACGCAGTTCCTCGACGTCCGGACGCTGATCGGCACCGGGAAGGTTCCGCTGCATCCCGGAGCCGCCTCGGCCTACCGTGCCCTGCACGGGTGATCGCGGCTCCATCTTCAGAGGGATGCGCGTCGCACCGGGGCGCTGCCAGGGTCGGGAACAGGCGGCCGCCGGGCCGCCCCGATCCGGAAGGACTCCAGCAGTGGGCGAATTCATGCGGTCGTCGCAACATGGGAAAGTGTCATCGAGACACACCAGGGTGGTGCGGGGTTCGGCGCTGATCGCGGGCCTCGCGCTCGCGGGCGGGCTCGCCACGGCGGCCCCCGCCGTCGCGGCCGACCAGGCCAAGCTCACCGCACCGGCCCTCACCGGCCCTTACGAGGTCGGCACCACCGACCTCCACCTCGTCGACCCGTCCCGCCCTGATCCGTGGAAACCGGAACGGCGCCGGGAGCTCATGGTCACCGTCACCTATCCGGCGGACCGGTCCGCCGACGGCCCGCGGGCGCTGTGGCTCACGCCCGGGGTGAGCGGCGTCATCGATCAGGCGCTCTCGGCCGAGGACTATCTCGGTCTCCCGGTCGGCTCCATCGACTGGGCGTCGGCGAAGCGGCGCGCCGAAACCGGCGTTCCGGTGGCGCACGGCGCTCCCAAACCCGTGGCGCTCTTCTCCCCCGGTTTCGGCGGCCCTCGCGAGACGTACACGGCGATCGTCGACGATCTCGCCAGCCGCGGCTATGTGGTCGTCTCGCTTTCGCACACCTACGAGAGCGCCGCGGTCGAATTCCCCGGCGGAAGGCTCGAAACGGCCATTCCGCGGGGCGAAGGACCCGAGTTCATGAAGAAGGCGCTCGACGCCCGGGTCGCCGACAGCCGCTTCGTCCTCGACCGGCTGGCGGACATCACCCGCGGGCAGAACCCGGACGCGGAGCACCGGCCGCTCCCGCGTGGGCTCGGCCGGTCGCTCGACCTGTCCAGGGTCGGTGCCTACGGCCACTCCTACGGCGGGTTCACCGCCGGCGAGACGATGGTCCACGACCGCCGTGTCGACGCCGGGATCAACCTCGACGGCGCGATGGCGACCGCGTTCGGCTACCCGCCGGGCAGCGCCTACGTGCCCGGAGAGGTCACGAAACGCGGCCTGGACCGGCCGTTCCTGCTGATGGGTGCCGAGGGCGTCGACGAGAACGGCAAGCCGCTGGAGCACACGCACCGGCAGCCCGAATTCGACCGCAGCTGGGCGGACTTCTGGGCCAACCAGCGCGGGTGGAAGCGGGACCTCCTGCTGCGCGGTGGCAGCACGCATATGGCCTACAGCGATCTGCAGGTCGTGGTGCCGCAGCTCGGTTCGCGAGTGGCGCCGGAGAAGCGCGATGCGATCATCGGCACGATCGATCCCCGGCGCTCGGTGGCCGCGCAGCGGGACTACATCGGCGCGTTCTTCGATCTTCACCTTCGCGGCCGGGACAGGCACCTTTTCGATGGTGAGTCTCCGCGTCATCCGACTATCGATTTCATCGACTAGGGAGCTGTGCCACGCTCCGGGAAGGCGGCCGTCCGGCCGTCTTCCCGGAACGAAGGGGCTCCCTCAGTGTCATCGGGGCACACCTCGGGCCTGGCCGGCTCGCTCTCGGCGGCCGGCCCCGTCGAATTCACCATCCCCGCGCCGGCCGGTGGCCTGACGATCGGCACCACCGAACTCCATCTGGTCGACACCTCACGGCCCGATCCCTGGAAACCGGATCGCCGGAGAGAACTCATGGCCACCGTCACCTACCCCGCGGATCGCCACGACGGCCCGCGGGCGCCCTGGCTCAGCGACGGCTTGGCGGCCGCGCTGGATGACAGCCCCGACGGCCTTGCCGGCCTCGGCATCCCGCCAGGAGCGGTGGACTGGACCTCCGCGCGGCGGCACGCCCGTACCGGGGCACCGGCGAAGACAGAGGACGGTCCGTACCCGGTCGTCGTGTTCTCACCGGGCTTCGCCATGCCGAAGGAGTTCGCCGCCGTCCTCACGGACGATCTCGCGAGTCGCGGATATGCCGTCGTCTCGCTTTCGCATACCTACGAGGCTCCGGCCGTCGAGTTCCCCGGCGGCCGGATCGAGCAAGCCCCGGCGTGGGAAGTAAATCCCGGGACGATGAAGACGGCCATCGATACGCGAGTGGCGGACAGCCGATTCGTCCTCGACCGGCTGCCCCTCCTGGCCGACGACACCGAGCGCCACGCGCTCCCCCGGGGACTCGGCCGTTCGCTCGATCTGTCCCGCGTAGGGATGTTCGGGCACTCCTACGGCGGTTTCACCGCGGCCGAGACGATGTACCGGGACCGTCGCGTCGCCGCCGGGATCAACCTCGACGGGGTGCTCGCCAGCGCGTTCGGCTTCCCGGAAGGCACTCCGTACGTCCCCGGCGAGGCGGTGAAGCACGGGCTGGACCGGCCGTTCCTGCTGATGGGCTCGGAACTCGCCGACCCGGTCACCGGCGATGTCGACCGGCATTCCCACACGGACCCCTACGACCGCAGCTGGGCCGAGTTCTGGGCGAACCATCGAGGCTGGAAGCGCGACCTGCTGCTCCGCGGGAGTGCGCATCTGGGCTACAGCGACCTGCAGGCCGTGGTGCCGCAACTGTCCTCGCTCGCCGGGTCCGCCAAGACGCGGGAACTCATCGGCACCATCGATCCGGGTCGTTCCGTGGCCGCGCAACGAGACCTCGTCGGCGCGTTCTTCGATCTGCACCTGAGGGGACAGGACCGACGCCTTTTCGAGCTCGGGTCGACGCGCCATCCCGGCGTCGAGTTCACCGGCTGATCTTCACGTACGTTGGAACCGTGACAGAGCCACGGAAACCGATCGTCGAGATGCCGCTGCGCGTGCGCTACCACGAATGCGACGGGCAGGGCATCGTCTTCAACGCGCACTACCTCGCCTATGTGGACATGGCCATGTTCGAGGTGGAGAAAGCCCTCTTCGGCTCACATCAGGAGGCGCTGGCCCGCGGTGTCGACGTCGTCGTCGCCGAATCGAACCTCCGCTACCGCGCGCCTTGCCGCTACGACGACGAACTGGTCGTCGCCGTGTACCTGAACCACCTCGGCACGACGTCGCTGCTCATCGACTTCGAGATCACCCGCGGCGGCGACCTGTGCACGGAAGTGAAGACCCGTTACGTCTTCGTCGACCCCGCGACCCTCACGAAGGCGGCGCCGCCCGCGACGGTGCGCGAGGCGTACGCCCCCTTCGTGCCCGCTCAGGCGGACTGAACGCCGGGCCGCCGGTCTTCGACGACGTAACTGGCCCGTGTGCTGATCGGCGCTCCGGGGGTGTTGACGAACGGCACCACCCGGAAGTCGCTCTGCCAGCGCTGCCGGTTGACGTTCACCCGGACGTAGCCGCGCTGACTGTTGAAGAACTTCATGTGCGGGTTGGCCTTCAGCAGGTTCTCACCGCCGGGTGTCATGTCCGCGCCGTTGCCACCGCTGGTGATCGACGTCCCGACGAACTCGCTCGCCACGGTCGGTGAATCGGGGTCGCCAAAGTCGCGCTTGAGGTCCCAGGCGTAGTTCTGGTGCCTGTCGCCGGTGATGACCACCAGGTTCCGCACCCCGCGGTCCTGCGCCGCGGCGAGCACGCGGTCGCGGTCGGCGACGTAGCCGTCCCACGGGTCGAGGTAGACGTTCGTGGCCTCGCCCGCGTCGGTGTCGGTCTGGCCCATCGGCGCCTGGTTGCCGAGGATCTGCCACCGCGCGCGGGACCGCGAGAACCCGTCGAGCAGCCAGTTCCGCTGCTCCGAGCCGAGCAGGGTGCGGTTCTCGTCGAACCGCTCGGTGCAGTTCGCCGACTGACCGTCGCCGCACGGCTGGTCGTCGCGGTACTGGCGGGTGTCGAGCATGGTGAAATCGGCCAGCGTGCCGTAGCTCAGCCGACGGTGAAGCCGCGCGTCCGGCCCCTTCGGCAGCTGGGCGATGCGATACGGCAGGTGCTCGTACATCGCCTGGAACGCCTCGGCCCGCCGCTGCCGGAACACCGCGCGATCCTGGTCCGGTTCCTTGTCGATCTGCGAGATGTCGCCCGCCCAGTTGTTCTCCACCTCGTGGTCGTCGTTGACGTGGATCCACGGGAAGGCGGCGTGCGCGGCCATCAGCGGCGCCTCGGACTTGTAGAGCGCGTACTGGAGCCGGTAGCGGGCCAGGTCGAAGGTCTCGCCCTTGAACTGCGGCCCCACCGGCGTCCCGCGGCCGACACCGGTGACACCGCTTTCGTAGAGGTAGTCGCCCAGGTGCACGACCAGGTCGAGATCCTCGGCCGCCATGTGGTCGTAGGCGGTGAAGTGCCCCGCCTCCCAACTCTGGCACGACGCGAACGCGAAGTTCAGCTCGCGCGGCGACGACCACGCGACCGGCGCCGTCCGGGTGCGCCCGACCGGCGAGATCACGCCGCCCGTGCGGAAGCGGTAGAAGTATTCGTGATCCGGCGCGAGACCGTGGACCTCGGGGTGCACGGAGTGACCGAGTTCGGGCGTGGCGACCACGGACCCGCGGCGGATCACCGCGCGGAAACGCTCGTCGAGCGACACTTCGTACTCGACGCGGACCGGCGTGCGCGGCATACCGCCGAACCCGTCGGCCTCGTAGGGCTTCGGCGCGAGCCTGGTCCAGAGGACGACACCGCCGGGCAACGGGTCACCCGACGCGACGCCGAGGGTGAACGGGTCGCCGGCACCGGGAGCGAGCGGCATCGCGCCGGCGGCGTTCCAGGCACCGGTCCCCAGCAGGACGGCGGCGGCGCCGGCGGAGCCATAACCGAGGAAGCGACGCCGCGACAGGGGGTGAGGGAGCGAAGGCATGAAGCCCTCCTGTGGTGGGATGGTCACGGGCGGGCCTCATGCTCGTCCGGCTTGATGGCCGCCCGGCCGCGCTCAGGCGAAGCGCCCGTGAACGAAAGACGATCAACCCTCGTGTTCCGCATCCTGTTCTACCGCCCCGAAATCCCGCCCAACACGGGTAACGCGATCCGCTTGACCGCGAACACCGGCTGCGAGCTCCACCTGGTGGAGCCGCTCGGTTTCACGCTGGAGGACAAGCAGTTACGACGCGCCGGGCTCGACTACCACGACCTCGCGCGCGTCCACGTCCACACGGACCTCGACGCGGCATGGGCGGCACTCCTCCCCGCGCGGGTCTACGCGTTCAGCGCTTCGGCGACGCGGCTGCACACCGACGTCGCGTACGAGCCCGGGGACGTCCTGATGTTCGGACCGGAGTCGGCGGGGCTGCCCGCCGACGTCCAGGAGTCCGCCCAGGTGACCGACCGGGTGCGGCTGCCGATGCTGCCGTCGAGCCGGTCGCTGAACCTTTCGAACACCGCTGCGATCAGTGTGTACGAGGCTTGGCGGCAGAACGGCTTCGCGACACCCTGACCGCCCACCCCCGAGCCGCATCAGTGCAGCCGCTGCCCTCTTGGCGGGTCCGTGATCAATCGCAGCCGGAATCCACGTAGGTACCTAAGAGCACCTTGGCTCTAGCCCGAAATGCCACTCACGAGGCCCTGCAGTACGTAATGGGCCCTCTTCCTGTAGCTAGGGCGCAAGGAAGGTGCCTTCATGTGCTCGGCGAAGGTATGAAGGTCGAGTTTCCTCGGCTGAGCCGAGGGAAGGGGTCCTTCACGCGCGGCAACATGTGACCGCTGTGGCTGCTGCTGGTGTGCCTGGGGCGTGTGAGGCGAGCCGCGGGTCCGTGAAGGCCTCCTTCCCTACTCTGAAGGTAGGGAAGGAGGCCTTCACTACGCCGTCGTCGTGGCAGTTGGCGAGCTCCATCGTCAGGACGCGTGTCGTGAAAGCCACTTTCGCGACGTGTGACGTCCCGAAAGTGGCTTTCGGGACACCGGCTTCGGCCCGCGCTCTGCCAACAGCCGAATCAGGGAAGTCGCTGCCCCAGGAAGAGCGAAGCCGCGGCACCGATCATCAGCACCAAGGTCCCGAGGATCACCCAAGGCCGGCTCGCGTCGGCGTCCTTGAGCTCGTACCCGATCTGCTCGCCGAGGTCGTCGTACACGCGTTTCAGCTCGTCCGCGCTCGCCGCCTTGTAGAAGTCGCCGCCCGAAAGCCGGGCGATCTCCTCCAGCGATTCGTCGTCGACCTTCACATCCTGCGGTTTGCCGTCGATGTCGACCGAACCGTGCGTGGTACCGAACGAGATCGACGAGATCGGCACCTGAGCCTGCTTCGCGGCCTGAGCGGCCGTGTAGCCGCCTCGCGGGGCGTACAGGTCGTCCGGGACGGTCTGCTTTCCGTCACTCATCAGGACGATCCGGGCGGGCGGCGGGCCCTCGGCGCCACCGACGATCGCCGAGAAGCTCTCGATCGACTGCAGCGCGGCGAAGATCCCTTCACCGGTGGCCGTCGACTGCGCCAGCTTCAGGTTGTCGATCGCCTTCACCACGCCGCCGCGATCGGTGGTCGGGGCGACCAGCACGGTCGCCGTCCCCGCGAACGAGATCAGCCCGAGGTTCACGCCCGGAGTCATGTTCTGCGCGAACGACCGCGCCGACTCCTGGGCCGCCTTCAGCCGGGTCGGGGCGACGTCGGTCGCTTCCATCGACAGCGAGGTGTCGATCACCAGCATCACGGTGGCCCGGTTCCGGGGCACCTTCTGCTCGGCCGTCGGCCCGGCGAGCGCCACGGTGAGCACCAGCAGCGACAGCACGATCAGGATGGCGGGAACGTGCCGCACCCATCCCTGGCTCTTCGGCGCGACCTTCTCCAGCAGTTCCAGGTTGGCGAACCGCATGGTGCGTTTGCGCCGCGCGCGCTGGGACAGCACGTAGCCCACGACCACCGCGGCGACCGCCAGCAGCAGCAGGAACCACCACGGCGACGCGAATCCGGTGAGGCTCACGCGACACCACCGGACCAGCGGCGTTTGCGGGCCACCACGAACCGGACCATGTCCGCGATCCAGTCCGAATCGGTGCGCAGCACCAGATGCGCGGCACCGGCCCGGCGCAGCGCGGCCGCGACCTCTTGCCGGTGTGCGTGCGCCGCGGCGCCGAATTCCTTGCGCAGCAAGGCCGAAGCGTGCACTTCGCGCTGTTTCCCTGTCTCCGGGTCGGCCAGCACGACGGTGCCCACATCGGGCAGATCGATGTCGCGCGGGTCGAGGACTTCGATGGCGATGAGGTCGTGGTGCCCGCCGAGCGCCCGCAACGGGCGCTGCCATTCGGTGTCGCCGAGGAAGTCGGAGATCACGACGGCGAGCCCGCGGCGGCGCGGCGGACGGCGCAGTTTCTCCAGTGCCGCGGCGAGATCCCCGCGGACACCTTCCTCGGCGCGCGGGGTCTCGGCGATCTTGCGGACCAGTCCCCGCGCGTGCGGAAGCCCGCCACGCGCCGGGATGCGCGTGATACTGCCCGCACCGTTGGAGACGAGCGCGCCGATCCGGTTACCGCCTCCGCCGGTCAGATGCGCGACCGCGGCCGTCGCGCAGACGACCAGGTCGCGCTTTTCGCACAGCGCCGTGCCGAAGTCGAGGCTCGCGGACACATCCGCCACCAGCCACGTCTCCAGTTCGCGGTCGGCGACGGTCTCCCGGATATGCGGGCTCGTCGTCCGCGCGGTGACCGCCCAGTCCATCCGGCGGACGTCGTCACCGGGCTGGTACGGCCGGGCCTCCCCCGGTTCCGAACCGGGTCCGGGCACCAGGCCGAGATGGTTTCCCTGCAGCAGCCCGTCGAGACGGCGGCGCACGTCGAGTTCGAGCGTGCGCAGGCCCGCCTCCATCCGCTCCCCGCGGAGTACCGGCGGAGCCCAGGAAGGACGTTCGCCCTTCTCGTTCTTCACGCTCGCTTCCCTACCTGACCGGTGCGCCGGCCGGGACCGGGCCGCCCTGCCCGGCGCCGCCCTGCGGACGGGCCGAGACCTGCGGCAGCGGCACGGTCTGCAGCACCCGCGTGATGATGTGGTCGATGGGGACGCCGTCGGCCAGCGCGTCGTAGGACAGCACGAGCCGGTGACGCAGCACGTCGGGAACGACGTCGACGACGTCCTGCGGCAGCACGTAGTCCCGCCCGCGGACCAGCGCCAGCGCGCGGGCCGCGGCGATGATCCCGAGACTGGCGCGCGGCGAGGCGCCGTAGGACACCCAGCCCGCGACGTCGGCGAGGCCGTGGTCGTTCGGCGTACGGGTGGTGAGCACGAGGCGCACGACGTAGTCGACCAGCGCGTGGTGCACGAAGACCTGCGAAGCGACGTTCTGCAGCCGCACCAGCTCCGCCGGGCTGAGCACCTCTTGCGGGGTGGGCGGGGTGACGCCCATCCGGTAGATGATCTCGCGCTCTTCCTCGGCCGTCGGGTACTCGACGACGATCTTGAACAGGAAGCGGTCCCGCTGCGCCTCGGGCAACGGGTACACGCCCTCGTTCTCGATCGGGTTCTGCGTGGCGAGCACGAGGAACGGGTCGGGCATCGGGAAGGTCTGGCCGCCGATCGACACGTGCCGCTCGGCCATCACCTCGAGCATCGCCGACTGCACCTTCGCGGGCGCGCGGTTGATCTCGTCGGCGAGCACGAAGTTCGCCACCACCGGGCCGAGCTCGACGTCGAACCGCTCGGCGCCCTGCCGGTAGATCCGGGTGCCGAGGATGTCGGCGGGGACCAGGTCCGGGGTGAACTGCACACGCGAGAACGAGCCGCCGACCACTCGCGCGAAGGTCTCGACGGCGAGGGTCTTCGCGACACCGGGAACACCTTCGAGCAGAAGGTGCCCCCTGGCCAGCAGGCCGACCAGCATGCGCTCGACCAGCCTGTCCTGGCCGACGATGATCCGCTTGACCTCGAACACGGTCCGCTCCAGCAACTGGGCGTCCCGCGCCGGCGTTCCGGGCTGCTGCGCGCCGTCGGCGTAGCCGGGCTCGGTCACTCGTGCCTCCTGTGTTCCCCGCTTGCGTTCTTGCGTCCGGATGTGACCGTAGTGGTCGGTGACACAGCCGTTCGTGACGGTAGCCAACCCGATCAGCGGTATGACGGCTGTGAAGGGGCCTCGCCCCGGAACTTCACCAGGTCGTCCCACGCCTGCCTCGGATGCATCGCCATCCGCTGCCGGACGACGGCGAGCAGGTGCAAGCGGGGCGTCAGCCGGTCGCCGGTCAGTGTGTCGTCGAAGACCTCCAGCACGGTCGCGCAGAACAGCACGAAACAGCCACTGTGCCAGCGCAGATCGCTGATCGCGGCGTCGCCGCCGTCGTCGTCCACCAGCCGCTCGGCGATCCCGGCCAAGGCCTCCGGCTCCTCCGTCCCCGGGATGCCGAGCAGTTCCGTGGTCAGCGCGACCAGGTTCGACGATCGGTCCAAGGTGGCCGCGGTGGCGATGAAGGCGCGGGCCTTGCCCGCCAGTTCCCCCGTGACGAGGCTTCGGGCGACGATCTCCAGCGACGGCTGGTAGATCTCGTTCGCCAGATCGACCATCTCGGTGGCACAGCGTTTGAGGTCCCGCGGCAGGCCTCCCGACAGACAGTGCGCCAGGTAGCAGAACTGTTCCGAGATCCCCCGCAACCGCAAGGCGATCCAGAGCCTGCTTTCGTCCAAAGTGAACGGTTCGAGCCGCACCATCTCCGAGAACGCGCTGTCGAAGGCGTCCCGGACGCCGAGTCCCCGCTGTTCGAAGCCGAGGACGGCGTCGTCTGATACGGACACGAAGAACAGGCACCCCGGAACGTCGAAGACACCCTTCACGTCGTTGATGAACTGGTGTGCCTTCTCGGGCTCGCCGATCTTGTCCAGTTCGTCGATCGCGATCACGACCCGGCCGGCGAGCTTCTCCGCCTCCAGCCGCCGAGCCGCCTCTTCGGCGAACTCGCGGAACTTGTCGACGACCTCCGGATGGGTGAGCTGCTGTTCGGCGCGCTGGGTCGACCAGGTCCGGCCGGCTTCCCCTTTCAGCGGCATGCTGAGCTTCCCGGACCATCCGGTCGTGTAGGTCTGCAGGAACCGGATCCGATCGAGTTGCTGCTCGGTGAGGCGGCGGAAACCCGCCAGCCGGATCTCGCGGCGTCGCACGATCAGCAGCCGGACGATCGCGGCTCCGGCCGCCACCACGCCGAACACCATCCGCAGCAGGAACAGCGAGACAACTCCAAGGGCGACGAGCTTCGCTGTGGGCTGTCCCGTCCACACCTGCTGAGGCGTCACCCGCCCGTTCACGACGTCGAGCGCGAGCGTCCAGAGGTCCTGCCACGGCGTCCCGCCCCACAGTAGCCAGACGGCCGAGGCCGCGACTCCCCAGAACACCAGGAACGCCAACCCCTTCCGAAGTGAGCGCCGGAGCATCCGCCGCCGCCGAAGACGGCCGGACACCGTTCGCGAACCCTTCGAGATCTTCGCCAGCACCGCCTTGCAGAGCAACGCGTGCAGGTGCAGCACGAAGTCGCGTGCCTCGTACGCGGCAGGAGCGGAGGCGACCACGACCAGTGGCGCCGCCCGGTCCGATCGGCTCAGCAGGCCCTGCTCAAGCGAGCGGATCGACGTGGTCTTGCCGGTGCCCCGGTGCCCGGCCAGCGCGACAGCCACCGATTCCGCCCGATCGACGATCCGGCGCAGCCGTTTCACCGCGGCCGTCCGCACGAGACCCGCTTCCAGATCCGCCGAGGCGTCCGGCTCTTCGAAGACGAGATTCACGCCCACGCGGATCCGCCGGTGATCCCGCAGATGATCCCGGAGGGCGGGCAGGACGATCTCCCGCAGCGCGAACTCCCATCGGTCGCCCAAACCGATCATCTCCGGATGTGCCCACTCCTTGGTCCGTTGCCAGCCTTCGACGACGAAGAGACCGGGGACCCGGCGGCCGATGACCAGGACGGCCATCCCGATCACCGCGCCGAGTCCCAGCACGCCGACCAGCTGGAAAGGCGACGGCAACGACGACCACGTCAGCCGCAGGATCCTGAGGTACCCCACGAGGAGCGCGCAGGTCACGAGCAACCAGCCCGCCTCCCGGACGGTCACTCGCCGGAACGGGAGGCGCCGGGGCCGTTCGTAGACCACACCCGGCCGTTCCCGCTCCATCCGGATCCGCGCGAGCGCGGTGACATCGCCGAGAACGGCCGTGCGGGCGTCTTCGGCGCGCAGTCCCTCCCTGCGGAGTCCCGAAGCGATCTCCGGCTCGGTGAGCGCTTCGTCGAGCACGGCCTCCAGCGCGAGCATCGAGGACCACGTGTCGAAATCCTCGATGAATCCCTGGCCGTCGCGCAGGAGGTCCGACTCGTACTCGTCCGGATGCAGGTCGCTCACCGGCTTATGATGCCGAACCGCCGTCCCGCGTACCCCGGCTTCGGTCAGGAAAACCGGTCGAGATCCTCCGGGGTGTCGATGTCGGCGCTCTCCCCCGGCTCTTCGGGCACCTCGACGATGTCCAGCCCGCCCAGCGTCCGCCGCAACGACGCGTTCTCCACCGTTTCCGGCAGGGCGCCGCGCAAGGCCTCCGCACGCCAGGCGCCGAGCAACCACTGGCGCTCCCCCGAGGTGTCGACCAGCACCGCCCCCGAAGCCCGGCCGAGCCCCGCCAGCAGCCGGTCCACAGTGGACTTCCGGACGCCGGCGAGGTCACCGGCCAGCACCACGACGAGCTCCGTGCGCACCAGTGCGAGTCCGGCCGCCAGCGCGGCCACCGGACCCGTTCCGGGTGACGATTCCCTGGTCCAGACGACGTCGCCGAATCCAGGCCGTTCCGGGCCGACGACGATCACCGGATCCGCGTCCGCGAGCGCCGCCAACGCCCTGGCCAGCAACGGTTTCCCACCGACGGGAAGCGCGGGTTTGTCCACACCGGACAGGCGGCGCGCGGCGCCGCCCGCCAGCACGATCCCCGCGTAGGACACGCTCTAGGCCCTGTCTCTCAAAGCGCGCTTTCGAATTTCCGCAGCCGGGCCGCGGCATGGGCGAGCTACTCGCTCAGCCGTGTCAGCGGCCCGCCTCCGCAAATCCGAGGCCTCCGGCCGAAAAGAAACGCGCGCGCGTGTCCTCGCCTGACCTGCCGGCTTCAGTTCGGGAGACACGCTCTAGCCGATCAGACGGGTCGCGTACGGCATGATGCCGCCGTACCGCACGGGCGCGATCCGGACCCGCAGGCCCGACTGCGGCGCCTCGACCATCTGGCCGTTCCCGAGATACATCGCGACGTGGTGGATGCCCCGCGCGCTGCCGCCCCAGAAGAGCATGTCTCCGCGGCGCATCTGGGAGAGCGGCACCTTCCGCCCGGCGTTGTACTGATAGCCGCTGTAGTGCGGAAGCGACTTCACCCCGGCGAACGCGTAGATCATCAGGCCCGAGCAGTCGAACCCGATCTTGTTGTAGTCGCCGTAGCGGTCCGCCGTACCGCCGTCGCGGATACCGCGCGTCGGGCCGGAGGTGTTGCCGCCGCCCCACGCGTAGACCACTCCGAGCTGTGAGAGCGCCCGCCGGACGACGGCCTCGACACTCGCCCCGGCGGGGGCGGACTGGACGGGCCTGGCGGACGGACGGCCACCACCACCCTGGCTGGGCCTTTCCGCGGCGAGAGCGGCCTGACGAGCACGTTCCTCGTCCTCGCGGGCCTTCTGTGCCTTCCAGTCCTCGTAGCGCTGCCGCTGGCCCTGGAGGCCGTTGACCTTCTGCTGCGCTTCGAAGAGCTGCTTCTCGACACTGGCCTTGTCGGCTTCGAGTTTCTGGTTCTGCGTGGCCTGGGTGTCTTGGGCGTGCTGCGCGGCGCTCTGCGCGTTGTCGGCCTCGTGCTTGGCCGCCTCGGCCGCGCGTTTGCGCTCCTGCGCGATCTCCAGCTTCTTGCGCGCGGTCGCGTCCTTGTTGGACTTGTCCGTCTGTGCGCGCTTCATCGTGTCGAGCGCGTTGAGCCTGCTGCCGCCGACCGCGTCGAGCATCTGCGCCCGGCCGAGGAGTTCCTTCGGGCTGTTGGCGGTCAGGTACGCCGACACCGAGCCGATCGTGCTGCCCTGCTGGAAACTCGCGGCGGCGAACTTGTCGAGGTCGGCGCGAGCCTTGTCGATGGTCGCCTGCGCGGCGTCGGATTCGGTCCGCGCGGACCGCGCCTCACGATCGGCCTGTGCGGCTTCGTCCTGCGCGGTCTCCGCGTCGACCCGTGCCTTGTTGGCCTCTTCCATCTTCAGCTCGACGTCGTCGTTGAGCTGGGCGAGCTTCGACTCGGCCTGGGCCAGCTGGTTCGTGAGCCTGCCGACGTCGCCCGCCTTGGCGTTGGCGTCGGCCTTGCTGGAGCTGATCTCGGAGTCGCTGGGGTTCGGCGGAGGCGGCGGCACCGCAACGGCGGTACCCGTCACCCCGAGCAACAGGGCGATGCCGAGCGCGCCGATGGTCACGCCACGGCGGGCACTGGTCCCGGACCCGGCTTCACCACGCACGATCCGCCCACCTCCCGATCTTGAACAACGACCTCACTGTGCCACTGCCGTCACAGCATTACCAGAAGCACCACCAGGAACTTACACACCGTAGGCACCATTTCCCCTCAACGGGGGACGAACAGGCGAGCGCTTCGTCACTCGAACGGCCGCAGGTGGCTGAGACCTTCATGACCCGCGTGTCGGCTTGCCAGTCAAAAAGGACAGGCGTACTGTTTAGGAGGACGAACGAGGTGTGCCATCCCGGGTCCGGACATACGGTGGGGGTGCGCAACACTCGCTCCGGGTCGGCCCGAACGACCTGGAGAACACACCGAACTGACCCGCCACTGGAGTTAGAAGTGACCGCACCCGCCAGCAAGGACAGCTTCGGCGCCAAAGACACGCTGAAGGTGGGCGACGCCTCCTACGAGGTTTTCCGCCTGAACAAGGTCGAGGGCTCCCAGCGCCTTCCCTACAGCTTGAAGATCCTGCTCGAGAACCTGCTGCGGACCGAGGACGGCGCGAACATCACCGCCGACCACATCCGCGCGCTCGGCAACTGGGACGCCAAGGCCGACCCGTCGATCGAGATCCAGTTCACGCCCGCCCGCGTGATCATGCAGGACTTCACCGGCGTGCCCTGCGTCGTCGACCTCGCCACCATGCGCGAGGCCGTCACCGACCTCGGCGGCGACCCGGACAAGGTCAACCCGCTCGCCCCCGCCGAACTGGTCATCGACCACTCCGTCATCATCGACGTCTTCGGCCGCGCCGACGCCTTCGAGCGCAACGTCGAGATCGAGTACGAGCGCAACCGCGAGCGCTACCAGTTCCTGCGCTGGGGCCAGGGCGCCTTCGACGAGTTCAAGGTCGTCCCGCCGGGCACCGGCATCGTGCACCAGGTCAACATCGAGCACCTCGCGCGCACGGTGATGGCCCGCAACGGCCAGGCGTACCCCGACTCCTGCGTCGGCACCGACTCGCACACCACCATGGTCAACGGCCTCGGCGTGCTGGGCTGGGGCGTCGGCGGCATCGAGGCCGAGGCCGCCATGCTGGGCCAGCCGGTCTCCATGCTCATCCCGCGCGTCGTGGGCTTCAAGCTCACCGGCGAGATCCCGACCGGCGTGACCGCCACCGACGTCGTGCTCACCATCACCGAGATGCTGCGCAAGCACGGTGTGGTCAGCAAGTTCGTCGAGTTCTACGGCGAGAGCGTCGGCGCGGTGCCGCTGGCCAACCGCGCCACCATCGGCAACATGAGCCCCGAGTTCGGCTCCACCGCGGCGATCTTCCCGATCGACGAGGAGACCGTCCGCTACCTCAAGCTCACCGGCCGCTCCGAGGAGCAGGTCGCGCTCGTCGAGGCCTACGCCAAGGAGCAGGGCCTCTGGCACGACCCGTCGCACGAGCCGGAGTACTCCGAGTACATCGAGCTGGACCTGTCGACGGTCGTCCCGTCGATCGCCGGCCCGAAGCGCCCGCAGGACCGCATCGAGCTCACCGACGCGAAGAACTCCTTCCGCAAGTCGATCCACGACTACGTGGGCGGCGAGCAGGTCCCGCACACCAACGTGGACGAGACCGTCGAGGAGACCTTCCCGGCCAGCGACCCGGCCGCCCTCTCCTTCAAGGACGAGGACGCCGTCGAGATCCAGTCGGCGGCGAACGGCCACACCGGCCGTCCGACGAACCCGATCAAGGTCAGCAGCGCCGACCGCGGCGAGTTCATCCTCGACCACGGCGCCGTGGTGATCGCCTCGATCACCTCGTGCACCAACACCTCCAACCCGTCGGTCATGCTCGGCGCGGCGCTGCTCGCGCGGAACGCGGTCGACAAGGGCCTCTCGGTCAAGCCGTGGGTCAAGACCTCGATGGCGCCGGGTTCGCAGGTCGTCACCGACTACTACGACAAGGCCGGCCTCTGGCCGTACCTGGAGAAGCTGGGCTACCACCTGGTCGGCTACGGCTGCACCACCTGCATCGGCAACTCCGGCCCGCTCTCGGACGAGATCTCCGCCGCGATCCAGGAGAACGACCTCACCGCGGTTTCGGTGCTCTCGGGCAACCGGAACTTCGAAGGCCGCATCAACCCCGACGTGAAGATGAACTACCTCGCGTCGCCGCCGCTGGTCATCGCGTACGCGCTCGCCGGCACGATGGACTTCGACTTCGAGGCCCAGCCGCTCGGCCAGGACACCGACGGCAACGACGTCTTCCTGAAGGACATCTGGCCGTCGGCCAAGGAGATCCAGGAGACCATCGACTACGCGATCACGCAGGAGATGTTCACCAAGGACTACGCCGACGTCTTCGACGGTGGCGAGCGGTGGAAGTCGCTGCCGACCCCCGAGGGCAAGACCTTCGACTGGGAGGCGGAGTCCACCTACGTCCGGAAGCCCCCGTACTTCGAGGGCATGCAGGCGGAGCCCGCCCCGGTCACCGACATCGCCGGCGCGCGCGTGCTGGCGAAGCTGGGCGACTCGGTCACCACCGACCACATCTCCCCCGCCGGCGCGATCAAGCCGGGCACCCCGGCCGCGCAGTACCTGACCGAGCACGGCGTGGAGAAGAAGGACTTCAACTCCTACGGCTCGCGTCGCGGTAACCACGAGGTCATGATCCGCGGCACCTTCGCGAACATCCGGCTGCGCAACCAGCTGCTGGACGACGTGCAGGGCGGCTACACGCGCGACTTCACCCAGGCCGACGCCCCGCAGGCGTTCATCTACGACGCGGCGCAGAACTACGCGGCGCAGGACATCCCGCTGGTCGTCCTGGGCGGCAAGGAGTACGGCTCCGGTTCGTCCCGTGACTGGGCGGCCAAGGGCACGAGCCTGCTGGGCGTGCGCGCGGTGATCACCGAGTCGTTCGAGCGCATCCACCGGTCGAACCTGATCGGCATGGGCGTCATCCCGCTGCAGTTCCCGGCGGGCGAGTCGGCCTCGTCGCTCGGCCTCGACGGCACCGAGACGTTCGACATCTCGGGCATCACGAAGCTGAACGACGGCGAGACCCCGCGCACGGTCCACGTCACCGCGACGAAGTCCGACGGCACCAAGGTGGAGTTCGACGCGGACGTCCGCATCGACACCCCGGGTGAGGCGGACTACTACCGCAACGGCGGCATCCTGCAGTACGTCCTGCGGAAGATGACCCAGGCGTAAGCACCACACGCGAAGGCCCCTTTCCCCGCACTTTGGGGAAAGGGGCCTTCGTGCGTTCTTCGGTAGCGTGGACGTATGGCCCACGGTCGAATCCAAGTCGAGAACGGCGAGCTCGCGTACGAGATCCGAGGCGCGGGTGATCCCGTCATCCTGCTCCACGGCGGGATGCTCGACTCCCGGATGTGGGACGCCGAGATGAGCGAACTCGGGCGCCACCACACCGCCATCCGGTACGACGCACGCGGACACGGCGAGTCGTCCACACCGACGGAGCGGTTCAGGCACTACGAGGATCTCCGCGCGCTGATGACCGCGCTGGGACTCCCCCGCGCGTCACTGGTCGGGTTGTCCGGCGGCGGGCGGATCGCGGCCGATTTCGCACTGACGTATCCGGAGCTGGTCGAGAATCTCGTCCTCGTCGCGACCGGCCTCAGCGCGATGGTGACGAAGGATCCCTTCGTCCTGGAACAGAACAAGAGACTCGAAGAGGCGGGCGCCCGGGGAGATCTTCCCGCCGCCATCGAGTGCATCCTGCGCATGTGGGTGGACGGGCCCCGGCGGGTGCCCACGGACGTCGATCAGCGAGTCCGGCTGGTCTGCCAGGAGATGTACACGCAGACGGTCGTGCGCCACGGGCTCGCCGGGTTGACGCTGATGGACGAACTACGGGCCGTCGAGCGCACCGGCGAGCTGACCCCGCGCACCTTGACCTTGGCGGGAGATCTGGATTCCGCGGATATCATCGCCATCGCGGACCAGATCGAAAGTGAGGCACGCGACGCCCGGAAACTGGTCGTCCCCGGGGTCGCGCATATGATCAATCTGGAGAAGCCCGCCGAGTTCTCCCGGATAGTGCTGGACTTCCTGTCCTGCTCCTGAGCGGCATCAAGCCCTCTCGCGCTCTTCCTGCCCCGAGCACTCATCCCTGTTCTCCGGGCGACGGTCGACGACGCGGCCGAGCGGGCGCAACAGCACGTTGACCCCGACGATCACCGCCGTCCCGGCGAGCGCGACGACGTAAAGTCCCGCTCCCGCAAGGGATCCGACGGCCGCCGAGCACCAGAGGGTGGCCGCGGTGTTGAGTCCGCGCACGTTCAGGCCGTCCCGCAGGATGACCCCGGCACCGAGGAAACCGATACCGGAGACGATCTGGGCGGCGACCCGCGTCGGGTCGGCGTCACCGCTGGTGTTCAGCCCGCCGAAGCCGTGGGCGGACAACAGGACGAAGAGGGTCGCGCCGACGGCGACGAGGGCGTTGGTACGGAGTCCGGCCATCCGGGCGCGGTACTGACGCTCGATGCCGATGACGGCGCCGAGGCCGACGCCGGTGCCGACCCTGAGCAGCATTTCGAAGGTGTTCATGATTCCGGCTCTTTTCTGGCGTGCGCACACAAAGCCAGACAGGGAAAGGAGACCGGAGCAGGTCAGCGCACCGCGCACACGGGTGAACGGCGACCACGTCCGGTCGGTCCAGAACTGTCTTCCGGCATGTGCCGCTCACCTCGCTTTCGTACTCGATCGGTGTTGATCAACCTTCGGGACTCTACCACCGGACGGCCCGAGCGCGGCGTGGATCGTGTCACGCAGCCAGCGCTGCGCGGGATCGGCGTCGAGCCGCGCGTGCCAGAGCTGGCAGACCTCGATCCGCGGCAGCTCGGCGGGAATCGGGAACCAGCGGAGGCCGAGTGACCGGCCGTATTGCTCGGCGAGCCGCTGGGGCGCGAGCCCGATGTAGTCGCTCGACGCGACCAGGAACGCGGCGACGGCGGAGGTGGGGACGACCGCGGCGACCCGGCGCTGGAGACCGGCCGCCTCGAGCACGTCGTCGAGCGGTCCTCTGCCCCGGCCCCGCCGCGACGCGGAAACGTGGGGATAGCGGCAAAGTTGCGCCAGCGTCGGACGTCGCACACCGCCGAGCGGACCGTCCGCCCTGACGATCGCGACCACGCGTTCGTGGTACAGCGGCGCCGAGCGGATGTCGGGGGCCGTGATGTCACCCGCGCCGATGTCGAGGTCCACCGAGCCGTCACGCAGGGCTTCGGTGCTTTCGCTGCCTTCCGCGACGAAGCGCAGGACAACGCCCGGAGCGACGGCGGCGGTCGCCTCGACGGCGGCCGTCGCCAGTGTCGCGGCGACGCCGTCGTTGATGCGGATGGTGAAGGTGCGTTCGAGGTCGCCGATCGCCAGGTCGCGGTCGGCGCTGATCAGCGCCGACGCCTCGTCGAGCAGCGATCGGACCCGCGGCGCCGTCCGGAGCGCGAACGGCGTCGGCACCATCCCGCGCCCGGCGCGCACCAGGATCGGATCCCCCATCGCGCGCCGCAACCGGCCCAGCGCCCGGCTCGCCGCCGGGATCGACAGATGCAGACGTTCGGCGGCCGCCGTCACGCTGCCCTCCCGCAGCAAGGCGTCGAACACCCGCAAGAGGTTGAGATCCAGCTGATCGGCCATAGTTGCATCGTACGCAACTAAGCCTTGTCAAAGTTGCGTGGCACGCAGAACCAGCTGGTCCATAGCGTCGTAGGCATGCCACTCCGACTTCAAATCCGAGAGCGCCCCGGGGCCGCGGCGAACCGCCCGGCCGCACGACGCGGCCTGTTGATCACCATGTGCGCCTGTGTCGTGCTCGTGGTCGGGATGGTCGCCGCGATCAACCTCGCCGTCCCCATGCTCGCCGCGAGCGACCTCCACCCGTCCGCGTCGGCGCTGATCTGGATCGTCGACACCTATGTCGTCTTCTTCGCCTGTCTCGTGATCCCCGGCGGAGCGGCGGGCGATCGTTTCGGCCGCAAGGGTGTCCTGCTCGCGGGCCTGGCACTGTTCGCGCTCGGCGCGCTGCTGTCGGCGATCGCGCCGAACGTGCCCTTCCTGCTGGTGGGCCGGGCGATCACCGGGGTCGGGGCCGCCGCGGTGCTGCCCAACACACTCGCCGTCCTGCTCCACGCCGTCCCCGTCGAGCGTAAGGGCGTGACCATCGCGACCTGGGCGTCGATGACCGGGATCGGCGGTGTCGTGGGGAACGTCGGCGGCGGCGCCGTGCTGGCGGGAGGATCGTGGCGATGGCTGTTCGCGGCCGCCGTCCCGCTCTCGCTGGTCCTCGTCGCGCTCGTCGCGCGGATCGCGCCGGTGTCCCCGCGGCACGAGCGACCGCTCAGCCCACTAGGTGCCGTCCTGCTCGTGGGCGCTTCGGTCGCCCTGCTGCTCGGCATCGTCGAGGGTCCTGAAGCAGGCTGGACCAGCCCGGTCGTCCTGGCCGGATTCGCCGGTTCCGTCGTGCTGTTCGCCCTGTGGACGTTCGTGGAGCTGAAAGCCGGGCACCCGCTGCTCGATCCCCGGTTGTTCCGGGTGCCCGCGCTGCGCAGCGCCTGTCTCGGCATGACCGCGATCTTCTTCGGGATGTTCGCGCTGTTCTACGTCAACGCGTCCTTCCTCCAGTACGGCAAGGGTTTCGGTGTCCTGCCGACCGGGCTCGGGATCATCCCGCTGACCGTCCCGGTCATTCTCGGCGCGCGGCGCGTGGGCAAGCTCGTCCAGCGTTTCGGGGTCGACGTCATCGTCGCCATCGCGTTCCTCTTCTGCGGCTGCGGCCTCATCGGACTGTCCACAAGTGACGGTTCGACGCCGTATCCGGTCTACGCGGCCTGGCTCGTGGTGACCGGGATCGGTGTCACACTGGCCCTTCCGACGCTGTCCGCCGCGATCTCCGGTTCGCTGCCGCCGGCGCAGGCCGGTGTCGGCGCCGGACTGCAGGCGACCACGCGCGAATTCGGCAGCGCGCTCGGTGTCGCGGTCATCGGCACCGTCCTCACCGGACGGTTCGTCGCGGCGCTGCCGTCCGACCTCCGCGCGGACCACGATCCGCACACCGTCGCGCAGGCGCTCGCCGTCGCCGCGCCCGGCCGCTCCCCCGAAGTGATCTCCGCGTTCGTCACCGGCGCGAGCACGGCACTCCGGGTGATCGGCGTGAGCGTGCTCGTCCTCGGGGCGCTCGTCGTCCTGCAATCACGGCTTTCCCGTAGCACCAAATAGAAGGAGCGTTCCCATGCACGTATTCGTCACCGGGGCGACCGGCTGGATCGGCTCGGCCGTCGTGGACGAGCTGCTCGACGCCGGGCACGAGGTCACCGGCCTCGCCCGATCGGATGCCTCCGCCGCCGCGCTGGAGCAGAAAGGCGCCCGGATCCGCCGCGGCGACCTGGACGACATCGACGGCCTTCGCGCAGGTGCCGAGGCGGCCGACGCCGTCATCCACCTGGCGAACAAGCACGACTGGGGCAATCCCGCGGAGTCCAACCGTGCCGAGCGGGCGGCCGTCCAGACCTTCACCGACGCGTTGACCGGCACCGGCCGGGCCTTCGTCCTCGCCGCGAGCCTCTCGACCCTGGCCACCGGCCGCCCCGCCACCGAGACCGACCTCTCCCCCGCCGTCGGCCCCGGCTCCCATCGTGGCGGCGCCGAGAACCTCGCGCTCGCGTACGCCGAGAAGGGCATACGGGTGATCAGTGCCCGCTTCGCGCCGTCCGTGCACGGTGCGGGCGACCACGGTTTCGTCGCCGCGCTCGTCGCGGCCGCTCGTGAGCGAGGTGTGTCCGGCTACCCCGGCGACGGCACCGCGGCCTGGGCCGCCGTGCACCGCACCGACGCGGCCCGGCTCGTCCGGCTGGGGCTGGAAGGCGCGCCCACCGGCTCGCTGCTCCACGCGGTCGCCGAAGAAGCCGTCACCACGAAGGAGATCGCCGAAGCCATCGGACGGGCGCTCGACGTCCCGGTGGTGTCCGTGGCACCGGAGAACGCCACCGAGCACTTCGGGTTCGTCGGCCGGTTCTTCGCGCTGGACATGTCCGCGTCCAGCGCGCGCACCCGCGAACTCCTGAAGTGGACCCCATACGGACCGAGCCTGGCCGAGGACATCGAAGCCGGCGCTTACGCCTGATCGAGAGGAAACACCATGTCCGAAGTGACCGCTTTCATGCTGGTGAAGACCACACCCGAGTGGCTCGGCCTGACCGTCGAACAGCGCGTGGAGGCCTTCAAGACCGAGATCCTCCCCGCCATCGAGAGCAAGGTGAAAGGCGTCCGGTCCCGCTTCTTCGACACCGAGTTCTACTCCGCACGAGTGACCGACGTGTGGGTGTGGGAGGCCGACGACCACCACTCGTACCAGCTGCTCGTCGAAGCGCTGCGCGAGACGCCGTTCTGGGACCGGTACTTCGAGGTGGTCGACCTGCTGGTCGGGGTCGAGAACGCGTACGCCACGAACTACGGTCTGGACGCCTACGCGAGCGTCAACGCCTGAAGCCGGTGGGTGAGCCAGGCGCACCGGCGGCCGCGACCACGCCGAAGCCGGTGCCCTGGTTACCCACCCGGATCTCCTGGACGAGCAGTTCGTCCGGCCAATCCGGCCCTCCCCGTCCGGAACCCTAGGGCCGGGAGTCGGGGACCGGTCCCCGGACGCCACGAAGGCCACCGCCGCGACGGTGGCCTTCGTGTACTTTCAGCCCGGGATCAGGCGGTTTCGAACGGCTGGACGTTCGGCTGGAAGACCTGGCCGTTGGCCGGGACCTTCAGATCGATCAGGTAGTCGGCCGTCACCTTGTCCACCCCGAGCGAGTCGCCCAGGATGCAGTGCCCGAAGGCGTCGACCGAGAGCAGCCGGGCGTTGCCCAGCTCGTCGGCCATCCGCTTCGAGAACAGGTACTGGGTCGCCGGGTCGTAGAAGTTGCCGACGACCAGGACCGGGGTGTCGGTCTTGGCCTGCCACGGGCCGCGGTAGACGTCCGGCTTCTTCACCGGCCACACCGGGCAGCCCGCCACGTCCGAGAACGCCTGGTAGCGACCGAAAGTGGGCGATTCCTTCTCCCACTTCGCGGCGATCTCCGGGACCTTCTCCTGCTTGATCGTGATCTTCTTGTCCGAGCAGTTCACGGCGAAGTACGAGTCGTCGCCGGTGTACGGGCTGTCCGGGTCCACGTCCGCGCGCCCGTTCGCCCCGGACCGCAGCACCTTCAGCTCGACGGCCTGCGCCGTCTGCGTCTGCGCCGCGGGCGGGTGGACGACGTTGTACAGCGCCTGCAGGTCGTCAGCCAGCGGCCCGAACGAGGTCGGCGAGTACAGCACCCCGGCCACCGTGCTAGTGAACGCGTTGATGTCGTAGCTGCTCCCGTCCGGCAGCTTGATCGGCTGCCGGCGCAGGTGGTCGCGGATCTCGTCGAACTTCTCCCGCGGCGTGCCCGCGCTGAAGGAGCACTTCTGCCCGACCTGGGCGCACTTGCGCAGGAAGGCGTCCAGCGCGATCTCGAACCCGCGAGCGCGCTCGCGGTCGTACTGCACGCCGTCGCTGGTGCGCAGCGCCGGGTCGACGTTGCCGTCGATGACGATCGCCCGGCTCTGCTTCGGGAACATCGACGTGTACGTCGACCCGATCAGGGTCCCGTACGAGAAGCCGACGAAGGTCAGCTTCTGGTCGCCGACGGCCGCCCGCATCTTGTCGAGGTCGCGCACGACGTCCTTGGTGGACATGTGGTTCAGCAGCGCACCCGCGTTGTTCTTGCAGAACTGGCCGTAGTCGCGGTACGAGGCCAGCGTCCCGGAGATCTCCTGCCGTGACAGCGGTACGGGGATCTGCGCGGCGAAGACGTCGTCCGCGTCCTCCTGCGTGGTGAAGCATTTGAGCGGGTTGCTGGCCCCGACCCCGCGCGGGTCGAAACCGATCAGGTCGAACCGGTCCAGCACCTGCGGCTGGAAGTAGTTCGCCGCGCCGATCGGCATCCGGAACCCGGAGCCGCCGGGACCGCCCGGGTTGAGGAACAGCGAACCGACCTTCTTGTCGGGCGTCTTCGCCGCCCGCTTCAGCATCGCGATGTCGATCGTGCCGAGCGCCGCGTTGTCGTGGTCGACCGGCACGCGATACCGCGCGCAGCTGTAGAACTTCACCTGATCGGCCGGAACACCGCGGAGCTGGTCCGCCGTGCAGGCACCCCAGTTCACCGGCGCCGTGGCGCCGACCTGGGCGGCGGACGTCCCGGCGTCCGGTGCGGCGATCGCCGTCCCGGAAGCACCGGTCAGCGCGGCGCCGGCCACGAGTGCCCCTACCAGTGCGAAACCGCGCACCGGCCTCCTTGTGGATCTCGGCAAAACGACTCCTCCCTCGGCTGGCGACGTGTCGGACCACGTCGCACGATGCGCCGCCGACGTCACGGCGCGTAACACCAAGCGAGCCTCGCACAAGCCGGTAACCCAGTCACCGGCCGAAAGGATGGTACGAACCTATCGAGTGGTTGTCTTCAACTCGAAAATCGGTAACACACGGCGAGCGGCCTTCTCCTCCATGGAGTAACCGGGCCAGAACTCCAGCAGCAGTTTCCACATCGCTTCGTACTCCTCACCGAGCAGTTCCCCGGCCCTGACCGGGATCTCCTTACCCGCCAGCGCGACGACCGCGTCGGGATGCGCGCGGAGATTGTGTGTCCACGCCGGATCGTTCGGCTTCCCCCAATTGGAGCCGACGAGCACGAAGCCTTCCTCGTGCGGAAAGTACAAAAGATTGGTACTGCGGGGCAGCCCGCTCTTCCTGCCGGTCGTGGTCAGCCGAAGGGAAGGGAGCCCGGCCAGCGCGACCAGGCTCACCTTCCCCTTGAACAGCCGGTGGAGTCTCTTGTCCACCCAGATGATCCCGCCCGCGAGCCCCATCAGCCATGGTTTGGTGCCGAGCACGCGGGCGAGCGACGTGAGAGGGTTAGCCACGGACAGATCTTGCCAGGCTCACCCCGAACCGCGATTCCGAGTCCGTCCACCATTTCTCCACGGAGAAACCGGCTTCGGCCAGTTCCGCGGCGATTCCCTCCCGCCGGAACTTCGCGGAGATCTCGGTACGCACGTATTCACCCTCGGCGAACTTCACCTGCAGGTCGGCGCCCGGGATGTCGACGGTCAGCGGCTCACGGGCACGCAGGCGCATTTCGATCCATTCGTTCTCCTCGTCCCAATACGAGACGTGGTCGAACGCGGCCGGATCGAAGTTCGCGCCGAGGCCGTTGTTGATCACGTGGAGCATGTTGCGGTTGAACTCGGCGGTGACGCCGGCCGCGTCGTCATAGGCGCGCTCCAGGGTTTCCCGGTCCTTCACCAGGTCTGTCCCGAGAAGGAACCACTCCCCTTCGTCGAGTACCTCCCGGACCGAGCGCAGGAACGTGGCGCGGTCGGCGGGAAGGAAGTTGCCGATCGTGCCGCCGAGGAAGACCACCATCCGCGGCCGGTCGCCCGGTAGCAGGTCGAGGTGCTGGGTGAAGTCACCGACCACGCCCCGGACCTCAAGCGACGGATAGTCGGCCGTGATGGCTTCCGCAGCCTCGGCGAGCGCGGTTTCGGAGACGTCGAGCGGGACGAACTCCTTCAACGTGCCGTGACTCGTGAGCGCGTCGAGCAGGAGCCTTGTCTTCTCGCTCGATCCGGAGCCGAGTTCGACGAGGGTGTGCGCACCCGAGCTTTCGGCGATCTCACCACCGCGCGCGGCGAGCACCTCCCGTTCGCTCCGGGTCGGGTAGTACTCGGGAAGGGCGGTGATCTTCTCGAACAGCTCGCTGCCGCGCGCGTCGTAGAACCATTTGGGCGACAACCACTTCTGGTCCGCCTCCAGGCCGGTGCGGACGTCCGCGCGCAGCTGCTCGGTGATATCCGATTCGCTGTGGTGTACGTCGAGGTCGAGTTCGGTCATCGTGCCTCAGGGCTCCGATCGGCTTCGAGGGGCAGGATCTCCACGCCCGCGCCGGTGACCCGGACGGCGTGGTGGTCGGGAACGGGAGTCCATCCGGGATCGTCGTCGCACGGTTCCGACGCGACGAGCACACCGTCACCGGTGTCCCGATAGGACAGGGAATGCGTCCACGCGGTACCGATGAGCGTCCGGCCGTCGGTCAGCAGGAGATTGAGCCGCGAACCCGGCCCCGCCTCCTCGACCACTCCGGTCAGCCAGGTGACGGCCGCGAACGGGTCTTCGCCCGCTTCGAGCCGTTCACGCAGCAAAGCCCACAGCAGTACCGAATCCGTGGTCGCCTCCAGCGTGAGGAGCCGGGTGATCGGCAGTTTCGCGGCGAGCTCGGCCATCGAGTCCGGCCAGCCCCGCACCAGCCCGTTGTGGCTGAAGAGGTACCCGCCGCCGGTGAACGGCGCGTTCGCCGCCTCGACCACGGGCATCCCCGTCGTACCGTTCCGGACCGCCGCCAGGAAGGCGTGCGACCGGACCGATCCGGCGAGGGCGGGCAGATCGCCGTCCGTCCACAAGGGAGCGGACCGGCGCAGCCGCAGCGGTTCGGGACCTTCGGCGTACCAGCCGAGGCCGTACCCGTCCGCGTTGACCGAGCCGCCGCCCCGCATGTCATGGGGAGCGTACGACTGCACGAGCAGCGAATGAGGGGCGTGAAAGAGCATCTCGGCGGGCGAACGCGGCTCGCCGAGATACGCGAGATGACGGCACATGCCGCTCAGGCCACCTCGCTCGGCCGCGCGTCCCGGGCACAGCGGAACCCGGAGAAGATCTGCCGCCGGATCGGGTGATCCCAGTTGCGGAACGTCCCGCGGATCGCCGCCGCGTCCGTGCCGAACGAGCCACCGCGCAGGATCCGGTAGTCCCCGCCGAAGAACACCTCCGAGTACTCCTTGTACGGGAACGCGGCGAATCCCGGGTACGCCTCGAAGCCGCTGCTGGTCCACTCCCAGACGTCGCCGATCAGCTGGTGCACGCCCAGGGGCGAAACGCCCGCCGGGTACGCGCCGACCTCCGCGGGCCGCAGGTGCCGCTGCCCGAGGTTGGCGTGGTCGGGGGTGGGTTCCTCGTCGCCCCAGGGGAACCGGCGCGACCGGCCGGTCGCCGGGTCGAACCGGGCGGCCTTCTCCCACTCCGGTTCCGTCGGCAGGCGCCTGCCCGCCCAGGCGGCGTACGCCTCGGCCTCGTGGAACGAAACGTGGACGACGGGTTCCGTGGCGGGCACCTTCTCGTAGACGCCGAACCGCGTCCGCCACCAGCCGTCCTGCTCCCGTTTCCAGAACCGCGGCGCGTCGATGCCGTGCTCGCTGCGGTACGCCCAGCCGCGCTCACTCCACCACTTCGGGTCTTCGTAACCCCCGGAGTCGAGGAACTCGGCATACGCCGCACAGGTGACCGGTGTGGTGTCGATGAAGAACGCCTCCACCGCGACCTCGTGCGCCGGACGCTCGTTGTCCAGCGCCCACGGCTCGGCGGAGGTGCCCATGGTGAAGGCACCGCCGGGTACGAACACCTCCGCGGGCAGCGGCCCGGACCGCGACGGCGGCGGGGCGGGCGCGTGCAGCACCGGGTCGCCCTTGCGCAGCTGATGGGTGGCGAGCATCGTCTCGTCGTGCTGCTGCTCGTGCTGGGTGATCATGCCGAAGGCGAAGGCGTCCTCGGTGAGCCGCCTGCCCTGCAAGGGAACGGTTTCCAGGATGTCGAAGGATTTCTCCCTGACCTCGCGGACGTACTTGCGCGCTTCCTCCGGGCCGAGCAGCGGCAGCGCCGGGCGGTCCGCGCGGGCGTGCTGGAACGCGTCGTAGATGTCGTCGATGTCGGGCCGGAGCGCCTCGCGCCCGCCGACGTCGCGCACCAGCCAGAGCTCCTCCTGGCTGCCGATGTGCGCGAGGTCCCAGACCAGCGGCGACATCAGTTTCGAATGCTGGCGGACCAGGTCTTCGTCGTCGACGCTCGTCAGCGCGACGCTGCGCTCACGGGCCCTGGTGAGCGCCTCGGCCGCGTGAGCCCGCAGGTCTTGCGGGCTCAGCGCGCGAAGCGGGTTGGTCTCGGTGCTTTCCACGCTCATGACTGGTGGCTCCTCGAACCGCGTACGAGGGATTGCACGCCCTCGCTGATCTCGGTGATGGTCTCCGGCGGCAGACCGGTCGTGCCCAGTTCGGCACAGCCGAGGTCCACCACCTCGCTCGCGACGGCGGCGATCGCCCGGTCCGCCAGGCCGAACCGGGCAGCACACTCCCATTTGCCCATGACCGGTTCGCACAGTTCGAGCACTTTGTCCACTGTGGACGGGCGTGCGAGCAGAGCGGCCAGCAGGGCCACCGGGTGCAGCCACCTGGCGGCGGGCTGGGCGTCCAGGTAGCGGATCTCCAGATACCCCTGTGGACGGACCGGGGTGAAGAACGTCGTCAGGTGATAGGCCAGGTCGTCCTCGGTCGGCTTGCCGAGCCCGGCGCTCTCGCCCCGTCCGTCGATCCAGTCGGCGAAGGTCAGGGAATCGGGCGCGTCCCAGCGGCCGCCGGGGCCGGGAAGGACCATCAGCGGGGTGTCCAGGATCCTGCCCGCCCACTCGGCGGCCGGATCCTCGCCCGGTTCCGCCGACCGGGTGCGGGCCTTTTCCGTTTCCATGACGGCGAGCCAGCGCGCCGACGCGTGGCCGGTGTCGCGGCCGGCGTGGATCCGGGAATTGGCGAAGGTGGCGAGCAGGGGCGGGCCGAGCGCGTGGACGGCGGCCCAGCGGACGGCCAGGTCGTGCGCCTCACCGGCGTCCACGCAGACCTGCAGGCCCGCGGTGCTGCACATCATCGTCGCGCCGCCCTGGCCCATCGGGGCGAAGCGGCGTTCCATCGCGGCGTAGCGCGGGGTGCCCAGCTTGCGGGCGGGGGCACGATACCTGTCTATCCCGGTGTCCCCCAGGTACAGGCCTCGTGCGGCGAGAAGACTTTCGAGGTGGGCCAGATCGGCCGAGACGACGGCGTCCAGGTGGCGCAGCGTGGTCTGTGGTCGAGCGGAGATCTCCACCTGGCATCCGGGCTCGAGGCTCAGCGGTGAACCTGCCGGAAGCGGGAGGGCGGGGCTGTCGGGGCGCAGTGTCCGCGGCGTATGCGGGCCGAGCGCGGTGGCGAGATCGTCGGGATCGAGGGGCCTGGCGGGTTCGTCGGCGTAATGCACGGTGAACTCCAGCTCTACGCCGAGAAGTCTCGGCGGCCCGTGTTTGAAGCACACGGAAGCGACATACGCCTCGCCTTCGGCGCGGTCCGAAAGGACCTTCGCCGTCGCGTTCGACGCGCTCCCGGACTTCTCGGGGAAATCATGAACAGTAGTCATCTTTCCGCAGTCCAGTCGGTTGTCCGATAGTTGAGATACCTTGACTTCGGACGCTACACGCGGGGTCCGACAAATTCAGGCGGGTTCTTGCGGGGCAGGATCGCCGGACCACGTCCCGGGACGGGACGATCAGGGCAAAGCGGGCTCCGTGCCCAGGCCCAGCGCCGCGGCCGCGTTACGCACCGCCTCGATCACCAGCTGCAGGGCCGGTCGCCGCGACGAGGTCGTCCGGTAGGCGATCGAAACCGTCCGCAGCAACGGTGTGGTCAACGCGACGACGTCGATCCCCGGCGGCCGGAGCCCGAGCCCGAGGTCGGAAACGAGGGTCACCCCGAGCCCGGCCCTGACCATCGCCATCGCCGTGGACTGCTCCTCGACCTCGTGGTTGATCTTGGGCTCGAACCCGTGACGGTGACACGCCGTGCGCACCGCGCGACCGAAATGACTCTTCGGGCTGGCGAGGATCCAGGGATGCTCACCCAGCTCCGGCAGGGACGCACTCCCGGAGGGCACCGCACCGGCGGGTACGGCGGCGTGCAGCCGTTCGACCGCGATCACCGCGCGCTCCAGGCCCGCGTCCCACGGCATCGGCGCGTCGGAATAGTCGAGGACGAACGACAGGTCCAATTCGCCGTCACGGACGGCGTCGGCGGTGTCCTCGGGAGCCAGCTCACGGGTCCGGACCTGGATGCCCGGATGCTCACCCGCGAGCGCGGCCAGCGCGTGCGGCAACAGACCCGACGCGACCGAAGCCCACACCCCGGCCATGAGGCGGACCGAAACGGTCGCCTGGGCCTCTTCCAAGGCCAATGTCGCCCGTTCGACCGACCCCAGGATCTCTTCGGCGTGCTCGGTGAGCAGCAATCCCAGTTCGGTCAGCTGCACCCGTCTGCCGAATCGTTCGAACAGCTTCGCGCCCACGTCCCGCTCCAGCTGAGCCAGCTGCTGCGATACCGCCGAAGCGGTGTAATGCAGCGAAGCGGCGGCCGCCGTGACGGTGCCGCGCCTGCTCAGCTCGCGGAGCATCCTCAGGCGGTGCAACGAAAGCTCCATGGCCTCAACGTAATCGGGCGCGGTCGCGGACGCCGGGTGACGCGTTACACCAGTTTCTCTGCACATCATCGTTCAGATTCGGTAAATGGACGCGCGCGCCCGCGCGGGCGCACCCTCGGAAGTGGCGCAGGACGACCCCGAATCCACGAAGGAGGTGGCCGCATGGCCGCGAGGAACGCCGAACCGCTGATGAGGCTCGTCTGGACCGACCCCGTCACCGGTGCCACCGGCTACCTCGTTGTGCACAGCCTCGTCTCCGGTATCGCGACCGGCGGGACCAGGATGCGCGCGGGCTGCACGATGAGCGAGGTCGAGGACCTGGCGAGGGGGATGGCGAACAAGACCGCGACCTTCGGCCTGCCCGTCGGCGGGGCCAAGGGCGGTATCGACTTCGACCCGAAGGACGAGCGTGCTTTCGGTGTGCTGGAACGGTTCTGCTCGTTCCTGCGGCCGTGGATCGACAACCACTGGGTGACCGCCGAAGACCTCGGCGTGCCCCAGCACCTGATCGACGAGGTGTTCGCGAAACTCGGGCTCGAGCAGTCGTACCACGCCGCCATCCGTCGTTCGGCCGATCCGGCGCACACCCTTCGCCGGGTACAGGCCGGGCTGAGCACACCGGTCCCCGGCGGGCTCCTGCTCGGCGACGTGATCGGCGGTTACGGCGTCGCACAGGCCTGCCTCGGTGTCGCCGACGCGTGGGAGTGGCCCGCCGAGAAGACCACGGTCGCCATCCAGGGCATCGGCACCATGGGCGGCGGGGCGGCCTGGTACCTGCACGAAGCCGGGATGAAGGTCGTCGCGGTCGCCGACGCGGCCGGGACGCTGTACCGGCCCGAAGGTCTCGACATCCCGGCGCTGCTGGAACTTCGCGACGAGTACGGCGAGATCGACCGGAGCCGGCTCCCCGCCGACGTCCGGCCGCTCCCCCGCGACGAGATCGTGGCGACGGACGCGGACATCCTCGTCCCGGCGGCGATCTCCTACGCGCTGCGCGCCGGGAATCAGGGCGTCGTCAAGGCGAAGGTCGTCATCGAAGCGGCCAACGCGGCGACCACACCCGACGCGGAGGCGGGGCTGACGGCCCGTGGCATCCCGGTGATCCCGGACTTCGTCGCGAACGCCGGCGCGGCCGCGTGGGCCTGGTGGCTCCTGCTCGGCGAGGTCGGCGCCGATCCCGCCGATTCGTTCCTGCGCCTGCGGACCGAGATGCGGGCGAAGGTGGCCCTGCTGCTGAGTTCGTGGAACCTCGACCGGATCGCACCCCGCACCACCGGCCTGCGGCTCGCCGAAACCACCCGTTCGGACGCCTCCACCCCGGAATCGGCCCCCGCGCTGGTCATCCCCTGACAACGCGCGTGAAGGCCCCCTTCCCTCGGCTGAGCCGAGGGCAGGGGGCCTTCACGCGCGATCCGTGACTCAGGAGGCGAAGCGGTCCGTCGCGCCGATGAGGACTTCGCGCATCGGCTCGTCCTGGGTGCTGTGGCCGACCTCGTCGATGACCACCAGTTCGCTGCCGGGCCACGCGTGCGCCAGCTCCCACGGGGTGCCGACGAGGTTGCCCAGGTCGAGACTTCCTTCGGCGAGCACAGCCGGGATGTGGGCCAGTTTCCCGGCTTCCCGAAGCACCACACCTTCGTCCAAAAAGGACCCCTGACTCCAATAGTGGGTGACCAGCCTGGCGAAGGCGAGCCGGAACTCCGGCGTCTCGAAGCTCTTGTACGGCGGGGAGGTCGGGATGATCGCGTCCTCCCAGGCGCACCAGTCGGCCGCCGCCTTCTCGTGCACCGCCGGATCGGGGTCCATCAGCAGCTTGAGGTACGCCGCCGCCAGATCGCCGTCGCGATCCTCTTCGGGAACGCCGTCGCGGAACTTCGCCCACGCCTCGGGGAAGACGCCGCCGAGGCCGCGGGTGAGCAGGTCGGTCTCGCTCCGGCGTCCGGTGGCCAAGCCCATCAGGACCATCTCCGAGACCCGGTCCGGATGGCGCTCGGCGTAGACCAGCGCGAGCACCGAGCCCCAGGAACCGCCGAAGAGCAGCCACTTCTCGATGCCCAGATGCTCGCGAAGCCGTTCCATGTCGGCGATCAGGTGGTCGGTGGTGTTGGCGGAGAGGTCGGCCTCGGGCTCCCCCGCGTGCGGGGTGCTCCGGCCGCACCCTCGCTGGTCGAACAGCACGACGCGGTACTTGGCCGGGTCGAAGTACCGGCGCAGGCCCGTACTGCACCCGGTTCCGGGGCCGCCGTGCAGCGTGACGGCGGGTTTCCCGTCAGGGTTCCCGCAGACCTCCCAGTACACGAGATGCCCGTCGCCGACGTCGAGCATCCCGTGGTCGTACGGTTCGATTTCCGGATACAGCCGTGTCACGTTCTCGTCCTCCCAGACCCCGCCAGAAATACAACAGCGCTGTCACAATAGCCCGGGTCGGTGTCCGGGCGCGCGTTCTTTTCCGCCTCTCGGCGAATCCCTGTGGCTCGAGTGTCTGTTCGGGCCTCGGACGTTCGTGGACAAGGTGAGCGGCTGCCACGATGGCGCCGCCACGAGCCTCAGGGGATGAGATGTCGCACGCCCGCCGCATGTACGACCTGATCGAGCCCATCGGTCTGGTGCCCTACTTCGCCGACGAGTCGGACGAGGCCCTGATCGCGCTCGGCCTGCGCGGCCAATGGGACGCCTACTTCGCCGGCCGGGCCGCACCGTTCGGCCGGTCGGTGCCCGCCGAGGTGATCCACGCGATCTTCTACAACTTCGCCCCCGGCGAGGTGGCCCGCCACATCCCGAAGGTCTGGGAGCTGACCACGCCCGAGGCCGCGCTGGCCGCCCGCGAACAGGGATGCGTCGCGGGGATACGACGGATCCTCGGCGAACTCGCCGACTCCCCCGGAGTCGCCCGCGCGGGCGAACTCCTGTTGAAAGCGGCGACCAGCGCGCCGGTGGAGGGGCGCGCTCTCTACGCCGCTCTCCGCACGCTTCCGATCCCGCAGGAACCCGTGGCCAGGCTGTGGCATGCCGCCACTCTCCTGCGTGAGCACCGGGGCGACGGCCACACCGTCGCCTTGCTGGCCGAGGGCATCGGCGGCACCGAGTCCCACGTGCTCCACGCCCTGTCCGCCGGCATCCCCGCGAACGAGTTCGGCCGGGTCGGCCATCTTCCCGCCACGCGGCTGACCGCGGTCGTCGACGGCATGCGCGACCGCGGTCTCGTCGGTGCGGACGGTTGGCTCACCCCAGCCGGGCGCGCCACGAAGGAACGTGTCGAGGCCATGACCGACCGGCTGGCGGAGACGCCGTACGACTCCCTGAGTCCCCACGAACTCGAACGCCTCGTCGCCGACCTCGAACCGATCTCGGCCGCGCTCAAGGCGGTCTTTCCGTGGTGAGGGACTAGCCGCCGAGGGTGCTGGAGACGTGCTGAAGCGCGTCTGCCAGCTCCGCCGGGCCGGCGGGTCCGATGTGGACCACGGCGTCGTTCCCGTGGCCGGTCGTGTAGCTGAGGTATCGGCCCCAGTCGGTGTCGGCGAAGTGGAGCGGATCCTCGGCGGCCACGTGCCTGCCGACCTCGTCCCGCTTGCCGACGTAGAGCTCGCCGCTTCCCTCGACCGGCCGCTGCACGAGGCTGACGATGTCCGCGATCACCGGCGGCAGCGAATGCGTGTCCGGGCCGCGGCGGGCCGCTTCTTCGAGCTCGTACGCGCGGACCGTGCGCAGCCTGCCGCCGCCCGCCGGGACGGGCGGCAGCTGCTCGATCAGCGTTTCGGGCAGCCGTCGGCGATCGATCTCCTGCAGCCCGACCCAGTCACCGGACGCCACCGCCAGGACCGCCTGCAGTCCCAGCGAGGCGGCGAGGACGCCGTAGGTCTCGCCTCCGGTGTTCACCCAGCCGTAGTACTCGATGGCCGGTTTCGTGAGCACTGGAAGCCAGTCCAGGAAGTCGACCGACGCACGGCCGCTCGAATCCAGCAGCCCGGCCTGCGCCAGCGCCGCTTCCACTCGCTTGTCCGCCTCCGCGCGGGCCGTCCTGGACAGCCAGCGCGGTTCGGGACGCAGCGTGATGTGCAGGTCGCCGACGCGTTCGCGTTCGGCGAGCACCGCCAAGGCTTCGACCGGGACGTCCACCCGGCCTGTTCTCACGGTCATCCGCTACTCGCCGATGACCGGCGGGCTGGTCCGCTGGTCGGTGCCGAAGATCGCGTCCGGGTCGGCCTCGATCAGGTAGTCGGGACGCTGGTGCTCGTCGTCCTCGTCGCCGTCGGCGCGCCTGCCGCCGGCTCCCATCGGACCCATCTGGCCACCGCCGCGTCCGCCCGCTCCGCGACCGCCGGCCAGATGGTCGGCGCCACCCAGGCCGCCGAGACCGCCCATGCCGGATCCCCTGCCCGAGCCGAGACCGCCGGAACCGGGAGCGCCGGCCCTGCCGCCGGTGCCGCCCTCGCCGCCGAGCAGCCTGCCCGCGGCGCTGTTGGGCGGGGGCACGTTGCGACCGCCGGTGCTCCCTGGCGGGTTCTGTCCGGGGTTGTAGTTCTGGCCGGGGCCGTTCGGCAGGCCGATGACGTTGTCCGAGTCGCCGGGACCACGTCCGGGGATCCGGCCGGGGATCTCGGTCGTCGGCCCTGGCTTGCCCTTGCCGCCGCCGGTCGGGCGTGTGGTGTCGTCGCCGTCCCCCGGCTTGCGCGTCGTCGGCGGGATGACGGGGTCGGGCCGGTCCCTGGGGATCACCGGGCGGTCGTCGTTCGGGCCCGGTTTGGTCGGCGTGCGCTCGTCGCCCGGCTTGTTCTGATTCGGGTTGGTGCGGTTGTCGTCCGTGCCGCTGGTGTCGGTGCCGTCGTTGTCGTCCCCGCCGCCGTTCCTGACGGGTTTGACCGGGATGACCGGTGGGTTGATCGGGGGCGTACCGCCCGGGGTCTTGACGCTGACGTCCGCGCCGTCGTTCTTCAGCACGCCGTAATCGGTCGGCAGGCTGGAACTCGTGCTGCTGGTGACCGAGTCGTACTGGTCCATCACACGGACGTTGTTCTGGTTCGCCGCCTCGTGCTTCGCGACGCCCTCTTGGTAGTTCTTGATGTCGTTGTTGACCATGAACGGCCCGGCGATCGGGATCGCGCCCTTCAGCCCGGTGGTCCAGGGGTTGGGCTTGTCCGGCTTCGGCGGCACGGGGACGACCGACGACCCTGAGTCGTCGAAGCTGTCGGCCTGCGTCGTCACCGAGTCCCTGGTCTGGAACAGCGGGTCCGCCGTCTCCTTGAAGGCCTGCTCAAGCGGGCCCGCACCGGCGTTCGCCGCGTCGGCGGCGGACCCCGTCCAGGACGCCGTCATCCGCGTCTGCAGGGACTTGATGGCCATCCCGCGCTCGACATAGGCGTTGGAAAGCTCCGCGACGCGATCGGCCGCGCTGCGCAGGTTGCGGGTGTCGCCCTGGGTGAAGTTCTCGTAGATCTGTTTGCCGTCCACCCTCATGCCCCCTTGAGTGTCTTGATCACGGCCGACGCGAGTTTCTGCGCGGTCCCGCACGAGTTCTGTTCGTTGCCGTAGCCGGCGGCCAAGGTGTTGATCGTCAGGTCGTCCGCGACGCCCACCGCGAGATCGCAGTTACCCCGTGCTCGCCTGTCCTGGATTCCGTAATAGACGGTCGGATAGCCGTCGACCTCGGGGCCGGGCTCCAGAAACCTCAGTTGCCCGGATTCCTTGGCCTTGTACATTCCGGCCAGGCCACCCGCGCCCTTTTCGCGGTTTCCGCTGCCGAGGATGATCTGCAGCGTCTCCCCTTTGCCCCTGATGAACCAACCGCAGCTCGGATTGCTCGACTCGGACCGGGGTTCGCCCGGCTCGGTGAACCCCAGCTCCGCGGCGGCGGCGGCGGGAAGCAGCTTGCAGGCGTCACCGACGTACGCCGAGGCGTCCAGCGGATCCGCCACCTTCGGGACGTTCGGATCCTCCGGTGCGGCGGAAGACGCCGACGACGGCGAGGTTCCCGGGGTCGGCGTAGCCGTACCGGGTGTCTCCCCCGTGCAGCCCGCCACCGCGACGGATACGAGCATGAGCGCCGCCACCGCGGCGCGATTCCTCAACACGTTCGGCATCCTCAGGTCGTGCGCAGGGTGTTGGCCTGGTCGGTGACCATCGTCTTCGTCCTGGCGATCTCGAGCTTCGCGATGTAGCCCGTGATGTATTCCTTCATCGAGTCGTTCTGCTTCTGCAAGGCGAGCAGCGAATCGACGCCGGAATCGACATAGCTGGAGCTGGCCTCGTCCTGGCCCGGCGGCCGCAGATCGGCGAGGATGTCCTCGATCTTCATGCCGTCCTCGGAGACCTTCTTCAGCTCGTCCTGCCAGAGCCCGATGACGGTCTTCAGCTCCTCGGGGCTCATCTCGAACCCGCCGCCACCGCCGCCCCCACCGCCGTAAACGGTCGGCTCCTTCGGCGTGGTGAGGTCACCCCAGACGGCCTTGATCGCGCTCGCGGCGTCGCCGATGATGTTCACACCCGCACCTTCCCCTCAGCACTCACACACGGTGATGGACAAAGAGTAGCCAAGTGGCGGACGGCGTGTCAGCCGATCCGGCCGAGTGGTCCGACGTGTCTCGGAGCCGCCCGGTTCCCGGTCAGGGCGATCATCCCGCGAACTGGTCACAGTACGTACGTACGGATTGCATTAACCCGGTCCCCGGTGTCAGGATTCCAGGATGCCACGGGTCAGCCAGGATCACCTCGACGCACGCCGGCGCCAGATCCTCGACGGCTCACGCGTGTGCTTCGCACGCCATGGCTACGAGGGTGCCACCGTCCGGCGGCTGGAAGAAGCCACCGGCCTGTCCCGCGGTGCGATCTTCCACCATTTCCGCGACAAGGAGTCCCTCTTCCTGGCCCTGGCAGAGGACGACGCGGTGCGGATGGCCGACATCGTCGCCGAGCAGGGTCTCGTCCAGGTGATGCGCGAGCTGCTGACGAACCGCAGCGAACACCCCGCCGACTGGCTCGGCACCCGGCTGGAGGTCTCCCGACGGCTGCGTACCGACCCCGAATTCCGTGCCCGCTGGGCCGAGCGGTCCCATCAGCTGACCGCCGCGACCCGCCGCCGTCTGGAGCGTCAGCGCGACGCCGGGATCCTGCGTGACGACGTCGACGTCGACGTCCTGACCGCGTACCTCGAACTCGTTCTCGAAGGTCTCGTCTCCCACCTCGCGATGGGCCAGCCGGGTGACGATCTCGGCCCCGTTCTCGATCTGGTCGAGGAGAGCGTGCGGCGGCACCGTGCCCACGCGGCCGGGGGAACACGTTAAGATTGTCCCATCGTCGCAGTACAGCGGCGGTGTCAGTTGATTTCGATCGAGGAGTGACTCTTTTCGTGCGCGACGCGCAGTCACCTGGTGACAGTATCGAGCCGGGTGGCACACCCGGCTGTTCCGCGGCTCTTCCCGCCGACCCCGCCGGCAGGGAATGATGGAAATCCTGCTCGCCGTTCTCGGCATTCTCCTGTTCCTCCTGCTGACCGTCGGCACCGGCCTCGCCGTCGCCGCCGAGTTCTCCCTCACCGCGCTCGAACGCAGCACGGTCGACGCGAACGTCCGCCAAGTCGGCGACAAGCGTGCGCACACCGTGCAGAAAGCGCACCGCACGCTCTCGTTCCAGCTCTCCGGCGCGCAGGTGGCTATCACCATCACCACCCTGATCACCGGTTACCTCGCGGAACCGGTGATCGGTGACCTGCTGCACCCGTTGTTCACCGCCGTCGGGTTCTCCGAAGGCGTGGCGAACGGCGTTTCGCTGGCGGTCGCGCTGATCCTGGCCACGTCGCTGTCGATGATCCTCGGCGAAATGATGCCGAAGAACCTCGCGATCGCCCGGCCGCTGCAGACCGCGCGCGCCGTCGCGGGCTATCACTCGCGGTTCTCATCGCTGTTCCGCTGGCTCATCACCCTGATGAACAACAGCGCCAACTTCCTCGTCCGCAAGTTCGGCATCGAGCCGCAGGAGGAACTGCGGTCGGCCCGGTCGCCGCAGGAACTCGGCTCGATCGTGCGGTCCAGCGCGGAAAGCGGCACCCTCGACACGTCGACGGCCGAACTGCTGGACAAGTCGCTGCGCTTCGGCGAGCGGACGGCCGACGAGCTGATGACGCCGCGCGTCCAGCTCGAATCGCTGACCGTGGACGACACGATCGCCGACCTCATCGAGATCTCGCGTCGCACCGGCTTCTCGCGTTTCCCGGTGTACACCGAGGATCTCGACGACGTGCAGGGTGCGGTGCACATCAAGCAGGCGTTCACCGTTCCGGCCCCCCAGCGCGCCACGGTGCGGATCGGTTCGGTCATGCGGCCGATCCCGACGGTGCCCGAATCGCTGCCGGGTGACTCGCTGCTCAACCGGCTGCGCGATTCCCGGTTCCAGCTCGCGATCGTCGTCGACGAGTACGGCGGCACCGCGGGTCTGGTGACCTTGGAGGACGTCGTCGAGGAGATCATCGGCGATGTCCGCGACGAGCACGACGAGCGGGAAGCGCCCTCGTCCCAGCAGGTCGGCGCCGACAACTGGCTCGTGTCCGGACAGCTTCGCGCCGACGAGGTCACCGACGAGACCGGGTTCCGGATGCCCGACGGCGACTACGAGACCATCGCCGGGCTGATCCTCGAACGGCTCGGCCGGATCCCCTCCCCTGGCGACGCCACCGATCTCGACGCCTGGCGGCTCACGGTGACCAAAATGGACCGTCTCCGCATCGCCGAGGTCGAAGTCCGCCGGGTCAGCGAAACCGCGACCTCCGCCGAGCAGGAGCCCGCCCGATGAGCGACTGGTTCAACATCTTCCTCGTCGTGCTCCTGTTGCTGGCCAACGCGTTCTTCGTCGGCGCCGAGTTCGCGCTGATCTCGTCGCGGCGTGACCGGCTGGAAGCCTTGCTGGAGCAGGGAAAGACGCGCGCCAGGATCGTGATCAACGCGAGCAGGAATGTCTCGCTGATGCTGGCGGGCGCGCAGCTCGGCATCACCATCTGTTCACTGCTGCTGGGACGGCTGGGCGAGCCCGCCATCGCGCACCGGCTGGCCGGGTTCTTCGAGCTGTTCGGGATCCCCGAGGTCCTGCTGCACCCGATCTCGTTCGCGATCGCGCTGGCGTTCATCACCATCCTGCACGTGCTCATCGGCGAGATGGTGCCGAAGAACCTCGCGATCGCCGAGCCGGAGCGGCTGGCGCTATGGCTGGTCCCGGTGCACGTGGCCTGGGTGAAGCTCGCCAACCCGTTCATCTGGCTGCTGAACTTCGTGGCGAACTCGCTGCTGCGGGTGTTCAAGGTCGAGCCGAAGGACGAGCTGGAGACGGCCTACACCTCCGACGAACTCGCCGAACTGCTCAGCGAGTCGCGACGAGAAGGGCTGCTGGAGCACTCCGAGCACCAGCGCCTGAGCAAAACGCTGTCCTCGGTGGAGAAGACGGTCGCGGACGTGCTGGTCCCGACGGCTCAGCTGACCACGCTGCCTTGCTCGCCCACGCTGGGCGACGTCGAGCGCGCGGTGTCCTCGACCGGGTTCTCCCGCTTCCCGGTGTGCACCGACGACGGAACGCTGACCGGCTACATCCACGTCAAGGACATCCTCGACCTCGTGGGCGAGGATCCGACCACCGTGGTGCCGCCGGACAAGACGCGGGCGCTCACCGAACTGCGCGCCGACGCCCGGCTGGACGAGGCGTTGTCGGCGATGCGCAAGGAAGGCAGCCACCTGGCGCGGGCGCTGAGCCCGGCGGGGGCCGCGGTCGGCGTCGTCGCGCTGGAGGACCTCGTCGAGGAATACGTGGGAACTGTCCGCGACGGTACCCACGTCATGTCATGACCGGTTTGATCGTCCTTCCCGAGCCTGCCTGGCGGGCTCGGGAGGACGACCACGTCACGCGGATGCGGCGCTGGACGACACCGCACCAGCGCCGCCGTTCGCGGGGCGAGAAGCATCCGGTGCTCGACTTCCTCTTCAGCTACTACTCGCACCGGCCAGGGCATGTCGAGCGCTGGCAACCAGGCCCGGGTGTCGTGCTCGAAGGCGCGTCCGCGCGCCGGTTCCTGGAGCGGAAGGGCTACCTGGAGACTCCGGACGGCGTCATGCTCGATCCGGCGGGCTTCACCGAGGGCCGGGCCAAGACCGCCGAATTCGTTCTCGGGCTGCTTTCCGCGACCGCGTCCCGCTCGCCGAGACTCAGTTGTTTCGGACTTCACGAATGGGCAATGGTTTACCGGGAATCGGCGAATGAGGTCCGTCACTCACAACTTCCGCTTCGGCTCGGTTCGGCCGGAACCGACGACGTCGTCGAGTCGCTGGAGATCCGATGCGGACATTTCGACGCGTTTCGGTTCTTCACCGAGCCCGCCCGGCCGCTCAACACCCTGCGGCCGGCGCGGGAGAACCAGATCGACTTCGAGCAGCCGGGCTGCCTGCACGCCAACATGGACCTGTTCAAGTGGGCGTACAAACTCGATCCGTTCGTCCCCGCCGAGCTGGTCGGGGACTGCTTCGAGCTGGCCGCGGACATCCGGGAGCTGGACATGCGGGCCAGCCCGTACGATCTGGCGTCGTTCGGGTACTCGCCCGTGCGGATCGAGACCCCGGAAGGCCGTGCCGAGTACGCCCGCGCGCAGGCCGGGTTCGCCCGCCGGGCCGCGCCGCTGCGTGAGCACCTGATAGCGCATTGCCAACGACTCCTTGCCGAGTTAAGGAAGGTTCCCGCGACACGCGGAAAACAACTGTGAGTCGTCGCATTCCCCGTAACATCCTCCCCTGTTAGAGTGATAACGGTTTGATTGCATACGCAGCGCGAGCGCGCACGTTTCGAAAGGACAACGATGGGGCGACACAGCGTGGCCGAGGAGCCGGTGCCGCATCCCCTCGACCCGCCGAAGCGGCCTCAGGGTCGCGGTGAGGCGACCGGCTCGCACCGGATCGTCGGGAAGAAGGCCCCGCGGCGGCGGATCGCCAAGTGGCCCATCGCCTGCCTGGTCCTCGTGGTCCTGGTCGCGATCGGCGTGTTCGGCTGGAACTGGGCGGACGGCGAGCTCAACACCCGCGCCGAAGCCCAGGCCAAGGCGTGCAGCGCCGGCGACACCCCGATGCGGGTCATCGTCACCCCCAGCATCGAGAAGCCGGTCCGCGCGGCGGCCGAGCGGTGGAACAACGCCGCGACCGTGGTCCGCGACCACTGCGTGATCATCCAGATCGACGCGCTGTCCTCCGCTTCCGTGCTCGACGGCCTCGTCGGACGGACCAATCTCGACTCCATCGGCGGTCTTCCCGCCGCCTGGATCCCCGAGTCCTCTTATTGGGTGACGGAGCTGAACACCGCCAAGCCCGAACTGGTCGGTTCGCCCGCCCAGTCGGTCGCGACGGCGCGTTCGGCCGATTACCCGCTCGTCGGGCTGGCCGGCAAGAACATCGACGAGGTCCAGATGCGCGCCTCGCAGACGTTCCGCCAGTACCTGCAGCAGCCCGCCCAGCAGGCCGACTTCGCGGCCGCGGGTATCAAGGCCACCTGAGGCCCCGAACCACGGGAAAGGCCCCTTCACCGCTCGGGAAGGGGCCTTTCCCGTACCTCCGGCCTCATGAGGGGTGAGGACGGACCGGCATTCGCCCTACCCAGGTCTGAGCAGGGCGAATGTGACGTGTCGGCGGTCGTCGAAGGGGTCGCTCGGGTCTCGGAGCTTGATCAACGGAGGATTTGGGACACTCAACGTCCCCGATCTTCCGTTGATCAAGCTCGCACGGCCCGGTTCGCTGCCGAGTGGGGAGGATTAGGGACACTGAACGTCCCCAATCCTCCCCACTCGCCGACATCGGCTCCACCATGACAGCGGGACGAGGCCAAGCCCAGCAGGCAGGCGAACACCGGTCCACCAGAACCGTCCTCACCACTCACGAGGAGAAGGTGTCCGGGTCCGGGCCGGTGCGCGTCCCGTCGTCGAACTCGGCGAGCGCCGCGAGATCGTCTTCGGCGAGTTCGAAGTCGAAGACGTCGAAGTTCTCGCGGATCCGCGACGGTGTCACGGATTTCGGGATGGCGACGGTGCCGAGCTGCAGATGCCAGCGCAGCACCAGCTGTGCCGGGCTCTTGCCGTATTTGGCGGCGAGGGCGGTCAGCGTCGCGTCCGAAAGCAAGGATCCCTGCGCGAGCGGGCTCCACGCCTCGGTGACGATGCCGTGCTCGGCGTGGAACTCCCGCAACGCCTTCTGCTGAAGCCGGGGATGCAGCTCGACCTGGTTGACCGCGGGCACGATCCCGGTTTCGTCGAAGAGCCGCCGCAGATGCGGGGCGTGGAAGTTCGACACCCCGATGGCCCGCGCCCGGCCGTCCGTGTACAGCTTTTCCAGCGCCCGCCAGGTTTCGACGTACTTCCCGCGGGCGGGCATCGGCCAGTGGATCAGGTACAGGTCGACGTGGTCCAGGCCGAGTTCCGCGAGGCTCGCGTCGAACGCCCGGAGCGCCTCGTCGTAGCCGTGGCCCGGATTCGGCAGCTTCGTGGTGATGAACAGTTCGTCGCGGGGCACTCCCGCCGAGCGGATCGCCTCGCCGACACCGGCTTCGTTCCGGTACGACGCGGCGGTGTCGATGCTGCGGTACCCGGCCTCGATGGCGGTCCGGACGACCTTGGCCGTGTCGCCCGCGGGCACCTGCCAGACGCCGAAACCGAGTTGGGGGATGGCTACCTCGTTGTTCAGGACGACGGAAGGCACGGCCATGGAAGGGAAATCCTCACTGGGGTCTGCGGCAGGGCTTCTTGCCCCGCATCATTCCACCCCGCGCGCGGCGTACGCGCGCAGATACTCCGCCGTGTCCGCGTCGGCCGGGAAGAACGACTCGATCACCAGCTCGGCGACCGTGACGTCCAGCGGCGTCCCGAAGGTGGAGACCGTGCTGAAGAACGTGAGTTCGGCGTCCTCGTGCCGCAGTTTCAACGGGACGAAGATGTCACCCGGTCCGGGGACCTCCACCTCGGGGACGGGATCCGCGCACGGATAGGCGAGCAGTTCCTCCAGCAGCTCGGTCAGCACCGGGTCGGCGGTCTGGATCACCTGACGCCGCAGCCTGCCGAGCAGATGGGCGCGCCACTCCCCCAGGTTCAGCACGTACGGCGCCATCCCGTCCGGATGCAGCGTCACCCGCAGGACGTTGACCGGCGGCGTCATCAAGGCCGGCGAGACCAGGTCGGTCATCAGCGAGATGCTCGTGTTGGCGTCGACCAGGTTCCACCAGCGGTCGACGACGGCGGCCGGGTACGGCTCATGGCCGGTCATCAGCTGGCGGACCGCCTCGCGGACGGCCGCCAGTTCCGGGGCGCCGAGACCGGTTTCGGTGTACGCGGGCGCGTAACCGGCGGCCAGCAGCAGCTGGTTGCGTTCCCGCAAGGGCACCTCCAGGTGTTCGCCGAGCCGCAGCACCATCTCACGGCTGGGTTTGGACCGGCCGGTTTCGACGAAGCTCAGATGCCGGGTGGAGATATCCGCCGAGATGGCGAGGTCCAGCTGGCTGATCCGGCGGCGGTCACGCCATTCACGGAGGAGTTCCCCGACGGGGCGGCGGCCCGCGGTCACTGTGGTCGTCACGATCACGAACCTACGGCCCCGGTTGCCGGGCCGCCATTACCTCCCGCGTAATCGACGGGCCCCACCCCCGGCCGACAGAGTTGCGGCATCGGTTACCCCACAACGGAACGAGGAGACACCAATGTCGGACATCCAGCGCGTCGCCGAGCAGTACATCGCCGTGTGGAACGAGACCGACCCGGACCTGCGCCGCGCCTTGATCGCCGAAGTGTTCACCGAGGACGCCGCCTACACCGACCCGCTCGGCGCCGTCACCGGCCACGACGGTGTCGACGGCTTCATCGCCGGCGCGCAGGCCCAGTTCGCGGGCCTGAAGTTCAGCCTGCCCGCGGCGCCCGACGCGCATCACGACATCGCGCGGTTCCAGTGGTACCTCGGCCCGGAGGGCGCGGAGGAGCCGCTGGCGATCGGGTTCGACGTCATCACCGTCGAGGACGGACGGATCAAGCAGGTGCTGGGCTTTCTCGACAAGATGCCCGGCTGACACTCAGGCGAAGGCCTCCGGTGGCGGGCAGGAGCAGACGAGGTTGCGGTCCCCCGCGGCCCCGTCGATCCGCCGCACCGGGGGCCAGATCTTCGACGCGGTGAACCCGGCCGGGAAGACCGCGATCTCCCTGCTGTACGGCCGATCCCACTCGCCCGCGAGACAACGCGCGGTGTGCGGGGCGTTGCGCAGCGGGCTTTCCTCCACCGGCCACTCCCCCGCGGCGACCTTCTCGATCTCGCCGCGGATCGCGATCATCGCGTCGCAGAACCGGTCGAGTTCGCCGAGATCCTCGCTTTCGGTGGGCTCGACCATCAGCGTTCCCGCGACTGGGAAGGACATCGTCGGCGCGTGGAGTCCGTAGTCGGCTAGCCGCTTGGCGACGTCGTCCACGGTGACGCCGGTCCGTTTGGTGAGCGCGCGGAGATCGAGGATGCATTCGTGCGCGACCAGGCCGTCGTGCCCGGAGTACAGCACCGGGTAGTACTCGGCGAGACGTTTGGCGACGTAGTTGGCGTTCGCGACCGCGGTCAGCGTCGCCCGCTTCAAGCCTTCCGCGCCCATCATCCGGACGTAGGCCCAGGAGATCGGGAGGATCGACGCGCTCCCCCAGGGCGCGGCGCTGATCGGTCCCACGCCGGTGGCCGGGCCCGCGTCCGGCTGCAGCGGGTGGTTCGGCAGGTACGGCGCCAGATGCGCGCGGACGCCGATCGGGCCGATACCCGGCCCGCCGCCACCGTGCGGGATGCAGAAGGTCTTGTGCAGGTTCAGGTGGGAGACGTCCGCGCCGAACCTGCCGTACTGCGCCACCCCGATCAGGGCGTTCAGGTTCGCGCCGTCGACGTACACCTGACCGCCGGCGGCGTGCACCAGCGCGCAGACCTCGCGGACGGTGTCCTCGTACACGCCGTGCGTGGAGGGATAGGTGATCATGATCGCGGCGAGGTCGTCCGCGTGCTCGTCCACAGTGGACTTGAGGTGACCGAGGTCGATGTTGCCCTCGTCGTCGCATTTCACGACGACCACCCGCATCCCGGCCATGACCGCGCTGGCGGCGTTCGTCCCGTGCGCGCTGGACGGGATCAGGCAGACGTCACGGGCCGCGTTCCCGCGTTCGCGGTGGTACGCGCGAATGGCCAGCAGCCCGGCGAATTCGCCCTGGCTTCCGGCGTTCGGCTGCAGGGAAACCGCGTCGTAGCCGGTGATCCCGGCGAGCCAGCGCTCCAGATCCTCCACGACGGTGAGCAGGCCGGCCGCGTCCTCGGCGGGCGCGAACGGATGCAGGCCGGCGAACTCGGGCCACGTGATCGGTTCCATCTCGGCCGTGGCGTTGAGTTTCATCGTGCAGGAGCCCAGCGGGATCATGCTCCGGTCGAGTGCGACGTCCTTGTCGGACAACGCCCTCAGGTACCGGAGCAACGCCGTCTCCGAGCGGTGCGCGTGGAAGACCGGATGGGTCAGGTAGTCGCTGGTGCGGCGCAGATCCGGCGGGAAGCCGTCCGCGGTGTCCGCGTCCAGCGAGTCCACATCGGACACCGCGACCCCGAAGGCCTTCCACACCAAGGAAAGATGCTCACGGGTTGTCGTCTCGTCGCAGGCGGCGGCGACGTGGTCCGCGTCCACGAGCCTCAGGTTGACCCCGAGTTCCCGTGCCGTGCCGACGATCCCCGCCGCGCGGCCCGGCACGGAAACCGTGACCGTGTCGAAGAATTCGCAGTGCACGACGTCGACACCGCTTTCGGCGAGCCCCGCCGCGAGTACCGTGGCCATCCGGTGCGCGCGGTTCGCGATGGCGCGCAGCCCTTCGGGACCGTGGTACACCGCGTACATCGACGCGATGACCGCCAAGAGCACCTGTGCGGTGCAGATGTTGCTCGTCGCCTTCTCGCGGCGGATGTGCTGTTCGCGGGTCTGCAACGCGAGCCGGTACGCGGGCGCGCCGTCGGCGTCCTTCGACACCCCGACCAGCCGGCCGGGCAACTGCCGTTCGAGCCCCTGCCGGACGGCGAGATACGCGGCGTGCGGCCCGCCGAAGCCCATCGGGACACCGAACCGCTGTGTCGACCCGATCGCGACGTCGGCACCGAGTTCACCGGGCGACCGCAGCAGGGTCAGCGCGAGCGGATCCGCGGCCATCACCACGGCGGCGCCCAGCGCCTTGACCTCGCCGATGGTGTGCTCCCATTCACGGACGACCCCCGACGCGCCCGGATACGACAGCAGCACTCCGAAGAAGTCGCCGCCGAGCCCGAGTCCGGTGATGCCCTGGGACAGGTCCGCGGTCACCAGGTCGATACCGAGCGGTTCGGCCCGGGTGCGCAGGACCTCGATCGTCTGGGGCAGGGTGTCCTCGTCGACCACGAACCGGCTCGATTTCGCCTTGCCCGCCCGGCGGACCAGTGTCATCGCCTCGGCCGCGGCGGTCGCCTCGTCGAGCATGGACGCGTTGGCGATCGGCAGACCGGTCAGATCGGCGACCATGGTCTGGAAGTTGAGCAGCGCTTCGAGGCGCCCTTGCGAGATCTCCGGCTGATACGGCGTGTACGCCGTGTACCAGGCCGGGCTTTCCAGCACGTTGCGGCGGATCACCGGCGGGGTCACGGTGTCGTGGTAGCCGAGGCCGATCATCTGGACCATCGGCCGGTTGCGCGCGGCCAGCGCGCGGAGTTCGGCGAGCGCGCCGGTCTCGGTGGCGGCCGATGGCAGGTCCGGCGGGGTCGCGGACTCACGCAGCGAGGCGGGAACTGCCCGCTCGGCGAGCTCTTCGAGGGAGGCGACACCGACGACGTCGAGGATGCGCGCGAGTTCTTCGGCGCCGGGACCGATGTGCCGGTCCGCGAAGGGGGTTCCGGATTCGAGAGCGGCCAGTGAAACGGGCTCCATCGGGGACCTCCCAAGACGCGGGGGTGGGGCCGGGACGGATTGTCCTGGCCCTCCCCACTCTGTCCGTACCCCCGAGGGGGCGCCTGAGAGTTTCGCCCGAGTGTTGAGCCGGGCTTGCACCGTCGGCGGGGCCGCCAGGCTGTGACCTGGCGAACCACTTTCCAGAGGCGTCTCTTCCGCGCGGTCCAGGGTGCCTGAGAGGTTCCGGGGAGGACTTGCTCCTTCGGCGCCGAGCTCAACGGTTATCGACTCGGTCTCTCCCGCGCGGATTCGTCGACCGCGGAAGTGAGCCTACCCTGCCGCCCTCGCGGCTTCATGATCAGCCGGTGCGACGTGCGTTACGGCGCTGCGTGAGCTCGTCCGGCGTGACCGTTTCGATCACGCCGCCGTCGGCCCGTTCGGCCGGGAACTCGTGGATGGTGCCGCTGATCTCCTGCATCGCGCCGCTGACCGCGATCCCGAAGACACCCTGCCCGCCCTGGAGTAAATCGACGATCTCTTCGGGCGAGGTGCACTCGTAGACGGTGGTGCCGTCCGAGAACAGGGTGACCTTGGCGAGATCGCGGACGCCACGCAGGCGCAGGTGATCGACGGCGACGCGGATGTTCTGCAGGGAGACGCCGGTGTCCAGCAGCCGCTTGACCACCTTCAGGACGAGGATGTCCTTGAACGAGTAGAGCCGCTGCGAACCGGAACCGTGCGCCGTGCGGATGCTCGGCGCGACCAGCTTCGTGCGGGCCCAGTAGTCGAGCTGCCGGTACGTGATCCCGGCGATCTGGCAGGCGGCGGGGCCGCGGTAGCCGACGAGTTCGTCCGGGAGGGAAGAGTCGGGGAACAGCTCGCCCTGCTCGCCGTCAGCGACCGGAACGAGCGGCTCTTGAGGGCTACCAGCCTCGACCACGCCATGCCTCCCCTCGCCCGACCTGGCGGCCGGCGAACAAAGCCGCGCGGACCCACGGGAGTCCGCACCGGAGTTCATCGTCAAGACGAATGCCCCAGACATCCGAATCACACCTTGGCGATTCACCTCCATTGACGGTAAGCGCGTCCGGCAAACCGGTCAACGCGACGCGCGGTCGGCCTCAAGCTCTTCTTGAGGCTTGTCGAGGAGAGTCCCCCGTTCGGCGGCACGCTTGCCTGATTTACTCGGCCGTGTTAATTTTTACTCATGCAAGTAAATCCCTCCACCCAGAGCGCCCTGCAAGAGGTTCAGGCGGAGCTGGGGCTGTCGGTCACCGAGGCGGCCCGGCGGGCCCAGATCGTCGGGGCCACGATCGCGACGATCTCCGATCTCGGCTATCACAAGACGTCGTTCGCGAAGATCAAGGAGCGGGCCGGGCTGTCCAGCACCCGGATCATCTCCTACCACTTCACCAACAAGGCCGGCCTGATGCAGGCCGTGGTCACCACCGCGACGGGAATGAAGGACAAGTTCCTCGAAGAGCGCATCGAGGGCACGACCGATCGCGCCGGGCTGCTGCGCGGCTACATCGAAGCGGAGATCGCGTTCCTCGGCTCGTACCCGGAACTGGTGCGGGTCATGGTCGAGATGGCTGCCAGCGGCTCCGACGCCGAGGGCTGGTTCATGTCGGCGCCGCTCGTCGAGGAGTTCCGGACCGGGCGGCTCGAACGTCAGCTCCGTCAGGGCCAGCAGGAAGGCGCTTTCGGCGACTTCGCGGCGGACGTGATGGCACTGTCGATCGCCCAGGCCATCGACGGCGTCGCGGCGAAGTTCGCGGCGGATCCGAAGCTGGATCTGGAGCGGTACGGCCGCGAACTGGCGGACCTGTTCCTCAAGGCGACCGCGGCCTAGCCGTCGCGAACCGCATTCAGAGGACCAAACGCGCGCAAGGAGAAGGGGCGGCACCATCAGGCGCCGCCCCTTCCCGAGTTCTCACGATGTGGATCAGGTGTCCGCGCCGCGGAAGTCCTCCGGCGAGACCGAGTCGAGGAACTCGCGGAACTTCTCGACCTCGTCCTCCTGCTCGTCGGGGATGATGAGGCCCGCTTCCTCCAGCACCGCGTCGACGGCGTGGATGGGCACTCCCACCCGCAGCGCCAGCGCCACCGAGTCACTCGGCCGCGCCGAAACCCGGATGTCCCCGTCGAAGACCAGCTCCGCGAAGAACGTGCCTTCCTTCAGATCGGTGATGACGACCTGTTCCAGCTCACGGCCCAGCGCTCCGATGACCTCCTTGAGCAGGTCATGGGTCAGCGGACGGGCCGGGCGGACTCCCTGCTGCTCCAAGGCGATGGCGGTGGCCTCGACCGAGCCGATCCAGATCGGCAGGTAACGCTCGCCTTCGGTTTCCCGCAGCAACAAGATCGGCTGATTCGCGGGTAGCTCCACCCGCACGCCGACGACGCGCATCTCGCTCATCGGGCTTCGCCTCCCTCTCGTGCGCACGGGCTGCAACGCTTGTCTCGACGACCAAGCGACGGCAGTCCCGACGCTACCCGTCTTCCGAGCGCTGTGCTCGCTGTCTCCGACATTCTTGGTTCGCCCGTGGCAAACCCAACTCTCACGGTACGGCATAGGGTGCCGAACATTCAGTCATTGACAAGTGGCCTGAAGGCGTTCCCGGTCCCCTGGAACCCTTCAACCGCCCGTGACAGCCCGTATTCCGGCCTTCACCAAGAGCGTATGCAACGCCACGGTCAAGGCCGCGAGCTCCCGGACGACCTCATCGCCCCTTGCCTGGGCGTCCTCGTCACGATGCCGATACACCGGGGTCACGATCTGCTCCAGCAGGCCGACCTCGCGGTCGGCCGCGGCCCGGAAGGCACGCAGATGTCTCGGCTCTATACCGAATTCGGTCATCGCTTTCACGGTCTTCGCCACGAGGACCGCGTCGGGGTCGAAGAACCCCGCCGCGCCTGGGCGCACCAACCCGTATTGCCGCAGCTCAGCCAGGGTGGCGGCGTCGATGCCGGCCTGGTGGAGCAGATCTTCCTCGGTCAGCCTGATCTCGCGATCGGTCTCGAAGTCCCCGGGGGACGGCAGTCCGCCGTTCTCCCCGGGGGCGTCGAGTGAAACGAGTTTCCGCGGCAGCCTCGGCATCCCCGCCTCGGGCGCGGCACCGCGATCCGCCGCGTCCAGCTGTTCCTTGATGACCTTCAGCGGAAGGTAGTGATCCCGCTGGGCGGACAGGACGAACCGCAACCGCTCCACGTCCGCCGGGGCGAACTGCCGGTACCCCGACGGGGTCCGGCCCGGCTGGACCAGACCCTCCGCCTCGAGGAACCGGATCTTGGAGATGGTGACATCGGGGAAGTCGCCGCGCAGCTGTGCCAGCACGGCCCCGATGCTCAACCCATCGCGCTGCGACGCATCCCGATCAGGCCGCCCGGCCGCCGTCACCGTGCCCCCTGGCCCCCGGAACCCGGGCCGGTCAGGAAGACCAGGCGGAACTTGCCGATCTGCACCTCGTCGCCACCGGCGAGGACGGCCTGGTCGACCGGCTCGCGGTTGACGTAGGTGCCGTTGAGGCTGCCGACGTCGATGACGACGAACTCGCCGCCCTCACGGCGGAACTCGGCGTGCCGCCGCGAGACCGTGACGTCGTCGAGGAAGATGTCGCTGTCCGGGTGCCGTCCCGCGCTGGTGGTGTCGCGGTCCAGCAGGAAGCGCGAACCCGCGTTCGGGCCCCGCTTGACGACCAGCAGCGCGGAACCCGCGGGCAGCGCGTCCACACCCTGGACGGGGGCCTCGGCAGCCGGAGGAGCCTCAGTGCCTTCGACGTCGGCCAGGAAGTCGGCCCGGAAGACAGAAGTCCGCTCCGGAGACTGCTCCGGGGGAACGCCGGGCCCGTCGTTCGTGCTCACCTGAGCTCTCCTAACGCATGTGTGTTGCCACTACTCAAGAACGTGTGGAGGTCAAACGTACCGTGCCTGATCGAATCTCCGGCCCGCGGCTCCCCCTACTCTTCCCGAAGGGCCGCGGCCTGCGGCTATTCCTTGATCAGCGCCTGGTACGCCTCGGCCTCCAGCAGGGTTTCGACCGAGCTCGCGTCGTCGAGACGGAGCTCGATCAGCCAGCCCTCGCCGTACGGGTCGCTGTTGATCAGCTCGGGCGACTCGGTCACCGCGTCGTTGACCGCGACCACCTCGCCGTCGAGCGGGGCGAACAGCTCCGAAACGCTCTTGGTCGACTCGACCTCGCCGAACGCGTCGCCCGAACCGACCTGCTTGCCGACTTCGGGCAGTTCGACGAACACCACGTCACCGAGCTGGTCCTGGGCGTACTCCGTGATGCCCACGCGCACGAGCCCGCTGTCGCGCACGGAGACCCACTCGTGTTCCTCGGTGTACCGCAGTTCTTCTGGAGTGGACAACGCCGCTCCCCTTTCTGATGCCCTCACTCGAAACCGACGCGCGAAGTTTCGCATCCCGCCGGGTCACGCGCCCGGCGCCTCCCGCAACTCGCCGGGAACGGCCGATCGCAGTGCCCGCAGTGTCTGGACGACGTACAGCACGCCCGAATAGACGTACAGCACCGCACCCCACGCCGTGAAGGCGTAGCCGATCGGCCGGGCGATCGCGGCGATGTCGGAACCGCCCTGGGTGAGCAGCAGGAACGGGAAGGCGTACATCAACACGAAGGTGGCGCCCTTGCCGATGTAGGTGACCTCCGGCGGAGCGAACCCCCGGCGGCGCAGCAGCAGGACGCAGACGCCCAGGACGGCCTCGCGGACGACCAGCGGGACCACCAGCCACCACGGGATGATGTCGCGGATCAGGAAGGCGATGAGGGTCGCGAGGATGTAGAGCCGGTCGGCGGCGGGGTCGAGCAGCTGGCCGAGCCGGGACATCTGGTTGAGCCAGCGGGCGAGCTTGCCGTCGAGCCAGTCGGTGAGCGCGCTGAACACGAGCAGCGCGAGCGCCCAGCCGTCCTCCTTCGGGCCGAGGAGCAGCCACAGGAAGACCGGCACCCCGGCGAGCCGGAGGATCGAAAGCATGTTGGGGACGTTCAGGGCCTGCCGCAGCAGGGAAGGCTCTTCGCTGGTCACGCTCGGTTCAGGGGGCGTACTCACCCGCTCAGCCTAGCCAGCGGCGGCAGGTCCTCCCGCGTCAGCTGGCCCGGGTGTGCGTCCAGCCGCGGCGTTGCAGGTCCGCGCTGGTCAGCGCCACGGGCCTGCCTCGGTGGTCGGTGCCCATCCAGCGGTGGTGGCCCGCCGAGTTCTCCAGGACGTACGGGCGGCCGCCACACCAGACGACGGTGCACGGTGCCGTCGGCGGAAGCTCCGTGCTCGCCGGTGCGGTGGCCTGGGGTGACGCGGGGTCGGTCTGTTCGTCGGTCTTCATCGCTCTCACGGTTTCGGTGACGGGGACTGGGACACGCCGGAGCGCTACTTTCATTTTCGGCAGAACAGGGCCGCGCGTTAACGGCTCGGCGCCGGATTCGTCCGATCGGTTCGCGACGACAGCAGGGTGTTGCCGCGCTGTGAACGGCATATTAATTGTCCACAATGGACAGTGATTGGGCGGTCCTCGGGTATCGCGGCGGCGGGGTCGCGATAACCTCCCGCGAATCGAACGTGGCTCAATGCCACGGCATCGGGCCCGGCCGGGTCAGAATGGGCCGGCCACGACCGGCCGACGAAAGGATCGCCTTGCCCGCCTCGACGACCACGGGAACGTGGCGGCGCCTGTTCGCGGTCTGCGCCGTCGCCGGAACGCTCGCCGCCTGTTCGGGCGAAGCTCCGCCACCGCCAGTCACTTCGATGTCGGTCTCACCGCCTTCACTCCCTTCGAGCGCCTCCCCCGTATCGGTGCCGCCGATCCCGTCGCAAACCGCGCCGAATCCGTCCACCGCACCGACTCCCGCCCCGAAACCGAAACCCGCTGAACCGGTACAGGGTTCCTGTGGAACGGTGACCGCGGCGAGCGGGCTGACCTTGCAGGTGCTCAACGGGCCGGGCGTCTCCTGCGCGGAGGCGACCGGGATCGTCGACTCGTTCCACAAGAGGATCGCCGGGCGGCAGTCCGCGGGTTCGGACGAGCCGGTCAGCGAGACCGTGGACGGCTGGCTGTGCGTTTCCGGCGCTCCCGCCGCCCAAGGCGGTACCAGTTGCAGCAAGGGCGAGCAGAACGTGTTCGCCGCCGTCGTTCCCGTCGAATGAACCATCCCCGAGAAGAAGGGCCCATGAAGAGCCTCTCCGTGCTTCCCGCCGCGCTCGCCGTAGTCCTGCTGAGCGGTTGCGGCGCCGATCCCGCCCCCGCGGCCGCGCCGTCGCCCTCCTCGGCTCCGGCGGCCGACCAGGCCCTCGCCGGTTCACCCTGCGGGGAGGTCACCGGATTCCAGGGCGCGAAGAACAAGGTCGTCGTCCGCGGCAAGACCGACTGTGCCGAAGCGGCACAAGTACTCAAGGACTACTTCGCCAAGCTGACTCCGGCCGAAGCGGCGTCACCGCAGGGTCCGGGCCCGGTCGTCGTCGGGGCCTGGACCTGCGGGAGCGGGCCGAACGATCCGGTGACGAGCTGCTCGACCGAGGACGAGCGCCAGATCGAGGCGACCCGCACCTGAGCTTCCGGGCTCCTGAGCGGTAAGGACAGCTGGAACCAAGGCCCCCTTCCTTGCGCCTGACGCAAGGAAGGGGGCCTTCATGTACTTCAGGGGCGGCGGAACCCGCTTGCCATCAGAAGTAAGAGTCGTCTAGACTCAAACTATGCTCACCAGGGAAGAAGCCGTGACGATGGTCGAGAACACGGCCGACGCGGCCGCGCTGTTCGCCCGCCATCGCTACCGCGAACTGGCGGCCGTGCTCCACCCCGACCGCAACCCCGGCGACGCGCGGGCCCACCGCGCGGCCGCCACGCTCAACCGCCTCCACGACGAGTGGAAGCGGGCCCGGCGGCAGACGGTCACCACGGCGACGTCGGCCTACCCCCTCGTCGCGCCGCACGCGGTGGGCAGTGTCGCCACGACCTACCGGACCACCGGACCGCATCTGGTCAAACTCGCCCGCGATCCGGCGCTCAACCCGCTGATCCACGCCGAATGGGAAGCGTTGCGCGCGCTCGACGGCTTCACCGAACGGCACCGCTGGCTCCGTCCCTACTACCCGCGGTTGCTCGACACGTCGGGGCCGGTCGCGAGGGGCGACCGCGCGTTCAGCGTTCTCGATCCGCTCGTCGACGGCTTCATCACCCTCGCCGACGTCGGGAAGGCCTTCCCCGGCGGGCTCGACGGCCGCGACTACGCCTGGATGCACCGTCGCCTCCTGCGTGCCGTGGCAGGCGCGCATCGCGCGGGTGTCGTCCACGGCCATCTCACCGCGGACAACGTGCTCGTCCACCCCGGACAGCACGGCATCGTCCTCGTCGGCTGGTCCTTCGCCGTCCAAGACGGTGCGCTCCCGCTGGCGGCGGACAAATCCGTCCACTACCCACCGGAAGTCCACAAAGGACTGCCGATGACCGCGGCCACCGACGTCCACATGCTCCACCGCATGATGCTGGATCTCCTGTCACCAGGCGAAACCCGCCAGCGCGAGTTCGCCAAGTGGTGTCTTCAGGAGATCCCGGCACAGCGACCCGAGGCCGCCGATCTGCTCGACGAGTACGACGAACTGCTCGCCGATCTGTACGGCCCTCGCACCTTCCGACCGTTCATCATCCCCGAGACAGGAGCCTGACCATGGGACACGGACACTGGGACGACAACGCCTACGCCGCGGCGAAGACCTTCCGCGCGGCCACGGGCGAGGACGATTTCGGCTACACCGCCGATCTCCGCTCCAAACCCGCGAAAGAATGGAAGGTCGCGCCCGCGCTGGACCCGCTGAACGCCGTGCGCGAATGCCGGGATTCGGCCGACCACACCGATTCGACGCCGATCGCGGTGCTGTTCGACGTCACCGGGTCGATGCGCCGGGTGCCGCGGGTGATGCAGGGCAAGCTCGGCAAACTGCACGGCCTGCTGAAGCGCCGGGGCTACCTGGCCGATCCGCAGGTGCTGTTCGGCGCGATCGGCGACGCCGACAGCGACCGGGTTCCCTTGCAGGTCGGGCAGTTCGAATCGGACAACCGGATGGACGAGCAGCTGCGCACGATCTTCCTCGAAGGCGGGGGCGGCGGGCAGAAGAGCGAGTCCTACGAACTGGCCGCCTACTTCATGGCCCGGCACGTCGTGACCGACGCGTGGCAGAACCGCGGCCGCAAGGGCTATCTGTTCATCATCGGCGACGAGCTGAACAAGCCCGCGCTGGAGGCCCGCCACATCCGCCGCGTGCTCGGGGACGACGTGCGTGAGGACATCGACCCGGCCTCGGTGTACCGGGAGCTGGCGCGCAAGTGGCACGTCTACTTCGTGCTGCCGAACCAGTCTTCGTACTACAACGACCCGCAGATCGGCGAGCACTGGAGTGATCTGCTCGGCCAGAACTTCCTGAAGCTCGACGATCCCGGCGCGGTCTGCGAACTGATCGCCGCCACCATCGGACTGGAAGAGCGGGTCGTCGACGTCGACCGAGCGCTCGCCGATCTCGCGGACGTCGGCTCGGTCGCCGAAAGCAAGTCGGTCGGCAAGGCGCTGGCGAAGCTGGGCACCAAATCGGTCGTCACGTCGGCGGTACCCGAGGCCGGCGGGCCGAGCGACGTGGTGCTGCGATGAATCTGCCGGATGGTCACGTGGTGGTGGTCGGGCTCGGCTTCGGCGACGAAGGCAAGGGCGCGGTGGTCGACGCGCTCTGCGCCGCCCGGCCCACCACCGCGGTGGTCCGCTTCAACGGGGGCGCGCAGGCCGCGCACAACGTCGTCGTGGACGGGCGGCACCACACCTTCAGCCAGTTCGGGGCAGGCACGTTCGCCGGCGTGCCCACCCATCTGTCCCGGTTCGTGCTCGTGGAGCCGTTCGCGCTGGCCGCGGAAGCGCGGCGGCTCGAAGCGGCGGGCGTCCGGAATCCGCTCTCACTGCTGAGCGTGGACGGCCGGGCGCTGCTCACGACGCCGTTCCACATCCACGCCAACCGGGCCAGGGAGGAGGCCCGGGGCGTGAACCGGCACGGTTCGTGCGGGAAGGGCATCGGCGAGACCGTCTGGTACTCGCTGCTGCCCGGGGCCGTGCCGGGTGACGTGGTGGAGAACCAGGAGGTGATCGGGGCGCCGGGGGAAGCGCCCACGGTCGCCGATTGCACCCGGCCGTCGGTGCTGCGGCGCAAACTGGACGCGCTCGCGCGGTTCTACGCGCCGCTCGCCACACCGCCGCACAGCGTGGACGAACTGGTGGCGCTGTACCGCGATTTCGCGGGCGCGGTGCGGATCACCGACGGAGACGAAACGGGACGGCTGGCGGATTCCGGGCGGCTGGTGTTCGAGGGAGCGCAGGGGGTTCTCCTCGACCAGCACCACGGATTCCACCCGCACACGACCTGGTCGACGACCACACCGCACAACGCCCGCACCCTGTTGGGCGGGCGCCCGCACACCGTCGTGGGGGTCACGCGGACCTACCTCACTCGGCACGGGGCAGGGCCGCTCCCCACGGAATCCGCCGCCGTACTCGCCCGCTTTCCCGAGACGCACAACGAAACCGGCGAGTTCCAGGGCGCGTGGCGGGCTGGTCATCTCGACGCGGCCTTGCTGGATTACGCGATCGCGGCCTGCGACGGCGTGGACGCGTTCGCGGTGACCCATCTCGACGCGACCGGGCTGAAGGTCGTGCCCCGCGACGGCTCCCCCGCCGTCGACCTGCCGGATCCGCTGGCGTGGTTCGGCGCGCGGCTGCCGGTGGCCGTCACCGGGTACGGCCCGGACAGGGCCGGTTACCGGGTCGCGGAGGCAAGGTCGACAATCAACGCGTGATCGAGTCGACGCCGGTGTCCGTTGACGTGCTCGTGGTGCGGTTCGCCCCCGGCACCCGGAATGTCCTGCTGGGAATCGCGCCGCGAGCGGCCGGGCCGTTCGAGGGGGAACTCGCCCTGCCCGGGGTGCTGCTCGGGCTCGGGGAACGGCTGCGGGAGGCGGCGAGCCGGGCGGTGGTCGGCAAACTCGGCCTCCCGCCCGACGCGGTCTCGGCGACGGGACAGCTCGCCACCTTCGACGAGCCGAACCGTGATCCCCGCGGTCCCACGCTCTCCATCGCCTTGTGGGCCACGGTGAATCCCGCGCTCGACGACCCGGGGAACGTCCTGTGGGTGCCGCTGGACGAAGTCCCGCCGCTGGCGTTCGACCACGACCGGATCGTCGCGGACTGCCGCCCGATGCTGGCCGAACGGCTGTGGCGGGACGTCGCCTTCACCGCCGGGCTGCTGGGACCGATCTTCACCACGGCACAGGCGCTGGACGCCACCGAAGCGCTGACCGGGGACCGCCCCTATCCGGCCAATCTCGGCCGGACCATGGAGCGGGTCCCCGGTTTGCGGCGCACCACCGAACACGCGGCCGCCCTCCCCAAGGGAGGACGGCCGCCGTCGTTGTGGCGCTGGGAGTGACTCAGATTCCGCAGGAGGACGCCGACCAGAACCGCGTCGACCGGTGTGCCACGTGCGTGTGATCGTTGTGGCCGGGGTAGCCCGGGCCGAGGATCTCGGCGAACCCGTGGTTGCGGGCCTGCTTCGCCAATCCGCAGAAGCCCTGCGAACCGGCCCCGAGGTCGACCGCGTCCCCGTAGAGATGCCTGCTGTTGGTCGCGCCGCCGACCGCGTTGTTGCACGCGACGCTGCGGAAGCCGCCGTTGACGTCGATCGGCCGGTCTCCCATGGCGTGCCGCATCGCCTGCAGCTTCCACATCGAGACCAGCGCGTTGGCCTTCGCCGTCGCGGGTGGAACGTTCCCGCCCGACCAGTCGGAGTTGCACCGGTTCAGTTCCGCGTAGGTGAAGTTGACCGGCGTGCAGTCGTCGTCCTGCAACGCGTAGAGCTTCGAGAACGTGGCCGAGCCGGCGATGCCGTCCGCGGCCAGCCCGTACGCCTGCTGGAAGCGGGTGACCGCGGCCTTGGTGCCCGCGCCGAACTGGCCGTCGAGGGCGAGCACGCCACCGTAGCCGGGATACCCGGCGACCCGGATCTGCAGTTGCCGGACGTCCTCACCGGACGCGCCCTCGGACAACGTGCGTCCCCAGGAGTAGCAGGCGTCGGCGACGGACACTTCGCCCGCCGTCACCGGGCCCGGATCGGCGGCGGCCGGGGTGGCCACCGCGGTACCGAGCCCGGCCACCAGGGCGAGCATCGGCAGGAGGAAACGAATGCGCATGACAGGAACACCTTTCAAAGCAGGGAAGGTGAGACCCGTGACCCCCACGGGTTGTCAACGATTCACTGCCGAGGATGCTAACGCGGTTCCGGTTACCGCGCTGTGGGTCGTTCGACCCACACTCCTGCCTTGACCGTCACGCGTGATCGGACGGACGACACACGTGATCAGGCGGACGACACTGCCTGATCACGTGTGTCGTCCGCCTGATCACGTGTGTCCGCCGTCGGAGGTCAGCCCTTCAGCTGCGGGAAGTCCTCCTCGCGGAACTCCCCCGCCGGCCGCCCGTCGGCTTCGTTCTCGCGTCCGCGCAGTTCGACCCGCCGGATCTTGCCGGAGATCGTCTTCGGCAGCTCGGCGAACTCCAGCCGCCGGATTCGCTTGTACGGGGCCAGATGTTCCCGGCAGAAGGCCAGGATGGACACCGCGGTGCCGGCCGTGGGCTCGTGCCCGTTCGTCAGGACGACGTAGGCCTTCGGCACCGCGAGCCGGATCGGGTCGGGCGCCGGGACGACCGCCGCTTCGGCGACCGCTTCGTGTTCGAGCAGGACACTTTCCAGTTCGAACGGCGAGATCCGGTAGTCCGACGCCTTGAAGACGTCGTCCGTCCGGCCCACGTAGGTGATGTAGCCGCGTTCGTCGATCGAACCGACGTCCCCGGTGTGATAGAAGCCGTTCGCGAAGGCCGCGGCGGAGCGTTCCTCGTCGTCGGCGTATCCGGTCATGAGCCCGACCGGTCGATGGTCGAGGTCGAGGCAGATCTCGCCCTCCTGCGCGCGTTCGCCGGTGACGGGGTCCACGAGCGCCACGGTGAAGCCGGGCAGCGGGCGGCCCATCGACCCCGGCACGACGTCCTGTCCGGGGGTGTTGGCGATCTGGACGCTGCTCTCCGTCTGCCCAAAACCGTCGCGAATCGTGACACCCCAAGCCTTTTCGACCTGGTCGATCACCTCGGGGTTGAGCGGCTCGCCCGCGCCGACCACCTTGCGCGGCGGCGTCTTCAGCACGGTCAGGTCCGCCTGGATCAGCATCCGCCACACCGTCGGCGGGGCGCAGAAACTGGTGATACCGCACCGGTCCATCTGCGCCATCAGGGAGACCGCGTCGAATCGCGCGTAGTTGTAGAGGAACACCGTCGCCTCGGCGTTCCACGGCGCGAAGACGTTGCTCCACGCGTGTTTCGCCCAGCCGGGCGAGGAGATGTTGAGGTGGACGTCGCCCGGTTCCAGGCCGATCCAGTACATTGTGGACAGATGGCCGATCGGGTACGAGACCTGCGTGTGCTGCACCAGTTTCGGCTTCGCGGTGGTCCCCGAGGTGAAGTACAGCAGGAGCGGGTCTTCCGCGGCCGTCGGGCCGTCGGGCGTGAAGGTGTCCGATTCTTCGTAGGCGTCCACAAAGGACTGCCAGCCTTCGACCGGCTCACCGACGGCGATGCGGGTGTAGTCGCCCTCGACGTTCTCGAACTTGTGCGCGTCGACGGACCGGATCACGACATGTTTCGCCGCGCCCCGCTCGACCCGGTCGGTGAGGTCCGCCGGGCCGAGCAAGGTCGAGGCCGGGATGATGACGGCGCCCAGTTTGATCGCGGCGAGGATGGTCTGCCACAGCTCGCCCTGGTTGCCCAGCATCAGGATCAGCCGGTCGCCCCTCGCCACGCCGAGCGAGCGGAGCCAGTTCGCGACCTGGTTGGACCGCCGCGCCATCTCCGGATAGGTCCAGCGGTTCTCGATGCCGTCCTCTTCGACGATCCACAGCGCGTACCGGTCCTGATTGGCCGGATCGGCCGCGACGACGTCGAACCAGTCCAGCGCCCAGTTGAACTCGGCGGGCCGGGGCCAGACGAAGTCCCGATAGGCGGTTTCGTAGTCCTCGCGATGGGCCTGTAGATAGTCCCGTGCCTCGCGGAACGTGCGGTATGCCTCCGAAGCGCTCACGATCGTCCTCCTGGTCCGCTGATTGGGCCGCCGGTTCTTTTTACTCCCCCCTGAACTCCGGCGCGCGGCGCTCGAGGAAGGCCTGCACGGCCTCGCCCAGGTCCTTGCTGGGCAGGAAGGCCGCGTTCCAGGCCGAGACGTACCGCAGGCCGTCCGCGACCTGGCGTTCGGTGTTGGCCGACAGGACGTTCTTGGTGCCCTGCACGACCAGCGGCGGGTTCGTGGCGATCTCACCGGCCAGCTTGCGGGCCTCGGCCAGCAGGGTGTCCTGATCCGCGTAGACGTCGTTGACCAGGCCGATCTTCTCCGCACGCGCGGCGTCGATGTCCTTGCCGGTCAGGGCCAGTTCGCGCAGGTGTCCTTCGCCGATGATCGGCGCGAGCCGCTGAAGGCTGCCGAGGTCGGCCACGATCGCGACCTTGACCTCGCGCACGCTGAACTTCGCGTCGGCGCTCGCCAGGCGGATGTCCGCGGCCGCGATCACGTCGACGCCACCGCCGATGCACCAGCCGGAAATGGCCGCGATGACCGGTTTGCGGCATTCCGCGACCGAGGACACGCTCGCCTGGAGGGACCGGACCTCGTCGAGGAACTTGGTCCGCGGGCCCGCGAGCGCGTCGCCGCCGAGCATTTCGCCCCAGCCGGGCATCATCGCGGGCAGGTCGAGCCCGTAGGAGAAGTGTTTGCCGCTCCCGGTCAGCACGACCGCCCTGACCTGGGGGTCCGCGTCGAGCGCACGGAAGACGATCGGCAGCTCACGCCAGAAATCGGGGCCCATCGCGTTGCCCTTGGACGGACCGAGCAGCGTCACTTCGGCGACGTGCCCGTCGATCTCCACCTTGAGCGAAACGAGATCGGGAAGACTGTCAGCTGTAGCGGTCATGAGGTCATCTTGACTCATGTGATTGACAGGCTGCCAACGGCCACTGTGCCACGGTGGTCACAAGATGCTTTCCTGGTACCAGCGGGTACTACCGGTGAGTACCGACGATCGACGAAGGACGGTGGGATATGAGCCCGGCCAGCAGCGCCATCGCGGTCGCCGACCTGCCCGCACCCACCCCCGGACGGCGAGGGGAACGATCCTCCCGGCCGATCGAGCTGTCGGGATCCTTCACCCATGAGGGTCACCGGCTCGCCTACACCGAGTTCGGCTCCGGCGACCGGGTGGTCGTGCTCACCCACGGCATCATGCTGACGCGGCGGATGCACGCCCCGCTCGCCCGCAGGCTGGCGCGGGCCGGTTTCCGGGCGGTGACCCTCGACCTGCTCGGTCACGGCGATTCGGACCGGCCCACCGACTCGTGGCTGTACTCGATGCCCGCCTTCGCGGAGCAGACCGTCGCGCTGCTCGACCATCTGGAGATCGACGCCGCCGTCATCGGCGGGACCTCGCTGGGCGCCAACGTCGCGCTCGAAGTGGGTGTCGCGGCTCCGGAGCGCGCGCTGGGCCTGGTCGTCGAGATGCCCGTGCTCGACAACGCGATCGTCGCCGGGCTCATCACCTTCGCGCCGCTGCTCATGGCCGCCCGGTTCCTGCCGGTGACCGTGCAGGGCGTGGCGCTGGCGGCGAAACTCGTGCCGCACGGCAATCAATGGGTCGACGTCGTCACCGACACACTGTCCCAGCAGCCCGCGCCGATGGCCGCGCTCCTGCACGGCGTGCTCTTCGGGCGGATCGCGCCGCCCAAGTCGGTCCGGTGCAAGATCGAGACCCCGGCGCTGGTCATCGGGCACGAGCGCGACCCGATCCATCCCTTCGGCGACGCCGACACGCTGGCCGCGGACATGCCGGCGGCCGAGTTCGTCCAGGCTCGCAGCCCGGTCGAGCTGCGGTTCGACCCGACCCGCCTGACCGACACCATCGCCGACTTCTCCGCGCGCTGCCATGACCGTTGACCCGGCGCCGGCCCAGGCCGTGGGCGCCGAGGAGCTGAGGACCGGGCGGCTGCTCCTGCGCCGTCCAGGCACCGAAGACCTCGACGCGATCTTCGCCCTCCACACCGATCCTGAGGCCTGTGTGCACAACCCTTCGGATCTGCTGGAGACGCGTAAGGAGGCGGAGCTGCTGTTACTCCGCTGGTCGCACCAGTGGAACCGGTACGGCTTCGGATACTGGACCGTCCGGCGCCACGACTCGGCGGAGACACTGGGATTCTGCGGGGTGAAGATCGTCGGCTTCCGGCGCCGCCCGGTGCTGAACCTCTTCTACCGGCTGTTCCCCGCCTCCTGGGGTTCCGGGTACGCCGGTGAGGCCGCCACCGCGGCGGTGGACTGGGCCCGCGTCCACCGGCCGGACGACCTCGTGATCGCCCGTGTCCGGCCGGAGAACATCGCGTCACAGCGGGTTGCGCTGCGGGCAGGGCTGGTCCGCGCGGAGCATCTCGACACCCCTGGCGACGACGGAGCCGACTGGTTCTACGTCTCGGATCGCGGTTACGAGGGCTGAGCCAGCCCCGCCACCGGGCCGAAGACGATCACCGCGGGCGGCCGCACCCCGGCCGCCGCGGCGTCCTCGACCACCTTGTCCAAAGTGGAGCGGAGAACCCGCTGCGTGCGCATGGTGCCGTCCTCGACGATCGCCACCGGCGTGTCGCCCGGCCGTCCCGCCTGCAGGGCCTTGACGAACAGCGGAAGCCGCTCGACGCCCATCATCAGCACGATCGTGCCGCGCATCTTCGCCAGCTGGTCCCAGTCCACCAGCGACTTCTCGTCGTCCGGCGCGACGTGACCGGACACCACGACGACCTCGTGCGCGACGCCGCGATGGGTCACCGGGACGTCCGCCGCGGCGGGGACGGCGAAGGCGCTCGTGATACCGGGGACCATCGTCACCGGGATGCCCGCTTCGGCGCAGGCGAGGACTTCTTCGAAGCCGCGGCCGAACAGGTACGGATCGCCGCCCTTGAGCCGCACGACGAACTTTCCGGCCTTCGCCCGGTCGATCAGGGTGGAGTTGATCACGTCCTGGCTGGCGGCGCGGCCGTACGGGATCTTCGCGGCGTCGACGATCTCGACGTGGGGTGAGAGTTCGTCGAGCAGTTCGCGCGGGGCCAGCCGGTCGGCGACGACGACGTCGGCCCTGGCGAGGAGACGGCGGCCGCGGACGGTGATCAGTTCGGGGTCACCGGGACCACCACCCACGAGGGCGACGCCGGGGAGGTCGCCGCGGGCTTCCGGCACGCGGCCGTCGGCGACGGTGCCGGCACGGAGGCCGTCGAGGACGCTGTCCCGGACGGTCGCCGACCGCAGCGGCTCACCGCCCGAGAGCACGCCGACCAGGAGCCCGCCGTGCCTGCCGGAAGCCGGGGTGACCGCGCTGCCGAGGTCCCCGTCGTCGGCGCGGACGCAGAACACCCGCGCGCGTTCGGCCTCGGCGCAGACGGCGGCGTTGACCTCGGGGTCGTTCGTGCACGCCAGCGCGTACCAGGCGTCGGCGAGGTCGCCCTCGGTGTAGCGGCGCTCGTGCCAGACGATCTCGCCGGCGTCGGCCATGGCGCTCACCGACGGCGTGGTGTGCGGTGAGACCAGTTCGACCCGCGCGCCGGCGCCGATCAGCCGGGGCAGGCGGCGCTGGGCGACCGTCCCGCCACCGATCATCACGACACGACGGCCGGCCAGGTCGAGGCCGGAGAGGTAATGCGGGTCATCCATGCGGGGCAGTGTAAGGATTCAGTGCCCTGGACCGCGATCCGAGTGAGAACCGCCTCAGCGTTCGAGCAACTCCAGCAGCTCGGTGTTGCCGAACATCCTGGCCGCGTCGATCGCCGACGGCTCCCCCGCCGTCGCGTCCGCGCCGCCCTTGAGAAGCGCCTTCACGACCTCGGGTTCGTTCTTGAAGACCGCGCCGGCGAGCGGGCTCTGGCCGCGGTCGTTCTCGCGGTTCGGATCGGCGCCGCGGTCGATCAGCGCCCCGACGGTCTCCGCGTGACCGTGGTAGGCGGCGAGCATGACCAGCGTGTCGCCCCGGTCGTTGGTCAGGTTCGCCGAGACTCCCGCGTCGACGTACGCGGCGAGTTCGGCCGTCGCGCCGGAGCGGGCGAAGCCGAACACCTTGGCCCACAACTCCAGCAGTTCGGGATCGAATTCCTCGGCCTGTCCGGGGTTCTCCGTCATGGGGCCGATTCTTCCACAGGGCCGTGGTCCGGGCGGCGCGTCGCACCGCCCGGACCGGCGGGGTCAGCGCCCCGCGTTGGGGTAGGGCAGCAACGCCATCTCGCGGGCGTTCTTGATCGCCGTGGCGACCTGTTTCTGCTGCTGGGGCGTCAGCCCGGTGACCCGTCGGGCGCGGATCTTGCCGCGGTCGGAGATGAACTTCCGCAGCAGATCGACGTCCTTCCAGTCGACCTCGGTGATCTTGTTGGCATGCAACAGGTTCGTCTTGCGCTTGAAGGGACGGTCGCGGTTCGGCTTGCCCATCGCGCTCACCAGCTCGACTTCGTGACGCCGGGCAGTTCGCCGTTGTGCGCCATCTGCCGCATCCTGACCCGTGAGAGCCCGAACTTCCGCAGGTAGCCGCGAGGACGGCCGTCCGCGGCGTCGCGATTGCGGATCCGGGTCGCGCTGGCGTCCCGCGGCATCGCCTGCAGGGCCGACACGGCGGCCGCCTTCTCCTCCGGCGACGCGGAGGGCGCGGCGATGGTGGCCTTCAGCTCGCGACGACGTTCGACGTAGCGGGCGGCGACGACCTTGCGCTGCTCGTTCTTGGCGATCTTGGACTTCTTGGCCATCAGCGCTCCTCCTTGAACTCGACGTGCTTGCGCGCGACCGGGTCGTACTTGCGCAGCACCATGCGGTCCGGGTCGTTCCGGCGGTTCTTCTTGGTGACGTAGGTGTAGCCGGTGCCGGCGGTCGAGCGGAGCTTGATGATCGGCCGGATGTCGGTGCTCTTGGCCATCAGAGCTTCACCCCTTTCGCGCGGAGCTCGGCCACGACGGCCTCGATCCCCCGCTTGTCGATGGTCTTCATGCCCTTCACCGAGACCCGCAGCCGGACCCAGCGTCCTTCGCTCGGCACGAAGTAGCGCTTGGCCTGCAGGTTCGGCTCCCAGCGCCGGGACGTGCGCCGATGCGAATGCGACACCTGCTTCCCGTAGCCCGGTTTGCGGCCGGTGACCTGGCACACGGCGGACATACACCCTCCCGAGTTGATATCGGTTGTCGTTTTCATTTACTCTACACAGCCGAACCAGAACGCCCTCGACGCCCCGGAGCTTCAGTGACCGACAACCCCCGCGTGCCCCTCGTCCTGATCAGTGGCCTCGCACCGGGACCGAACGCCGACCTCGCCGAGCGGCTGCGCCTCGCCGAACCCGGCACCGCCGTCGTGCATCACGACCTGAGGCAGATTCACTCCGGAGTGGTCCGGCGGCGGATCCGGCTCGGCGACCGCGACCAGCTGACGGTGCTCGAACTGGCGCACGGCTGCGTCTCGTGCACGTTGCGCGAAGACCTGTTGCCGTTGCTGCGCAAGCTCTCCCGGATGCCGCAGGTGCGCCGGATCGTGGTGCGGCTCGACGAGGCGATGGAGCCCGAGCCGGTCAGCTGGGCTCTGCACAACGTCCTCGTCGGCGAGCGTCCGGTGATCGAGGACGTCGACCTGCGGGCCGTGCTGACGGTCGTCGACTGCGCGGGCTGGCTGGCCGACAGCACCGGTGACGACACGCTGGCCGAGCGGGACCTGCGGGCCAGCCCCGAGGACGAGCGGACCGTCGCGCAAGTCGCGCTGTCCCAGGTCGAGTTCGCCGATCTGCTCGTCCTCGCCGGAGCGGCGACCGACGCCTGGTCCGCGGCGAAGGCCTCGGCCGTACTCGATCGGGTCGCGCCGTCGATCCCCCGCGTCGAACTGTCCTCCGTGGACGGGAAGACCGTGCTCGACGCCGTCCCCGCCGACGCCCGGCGCGGCGAGGTCACCGACATGCACGGCCCTCTGCTGCGCGGCCAGCCGCCGTTGCACACCGACTGCGGGATCGGGCTGCTCACCTTCACCTCGCAGCGCCCGTTCCACCCGGAGCGCCTCCACGACGCGATCGACGTCCTGCTCGACGGCGTCGTCCGCACCCGGGGACGGCTCTGGGTGGCGAGCCAGCCGGACATGGCGCTGTGGATCGAATCCGCGGGCGGCGGCCTCGGCGTCGGGCACGCCGGACCGTGGCTCGCCGCCCCCGACGGCCCGGATTGGGCCGACGTCTCCCCGGAACGGCGCACCCTCGCGTCCCTGCGCTGGGACCCGCTGTTCGGCGACCGCGCGCAGGAACTGGTCGTCGTCACCGATCAGGCCACCCCCGACGAGATCGAAGCGGCCCTGAACGGGGCGCTGCTGACCGAGGAGGAGCTCGCCGCCGGTGAGCAGGAATGGCTCCGCTATCCGGATCCGTTCGGCGAATGGCACGAAGAACCGTGCGAGGACACGGAAACCGACCCTGAGAAGCACGACGTGAACGCGTCGAACCGAAAGGACGAAACGCAGTGAAACCGGGTATCCACCCCGACTACCACCCTGTGGTGTTCAAGGACCTCTCCACCGGGGACGCCTTCCTGACCCGCTCCACCGCCACCTCGGAGCAGACCATCGAGTGGAGCGACGGCAACACCTACCCGCTGGTGAACGTCGAGATCAGCTCGTGGTCGCATCCGTTCTGGACCGGCAACCAGCGGATCATGGACAGCGCCGGACAGGTCGAGAAGTTCCACCGCCGCTACGGACGTCGCGGAGGGTCGAAGTAATGGCCGTCCCGAAGCGGAAGATGTCGCGCAGCAACACCCGGTCCCGTCGTTCGCAGTGGAAGGCGGCCGTGCCGGATCTGGTGCCGATCAAGGTGAACGGCGAGACGAAACTCGTGCCGCGCAAGCTGATGAAGCATTTTCACCAGGGTGGGGCGTGACGACGCCCGTCACGGTGCTGTCCGGATTCCTCGGTGCGGGCAAGACCACCGTGCTCAACCACGTCCTCGCGAACCGCGACGGGCTTCGGGTCGCGGTGATCGTGAACGACATGAGCGAGGTGAACATCGACGCCGCGCTGGTGCGGGACGGGAACAGCCTGTCCCGCACCGAGGAACGGCTCGTCGAGATGACCAACGGCTGCATCTGCTGCACCTTGCGCGACGACCTCCTGGACGAGGTCTCGCGGCTGTGCGAGGACGGCCGGTTCGACTACCTGCTGATCGAATCGAGCGGGATCTCCGAGCCGATGCCCGTGGCGGCGACGTTCTCCTTCGCCCGTGAGGACGGCGCCACCCTGCTGGACTCCGCGCGGCTCGACACGATGGTGACCGTGGTCGACGCGGTGAACTTCGAACGGGAACTGGCGGCCGGGGACGCGCTGACCGAACGCGGGCTGGACCAGTACGACGGCGACGAGCGGACGGTCAGCGATCTGCTGATGGACCAGATCGAGTTCGCGGACGTCCTCCTGCTGAACAAGGCGGACCTGGTCCCGGCCGACTCCCTCGACCGGCTGACGGCGGTGCTGCGGCGGCTCAACCCGGCCGCCGAGGTCATCGTTTCGACACACGGCCGGGTCCCGCTCGACCGGGTGCTCGGCACCGGGCGCTACGACGTCGAACGGGCGCAGGAAGCACCCGGCTGGGTGGCGGAACTCAACGGTGATCACGTTCCGGAAACGGAGGAGTACGGGATCTCCAGCGTGGTCTTCCGCGCCGGGCTCGCTTTCGATCCGGCGCGGCTGCGGGACTTCGTCGGGCGGCTCGACACCGGGGAGTTCGGGACGGTCCTGCGGTCGAAGGGGTTCTTCTCGCTGGCGTCGCGGCCCGGGGTGACCGGGCTGTGGTCGCAGGCTGGGTCGGTCGCCCGGTTCGAGCCGCAAGGCGTCGAGGAGGCGCCGCGGCAGGAACTCGTGTTCATCGGCGTGGGACTGGAGGAGGACGCGTTGCTGGACTCGCTCCGGTCCTGTCTGACCACCGATTCGACCGGCGCGGACCCGTTTCCGGCGTGGGAAGCGGTGCACGTCCACTGACGGACTTCGGGCGCCGCTGTTGCGAAGAGTGCCGCGAAAGCCACTTTCGAGACATCTGACGTCGCGAAAGTGGCTTTCGCGACACGACACCTTTGCCGCACCCCTTAAGCGAACCACTCGTGGGCGGCGCGGGTCAGTGGTCGTCGTAGTGGTCCCCGTGCGCGGCGTGGCGGTGGCCGTCGTGCAGGTAGTCGACGTGGTCGCCGTGCGGCACCGCGACGTGACCGCAGCCCTCGCCGTGGGCGTGATCGTGACCCTGGTGCGGGATGTGCTCACCGGCCTCGCACTCGTCGAAATGCCCGTCGTGCGCGCGGTGCAAGTGCCCGTCGTGCACGTAGTCGACGTGGTCGCCGTGAGGTACGGCGACATGGCCGCATCCTTCACCGTGAGCGTGCGTATGGCCGGCGTGTTCGGTGTGCGCGGCGGTCATCATCGGGTCCTTCCTGATCGAAAATGCCTGATCAGGCGGACCGTAGCACCGGTTTCACCCGCTGATCAGCGCTCTCACCCGACCGAGTGCCCGCACCTGGTCGGCCCAGCGCGGGCCCGTCAGTCCGACGACGACGTGGGCCGCACCCGCCTCCCGGTACGCCGCCAGCCGTTCGGCGACGGCTTCGGCGGAACCGGTCAGCGGCAGCGAGATCGCCTGCTCGAGCGGCATCCCGTAGGCGTCGCCGATTCCCTTCGCCAGGTCCGCCGACGACGGCAGGTCGCCGCCCCCGCCCAGCGCGCTGGTGGCGCCGACCGCGATCACCGGGCTCGCGACGCCGAGATCCATCAGGCGTCGCCGTCCGGCGGCGACGGCTTCCGGCGACAGGAGCGAGGGGAACCACCCGGTGCCGTGCTCCGCGACCCGCCGGAGCACAAGCCCGCCCCGGTTGCCGACCCAGATCGGCGGCACCGCCACCGCCGGTGCCAATTCGACGGTGGCGGTGCCGAGCCGGACCTCCTTGCCCGCCAGCAGATCCGGCAGCAGCCGCAGCGCCTGATCGGTGCGCGGGCCGCGTTCGGCGAACGGCACCCCCGCCGCGGCGAACTGGGCTTCTCCTCCGCCCGAGCCGATGCCGAGGATCAGCCGTTCGCCCGAAACCTGTTGCAGTGAGGCGATCTGCTTGGCCGCCCATGCCAAGGGCCGCATCGCCGGGACGAACACGCTCAGCCCGATCCGGATCCGGGTCGTGACCGCGGCGGCGACCGCGAGCCCGATCGTGCTGTCGAGCGAGGGACGTCCGGTCATCAGGTGATCGCCGAGGAACACGCTGTCGAGGCCGGCGTCCTCGGCCTGCCGGGCGGAGACGCGGAGATCGTCGGACGGGAGGATCACACCCAGTTTCATGGCCCTATCGTGGAACTTCGACTCCGCTGGAGGTCAAGCCCGCCAGCTGCCGGTGCCCGGCGGCGGTGTCCATGTACTCGCGCACACGGTGGATCAGGCCTCGGCGCAGCTCGAAGATGAAGCAGTAGTCGTTGCTGTACCGGCTCCCGTCCGCCAGTTTCGCGGTCATGGTCTCCTCGACGACCACCGTCTCGCCTGCCGCGTGGAAGCCCCGGAACTCGATGGCCACGTCCGATACGAACACCTTCCGGAAGTCTTCGGCCAGGAACCGGACGATCACGGCCCTGCCGACCAGGTGACCCGACCCGCCCAGCGCGACCGCGGTCGCGTTCCCCGGCGGCGCCAGCCACTCCGCGTCCTCGGTGAACACCGCGGCTATGCGGTCGGGGTCGTAGGTACCGAAGGCCTTCCAAGCGTTCTGGACGATCTGGAGGCTGCTCTCTGTCATGGTCGGAAAGCTAGCCGGGCCAGGCACCCGGTGACTGGCGACTTTGCGACGTCAACGTCGGTCACCTACCCGAGCAGCAGCCTCCGGACGTCTCAGCGCCGTCGTAGGAGTCGTGCCAGTTCCACCACTCGTACGGCGGCGTCTGCGGATAGCCCTCCGGCGAGTCCTCCCACTCCTCCTGCCGCCCCAGCGCGGTGATGTCGAGGTAGCTCCAGGTACTCCCCATCGTCTCGTCGCCGCGCTCGTTGACGAAGTACGTCCGGAACACCTGGTCACCCTCACGGATGAAGGCATTGGTGCCGTGCCACTCATCGACGCCGAAGTCGACGTCGAAGTCGCTGGTGATCGTGTACCACGGCATCGTCCAGCCCATCCGCGTCTTCAGCCGCGCGATATCCGGCTGCGTGCCTCGCGAGGCGAACGCGAGCGTGGTGTCGCGGGCGTTCAGATGCGCGACGTGCGCGACCTGGTCGGCCACGAGCGAGCAGCCCTTGCAGGCGTGGCCGGGGAAACCCTCCACGCCGGGATCGAAGAAGGCCCGGTAGACGATCAGCTGACGGCGCCCCTCGAAGAGATCGAGCAGGTTCACCGTCCCGGACGGGCCTTCGAACTCGTACGGCTTCTCCACCGCGAGCCACGGCATCCGCCGCCGCTCGGCCGCGAGCGCGTCGCGGGCGCGGGTCAGCTCCTTTTCCTTGACCAGTAACCGAAGGCGCGCTTCTTCCCATTCCGCGGCGGACACTGTGTTCATCGCGCCGACTCCTCGGTGAAACTCATGCTGAACCCTCCAAATGGTCTTTCAGAGCCGCGAGCGGCCCGTCCCAGTCCCGGGCGAGCGCGGCGAGGAACTGCTGGGCGACCTGCATCGGCGCCGAGTGCAGCCGGTAGCGGACGCGGCGCCGCTCCCCTTGTTCCGGGGTCACCAGGCCGGCGTCGGTGAGCAGGGCGAGGTGCTTCGCGATGGCCTGCCGTGTGATCGGCAGGCGTTCGGCCAGATCGGTCGCCGTGGCGGGGCCGCCCGAGGCGAGCGTGGCGAGGATGCTCCGCCTGCTCGGGTCGGCCAAGGCGACGAAGACCTGTTCGGCGATCGCTTCGATGTCAGGCGGCATCGAGGTATTCGATCAGTTCGCCCAGCTCGGCCGCCCACCCCTTCGTGTTCCCTTCGAACGCGACGCGGTGGACATCGTCCGGAAGCTGGGAGAAACCGGTCTCGACGACGGTGAGCCGCGTGCCTGCGCCGTTCGGGGCGAGGGTGAACTCGACGTAGGTACGACGAGGGTCGTCGTCCGGCAGACCGTAGATGTTCCAGGTGAAGCCGAAGACCTCCGACTCTTCGACGCGCTCGACGCGCATGTTCGCCTTGTGCCCCTCGTCCCATTTCATCTCGGCGTCGCCACCGGGCCGCAGGTCGATACTGGCCTGGTTCCCGAACCAGGTGCCCAGGCCTTCGGCCGTGGTCAGCGCGGCCCAGACCTTCGCGGGCGGATGGGCGATCTCGACGGTGCGTTCGATCCGGTCGGGGAATCCCATGACAGCCTCCTCAAGTAGCAATCAATCGGTTGCTATAACTTTGTATAGCAACCGACCGATTGCGTCAAGACGAGTTTCAGGAAGCCGTGTACAGCGCGCCGAGGAATTCGAGCAGCAGCCGCTCCCGCAGCGGACCGGGTGCCGTGGCCAGCAGAGCGTTGATCTCCGCCATCCGCGTGGGCAGGCCGGCGTCGCCGCCGAGGCCCGCGGCGGCCAGTAGCCCGGCGAACTGCTCCGGCGTGAGCGTCGCGGGATCCAGCGCGGCGACGAACTCGGCCACCCCCGGGTCGACGACGACCGGCCCGGCCTCTCGGGCGGCCTCGACCGAAGCGGCCAGATCGGCCACGAAGTCCTTCTCGCTCCCCCGGTTCGCGGCCGTCACGGTCAAATGCAGGTTCGCGGGTGACGACTCGTGCGCGAACTGCGGCTGCACGTACCAGCCGCGCTCGCGCATCTCGTCCGCGACGGTGAACAGGTCGAATCCGGCGCCGTCCGCCACGGTGAACGCGAGCAGGGTCGACACCGGATCGCCGAGGACCCGCAACCCGTCCAGCGCCTCGATCCCGGTACGGATCTCCACCGCCGCCGCACGCGCCGCCGAAGCCAGCTTCCGGTAACCCTCTTCGCCGACATGACGCACGACGGCCCACGCCGCGGCGAGCGGTCCGCCGGACCGCGTGCTCTGCAGCGTGGTGTTCAGCATCGTGTAGCCGGGCCAGTCCGCACTGGCGAAGTACTGCGAACGGCGCAGTCCGGCGTCGGCGTGCAAGAGAACCGACGCGCCTTTCGGGCAGTACGCGTACTTGTGCAGGTCCACCGAGACACTGGTGACGCCGGGGACGTCGAAGCCGAACGGCCCGAGTCCCAGATACGGCAGCACCCAGCCGCCGATGCAGGCGTCGACGTGGAACCGGACGCCGTCCAGCAGCGCGGCGATCTCCGGGATCGGGTCGAGGACGCCGTGGGCGTACGACGGCGCGCTCGCGACGACGAGCACCGTGCTGTCGTCGATCGCCGCGGCCATCGCCTCGGGAACGGCGCGGAAGCTCACCGGGTCGACCGGCACCGAAACGACGCGCACACCGAAGAAATGCGCCGCCTTGTGGAACGCGGCGTGCGCGGTCGTGGGCAGCACGATGCTCGGCGAAGACGCGTCCGGGCGCGCGTCACGGGCGGCCAGGACGGCGAGCATGCACGACTCCGTGCCGCCCGAGGTCACCGAACCGACCGTCTCGGCGGTACCGCCCAGCAACCGGGCGGCGGTGCCGACGAGATCGTTCTCCATTCGCAGCAGGCTCGGGAACGCCGTCGGGTCGAGCCCGTTGGCCGACGAGGCGAGCGCGTGCGCCGCCGCGCCGAGTTCGTCCACTTCGGACAGGCCGCTGTCGTAGACGTACGCGAGCGTCCGGCCGCCGTGGGTCGGCAGGTCCCCCGCGCGCAGTTCCCGCAGCTCCTCCAGGACGTCTTCGGCGGTCACGACCTGCGCTCCAGTACCGATTTACGCAGCAGCGGGATGCCGAGCACGATCAGCACGGCCGGAAGGATCGACGCGCCGAGCAGGATCGCCGTGAGCGCGCTGTCCGGCTGCGCGGCCTTCGCGTCGAGGCTGGACTGATAGCCGCCGAACTGCAGCACCAGCCCCCAGAGCCCCGGCCCGAGCGCGAGGCCCAGCGTCTCCGACGCCGTCCAGACCCCGGCCGCGACCCCGGCCCTCGTCTCGCCGGTCCGCTCCTCCTCGTCGCTGATCAAGTCGGGCAGGATCGCCAGCGGGAACACCGAGATACCCGCGTACCCGACCCCGCAGAAGGCGACGAACACCATCGTGACGGCGAACGGGAGCACCTCGGCCCCCAGCAGCCCGAGAAGACCGACACCGAACGCGGCGGTGGCGATCCGGAATCCGGCCAGCTTCCCCACGCTCGCACCGAGCCTCGGCCACAGCGGCATGGTCAGCAGCGCCGGGCCGACGAACCCGACGAACAGCACCGTCGAGTAGCCGGAGCTGCCAAGGATCCGCTCGGCGAAGAACGGGATCGCGGCCAGCACCGTGCCGATGCCGAGCGCCTGGATGAAGTAGACGCCGAGCAGCCAGCGGAACGGCCGCCACTGCGCGAGCGTCCGGAGCAGCTCGCGCGGGCTCACCGTGTTCGGCCGCAGCGCGCCGACGGGAGCGTCCTTGAGCCCGAAGTACACGCCGAGTGTCGCGAGCAGGATGACCACCGCGATGAACAGGCCCATGACCCGGTAGCCGGCGACACCGCCGACGAGGTCGGTGATCGCGGGCGCGCCGCCGCCGGAGACCAGGATGGCGACCGCGAGGAAGCCGATCCGGACGCTGGTCAGCTTGGTGCGCTCCTCGGCCGAATCCGTCAGTTCGGCGGGCAGTGCGTTGAACGGCACCTGAAAGAAGGCGTACGCGGTGGCGCACAACAGGAACACGACGACGACATAGATCGCGTCGGGCACTGGGCCGCCGAAGCCCGGATGCGCGAACAGGGCCGCGAAGAGAACCGCGACGCCGATACCGCCGTAGAGCAGGAAACGGCGGCGGCTGCCGGTGCGGACCATGTCCGCGTCCGACAGCCGTCCCGCGATCGGGTTGAAGAGCACGTCCCACGCTTTGGGAACGAACACGATCAGGCCGGCCACGCCCGCCGCGACGCCCATCGTGTCGGTGAGGTACTTCAGGAGGAGCAGGCCGGGAACCGTGCCGAAGGCGCCGGTGACGAACGAGCCGAGCGAGTAGCGGTACCTCGTCCGTGCTGGCAGCGATGCCATGATCCTCCTCGAGGCGATTCTCCCGATGAAGGCCTCAGTATTGGATCTTGGCCACCACCGGGTAGTGGTCGGAGGGAATCGTGCCACCGTCGTAATGCACGAGCTGTACCGGGCCGACAGCGGCGAGCGGCCGCCCGCCCGCGCGTACGGCTCCGACGTAGTCGAGCGAGTCGCGGTAGGTCGCCGGAACGGACTTCGCCGCGTTGGGGTTCGTCACCGCGTCGAAGGTGTACGCGCCTTCGCCCGTCGTGCGGAGAACGCCTTCGAGGAAGGCCTCGCCTTGCTGAACCTGGGTCCGGCCGAGGGAGTCCTTGCGCGCTTGTCCCGCCCAGTACTCGATGTTCAGGTCGCCCGCGATGACGACCGGCTCATGGGCGGGGGCGTATTTGGTGACCAGTTCCCGGATCTCGCCGAGCTGCGCCATCCGGATGTCGTGCGCCTTCGGCAGCGTCTCCGGTCCCTCGTCGGCCTGCATATGGGTGCCCGCGATCCAGACTGGCTTCCCGGCGACGACCAGGCGGGCGAGCGCGGCGCCCTTGTTGGACAGGTAGTCCGCGGTACCGGAGTAGGAATTGCGGAAGACCAGCTGGTGCTGTTCGGTCACCGGCGCCTTGCTCAGCACGGTGACCCCGCCGTTGACCACGATCGGGGAATTCGAGCAGTTGCCGTTCACCGTCGTCCAGCCCGGTGACGTGGAGCAGTACTGGCCTACGAGCGGGGTCTGATGCGGCCAGACGTCCTTCAGCCGGTTCCGCATTTCCTCCGCCTGGGCGCTGAAGGCCTCGTCCAGGACGACAACGTCGGCGTCGTTCGCGCGGATGACGGCCTCCGCCGCTCGGGCCCGCGCTTGTTTGTCCGAGGTGTTCGGGCTGGCGATCCACGGCAGCTGCCAGATGTTGAACGCCATGACCTTCACCGAGACCGCCGCTTGGGCGGGGACGGCGGTTCCGGCGAACAAGGCGGCGGCGATGGCGAGTACGGCGAGCTTCCGCACGAAAGACCCTTTCGGTGTCAGGAAACGACGAACGTCCGTGAAGTCCCGCTGAACGCGGAGATCGCCCCGTTCCAGCCGTTCTTCCAGTTTCCGAAGTGGATCACGCGATATTTGCCGATCGGGGCGTTCGCGGGGATCTTCCAGTGGACGACGGCTTTCGATTCGGCGACGAACGTCCGCGCCCAGTGGTACTTCGTGTCCCAGTCACCGTCGTCGGCGTGGCGGACCCACTTGCCGTCGACCAGCCGCTGGATCTCCAGGAAGGTGCCGCCGCGCCGGAGGTCGTTCTTCGGATGTCCGGTGACGAACTCGACCGCGACCTGGTCACCGCGCGCGTAGGTGCTCTTCGCGTCGGTCAGGACGTCACCGAAGTCCTTGAACGCGGGTGGGCTGTCGAAGACGACGCCGGGCTGGAAGTTGATCAGCTTGCCGCGCAGATCCCGTGGCGTCGGCCCGTGCGGGACCGATGTCCCCGTCTTCATCGCGGCCGCGAGTTTGGCGAATTCCTGCTGGTACGCGGGAAGCGTGTAGCGGCCGTAGAGGGTCGACGCGCCTTCGTACTGCTGCGAGTCGTACTCCTCGGGCGTCGTCACGTATTGGCTGTAAGCGTTGGAGTAGCCCTGGATGAGCACGTTCTCCAGCGGGACACCGAGTTCGGCGGCGACGGTCCGGCGCAGCCGCAGCCCGGAGACGATGGTCAGTTCGGCCGGTACGGCCACGAGGTGCAGCTGCCCGATCCGGACGAGCTGCAGCGGCAGGACCTCCGGCGTCCACGGATACGGCTTCATCGCGCCGAACGGCACCGCGATCACCTTCGGCGCGTGCGCGTCGGCCAGCGCCTGCGGGATCGGCGCGTCGATGCCGCCGAGCCAGTCGATGAACGGGTTCTTCACCCCTTCCGGGAGCGGCAGGCCGGGTCCGTCCTCGCGGCTGCCCGCCAGCATCGAGACCCCGATCGCGGCCGTGCAGGTGCGCTGCGGCCGCCCGTTCGGGGTGTACTTCGCGTCGACGGCCACATCGGACATGTCCACGTAGCACATCCGGTGGTCGACGCCGCCCGTCACGGCCTCGGCGGCCGCGTCGAAGGCGCTCTTCGCCGCGCGGAACTGGAGGTCGCCGATGGTGCGGGTGTTCTCGAACTCGGTTTCGGGTGTGCCGGGTTCGAGGTTCAGGTTCGGGCTCATGTCGCCGGTGTTGGTCTGCGGGAACGCGGCGACGAACCGCGGGTTCCCGTCGAGGTAGCGCACGCCGGCGTGGTCGTGCTCCCACTCGTAGGCGGCGTACCCCTTGTTGTCGCCGCTGATCAGGTGGTTGCCGTTGCTCATCGACGTCCCGTGCGTGGCGAACCAGCTGATCGCGCCGACGTCGACGCCGTTCTGGCTGAACCGAAGCACCGTGACGGCCGGGTCGATCGCCTGCGGGAAATGGTCCTTGTCGGCCTGCGGGTTCAGGTCGAAGGCCTTGCGGGAGCGGTTGACGCTCGCCTTGGTCAGCTCGGCGCGGCCGAGCCGGATCGACCCGGGCGCGAGGTTCGCGTGCGCCCGGCCGATGGCCTCGAAGATCCCGTCGACGACGGCGTCGTAGACCTCCTGCTGGAAGCCGAGGATCGCCAGATCGTAAGCGGCGTAATGGGAATCCCCGCCACAAGCGGAGTGGGTGTGCGTGGCGTTGAGGAGCACGTTCTGCTCGGTGTACAGGTCGCCGTACTCGGCCTGGAGCTTGCGCAGCACGCCCTGATGGACGGACTGGAACAGCGCGCCGAGGTCGGCGGTGACGAAGGCGATCCGCTTGGCGCCGTCGTCGACCACGAAGGCCCGCGCCCGGGTGCGGAGATGGATGCCGGCGGTCTGCTGCTGCGGCATCGAGTAGCCCATCATGCCGTTCTCGGCGGCCGGTCCGGTGACGTCGGAGATGCCTACGCCGACAGGGAAACCCTTCGCCGACGCCGCTTGCGCCTGCGGGACGCCGAGCATGCCCGCCGCGACGGGCAACGCCGCCGCACCCGCGAGAACCCGCCTCCGGCTCACCGTCATGAGTCGCACCTCCCGGCCACGAACATGAACCGACTTCATGTTCGTGGCCGGGACGCTACGTGATGGGCCTCACTGCCGCAACCCACGAAAGGCGCGGACCAGTGCCTCCCTGCTACCGCCGCCCTTGCTCGCTCGAAGTACATGAAGGCCCCCTTCACTGCGCTAGACGCAGTGAAGGGGGCCTTCATGTAGTTGGGGACGGTGTGAAGGTCGAGTTTCCTCGGCTGAGCCGAGGGAAGGGGGCCTTCACGCGCGGTCGCTGTGACTGCTGGGGCTGGTGGTATTTCCTGGTGGTACTGCAGAGCCGCGAGTGGAGGTCGTGTGGTCCGTGAAGGCCAACTGCCACTCACGAGGTCGGGAGCGGCTACGCGAGGACTTCCGCGACCTTCGTGAGCGTCGCGGCATCGCCCCGCAGGAGCAGCGTGGTCACCACGGTCTCCTCCCACGCCGCGAGTTCGTCGCGGATCTTCTCCGCCGGTCCGATCAGCGAGGTGTCCTCGACCAGCGACGTCGGGATCGCGGCCGTCGCCTCGTCCTTGCGGCCGGCCAGGTACAGCTCCTGGACCTTGTCGGCGACGTCCTCGTACCCCATCCTGGCGAAGACGTCATGGTGGAAGTTGACCGATTTCGCGCCCATACCGCCGATGTAGAGCGCGAGCGACGGTTTGATCCAGCTCGCGGCCTCCTCGACGTCGTCGTGGACGAGCACCGGGACGGACGCGGCGACCTCGAAATCGCCGAAACCACGCCGGGCGCCGGGACGCGAGAAGCCTTCCTCCAACGCCTTCCGGTAGAAGGCGTCGCTCTTGGGCGAGAAGAACAACGGGAGCCAGCCGTCGCAGATCTCCGCCGACAGCGCCACGTTCTTCGGCCCCTCCGCGGCGAGGAAGATCGGGATCTCCTTGCGGAACGGGTGCACTGTGGACTTCAGCGGCTTGCCGAGCCCGGTGCCGCCTCGCAGCGGAAGCTGGAAATGCTCCCCGTCGTGGGTCACCGGCGCCTCACGCGCGACGACCTTCCGCACGATGTCGACGTACTCGCGGGTGCGGGCGAGCGGTTTCGGATAGGGCTGCCCGTACCAGCCTTCGACCACCTGCGGCCCGGACGCGCCGAGCCCGAGCACGAACCGGCCGCCGGACAGATGGTCCAGCGTCAGCGCGTGCATGGCGGTGGCGGTCGGGGTGCGCGCCGACATCTGGACGATGTTGGTGCCGAGCTTGATCCGGCTGGTCGACGCGCCCCACCAGGCGAGCGGGGTGAACGCATCCGAGCCGTAGCCCTCGGCGGTCCACACCGAATCGAAGCCGAGTTCTTCGGCGCGCAGGATCGCGTCCAGCGCGCCCTCCGGCGGGCCGGAGGACCAGTAACCGAGGTGGTAACCAAGCTTCATCGAGGCTCCTCGTCAGACGTTCGGTGAGTAGTGCTCGGGTTTGCCCCGCTCCGAAAGCGGCGGAAGGTTCCTCGCGGGAGTCTCGACCAATGGCGCGTCCGGGGCCAGTTCGCCTCGCTCGCGACGCCAGCCCGCCCTGGCGCGCGGGTGGTAACGGCGATCGCGCGGGACCAGCTTGAACGCCGCGTTGATCAGCTTTCCCACGCGGCGGTGCCGTCGCTCGTCGCGTTCGGTCCAGGTGTAGCCGAGCCGCTCGCGGATCGGCGGGTCGTACAGGCCGACCGTCAGCCAGACGAAGTTCCGCGCCACCTGCCCGCGCACGAGATTCCACGCGAAATCCGGCAGCCAGGGCAGGAAATGCGGCTTGGCGATGTCCTGGATCTCGAGGACGTCGCGAGTCGCCTTGTTGTCCTCCAGGACGTCCTCGCACATGCGCTTCCAGTACAGCTGGAAGTCCTCCCACGACTCCGGCACCGGGCGCATGCTCATCCCGTACATCTCGTACCACCGCACGTGCTCGTCGAAGAGTTTCCGCTTCTCGGCCTCGCCGATGCCGCCACAGAAGTTGTCGGCGATGAGGATCGCGCTCACGAAGAACGTCGAATGCGCCCAGTAGAACGTGTCCGGGTTGAGCGCGTGATAGCGCCGCCCGTGTTTGTCGACGCCCTTGATCCGATCGTGGTAACCGCGCACCTCCAGCGCGGTCTGCCGCGCCCGCGGGCCGTCGTAGATCACTCCCCCGATCGGGTAGAGCGAGCGGAACAGCCGCTGCCAGCGCTCCTCGAAGAACCGCGAGTGCTCCTCGACGCCCGCACCCAGCTCGGGGTGCATGTTCTGCATGGATCCGGCCCAGAGCGCGATGAGCAGCCCGCGCCAGTCGCCGAAGTACTTCCAGGTCAGCGAATCCGGTCCCAGCGGCCGCGGCTGTGTCATCACCGGTCTCCTCAATGAGCTGGTTAAATTGACCACAACTGTTGTCAGGTTAAAGTTGACAACGGCCGTAGTCAACAAGAGGAGCCGATCATGGCCGGCCGGAGCTGGGCAGGCACGACCCTGGACGACCGCAAGGCCGCGAGGCGGGGACAACTCGTCGACGCCGGCCTCGACCTGCTCGGCACCCAGGGCAGCGCCGGGGTGAGCGTCCGCGCGGTGTGCCGCCACGCCAAGCTCACGGAGCGGTACTTCTACGAGAGTTTCACCGACCGCGAGGAACTGGTCGTCGCGGTGTACGAACACATCGGCGAGCAGGCACGGCAGGCACTGGTCGACGCGGTCAGCGACACCGCCGAACCCGCCGAACGGGCCAAGGCCGCCGTCCGCGCGTTCGTCGAATTGATGCTCGACGACCCGCGCAAGGGCCGGGTGCTCCTGCTCGCGCCGATCACCGATCCCGCGCTGACGACACGCGGGATCGCGCTCCTCCCCTCGTTCGCCGAACTGGTCAGCGGGCAGCTGTCCCACGGCGACGCCGCCGAACGGCAGATGACCTCGATCGGGCTGGTGGGCGCGCTGAGCAACGTGTTCATCGCCTACCTCGACGGCTCGCTCAAGGTGAGCCGCGAGCGCCTGATCGAGCATTGCGTCCGCCTCGTGCTCGGCGCCGACCGTCAACCCTGACCGCGTTCGGCGACCAGCTGCAGGGCGATGTCGATGATCATGTCCTCCTGCCCGCCCACGTACTTCGCGGCGCCGACGCGGTAGAGGATCTCGTGCGCCGGGACGTCGTAGCGTTCCGCCGCGCGTTCGGCGTGCAGGAGAAAACTCGAGTACACCCCGGCGAATCCCTGCACGATCGACGACCGGTCCATCACCGGCAGCCGGGTGATGTAGGGCTTCACGACGTTTTCGGCCGCGTCCATCAGCACGTCCTTGTCGACGCCCGTGCGGATCCCGAGCCGCTCGAAGGTCGCCGCGAGGACCTCGGTCGGCGAGTTGCCCGCGCCCGCGCCGAGCGCCACGAGCGAACCGTCGATCTGCCGTGCGCCCGCGCGGTAGGCGAGCACCGAGTTCGCGACGCCGAAGCTCAGGTTCTGGTGCCCGTGGTAGCCGACCTGCGCCTCGTCCCCGAATTCCGCGACCAGCGCGGCGACGCGTTCACCCGCGTCCTCCAGGATCAGCGCCCCGGCGGAGTCGACGACGTAGACGCACTGGCAACCGGCGTCGACCATGATCCGGCCCTGTTCCGCCAGCGCCTCGGGCGTGGACATATGGGACAGCATCAGGAAACCGACCGTCTCCAGCCCGAGCTCGCGCGCCGCGCCGAAGTGCTGGACGGAAACGTCGGCCTCGGTGCAATGGGTCGCGATCCGGACCGCGCCGGCACCGAGGTCCGCGGCCACCCGCAGGTCGCCGACCGTGCCGAGTCCCGGCAGCAGGAGCACCGCGATCTTCGCGTGCCGCGCCTCGTCGACCGCCGCCTCGATCAGCTTCCGTTCGTCCACAAGGGAGAAGCCGTAGTTGAACGTCGAGCCGCCGAGCCCGTCGCCGTGGCTGACCTCGATCAGCGAGACCCCGGCGTCGTCCAGCGCCCGGACGGTGTCGCGCACGTTCTTCTCGGTGAACTGGTGCGCCATCGCGTGGCTGCCGTCGCGCAGGCTCGTGTCGACCAGCCGGACCTCACGGTCCACGTCGTCCCAGCTCATGCCGCCACCTCCTGCGTGGCCAGAAGGTCACCGACACGGGCGGCCGCGGCCGTCATGATGTCGAGGTTCCCGGCGTATTTCGGCAGGAAGTCCCCGTTCCCGGCGACCTCCAAGAACACCGCGACCCGTGCCTGCCCGCTCCAGCCAGGCCGGGGCGGATCGTATTGCGGATCTGCCTTGAGCGTGTAGCCCGGCACGTAACCCTGGACCGTCTCGACCATCCGGTGGATGGATTCGCTCACCGCGTCGAAGTCCGCGTCCGGGTCGATCGCGCAGAACACGGTGTCGCGCATGATCATCGGCGGCTCGACCGGATTGATGATGATGATCGCCTTGCCGCGGCTCGCTCCCCCGACGAGTTCGATCCCGCGCGCCGTCGTCGCGGTGAACTCGTCGATGTTCGCCCGCGTCCCGGGTCCTGCCGAACGCGACGAGACGGACGCGACGATCTCCGCGTAGGGCACCGGCGTCACCCGCGACACCGCGTGCACGATCGGGATCGTCGCCTGGCCGCCGCAGGTGATGAGGTTGACGTTGGGCACGTCGAGCCGTTCGGGCAGGCCCACCGCGGGGCAGGTGAACGGGCCGACCGCGGCCGGGGTCAGGTCGATCGCGCGGATCCCGGCGGTGGCATACCGCGGCGCGTTCGCCAGATGCGCCTTCGCCGAAGTCGCCTCGAAGACCAGGTCCGGCAGCTCGTCGCGCGACAGCAGCCAGTCGACTCCGCCGGCGGAGGTCTCCAGTCCCAGTTCCGCGGCCTTCGCCAGCCCGTCCGAGTCCGGGTCCACGCCGACCATGTACCGCACCTCGACGTGCTCGCTGCGCCTCAGCTTCGCGAGCAGGTCGGTGCCGATGTTCCCGGGACCGACGATCGCGGCCACCGCTTTCCGTTGCGCCATGCCAGGTGACGCTCCCCGAGCGGATAGGGCACACTCAACCCATGCGTGCCGCTGGGCGGAACGACGACCCGGAACGAACCGGAGCGGACGGCCTCGTCGCCGCCCGCATCTCCGCGCTGCTCTCCGCCTTCCGTCCCGGCGACGACGCGCTCGGCGTCTCCGAACTGGCGCGGCGGACCGGGCTGGCGAAGTCGACCGTCCACCGGCTCACCGGGCATCTGGTCGCGACCGGTCTGCTCGAACGCGAGGGCGCGGCGTTACGGCTCGGGCTCAAGCTGTTCGAGATCGGCCAGCTGGCGGTCCGGCGCCGAGGGCTCGTCGAGGCGGCGCGGCCGTATCTCGCCGACCTGCGCGAGGCGACCCGCAACACCGTGCACCTCGCGGTGCTGGAAGGCACCGAGGTGGTCTACCTCGACATCCTGCGGGGACCCGACGCGCCGTCGCTGCCGTCCCGGATCGGTGGCCGGTTCCCCGCGCACGCCACCGGCGTCGGCAAGGCCATCCTCGCCTTCTCCCCGGAATCCGTGGTGACACAAGTGATCGAATCCGGTTTGCCCCGCGTCAGCGCGCGGACGATCACCGCCGCCGGCCTGTTGCGCCGTCAGCTGGCCAAAATCCACGGTGAAGGAATCGCGTTCGAACGGGAGGAGTCCGGCGTCGGCGTCGTCTGCGCCGCGAGCCCGCTGCTCGACGCGCGAGGTGTCGCGGTGGCGGCGTTGTCGATCTCCGGCTGGGCCAACCGCATGCACACCAACCGCGTCGCGCCCGCGGTGCGGACCGCGGCTTTGGCCCTTTCCCGCACCCTGTAAGGGATTTACGCGACGAGACCGCGGCGGACCAGCTCCGGCCGCACGCCCTCGCCGAACCAGTACGCCTCTTCCAGATGCGGGTATCCGGAAAGGACGAACTCCTCGATGCCGTGCGCGTGGTACTCCTCGATGAGGTCGGCCACCTCGCGGTGACTGCCGACGAGCGCCGTGCCCGCGCCACCGCGGACCAGGCCGATCCCGGCCCACAGGTTGGGGTACACCTCCAGGCCGCGGACGCCGCCGTCGGTCTTCCCGCCGTGCAGTGCGGCCATCCGTTGCTGGCCGACGGATTCACTGGCGGACAACTGTTTCTGAGTATGGGCGATCCGCTCCGGGTCGATCGCGTCCAGCAGTTTCCCCGCCTCCGCCCAGGCTTCCGCCGACGTGTCACGGGAAAGGGTGTGCAGCCGGATACCGAAGCGGATCTTCCGGCCCTGCTCCTCGGCGAGTTCGCGGACCTTGGCGATCTTCTCGGCGACCTGCGCGGGCGGCTCGCCCCAGGTCAGGTAGACGTCGGCGTGCCTCGCCGCGACCGGCAGCGCCGCCGCGGACGACCCGCCGAAGTAGATCGGCGGGACCGGGTCCGGCGCCGCGCGCGTCGTCGCGCCTTCGACCTTGAGGTGCTCGCCGTCGAAGTCGAACGGCTTGCCGCTCCACACGCCGCGCACGATATCGAGGAACTCGCCCGTGCGGGCATAGCGTTGATCGTGGTCGTGCCAGTCGCCGAACCGGCGCTGCTCGACCGTGTCGCCGCCGGTGACGACGTTGAGCAGCACACGCCCCCGCGAGATGCGCTGGAACGTCCCGGCCATCTGCGCGGCCAGCGTCGGCGAGATCGTCCCCGGCCGGAACGCGACCAGGAACTTGAGGCTTCTCGTTTCGCGGATCAGCGCGGCCGTCGTCAGCCAGGCGTCCTCGCACCAGGTGCCGGTCGGCGTCAGCACGCCTTCGAAGCCGTTGGCCTCGGCGGCGCGGGCGACCTGAGCGAGATAGTCGAGGCTCGGCTCACGGGCGGCGGACGCTCCGGCGGCGCGGCTGGCGTGGAAGTGCTCGACGATCGTCCGGCCGTCGCCAGTGGTGGGCAGGAACCAATGCAGCTTGAGCGTCACGGTTCCGAGCTTCGGCTTCCGGGGCGGGCCGGGTCAATCGGCGGGCTCCGCGTCCCGCGATCTGGACATCTTCCCGCGCATTTAGTCCTCTGAATGCGGGAGGCGGGATGTGTCGCGGCCCGGCGGAGGCCCGCACTCATGCACGAACGGGCGGGCAGGCGGCTCGACTATCCACAAGGGACACTACTTCGATCGAAATGCCCTGTTCGAGTGCTTTGCGCAGCTTCAGGCGGGGGCGTGAGTGCGTGTCGCGAAAGCCACTTTCGGGACATCACACGTCGCGAAAGTGGCTTTCGCGACACGCACCCAGATCATGGGGCTCGCCAAGAGGCACATCGGTGGCGTGGTGAAGGGCCCCTTCCCTACCTTCAGGGTAGGCAAGGAGGCCTTCACCACAACCTGAGCCCACACTCCGCTGACATTGCGAAAGCGGCTTTCGCGACACGCACCGCCACATTCGCCTGCAAGCGGTTGGAGGAGGCGGTCAGCCGCCGAACATCAGCCGCCATTCCTCCAGCGACTTCGGCCGGAACACGAAGTTCGTGTCCTTCACCCGCGACAGGTTCGCCGACGGCTCGGCGGAGTACTGGTGCCCCGGATAGACGACCGGGTCCCCGTCCAGCCCGGCCAGCCACTGCAGGCTCCGGTAGATCGCTTCCGCGTCACCGCCCGGGAAATCGGTCCGGCCGCAGCCTTCCAGGAACAACGTGTCCCCCGAGACGAGCCGTCCGTCGACCAGGAAGCACTGGCTGCCCGGGGTGTGCCCGGGCGTGTGCAGCAGCCGGATCGGCACCGCGCCGACCTCCAGGACCTCGTCGTGCTCGTGCGACCGCAGGTCGGTGCCGGAGACGCCGGTGATGCGCCGAACCCACTCGGCTTCGGCGCTGTTGACGTGGATCGGCACCTGGACGCGCTCCAGCAGCTCCGCGATCCCCGGCAGCGAGAACCCCATCATCTCGCCGCCGACGTGGTCGGGGTGGTGATGCGTCGCGAGGACACCGGTCAGCCGCATGCCGTCGGCTTCCAGCTGGTCCAGGAGATCGCCGACCGCGTACGCGGGGTCGACGACGACGGCCTCGTTCGTCTCCCGGTCGCCGATCAGATAGGCGAAGTTGACCATCTGCGTCGCGACGGGGTCCCCCACCGCGAAGTCGCGGCCCGCGAGCAACTGCCGGAAGTACAGCCTGTCAACCATGCGCACACCTTACGGCGCTACTCGCCCGTGGTTCCGTCGGCCAGCTCCCGCAAGACGTCCAGATGCCCGACGTGGCGCGCGGTCTCCTGAAGCACGTGGGCGAGCACCCAGCGCACGGTGAACTTCCCCGACCTGCGCGCCCGGTCGTCCGGCGAGACGCCTGCCAGCGACGACTCCGACAACGCCCACTCGGCGCGGTACGCCTCGACGACCGAGCGGGGGTCGTCGTCCTCGGACAGGTCCCAGCTCGGATCCGGTGAGCCTTCCCACAACGAAGGCAGATCGGCACCGCCCGCCTCGATCGAGAGCCACCAGCGTTCCACCGCGGTCAGATGCTTGAGCAGCCCCAGCGCGCTCGTCCTTGGCGACGACGGCAGCGGTGTCGCGGCCGCCTGCTCCCTGGTCAGCCCGGCGACCTTGTTGACCGCCGTCGCGCGGAGGAAACGCAGGAAATCCCACTGGATCCCGATTTCGTCCTCGGCGATCCCGTCCGGCCAGGCCCGCTCCACCGGCTCGGCGGGGCTCGAACTCGTGTTCGACATGCGGTCACCCTACACAGAGGACAGGACTAGGCTCACGATCCATGTGGTGGGGATTGATTTGCGCGTTCTTCGCGGCCTGTGCCTACGGTGTCGCTTCGGTGATGCAGGCGATCGCCGCGAAAGCGACCTCGGGCGCCGAAGACCGAGTCGATCCCCGGCTGCTCGTGCGGGTGCTGCGGCAGTGGAAGTTCGTCGCTGGCCTGGCGCTGGACGTCGTCGGGTTCGTCGCACAGGTCGCCGCCCTGCGGGTGCTACCGCTGTTCGTGGTCCAGGCGGCGCTGGCGGGCAGTCTCGCGGTGACCGCGGTCGCCGCACGGACACTCGGCGTCCGGTTAGGCCGTCGTGAGTGGACGGCGGTCGCGGTCGTCTGCGCCGGGCTCGCCTTGCTCGGGATGTCGGCGGAGAGCGAGGGCTCGGAGCCGACCGGGCTGGGTTTCCGGCTCGTGCTGATCGGCGCGGTGGTCGTCCTCGGTACGGCCGGGATGTTCGCAGGCCGGGCGTCACGACGGATCCGGACACCGTCGCTGGGCCTGATCGCCGGTCTGTGCTTCGGCGTCGTCGCGCTTTCCGGCCGCGCGCTCACGAGCCTCGCCCCGCTGGATCTGCTCGCCGACCCGGCCACGTACACCCTGGGTGTGGCGGGCGCGCTGGCGATGTTGTTCTACGCCACCGCGTTGCAACGCGGCAGTGTCACCACCTCGACCGCGATGATGGTGATCGGCGAGACCGTCTTCCCGTCCCTGATCGGCGTGCTCGTACTGGGCGACACCACGCGGCCGGGTTTCGCGGCCGTGGCGGCGATCGGGTTCGTGCTCGCGGTTTCGGCCGCGCTCGCGCTGGCCCGCTTCGGCGAGCCCGCGCCGATCGAGCCGGTCAGCGCGCAGCTCGGCTGACCCCGCGCCGGGACACCAGCAGCCAGGCCAGGTACAGCCCGCCGATCGCGCCGGTCACCAGACCGACGGGAAGGCCCGCCAAGAACTGTTGCGTGACCAGATCGCTCGTCACCAGCAGGAGCATGCCCATCAGCGCGGCGGCGGCGAGCCCTGGTCCCGAAGACCGGGTGAGCCGCTTCGACAGCTGAGGCGCGGCGAGCGCCAGGAACGCGATCGGGCCGGCGGCCGCCGTCGCGATCGAACACAGCCCGACACTGACGCCGAGCAGCACGATCCGGCTCCGCTGGACGGGCACGCCGAGCCCCATGGCCGAATCGTCGCCCATCTCCAGCAGCGAAAGCCGTCTGCCGTAGACGAATCCGGGCGGCAGCAGGACGGCGATGGCGATCGCGACCGGGACGACGTGTTCCCAGCCGCGTCCGTTGAGCCCGCCGACCAGCCAAGCCTGCGCCGCGAGCCCGTCCTGCCAGGCGGCCCTGGTGATCAGGTAGGAGTTGAACGCGATGAGCATCGCGTTCACGCCGATGCCGACGAGGATCAGCCGGAAGGTGTGCACGCCGCCTTTCAGCGCGAGCAGCGCGATCAACCCCGCCGTCACGACACCGCCGACCAGCGCACCCAGCGACACCTGGAGCATGCCGCCGTGCACCACGATGATCGTCAGCAGCGCCCCGGCCGCCGCGCCTTCGGTGAAGCCGATGAAGTCGGGGCTGCCCAAGGGATTCCCGGACAGGCTCTGCAGGATCGCGCCACTGACCGCGAGCGCGCCGCCGACCAGCAGGGCGGTCAGCAGCCGGGGCAGGCGCAGGGTGGTCACGATGAACTCGGTGCTCCGGTCGCCGAAACCGAACAGCGTCTGGATCACTTCGCCGACGGAAAGCGGGTAGTCGCCGGTCGTCATGCTGACCGCGCCGACGAAGAACACGGCGATGGCCAGCAGGGTCACGACGATCGCGGCCCGTGGGGTGACGCGCAGGGAAAGCCCGCCGCCCGGGGTGCGCAGGACGCGGGTGGTCATCCGTGGGTGCTCCTTGGTCGCGGTCACAGGCGGGCCAGCTTCCTGCGGCGGCAGAGCGCGATGAACACCGGCGAACCGAGGAACGCGACGACGATCCCCGCCTGCAGTTCCTCCGGCGGGTTCAGCACGCGGCCGACGACGTCGGCGCCGATCAGCGCGATCGGTGCAAGCAGCATCGAATACGGCAGGACCCAGCGCTGATCCGGGCCGACCAGCATCCGCGCGGCGTGCGGTACGGCGAGCCCGAGGAACAGGACCGGTCCGATCGCCGCGGTGCCCGCGCCGCAGAGCAGCATCACGACGACCGCGCCCAGCACCCGGGTGCGGCCGACGTGGGCGCCGAGCGCCTTGCCGGTCTGGTCGCCGAGCGCGAGCACGTTGAGCGGGCGGGCGAGCAGCAGCGCGATGATCACGCCGAGCACGACGAACGGAGAGATCTGCAGGAACACGTCCCATTTGCGGCCGCTGAGCGAACCGACGTTCCAGAACCGGAATTGGTTGAACGTCTCCGGCATCAGCAGCAGGACACCGACGATGTACGCCTGGAGCACCGCCATCACGGCCGAACCGGCGAGCACCAGCCGGTCCGGCGTGGCGCTGCGGCCCGCCGAGCCGAGGAGGTACACCACGACCGAGGCGATCGCGGCGCCGGCGAAGGCGAACCAGATGTAGCCGAGCACGCCGGTGACACCGGCGAACGCGATACCCGACACGACGGCGGCCGAGGCACCGGTGTTGACGCCGAGCAGGCCGGGGTCGGCGAGCGGGTTCCTGGTGAGCGCCTGCATCACCGCGCCCGCGAGCCCGAGCGCCGCGCCGACGACCACGCCCAGCAGGGTCCGCGGGATGCGGAGGTCGTGGATGATCACCGCGTCGGTCGAGCCGTCGTTGTGCCACAGCACCGACCAGGTCGAGGTGAACGGGATGCTCTTCGACCCCACCCAGATGCTGAGCAGGAACACCAGCGCCAGCAGGGCGAGCCCGACCACCAGACCGCCGGCGCGGAACGTCCGTGCCGCCGTACTGGGCGGGGACGCCGCTTCGGACGGGCGTTCGGTGACGACCACGGGACCTCCTTCGAGTGAGGCGAGGCTAACCGAACGCCGGAGTTCACCTCAACGAGCTACCTACTTAGACTAGCCTTACCTACCCCGATCTAGGAGGCCGCCGGTGACCGTAATGGCCACCACCAGCCGGAGTGTCCTGCGCCAGGCGATTTCCGGGCAGCGACGGCAGGTCACGCTCGCGTCCGTGCTCGCGGCCGGGCACCAGGGCGGTGAAGCACTCGTCCCGGTGATCATCGGCGTGGTGATCGACCAGGCGGTCGACGGCGGTTCCGTGGGCACGCTCGTGTTCTGGCTCGCCGTGCTCGCCGTGGTCTTCGCGGGACTGTCCTACAGCTACCGGTTCGCCGCGCGTGCGGCCGAAGGCGCGTCGCTGCGGGCCGCGCACGATCTCCGCATCGCGATCAGCCGGCGTGTCCTGCATCCCGGCGGTGGCGCCGAAAACGGCAAGCTCGCCGGTGAGCTGGTCAACATCGGCACCAGCGACGCGCAGCGCGTCGGGGTGGTGAACGCGGCGCTGCCGTTCGGGATCGCAGCGCTGGCCGGGGTACTGGTCAGCGCGGTCGCCCTCCTGCGCATCTCGCTTCCGCTGGGCCTCCTCGTGCTTCTGGGCACGCCGCCACTGCTGTACCTCGCGCATCTCATCGGCAAGCCGCTGGAACGCCGCAGCGAAGCGGAACAGGAGCGATCCGCGCATGCCTCGGGGGTAGCCACGGATCTGGTCGCCGGCCTGCGGGTGCTCAAGGGCATCGGCGCCGAACCGGCCGCCGTCGCCCGCTACCGGGACACGAGCCAGAACTCGCTCAAGGCGACGCTGCGCGCCGCGCGGGCCAAGGCCTGGCACGACGGCGCGGTGCTCGCGCTGACCGGCGTCTTCATCGCGATCGTCGCCCTCGTCGGCGGGCATCTCGCGACGTCGGGGTCGATCAGCGTCGGCGATCTCGTCGCGGCCGTCGGGCTCGCCCAGTTCCTGCTCACCCCGTTCCTGATCTTCTCGTGGGTCAACGGCGAACTGGCGCAGGGCCGCGCGTCCGCGTCCCGGGTCGCCGACCTGCTGACCACGCCGGCCGCGGTGGAACCGGGCGACGGCGAACTCCCTTCGCCCGCTACGGGGAACGTCCGGCTCGCCGCGGTCTCGTACGGCAGCCTTCGCGGTGTCGACCTCGACATCCCGGCCGGGCAGCTGATCGGCGTCGTCGCCGCGGATCCGGCCGCCGCGACCGATCTGCTCGACTGCCTCGGCCGGGCGGGCGATCCCGCCGAAGGCAGGGTCCACGTCGACGGCGTGGATCTGTCCACTGTGGACCCCGAACGGGTACGGGAGGTCGTCCTGGTGGCGGCGCACGACGCGGACCTGTTCGAAGGGACGCTCGCGGAGAACGTCCACGCCGGGGACCGCCCACTCGACGAGGCACTGGCCGCGTCGGCGGCGGACGAGGTCGCGGCGGCGCTGCCGGACGGCACCGGGACCGCGGTCACCGAACGCGGACGTTCCCTCTCCGGCGGCCAGCGGCAACGGGTCGCGCTCGCCCGCGCGCTCGCCGCGGACGCGCCGGTGCTCGTCGTCCACGACCCGACGACGGCGGTCGACACGGTGACCGAGGCGAAGATCGCCACCGGGCTCGCCCGGCTACGACGAGGACGGACCACGATCCTGGTGACCACCAGCCCCGCCCTGCTCGCCGTCGCGGACCGCGTCGTCGTCCTCGACGGCGGCCGGATCACCGGCGAGGGCGGCCACGCCGAACTCGTCCGGGATCGCGCCGACTACCGCGCGGCGGTGCTGTCATGACCCGCGAACTCCTGCCCACCGCCGACGGCAAGCGGATCCGGGCGGTCCTCGGCGAGCTGCTCCGCACCTCGAAGGCGCGCGCCGCCGGCGCCCTCACGATGCTCGTCGGCGCCACCGCGATCGGGCTGCTCACCGCCCGCCTGCTCGGCCACATCGTCGACCTGGTCATCGAGAAACGGCCCGCGACCGAACTCGCGACTCCGGTGGTAGCCCTGGTCTTGGTCGCCGTCGCACAGGCGATCGCGACGGCGCTGGGTGTCTCGCTCACCGCGAAGCTCGGCGAAACACTGCTGGCGGAACTACGCGAACGGTTCGTCGACCGCGCGCTGGGTCTTCCGCTGGAGCAGGTCGAACGCGCGGGCTCCGGCGACCTGACCGCCCGCGTCACCAACGACGTCACGGTGGTCGCGAGGGCGGTCCGCGAAGCCCTGCCCGAACTGGGCCGCTCGGTGCTCACGATCGTGCTGACCCTCGGCGCACTCGCCGTCCTGGACTGGCGGTTCCTGCTCGCCGCGCTGCTGGCGGCGCCGATCCAGCTGCACACCGTGCGCTGGTACGTCCGCAACGCCGTCCCGTTGTACGCGAAGCAGCGGATCGCGACGGGTTCGCAGCAGCAGCAACTGCTCGACACGATCGGCGGAGCGAAGACCGTCCGCGCGTTCCGGCTCGCCGACGCCCATGTGGAGCGCGTCCGGCAGCGGTCCGAGGGTGCGATGGACCTGATGCTGCGCGGTGTCCGGCTGATGACGAAGTTCTTCGCCCGGCTCAACCTCGCCGAGTTCATCGGTCTCTCGGCCGTGCTCGCGGCCGGTTTCCTGCTGGTGGGTGCCGATGCGGTGACCGTCGGCGCGGCGACGGCGGCGGCGTTGTACTTCCACAGCCTGTTCGGCCCGATCAACACCGCGCTCGCGCTGGTGGACGACGCGCAAGCGGCCGCCGCGAGCCTCGCCCGGCTGATCGGGGTCGCCGACCTGCCCGCGCCGCGCGAACCCGAGCGGCCGTCGAGGCCCGTCGACGCGTCGGTGAAGGCCGCCGGGATCTCCCATTCCTATGTGGACGGACATCCGGTGTTGCGGGACGTCGACCTCGACCTCTCCCCCGGCGAGCGGGTCGCCCTGGTCGGGGCGAGCGGGGCCGGGAAGACGACGCTGGCCAAGCTGATCGCCGGGATCCACACCCCGGCTTCGGGCACGGTCTCCGTCGGTGGGATCCCGCTCGACGAACTCGGGCCGTCCGCCACGCGGCGGGCCGTCGCGCTGATCAGCCAGGAGGTGCACGTCTTCGCCGGCTCGCTGGCGGACGACCTCCGCCTGGCCCGTCCGGCCGCGTCCGACGCGGACCTGTTGGCAGCGCTGGAAAAAGTCGGCGCGCGGGGCTGGGCGGAGGCGCTGGGCGAGGGTCTCTCGACCATCGTCGGCGAGGGCGGGCATCAGCTGACGGTCACCCAAGCGCAGCAGCTGGCGCTGGCCAGGCTGGTGCTCGCGGATCCGCCGATCGCGATCCTCGACGAGGCCACCGCGGAAGCCGGGAGCGCGGGTGCGAAGACCCTCGAAGCCGCCGCGGCCGCCGCTCTGGAAGGGCGGACCGGTCTCGTCGTCGCGCACCGGCTGACGCAAGCGGCGGCCTCGGACCGCGTCGTCGTGCTCGACGCGGGCGTGATCGTCGAAAGCGGGACACACGACGAACTCGTGGCCGCGGGTGGTCAATACGCAACGCTTTGGGCGGCCTGGTCGGACAACCGTTCACAGACGTGACCCGGGACGCAGCGTCACCGGTTGCAATCGGCCCGTCGGCGTCTTAGGTTAGCCAAACCTGATTCTCGATTAATCCGGCATCCCGCCGGACCTCCGATCACGAAGGACGGATGATGGCCCGAATCCCCACCCTCTCCGCCGTGCGCGGGCGCCTGAAGACCGCCGGCCTGCTGGCGTCCACCCTGGTGCTGGCCGCCTCGCTCACCGCGTGCGGAGGAGGCGGCGAGTCGGCCACCCCGGCCGCGCAGAACTCCGCCGGCTCCGCGGTCGACGCGAACGCGTTCCCGACCACCATCGAGCACAAGTACGGCAGCACCACCATCACGCAGGAGCCCAAGCGCGTCGTCACGGTCGGCCTGACCGAACAGGACGCGCTGCTCGCCCTCGGCGTGGTCCCGGTCGGTGTCACCGAGTGGCTCGGCAAGTTCCCCGGCACGATCGGCCCGTGGGCGACCGACAAGCTCGGCGGCGCCGCGCTGCCCGAGGTCCTCAAGGACGTGGACGGGCCGCAGTACGAGAAGATCGCCGCGCTCAAGCCGGATCTGATCATCGCCCTGTACTCCGGGCTCACCAAGGAGCAGTACGACAAGCTGAGCCAGATCGGCGTCCCGGTCGTCGCGCAGCCCAAGGAGTACAACGACTACGGCATCCCGTGGAACGAGGCGACCAAGAAGGTCGGCCAGGCCGTCGGGCGCGCGACCAAGGCGAACGAACTGGTCAAGGCCGTCGAGGACAAGTTCGCCCAGGCTCGCAAGGACCACCCGGAGTTCGCGGGCAAGTCGGCGCTGATGGCGTCGACCTACGAGGGCTATTTCGTGTACGGAAGCCAGGACGGCCGCTCGCACATCCTCGAATCGCTCGGTTTCAAGCTGCCCGCGGACCTCGACGCCGTCATCGGTGACAAGTTCGGCAAGAGCCTCAGCGCCGAACGGACCGACCTCCTCGACCGCGACGCGCTCGTGTGGCTCATCGACACCCCGGCCAAGGCGCAGGAGATCCTCGGCAAGGACGCGCTCTACACCGGTCTCAAGGTGGCGAAGGAAAAGCGCGAGGTCTTCATCGAGAACGAAGGCAACTACGGCAGCGCGGTCTCCTTCGTGACCGTGCTGAGCCTGCCGTACGTGATCGACCGGATCGTCCCGCAGCTGTCCGCGGCGGTCGACGGTAACCCGGCGACCGAGGTCAAGCCGGCCAGCTAGGCGGGATTCCGGCACAACGGTTGCGCGTGAAGGCCCCCTTCCCTCGGCTGAGCCGAGGGAAGGGGGCCTTCACGCGCTGGGGCCGGCCAGGGCCGCGGTGTCCCAGCTCCCCGCTCACCGGCATCGGCTCCGCCGCCGCGCCAGAACCGTCCTTACCACTCACGACCCCAGGAGTTGTGCAGCGGAACGGTGATCTGCTTCAGCCAGGTCTTCGTGGTGAAGTCGCGGGCCTTGATGACCACCGAGCCGGACGAGACCTCGACCTGCAGCCCCTGGTTGAACGCGCCACCGAGGGACACTTCCCCGCCTTTGCCGTCGTCCGTCCACCCGGTCTGGACGGCCGCGGTGTTGACCACGGTGAACCCTTCGAGGTTCCCGGTGCCCGGGACCACCCGGCGGACCACCCAGTCCGACAGGTTGAGATCCCAGTGCGTGTGCCCGGAGAACAGGAACACGTCCCGGTGCCTGCCGAGGATCGAGAGCAGCCTGTCGGGCTGGAGGTAGTCGGACCGGTAGAGCTTGTTGTGCGTACCGGAAACCGTGTTGGGCAACGGATGATGGGTCAGCACCATCACCGGGCTGCGCCGGTTCGACCAGTACCGGAGCCGCTGCTCCAGCCAGGTGAACTGGCGGTCGCTCATCCAGACCTCGTCCCACAGCTTGGGGTCGTGGTACTTCGCGTACCGCTCGGTCCCGAGGCAGAGCACCGGAACCCCGCCGAACGACGTCTCGTTGTAGACGGTGTTGCGGCCCGCGAACCGGTAGAAGCTGCGGAACAGGGAATCCTCGGTCGTCCCGTTGGGCCAGGTCTCCTGGGCGAGGGTGTCGGGATCACGCCATTTCGGGACGTAGAACTCGTGATTGCCGATGGCCCACGCGACCTCCCGCGGATGCGGGTGCTTGTCGAAGGTCGAGCGCAGCTGGGCGTACTCGAAGTCGTAGCCGCGCGGGGTGAGATCACCCGCGATACCGAGTCCCGTACTGCCCGGGTTGATCGCGTGCAGGTCGTCGAGCGCCTTGCCGAAATCGGTGAGATCACCCTGGATGTCGCTGAGGATGTTGAAGCGGACGACAGGCCGATGCGGGCCCCACTTCTCCTGTGCCTCGGCCTGTCCCGGCAGCATCGCCGCCCCCGCCGCCGCGCTTCCGGCGGCCACCATGAACGCTCTTCGATCCATAACCCGAACGCTAGTCACGTTTCATGGCCGGATGCGGTCGTGACGCTGAACAACGCAAGTCCGTCTCCACCGAGGAAACTCGCCCTGCACACCTTCCCCAGTACATGAAGGCCCCCTTCCTTGCGCCTGGCGCACGGAAGGGGTCCTTCATGTACCTCAGGTGCCGGTCAGGACTCCATGGCCTTGACAAGTGAAGCCGGCCGCAGGTCCGTCCAGTTGGTCTCGACGTATTCGAGGCATTCCGGACGCGAGGCCGGGCCGAACTTCGTGGTCCAGCCCGCCGGGACCTCGACGAACTCGGGCCACAGGCTGTGCTGCCCTTCGTCGTTGACGAGCACCAGGTACGTGCCGTCGGGGTTCTCGAACGGGTTCGTCATTCCTTGTTCTCCTTCTCTGCGGCCGGTGAATCAGCCCGGCGGATGAGCGCGTCCAGCGCGAGGAACCAGCCTTCCGCGAGTTCCCGCACCGAGCCTTCGGTGAGCACGGCCCCCGGCCACGACCAGTGTGCACCCAGCTCCGGGCCGCCGGGGCGATCCTCGGCCAGTGCGTTGACCGTCAGCGCGTGCGAGACCGGCATCCCCTCGTCGGCACCGAGTTCTGCCGCCTCGGCCTCCGGGGCGTACGACCAGTCGGTCGCTTCGGGGACGCCGATCCGGCCCAGGTAGTTGAACTCGATCTGCGGCTTCGCGAACTTCGCGAGTTCCGGCCCGGTCTGCGGGTTGAGGTGGCGGAGCACGCCGTGGCCGATGCCGCCGTCCGGCAGTCCGTCGAGGTGAGCCTGGACCCTCTTCAGCGCGTCGGCGGCGGAGGCGCCACCCGCGAACGCGTCCTCCAGGTCGACATCGCCCAGGTCCAGGCACACGGGCACGACACTGGTGAACCAGCCGACCGTCCGCGAAAGGTCCGCGCCGGCCGCCAGTTCCTCCTCGCGGCCGTGTCCCTCGACGTCGACCAGCACCGCCTGTCCCCCGTCACGGCGCCACCGGGCGACGGCGAGAGCGAGGCCGGTGAGCAGGACGTCGTTGATCGTCGCCCCGAACGCCGACGGCACCCGGGAAAGCAACGGGGCCGTCCGCTCGGCGGGCAGGGTCAGAGACACCTTCCGCACGGTCGCCTGCACGTCCCGAGCGGGGTCGAGCGGCCGGTCCAGCGGGATCGGATCCCCACCGCCCAGCACCGACTTCCACTGGTCCAGCTCGCCGTCGCGGTCCTGCGTGGACAAGACCCGCGCCCATCGCCGGAACGAAGTGTCCACAGAGGACAGCTTCGGCGGCTCGCCGAGCGCGACCGATTCCCACGCGGAAGCGAGGTCCGGCAGCAGGATCCGCCACGAGACGCCGTCGACGGCCAGGTGATGGATCATCAGCAACAACCGGCCTGGCGCCGACGAGCCCGCGTCGAACCACGTCGCGCTCAGCATCACGCCGTCGTCCGGATTCAGCCGACCTCGGGCCGGCTCCGCGTGCCGCTCGATCAGCGCGAACAGATCGCCGCCCCCGGCGTAGACACGCTCAACGAGCACGTCGGCCGATTCGGCGACCCGGAGCACCCAGCCGTCCACCGACCGGTCGAGCCGCGCGCGCAACATGTCGTGCCTCGCCACCAGCGCACCGAGCACGGTCTTCAGCTGCTCACCGGTCATCCCGGCGGGCGTCCGCACCAGCGCGGCCTGATGGTAGCCGTCGATCGGACCGCCGAGTTCACGGAGCTCGTGCATGATCGGCGTGAGCGCGACCGCTCCGTCGTCCTCGATCCGCTCCGCGACCTCGGCCAGCGCCGCGACCGTCCGGCCCGCGAACACCTCGTGCGGGGTGATCTTCAGCCCGGCCGCGCGTGCCCGGCCGACCAGCCGCATCGCGACGATACTGTCCCCGCCCAGGGCGAAGAAGTCGTCTTCGGCACCCAGTTCCGGCACGTCGAGCACTTCCGCGAAGAGCGCGCACAACGTCTTTTCCAGCGCGGTCTCGGGCGCGCGGCCACCGGCCAGCTCCGAGTAGTCCGGTGCCGGCAGCGCCTTGCGATCCAGCTTCCCGTTCGACAGCACGGGAAGCACGTCGAGCGTGACGAACGCCGCCGGGACCAGGTAGTCCGGCAACGTCTCGGCCGCGAACCGCCGCAGCTCGTCCCGATCCACAGTGGACACCACGTACGCCACGAGTTGCTTGACCCGAGGACGGTCCTCACGCACCAGGACGACGGCCTGCGCGACACCGTCGTGCCGTTCGAGCACGGCCTCGACCTCGCCCGGCTCGACCCGGAACCCGCGGATCTTCGCCTGATCGTCGGCGCGCCCGCCGAAGTCCAGGCGCCCGTCCGCGGTCCAGCGGGCGAGGTCTCCGGTGCGGTACATCCGGGCTCCCGCCGGGCCGAACGGATCCGCCACGAACCGCTCCGACGTCAGCGCCGTCCGCCCGAGATAGCCGCGGGCGAGCCCGGCACCGGCGAGGTACAGCTCCCCGGTGACCCCGGGCGGCACCGGCCGCAACGCCGCGTCCAGCACGTAGGCGCGGGTGTTCGCGACCGGGCGGCCCACCAGCGGTGTCTCGCTGTCGCCGATCCGCGCGACCAGCGCGTCCACAGTGGACTCGGTCGGCCCGTACAGGTTGAAGGCCTCGGTGCCGTCCAAAGTGGCCAGACGGCGCCACAGGCTCTCGGGCACCGCCTCACCGCCGACCCCGATCACCGCGAGGGGGCACCGGTCGCCGTCGAGCAGGCCCGCGTCCGCCATCTGCGCGAAGAACGACGGCGTGACCTCGATGAAGTCGAAGCCCTCCCGTTCGATCAGCGCGGCCAGCAGTTCGGGGTCGCGCCGGGTCTCCTCGTCCACGATGTGCACGGCGTGCCCGTCGAGCAGCCACAGTTGCGGCTGCCAGGAGGCGTCGAAGGAGAACGACCACGCGTGCCCGACCCGCAGATGCGGTTTGCCGGTGGCCTCGACCGCGGGCCGGTGCAACGTGGCACGGTGGCTCTGGAACAGGTTCACCACGCCGCGATGCGGGACGACGACCCCCTTGGGCGTCCCGGTCGAACCCGACGTGTAGATCACGTACGCCGGCTGCTCCGGGACGAGCGGGCGAACACGGTCCCGGTCGGTCAGGTCGTGCGACTGCCGATCCTCGGTGACGAGCGCGCAGAGCGCCAGTGTCTCGATCTCGGTCCGGGGCAACGACTCCAGCAGCTCGGGCTCGGTCAGGATCACCTTGGGCCGTGCGTCGGCGAGCATCGCGGACAGCCGTTCGGCCGGATAGTCCGAGTCGAGCGGCAGGTATGCCGCCCCCGCCTTGTGGACCGCGAGGATCGCCAGGAGCACGTCGGCCGAACGTGGCAGCGCCAGGGCGACGAAGTCCTCGGCCCCCACACCGTGGGCGACCAGCGCCCTGGCCAGCCGGTTGGCGCGCTCGTTGAGTTCGGTGAAGGTCAAGGCGACCGCACCGGACACCACCGCCGTCGCGCCGGGCGAACGCCGGACCTGGTCCTCGAACAGACCGGCCACAGTGGACGGTGCGACAGCGAGCGCCGTCCCGTTCCACTCGCGCACGATCAGGTCCAGGTCGGCCTCACTCAGGATGTCGGCCCTGCCGACGGGCGCGTCCACATCGGACACCATCGCCGCGAGCACGCGCTCCATCGCGGGGAGAAGCCGTTCCGGCAGGCCGGCGTCGAACAGGTCGGAGCGGTACTCCGCGGTGAGCTTCAGCCGCGCTCCCGGCTCCACTGCCCAGGTGAGCGGATAGTGCGTGGAGTCGTCGTGGCGCACGATCTCCCCGCGCAGCCCGGCCCCCGTCTCGTCCTCGTCCGCGCCTGGGTAGCTCTCGAACACCATCAGTGTGTCGAACAGTTCTCCCAGCCCGGCGCCGCGCTGGACGTCGGCGAGCCCGAAATGCTGGTGCGCGAGCAGTCCGGACTGTTCGTCCTGGACCCGGTCGAGCAGGTCGCCCAGCCTTTCGGCCGGGTCGAGCGCGATCCGCACCGGGATGGTGTTGATGAACAGGCCGATCATCCGCTCGACCCCGGCCAGTTCGGGCGGGCGCCCGGCGACCGTCGCGCCGAACACGACGTCCGAACGGCCGGTGAGCCTGCCGAGCACGATGCTCCACGCCGTCTGGACCAGCGTGTTCAGGGTCAGGCCGCGTGAACGGGCCAGTGCGGTGAGCGCCTCGGTCGCCTGCTCCGGCAACTCCAGCGACAGCCGCTCCGGCAAGGCCGGGACGCGCTGCGGGTCGTGCGGGACGAGATGGGTCGGCTCGGTCAGGCCGTCGAGCGCCCGCCGCCAAGCGGCCTCGGCCGCTTCCTGGTCCTGGCTCCCGAGCCAGCCGAGATGGTCGCGGTACTGGCGGGCCGGTGCCGGCTCGGCTCCGGCGTAGAGCTGGGACAGCTCCGCGAACAGCTGCGGTACCGACCAGCCGTCGAGCAGCACGTGCTGGTGGGTGAACACCAGCCGGTGCCGTCCGTCCGGCAGGGCGAAAAGCAGGAAGCGCAGCACCGGCGCGGCCGCCGGATCGAAGCGGCGCCTGTCGTGGGCCATCTCCGTTTCGACGGCGTCCGGCGAATCCACGAAGCGCCAGGGAACCGTGACCGAACGCGCCACCAGCGCGACCGGGCGACCCGACGCGAGGTAGCGATAGCCGGTCCGCAGGACGGCGTGCCGGTCGACGAGTGCCTGAGCCGCGTCGCGCAGCCGAGCCGGATCGAGTGGCCCGTCGAGATCGAAGGACACCTGGACCGTGTAGACGTCCGGTCCGTCGCCGTCCATCGTCGCGTGGAAGAGCAACCCGGCCTGCAACGGCGTCAGCGGCCACACCTCGGCCGTGTCCGGCGCGACGTCGAGGATCTCCGCGCGCTCGCTCGCGTCGAGCTCCACCAACGGCTTCCCGCTCCCGGGCGCGGGTGTGTCGAGCCGCACCGCGCTGACCTCGGCCAGTGCGGCGACGGTCCGGTGCCGGAAGACGTCACGCGGGCTCAGCAGCAGCCCGGCACTTCGCACGCGGCCGACCAGCTGCATCGCGACGATGCTGTCCCCGCCGAGGCGGAAGAAGTCGTCGTGGACACCGACCTTCTCCAACCCGAGCACCCCCGCGACGAGCGACGCGAGCAGTTCCTCGCGAGGCGTGCGCGGGGCGTCGTCGGTGACCTCGCCGGAGAAGTCCGGCGCGGGCAACGCCTTGCGGTCGAGCTTCCCGTTGGGTGTCAACGGCAGCGCGTCCAGCACCACGAACGCGGACGGCACCATGTACTCCGGCAGAGCGGTCTCCGCGAGCCGCCTGGCCTCCTCGACGTCGGCTTCCCCGGTCAGGTACGCGACGAGCCTGCCCTCCCGCAGAACCACCCGGGCGGAGAGCACGGACTCGATCTCGCCCAGCTCGATCCGGAAGCCGCGCAGTTTGACCTGGTCGTCGGCGCGGCCGAGATAGTCGAGCGCGCCGTCGGCCCGCCACCGCGCGAGGTCGCCCGTGCGGTACATACGCTCCCCCGCGGCGAACGGGTTCGCCACGAACCGTTCCGCGGTGAGCCCGGCCCGGCCGAGATACCCGCGCGCGAGCTGCTTGCCCGCCAGGTACAGCTCGCCCGCCACACCGGGCGGAACCGGCCGCAGCCGGGAGTCGAGCACGTGAACCTGCGTGTTCCACACCGGACGTCCGATGGGAACGGTGTCATCGACGACCTCCCACGAGGTCACGTCCACCGAGGCTTCTGTCGGCCCGTAGAGGTTGTGCAGCGGGACGGTCACGCGAGCGGCCAGCTCCGGCGGCAGCGCCTCGCCACTGCACAGGACGCGGCGGACGCCGTGCCACTCCGGCTCTTCGGCGAGGAACGCCTCCAGCATCGACGGGACGAAGTGCAGGGTCGTGATCCGCTGGTCGCGGATGAGCTCCTCGAGATAGCGCGGATCCCGGTGCCCGTCGGGTTTGGCGACCACCAGCGTCGCTCCGGTGATCAGCGGCCAGAAGAACTCCCATACCGAGACGTCGAAACTCGACGGCGTCTTCTGCAACACCCGGTCATCGGCCGTCAGGCCGTACTCGTCCTGCATCCACAGCAACCGGTTCACGATGCCCTCGTGCGGCACCACGACACCCTTCGGGCGACCGGTCGATCCGGACGTGTAGATCACGTACGCCGGAGACGCGGGATCCACGACCCGCCCCAGGCTCTCGCCGGAGTAACCGTCCAGCATCGGCAACTCGTCGAGGACGACCGCCGGGGCGGCGTCTTCGAGCATGAACGCGATGCGATCCGCCGGATAGTCCGTGTCGAGCGGCAGGTAGGCCGCACCCGCCTTGTGCACCGCGTACAACGCGATGACCAGATCGATCGACCGCGGCAACGACACCGCCACCACCGACTCCGCACCCACACCCTGTTCGACCAGCCACCGCGCCAGCCGATTCGCCCGCGCGTCGAACTCGACATACGACAGTTCGGTGCCCTCGAACACCACGGCGGGAGCATCCGGCGTCCGCGCGACCTGCGCCTCGAACAACTCCGGCAGTGTGCTCGCCGGGACGTCGTGCGAGGTGTCGTTCCACTGCCCGAGCAGCGTGCGCTCGTCCTCACCGAGGACGTCGAGCTCGCTGACCGGGATCGCGGGATCGGTCGCCACCTGCTCCAGGACCGTCACCAGGCGCCGCGCGATCGACTCGGCGGTGGCGTGGTCGAACAGATCGGCGCTGTACTCGATGGCACCCGAGATCCCGGCGCCGTTCTCCAGGAAGCCGAATTCGAGGTCGAACTTGGCGACGCCCTGCGCGAAGTCCTCTTGCTCCGCACGAAGGCCGGGCAGCTTCAGTCCCTCCTCGGCTTCGGGCAGATACACCACCATCACCTGGAACAGCGGGTGCCTGGCCAGCGAACGTTCCGGGTTCACCGCGTCGACCAGCCGCTCGAACGGCAGCTCCTGGTGGTCGAAGGCCGCCAGGTCGGTCGCGCGCACCCGCGAAAGCAGGTCGCCGAACGCCGGCTCGCCGGACAGGTCGGTGCGCAACACGAGCGAGTTCACGAAGAAGCCGATCAGCGGCTCCAGCCGTTCGTCGACGCGGCCGGAACCCGGTGCGCCGAGCGGGATGTCGTCCCCGGCGCCGAGCCGGTGCAACAGCGCCGCGACCGCGGCCTGCGCCAGCATGAACATGCTGACGTCGTACCGCTGGGCCACCGCACGCAGCCGTTCGGTGAGCGCGGCGTCGATCGGGAAGGTGACGAGCCCACCGCGATGGCTCGACTCGGCCGGACGCCGCCGGTCCGCGGGCAGGGCCAGTTCGTCCGGCAGGTCCGCCAGCGCTTCCTGCCAGAACCGCAGGTGCCCGGCGGCCGTCGAGTCGAGCAGGTCACGTTGCCACAGGGCGTAGTCCGCGTACTGGACCGCAAGTTCTGTCCACTGTGGAGCGATTCCGGCGAGACGCGCCTCGTACGCGGTGGCGAGGTCGGCCATGAGCGGTCCCTGCGACCACTCGTCCGTCGCCACGTGGTGGATCACCAGCAGCAGGACATGTTCCCGCGGCGACACGGCGAAGACCGTGGCCCGGATCGGCAGTTCCTCGTCGAGGGCGAATCCGCGACCGGCTTCGGCGGACAACCGCGCCGGCAGGTCGCCCGCTTCTTCGAAACGGACCTCAAGGTGTGCGTCGGCCAAGATCCGCTGCGCCGCGACGCCGCCTTCTTCGACGAACACCGTGCGGAGCGGCTCGTGCCGCTCGACGAGATCGCCGACCGCCGCGCGCAACGCGTCCACGTCCAGCTCGCCGTGCAGACGCCAGGCGAGCGGGATGTTGTAGGTGGGCGTGACCCCTTCGAGCCGGTACAGGAACCACAACCGTTGCTGCGCGGGCGAAAGCGGCAGCACGTCCGGCCGGTTCCCGGCACTGAGGACCGGCTGGGCCGACGGTTCCGCGAGCCGTTCGGCCAGGGCCGCGACCGTGGGGGCGTCGAAGACGTCGCGGACCGTCACCGTGGCGCCCAGGCTCGCGGAGATCCGGCTGACCAGGCGCATCACCAGCAGCGAATGCCCGCCGAGCGCGAAGAAGCCGTCGTCGATCCCGACCCGCTCGACGCCGAGCACGTCGGCGAACAACGCGCACAGGGCCTCTTCCCGCGAGTTCCTCGGCTCGCGTCCTTCGGTGGTCGCGAACTCGGGTGCGGGCAAGGCCTTCCGGTCGAGTTTGCCGTTCGGGGTCAACGGGATCTCGTCGAGCACAACGAACGCCGAAGGCACCATGTGGTCCGGCAGCTTCGCGGCCACTGCTTCCCGCAGTCCGTCGGCCGAACCGACGACGTACGCCACCAGCCGGTCCTCACGGGCCACGACCACCGCACGCGTGACGGACTCGGACGCGGTCAGGGCCGCCTCGACCTCGCCGAGTTCGACCCGGAAGCCGCGGATCTTGACCTGGTCGTCCACGCGGCCCAGGAACTCCAGCACCCCGTCGTCCGACCAGCGCGCGAGGTCCCCGGTGCGGTACATGCGCTCCCCCGGGCCGCCGAACGGGTCGGCGACGAACCGCTCGGCGGTCAGCCCTGGGCGAGCCAGGTACCCGCGAGCGAGCTGCACACCGGCGAGGTAAAGCTCACCGGGGACACCCGGCGGCACCAGGTTCAACCGCGCGTCCAGCACATACGTCCGCGTGTTCCACACCGGACGCCCGATCGGGACGGACGGCGTCGTCTGGGCACCGGCCCGCCAAGCCGTCACATCGACGGACGCTTCGGTCGGGCCGTAGAGGTTGTACAGCGGCACGTCCACGCGGGCGGCCAGCTCCGACGGCAACGCCTCGCCACTGCAGATCACGCGCCGCAGGCCGGTGCATTCGGCGGACTCCAGGAACAACGCGAGCATCGACGGTACGAAGTGGACAGTGGTGATCCCGGCGATGCGGATCAGCTCCGCGAGATACGCCGGGTCCTTGTGTCCCTCCGGTTTGGCGACCACCAGTGTCGCTCCGGCGATCAGCGGCCAGAAGAACTCCCACACCGACACATCGAAACTCGACGGAGTCTTCTGCAACACACGATCATCAGCCGTCAGAGCGAACTCGTCCTGCATCCACAGAAGACGGTTCACGATGCCCGCATGCGGCACCACGACACCCTTCGGACGCCCCGTCGAACCCGACGTGTAGATCACGTAGGCCGGAGAAGACGGGTCGACGATCCGCCCCAGCCTCTCGGCGGAGTAGCCGTCCAACACCGGCAGCTCGTCGAGAACGACCGCGGGGGCGGCGTCTGCGAGCATGAACGCGATGCGATCGGCCGGGTAGTCGCGGTCGACCGGCAGGTAAGCGCCACCGGCCTTGTGCACCGCGTACAACGCGACCACGAGATCGACCGACCGCGGCAACGACACCGCCACCACCGACTCCGCACCCACACCCTGCTCGACCAGCCACCGCGCCAGCCGATTCGCCCGCGCGTCGAACTCCACATACGACAGTTCGGTGCCCTCGAACACCACAGCCGGAGCATCCGGCGTCCGCGCCACCTGCGCCTCGAACAACTCCGGCAACGTCGCGGCCAGGACTTCCCGCGAAGTGCGGCTCCATTCGGTGACCCGCGCGAGCTCGTCACCGACGAGGACGTCGAGTGCGGCGACCGACCGCTCGGGCTCGGCGGTGACCTGCTCCAGCAGCGACGTGAGCCGGTCCAGCAAACGCACGGCCGTCGCCTCGCCGGCGAGGTCTTCGGCGTACTCCAGCATCAACGTCGCGGTGGCGCCGTCATCGACCATCGTGAAGTGCAGATCGAACTTCGCCATGCCGGTGTCCATCTCGAACCACTCGGCGGGCAGCCCGAACACGTCGTGCGCGTCGCTCTGCCGGTGGTAGCCCACCATCACCTGGAACAGCGGATTGCGCCCCGGCACCCGCGGCGGGTTCAGCCGCTCGACGACACTTTCGAACGGCAGGTCGCCGTTCGAGAACGCGGCCAGGTCGGCCTCGCGCACCCGGTCGAGCAGGGCGGCGAACGTCGGCTCGCCGGAGAGATCGGTCCGCAGCACCAGTGTGTTCACGAAGAACCCGACGAGGTCGTCGAGCGCCGCGTCGGTCCGTCCGGCGATCGGCGCGCCCAGCGGGATGTCGTCCCCGGCACCGGTCCGGTGCAGCAGTGCGGCCACCGCCGCCTGGAGCACCATGAACGGGCTCGCTCCCGCCTTCGCCGCCAGGTCTCGCACCGCACCCGACAGTTCCCCGGAGAGCGGGGATTTGACCTTGCCGCCCTTACCCGTCGGCTGGAGCGGACGCGGACGATCCAGCGGCAGGGTCAGCTCGTCCGGCGCCCCGCGCAGTGACTCGGCCCAGTAGGCGACCTGGGCGGCACCGTGCCGAGTGAGGAAGTCCTTCTGCCACAGAGCGAAGTCGGCGTACTGCACCGGAAGATCCGTCCACACGGGACTGTCACCGGCGAGCCGCGCCTGATAGGCCGACGTGAGGTCGCCCAGGAACGGCCGGTCGGACCATTCGTCGGTCGCGCTGTGGTGCAGAACCAGCGAGATCACCTGGTCACCTTCACCGAGCCGCAGCACCCGCAGCCGGACCGGGATCTCCAGAGCCAGGTCGAACGGTGTCCGTGAGAGCTCGGCGATCCGGGCATCCAGTCCGGCTTCGTCGCAGTCCTCGACGGCGAACGGGATCTCCGGCGCGTCGAGAACACGCTGGTAGGGCCCTCCGTCGTGCTCTTCGAAGACAGTGCGCAGGACTTCGTGCCTCCCGATCACGTCGCCGAGTGCGGCTCGCAGCGCTTCGAGATCCAGGTCTCCGCGCAGACGGAAGGTCAGCGGGAAGTTGTAGGCGACCGCGTTCGCCTCCATCCGGTCCACGAGCCAGAGGCTGCGCTGAGCGGCCGAAAGCGGGATCCGATCGGGGCGTTCGGCGCGGACCACGGCAGGCCGCGCCGGTTCACCGCCACCCGCGCGAGCGGCCAGCTCGGCGACCGTCGGCGCCTCGAACAGGTCACGGATGGCCAGTTCGGCGCCGAGTTCGGTGCGGGCCCGGCTGATGAGCCGGGTGGCGAGCAGGGAATGCCCGCCGAGGTCGAAGAAGTTGTCCTCGACGCCGACCCCTTCCACGCCGAGGACCTCGCCGAAGAGCGCGCACAGCGTCTCCTCCTCGACGGTCTCGGCCGGACGGCTTTCGGCAAGCCGAACCGTCTGCTCGGCGTCCGGAAGCGCGCGGGTGTTGAGCTTGCCGTTGTCGGTCAAGGGCAGGGCGCCCAGTGTGACGAACGCGGCCGGGACCATGTAGTCCGGCAGTTCCGCCTTGAGCCGGTCACGCAGGCGTTGCACCAGCTCGCCGCCGCCGCGTGCCGCCGTCGGGCTGGTGGCGTACTTGGCCAGGCTCGTACCCACCGACACCGGCTGATGCACACCGGTGACCAACACGTCCGTTTGTCCCTTGTGGACGAATACGGCCTCGAACGCGCCGTCGGCCGACCAGGTGCAGTACACCCGGAACCCGAGCCGGTCGCCGAGTTCGTGCACGTCCTCCGGTTCGCCCCCGGCCGGAGCGCGGAAGAGTTCCAGGACGTCGATGAGCGGTGCACCGGCGTCCAGCGCCCGGGTGGCCTCGACCTCGGGAGTCTGGCGGGCGTCCGGGATCCGGCTCACCCGCAGCGTTTCCACGCCGCTGAGGTGGTCCTCCAACGCTGCCAGGGAACCCACTTCGTCCCAGGACAAGCGCGGCGCCTGCGCGACCGAGAAGACCTCGGCGGGCTCTTTCACCAGGACCGCGTCGTAGCGGTACCGGCTCAGCTCGTTGTGCAACCGGGCCCGTTTGATCCGGACCTGCGCGGCGACGTCCGGGAGCCGCCGCGCGAGCGCGGTGAAGTAGTCCGGGTCGATCAGCAGTTCCTTCTCCAGCGCGGCACCGCGTTCGATCGCGCGCCGCACCTGGGCGATATCGGAGGTCGCGTCGGCGCGGGTCAGCTGGATCGCGGTGTGGAAGGCGCGGGCGAGCCGCAGGTTCCGGACGTCGCCGACGAACAGTGCGCCGCCGGGCGCGAGCAGGCCGATCGCCTGGGTGATGACGTCGGTCAGGTAGTCGACGCTCGGGAAGTACTGGATGACGGAGTTGATCACGATCGTGTCGAACCGGCCGGCGGGCAGGCCGTCGAACACATGCGCCGGCTGGGCGCGCAGGTTCACCTTGGCCGCCAGCTCCGGGTCCTGTTCGAGCTCGCGGTTCAGCTTCGCGATCACCGGCGCGGCGAGGTCGGTGCCCCAGTACTCCTGGGCCAGCGGCGCGATCTGCCCCATGAGCAGACCGGTGCCGACACCGATCTCCAGCACCCGTTCGGGCTTCAACTCGGCGATCCGGTCGACGGTCGCGCGCCGCCATTCCCGCATATGCTCCAGCGGGATCGGGTCGCCGTCGTAACTGGAGTCCCAGCCCGCGAAATCCTCGGTGAACAGCGCCGTCGGGATCTCGGTGTACTCGTCGGAGTAGATCTGCTGCCATTCGCCGACCTGGTCGGCTTCCGCTTCGGCGCGCGCGTCCCCGCTCAGTTCGGCCGGGACGACGTACCCGATCAGCCGCTGCAGACCGGGCGCCGACGGGTCCGGCCGTGCGATGACGGCGGCCTGCGCGACCTCCGGGTACCGGCTGAGCGCGGTCTCGATCTCGCCGAGTTCCACGCGGTAGCCGCGGATCTTCACCTGGTCGTCGGTGCGGCCGAGGAAGTCGAGGTTCCCGTCAGCACGGCGGCGCACCAGGTCACCGGTGCGGTACATACGCCCGCCCCCGGGCACGAACGGGTCGGCGACGAACCGTTCGGCGGTCAGGCCCGGGCGGCCGAGGTAGCCGCGGGCCAGGCCTTCGCCCGCGATGTAGAGCTCACCCGCGACACCGTCGCGGACCGGCCGGAGCCAGGCGTCGACGATGTAGGCGCGGGTGTTCCAGATCGGCTTGCCGACGGTCGGGGTGTCGCTGTCGGTCGTGCCGCCGCCGAGCGTGTTGATCGTGTACTCGGTGGGGCCGTACAGGTTGTAGCCGTAGGTCCCGTCGGTGTCGCGCAGCCGGTTCCACACCGACTCCGACACCGCCTCGCCGCCGAGCAGGACCAGCGCCGGGCGGTGCCCCTCCAGCAGCCCTTCCTCGATCAGCAGGTGAGCGTAGGTCGGCGTCACGTTGACGACGTCGACCTCGTGCTCGTCGCAGTACGCCACGAGCGCCCGCGCGTCCCGGCGCAGTTCCTCGTCGCAGACGTGGACCTCGTGTCCCTCAACGAGCCACAGCAGTTCTTCCCAGGACATGTCGAAGGCGAACGACACGGTGTGCGCGATCCGCAGCCGCCGTCCGCCCGCCGACGCGATGGCCGGGGCGAAGATCGCGCCCTGGTGGTTGAGCTGCATATTCGTCAGGCCGCGGTACGGCGTGACGACGCCCTTGGGCTTGCCCGTCGAGCCCGAGGTGTAGATGACGTACGCCGGGTGTTCCATGCGGTCCGCGCGGCTCCGCGCGAACAGCGGGCGTTCGGCGTCGGAGATCGGGCCGTCGCCGAAGGCCCTGTCTTCGTGGTCGTCGACGAGGACCCGAGGCGTGGCGCCGGGCAGCGTCGCCGACACGTCCTTTGTGGACACCAGGCACAACGGTGCGGCGTCCTCCAGCATCATCGCGAGCCGCTCGACCGGGTAGTCGAGTTCCAGCGGAAGGTACGCAGCACCCGTCCGCAGCACGGCGAACAGCGCGACGACCATGTCGATCGAGCGCGGCAGGCCGAGGGCGATCACCTGTTCCGGCGCGGCACCCTTGGCCAGCAGCAGCCGGGCCATCCGGTTGATGCGCGCGTCGAGTTCGGCGTAGGTCAGCTGTTCGTCGCCGAACACCAAGGCAGTCTCGTCGGGAGTACGCTCCGCCTGGACGGCGAGCAGATCCGCGATCGTGTCCTCGATGACGGGATGCTCGGCCTCGGCCCAGCCCGCTTCCAGCGCGGCACGGTCCTCGGTGGACACCGTGGCCAGCGCGGAGACCGGTTTCGCCGGGTCGTCGACGATCTGCCCGACCAGTGACGTGAACCGGTCGAGCACCGACGCGGCCTCGGCGGTGTCGATGACGTCGTCCCGGTAGGACAGCGTGACCCGCGTTTCCTCGCCCGGGGTGACCACCAGCGTCAGCGGGTAATGCGTGGCGTCGATGTTCAGCAGATCGGTGATGCCGTGCCGGTGACGGAGGCCGTCGCGCCGTTCGTCACCATCGGCGTTGCGCAGCACGAAAAGCGTGTCGAAGAGGACGCGGTGCCCGGCCTCGCGCTGCAGGACCCCGAGGCTCATGAACTCGTACGGGGTCAGGTCCATCCGCTCGGACTGCAGGCGCCGCACCAGATCCAGCACGGATTCGGCCGCGTCGAGCCGCACCCGCGTGGGCACCGTGTTGAGGAACAGGCCGATGGTGTTCTCGATCTCGGGCACGGCCGCGGGCCTGCCCGCGACCGCGGCGCCGAACACGACGTCGTGGCGTCCGGTCATGGTCGACAGGACCAGGCCCCAGGCGGCGTTGAGCACGGAGTTCACGGTGAGGCCGTGCCTGCGGGCCTGCTCGCGCAGCCTGCGGCTCAGGCCGGCGGGCAGCACGGTGTCCAGGTTGACCGGGGTCGCCGGAGCCAGGTCGCGGCCTTCCGGCCCGACGACGGTCGGCTCCGCGAGGCCGGACAACGCCTCGCGCCACGCGTTCGTGGCGGCCTCGATGTCCTGCCGGTCCAGCCAGCGCAGGAAGTCCACATAGGACCCGGCCGCGGGTAGCGTCCGGTCGTCGCCGCCGAGGTCGTACAGCGCGAACAGCTGCTCGATGAAGAGCCAGGCGGACCAGCCGTCCCAGAGCAGCAGGTGCCGGTTCAGCACCACCCGGTCGCGCCCGTCACCGAGCCGCACCAGTTTCAGGCGGAACAGCGGCGGGGCGCCGAGGTCGAACCGCGTCGCGCGGTCTTCGGCCATCAGCTCGTCGAGCTTCGCCTGTTGCTCGTCTTCGGGCAGCGTGGAAAGGTCCACTTCGGACATCGGCGGGGCGACCTCGGCCGCCACGAACTGGACCGGGCCGCGCAACCCCTCGCTGGTGAAACCGGCGCCCAGGCTCGGGATCCGCCGCAGCAGCGCGGACACCGCCGAACGGAGCCTGCCGGCGTCCAGGCGGTGATCGAAGTCGATCGCCTCCTGGATCGTGTAGATGTCCACCCGGTCGGAGTTGTAGCTGGAGTGGAAGAACAGGCCTTCCTGCAGCGGTGACAACGGCCAGACGTCGGCGACCGGCACCGGGCTGGACCGCTCGACGCGGGCGATCTCCTCCTGGGTCAGCGACACCAGTTCGAGGTCGGACGGCGTGAGCCCCACCGGCGCGTTCGTGTCCACGGCCGCGAGATCGACCAGGGCGGCGGCCCAGCGTTCGGCGAGGGCTCTGCCCGCACCCGCGAACGTGGCCGTCAGCCTCGGCCCGTCCTCGGTCTCCTCGCAGGCGACCCCGATACGCACGACGTGGTCGCCGGACGGTGGCACGGCCATGTACCCGGCGACCTGCCACTCCCCCGGCCCTGCCGGAACGCGGCCGTCGTACCGCAGGGCGATCCGCGGTTTCGCGAGCCCGGCGAGCAGCGGGCCGGTCTGGGCGCCGAGGTATCGCAGCGGGCCGTAGCCCTCGGGTGTCTTCCGGACGGTTTCCTTGACGGCCTTGAGCATCGCCAGCGGTTCGCCGGACGCGGTGATCCGCACCGGGCGGACCGAGGTCAGCGCGCCGACCGTGTCCGAGGGGTCGACCCGGCCGTGCAGATCGACGAGCAGGTCACCGTCGACGGCGGCCTTCAACGCGGTCAGGAGGACGTCGGTCACGTCGCCGTGCACGGCGGACGGCAGCGCGCCGACGAGTGTCCGGGTGTCCTCGACGGACAGCGTGATCCGGCGTTCGGTGACATCGCCGTCACCCTCGAAGGAGACAGGTGCCAGCGTCTCGGCCCAGTGCTCGATCTCGCCGAGCAGCGCGGGATCCTGCGCCGCGCCGGTGATCCGGCGGGCGATGGCCCGCAACGACGTCCGCGCCGGGGTGAACACCGGCGGGCGGCCGTCGGTCACGGCCTGCCAGGCGATCGCGAGATCGGCGGACACGGTGGTCAGGCTCCGCGCGTCCAGCAGGACCGGATGCGCGAGCAGCAGCAGCCTGCCCGGTTCGTCGAACCAGACGGCCTGCAGCAGATTGTCGGTCAGCCTGTCCGCGGCGTCCCGGTGCTCGTCTTCGAGGGATCCGGTCGCGTGACGAAGCAGGTCCGCGGCCTGGACAGTCCCATGTGGACGGACTTCGAGCGACCACAGCACCGAGGCGACCCGCGACAGCCGGAGCCGCAGGCCGTCGTGGTGGTCGAGCACGAGCTGCAGGGCCGCGGCGAGGGTCTCGAGGTCGGCATTGGAGGGCACGGTCAGCAGCACGGACTCCGGCCGCACCGCGTCGCCCAGCTCACGCAGCCGGAGCATTTCCGGCAGCAGCGGCAGCGCGCCGACACCCTCGATGTCGGCCACCGGCTCCGCCGGCGTGACGGACGCGGCGAGCGCGGCCGGGGTCCGGAGTTCGAACACGTCCTTGGGGCTCAGCTCGAATCCGGCCCGCCGGGCACGGCTCGACACGGCGATCGACGAGATGCTGTCGCCGCCCAGCAGGAAGAAGTCCCCGTCGGCGCCGACGGTCTCCAGGCCGAGGACGTCGGCGAAGATCCGCGCGAGCACACGCTCCTGATCGTTCCCCGCCGCGTCCCCGGTCCGGCCGGTCTCGGGCGCGGGCAGGGCCCGGACGTCGAGCTTTCCGCTGGGGGTCAAGGGGAATTCGTCGAGGACGACGAACGCATGCGGGACCATCGGGGCGGGCAGTGCCTCGCCGAGTGCGGTCCGCAGGCGCTCCGGATCCGCGCTCCCGGCGACGTAACCGACGAGCGCGCCGTCCTTCGCCACGACGGTCGCGGCCTTGACCCCCGGCTGCGCGACGAGAACCGCTTCGATCTCGCCGAGCTCGATCCGGTTGCCGCGGATCTTCACCTGCCGGTCGGTGCGGCCGAGGTACTCGATCTCGCCGTCGGTGCGGCGGCGCACCAGGTCTCCGGTCCGGTACATCCGCTGCCCCGGCTCGCCGAACGGGTCGGCGACGAAGCGTTCGGCGGTCAGCCCGGGCCGTCCGTGGTAGCCGCGTGCCAGCTGGACACCGGCGAGGTACAGCTCGCCCGCCACGCCGTCGGGTACTGGGCGCAGGCAGCCGTCGAGGACGTGCAGCCGTGTGTTCCACACCGGACGTCCGATGGGCACGGTGGCGCCGTCGGCATCGGTGCAGGCGAAGAAGGTCACGTCCACGGCCGCCTCGGTGGGGCCGTAGAGGTTGTGCAGCGGGACACCGGTGAGCGAGCGCCACCGTGCGGCGGTCTCACCGGGCAGCGCCTCGCCGCTGGAGAACACCTGACGCAACGAGCCGAGATCGCCGGTGGCTTCGTCGCTGCCGAGGAAGGCGGCGAGCATCGAGGGGACGAAGTGCAGGGTGGTGATCCGCCTGTCCCGGATCACTCGCGCGAGATAGGCGGGATCGCGGTGACCGTCCGGTTCGGCCAGCACAACCGTGGCGCCTTCGCACAGCGCCCAGAAGAACTCCCACACGGACACGTCGAAGCTCGACGGCGTCTTCTGCAGCACGCGATCCGAGGCCGTGAGCCGGTACTCGTGCTGCATCCACGCGAGCCGGTTGACGATCGCGCGATGCGTGACGGCCACGCCCTTCGGCCGCCCTGTCGAGCCGGAGGTGTAGATCAGGTACGCGGTGTTGTCCGGCCCGGCGGCCGCACCCTCGACATCTCCACCGGGCTCGCCGGTCACGGGGACCCGCGTCAGCCCGGCGACCGCCGGGATCCGCGCGGCCGTCCCGGGTTCGGAGAGGACGAGCCGCGCACCGGAATCGGCCAGCATGTATTCGAGCCGGTCGGCCGGATAGTCGAGGTCGATCGGCAGATAGGCTGCCCCGGCCTTGAGGACACCCAGCAGGGCGACCATCAGCTCGGCCGACCTCGGCACGGCGACGGCCACGACTTCTTCGGGACCGGCGCCCAGGGAACGCAGCCGGCGGGCCACATTCTCCGCGCGGGCGTCGAGGTCCGCATAGGACAGTTCGATGTCCTTGAACATCACGGCTGTCGCGGACGGGGTCTTGGCGGCCTGCTCGGCGAAGGCCTGGGCCAGCGTGCGCTCCAGCACGGGGTGCGAGGTCGCGTTGAGTTCGGCAAGGCGGCCGCGTTCGGCGGGTGACAGCAGGTCGAGCGCGGCGACCGGCAGGCCGGGGTTCGCGGTCAGCGTCTCCAGCAGCCGGGCGAACCGTTCCGCGAGGTGCCCGGCCGCGGCCGCGTCGATCCGGGCGGCGTCGAATTTGAGGCTGAACTCCAGGTCTTCACCCGGCGTCGCGATCATCGCGACCGGGAAGTGCACCGCGTCGGTGACTTCGACTCCGGTGATGCGGATGGCGCCGGACGCGCGCTCGTCGTCGCGCGGGAAGTTCTCGACGACGACCAGGGTGTCGAACAGTTCTTCCTGCCCCGCGCCCGCGAGGCGCTGCAGTTCGCCGAGGCCGAGATGCTGGTGGTCCAGCAACGCCGCCTGCTCGTCCTGCAGTCGTCGCAACACCGCGGCGACGGTCTCGGCCGCCGACCAGCGCAGCCGCACCGGCACCGTGTTGATGTAGAGGCCGACCGCCGATTCGAGGCCGGCGGCGCCGGTGTCACGGCCGGAGACCGTACTCCCGAACAGCACGTCGTCCCGGCCGGTGAGCCCGCCGAGCAGGAGACCCCAGGCGCCGTGCAGGACCGTGCCGAGGGTGAGCCCGTGCTCGCGTGCCATCGCGGACAACGCCGTCGTCGCCCGCTCGCCGAGGCTCAAGTGCAGCCGCGACGGTCTCGCCACCCCGGCCCGTTCGTCGATCAGCCGGGTGGGTTCGTCCACTCCGGACAATGCCGTCCGCCAGGCCTCGCGCGCAACCTCGCGATCGCGCGACGCGAGGCGCCGCAGGTGTTCGGCGCGGGTGCCCGCTTCCGGCAGTACGGGTGCTCCCCCGTACGCCGCGAGCAGTTCGCGCAGCAGCACCACGACCGACCAGCCGTCGGCGACGATGTGATGGAACGTGAGCGCCAGCTTGGCGCGATGCTCGCCGAGCCGGGTGAAGGTCGCCCGCAGCAGCGGCGGCCGGGCGAAGTCGAACCGGCGCGCACGCTCGGCTTCGAAGGCCGCCTCGGCGTCCTCGGCGGCCACCTCGCGCCAAGGCAGCTCGGCGTGCCGTGCGACCGTCTGGACGACCTGACCGCCGTCGAGCTGCCGGAAACCGGACCGCAGCGACGAATACCGGTCCAGCAGCGCCTGCACCGACCGGCGCAGCGCGTCGGCGTCGACGTCACCTTCGAGGTCCAGCACCTCCTGGACCGTGTAGATGTCGGCGGCCGACCCGCCTTCGAACTCCGCGTGGAAGAAGAATCCTTCCTGCAACGGCGTCACGGGCAGGACGTCGGCGTATTCGGCGAGGGACGCACGTTCGGCGCCGGTCAGCTCCAGCAGCGGCCGATCATCCACAGTGGACTCGGCGCTCACCGCTTCCGCGCAGATGGCCAGCGCCTCGGGAGTCCGGTGCTGGAACACCTGGCGCGGGGTGATGGCGAGACCTTGTTCCGCCGCACCCAGCACCAGGCGGATCGACAGGATGCTGTCGCCGCCGAGGGAGAAGAAGTCGTCATCGGCGCCGATCGTGGCCAGGCCGAGGACTCGTGCGGCGACGTCGCACAGGATCCGTTCCCGCTCGGTGCCCGGCGCGCGGCCGGTGGCGGCGGCGCCGAAATCCGGCAACGGCAACGCGGTCCGGTCGAGCTTGCCGTTCGGCATGATCGGCAGCCGGTCGAGCTCCACGAAGGCCGACGGAACCATGTAGTGCGGCAACGCCGATTCCGCGTGGGCGCGCAGATCTTTGAGCAGTACCGGCGATCCTGCCCGCGGGACGACGTACGCCACCAGGCGCCGGTCTCCCGGCTTGACCTCGCGCGGCACGACGGCGATCCGCTCGACCCCGGCGTACGCGGCGAGCGCGGATTCGACCTCCCCGGGTTCGATCCGGAAGCCGCGGATCTTGACCTGGTGATCGGTGCGGCCGAGGAAGTCGAGGTTCCCGTCCGCGCGCCAGCGGACGCGGTCGCCGGTGCGGTACATCCGCGCACCGCCACCGGCGAACGGGTCGGCGACGAAGCGTTCCGCCGACAGCCCCGGCCGTCCCGCGTAACCGCGGGCGAGCCCGCGTCCGCCGACGTACAACTCCCCCTCGACACCGGCCGGGACGGGCCGCAGCGCGGTGTCGAGGACGTAGCAGCGGGTGTTCGGATCCGGGACACCGATCGGGATCGGCCCGGTCCAGCCGGGTTCGGCCGCCCACAGTGTCGAGTTCACCGTCGCCTCGGTCAGCCCGTACGCGGCGACGACCTTCAGGTCTTCGGCCCAGCGCGCGATCAGTTCCGGCGGGACGGTCTCGGTGCCGACGATCAGCACCGCGCCCTTCGGCAGCTCGCAGTCCGCCGGAAGGGCCGCGACCAGCGACGGCGGCAAGATCATATGTGTCGCCGCGTTGGCGGCGATGTAGCCGGTCAGCTCGACGCCCGCGACGCGGCGGTGCGACGGCACGACGATCAGCGTCCCGCCGACGCACAGCGACATGACCAGATCCCAGACCGTCACGTCGAAGCCGGTGGAGGCGAACTGCACCACCCGGCTGTCCTCGCCGATGCCGATCCGCTCGGTCGCCGTGCTGATCAGGCTGCCGATCCCGTCGTGGGACAGGACCACACCCTTCGGCTTTCCCGTCGAACCCGAGGTGTAGATGACATAAGCGGCCTGGCTCAGCGCGATCCCGCTCACGTCCACAGTGGATGGATCGAGGTCCACGAGCTCGGCGGCGATCGCCGGGTCGTCGAGAAGGATCCGTTCGACGTCCACACCGGACGGGAGCTGCGCCGATTCCTCCACAGTGGACACCACGATTCCCGCGCCCGCGTGCGCGAGCATGTACGCGAGGCGGTCCTCGGGGTGGTCCAGGTCGAGCGGGAGATAAGCGGCCCCGGCCTTCATGACACCGAGCAGGGCGACCACGAGATCGGCCGAACGCGGCATGGCCACACCGACCACGTCCTCGTCACCGACCCCGCGTCGCCGCAGCAGCCGCGCGAGCCGGTTGGCGGCGGCGTCGACCTCGGCGTAGGTCATCCGGACGTCCTCGCAGACGACGGCCTCGGCGTCCGGTTTCCGTGCCACGATCCGGGCGAAAGCCTCGGGCCAGGACACCTCGGGCGACTCCGCGACCGCGGTCCCGAGCTCCAGCACCCCGGCCCGCTCCGCCACCGAAAGCAGGTCGATGGCGGCCAGCGGGAGGTCCGGGCCCGCCAGCAAGGCGTCCAGTACCGCGGCGAACCGGCGCCGATGGTCGGCGAGTTCGCCATCGGACGACACGGCCTCGTCGGCGTCGAAGTCGAACCGGAGGCCACGGCCCTCACCGGCGTCGTAGACGGCGATGGCGATGTCGCTGATCGGCCCGAGTTCGAGGTTGTGCACCTTCGCGCTCACGTCGCCGAACGTGAGTTCGCCGTCGACGGCCATGTAGTTCACGCTCAGCCCGACGAGTTCGTGCACCCCGCCGCTCGCGCCGAGCTCGCGGGCCAGGTCCTCCCCGCGGTACCGGCTGTGTTCCAGCAGGGCGGAGACCTTCTCCGCGACCTGGGCGACGAGTCGCGCAGGCGTCGTCTCGGGCCGCACCGTCAGCCGCAGCGGCAGGACGTTGGAGACCATGCCCGGCTGCTCACGCAGCGCGCGGGTGGTGCGCGCGGTGACGGGCAGGCCGAGGACGAGGTCTTCGGCTCCGGTCACCCGGTGGACGTACGCCGCCACGGCGGCGATCGCGACCCGGGACAGCCTCGTCCCCGCGTCCAGCGCGAACTTCCGCAACCGGCCCGCCTCCGCCGCCGGGAGTTCCCACGAATGCCTACGGAGCCGGACCCGGCCCGCCGACGCGCGGCCGAGCAGCCGCACCGGGTTCGGCCTGCCCGCGAGTTCGCCGAGCCAGTAGGCGCGGTCGGCTTTCGCGTCGTAGCCGGCCTCGGCCAATCCCGGCAGCGGCCAGGAGACCTCTTCGGCGGTGCCCGAATAGAGAGCGGCAGCGCGGCGGGTCAGGACGGCTTGCCCGTGTGCGTCCATGACCAGATGGTGGTAGCGCTGGAACCAGCGGACCCGGTCCCCGGCCAGGATCAGCAGCGCGTGCGCGGTCAGCGGCCCCCGGGCGGGGTCGGTCACGACGGCGAGTTCGGCCCGCGCCCACTCGTCGGCGGCCCGCTCCGGATCCGGCTCACCGCTGAAGTCGAGAACGGCGATCCCACCGGGAGCGACCGGACGCTGGACCGGTGTGTCACCGTCCAGCTCGACCGTGACATGCAGGCATTCCGCCTCCCCGACCGCCCGCCGGACGGCCTCGCCCAGCCGGGCGACATCGATGTCGCCTCGAAGCTCGGTGACCCAGCCGATCGTGTAGACCGGGTCGGCCGGGTCGAGCTGCTGGGCGAGCCAGATCCCCTGCTGTGCCGGGGTCAGGGGAAAGCCGCGGTTCATCGGGTTGCCTCCACCGTTCAGTAAGCGCTTGGGATCGTCCGGGCTCGGCGTCTGTTGGTGAACCCGCGTCCGCGATCGACGTCGGCAGGGCGCTGCCTCGCCAACCACCTCGCGCAGGTGAACAGGGCGCCCTGCCACCGCGATAGCGGGACCTTCGGCCATGGCGGGTTCACGCGTTTGGTCACCTTCTCGGGTCGATCTTCAGCTCCGCCAACAGGCCTCAGGCGGGCCCGGAACCGCTCACCGCGTACTCGGGCCGGGACGCGTCGGCGGCGCGCCGGTCCACAATGGACTGGAGGATCTCGCCGACCCGGACGGCGGTGTTGGACAGCAGCGAAGACGTGATGCCGTGCGTGTGCTCGGTACCGCCCTGGAGATAGATCCCGCCCTCGATCGGCGGCTCGGTGACGATCCGGTAGTCGCGTTCGACGCGAAGCCTGCCCTCGGCGTCGCGCGCGCAGGTGGAGGCGAGCTCGCCGAGCAACGGTGTCGGATCCGCCGGGCTGTACCCGGTGGCGTACACGACGAAGTCGGCGTCGAGCCTGGTCCGCGCCCCGGTCTCCAGCGCTTCGACGGTGACCCGCACCTCGGAGCCGGTGTCGGTGACCTCGGTGGGACGGGAGACGTTGATCAGCTTCAGCCGCTCGATCCCCTGCACCTTCTCGCGGTAGACGCGCCGGTACAGCTCGTCGATGAGCTCGATGTCCACGGCCGAGTAGTTGGTCGCGCCGTGGTAGCGCATCAGGCGATCCTTGACCGCTTCCGGCGCCTCGTAGAACCGTCCGACCGCTTCCGGGTCGAAGATCCGGTTGGCGAACGCGCTGTCGTCGGCCGGGCTGTAGCCGTAGCGCGCGAACACCGCGCACACCTCGGCATGGGGGAAGCGGTCGTGCAGCAGCGCGCTGACCTCCGCCGCGCTCTGGCCGGCGCCGACGACGACGAACCGGCGCGGTTCCTCGGCGGCCATGCCTTCGAGCCGGTGCAGGAGTTCGCTGTTGTGCCAGATGCGTGTGCCCGGCGTCACACCTTCGGGAAGATTCGGCCGCAACCCGGTGCCCATCACCAGATTCCGGGCGCGCAGGTTCACCAGTTCGCCGTCGGTGCGGGCGTGCACGTCGAAGAACACGATCTCGTCGCCGTCGAAGACCGGCGTCACCGAAAGCACCTCGGTGCCATAGGAAACCAGGTCGTCGACCTTCTCCGCCGCCCATTCGAAGTAGTCGTGGAACTCGATCCGCAACGGGAACAGGTTCTTGTGGTTGATGAAATCGACCAACCGGTCCTTGCTGTGCAGATACGACAGGAAGCTGAACGAACTGGTCGGGTTCCGCATCGTCGCCAGGTCCTTGAGGAAGGACACCTGCATGGTCGCGTTGTCGATCAGCATCCCGCGGTGCCAGCCGAACCGGACCTGGCGCTCGAGGAAGTGGGCCGTGACGGTCTCGGCCCCGGGCGCGGCGTTGTGCTCGGTGACGGCGATGGCGAGCGCGAGGTTCGAGGGACCGAACCCGACCCCGACCACGTCGTAGACCGGAACCCGTTCACCGACCACTGCTCGTGCCATCTTGAACCCCTTGCGCGGCTCAGCCGCATCTCGGTACTTCGCAACAAAGACCAGGGAACCCTAACCTAAGTTAGGTGAGGCTCAACTAGTACTTTCAGTGGTGATGTTCATCCCTCGACAAGGAGGAGGCCGGTCCCATGCGGGTCGCCATGTTCGGATACCAGACCTGGGGACACCGCACCCTGCGGGCGTTGATCGACGCGGGACACGATGTCGCCCTCGTCGTCACCCACCCGAAGAGTGACCACGCCTACGAGAAGATCTGGTCCGACTCCGTCGCGGACCTCGCCGAGGAGAACGGGATCCGCGCGCTGCTGCGGCAGCGTCCCGACGACGCGGAACTCCTGGCGGAACTGAAGGAAGCCGATCTAGACCTGATCGTCGCCAACAACTGGCGCACCTGGCTGCCGCCCGAGATCTTCGAGATGCCGCGGTACGGCACGCTCAACGTCCACGACTCGCTGCTGCCCGCCTACGCCGGCTTCTCGCCGCTGATCTGGGCGCTCATCAACGGCGAGAAGGAAGTGGGCCTCACCGCCCACATGATGGACGCCGACCTCGACGCGGGCGACATCGTGCTGCAGCGCTCCGTGCCGGTCGGGCCGAAGGACACGACCACCGATCTGTTCCACCGGACGGTCGACCTCATCGCGCCGATCACCACCGAAGCCATCGAGCTGATCGCGAAGGGGGACTTCACCCCCGTCAAGCAGGACAGGTCGAAGGCGAGCTTCTTCCACAAACGCGCCCTCGAAGACAGCCTCATCGACTGGTCGTGGCCCGCGGACGAGATCGAGCGGCTGGTGCGCGCCCAGTCCGACCCTTATCCCAACGCCTTCACCTACCACCGCGGCAAGCAGTTGCGCGTGATCCGCTCCTCGGTGTCGGTGGGCCAGTACGGCGGCACCCCCGGCCGGATCTTCATCCGTGAGGGTGAAGGCGTCGTGATCGTCGCCGGCCCCGAGTCGCGCCGCGGCCGGTCGCACGGGCTCGTCATCGAGCGGGTGCGGACCGAGGACGGCACCGAACTGGCCGCCACCGAGTACTTCCGCACCATGGGCGGATACCTCACCACCCGCCCCTGACCTGCGGTTTCGCCGGTCCCGCGAAAAAGTCATCGCAGGACCGATGAGTTCCGGCGAAGGGCGCCGTTACATCGGGTAAGAACACTCGATGGGAGGCGCCATGACCGACACGATCGCCGCGGCGAAGGCGGGAGACGAAACCGCCTTCGCCGCGCTCACCGGAGGGCACCGGCGGGAACTGCACGTCCACTGCTACCGGATGCTCGGCTCGTTCGACGAAGCGGAAGACGTCGTCCAGGAGGCGCTGCTCAACGCGTGGCGCGGGCTGGACACGTTCGACGGCGGCAACTTCCGCGCGTGGCTCTACCGGATCGCCACCAACGCCTGCCTCGACGCGATCCGCAAGAACGGACGGCGGGTGCCGTCGGCGCACTCGTTCGCCGAGATTCCTTGGATCCAGCCGTATCCGGACCGCCTGCTGGACGAAATCGCGCCGCCGGAGGCCGAACCGCACGCGCTCGCCGTCGCCAGGGAGACCATCGAACTCGCCTTCCTCGCCGCATTGCAGCTGCTGCCGCCGCGGCAACGCGCGGTACTGATCCTGCGCGACGTGCTCGGCTGGCAGGCTGCCGAAACCGCCTCCCTGCTCGATCTCTCGGTCCCCGCCGCGAACAGCGCCCTGCAACGGGGCCGCGCGACCCTGCGCGAACGCCTCCCGCACCAACGCGGCGAATGGTCGGTCGCGGCCCCTTCCGAAGAGGAACGGGCACTGGTCCGGCGGCTCGTCGAAGCCCACGACAACGGCGATTTCAGCACTTTGAGCAGTTTGGTCCGCGACGACGTCCGCGTCACCATGCCGCCGGAGCCCCACTGCTACATCGGCCTCGAACACCTCGCCAGGCACGGCAGGATCGCCGAGGAGATGGGCGAATGGCGCGCCGTCGCGGTCGACGCGAACCGGATGCCCGCCTTCGCCTCGTACCTGCGGCGTCCCGGCGACACCGTCTTCCGTGCCTTCAAACTCGATCTCGTCCGCGTCGTCGAAGGCAAGGCCGCGGAGTTCACCACGTTCGACAGTCACCTGTTCCCGGCCTTCGGCCTGGACGCCATCCTGGAGGGAAAGTAATGCCCGAGAAGATGACCGACGACCAGCGCCGCGCCTTCCTCGCCGAAGGCACCCGCACCGCCGTTTTCGCGACGGTCCGCCCGGACGGCAGGCCGCACGCGGTCCCGGTCTGGTTCGCCCTCGACGGCGACGACATCCTGGTCAACCTGGGTGCGGACACCGTCAAAGGCAAGGCGCTCAAGGAGAATCCGCGTGTTTCGATGGTCGCCGACGACCCGCTCCCGCCGTACTCGTTCGTCAGTGTCGAGGGCGTCGCGGAGATCGTTTCGGATCCGGACGGGGTCCGGCTCGGCTCGGAATCGATCGCTCGGCGGTACCTGGGTGAAGCCGGACAGGAGGCCATCGACGGCTGGCTGGCGTACGCGACGTCGCCGGGGAAGGTGATCGTGCGGGTGCGGCCGGAGCACTTCGTGGCGATCGCGAAGGTCGGCGGCTGACCGGCTTTGCGCCTTGCCGAGTACATGAAGGCCCCCATCCTTGCGCCTAAGTACAGGAAGGGGGCCTTCATGTACTTCTCAGCCCCCGCGACCAAACAAGAGGCCCGATGTACCGCCGAGCGGGAGCCACCTGGCCACCGCGGGCGTTCGACGCAAGGATGAGCTCGTGGCCGAGATCGTTTTCGACGACAGCACCCGTTCCTGGCTCATCCGCACGGCGGCCACGAGCTACGCGCTCAGGCTGACCGGGGACGACGCTCCCTCACACGTCTACTGGGGCCCGGCGCTCACCGCCGGCCAGCTCGCCGACGTCCTCAGCCGGACCGAGGAGCGCTGGGATGCCTTCAATGATCCCAACGAGGGACTGGACGAGCTCGCCGCCGACGGCGGCACCCGGTACTGGACCCCCGCCCTCCAGGTCCGGTTCGCCGACGGGACCCGCGCCCTCGAATGGCGCTACCTCGGCCACGACATCGACGACGGACGCCTGCGCGTCCACTTCCGCGATCGCCACTACCCGCTGCGGATCACGCTCGGCTACCGCGTCCCGGTGGGCACGGACGTCATCGAGCGCTGGACCGAACTCGCCCACGACGGCACGGACGGCCCGATCGAGATCATCCGCGCCGACTCGGCGACCTGGGTCGCGCCGATCCGGCCGGACTACCGGATCAGCCACGTCACCGGGCGCTGGGCCGCCGAGAGCCAGCTGCTCCGCGAGTCCGTCCCCCACGGCGAGACCACGTTCGGCAGCAGGCGCGGTATCACCAGCCATCACGCCAATCCGTGGGTGATGCTCGACGACGGCGAAGCCACCGAGCGGTACGGCGAGGTCTACAGCGCCGCGCTCGCGTGGAGCGGTTCGTGGCGGATCACCACCACCCGCTCCTCCACCGGACGGCTCACCGTGACCGGCGGCTTCGGCCAGGACGGCGTCGTCCCCCGGCTCGCCCCCGGCGAAACGCTCACCACCCCGGTCTTCGCCGGGTTGTACACCGACGGCGGATTCGGCGCCGCGAGCCGCGCCTGGCACGCGTACACGCTCGACCACGTCCTCCCGCATCCCGGCGAACTCCGGCCGGTGCTCTACAACTCCTGGGAGGCAACGGGTTTCGACGTCACCGAAGCCGGGCAACGCGCGCTGGCGGAGAAGGCCGCGGCGCTCGGCGTCGAACTTTTCGTGATGGACGACGGCTGGTTCGGCGCCCGCGACGGTGATCACGCGGGCCTCGGCGACTGGCAGGTCAACCGCGCCAAGTTCCCCGACGGTCTCGAACCGCTCGTCCGCGAAGTGCACCGGCTCGGCATGAAGTTCGGCCTCTGGGTCGAACCCGAGATGGTCAACCCGGACAGCGATCTGTACCGCGCCCACCCGGACTGGGTCCTGCACCATCCACATCGGACACGGTCGGAACTGCGACGGCAGCTGGTGCTCAATTTCGCCCGTCCGGACGTCGCCGAATGGGCGTTCGGCACGCTCGACTCCCTCGTCGGCGAGCACGGGATCGACTTCCTGAAATGGGACATGAACCGTCCTTTCAGTGAAGCGGGCTGGCCCGGCGGTGGCGATCCGGACACGCTGTGGGTGGAGCACACCCGCTCGGTCTACGCGATCATGGACCGCCTGCGCGCCCGCCATCCCGGGCTGCGGATCGAGGCGTGCAGCGGCGGTGGCGGGCGGATCGACCTCGGGGTGATGGCCAGGACCGATCAGGTCTGGACCTCCGACAACACCGACGCGCTCGACAGGCTCGTCATCCAGCACGGCTACGGCCAGGTGTACCCGGCGCGCGCGATGTCGGCGTGGGTCACCGACGACCCCAACTTCGTCACCCACAGGTCCACTCCCCTGCGTTTCCGGTTCCACGTCGCGATGGCCGGTGTACTCGGCATCGGTGGCGACATCGTGCGGTGGCCCGAGGAGGATCTGGCCTACGCGCGCGAACAGATCGGGCTGTACAAGGACATCCGGCCGCTCGTCCAGCACGGCAGGCTCCACCGTCTCGTGCCGCCGGCCACCGACGGTGTCTCCGCGCTGCAGTACGTGGCGGCCGACGGCGGGCGCGCGGTGGTGTTCGTGTTCCGGCAAGCGGCACATTTCCACACTCCCGAACGACCGGTCCGGCTCGGCGGTCTCGACCCCGCCGCCCGCTACCGTGACGAGGACACCGGAAAGGTGTGGCACGGGGCCTCGCTCCTGGCACACGGCCTGTTCCCCGGCCTTCCGGACGGTGATTTCGCGAGTGCGGTGATCCGGTTGACGAAGGTTTGAGCCCGGCGATAGATCAGATGTATCACCACTTTTCGCCGATCAAGGGTGGATAGAGCCGCTTGACATCCCTCTAGACATCCGATCGAATGCCGTCGTATATGAGACGTCGTGCATCGCCGCGAGAAGGGTGACTGGGGCATGAGAAGGTCCTTCGCGTTGGGAGCCGCACTACTCCTCGCCGCGAGCCTCACCGGATGCACCGTCGGCGGCGGGACGAACGCCTCCGGCGGCGAGATCACCTTCCTGACGTTCGAAACGCCGAACCTTCCACCGTCCTATTGGGACTCCGCCATCAAACGCGTCTCGGACCGGAACCCCGGCCTGAGCGTGAAGAAGCTGGTCGCCCCGTCGACCGACCGCACCGGCTACGCCAAACAGCTCCTGCAGTCCGGCCAGTTCCCCGACGTCGCGATCGCCGTCGATTCGGCCGGGTTCGCCGAATCGGGCAACCTCTACGCGTGGACGCCCGAGGAACTCAAGGACTTCCAGTTCCCCGGCGCCAACCCGATCAAGGGCGGGCACCACCAACTGCCGGCCAACACCCAGACCATCCCGCCGATCTACTACAACAAGAAGCTCTTCGCCGACGCCGGGATCACGTCCGCGCCGTCGACCTGGAACGAGCTCCTCGCGGCGTCGGAGAAACTGAAGGCGAAGGGCATCACCCCGTTCACCATCGGCGGCGGCAAGGAAGGGTTCCCGTCCGCGATGCTGCTGGACGGCCTGGTCAGCGTCGAGGTCTACGGCAAGACACCGGACTGGCTTTCCCAGCGGCGGGCCGACAAGGTCAAATTCGCCGACCCGGCCTTCCAGCAGGCGTTCGGCAAGTTCGCCGATCTGGTGGCCAAGGGCTACATCGACAAGACCCAGGTCTCGCGGGACTACTCGGCGACCGAGGCGGCTTTCCTCAACGGCGAAGGCGCGATGTACCCGATGGGCAACTGGTTCGCCGCGAGCGCCGACGCCAAGAAGCCGCCGTTCGAGATCGGTGTCTTCAACTTCCCTTCCGAGGACGGGAAACTCGTCGTGCCCGCGTACACCGGTGGCGGCATCGTCGTCAACGCGAAGTCCCGGAACCTCGACGCGGCGAGGAAGTTCGCGCTCGCCTTCCAGCTCGACAAAGAGCAGATCGACGCCTCGGTCAAGGCCGACGGCCTGTTCCCCGCGATCAAGGGTTACACGCCGCCCGCCGACGTCGGCCCGGTCTTCAAGGCGGGATACGAGCTCTACCGGGAAGCCGTCGCGAAGAACGCGGTCGTGAACGCCTTCAGCTGGGAAACCGCGGACGACGGACTCCTGCCGGGTATGAAGGACAAGGTCTACCAGGCCGCACAGGACGTCATCACCGGCCGCAAATCGGTGGCCGACGCCTGCGCGTTCCTGGACACCGAGTGGGCGAAGGCGCGCTGACGCCACAATGCGGAGAAAACCGATCCTGCCGCGACTGTGGCATTTCGCCTCGTTCGGCGCACCCGGCGTCGTCATCTATCTTTGCTTCGTCATGGCGCCGATCCTCATCAGCTTCGGCTACAGCCTGACGAATCACAACCCGTTCAACCCGCCCGCGGAGTTCGTGGGCCTGGAGAACTACCGGCTGCTGTTCCAGGACGAACAGTTCCTGACCGCGCTCCGGGTCACCACGATCCTGACCGTGATCGTCGTGGTCGTGCCGAACGTGCTCGGACTCGGCGTCGCGTTGCTGCTCGACCGGAAAGGCTGGCTGTACAACGCTTTGCGGAGTGTGTTCTTCACGCCCGTGATCCTCAGCTCGGTCGTGGTCAGCATCATCTGGACGAAACTGCTCGACGACCGGGGCCCGGTCAACGACGCGCTCCGCGCCCTCGGCGTCGAGCATCCGCCGGGCTGGCTTTCCGACCCGGATCTGGCGCTGTACTCGGTCGCGTCGATCGTGTGCTGGCAGATGCTGGGATTCTGCGTGGTCGTGTACCTCGCGGGCCTGCAGGGCGTCCCGGCCGAACTGCTGGAGGCCGCGGAGATCGACGGTGCCGGCCCGGTCCGCCGCTTCCGCGCGGTGACCTGGCCGCTGCTCGCGCCGTCGCTGACGATCAACACCGTCGTGCTGCTGATCTCGGCGTTCAAGACCTACGACTACGTCAAGGTCGTCACCAACGGCGGCCCGGGTTCGGGGACCACGGCCACCATCGCGTTCTCCGTCCTCGCCACCGGCCTCGACGCGAACCACGTCGGCTACGCGTCCGCGATGGCCATGGTGATGCTGGTGATCGTGGCGACCTTGACCACGATCGTGCTCCGGTTCCTGCGGCGCCGGGAGGTCGACCTGTGACCACGAAACTCCGGCCCGTCGCGGCGATCCTGGTGAGCACGCTCTTCGCCGTGCCGCTGTACTACGTGCTCGTCAACGTGTTCAAACCCGGCGAGCTGATCGCCCAGGAGCCGGCGTCGGTCCCGCTGCCACCGACGCTGTCCAACATCCACGCCGTGCTCACCAGGCCCGACGGCCTGTTCTGGGTCAGCCTGGCGAACAGCGTGCTCGTCACCCTGCTCTCGATCATCGTGCTGACCGTGCTTTCGGCCATGCTCGGGCACTATCTGGCGCGTTCGGCCAAGCGGTGGACCAAAGTGCTCGCGCTGATCCTGTTGGCGGGCTTGATGATCCCGCCCCAGGTGATCCTCATCCCGGTCACCGAGGTGCTGCGGCTGACCGGGTTGATGGCGACGATCCAGGGCTTGGTGCTGTTCAACGTCGGCTACTACGTGCCGTTCGGGGTCTTCGTGTTCACCGGGTTCATCCGCGGGGTGCCGGTGGAACTGGAGGAGGCCGCGCTGCTCGACGGTGCGAGCCGGGCGCAGGTGTTCTGGCGGATCGTGTTCCCGCTGCTGCGGCCGGCCACGGCGAGTGTGCTGATCTTCCTCGGGGTGTGGATCTGGAACGATTTCATCGACCCGTTGATCATCCTCGGCCCCAGCCAGGGGACCACGGTCACCACCGGTATCTACCGCTCGATCGGGCAGTACCAGGCGGATCTCGGCAGCGTCTTCGCGCTGATGTTCCTGGCGACGCTGCCGGTGCTGATCTTCTATCTGGCGCTGCAGAAGCAGTTCGTGAAGGGACTCACCGGCGGCGCCACCAAGGGCTGACCCCGCCTGTCAAGGCCCGATGCCAGGAACGGTCCTTTCCTTGCAAAATTTGCAAGGAAAGGACCGTTCCTGGCACGCGCGGCGACGTGAAAGGGCTGCTCAGAGTTCCGTGACCTTCCCATCGGCCACTTCAAGCCGCCGTGTCGTCGCGACCGCGTCCAGCATCCGCCGGTCGTGCGTCACCAGCAGCAGCGTCCCCGGATAGTCCGCGAGCGCCGACTCCAGCTGCTCGATCGCGGGCAGGTCCAGGTGGTTCGTCGGCTCGTCGAGCACCAGCAGGTTCACCCCGCGCGCCTGCAGCAGCGCGAGCGCCGACCGGGTCCGCTCCCCCGGCGACAACGTGGCCGCCGACCGCAGGACGTGCGCGGCCTTGAGCCCGTACTTCGCCAGCAGCGTCCGCACGTCGGCGTCGGCGAGTTCCGGTACCTCCCTGGCGAAGGCTTCGAACAGCGGAAGGTCGCCGAGGAACAGCTTCCGTGCTTGATCGACTTCCCCGACCACGACACCGGAACCGAGCGAAGCGGCGCCCTCGTCGACCGGGACCCGCCCGAGCAACGCCGCGAGCAGCGTCGACTTCCCGGCGCCGTTGGCCCCGGTGATCGCGACCTTGTCCGCCCAGTCGATCTGCAGGTCGACCGGGCCGAGGGTGAATCCGCCCCGCCGCACCACCGCGCCGCGCAGGGTCGCCACGACCGCGCCCGCCCGGGGCGCCGCGGCGATCTCCATCCGCAGTTCCCATTCCTTGCGCGGTTCTTCGACGACGTCGAGCCGCTCGATCATGCGGTCGGTCTGGCGCGCCTTCGACGCCTGTTTCTCGGTCGCCTCGCTCCGGAACTTGCGGCCCACCTTGTCGTTGTCGGTGGCCTTGCGCCGGGCGTTCTTGACGCCCTTCTCCATCCACGAACGCTGCATCGCACCACGGGCTTCGAGCGAGGCCTTGGTGTTCGCGTACTCCTCGTACTCTTCCCTGGCGTGCCGTCGCGCGACGGCACGCTCCTCCAGATACGACTCGTAGCCGCCGCCGTAGGTCCGCACCTGCTGTTGCGCGTAGTCGAGTTCGACGACGCGATCGACGGTGCGGGCGAGGAATTCCCGGTCGTGGCTGACCAGCACGGTCCCGGCGCGCAGCCCGGTCACGAACCGCTCCAGCCGTTCCAGGCCGTCGAGGTCGAGGTCGTTGGTCGGCTCGTCGAGCAGGAAGATGTCGTACCGGCTCAGCAGCAGCGAGGCCATCCCGGCGCGGGCCGCCTGCCCGCCCGACAGCGACAGCATCGGCTGGTCGAGGTTGACGGTGAGCCCGAGATCCGCGACGACCTCGCCCGCCCGGTCGTCCAGATCGGCCCCGCCGAGCGCGAGCCAGCGGTCGAGGGCCAGCCCGTAGGCGTCGTCCGCGCCGGGTTCCCCCGCGGTGAGCGCCTCGGTCGCGGCGTCGAGTGCGGCCTGGGCGGCGGTGACGCCGGTGCGCCGGGAGAGGAACGCGCGGACGGACTCACCCTCCCGGCGTTCCGGTTCCTGTGGCAGGTGACCGACGGTGGCCGTCGGCGGGTTCAGCCGTACACTGCCCTCTTCCGGCGGCACGAGTCCGCCGAGGGTCTTCAGCAGGGTCGACTTGCCCGCGCCGTTCACACCGACGAGACCGATCACTTCGCCCGGGGCGACGACCAGGTCGAGACCGGAGAACAGAACACGGTCGCCGTGGCCGGCGGCGAGATCCTTGGCAACGAGTGTGGCGCTCATGAGATCAGTAAGTCTACGGGGACCGATTGAACAGCTCGTGGTCCCTCGGAAGAGTGGCAAGTATCCAAGCGATCACGGAACGTGGGTAACCTGGATGTTCTTCTGGACCCGAACGAATCCCCCCGAGCATTGAGGTCGGTGACAGCAAATGGCGGACTCCGCCACCCCGGTCCCCGTCGTCCACCAGCAGAAAGGCGGTACTCGCAGGCCGACATTGAGCAGGCGACGGGAAGTCGGTCATGCCAGCGCGCGGTCGCTGCTGATGACGATCCTCGGCGAGTACGTCCTGCCCCGTGACCAGGCGATCTGGACGTCGACACTGGTCGAGGCCCTGCGCGTGCTGGACGTCGAGGAGAAGTCCGCACGACAGGCGCTGGCCCGCTCCTCGGCCGAAGGCTGGGTCGTTTCCGAACGCGTCGGACGAAGAGTGCGATGGTCACTCACTCCACCCGGCAGACGTCTGCTGACCGAAGGCGCGGAACGGATCTATGCCTTCGGCAACGAGGAGAAGACCTGGGACGACCGCTGGCTGATGCTGATCGTCTCGGTCCCCGAAGCGAAGCGGGATCTCCGGCACAGGCTGCGCACGCGCCTGACGTGGGCCGGGTTCGGCTCACCGGTGGCGGGTGTCTGGGTCAGCCCGGACCTCAGCCGTCAGCGGGAGGCACAGCAGATCGTGCAAGAGCTCGGCCTCGACGCCCAGGCGATGTCGTTCACCGCCGCCTACGGCGACGTCGGCGATCAGGAGACGATGGTCGCGCGATCCTGGGACCTCAGCGACCTCAAGGACCGCTACGAAGACTTCATCGACCGCTTCACCGGCCTGCGTCCGTCCGGCGAACACGGCGTCCTGCGCGCGCAAACCGAACTCGTACACGAATGGCGCAGCTTCCCGTTCCTCGATCCACGGCTTCCGCTGAAACTTCTCCCCGACGGGTGGAGCGGCGTGCGCGCGGCGGGCCTTTTCCACCGCAAACACGTCGAATGGCGACCAGAAGCACAGGCGCAATGGGACGAACTCGCGGCGACCTCGGGCTAGGGTCACGGGAAACCGACCCACCGGAGGGAACCCGCCTTGGCCACCTCGATCCGCCTCGACCGTGAAGACGACCTCGCCGTCCTGACCATCGCTTCGCCGCCGCTCAACCTCTACACGGCGGAGCTGCAGCGCGAACTGGGCGAGGCGATCGGCGAACTGGAGTCCACGCCGCCGCGTGCGGCGCTGATCCGCGCCGAGGGCAAGATCGTCAGCGGCGGGGTGGACGTCTCCCTGTTCGACGCCCAGTCGAACGCGGCCGAGGCGAAGGTGCTCTTCGACGAGATGCTGGCGATCCCCGACCGGATCGCCGCACTCCCGTTCCCCACCGTGTTCGCCGCCCACGGCCTGTGCCTGACCTGGGCCTTCGAGGTCGCCGTCGCCTGCGACATCATTCTCGCGAGTGAGAAGGCCAAGTTCGGCCTGGTCGAACGGGTCGTCGGCCTGACCCCGACCATGGGCGGCACGCAGCGGCTCGCCGCCCGTGCCGGTGTCGGCCGCGCGAAGGAGTTCGTGATGACGGGCGCGACGTACGACGCCGCCACACTCGAACGCTGGAACGTGGTCAACCGGGTGTTCCCGGCGGACGGCTTCGACGAAGCCGTCCGTGCCTTCACGACCGACCTCGCGCAGGGGCCGACGCGGGCACACGCCGCCACCAAGAAGGTCCTGGAGCATTACGAGCACGGTGGCGTCGCCGAGGCGAACGAGCACATCACGACCATCGCCGCCGGGCTCTTCGACACCGAGGACCTGCGCGGCGCGGTGAAGTCGTTCCTCGCCGACGGCCCGGGCAAGGCGACCTTCACCGGCCGCTGACCCTTCTCGCACCACTTCGAAACCGCGGCACCGCTCTCAAGCGGCGCCGCGGTTTTCGTTTCAGCAGGACGGTTCCGGCGGCGGATTCCGCCGAGCGCACGACAGGACGGCTCACGACCGACGAATCGGTCTAGACCTTTTATGCGCTCCGCGCTACATTCATCTGTGGTCTAGACCACACGCGCCAGTTTCAGAGCAGGTCAGTCTCGCCGCCTCTTTTGGAGAGAACCGCCATGAGACGCACCAGAAGAAGACTACTCAGCGCACTCACCGTGACACTTCTCGCCGCCGGACTCCTCGTGGCCGCAGGTAATCCGGCGTTGGCGGCGGGCCGCCTCCGCGCCGCCTTCACCTTGGCCGGAACCACCGGTGAGTACACCGTCACCAACCCCAGCAGCGAAACCGTCGCCGACTGGTCCATCACCTTCACCGTGCCCGCCGGCGTGACCGCCACGAGCGGCTCCCACGCCACGGTTTCCCAGTCCGGCAACCAGGTCACCCTCACCCCGGCGTTCTACATCAAGTCGCTCGCGCCGGGCCGTTCGACCTATCCCTACAGCCCGTCGTTCCGGCTCAGTTCCGCGGTCAACCCGGCCACGTGCCGGATCGACGACGCCAACTGCGACGGCTCGGGCGACACACCGCCGTCGACCCCGGCCAACCTGCGTCTCGTGGCGAAGACGACCACGACCGCCGCGCTGGCGTGGAATGCCTCGGCCCCGGGCTCCCTGCCCGTCACCGGTTACGACGTCTACCAGGGCACCACGCTGGCGGCCTCGGTCACCGGCACCGAAGCGAGGATCACCGGGCTGACGCCGAACACGGCCTACAGCTTCACCGTCGTCGCCAAGGACCGGAAAGACGCCAAGTCCCCGCCCACCCCGGCGCTGGCGGTGACCACCAACAATCCGAGCGACGACACCCAGGCACCGACGGCGCCGTCGAACCTCCGCTCGACCGCGGTCACCTCGGGCTCCGTCTCGTTGGCGTGGAACGCGTCCACGGACAACACCGGTGTCGTCTCCTACGACGTCTACCGCGGCGCGACCCTCGCCACCACCGTCACCGGGACGACCGCGACGGTGACCGGGCTTTCACCGTCCACTTCGTACTCTTTCACGGTCAAGGCCCGCGATGGATACGACAACGTCTCCGCCGCGAGCGCCGCAGTCAGCGCCCGCACCGGCGACATCGTGAACGGCTACGCCCGGGTCGGCTACTTCGTCCAGTGGGGCATCTACGGCCGCCAGTTCTTCGTCAAGAACCTGGTGACCAACGGATCGGCCGCCAAGCTGACCCATCTGCTGTACGCCTTCGGGAACATCGACCCGGTCAACCACACCTGCCTTTCGGGTGTCACCAAGGGAACGACGTCCAATCCGCAGGACCCGAACCAGGGCGACGGCGCGGGCGACGCGGAAGCCGACTACTCGCGGCCGATGTCCGCGTCCCAGTCCGTCGACGGTGTCGGCGACACCGGCTGGGAGACGCTGCGCGGTAACTTCAACCAGCTGAAGAAGCTCAAGGCCAAGTACCCCAACCTGAAGGTGCTCATCTCCTTGGGCGGCTGGACTTACTCGAAGTACTTCTCCGACGTCGCGGCCACGCCCGCTTCGCGGCAGAAGTTCGTCGCGTCGTGCATCGACACGTACCTCAAGGGGAACGTGAAGGCGTACGGCGGCGCCGGCGGGCCGGGCACGGCCGCCGGCATCTTCGACGGCATCGACATCGACTGGGAATGGCCGGGCAGCCCCGACGGGCATCCCGGAAACCACTGGAGCGCCAACGACAAGACGAACCTGACCGCTCTGCTGGCGGAGTTCCGCACGCAGATGGACGCCTACGGCGCGACCACCGGCAAACGGTACGAACTGCAGGCGTTCACCCCCGCCGACCCGGCGAAGGTGAAGGGCGGCTGGGAGATTCCGAAGATCTTCGACTATCTCGACGTCGCGAACGTGCAGGGCTACGACTTCCACGGCTCGGGCAGCGACAACTCGTGGGAGCCGAACCGCACCGGCCATCAGGGGAACCTCTACGCCGACGCGGACGACCCGTACAACTTCAAGTTCAGTGTGGAATCGGCGATCAACGCCTACACCGAAGCCGGTGCCAATCCACGGAAACTGACCCTCGGGCTCGCCTTCTACGGTAGAGGCTGGCAAGGGGTCGCGGACGGCGGGAAGAAGGGTGAATGGCAGAGCGCGACCGGAGCCGCGCCAGGCCAGTTCGCCGAGGAAGCAGGTACTCGTGGCTACGCGAATCTCTTGGCCAGCGTCCCCAACTGCGCCGTCCAGCACGACACCGCGGCCGTGGCCACGTCGTGTTACACCGGCAACGGCGGGCAGTGGTGGACCTTCGACGACGCCTGGTCCATCCAGCAGAAGGTCGCCTGGCTCAAGACGAAAGGACTGCTCGGGGTCATGGCCTGGGAGATGTCCGGTGACACCGGATCCCTCATGACCACAGTGGACAACTCACTGAAGTGACGGTCCCCCTGGGTGCCGGTGTCCGGCACCCAGGGCTAGACCGAGTCCTTGGTCGCGGACCAGCCCCCGTCGACCACCAGCTGCGTCCCCGTGACGTACGAGGCCGCGGACGAGGCAAGGAACGCGATCACCTCGGCCACCTCGGCGGGCTCCCCGAGCCTCCCCGCCGGGGTGGCCTTCACCGCGCGGGCGTGATCGGCCTCGTCCACCGCGTCCCAGACCGGCGTGAGGATCGGACCGGGCAGCACGGAGTTCACGCGGACGTCGGGCGCGTACTCCACGGCCAGCTGACGGCCGAGCGCCACCAAAGCTCCCTTGCTCGCCGCATAGGCGGGCCGGCCGGGCAGGCCGACCATGGCGTGCACCGAGGAGACCAGGACGATCGACCCCCGCCGCTCCCGCAACGACGGCAGGCAGGCCTTGGCGCCGAGATACGCGCCCGCCAGATTGACGTCCAGCTGGCGGTCCCAGTCCTTCCTGCCGAGCTCGTGCAGCGGCGCCATCACCGCGGTGAACGCGTTGCTGACCAGGACATCGACCCCACCGCACGTCTCTTCCGCCAGCTCGACGGCCCGGCGCCATGTGTCTTCCTCGGATACGTCACCGACGACGCCGTGCTGGAGTCCGGGCTGCTCGGTGATGTCGATGCCGACGACGGTGTGGCCGTCCGCGGTCAGGCGGGCGACGGTCGCCGCGCCGATACCGGACGCCGCTCCCGAAACGATCGCGCAGGATGTGGCCAAAAGGGATTCACCTCCACCTCGGCTTGCTGCACAGTGTGCCTCGTGACTTCTGCGAACGACGACCGGACTCTGCTCATCGTCGGCTCCTACACCGCCGCGAGCAACGGACGCGGCGAGGGCATCGGCACGTTCCGGCGCGACGCGCGGACCGGGGAGCTGGCCCCGGCGGGCTCGCTCGCACTGGATTCGCCGAGCTGGCTGACCCCGCATCCCGCTCTTCCGGTGCTCTACGCCGTCAACGAGACGGCCGAAGGCGCGATCACCGCCATGGCGGTCGCCGAAGACGGGACCCTGTCGGCCTTGAACTCGCTGCCGACCGGCGGAGCGGATCCGTGCCATCTGTCGGTCACCCCGGATGGCCGGTTCCTGTTGTGCGCCAACTACAGCGGCGGCAGCCTGGCCGCGTTCGCCCTGGGCCCGGATGGGGTGCCCACCGTGCGGACCGCGCTGGTCCGGCACGAAGGCACCGGCCCGAACACCGAACGGCAGGAAGCCGCGCACGTCCACATGGCCGTCGTCGACGAGACGGGCACGCTGGTCAGCGCGGTCGACCTGGGCACCGACGAGATCCGCAGCTATCGCCTCGGTGAGGAAGGCGAACTGATCCCCTTGTCGGTGTCGACGCTGCCCGCCGGAACCGGCCCACGGCAACTGGTCCGGCGTCCCGGTACGAGCCACGCGTACGTCGTCGGCGAACTGGCCGCCTCGCTGGTGACGGTGCGCGAAGAGCCGCCGGGCACGTTCGCCGTGGAGAACTCCGTTGCGGCGACGCTCGACCCGGGTGGCGAGAACCTCCCGGCGCAGCTCGTCCTGCACGACGACCGGCTGTTCCTCTCGAATCGGGGCCCCGACAGGATCACGGAGTTCACTTTCGACGGTGTCCTCCCGGAGGCTGTGGCCGCCCATCGCACCGGAGAATGGCCTCGGCACTTTTCCGTTGTCGGCGAGCATTGTTATGTCACGGCGCAGAGTGGTGACGCGATCCAGGCCTACGAACTCGCCACCTGGCGCCTGATCGGCACTTATCCGGTCGGAAGCCCGGCCTTCGTCGGCCTTTGGCCGCATTGATTCGTTCAGCCCGCTGAACAGCGGGTATCTCTTTCTTTTCGGGGTAAACGAAGGCCTTGACGCAACTGGTTCAGACCATGACACTGAAGCGCACGCCGCCGGTGACCTGGCTCACACCCGCCCGAGGAGAACCGTGTCCCTACCGAGGAAACTGCTCGCCCTGGCCACGCTCGTCCCGTTGGCACTAGGCCTTTTCAGCGTTCCGACCCAGGCCGCGCCCGCCACTTTCACCCATCCCGGCGTGCTGGTCAGCCGCCCGCAACTGGATTTCGTCCGCGCCAAGGTCCAGGCCGGCGCGCAGCCGTGGAAACAGGCCTACGACGCGATGATGTCGACTCCGTACGCCTCGCTGTCCCGGTCACCGAAACCACGCGCCATCGTCGAATGCGGCTCCTATTCGAATCCGAACATCGGCTGTACCGATGAACGGCAAGACGCGATCGCCGCGTATTCCCTTTCGCTGGCGTGGTACATCACGCGCGACGCGAAATACGCGACAAAGGCGATCGAGATCATGGACGCGTGGTCCGCGGTGCTGAAGGATCACACGAACAGCAACGCTCCCCTGCAGTCGGCGTGGTCGGCCTCCTCGTGGCCACGCGCCGCGGAGATCATCAAGCACACCTACCCGAGCTGGCCGAATTCCGGCCGCTTCGGCACCATGCTCCGGAACGTGTACCTGCCCGAGGTGATCAACGGCAGCCACAGCAACGGCAACTGGGAACTCAGCATGACCGAGGCCGCGATCGGCATCGCCGTGTTCCTCGACGACAAGACGACCTACGACAAGGCCGTCGCGAAGTTCCGGACCCGCGTCCCCGCCTACCTCTACCTGACCAGCGACGGCACGCTCCCGAAGACCGCGCCCGGCAGCGGGCTGGACACCCGCGACAAGATCGTGAAGTACTGGCAAGGCCAGACGACGTTCGTCAACGGCCTCTCCCAGGAGACCTGCCGGGACTTCACACACACCGGCTACGGCCTCGCCGCCATCGCGGACTTCGCCGAGACCACCCGCATCCAGGGCCAGGACCTCTACCCCGAGATCGCCGACCGCCTCCGCGAAGGCCTCGGCTTCCACGCGAAGTACCAGATGGGCGCGGCCGTCCCGTCGTGGCTGTGCGGCGGCAGCCTGAAGCTCGGCCTCGGCCCGGTCACCGAAGTCGGGTACAACCACCTCCACACCCGCCTTGGGCACACCATGAGCAACACAGAGGCCCTCACCCTGCGCCAGCGTCCGGCGGGCACCAACAACCTGTTCGTCGCCTGGCAGACCCTCACGCACGCCGGCAACCCTCAGTGACCCCGTGGGGGCCGCCCGAATGCGGCAGGGCGGCCCTCACGGACCGTTTTCCCAGCTCAGACACACAGTGACCCCTGGTTGCAAGCCCCGATTCGGGACCCGCTAAAGTACTCACATCGCACTCCACGGAGCGCGGGTCCGGGCTGTGGCGCAGTTTGGTAGCGCACTTGACTGGGGGTCAAGGGGTCGCAGGTTCGAATCCTGTCAGCCCGACCGGAAGACGAAAGGCCCGTGAGCAGCATAACCGCTGCTCACGGGCCTTCTTCATGCGCAGGCATCGTCACGCGCTCAAGCCCTGGTGCGGATAGATCCATTCGCCTCAACGCTCAACCTGTCCACGATCGCCGCCGAAACAGGTAGCACCGCCGAACCTGTGAGCGACCATAATCAGGACTGGGTGGTGATGAGTATGAGAGCACGACCTCGCGTCACATCGGCGGGCCGAATCGTCCGGCGTCTGGTCCGGCTGGCGGTGTTCACCTTCCCCGGAGGGCACTACATCGAGCTACCGGGGATCTTCGTCGACGACCAAAACCTGTGGGCGATCGTATGCGACAAGTGTCCCCGAGTGGTGAGGATCTCGGAGGTCCGCGGACACCCTGGGACCTGCGATCGAGATCGCAGGTCTTGTCGATGCCTTCCGCTCCGCCGCTGCGACGATACCGACTGCGGGGCGCTACTGGTCTATGAGTCCAAGGCCAAGACGAGACGTGGCGTCACGTGTAGCAAGACCTCGCACACGCCTCCTCCGCTCTTCACCGGTACACGAGATCCCAAGAACAGCTTGGAGTACGACTTCGTTTACAACGGAGTCGCCTGATGTGGTTCGCCTCGCTGCTCACGTCGAGTTCCGCTTCCTTCGGCAGGATCCTGATCGTTGGTCTGCTGCCGAGCTCCGTGCCGATCGTGTTCGTCTGGATGCTGCTCAGGGCGCACAGTTTCTCCGGGGCCAGTGACTGGAGCAGGCTGATCCCGCCTGATCTCCGGACCGACCTCCTTCAGGTACTGATCGCCCTGGTGGTGATCACTTTGCTGACCGTCCTGGTGCAGCCCTTCCAGCTCAGGATGGTCCGGCTGCTCGAAGGGTACTGGGACAGCTGGTGGCTCACCGCACAAGTCGCACCCCTGTTCATCGAGTACCAGACCCGCAAGAAGGAACTGCTCCTCGAGCGGATCGACCGTCTCCGCGAGCGGCTCGACCTCGTGGCCAAAGCGCCACCGCCCACCACACTGCAGGAACAGAAAAAGCGGCACCGCGACCACGCGAGAATGGCGGCCGCGAGGCGCCGGGCCAAACTCAGGCTCCAGCGTTATCCTCGGCCGACGGACACGGAGGACCCGGAAACCCCGTTGCTGCCGACGGCGCTCGGCAACACACTCCGAACCGGTGAGACCTCAGCCGGTGAGCGGTACGGTCTGAATACCCTTTTCTCGTGGCCGCGCCTGTATCCACTGCTGTCCGACAGACTCACCGCCGCGCAGAGCGCTGCCCGTGATTCACTGGACGCGGCCGCCACGCTGTGCATCAGCTTCTTCGTGGTTTTCGTGGTCGCTGTCGCCGGACTCGCGGACGAACCGAAGGCGTACTGGATTCCGGCCTTGGCCTTCGTCTTGTGCTGCCTTTCCTACGTCGGATCGATCGCTGCCGCGGCGCTGTTCACCACGCACGTTCGGGTCGCCTACGATCTGCACCGCTTTGACCTCCTCAAAGCCATGCACCACGAACTGCCCAAGACAGCGGCGGACGAATACTTCCAGTTCAAGCAGCTGTCCGACTTCTTCATCAGTGAGTCGGCGCACACGGCCGCGGACGGGCTTGCCTCGGACAAGCTGGCGAACCGGACTTACGAACACCCGGCCGAGCCGGCTAAACCTGCCGTCTCTCCGCCGGTTCAGGAATAGCCGGAGCCGCTCGCACCACACTGACCGCCCCGCAAAAACCCAGCACCCGCAACTGCACCTCGGACGGGCCAGTCCCGATCACACCCCGCACCGGGGTGAGCAACGCGCCGGACGCACGCAGATTCAACCGCCAGCCGGCCGGGACCACGAGGCGCACATGCCCGAACACGACGGTCACCTGCACCTCGCCTGGCGACTCCGTCAACGGCGACAGATCGACCTTGAGCTCCCCCAGGATCGCCCTGGGCCGCAGTACTCCCGCCGCGGACTCGGATGCCACCACCCGCCCGGTCATCAAGATCCTGGTCCACGACCTGCCCAGCCGCGAGCCGGCGGACAGCACCAGCGCCGCTCCGGCCAGTACGACGATTATCGGGACCACGACGTCCATGAGTGGCGCCGCGACGCCGTTCCGAAGTCCCAAGGCCAGCAAGGCCGCGAAGGAAAGCAATCCCGGCGCGAGCAATGTTTCGATCCGCAACACGGACCTCACCAGGTTGAACGCGGCAAGGCCAAGCAGTATCCAAGGCCACCACGCGGTGAAGGCGTCCCAGGCGAGTCGGAACCTGGCCGACGTGTCACCGAGCAGGTAGCCGCCGACGACGGCCAACGGAAGACCAAGCCAGATCCTGGCCCTCAGCTCCCGGCCGGATCCAGCAGCGGGTGCGATCGGGGTCTGTGGTCGCGGCGCGGGACGCACGTTCTCCGACGCGGATGGGTCACTTCCTTCGCCGCTCACTCTCGGCAGAATAGACGGTCGGGGCGCGACGAACGGCAGCAACGCCGAGAGCACTCGGCATCACGTGACCGTCTTCGCTGGCGGATGCGGACCTTGCTGGTCGCACTTTGACCGCTCACTCCCGGCCACCCGCCTATGGACGCATTGTGTCAATGTTCATTTCCCGCAATTTCTCATTGGCCATGAGGCCTTGCCCACCGGCCATGATCACCATTGCCGCGAGATACCCGACGCTCTCTTTCGCCTTCCTCCACAGTTCCCGCAGGCTCTCGGCTTCTTCACCGCTCGCCTCGGCGATCCGGAGAAAGTCGTTCAGCACACCTTCAGCAGGAAGCCGGTAACCAGAGTACACAGCATACGCAGTCTTTTCCGGGTAGGCAGAGGCGATAAACAAGTTCTTGCCCTTCTTGTCTATCGCGGCGACGAGCTTTCGATGAAATGTGGCCGCCTCGACGGAATGGTCCACTATCTTGGGCACATCCTGAAAGAGTGCTTCGACCTCAAGGCCGAAGGGATTGGTCGACCGCTCTGTCGCACTCAGCGCCAACTTTTCTTGCACCTCTCGACGCCGAGTCCGCCAATAGTGAAGGTCCCGCTCTTTGTTCGCGGCCCATGCCAGCACCATCACTTCCAGCGTCTCGTCCACCGGAAGCTGCTTTCCCGCCAGGGCGGCGTAGATCGTCTGCTTGGCAGGTCTGTCGCGACGAGGATCCTCAGGGTTGTACTTGCCCGCCGGACGCGCGATGTCTCGTACCGGGACAGGAGGGCTGGCGGAGTCCCGCAGCTCTCGAAGTTCGCGAGCGAAGTCGGCGAGAGGGCCTTCGGCGTCTCCCGGTGGACGACGATGTGCCGGCAACTGCGCCTCCCGGTCATTTCATGTCCTGTGGGAGTCATCTTAAGTCCAGAAGAGGCGAACACGGTCCAACTCACCTGTCCAATGAACGAGCTGGACAGGACGGACCCGTCTGGCCACGTAGACGTGGAGGTGGCTCTAGTGGGCGGCAAGGTGACGGCGTTCGCGATACTTGTTCTGTTCGCCCTGTTCTGCGGCGCGACTACCACGATGTTGACCTGGTTGTCGGGTGCCAGGCCTGCCACCGCGACCATCGCGGGCGGGTCCACGTTCGGCTGCACGACAGTGGTGGGGCTTACGACTCTCGACTTCTTCTTCGGGTCATGACCTGAAGGCGACCAGGGCACCGGTACCGAGACAGTTGGGTTGGCCGTGAGCGGCGATTCGGGCTAGGGCCTGTATCGAAGTCTTCGTCAGTGGGTTGAGCCGGTGTGGGCGTGTCGGTGGTCGAAAGTTGGGGGGTCTCCGGTAGTTGGTTCGTCGACCAAGAAGAACCTTGAGCACCGCCGGTGACCTCGTGGACACCTCAGCGGTGGTGGGACGGAGCCGTATTGGAGGCCCCGACCTGGACTTCTTCTGGACGCCGACCTCCGGATCGAACTCAGCAAGACCGCTGCGGAAACCTAGTGTTCCGCTGGGAGTCAGGGGGCCGCAGGTTCGAATCCTGTCAGCCCGACCGGAAGAAAGGCCGCTTGATTTGGACGAAAGTCCGGGTCAGGCGGTCTTTTCGTTGTGGCGTAACGTTGACTTTCCACCACCGGGGCCATGGCCCGGAACGGTCTGCGGCCCCTGCCGGAAATGCACGCACGTCGCCGCAGAGGCGCTGCGGCGGCAAGTCACGCAATTCGCTACGGGCGGCTCGCTGAAGTCCATCACCGAATCCACCGGACGACGTCGCGTTGGGGAGCGAGGACGAAAACTTGATGAAACGCGATCAGGTGAAGCGGTAAGGCGCGGGAGCCGGTGTGCTCAGCGCGTACCGGACGGCTTCGGCGCGGGAATGGAAGCCCGCCTTCGCGAACAGATTGTTGATGTGGGTCTTGACGGTGGCTTCGCTGATCACCAGCCGCTCGGCGATCTCCGGGTTCCGCAGGCCTTCGCCGATCAGGCCGAGGATCTCCTTCTCCCGCGAGGTGAACCCGAACCGGTCCCCTTCCTCCCCCGCGCGCGACCGGCGCGACGCGAGGGTGAGGAGCCTCCGCTGGACCTCCGGGGCGACGACGACCTGGCCGTCGGCGGCGGTGCGCACGGCCTGCTCGATCTTCGCCCGGTCGGCTTCCTTCGTCAGGTAGCCACTCGCGCCGGCTTCGAGCGCGGCGAGGATCGACTCGTCGTCGTCGAGGCTGGTCAGGACCACCACCTGGACCCCGGGTGCCGCGGCCTTGATCCGGCCGGTCGCTTCGACGCCGTCGATCACCGGCATGTGGAGGTCCATCAGCACGACGTCCGGCGCATCCCGGGAGACCGCGGCGACGGCCTCCTCGCCGTTGGTGGCCGTCGCTACGACGGTGATGCCGTCGGCGATGTCGAGCATCACCGCGAGTGCCTCCCGCACGGACGCCTGATCGTCGACGACGATGAGCGACACGGTCACCTGGGTACCTCCGGTCAGCGGCGGGTCTTCCTGGCCTGCAAATTGTCGAGGAACGGCGAGGTGGTGTGCGCCTTGCCGTCCTCACCCTTCTTCCAGACGATACGGCTGTCGGTGCGCACCGCCCTGGCGAGCACGACGACTCCCTCGACGAGCATTCCGACTCCGATGGTCAGCATGACACTGTTCCCGCCGGAGGCGACTCCGGTGATCAGGCCGAGCAGCAGGTTCGCGCCGACCTTGGCGGCCACGTTCAGGACCCACAGTGCGATCGTGAGCCACGTGTAGCGCATGTACGCGACGCCGTCCTGCTGATAGATCCGGATGCTCGCGCCCCGCAGGACTCCGAACAGGACACTCACCGCGAGCGTGCCCACCAGGAACGCCACCGCGGTCGCGGACTGCACGCTTTCGTCCACCTTGGACAGGCCGATCACCGCGAGGATCGCGGGCAGCAACAGCATTCGCTTGGCTTCGGCGACGTCCCCGGCCAGGCGGCGGATCAGGACGTATCCGACCGCGGCGACGATCAGGACGATCTCGACAGGAGTGCTCATCGTTTCCCCCTCGGGCAGGTTTTCGAAGACACTCCGACGCTAGGGCGGTGAGCGCGCGCCGTCGTGCGGCGGCAGCCGTATCTTCGGGTGGAGAACCCTCTCCACCCTCAGGAGCTCCGATGACCGGAAACGCGACGGTGCTCCGCCGCGAATGGGTCGCCGACAGGCTGATCCGGCCCGCCCTGATCACGGCGGCGATCGTCGTGACCGGGGTCGGGATCTTCACCCAGCAGGTGCACGCCCGGCTCCTGACCACCGTGCTCTTCGTCTTCGTCACGCTCTTCGCCCTGGCGTCGTTCCTGCCGTGGGACCGGATCCCGCAGCGAGCGCGGCTTCTGCTCGCGAGCGGATACGCCGTGTCCGCGGCGGTGCTCCTGCCTCTTGCCCCGAACACCTTCGCGCCGATGTTCGCCTATCTCGCCGCCACGGTCGCCGGGATCAAGCTCGCCTCGCGCACCCTGGCGGTCGTGGTGGCCGTCCTCGACGCCGTCTGCTGCGCGGTGGCGGTCGCGGTGGTCGGCGCGGTGACGCCGAACGCGGGCGTGTGGCCGTGGTGGCTCGCGCTTTCGGTGGGCCTGCCGGTGCTGCTCGGCATCGCGCGCCGGGACCGGCGCGATGCGCTCTTAAACGCCGAACGCGCCGCCGCCGAAGCCCGGCGTGCGGCCGCGTCCGAGTCGCGGGAGGCCGCGCTGCTGGAGCGGACGCGGATCGCGCGGGAACTGCACGACGTTCTCGGGCATTCGCTGACCGGGATCGCCCTGCAGCTCGACATGGCCGACGCCCTCGGTACGAAAGGCAGGGACGCGGAAGCCGGCGACGCCGTACGCCGCGCGCGGTCGCTGGCGGTGGACGGCATCGGGCGGATGCGGCAGGCGGTGCACGAACTGCGCGAGGACGCCTTGCCGCCGGAAAAGACCCTGGCCGCGTTGTGCGCGAGCGAGGCGGCGTCCTTCGAGGTGGCAGGCACCGCGGGTCCGCTCGGCGGCGGTGTCGCGCACACCCTCGTCCGCGCCGCGCAGGAGGCGCTCACGAACGCGGCCAAATACGCTCCTGGCGCCGCACGCGCGGTGCGACTCGGGTTCTCACCGGAAACGGTCACGCTCGTCGTCACGAACGGTCCCGCCGGGGAGCGGACGAAAGCGGACAGTGGCGGTGGGATGGGGCTGGTCGGGATGCGGGAGCGGGCCACCGCGCTGGGTGGGTCGGCGCAGGCGGGTCCCGCCGCGGACGGCGGCTGGACGGTCGAGGTCCGGCTGCCCCGGGCGGACTGAGACCCCGGACGCCGCCGGGAAGTCTCGTCAGCCCTTGCGCGCGAACGAGATCCGCTTCAGCCCGTCGGGACGTTCGTCGGCCAGGTACAGCTCGCCGTTCTGATCGGTGCCGAACGTGGTGGCGTCGAGCGGGAACTCGCCGACCCGGGTGCTTTCGTAGGTGCCGTCCGCCTTCTTGCGGACTGCCCAGGCCGTTCCCTGGCAGAAGTGGGAACTACCTGGCGGCGGCGTCGAATCCGGCGAAACGCTACATCACGGATTTCGAGCCGCAGACCAGGACGGTGTGGCTGTCGGGGATCGCCGCCTCTGGGACTCAACCATGTGAAGCAACGGGAGGGCTTATGGGGCGAATCCGCCCTTCCGGAGGGTGTCGATGATTCCCACCGCCTCGTCCACCCGATTCAGCCCCAGCAGAGCCTGGGCCTTCGTCGCCAGCGCCTTGATCCGGATGCTGTCCACCAGTCGGGGCACGGCCGCGGTCAGGCCTCCCAGAACTCGCAGCGATTCCTCCGCCGCCTCGAGCGCCTCGTCCAGCCGTTGGCCGTGCTCTACCCGGATCTTCGCCGCGACGTAGAGCGTGCGGGCCAGCTCCACCTCGAACAGGGCGGGCCGCAGCCGGGCCAGTTTCCGGTACAACACGACGGATTCGGTGTTCGACGCGAGCGCATCGTCCGGCCGCCCCAGCGTCGACAGCATGGTCGCCGCGTTGTTCAGGGTGGCGGCGAGCTTCGGCCCGTACCGCACTGGGTCTTGTTCGGCGAGCCTCCGGCGGATGCGGACCGCGCGCTCGGTCGGCACCAGCGCCTCACGCGTCCGGTCGAGCCCGTCGAGCATCGCTCCGACGTTGTGCAAAGCCGTGGCGTACATCGGTTCGTAGTCCGGGTCGACGGCCGCGAGCCGCTCGTAGGCCACTCTGGCTCGCTGCCCCGCAGCGAGCGCGTCGTCCGGCCGTTCCAAGCCGGACAACGTCATGCTGGTGTTGGTCAGCACCCGCGCCACGTCGCCCGCGTACTTGTCGGGGTCCGCCTGCGCCAGCCGTTCGAACAGGTAGGCCGCTTCCCGGTTGGCCTGTAACGCTTCCTCCCACCGGTGGACATCCGCGAACCGCAGTCCCAGGTCTGCCAGCACATTCGCCAGCGGAGCCTCGTACTCGACGGGGTCTTCAGCAGCCAGGCCCTGGTGCAGCGCGACCGACTCCTGGCAGGCGGCAACCGCCTCCGCCCGCCTGCCCAGCGCCGCCAACGCCATCCCGAGGCCGCGCAGGGCACTGGCCAGCAGCACCTCGTTCTCCGTCGACTGCCGCCCGGCCCGCAGACAGGACACCGCCTCGGTCAGCACTTCGGCCTGCCGCTCGTACTCGCCCAGCTCCCCCAACTGCGCCCCGAAAAGGATCAGCATCCTGCCGAACTCACGGGCGTGTGCCATCCGGTCGACCGGCGTCAGCCGGCGGAACACCTCGGCGGACTCCTCCGCGACCGCGACGGCTTCCGTCTTCTCGCCCAGCGCGGAGTGCAGCTTGACGCAGGTCGCCAGCGCGGCGGCGAGCATCGGGTCGAACGGGCCGGGTGCGAGTCGCCGGTAGATCTCCACCGCCTCCATGGCCGCCGCCAAAGCGGTCCGCGCGGGCACCTCCGACCGGCTCAGGTTCACCAGCGCCTGGCCGAATTCCGGCTCGTGCCGCGCCGGATCGGCCGCGGCCAGCCGCCGGTAGAGGTCGACCGCATCGCCGAGCACGGCGTTCGCCTCCTCTTTGCGGGCGAGCGAAGACAGGTCGCTGAAGAGGTTGTTCAACGCCAGCGCCAACACGTGCTCATACTCTTCCGGGTGCTCGCCTGCCAACGCCCGCAGCAGCTCAACGGCTTCCTCGGCGGCCTCGGTCGCCTCCGCCCACCGCTGTTCGCCGGCCAGCGAGCGGCCGAGGTTCATCAGCGTCCGCGCGAGGCCGCCGCGGTGCTGTCCGGGGTCCGCCCGAACCAGTTCGCGGCGTAGTTCCACCGCCTCGACGACGAACGGCGAGGCCTCCGCGAACCGGCCCAGCTCCCCGAGACAGGTGCCGATGTACTCGACAGTGCCGGCGAGTGGCACCAACGCCGATTCGCGGTCACCGCGAGCAGCTACCCGGTACGCGTCGAGCGCCTGCTCGAACTCCGCCAGCGCCTCCTGGTAGCGGCTCGCCAGCACCAGCCGCCAGCCGAGGTTCTGGCGCAGGTTCGCCCGCTCCACCAGGTCGCTGGTCTCGATGAGGCGTGCGGCGGCCAGTCGTTCGACCAGCGCACAGGCCCCCGCGTCCAGTTCCACGTGGCGGTGTTCGGGCAGCAGCGGCTCGATGCCCGCGAGCACGTCCGTGCCGATCGCGGGATTGTGTGCCAGTGCCGTCAACGCGACACCGCCGGCGGCCAGCGCCAGCTCCGGGTGCGCGCGCAACAGCGGGGAGATCTGGGCCTCGGCGAGGTGCGGCCAGCGCTGCGCGGCCTCCACGAGCATCGCGAGCCCGGCCCGTGCGTAGTCGGGAGGCCCGTCGTCGGTCGGGGCGAGCAGGATCAGCGCCACGCCACTCGCCCACGGGTCCGGCACGTGCCCGTCGAGCCCGTGGCCAGGTGTCTGGAGGGCCAGGAAGTCCTCGGCGAGCCGGTCCGGGTAGAGCGGTTCGAGCATGGTCGCCGAGTCGGTCGGCGGGTAGCAGCGGGCATGGTCACGCAGTACTTGCCCCGCCGATTCCCGTGACGACGCGATACCCACGCGCTCGAGCACCGCCACAGCCGGCCAATACGACATCGCGCGTGCCACGGTGGCCGTGAACACCGTTTGCGCCATCACTTCCGGGGTCGTGGAGATCGCCTGGCCGGCGGGCAGCTCGTAGAGCGACCGCCAGTAGTGCCGCTCGCGCGCCAGCAGGTAGGCGGACAGCTCCGCCGGGTCCTGCGGCGGCTCGACGCCCCGCACTCGCGCGTCCACGGCGGTCAGCGCCGCCATGAGCAAGGTCAGGGCCAGCCCGAACGGGGCTTCGCCGAGCCGCGCCGGAACCGACACCGCGTCCGGATCCGGGAGGCCGAGAAGGCCCGCGAACCGGTCCCGCGCGGCACGGAACACGACCTGCCGGTCGGCGGTGGTGGCGGCCAGCGGTGGCAACACGAGCTGGTCGGCGACGAGGTCCCGCTCGGCGAGGGTGTAGCACAGCGACTGCCACCAGCCGCCCGCCGGCCGGGCCAGCAGGAGCACGTAATGCGTGTTGCCGTCCTGGCGCAGCCCGTCCACCAGCGCGAGCAGGTCGGCGAGCGGCCAGCGTTCGGCGTAGTCCACCACCAACAGCTTGCGTCCGGCTTTCCTCAGGGCGGGACCTTCGGGCGCGAGGTCGGTGTGGTGGCGTGCCTGACCCACGGTCCAACCGTCGTCGGCGGCGTTCATCGCGAACTCGGCCGCGAGCCTGCTCTTACCCTGCCCGCCCGGACCGTGCACCAGCTTGACGTGCACGCCGGGGCTCGGGTCTGCCAGCCACTCGGCGAGCGCCGCCAACTCGGCCTCCCTGCCGGTGAACGGCACGATCCGGTTGCGGGCGGCCAGCAGGTGGCTCAGCGCGAACGTGCCGGCGCGCGGCGCACCAGGCGTGGCGAGCGGGAACGCCTCCACCCGGAACACGGTCGGCTCGGTCCGGCCGGTCGGCCTCGGTTCGGAGCGGGCGTTGTCCGCGTAGTACCGCGCCGCCCGGCGGTCCGCCGCGCCCGCGCCGAGCGCGGCGGCGATCCTCTCGGCGACGTCGGCACTGGGCGTCTTGCGCCGCTTGAACACCTCGCTGAGGTAGGTCTCGGAGATGCCCGCCCGCGCGGCCACATCCCGCTGCGACCTACGGACTCCCACGCGGAGCCGAGCGAACAGGTCGTCGAGGTGGCCCGCCCAGCCCGGCCGGGCATTGTCCTTACCGCGGTTCATCCAGCCTCCGTCCTGCGGACTTCGCCCGGCATCGGCGAAGTTTTCGGAACTTTGCCAGGTCGAGCGCGCAGTGGCGGGCGAACGCTTCGCTGAGCCCTCGCCGCGGCCCATCCGCCGACCACGCTTAGACCATGCCAGCGCGAAGGGAGAACAACATGGGAGCCACACGACGGAACCACGGCGAACCCGCGTACGTGACAGCACTTCACTGGATCGGCGTAGTACTGGTAGCGGGTTTGGGAACGGTGCTGCTTGCCTGCGGGGTCACGGTGGTCCTCGGCACAGCCGACCCGCAGTGGTACGCGACCGGCGGCCGGGCGGCGGGCGTCACGGGGCCCACGATGGCCCTTATCGCGCTGGTATTCCGACTGCCCGGCGCGGTGCGCCGCCGATGAGCGGGTCCGGGAACATCGATGGGCTCGAAAATCCCGGGCACCGGCGGCACGATCGCCACGCCGGGAGCGGTCAGCAGACGTAGGGACGCTCGGCGCGGGCGGCGCGCAGTGCCTCGCCCCACCAGCGCAGCCGGTCGAGCATGGTCTTCGCGGCGACCGCCGCGGCCTCGTGGTCGGGTGGCTCGCCGTCGATGAAGGTGCCCCACGGGTTGTGGAAGCTCAGGGATTCGCGGACGCTCACCGCGTGCAGTTCGGCGAAGATCCCGCGCAGGTGCTCGACGGCGCGCAGGCCGCCGCCCATACCGCCGTAGGAGACGAACGCCGCCGGTTTCGCCGCCCAGGCGCCGAAGATCCAGTCGATGGCGTTCTTCAGGGCCGCGGGAACCGTGTGGTTGTACTCCGGAGTGACGACGGCGAACGCGTCGGCCGCATGGATCCGCGCGGTCAATCCGTCGAGTATGCGGGCCGTCGCCGGGTCGGGGTGATGGCCCGGTTCGGGCATGACCAGCGGCAGCGGGAAGTCCAGAAGATCGACGACGTCGACCTCGAACGCCCCGTGCTCGCCCGCCCGCTCCGCGAACCAGCGGGCCACGGTCGGGCCGAACCGGCCGTCCCGCACGCTGCCGATCAACACCACCAGGCGCAAGGGGACAACGGTCACGACAACACCTTCCTTCGTCCTGCCCGTGTCCCGCCGAAAGCGGCCACGGCGCCGATGAGACCGGCCGCCACGATCAGCGGTGAACCGTCCGCCTGCCACGTCACCAGCGGCAACAGGAGCACGCCGCCGAGCTGGACCCCTGTCTGATAGAGCGGGACGGACACCGGGCGCAGTTCGGCCGCCACGGCCGAGACCGCCTGCATGTTCAGTGCCGCGAACGACAGCACGAATCCCGCTTCCACCAGCAGGAACACCGGCAGCAGTCCGGTGAGGTAGGCCTCCGGTGACGGCCGGGCGAGGTACAACAGCTCCCCTGCCAGCGTCACCACCGCGCCCGCTGCCACCAGCCGGGCGGTACCGAACCGCGCGACGAGCGCGCCGGAGAAGGGCACGAGGACCAGCAGGGGCACGCAAGCGGGCAGCAGCCCCAGCGCGATCTGCCAAGCGGGCCAGTCCCGGACTCCGCTCAACCGCCACGAAATCAGCACCAGCAGGCTGACGTACGCGCCGTTGAGCGTGGCCGCGCCGATCGCGGAACGGACCAGGCTTCCGTTACGCAGCAACGAGAACGGGATCCGCACCGCGACGGGACCGTCGTCGTCGCCGGGCAGCGTCCGCCAGGCGGCGACCAGCAGGACCAGCGCGACCGGCGCGGGGAACAGGAACACCCAGCGCCAGCCCGCCGCGAGCAACAGCACGGAGAGCAACAGGCCCGCTGTGAACCCGGCCGCGCCGAACATCGAGTAGATCGCCACGGCACGGCGCCGCCGGGGTCCCTCGGGGAACACCGTGCCGATCACGACCAGTCCGGCCGGCGCGGTCAGGGCCGCGCAGCATCCTTTCACCACCCGTGCCGCGATGAGAACCGCGATACTGCCGCTGAGCCCGCCCAGCAGCGAGGCGAGCACGAACACCACCAGTGCCCCGAGATACGTACGCCGTCTGCCACACCGTGCCGCGAGCATCGGCCCGGCGGGCAGCATCGCCGCGAACCCGAGCGCGAACCCGCTCATCAGCCACTGCGTCATCCACAGTGGACTGTCCAGATCGGACGCGATGGCGGGCAGCGCGAGCAGGACGATCGACACCTCGATCGCATCGAGGATCATGTTGCCCGAGAGGACGGGCAACAGCCCCCACGGCGTACGGGTGGTCCGCTCAGCCACCGCTCACCACCGGGTCGGTCGCGAACTCCTTCTCCAGCAACGGCGGCAGGTGTTCACTGACCAGCTCGATGTTCCGGACGACCAGGTCGTCCGGCATCCCCGCGATACTCGCCCAGAAGATCAGATGCCGCAGTGGCAGGCCGGCCGTCCGCCGGTGGATCCGGGCGGCCGCCTGCTCCGGGGTGAGGATCTCCAGCATTCCCCACGACCCGTCCGCGGGCCGGTGCCGCAGTTCCTTCGGGGTGACGAGCGGCGGCCGGGGCAGGTCCGTCCCCTCCACCGACAACTGACGGTAGGAGTTCATCTGGTGCGCCAGATGCGGTGCCACCCGCGCCCAGGCGGACTCGGGATCGTCCGCCAGCAGGACCGGCAGCAGGTCGGACACCTGCGCGGTCGCCGGATCGTGCCCGCCCTCTTCGAGGCCCCGCACGTAATGCGGGTACAGCTCGTGCGAGATGTGCAGTAGCCCGATACCGAGCCGACCGGCGAGCCGTGCCCCGCGCGGGCGGTAGAACCCACCCCACAGCGGGACCGGCCGCTGCACCGGACCGGGCGTGATCCCGCCCTCCTCCCACAGCCTGCGGACCTCCGCGATCACCTCGCCGGTACGGGCGAACCGGCCCTCGAACGGGGTGTCGAACAGCTCGTACTCGGGCACCCGGTAACCCGCGCCGAGCCCCAGCTCCAGCCGGCCGCCGCTGATCAGGTCGACCAGCGCGGCCTCCTCCGCGAGCTGGGCAGGCTTGCGCAGGGCGGGCAGGACGACGGCGGTGCCGATGCGCACGTCACGGGTGCGGGCCGCGGCAGCCGCCGCGAACGTCAGCGGCTGCGGGAGGTAGCCGTCGTCGAACAAGTGGTGCTCGGTGAACCAGACACCGCCCGCGCCCCGCCGATCGGCTTCCTCGCAGAGTTCCAGGGCGCGGGCGTAGTGGCTCGCCCACGGGCGCTCCCACTCAGCGGGGTTGCGCAGGTCGAACAGCAGTCCGACGTCCATGTCAGTCCTTTCGCTGGTCAGGATGCGGAGGCGGCCCAGGCGCGGGGGTCGTCGAAGCCGGGCTCCCGTTCGAGCCGGCGCCAGTGCGCGGACGGACGGGCGGGCCGGTCGGCGGCCGGGGCACGGCGGGCGCGCAGAACCGCGATCAGTGCGGCGAGTCCGGCCGGGTCGACGCTGCCCTTTTCGACCCGCAGGTACGCCGGCGCGCTCATTGCGGCGGGTTGCCGTGCTTGCGGCGCGGCAGGTCGTCGGCTTTGCGCCGCAGCATCGCGAAGCCGCCGATGACCGCTCGCCGGGTGTCACGCGGGTCGATCACGTCGTCGACGAGACCACGTTCCGCCGCGTAGTACGGGTGCACGAGTTCCTCGCGGTACTCCTTGATCTTCAGCTCCCGCATGGCCCGAGGGTCCTCCGCGCCGGCGATCTCGCGGCGGAACACGACGTCGGCGGCGGCCTCCGCGCCCATCACCGCAATCTCGTTGCCGGGCCACGCGAGCGCGAGGTCGGCGCCGATCGACAGCGAGTCCATGACGATGTACGCCCCGCCGTAAGCCTTGCGCAGCACCACGGAGATCCGCGGAACGGTGGCGTTGCAATAGGCGTAGAGCAGCTTCGCGCCGTGGCGGATGATGCCCTGGTGCTCCTGGTCGACACCGGGCAGGAACCCGGGCACGTCGACCAGGGTCAGCAACGGGATGTTGAACGCGTCGCAGAACTGCACGAACCGCGCGCCCTTCTCGCTGGCGCTGATGTCGAGGACACCGGCCAGCGCCGCGGGCTGACTCGCCACCACGCCGACGACCTGGCCGTCAAGCCGGGTCAGCGCGCAGACCAGGTTGCGCGCCCAGTCCGCGTGCACCTCCAGGAAGTCGCCGTCGTCGACGATCTCGGCGAGCACGTCGCGGACGTCGTACGCCTTGTTCCCGTCCTGCGGCACCAGCCCCGGCAGCGCGTCCGCGCGGCGGTCGGCCGGGTCGCCGGTCCGCTCCGACGGCGGCAGTTCCCGGTTGTTGGCGGGCAGGATCGACAGCAGGAAGCGCACGTCGGCCAGGCAGCTCTCCTCGTCGCTGTAAACGAAGTGCGCCACTCCGGACACCCCGCCGTGGACGTCGGCGCCACCCAGCCCGTCGTGACTCACGTCCTCGCCGGTCACCGTGCGGACCACGTCCGGCCCGGTGATGAACATCTGCGAGATGTCCCGCACGGCGAACACGAAATCGGTCAGCGCCGGCGAATACGCGGCGCCACCCGCGCACGGGCCGAGCATGACGCTGATCTGCGGGATCACCCCGGACGCCCGGGTGTTGCGGCGGAAGATCCCGCCGTACCCGGCGAGCGCCGAGACACCTTCCTGGATCCGGGCGCCCGCCCCGTCGTTGAGCGAGACCAGAGGGGCGCCGGCGGTGATCGCCATGTCCATGATCTTGTGGATCTTCTGCGCGTGCGCCTCACCGAGCGCGCCGCCGAAGATCCGGAAGTCGTGCGCGTAGACGAACACCGTCCGGCCGCCGACCAGGCCCCAGCCCGTGACGACGCCGTCGGTGTAGGGACGGCGCGCCTCCAGCCCGAATCCGGTGGCCCGGTGCCGCCGCAGCGGTTCGATCTCGGTGAACGTACCGGGGTCGAGCAACAGCTCGATCCGTTCGCGCGCGGTGAGTTTGCCCTTGGCGTGCTGGCGTTCCGTCGCACGGGGATCCGGGCCGAGCCTGCTGCGTTCCTTCAGCTGGTCCAATTCGTCCAGCGGGGTCGTTTCCGCCTGCTCCTGGACTGTGGTCATCGCGAACCGCCTCTCCCGCCGCTCAACCGAGCAGCGTCCCGCCGCTGGCGTCGACGAAGGAACCGGTGACCCAGCGGGCTTCCTTGGTGGCCAGGAAAGTGACGACGTCGGCGACGTCGGTGGCCTCGGCGACACGTCCGAACGCGGACAGCTGCGCCATCTGTTCGACGGCCTCGGGGATGTCGAACATCGGGCCGCCGTTGTTCGTGATCCCGGGCGCGACGGTGTTGACCGTGATGCCGCGCGGCGCGAGGTGCCGGGCGAAATGCAGCGTGAGCTGTTCGATCGCCCCCTTGGACATGGAGTAGGCGACCTGACCGGGGTTGGCGAACCGGGTGAGCCCGGACGAGATGTTGACGATGCGCCCGCCGTCGCGCAGCAGGCCGAGCGCGCGCTGCACGATGAAGAACGGCGCCTTGGCGTTGACAGCGAACAGTTTGTCGAGGTCCTCGGGTGTGACCTCCTCCGGCGGGATACCCGTCGGGGTGGTGGCGCCGGCGTTGTTCACCAGGATGTCGAGCGCGGTCTCGCCGGTGCGCTCCTTGAGGCCCTGTTCGAGGCCGAGGAACAGTTCGTGCACGTCACCCGGCACGCCCAGTTCCGCCCGGACGGGGAACGCCCGCCCGCCGGCCTTCTCGATCAGGGTCACGGTTTCCCGCGCGGCGTCCTCGTTCGCGGCGTAGTGCACGGCGACGAGGGCGCCCTCCTCGGCCAGCCGCAACGCGGTGGCGCGACCGATACCCCGGCTGGAACCGGTGACCAGCGCCGTCTTGTCGGTGAGCCTGCCCATACTGTTCCTCTTTTCGGTCGGGGTGTGCCGCGGCCCGGGCAGGCCGCTGATCATGCTCGCCAGATGCGCCTGCACGACGTCGTGGCGCATCAGCTCGGTGAACAGTTCCCGGGCCGGTTCCACTTCCGGCCCGCCGAGCAGCAGCAGCGCCTGCGCCCGGATGTTGGTGAGCGTGCGGGCGCCGACGGGGTGGCGCTCGCGGTGGTAGGCGTCGAGGTCCGGGCCGGTGAGCAGTTCGCCGAGGGCCGCCGCGTCCTGCAGGGCGAGGTTCAAGGCCTGCCCGCCCACAGGCATCTGACGGTGTGCGGCGTCGCCCGCGAGCAGGACGCGGCCTCGCCGGTACTCGGTGACCTGCCTGGCGGTGTTGTCGAAAGCATTGAGCCACAACGGTTTCCCGTTTCCGATGTGCTCACCGGTGACCTCCTCCCAGGTTTCGGCGACCTCGTCGAAACCCGGCTCGCCCACGCGGTCTCCCGCGGTGGCGCCGTACCGGTGGACCATCACCCGGGTGCTGCCGTCCGGCCACCGGGCCGCGGTCGCCATCCCGGTGGGCAGGCGTTCGAAGCGGCGGTTCGGCACGTCGATGCCGTCGACGTCCGCGCGCAGCATCTCCTTGGTCGCGGACGTCCCGGCGAAGTCGAATCCCGCCAGCTCGCGAACGGTGCTCCGCTCACCGTCGCAGCCGACGAGGTACGCGGCGGCGAACGGCCGGATCGCGCCGTCCTCGGCGCGGGTCTCGACGAGCACGTGGTCGCCCTCGTCGGCCAGGCCGGTCACCCGCAGGCCCCGGCACAGCCGCACCCCGAGTCCGGTGGCCCGGTCCGCGAGCACCGCCTCCAGTTTCGCCTGCGGGCACTTCCATTGCCCCGCGTACGGATGGGTGGGGTCGGCGGCGGTGAGGTCGAGCCGGATCCCGCCGAAATGCCCGGGCCCGCCGCTCGCCAGCTCCCCCAACCTGCCGAGAATCCCCCGCTCGGCGAGGAGATCCATCGTGCGGGCGTGCACAGTGGACGCCCGCGATTCGGTCGCGGGCGCGGTCAGCCGCTCCACGACCGTGACCCGGACGCCCGCCCCGGCGAGATCGCCCGCCAGCAGCAGTCCGGCCGGGCCCGCGCCGGCCACGAGCACGTCGGTGTCGAGACCTGGGGAAGACATCGGCTCAGCGCCGCGCTTCCGCGTAGCCCTTGGCATAGCCCAGGGTGGTGCGGCTGTTGGTGCCGAGTGCCTCCCGGATGAACGCGCGCGCTTCGGGCACGCCGGCGTCCGGGCCGAGCACCTTGCCGATGTTCTCCGCCTCGAGGATCACCGTGTGCTGGGAGCTGACGGTGGTGAACCCGGCGGCGTCCTCCTCGAACTCCCACCGGCCGGTGTGCAAGGCCATCAGCGCGGGCAAGGTCGTCTGCTTGTAGGCGATCCGGTGATGCGGGAAGCACACGCGCACGGATTCCGTCACATGGGCCGAACCGTCCGCGGTCAGCGTCTCCATCCGCAGCACCTGCAGGCCCGGCGTGGTTTCGGTCAATTGCACCGACGCCACGTGCGGCAACCGCTCCGCCCACAGCCCCGCCTCGTTCACGAAGTCGTAGGCGTCCTTGGCCGACCCTTCGACGCGGACCGAGTCGGTGAACGACAGCGTCAGCTCCCCGGTGCTCATGGCCAGTTCGACGGCGTCCTTCAGCCCCGGCAGTTCGGCGTTGCTGTTGTCGTCCACCGCGCGCTCGATCCACGCCAGGCCTTCGGGATCGTCGTCGATCGCGCGGAAGGTGTGCAGCAGCCGGAGCCGGGTCTTCTCCGGTCCCAGCGGCTCGACCTCCCACGTCCCGCGCATCTGCGCCACGGGCGGGGAAGAGACCTCTTGCCAAAAGGCGATCCGCAGGCCCCGCGGATCCAGCTCGCGCCGCGAGGTCCAGTTCTTGGGCTCGCCGTTCGCGGTCGCCCAGATCCGGATCCGCTCGTGGGTCCCGTCGGTTTCGACGCGGTCGACGTACACCGAGGGCGGGAACAGCCGCGGCCAGTTCTCGACCTCGGCCAGCATCCGGTACACGTCGGCCGCGGGCGCCTCGACGGTGATCTCGTGCTTCGATTCGCGTTCGCTCATGTCCGTCCTCCTGATGTCCCGTCGGGTCAGTAGTTGCCGAGACCGCCGCAGACGTTGACGGCCTGCGCGGTCATGGAAGCCGCGACGTCGGAGGCCAGGTAGCCGACCAGACCGGCGACCTCCTCCGGTGTCGAGTAGCGGCCGAGCGGGATCTTCGCCTGGAACTTCTCCAGCACCGCGTCCTCGCTGGTGTCCCAAGCCGCCGCGTAACCGGCGCGAACCCCTTGTGCCATCGGGGTTTCCACATAGCCTGGACAGACGGCGTTGACGGTGATCCCGGTCGGGCCGAGTTCGTTGCCGAGTGCCTTGGTGAAACCGACCACGCCGTGTTTGGAAGCCGAGTAGGGCGCGCCGAGCACCACGCCCTGTTTGCCGGCGGTCGAGGCGATGTTGATGATCCGGCCCCGGCTCTTGGCCCGCATTCCGCCCGCGTTCAGCACTTCCCTGGTCATCAGGAACACGCTGTGCAGATTGGTGGCGATGACGTCGAACCACAGCTCGTCGGCGAGGTCGGCGGTGACCCCGCCGCCGCTGCGGCCGGCGTTGTTCACCAGCACGTCGATCGTGCCGAACCGGTCGACGGCGGCCCGCACCAGCGCGGAGATCTCCTCGCCGGAGCGCACATCCGCCGAGGTGCCATCGACGTCGAGTCCCTCGTTCTGCAGCTGCTTCACGGTGGTGGCGACGGCCTGTTCGTCACGGGCGCACAGGAAGACCCGGTGCCCCTGTTCGGCCAGCAGCCTCGTCGACGCCAGCCCGATTCCGCTGGTGCCACCGGTGACCAGTGCGACCTTCGTGTCGGTCATGTGTTCCTCCTTTGTCCGTGGGAGATGGCCGGGATCAGCCCGGCAGGCTGGCGGACGGGAGCTGGGCGTTGACGAGGTCGACGAGGGCACGCGGGGTGTTCGCGAGCGCCACCGCCTCCTCGTCCAGCACGATCCCGAGCTCTCGTTCGATGCGGCTCGTGGTTTCCAGCAGGGCCAGCGATTCGTAACCGAGCGCCTCGAACTCGACGTCGAGGATCTCCCCGTCGAGATCGTCGGTCTCGCCGGAGCCTTCCCGCAGGACGCGTTTGAGGTCTTCGAGTGTGAACATGAACCTTTTCTTCCCCTCAGTTTCCGGATTCGTGGCGGCGCACGACCATGGCCGCGTTGAAACCTCCGACGCCCCTCGCCAGGACGAGCGCGGTGTGCAGTGGCGCGGGCCGGGCCTCGGTGACCAGATCGAGTTCGTAATCGTCGGCGAGTGAACTGCTGATGGTCGGCGGGATGACCCCGTCCCGTACCGCGAGGAACGCCGTGGCCAGATCCAAGGGCGCCGCACCGGAGTACAGCCGTCCCGTGGCGGTTTTCGGTGCCGTCACCGGGACTCCGGCCGGACCGAACACCTCGGCGATCGCGTTGGCCTCGGCCAGGTCCAGCTCCGGCACGGCGGCGGCGTCGGCGAACACGACGTCCACATCGGACGGTTCGAGACCGGCGTCCGTCAGCGCCAGGGTGATCGCCCGGTGCAGGCCCGGCGGCCGTCCGCTGCCCGGTTTGGGGTCCATCGTGGCCGCGTAACCCCCGATTTCACCGTAGATCCGGGGCGCCTGCCGCTGCCGCGCGTACTCCGCGTCCTCGACGACGAGCAGCGCGCCGCCCTCGCCGGGTACGTGACCGCGGGCGCGGGAGTCGAACGGCAGGTACGCGCTCGCCGGATCGTCAGCGGTGCTGAGCCGCCCGCCCGCCAGTTGCGCGACCCAGCCCCAGGAACAGATCGAGGCGTCCACGGCACCGGCGATCACCAGCGGGGTGCCCTTGCGGATCTGCCGCCGCGCCTGCGCGACCGCGTCCAGCCCACCCGCCTGATCGCTGACCACCACACTGCTCGGCCCGCGCAGGCCGTGCCGGATGGAGATCTGCCCGCTGTTGACGGCGTAGAACCAGGCGAAGGACTGGTACGCGCTGACGTATTGTCCGCCTTTGCTCCACAGCGCCTTCAGCTCGTTCTGCCCGAACTCGAAACCACCGGAATGACTCGCGGTGATGACGCCGCCCGCGTATTCGTCGAGCTCGCCCGGCCGCACTCCCGCGTCGTCGAACGCCCAGTCGGCGCTGACCAGCGCGAGGCGGGTCATCCGGTCGGTCTGCGGCAGCAGCCTGCTCGGCAGGTACTCCTCGGCGGCGAACCCGCTGATCTCGCCGGCGAGCCGAGCCGGGTAGCCAGACGGGTCGAACCGGGTGACCCGGCCGATGGCCGACCGGCCCGCGAGCGTGGCGGCCCAGTACGGCTCGGCGCCGAGTCCGGTCGGCGCGGCGACGCCGAGGCCGGTGACGACGGCCGTGGTCATGGGCGCCGCCGGAAGGGGTCGGTGAGCACGACCGCGCTCTGGAATCCGCCGAACCCGCTGCCGACCGAGAGGACGACGTCGATCCGGTGGTCGCGCGCCGTCAGCGGCACGTAGTCCAGATCGCACTCGGGATCAGGGATGTGCAGGTTCGCCGTCGGCGGGACGACGTCATTCGTCAGCGCCAGCACGGACGCCGCGATCTCGATCGACCCGATCGCGCCGAGCGAGTGGCCCACCATCGACTTGATGGAGCTGACGGGAGTGCGGTACGCGTGCTCCCCCAGCGCCCGTTTGAACGCCGCCGTCTCGTGGCGGTCGTTCTGCTTGGTGCCCGATCCGTGCGCGTTGATGTAGTCGATCTCCGTGCCGTCGACCTCGGCCTCGGCCAGCGCGACCCGGATGGCCTCGGCCATCTCCCTGCCGTCGGGCCGCAACCCGGTCATGTGGAAGGCGTTCGAGCGGCTCGCGTGCCCGGCCACCTCGGCGTAGATCCGCGCTCCGCGCCGTCGTGCGTTCTCCAGCTCTTCCAGGACGAACACGGCCGCCCCCTCGCCGAGCACGAAACCGTTGCGGCTCGCGTCGAACGGCCGGGACGCGTGTTCCGCCTCGTCGTTGCGCGGGGTCGTCGCCTTGATGGCGTCGAAGCAGGCCACCGTGATCGGCGAGATGGGCGCGTCGGTCGCACCCGCCACCATCACGTCGGCCGAGCCCTCGCGCAGGATCTCCGCCGCGTGCCCGACCGCGTCGAGCCCCGAGGTGCAGCCGGTCGACACCACCGTGCTCGGCCCCTCCGCGCCGACGGCCCACGCCAGCTCGGCCGCGAACGAACTCGGCACCAGGTAGTTGTAGAGATGCGGTACGGCGTAGGTGTGGTCGACCAGGTCGAGCCGGCCGCTGTCGCTGACCGTGCGGTATTCCTGGTCCAGCCCCATCGTCGCGCCGACCGCGCTGCCGATGGTCACTCCGGTGCGTTCCGGGGGCAGCGAGGCGAACTCCAGCCCGCTGTCGGCGATGGCCTCCCGCGCCCCGACGACGGCGAACTGGGCGGCACGGTCCATTCGCCGCACCTCCTGCGGGCTCAGACCGGCCAGTTCCGGGTCGAAGTCCACTTCGGCCCCGACCCGCGACCGGAACTTGCTCGCGTCGAACTGGGTGATGGGACGCGTCGCCGTCCGGCCGTCGGTCAGCAGGTTCCAGAAGTTCTTGACGCCGAGCCCGCCGGGGGCCACGACGCCGATCCCGGTCACGACGACACGGCGCTCCGGCGTGCTCATGACGCCGTCCACGAGTAGAACCGGGTGGCCAGCGCGTCGGCCGGGGAGCGCCACGTCTTCGGGTCGTAGGCTTCGATGTGCGCCTTGAGATCCTCACTGATCTTGACGAACCTCGGATCGGTCTTCGCCTCCTCGATGAGCCGTCCGCCGTTGTCGGAATCGAAGTCCTGCAAGTGGAAGTACAGGCCGCGGTACTCGAAGAGCTGACGCCTGCGGGTGCCCATCCGATGCGGCATCTCCCCGCGATCGAACTCCCCGAAGAGATCCGCCACCGACTGCGCGGAGCCGGACGCGATCTTCGCCACGATCAAGCTGCTGTGCATTGGTTCCCCTTCGTCCGTTCTCACCGTGCGGGCCCGAACCACCGGGTCAGGGCCGAGGTCAGGTCGTGGTGGCTGCCGGGTGCCGCCCAGGCGACGTAGCCGTCCGGGCGGATCAGCACCGCCGACGTTCCGGCCGGTTCGATCCCGGTGGCCGACGCCGTGACGACGTCGATCCGGTCCGTCCAGCTCGCGGCCCGGTGCCGCAACGCGGCGTTGTCCTCGAGGTCGAGCAGCAGCCCGCGGGCGCGGCGCAGCAGCTCGAAGACGGTGGTGGGCCCGCCTGTCCTCGTCAGCGCCAGCTGCGGCATCCGGGCGCCGAGCAGCGGGTGGCCCGTCCCCGCCGGATAGCGGATGTCGAGCCCACTCGCCCGCTCCGCGAGATCGCGGGCCACCTCGGGATGGCAGGCCAGCTCCTTGAGCACCTCGCGGACCGGCGCGACCTCCTCACCCCCGAGGATGAACAAGCTCTGCGCACGGACGTTCGCGAGCAGTCGCCTGGCGACCTCGTGCCGCTCGTCGTGATAGGTGTCCACAAGGGACTTCGGCGCGGTGCCGCGGACCACGGCCGCCAGCTTCCAGCCGAGGTTGAGCGCGTCCTGGATGCCGGTGTTCATGCCTTGACCGCCCGCGGGGAGATGCACGTGCGCGGCGTCGCCCGCCAGCAGTACGCGGCCGCGGCGGAACTCCGTGACCGCTCGCGCCGCGTCGCCGAAAGCGCTGACCCACACCGGTTCGGCGTGCGAGATGTCGGTCGCGGTGAGTCTTTTCCACACGTCGGCGACCTCCTCGAACGAGGGCGGGCCCGCGCGCCGCTGCGGGGGTACGCCGCGCTCGCCGACGATGATCCGGTGGATCCCGCCCGGCAGCTTCGCCGTCATCACCATGCCGCCGGGCACCTGTTCCGCGGTCATCCGCGGCGGCAGCTCCACCCCGCGCAGGTCGGCAAGGAACAGTTCGGTGGTCGCGGGTGTGCCGGGGAAATCGAACCCCGCGGCCTTGCGCACCGCGCTGCGGCCGCCGTCGCAGCCGACGAGGTACCGCGCGGTCACCGCCGTGCCGTCCGCGGTGAAGACGGTGACCTGCTCGTCCGACCGCTCCAGTCGGGTGATCTCCTTGCCCCGCAGGATCCGGACGCCCAGCTCCGTGGCCCGCGCGGCGAGCACCGACTCGGTGACCGACTGCGGCACGGCGCGCGCGGCTTCGTGCACAGCGCCCAGCACGCCGAAGTCCACGGGGATGCCGCCGAAATGCCCTGCGGTGCTCGTTTCGATCTCGCCGAACCGAGGCAGCAGTCCACGCTGGTCGAAGATCTCCATGGTGCGCAGGGTGAAGCCGATCCCGCGGGACTCGCCGGTGGGCTCCGCGAGCCGCTCCAGCACCGTGACGTCGACCCCGCCCAGCCTCAACTCGGCGGCGAGCATCAGCCCGGTGGGACCGGCGCCCGCGATGACGACGGAAGTGTCCATTGCGTTCCTCCTCGGTTTCGTCAGGCGGCGTCGACCAGGCGGCAGACTTCGGCTCCGGACTGGAGCGTCGCGCCGGTCTCGACATCGAGGCCGGTCACCACCCCCGCGCGGTGCGCGGTCAGCGGCTGTTCCATCTTCATCGCCTCGACCACGACGACCAGGTCGCCCACGGCCACGTTTTGTCCATTTTGGACGGCTACTTGCACGACGGTGCCCTGGATCGGCGAGACGAGCGCGTCACCCGACGCGACCCGTCCCGGTCCTCGCGCCGAGCTTCCTCGCGCCCTGCGCACCGGCGCTTCGGCCGTCCGTCCGGACGCGGGGAGGGACACCTCCACCCGGCGGCCGTCGACCTCGACGACGACCGTTTCCCGTTCCGACGCCTCCGCGGCTTCCGTGCCGCCGGCGAACGGCGTGATCCGGTTTTCGAACTCCGTCTCGATCCAGCGGGTGTGCACCGTGAACGGGGCCGAGGTGAAGGCCGGGTCGGCCACCACCGCGCGATGGAACGGGATCGTGGTCGGCAATCCGCCGACCCGGAACTCCGCCAGCGCCCGCTCCGCCCGGCGGATCGCCTGCTCGCGGGTGGCGCCGGTGACGATCAGCTTGGCCAGCAGCGAATCCCACGCCTGTCCGATGACGCTGCCCGCCCCCACTCCCTCGTCGAGCCGTACTCCGGGCCCGGCAGGCGGGACGAATTCGGTGACCGTGCCCGGTGAAGGCAGGAATCCCCGGCCGGCATCCTCACCGTTGATCCGGAACTCGATCGAGTGTCCCCGCGGTTCCGGATCCGCGTAGCCCAGCTGTTCCCCGCGTGCGATCCGCAGCATCTCGCGGACCAGGTCGATACCCGTGACCTCCTCGGTCACCGGATGCTCGACCTGAAGGCGCGTATTGACCTCCAGGAACGAGATCGCCCCGCCCCGGTCGATCAGGAACTCGCAGGTACCCGCCCCGACATAGCCCGCGTGCCGGAAGATCGCCTTCGACGCGGTGACCAGCTCTTCCCGTTGTGCCGCCGTCAGGAACGGCGCCGGGGCCTCCTCGACCAGCTTCTGGTGCCGCCGTTGCAGGGAACAGTCCCTTGTGGACACCACGACCACGTTCCCCGCGGTGTCCGCCAGGCATTGCGTCTCGACGTGCCGGGGGCGGTCGAGATACCGCTCGACGAAACATTCCCCGCGCCCGAAGGCCACCACGGCCTCGCGCACCGCGGAAGCGAACAGCGGAGGCACCTCTTCCCGCGTCCACGCGACCTTCAGACCTCGTCCCCCGCCACCGAACGCGGCCTTGATGGCGATCGGCAGGCCGTGTTCGTCGGCGAACGCGAGGGCTTCGTCCGCACCTGCCACCGGGTCGGGGGTACCGGCCACCAGCGGCGCGCCGACCTCGCGCGCGACCTGCCGCGCGGCGACCTTGTCGCCCAGCAGCCGGATCACCTCGGGCGGCGGCCCGATCCATATCAGGCCGGCATCGAGCGCCGCCTGCGCGAAATCGGCGTTCTCCGAAAGGAAACCGTAGCCGGGGTGGATCGCGTCGGCACCGGTGGCGACCGCTGCCCGCAGGATCTTCGTGACGTCGAGATAGCTGGTCGCGGGGGTGTCGCCGCCGAGCGCGAACGCTTCGTCGGCCGTCCGGACGTGGACCGCGTCCCGGTCGGGATCGGCGTAGACCGCGACACTCGGCACGCCTTCGTCCCGGCACGCCCTGGCGATCCGCACCGCGATCTCGCCGCGGTTGGCGATGAGTACCTTGCGCACGACTGCTCCCCCTGTTCTCGGCTGCCGGCCGCTCATCAGTCCACAGTAGAATCAAGAGTCGAGGTTCTCGGCGATCCTTCGCAGGACCGCGTTCGCGGCAAGGAATTCCTCCTCGCCGATCCCCCTCAGGGATTTCGCCGCGTGGGCCTCGACGAGCACCTCGGCCCTGCCGTGCGCGGCGCGGCCCGCCTCGGTCAGCCGGATCGTCCCGTCCTCTTCGGTCGCCCAGCCGCGCTCGGCCAGCTCGGCCACGATCGGCTGGTAACCCGGCACGCCGTCCAACGGCAGGAACGGTGCGAAGGCCTCGTCCAGGCCCTCGACGGTGTCCACGCCGATCGCCAGCGCGTGCAGGACCTGCCACTGCCGCCTGCTGAGCTTCTCTTCTCGCAACGCCGCGGCGGTCCCTTCCTCGAACCGGTGGTGCAAGTACACGAACCAGTACCCGACACGTTTGGTGGTGTTTTGCTGGAGCATGGGTGGCTCTCCTCGTCCGCGAAGCCTCGGAGCGGGAACGGAATTCGTCTCTCCGCACCTCGGCGTGCACTGTTCCAAGTGGACTGTCCCGGGAATTCCGGCAGATCGCGGTCCCCCATCGGCCGCCGCCTGATTCGACCATGGCACGACCGCGGTTCGAGCGGCAAGAATCGTGCGGAAACCTTGCGGTACCGCCGCAGGTTCACCAGGCTCCTGCCACAGTGTTCCGCGAGCCGAAAACCGGAAATGGCCCGCCTCCCGGTAGGAGACGGGCCGGGATGGCACCAGGGCTAGCCCTCGAGAGTGCTCAGCGCGCTCACCAGCTCCCGGCGGCCGGAAATGCCGAGCTTGCGGTAGACACTGGACAGATGGAATTCCACCGTCCGCACGGTCAGGAAGAGGTTCTCCGAAATCCGCCTGTTGGTGTGCCCTGCCCTGGCGAGACGGGCGACCTTGAGTTCCTGCTTGGTGAGCCGGATTCCCTTGTCCGGCGCGGTCAGCTGGGTATGGACGACCTCCAGGCGCCGGACCCAGAATCGGTTGCGGTAGCGCCGGGACAGCGCGATCGCGGTGTCGATCGAATTCTGGGCCGCCGCCAGCTCGTGCTGCGACGCCTGCAGGACGCTCAGATCGTGCAACACCCGGACCTGCTCGATACCCGCCTGCGCCGCGCCCAGCAGTTCGTCGGCTTCCTTCAGCTGCGCGGGTGAATCGGCGTCCTGCCGCGCCAGGGCGAGCGCGTGCAGCGCACAGCCCACCGCACGGTGCGATCCCCATTTGTACGCCGCGGCCAGTTCGTCCTCCGCCAGGGCCACGGCGAAATCGACCCTGCCGACCGCGAGGGCACCCACCGCGGCCCGCGAACGCCACGGGATGACCGCGGGATTCGCGACGTCCAGCGAAGTCAGCAGCTCCCCACAGGCACGGTAGTCGTCGATCCCCTGCCGGAAGCGGCCCGCCGCGAGGTGCAACGCGCCGCGCGCGGCCAGTACGTGGGGCCGGTCCAGTTCGTCCATGTCGAGCGCGCCGGCCAGATCGTGCTTCACGAGGAGCCGCTGTGCCCGGTCCGTCGCCCCGAGTGCGACCTGCGCCTCGATGAGCCAGGCGACCGCCAGCAGCAGTACCGAACGTGAGGACGGGTGTCTCACCAGGGGGCCGAGCAGCTCCCTGGCCCCGGCCGCGGCGCCGCGCAGTAATGCGACGTGTGCCCTGGCGAGGGTGAGCACCTCTTCATGTCGCAGGGAATCGGACCAGCGGACGTCTCGCGCGAGCCGTTCCAGACGCTTCTCGGCCGCACCCAGGCAATCGGCGTAGGCCAGGGCTAGCAGGCCGAGCCAGGCCCGGTCGGGGTCGACGTAGCCGTCCTCCGCGATCAGCGCCGCCTCGGCTCGCTGGATGACCGACGACCGCCCGGTGCCCCGATGGACGTCCTGGATCACTTGCAGGGCTTCGGACATCTTCGGCGAGCGCGCTTTCGGTATCTCGCCGTCGGCACTCCCGAGTCCTGGAACGTAGACCGCCCAGGGTCTCCGGCCCGCCGCCGCGGGCCACACGCCGCCCTGTTCGTCGACGACCGGTTCGAACGCGAGAATCTTGGTTTCGTGGTGGGTGGATTTCATCCGTCGCATCCTCCAGGACACCGCCGGTCCCGGGATAACTGTCTTTCACCTCAACCGGGACTTTTCCGTATGTCGGCAACAATCCCACGGCCTCGGGTGACCGTCCAGCTGGTTTGATGAGAACTAGATCACGGGAATCGGCCCGAAAGGGCAATTTTCAGGCGACCGATCGGCCGACGATCGCGAATACGAAAAAACGGTTCGGAGAATTGCCGCTCCGACACCACGAGACGTTGTCGTGGCGCCGGAACGGCAATTCTCCGAACCTAGGAAATCATTCGCCCGCGGATCGCGCCATCGCTCAGGCGGTGACCCCTTCGCGCAGCATTTTTTGCGTGAGCGCTTCCAGCCGAGCCGCACCGTCCCGGTCGAACAGGGGGTGATCCACGCTGATCCGGCGGCTCTCGATGAACGCGCTCAGCGGTTCGCGCGGCGGGTGATCGATGAACCGGGTGATCGGCGCGGTCACCTGTTCCACCGGCCGCCCGCCCTTCTTCATCTCGGCGACCCTGGCCGCCGTGGCGGCGTCGAACTCGCCCGCGAGACCGGTCCGCGTCCCACCGGGGAAGAGGAGCACGTAGCGACTGCGATTCCCGCGATGCTCGGCCGCGTAGGAGATCCCGAGGAGATCGTTCAGCTTCCCACCTTGGAACATCGCCGCCCAGCCGTCGTAACCGCGTTCCAGCCCCAGGTCGTCCCACTGCACTTCGACCCCGGCCATCCCGGGACCGGCGATGTTCAGCACGACCGGGTCTTCGGCCTTGTTCATCGGATCGGCCAGCCCGTAGCCGAGCAGGTACCGGCTCAGGTAGTACAGCGCGAAATTGTGCTCGAAGCCCTCCGCGGTCATCGCGCGATGGCTCCGGAAGTACCGCGCGCACAGCACCAGGGCGTCCACCACCGCGAAGCCGGCCTTGATCTCCTCGATGACACGCCGGTTTTCACTGACCAGACTGAGATCCGCCTGGATGAAGAAGGCACGCCCGCCGGCGCCCGCCGACTCCGCCGCGTCGAGGAACCCCCTCCCCTTTTCCGGATCGGGGCCGAGAACGACCACCTGTTCGCCCCGTTCGAGGTAGATCTTCGCGAGCTCCCGCCCGATACCCGAGGTACCTCCGGACACAACGATCGTTTTCAACACGTTCCTCCTCGGAAAAGAGACGACAGGCGATCCTCTGGTCATTTCCGGTTCACACCCTGGAGCGCGCCGCCGAATTCAGACCCGCGCCTCGGAATTCGCGGGCCCAGCAGGGAAAGTCGCGGGCAATGGACACCCGAGGGAATTGGCGCGGTTAATGAAGCAGGTTCGACAGCCGTCCCCAGAATGCGCTCACGCGCACCGAATCAGACACTTGAGGCATACGCCCGACTATACCAGACCGATCGGTCCGACGCATCGGATCGTGCCCCGGCAGAAGACGCTTCTACGTCCTTCCGGGTGACACCGCGGTGATGCCGGACGAATCGCGAGGGTCGTCTTCGGGAAGCGAAGACGCCAGCGCGGCCGCCAATTCCCGCCGTCCGGAAATGCTGAGCTTGCGGTAGGTCGCCGACAGATGGAACTCCACCGTCCTGACCTGGAGTGACAACGCCTCCGCGATTTGCCTGTTGCTGTAGCCGATCCGGGCGAGCTGAGCCGTCTTGCACTCCTGGCGGGTGAGTCTCGGCCGCTGGGCGGAACAGGGCAATCTCCGTAGTGCCGCGTCGGTTCGACGGCGCCAGAAACTGTTCGCGCTCATGCGGGCCACCGCGCCCACGGCTTCGAATCTGCTCCGGCCGGCGGCGAAGTCGTTCCGTTCCATGTGCATCGCGCCGAGGTCGTACAGCGCGTGCATGAGCTCGTTGCGCACCTGCGCGTGCTCGAACAGTTCGACCGCCTGTTCCAGCAACGCGAGCGATTCCTCGTCCCGGCGCGCGAGGGCCAGGACGTGCAGCGCGCTGCCCACCGCGCGCGGTGCGCCCCATCGTCGTGCCGCGGCCAACTCGTCCTCGGCCAGCGCCAGCGCCAGATCGAACCGGCGGACGCCGATGGCGCCCAGAGCGGCCCCGGCCCGCCACGGGACGATGGCGGGATTGGTGACGCCCTCCCCCGCGAGGATCCGGCCGCAGGTGCTGTAGTCGTCAATGGCACTGCTGAACTGCCCGAGGCCGATGTTCAGCGCGGCACGGGAGGCCAGAATGTGGGCGCGAGCGTGAACGTCCGCCGCGAGCGAGCCGGCCAGGTCACGCTCGGCCAGGACGCCCTGCGCCCTGTCGAGTTCGCCGATTTGGATGAACGCTTCCACCAGCCACGCGACCACCAATCCCGACCGCTCTTCGCCGACGTCCTGCGCCAGCAGGTGCTCCAGCAGTTCCGAGGCTTCGGCCGAACGCCCGGACAACATCCAGATGCGGGCTCGCGTCACCGTCAGGAGGTGGCGGTCCTGTTCGCTTCTCGCCCAGCCGGGCTGTCTGCTCAGCCGGCGGCAGTGCTCGTTCGCGGAGTTCAGGTTGTCCGCGTTGATCAGCGCCTGCAGCGCCGACCAGACACAGTCCGGCTCCGAGCCGCAGTCCTCCGAGCTCAACACGGCTTCGGCCAGTCGCATGGCCACAACCCGGGCGGTCCCGACCTTGACGAGCCGTTCGGCGCGCATAGCGAGACAGCCGTCCCCGCATTTCCGCTGCGCGGAACGCGGTTCCGGAACCGCGGCTTGAAGACCGGAAACCGCCCGATTGGCGGATAAACCGCGCGGGTTTCTCAGATGGTGGTCATTGCACGGGCGCGCACTTTCTCGCAGGTTCACGGTTTCCCCCATGGCATTGATGCACTATCGAGCGATCGAGCAGATGCCCCGGACAGACGAAGCAGAGGCCGTGGAGATTTCGGCGCGACGGACCACGGCACGTCGAGCGACCGTGATCCGAGATCGGCGGCCGAGCCGAAATCGCGTATGACCAGCTACCCCTCTGGCCGTTCCACGGTCCCACGCCCGATGGCCGGAGATCAAGGAAGTGTTACAAAACCTACGGGGGCACCACAGAGTTCCCGCGAACCGGCGCTTTTCCGGACGGGGGAATCACTACGATTTTCTCCGGCGGAAGCGTCTTGTTTTCGGGGAAACGCCGAAAACTCCTTTCCGGAACGAGCCGTCAGCGGGAGCGCGCGTCCGTGGTTTCGACCCAGACCACGTCTTTCGCGAGCTGGACGGCGATCTCCGCGTTCTCTTCCACACTGAGCACGGAACCGCTACCGAAGAGTCCGTTGATGATGAGGAGGATCCGGTCGGCGAGCCGCTCCGGATCGGCCGCCGCGGTGCGCCTGGTCAGCTCGCAGAGTTGCTCGCGCACGACCTCGAAGTGGGCCATGGCCACCTGGTGGACGAGGTGATCCTCGTCCGGGAACTCCCGGAAGGTGTTGCGGATGGGGCAACCGCGGGTGCCGGGCACGTTGTACGCCGCCAGCCGAACCAGCTCGACCACCTGTTCCTCCGGCTCGGCGTCCATCGCCAGCGTGGCCTTCAGGGTCTGCTCCCAGCTTCGCTCGCTGCGGCGCAGATAGGCCGCGACGAGCTCGTCCTTGCTGCCGAACTCGGCGTAGAGCAGGTGCTTGCCGCAGCCGGCCTCGGAGATGATCCGCTGCATGCCGACAGCGTGGACACCGTGGGAGTCGAACAGGTGGGACGCGGCGTCGAGAATGCGATCACGCGCACCGGCGGGCAGCTTGCTTGGCATATCACCATGTTAGCAGACGGCATCCGGCAGACCCGCGATATCCGCTTCGGCGGCACGGTTTTCGCCTGCCGATTCTGGTAATCTCGGAACAGTCCCGGCGAACTTCCCTTCTCGGCCGAACGGTCTCCTGTACCGGAATCTCCCTCTCCTCGGCAGGGGAAGTGATCCCGAACGGTATCCGTGGCAATGGTGGACGTCCTCACGAGCGGCTGGAGGTATCCGAATGAACACGAGTGAACAGACTTTCTCACAGGAGAATATGGATTACGAAGCGTTGTACGCGCGTCGTGCGACCTTCGACGGCGTCGAACCGGGTGAAGACCTGATCCCCTGGGACATCGGCGAGCCCCAGGCGGCGATCGTCGAACTGGAGCGGACGGGCGGATTCGAGGGCAAGGTGCTCGATGTCGGTTGCGGCCTGGGGGAAAACGCGATCCTGCTGGCGGACCATGGCCATGAGGTGACCGGAGTGGACGGTTCACCCACCGCGATCGAACAGGCCGGGAACCGGGCCTCCGCGCACGGCGTGCGGATTCGATTCGAAGTGGCCGACGCCACCCGGCTCGACAATATCGGCGACGGTTTCGCGACGGTGCTCGACAGCGGCCTTTACCACTGCCTGGACAATGCGCAACGATCGGCTTATGCCGCCGCGCTACACCGGATCACCCTGCCGGACGCCACGCTGCATCTGTTCTGTTTCGCGGAATCCGTGCCCTCGGCGACACCAATCATGGAAGAAGCGCGGATCAGCCCGGACAACCTCCACGCCAACCTGGATCACCATTGGGAGATCCTGGACATCACGGAGACAGTTTTCGCGACGAGTTTCACCCGTGAATTGCTGGCCAGGATGCGCGAGACACGCGCACCGGAAACCGAATCGGTGAAGGTGGACGCTCACGGGCGCGTGCTACTGCCGATGTCCCATGTCCGCGCGCGACGCCGGTAGCTCCTCTCACAGCGCACCGCCGTCCTTGGCGGAGTAGACCGTGGGGTACAGCGGCCGGAACCCGAGGTCGCGGCGGAGCCGGGCGGTGTCGACGATCCCCTCCCACGGATCGTCCAGCGTCCGGCTCTCCGCCCCCTCGGGCATCGGCTCGCCGTTGAGCGCGAACAGTTCCAGCGCGGTGAGCGGTGCGTCGTCCGCCACGTTGTACGTCCTCCCGTCCAGTCCGTCGGCGCGGAGCAGGCCCAGCAGGGCCTCGCCGACGTCCGCGTGGTGCACCAGGTGGAACCGCTTGTGCGGCGGCCAATCCCGGACGAACCGCGGCGATTCCGCGAGATGGGGATCGCCCTCGCCGTAGACGTACGCCAGGCGGGCGATCCGCAACGGCAGGCCGGCCGTGCGATGCAGGTCGAGAAGGAGCTTTTCGGCCTCCGCCTTGCTCGGCGGGTAGGCACCGAAGTCCCGGCTCGGGGCGGGTTCGTCGGTTTCGCGGGCGGGACGGCCCCGGCCCGCTCCGTATACCAGCGTCGTGCTGACGTGGACGAACCGTTCGACCCCCGCCTTGGCCGCCGCTTCGGCCAGTTCGACCGTCGCCTGGTTGTTGACCGCGGCGACTTCCGCGTCGGAGTCGCCACGGAACACCGCGCCGAGGTGCACCACGGCGTCCATCCCGTCGAGGGCCCGTTCGCGGGATTCCGCCTCGCGCAGGTCGCCGACGAACACCTCGGCTCCGAGGCCCGCCGCCTTGCCGGGGTCCCTGACGAACACACGGACACGCTCGTCCTGACGACTCAGCAGCCTGGGTACGAAACGACTGCCCACCCGGCCGGTCGCACCGGTCACCAGAATGGCCACGAGGCCTGCCTCCCGCAATCGGTGAAATGGTTCGGTGGCTCCGGATCCCGTCGACCTGGAGCCACCTGACGAGGATCGTTACGCCTGCTGCTTGCCGGGAGCCAGGACCAAGCACAGTCCCGCGCTGACCACCAACGCCGCCAGCATCACGATCGCGGTCGTGGTGAAAGCCGATTCGTAGCCACCCGTGCCTTCCAGGACCGCGAAGAAGATCGTGCTGAGCGCGGCCACGCCGACGGCGCTGCCGAACTGCTGCCCGGTGGTCCAGACACCGGACGCCGAACCGGCGTACTCGGGCGGCACGGCGGACAGGAACAAGGTCGTCAGCGGCGGCATGACCAGTGTCATCCCCACCCCGAGCAGGAAAAGGCCCGGAACCAGCGACCAACTGCCGATGGTCCCGTCCGCCGCGCCCACGGCGATCAGCAGGGCGACCCCGCCCGCCACCGACACCAGACAGCCGGCGAGCACGATGAATCGGCCGAAACGCACGGTCAGCCGTCCGGTGAACGCGGCCATCGCCAGCCCGCCCGCGGCGAACGCGACCGTGACCAGCCCCGCGTCCAGTGCCGAGAAACGCTGTCCGTCCTGCAACCACAGCGGGAAGATCATCATGAAGCCGGCGAAGCCCGAGAACGACAGCAGCAGGACCAGCAGGCCACCCGCCCCGGTCCGGCTCCGAAACACGGCGACCGGCAGCAGCGCGCCCGCCCTGCGCGCGGGCGAGTTGTGTTCCGCGACGGCGAGCCCCACCACCGCCAGCACCCCGGCGGCCATGAGGGCCCAGCCCCAGGCGGGCCACCCGTAGGTCCGGCCTTCCAGCAAGGGGAACACGATCGCGACCAGCCCGACGACGAGGACCGCGGTGGCTCCCCAGCGCGGCCGGACTCCCCCGACCACTCGGCTCTCCGGGACGAGCCAGACGCCGAGACCGACCAGCACGATCGCCACCGGGACGGTGACCAGGAAGATCATGCGCCAGCCCAGTCCCGCGATGTCCGCGGTGATCAGCACGCCCCCGAGGAGCAGCCCGCCCGCTTGAGCCAGCCCGGAAACCAGGCCGAAGACGCCGAACACCGTGGCGCGTTCGCGCCCGGTGAAGATGACGAACAGCAGGCTCATCACCTGCGGGGCGATCGCGGCGGCGGCCAGTCCCTGCACCGTGCGCGCGGCGATCAACTCGCCGGGACTGTTCGCCAGCCCGCACCACGCGCTCGTCACGGCGAACGCGGCGAGGCCCAGCAGGAACACCCGTTTCCGGCCGTACAGGTCGCCCAGCCTGGCCGCGGTGATCAGCACGACCGCGAACGAGAGCAGGTAGGCGGCGGAGATCCATTCCAGATCGGTCGGACCCGCACCCAGATCGTGCTGGATGGCGGACAAGCCGACGTTGACGATGGTGACGCTCAGCAGGTCGAGCACGAAGGCCAGGACGAGCACGACCATCGCGGCCCACCGGCGTGGGTACAGCACGTCGGAATCGGGTTCGACGGATGTCGTTTCAGTAGTCACACAGCGCTCCTGGTCGGCTGAAGAACAAAAGACGGCAGGAGACGGCTATCCGTTCCCCCACCATGGACCGATCGGTCGGACCGATCGGTCTGCCGTAGTTTCGACCACTCGATCAAGGCTTGTCAAGCCGGGGACGCCATCTCGGACCGATCGGTCCAAGCGGCTCGGACACCGTTATCCGAAATGCTCGACGACGCCGTGCAGCTGCTGGTCGAGGACGTCGTACCCGGCGTCCACCCGGATCACCTGGCCCACCGTGCCGAGCGGGCCGTCGGCCACCGCCACCACGCTGGCCGCCGCGTCGTCGGGATCCATCACCCTGCCCAGGACCGAACGCTCTTCGACGAATTTCCGCAGGTCGTCGTTCAACACCCCAGCAGTCGCGTCGGTCCGCACCGTCGCGAACGCGACCGTGTTGACCACGATTCCGTGTTCCGCGGCCGTGGCCGCAACGTGCCGGGTGAAGGTGTTCAGCGCCGCCTTCGCGGTGGAGTGCGCGGCGACCGCGCCGACCTGATCCGCGGCGGTGCTCGAAATGTAGACGATCCGGCCCGCGCGCCGCCGCTGCATGACCGGCAGTACTTGCCGGGTAAGGAAGAACGCCCCGGCCAGCTCCCCGGTGACCTTGCCGATGAAGGCTTCCCACGACACCGCGAGCAGCGGTTCGAAAGGCGGGTTCACCGTGTTGGCGTTGCATACGAGCACGTCCAGGTGACCGTGTTCGGCGTGCACCCGCCGCATCATGTCGGCGACCTCGCCGTCGTCGCAGACGTCGGCCCGCACCGTCTCGGCCGTCCCGCCGCCGGCTTCGATCTCCCCGACCACCCGGTGCGCGGCGGCGGAGTCCTGCCGGTAGTTGACGATCACGTGGTATCCCCGCCGCCCCAGCTCCCGCGCGGTCGCCGCGCCGATACCCCGGCTCGCCCCGCTGATCAACGCCACCCGCCGCGGCTCGTCCACGTGTCCTCCCAGCGTTCGCCCGTACCACCCGAGGGCGGCCTGTCCGGTCAAGGTAGGACCGGCGGACCGTCGACGTCCCTACGGCTTTCCCACAGGACCCGCCGAGATCTCTTGCCGCGGGCGCCGGCCGGTTGCCACAGTAGATCCGTCACCGACGGCGCGATGTACGCCGCAGTCCGTTTTCGTCAGGACCGGACACACTCCGGCCCGCGAAGACACGCGCCCAGAGCTCGAAAGGCGACCGGATGCGAGACGATGTGGAAACCCCTACGTTGGCGCAGCTGGCCAAACGCGTCGAAGACCTGGAAGCGGTACACGACCTCACGTCGTTGCGCGCCGAATTCCACCGATGCCTCAACAACCGTGAATGGGACGCGCTGGCCGACCTGTTCACCGGCGACGCGCATCTGGACTACGGGGAATACGGCCAGGCCCACGGGACCGACGAGGTCCGTGACTACTACAGCCGGCTGCTGGAAAAGATCAGGGTGATGCGCGACGCGACGGCGATCTCGTTGAAGAACTTCGTCCACGGGCATCAGGTCCGGGTCCACGGTGACGGCACCGCGTCCGGCGTGTGCTTCTACGAAGAGCAGATCAGGTTCAACAAGGACAGCCACGTCTTCAGCAGCGTCGGCCAGTTCACCGACGAGTACGTCCGGAAGGCCGGTCGCTGGTACTTCCGGAAGGTCCGGCTCGACCACTACTGGGTGGTCCCCGAGAACGAGGGCTGGTACTGGCCCTGGTGATTGCCCCCGCCTTTTCCCTACGGCCGAGGAGATCGACTTGACTGAAACCTCCCTTGTGGACAGCGGAACCGGCTACGGCCGCAAGACACCGTCCTACGAACCGCGGCTGGCCGAGGTCGGCCCTGGCACGCCGATGGGCGAGGCACTGCGGCGGTACTGGCAGCCGATCGCCGCCTCGGCGGCCCTCACTTCCGAAGCGCCGCACCGCACACGTGTCCTTGGCGAAGACCTGATCGTCTTCCGCGACGGCCAGGGCAGGCCCGGCGTCGTCTTCGAACGCTGCGCGCATCGGGGCAGCAGCCTGTACTACGGCCGGGTCGAAGACGACGGCATCCGGTGTTGCTATCACGGCTGGAAATTCGACGTTCAAGGCCATTGCCTGGAGCAGGCCTGCGAACCCGGCGGCGGCCTCCGGCGCGACGCCGCGCGCCAGCCCTGGTATCCGGTCGAGGAACGGTACGGGCTCGTGTTCGTCTACATGGGACCGCCCGAACGCAAACCCACCCTGCCCCGGTACGACTGCCTGGAACCCCAGGAAGAGGGCGAGCGGTACCTGGCCGAATGGCCGGTCCCCGGGATGACCGTGACCGGTCTGGTGCAGGACTGCAACTGGCTGCAGATCTACGAGAACGCGATCGACCCGGCGCACATCAGCTGGCTGCACTCCCAGCACAGCGGCTACCAGTTCGTCGGAACGGGCACCACCGGCTTCCCCGAGAACTTCTTCGATCCGGCGACGGCGTCCGACCGGATCACCTACAAGCGGACCGACTTCGGCGCCGCCTACAACGTCCGCTTCACCGGGGACGACAGCGCCGAACGCGGCTGGGGAGCGGACCTGCATCTGCCGAACGTCCTGGTACTGCCGGACTTCGTGAACGTGACCGCCGACGCGAAGGCCGACATGCTGCTCTGGGTCGTCCCGTGCGACGACACCCACAACCGGTCGTTCTTCTCCATCCGGACCAGCGACCCCGAACGCCTGGACCGGTTCTTCCTCGGGGTCAAGCAGAACGGCAAGGATCCGTGGGAACTGTCCGAGGAGGAACGCCGTCAGTACCCCGGTGACGGCGAGGCGCAGCTGTCGCAGGGCCCGGTCACGCTGCACTCCGAGGAGACCCTGGCGACCACCGACCGCGGCGTGGTGATGCTGCGCCGGTTGCTGAAGACCATGGTCGACGACGTGCAGGCGGGCCGCGACCCGCGAGGGGTGAGCCTGACCGAAGTGCCGCCCCGGCACACCGAATCCGGGATGTTCACCGTCGCCGCGGCGGACAAGACCCCGGTGCCGTCGGCCGGGGCCTGAAGGAGACACGAGCGTGGCGTGGACGGAAGCGGTCGTCGTCTCCCATGCCCTGGCGACTCCGGAGATCGCGGTGATCGACCTCGCTCCGGTCGCCGGGGGCGAGTTCCCGGCCTACACCGCGGGGGCGCATGTCGACGTACTGATCGGCTCGGCGGCGGTCCGCCAGTATTCCCTGTGCGGGCCACCGGAGACGGGCCGCTACCGTCTGGCCGTGCTGAACGAGCCGGCTTCCCGGGGCGGGTCGCGGGCGATGCACGCCCTCGAAGTGGGCGACCGGCTGCGGATTTCGGCTCCGCGCAACCGTTTCCCGCTCGTCACGGCACGACGGCACCTGTTGTTCGCCGGCGGGATCGGGATCACTCCCCTGCTGGCGATGGTGCGGCAGCTCCGGAGCGAAGGCGGCGACTACACGCTTCACTACTGTGCTCGCAGTCGTCCCCTCGCCGCCTTCGCCGAGGAACTGGCGGACGATCCACGGGTGACCTTCCACTTCGATGACGGCGAGCCGGACCGGCTGCTGGACATCGACCGGGACCTGGGCGACCCGCGACCGGACACGGCGGTGTACCTCTGCGGCCCGGACGGGTTCATGGAGTACGTACTCGGCAAGGCCGAAGCGCTCGGCTGGCCGGCGGAAGCGCTGCACAAGGAGCGGTTCGGCAACGACGTCGGTGACGGCGGGCCCGGTCCGGACGGCTTCACCGTACGCCTGGCGTCCACCGGCGCCGAGTACTTCGTCCCCGGCGACCGCAGCGTGCTCGACGTCCTGCTGGAGAAGGGTGTCGAGGCGCCTTATTCGTGCCGGCAAGGGATTTGCGGCTCGTGCGTCCGACAGGTGCTGTCCGGCGAGCCCGATCACCGCGACGACGTGCTCACCGACGAGGAGCGCGCCGAAGGCCTGTTCACCACGTGCTCGTCCCGTTCCTTGTCCCCTTTCTTGGAACTGGACATGTGACTCCGCGCTTCGATCCGCAGGACGGTAGGCGGAGGTGTTCGTCGCACAAGGCGGCGAAATCGTCTTCTCGAATTCGTCGCCGTATCGGAAATCCAACCGCCAAGGTCAGCCAGAACGACCGTTAAGAGCCAACTGATCGACTGTCGCGAACGTTTGGAAATAACGCGAACCCGGCGGTTGTCGAATTCGACCCATGCCTTACGCTCGACGCCCTCATCACCGGAAGGGCCACCGATGGCGTTGATAGTCGGAGTGCACGGGATCGGCCAGCAATGGCTTGGGAGACAGCAGCTTCTTGCCGCTTGGGGGCCGGCGCTCAGCGACGGTCTGGAGCGAGCGGCCGGCCGACGGACGACGGTTTCCGACTTCGATATCGCCTTTTACGGGGATATCTTTCTCCCGGATCGGGACGGTGTCACGAATTCCGCCGCCACCAAATCCGGAGTTCCCGATTTCGATCTTGACCTCGGCACCGAGGAATGGTCCGACGTCGCCGAGGCTCTCGCCGAACTGGTCACTCCGGCCGAGGTCGCCGCTGCCGCCGTCGAGGTGCCGAAGGGGTTCGGTCGCTTCCCGCGACCGCTGCAGGCACTGCTCGCGGCGATCGACCGCCGGTACGGGCCTGCCGCCGCGGTGCTCTCGATCAAGGAGCTCCGGCAGGTGCGCCGGTATCTGCGCGAGCCCGCTGTCCGCGAGGCCGTCGACGACCGCGTGCGGGACATGATCCCGGCGGACTGCCGGGTAGTGATCGGACATTCGCTCGGTTCCGTGGTCGCCTACGAACTCCTGCGCCGGAACCCCGGGCTCGGGGTCGAGATGCTGATCACCGCCGGTTCGCCCCTGGCGTTGCGGATGGTGCGGGACCGTCTGCGGGTCGAACCCCTGCTTGTCCCGGACTGGGTCAACATCCGCGACCCGCATGATCCGGTCGCCTGTGCCGGGGAACTACGCGTCTGGTGGCCGCAGATCCGCGAAACCGACGAGATCGTCGTGGACAACGGGGCGAAAGCCCATGCCGCGGAGCGCTACCTCAGCCGTCGTCAGACCGGCGCCGCGCTCCTGCGGGCCATCGCGCAGGAGGCGGGTCGATGACCGGCGACGCCATTCTCCGCAGGCATTTCGTGGCCATCGCGACGGCGGAGTACGACGACGAGCACTGGAGTCCCTTGCCGATCGGCGAGGAGGTCGCCGCTCTGCGTGCCTGGCTGTGCGCGGACCAGCTCGACGGACGGCGGTTCGAGCACCGGTTTCCCGAGCTGGCCGACAATCCCGCGAAACGGGATATCCGCGAGGCGCTGGAAGACCCTCCCCCGGATCACCGCTGGCGGGACGCCGACGCCGCGGTCGTCTTCGTGACCGGGCATGCCGAGGAGGTCGACAAGGCGCACCATTTGATCTTGAAGGAAACCGACTCGGCTCGGCGGGGCGCGACCGCTCTCGCCTCGTTCGAACTCATCCGATGGCTCGCCTGCACGGATATCACGCATCTCGTGGTCATCGTCGACACCTGCTACGCGGGCCTGGTCATCGACGAACTCGCCCGCCTCGACAAGGGCCGCCCCGAGTCGTGGGTGATCCTGGCCGGCGCGGCCAAGACGCAACAGGCCTACCCGGGCAGGCTGAGCCGGGCGATCACCGCGTTCCTCGACAAGCTCGCCTCCCGGGAGGGTGCGCAGTTCGGCCACGCGCCGTATCTGTCGGTGGAAGACCTCCTCGACGGACTGAAAGAGCATCTCGACCGTGGTCAGACACCCGACGCGGTCACGGGGCTGTCCCGGCGCTCGCCGCATGTCTGCCTGCCCAATCCGCACTACCGCCCGGACGCCGTGGTCGAGGTCGCCCCTGCCCGGCAGGATCTCGCACTCTCCCGCCAGGACCTGCGCACCCATTGGGGCCCCAAGGCTCGAGGCGTGGCCACGGACGACGAGCCCGGCTGGCTGTTCACCGGCCGCGCCGAGCTGACGCGGGCCCTGATCGCGGCCGCCACCGGTGAGCCCGGCACGACCTTGGTCACCGGAGCGGCAGGCAGCGGGAAATCCGCGGTGCTCGCCCGGCTGGTGACGCTGAGCGATCCGAGGTTCCGGCGGGTACACGCCGCCGAGCTCAAGGCGGTCCCGGACGATCTGATGCCGCCGTCAGGCGCGGTCGACGTCGCCGTCGTCGCGACCGGAAAGCTCGAAACCGAAGTCCTCGACCAGATCCTGCGCGCCTTCGAGCCAACGCACGTCGATGCCGCGCGGACCGGCGCCGATCTCGACGACCGCCTCGCCGCGTGGCACGCTTCCTTGCTGGCGAACAACCGGATGGCGACCGTGGTCGTGGACGCGGTCGACGAAGCCGCCGCACCGCACGACCTGCTCACCACCCTCCTCGCCCGGCTGGAGCCGAATCCGCGGAAACCTCAGGTCCGGCTGCTCCTCGGCCTGCGTTCGCCGGGTGGGGACGGGCGGATCGATCAGGTGCCGTTCGCCAAGTCTCCGCTCGCGGAGGTCGCCGAGACCCGGTTCGCCACCACACGGATCCGGGTCGACGAGGCACCCTGGTGGAACGCCGCGGACGTCGTGGGCTACGTCGCCGGAATCCTCCGGGACACTCCCGGTTCGCGGTACCACGGCGATATCGGCACCCGGACCACCGAGCTGGCGGCCACGATCGGCGCCCAGGCGGGGCGGTCGTTCCTGTTCGCTCGCCTCGCCGCGACGTCACTCGCCCACGGCACGCTCGGGACATCGTGGCGTGAGGCTCTGCTTCAGGGCGTCACCGGCGTCTTCAAGGCCGACCTCCACGGCACCTTCGCCGACCCTGCCGATCGGCACCGTGCGATCGTGCTCCTCCGGGCGGTCGCGTTCGCCTATGGCGCCGGACTCCCGTGGCGGAAGATCTGGCCGCGGGTCGCCACCGCGATCGGCGACAGTGACTACGAATTCGGCGACACCGACATCTCCTGGCTGCTCGATTCCCGCCTCGGCGCATACCTGATCACCGACCGGAACGACGACACGACCGTGTACCGGCTGTTCCATGACCTGCTCCGCGACACCCTGCGGGACGACTGGCACGAATTGCTCGACCACCCGCCGCTCCAAGCCGACCCCCCGGCCGCCGCCGAGGCCAGGATCGCCGCCGCGCTCGCCGACCTGATGGGGCCTGGCACACCGCCGACCTACGTACGGCGGCACATCGTCGAGCACGCCGCGGCCGGTGGTGTGCTCGACGACCGTTTCCTCAAACCGGACTTCCTGCCCTACGTGGATGCGGCGCGGTTGCGCTCGGTGACCGCACGGATCTCGACACCGGAAGACCGGCTGCTCAGGCACTGGCGCAGCACGCCTCAACGGTCCACATTGGACTCGGTAGCGATCAACGCCGACGCGTTACGCTTCCGCCTCGCCGCGGTGGGGTACAACGCCGGGAAGATCGCCCGTACCGGTGACGGCTGGGAACCACGGTGGCTCAGATGGACCTGTGAGCACGCGGAAATCCTCACCCGATGCTCCTGTCCGGTCCTTGCCGTGGCGACCGTGACCCTTCCCGGGGACAGGCCGATCGTGCTGGTCGGCGGCGACGACGGTGCCCTTTCCCGGTGGGACCCGGTGTCAGGGGAACAGATCGGAGACCCGCTCCTCGGTCACTCCGGCGCGATCAAGGCGATCGCCACCGCCGCGCTGGACGACGGCCGGGTGGTGGCGGTCACCGGGAGCACCGACGGGACGAGCCGGGTCTGGGATATCGCCGCCGCCACTCCGATAGGAACACCTTTCGTGTGCGAAGGCGTGGTCTCCTCCGTCGCGGTCATTCGCCTTCCCGATGGCCGCGTGGTGGCCATCGTGTCCGACGACGGAGCCAAGGTCGTCCGCCTCCGGGATGTGGTGACCGGTGAGCCGGCCGACCCGTTCGCGGCGGATGTCGGTCACGGCTCGGCGCTCGCCGGGACGGCACTGCCCGACGGCAGGGTGCTGGCGCTGGCGGCGACCCCCGGCGGTGCCGTCCATGTCTGGGATGTCACGACCGGGGACACCCTGCATGTGTGGGACCGGGTGACGGGCGACCAGAAGGGAGCCATGCACGACCCCGCGTTGCTCAAGACCATCCGCGGCACCGCCACCGCCGTCGTCGCCGATGTGTTACCCGGCGGGAGGACGGTGGCGGTGGTGGGTGGCTCCGACGGCGAGTTGTGGTTCCACGACCTCGTCTCCGGAGACGAGATCCTGACCGGTGCGATCCCGGAGGAGTTCACCGTCCGGGCGATGGCGCTGGTCGACATGCCGGGCGAACAGGCGAAGAGCCTTGTGGTCCTCGCCGACCGGCTGTGGATCGCGGCGCTCGGAGAGGAACAGCTCATCTTCAAGCGCATCGGCAGCGGCGCGCTGGCTCTGCACTCGCTCGCGACGATCGCGCTCCCCGACCGAAGTGTCGCCGCGGTGACGGGCGGCCGTGACAACGTCGTCCGGCTCTGGCACTTGACCACCGACGCGGCCGCGGCCCGCACCGAGGCGGAGTGGGTTCGTGCGCTCACCACGGCGAGGCTGCCCAAGGGCAGGGAGATCGCCGTGCACAACAGCGGCGAATCGCTGCGCCTCGTGGATCTCCGCAGCGGCTCGGAAGTGCGAAGAATCGAGGAAGGCAGGCGCGTCAACGCCCTCAAGGTGCTGACTCTTCCCGACGGACGTGTCGCGGTGGCCGGTTCCTCCGGGTGGGATCCGCTGATCCGGGTGTGGGATCTCGCCACCGGAGACCAGGTGTCGGAGATATGGACGGGACACGCGGTGGGGGTAGCCGCCATGGCCACCGCGGTGCTGCCGGACGGCCAGACGGTCGTGATCAGCGCGGGCAGCTTCGGAAGCGGTGTCCATCTGTGGGACCCCGGCTCCGGAGCCTCCCTCGGCCGGGTTTCCCGCGGTCCCTTCGCGGGCGCGAGATCGATCGAACGCTCACCCCGGTCCGACGGAATGATGAACTACGAGATCGGTAACGACGAGCACCCCTGGAACGGTTACTTCGGCATCCAGATGGCGCTCACCGCGGTACTGCCCGACGGCCGGGTAGTGGCCCTCGCGAGCGGCGACGACGGCACCGTCTGTGTCTGGGACCTCGTCACGCGCCGCCGCCTCGGCGACGTCAACCTCGGCTGTTCGATCTCCACCGGCGTCACCCTGACCTGGCCCGACGGCCGGTGCGTGGCGGTGCTCGGCGGTGCGGACGGGATGCTACGGACGGTGGACATCGCCACGGTCCGGCTCTTCGGGACACCCGGCTCCGCACACAGCGGTCCGGTGGAGGCGCTCACCGCCGTCCGGTTGGCGGACGGCCGGCCGGTCGTGATCAGCGCCGGCAACGATGGTGTCGTCCAGGCCTGGGACCCGGTCTCGGCGCGATCGATCGGCCACCCGCTCCTGCTCGACGGCGAAGTCCTCACCGTGCACGGCGTCTCGCGGCGCAAGGCTCCTCAGCTGCTGATCGGTGGAAACGGCGTGGCCTGTATGGAACTCCGGATCGACGAGCGTTGACGCGGAGCCGCGAGGTCGCATCGGGCGGGAAGCGGAAATGGCCCCTAGCACGGCACTCTTTCCTCACCCAGCATAGGAAACGTGACCAATCCACGAGCAGAGGGGTACGGCATCATGATCCGAAAGCTCGTCAGCGGCGTGCTCGGTGTGCTCGTCTTGTCCCTCGTCACCGCGCCTTCGTCGGACGCCCGGGACCTCGCTCCCCAGGTGTCGACCACGGTGCTGATCAACGAGGTTTTCCCGCAGGGACCGAACGGGGCCTTGGACGAGTTCCTCGAACTGCGTAACGTCAGCACTGCTCCCGTGGACCTCACCGGCTTCTCATTGCGGTTCTATTCGTCGACCTGCGTTCCCACCCAAACCCTGATCCTTCCGCAGGCACTGGTGGTGCAACCGATGAATTCGATGGGGCAGTTCGTAGTCCTGCTGGGGCGGGACTTCTCCGGCACCATCTACGATCCGACCAACGTCGTCCCGGTGGGCACCTCCGTCGATCTCCTGCCTGCCCGTACCGGGTCGGTGGTTCTGCTCGACAGCACCGGCCGTCAGGTGGACACGGTCGGATGGGCACCTCCGCTCGAAACCCCGTGTCTGCGCGAAGGACAGCCCGCACGCACACCGCCGCCGGGCCTGTCGCTGTCCCGCAATTATCTGAGCTGGGACACCGACAACAACCGATGCGATTTCAGCCCGACGCCGCCCACTACCGGTGCACGGTGGCCGGAACCTCCGACGAAGGGCTGAAGTCCGGGTTCTCCCAGACGAAGGTGACCTTGTTACCCGCCGGATCCACGATCTCCGTCAGCTTGACGAAGTCGAAGTCCTGGATCGGGCCGCATTCCACCCCGCGCTCCGCGAGGTCGCCGACGGTCTCGTCGATGTCTTCGACGACGATGACCACGGTGCTCTTGCCCGAGGGTTCCGGGTCGTGGGCGACCTGGATGCCCGCGCTCCCGGCGATCCGCCACTCCGCGACACCTTCCATGGGTTCGGCGTCGGGGCGCCGACCGATCCACCGCTCGTACCAGGCGACCGCGGCGGCGTGGTCTGAGACCGGCAGGACCGCGTAGACATCCTTGAACCTCGGCACGGCACGTCGTCCTTCCACTCGGGATCACCGATCACTGTAGGTTGTTTTGTCCGAGTTCGCCTCGGCTTTACAAGGTCACCTTTACCCTGCTCCGCGTGACCGGCAGAAGGACAGTGAGGATGACCGCGCGGCTGTTCGCCGTGCTGGCCGTCCTCACCGCTGTCGCCTTGCTGCAGGGCGCGCTGTGCAGTGACGGAGCCGCGGCGGCGGGCTCTCCCTGCGCTCCCTTGTTCGCGGCGGAAACGACTCACGCCGCGAACCCGGTCGACGAATGCGAACCGGCGACGGCTCTGCTGAGCCCGGCGGAACAGCCCCTTCCGAGCAACCACCTCGACGACGTCACAGGCGTCGGAGTGGTGCTGCTGGCCGCGCTCTTCCTTCTCGCCCGGCGCCGCCGGTCCGACCCGACGGCAGCGTCACTCGCGCTGCCGTTGTCCTTGTCTTCCGAACGCCGGGCGACGACGCCCCCGCTCGTCCAGCTCTGCGTTTCCCGTACCTGATCCGGCGAAGCCCCCTGCCGTTTTCAGTTGCCGGAACCGAGCCAAGGACACAACAGAATGACCAAGAACGCCAAGGTTTCCCTGACGGCCGCGGCCGTCGTGATCGCGGTGGTGGCCGCGTTGCTCGTCTTCACCAACCTGGGTGAGGAGACCCCGAACGCACAGGCGGGCGCACCTCCGGTGGTGCCCGCGTCGATCCTGATCCGGCCGGACAGCCATCGGCTTTCCGACCCGCCGGGCGGCAAGGTGACCGTCGTGGAATTCCTCGACCTCGAATGCGAGGCGTGCGGGGCCGCGTTCCCCGGCGTCGAACGGCTCCGCGCCGAGTACGGCGACCGGGTCACCTTCGTCATGCGCTACTTCCCCATTCCCAGCCACCAGAACGCCGAACTCGCCGCCCGGGCCGTGGAAGCCGCGGGTAAGCAGGGCAAGCTCGAACCGATGTATCGCCTGATGTTCGAGAAGCAGCCGGAGTGGGGCGACCAGCAGGTCTCCCACCGCGAAACCTTCCTCGGCTTCGCGCGCGAACTGGGTCTCGATCTGAAGGCCTTCGAGACCGCGCTGGACGATCCGGTCACGCTCGGCCGGGTGCTGGCCGACCGCACCGACGGCGCGAACATCGGCGTCGACAGCACGCCGACGTTCTTCGTCAACGGCGTGAAGTTCTCGGGCTCCCCGTCCTATCAGGGCCTCAAGGCCGTCATCGACCGGGAGCTGGCGAAATGACGCCGTTCGCCGTCCGGGTGACGCCGTGGGTGCTGCTGGTCGGCGGCGCGATCGGGCTGCTGGCTTCGTTCGTCCTCACCATCGAGAAGATCAGGCTGCTCAAGGACTTCTCCTACATCCCGACCTGCAGTATCAACCCGGTCCTCAGTTGTGGGTCGATCATGAAGACCCCGCAGGCGGAGCTGTTCGGCTTCCCCAATCCGTTGCTGGGGATCGCCGGATTCAGCGTGGTCGTCACGACCGGGGCCGCCCTGCTCGGCGGAGCACGGCTCCCTCGGTGGTACTGGCTCGGCCTCCAGATCGGCTCGGGACTCGGTGTCGTATTCGTGCACTGGCTGATGTTCCAGAGCCTGTACGTCATCGGGGCCCTGTGCCCGTATTGCATGGTCGTGTGGGCGGTCACGATCGCCGTCTTCTGGTACACGACCCTGCGCAACATCCACCAAGGACCGGAGGTGAAGGCGGTGGTCCGGTACCACAGCGTGGTACTCGTGGTCTGGTACGCCGCCATCACCGTCGCGGTCCTGCAGGCCTTCTGGAGTTACTGGACGACGCTCGTCTGAAGGCGGCTTTCCTTTCCCGCTGGTGAAAGAAACCCGTTCGTCACCGATGCGGACGAACGGGTTCAGCGCGGACACCATCAGGTGATCCGCGTTTTCCGGCCATGTACGTCTCTTTCCCGAATGGAGGTACGCACGTCGCTGACAGTCGTTCACCGGTCAGGGAATCGGGGACGGCAATTCGTGCAGTCTCCACTCACAAGAGTGAGGGGCAGCCATTCCACTGAGCCGGAAAGGCGAATTCCCGGCGCTACTCAAATGGCGGCATTCGCCCGGCATCCCCTGTCGTAACGTCGAATAAGGAGCGTTCCCGCACCGAATTTCCTGGAGGTTTTCGTGTTCCGACGCCCTTTGCGCACCTTGACCGTCCTGATCGGCGCGGCCGCGGCCGTCACCGCCTTCGCGGCCCCGGCTTCAGCGGCGAGATCGGTGCTGAACGAAGCGGCTGGACCGGCCACTTTGGCCGCCGCGCAGCAGAAGCTCGGTACTTCGCTCGGCGCCGCGTTCGCCGGTTCCTGGCTCGACACCACGACCGGCGAACTGGTCGTCGGCACCACCGACGCGGACCACTCGGCCAGGATCCGCGCCGCGGGCGCGATTCCGAAGACACTCCGGCACAGCGCCGCCGAACTGAAGACGATGCAGTCCACTTTGGACAAAAGAACGGCGGGTCTGCCTCGCTCGGTCGCCGGCTGGTACGTCGACGTGCCCGCGAACGAGGTCGTGGTGAGCGTGGTGGGCGGCGATCCCACGGGCCGGGCGTGGGCCACCTCCGCCGGCGTGCCGGTCCGGGTGGAGCACGTGAAGAGCGCACCGCGGCCGTTGTGGAGCGTGATCGGCGGGCAGGGTCTGTATTTCAGCGGCGGCGCCTGCTCGGTCGGGTTCAACGCCTACGACGATGACGATCATTACGTGATCACCGCCGGCCACTGCACCGAACTCGGCGGCACCGTGCGCGGCGCCGGCGGCACGATCGGCAAGGTCGCGAGGTCGTCCTTCCCCGGCAACGACTACGGGACGGTCAAGGTGACGCATTCCGACGTCTCGACCCCGCCCCGGGTCGACCGGTACGAAGACGGTTCCGACGTGCGGATCGAGGGTGCGGACGTGGTCGGCGTCGGCGGCCGGGTCTGCCGGTCCGGGATCACCACCCATTGGCACTGCGGGCGGGTCGAAGCGCTGGACCAGACGGTGAACTACGGCAACGGGAACATCGTGCGAGGCCTCACGCAGACCAACGCCTGCGCCGAGCGCGGCGATTCCGGCGGCTCGTTCGTCAGCCGTCCTTCGTCGGGCTCCGGCACGAAACTGGTGCAGGCGCAGGGCATGACCTCGGGCGGCTCCGGTGACTGCGACGAAGGCGGCACCACCTTCTTCCAGCCCGTCAAGGAGGTGCTCGACCGCTACGACCTGAAGCTGGAAAGGGACTGATCTCCCGCGGCGAGGGGCGGCCGGTTCTCCGGTCGCCCCTTGATCAGCGCGGCGAGTTCCCCCGCTTCGAGGACGAGCGTCTCGATCTCGGCCCAGCGGCGGCGGATCCGCTCGGGATCGGTGACGAGTGCGCCGGAAACCATACCCAGGAACAGGTTCGCGTCCGTCCCGATCTCCGCGAGCCGCAGGAAGGGACGGCGTTCTTCTTCGGTTCCCGTTCCGTGCGCCGCGGCCCGTTCGCGGGCGCGCATCCCGGCGTCGTGGCAGGCGTCGACGAGCAGGGTCCGGATCTCTTCCGTCCGGTTCCCCGGGCTCGCGGGAGGTTTCCCCATCAACGGGAAGATGTTCCAGGCCACCGACAGCAGGCAGTCGGCCACGTCGTCCATCGACTCCACGTTCACCGGGCGAGTGTTCCGGGCCGTGCGTCCTACCAGGCGGAATGACTCGCGGGAACGGCAGGGTCGACCCGATCGGGTGGCGCTCGCGTGCTCAGAGGCGGAACTCGCGTACAGGACTCGGCTCGGCCTGGTCGGCGAGTTCGCGCGTGTCGGCCATCCGCAGGCCGGCGACCAGTCCGGAAAGTCCTTGGTGACCTTGCGGCCGGATCGCGAGGATGCCGCTGGCGAAGAACAGCAGGTTCGCGAGCGGCTCGAACCCGCCGTTGACCACCGACGCCAAGGTGAGCAACGTGAAGTAGCCGCCGGCCCCGGTCAGGAATCGCACGATCATCCGCCACAGCGAAGGCTTCCCGCCGTCCGGTCCGGTGGGGCGCAGCAACACGACCCGCTGGCCGAAGCTGGCGCCGTTGCCCACGACCGGGATGACGAACAGCAGCAGCAACGCGGGCAGGAAGGTGCCGATCAGCGCGGTGACCACGGTGTTCGGTTCACCCAAGAGCAGGGTCGTCATGAGCAGGACCGTCGTGCCGAGCAGGACGACGGACACGACGTCGACGGCCATCCCGAGCAGGCGGCGGCGCGCGGTGACCGGCCGTGGCGTTCCGGGTGGCGCGGACGGTTCGTTCCCCGGCAGCAGCCGCAGCAACGGGGCGAGCCCGAAACCGACGGCGGCGCCGATGGTGTTGGTCAGCAGGTCGTCGACGTCGGCCAGCCGGTACGGGCACTCGAACAGGAACCAGACCCCGGTCAGCTGGGTGCATTCGATGAACAGCGAGACCGCGAAGCCGATGGCGACGGTGGCGAGGAAACCCCGCCGGAAGAGGTGCCGCACGAACATCCCCAGCGGCACGAACAAGGCGACGTTGAACACCGCCTGCTGGACGGCCGGGTTGCGCAGGAACGCCCGCAGCCCCGCGCCAGTCTGTTCACGGCGGATGTCGGCGACGAACTGGAACGGGCGCAGTTGCAGGTGACTGGACGCGTGTTCGGCACACCACGCCGTCGTCGTCTCCGGGATGGGGAGCAAGGTGTACGTCCACAGGGACATGGCGTAGACCAGGAACCCGAACACCAGCAGGACCCGCCAGAGCCCGAGTTCGCCGCGGCGCCGGTAACTCGCGGCGATGTACGGGACGGCCAGGAAGCCCGCGAGCACGAAACCCGCGAACACCGCGATGACCGCGGAGATGGTCGGATCAGTCACTCGCGGAAGCTAACAACGCGCGCTCCGGCGCACCCGTCACACCACCTGGCCGGGTGACGGCGTCGGCGGGCGCCAGCGTCCGCTGATGCGCGAGCGCCGCGATGGCGAAGGTCAAGTGGACGACGACCCAGTTGCGGTCTTCGCGATGAATCCGCTGCAGCAGGTCGAGAGAAGCATCGCCCGGCGTACGCCCCTGACGGCAGGCTTCGATGAACGCCTGGGTCAGTTCGTCGACGTTCCTCCGGAACTCCGCGAAGGTGTCGGAGGGCTGGGCGTTGGTGCAGAAATCCACGGTCACGTCACAGAGCGTTCCATAGCGCGACACAAAGTTACGAATTGGCGGAGTGTGAATCACTCACGTGAGGTAGTCCGGGAGCGGATCTGTGCTCTGCGTCACGCTGAAGCGAGTCCGGCGGGCATCCGGCGTTCCCGTTCGGCCGCCTTCGCCCGGCGGGTGACCGGGAAACGCTGGTCGAGTTCGACCAGCAGCGGCGTCGCCGCCATCAGCGCCAGAAGGGCGAGCCCGGCGTAGGCACCCAAAGTCGCGATGATCGTCATTTCGTCCTCCTCGATCCCGTACCGCCTGTTCCGGCGGCCTGGAACCAGGATCGCCTCCCGGCAGGGGGCGGCGGATCGGTCATCCGGCGGAGACGCCTCCACCGGTCGGCCTTTTCGGCACTGTCCGATCGGCCGACCCCGGGCGGCGGTGCAGCAGATCGAACCGCGACCACATGGCCTCGGCCGCCTCGATCGACTCACCGGTGCGGACCGGGTCGACGGCGGCGAGTTGCGCGACGATCGCCTGCACCAGGCTCATCCCGGCGGTCAGCGACGGGAAGAAGGTCACCCCCTCGGCCGGCACCATCAGCACCTGTTCGACGGCGCCCGCCAGCGCGGGACTCGCCGCGTCGGTGATGGCGAAGGCGCGCGCTCCCCTGGTCTTCGCTTCGTTCGCGGCGAGCACGGTGCTTTCGTACAGACGCCAGAAACTGATCGCGATGAGCACGTCTTCGGAAGAGAGCTTCGCCGTGGCGTTGGCGAGTTCGGCGTCGCCCGCGGTGATCGCGTGGACGTCGTATCCGGCGAGCCGGGCGTTGTGCGCGAAGGCGATCCCGACCGCGGCGTAACTGCCGTCGGCGATGACGACCGTGCGGCGCGCCCCCGCGACCGCTTCGGCGACCTGGCGGATCTCGTCCTCGGCGAACCGCCGGTTGAGCAGGGCGAGGCTGTCGAGGTCCCGGCGCAACGACGCCGAACCCGGCGAGTCGACGTCCCGGTGTTCCTCGGCCACCTGCGGCGCGCTCAGCGACGACATGTACCGCGCCCGCAACTCCTGTTGCAGCGCGGGCCATCCGGCGAACCCGAGCGCCTGCGCCGTCCGGGTGACGGTGGCGACGTTGACCCCGGCCAGCTGGGCGAGCTCCGCCGTCGAGCCGAACGACGCCCGGCGCGGTTGCGAGACCAGCACTTCGAGCACCGCGGCCGACTTCGGCCGCAGGCCGCGTTCCGGTGTCCGGTCCCGAAGCCACGCCTCGAAACCGTCGTCGGTTCCCGTCTCTGTCACGCACGCCCTCCCTCGACCGTGTCTCCCCAAGCGCGCCACGGTAACGCATCGTGCCCGTCGAACCACTTGCAACAACCATTGCAGTTTTGCCGAAACGCAGTATACGTTGTCCGCACTCCTCGTCGCCCGAACCACGGAAGGCGTTCCCCATGACGCTTCTGGCACGACTGGACCGGCTCCCGCTGAGCCGTCCCCATTACAAACTCCTGCTCATCGGCGGACTCGGCTACACCTTCGACGGCATGGACTCCGCCGTGGTCGCCTTCCTCCTGCCGAGCGCGAAAGCCGCCTGGGGCCTCGACAACGGCCAGCTCGGGCTGATCGGTTCGGCGACGCCGTTCGGCTTCCTCTTCGGTGCGATCGCCGCCGGCCTGCTGGGCGACCGCATCGGCCGCAAGAAGGTCATGATGTACGCGCTGGCCTTCTACGCGGTGTTCTCGGTGGTCGCGGCCTTCTCCCCCAACTACGAGGTCTTCCTGGGCGCCCGGGTGCTGGCCGGGGCGGGCGCCGGCGCCGAAAGCGCGATCATCGCGCCGTTCCTGTCGGAATTCGTCCCCGCCAAACGGCGCGGCTGGTTCGTCGGCGCGCTGGCCGGGTTCTTCTCGTTCGGTTTCGTCGCCGCCGCGCTGATCGGGCGGTTCGTCGTCCCGACGGTGCCGGAGGGCTGGCGGGTCGCGCAGCTGATCACCGCGCTGCCGATCGTCATGCTGCTGTGGTGGCGCCGCTCGCTGCCGGAATCACCGAGGTTCCTGGTCGCGAACGGACGTCATGCCGAGGCAGAGAAGATCGTCGCGAAACTCGAACGAGACGTCGAGAAGGCCACGGGGCAGGCACTTCCGGCCGTCGCCGAGGCCGACGCCCAGCCCGCGACCGAGACCCCCAAGGTCAATCTCCTCAGCGCGTTGAAGTTCCTGTGGAGCCCGGCGATGGCCCGCCGCACCGCGGTGATCTGGACCGTGTGGTTCGTGATCACGTTCTCCTACTACGGCTTCTTCTCCTGGATCCCGACCCTGCTCGTCGAACGCGGCATCACGGTGACCAAGAGCTTCGAGTTCTCGATCATCATCTACCTGGCGCAGATCCCCGGGTACTTCTCCGCCGCGTGGCTCTCCGAACGGCTCGACCGCAAGCACACCATCGCGCTGTACCTCGCGGGCTCGGCGGTGAGCGCGTTCTGGCTGAGCCAGATGGATGCGCCGTGGTCGATCACCCTCGCCGGAGCGGTGCTGTCGTTCTTCCTCAACGGCACATACGCCGGCGTGTACTCCTACACCCCCGAGGTGTTCCCGACCTGGATCCGCGCCAGCGGGACCGGGCTGTCCAGCGCGTTCGGCCGGGTCGGCAGCATCCTGGCCCCGACGATCATCGGCCTGTCCGCCGCGAGCCTCGGCTTCGCGGGCGTCTTCGGCCTCACCACCGCCGTCCTGGCGGCCGGGGTGGTGTGCGTGGTCGTGTTCGGCCTGTCCACCGCCGGCCGTTCCCTGGAAGAACTGACCGAACACGGCGCGCCCGTGAAAACCGCCAAGGAGATGACGAAGTGACCGTGTCACTGTCCACTGTGGAGGACAAGACCCGAGCCACGATCGGCGTACGGCTGTTCACCGTGCTGGCCTGGGTGCCCGAACGGCGGGCACTGCGGCGAGTGCACAGCAGTCACCCCGTCGAATACCCGGTCGGTGGTGAGAAGACCGTCGAGGTCGCCGCCGGGTGGCTGGAGCGGTGCATCACCGGACAGGAGCCCTACTTCGGGCCGGACAGCGCCGCGGTGCGGGAGATCTTCGCCGACCACGAACTCATCGACAGCCTCGGTTGCGGCGCGGTGATCAACGTGCCGGTGGTGGACGACGGCCGCACCCTCGGCGTCCTCAACCTCCTTGACGCGGAAGGCCACTACGACGACGAGTCCGTCGCGATGGCCCGATCCCTGGCACCGTTGGCGGTCCCGGCCCTGCGCGAACTCCTGGAGGAGAACCGATGAACGGATCACTGCTGCTGCGCGGCGCCCGCCTGCTCGACCCGGTCACGGGCGAGTACACCGAGGGCGACCTCCGGTGCGCCGACGGCCGGATCGTCGAGGTCGGCGACGGTCTCGCCGCGGGCGACGCGCGGACCGAGGACCTGCACGGGGCGTTCGTGCTGCCCGGTCTCGTCGACGCCCATGTGCACGTCACCGCGTCGACCGCGGATCTCGGGTCGCTGCCCGCGTCGTCACCGTCCTACGTGGCCGCGCACAGCGCCCGCACCATGAGCCGGATGCTGGACCGGGGCTTCACGACGGTCCGTGACGCTTCCGGCGCCGACTACGGTCTCGCCGACGCCCAGGCCGAAGGCTTGTTCCGCGGCCCGCGGCTGCTGTTCTGCGGACGCGCGCTGAGCCAGACCGGCGGGCACGGCGACAGCCGGACGCGCGGCGCCAACACCAGCGAAGACCACCCGTGCTGCGCCGGTCTCGGCCGGGTCGCCGACGGGGTCGACGCGGTCCGCGCGGCGGCGCGCGACGAACTGCGCAAGGGAGCGCACCACATCAAGGTGATGGCCTCCGGCGGCGTCGCCTCCCCCACCGACCGGATCGACTCGACGCAGTACTCCGGCGAGGAACTGCGCGCCATCGTCGAGGAGGCGGAGGCGGCCAACCGCTACGTCGCCGCGCACGCCTACACCGCCCGCGCGGTGAACCGCGCGCTGGAGCTGGGCGTCCGGTCGATCGAACACGGCAACCTGATCGACGATCTCAGCGTCGAGCTGTTCCTCCGGCACGACGCCTACCTCGTGCCGACCCTGGTGACGTACTGGGCGCTGAAGGAGGAAGGGCGCGAGCACGGGCTGCCGGAATCCAGCTGGCGCAAGGTCGACGAGGTGCTCGGCGCGGGGATGGCCGCACTCGAGAAGGCCGCCAGGGGCGGGGTGAAACTGGTGTACGGCAGCGACCTCCTCGGCGGGATGCACCGGCACCAGAACCACGAGTTCCGGTTGCGCGGGGAGGTCCAGTCCGCGCTGGAGGTGATCCGCTCCGCGACGTCGACGGCGGCGGATCTGCTGAACCTGACCGGCGAGATCGGCACGCTCGCACCGGGCGCGCACGCGGATCTGGTGGTCGTCGACCGGGATCCGCTGGAGGACATCGGTGTCCTGGCCGAGCCGGAGAAGTTCCGGTACGTCGTGCAGGGCGGAACGGTCGTCTCCGCCTGACTCTTGTACATGAAGGCCCCCTTCCTTGCGCCTAGGTACAGGAAGGGGGCCTTCACGTACTTGGGAGGGGCCGCGGCGCCGTGCCTCACGAGAAGCGTTGCGGGACATCCCAGGGGTTGTCGTCCCGCAGCGGTTCCGGCAGCAGGTGCGACGGCCAGTCCTGATAGGACACCGGCCGCAGGAAGCGTTCCACCGCCGCCGTCCCGACCGAGGTCGACGCCGGGGACGTCGTCGCCGGGAACGGTCCGCCGTGCTGCATCGCGGCGGTCACCGCTACCCCGGTCGGCCAGCCGCCCCACAGGATCCGCCCGCTGCGGCCGGCCAGCACCGGGCGCAGCGCCTCGGCCTCGGCCTCGGAGGACTCTTCGGGCAGGGCGTGCACCGTCGTCGTGAGCTGGCCGGGCAAGGCGGACAGTACCGGCAGGACATCGGAAAGCCGCGAGTACCGCACGACCACACCGAGCGGACCGAAGCACTCTTCGGCCGCTTCAGGGACAAAGTCGGCCAGGTCGATCTCGAGCAGCCGAGCGCCAGGCCCCGAGACGACCTCGCGCATCCCCTGGATCCCGGTCAGCCGCTCCGCGCCCGCGTCGAAGCCCGACGCGATCCGGTCGTTCAGGAACGGCACGGCCGGGATCCCGCGCAACCGCTCGGCGACGAGATCGGCGAAGCGGCTCTCCGACGGCACGAACACCAGGCCGGGGTTCGTGCAGAACTGGCCGTTGCCCAGCGTCAGCGAACCGGCGTAACCCGCCGCGAGTTCCGCGGCCCGCGCCCGCGCGGCACCGGGCAGGACGATCACCGGGTTGACGCTGCCGAGCTCGCCGTGGAACGGGATCGGGACCGGCCGTTCGGCGGCGATCCTCGCCAGGGCGAGCCCGCCCGCCACCGATCCGGTGAAGGCCGCGGCCGCGATCGCCGGGTGACGCAGCGCCTCCACGCCGACGGCTTCTCCTTCGACAAGGCCGAGAATCGCGTCCCACGGGCCGAGTGCCTCTTCGATGATCGAAGCCGTCCGGCGGGACAACTCCGGATGTCCGGGATGTGCCTTGACCACCACCGGGCACCCGGCCGCCCACGCCGACGCCGTGTCCCCGCCCGCGACGCTGAACGCGAACGGGAAGTTGCTCGCGGCGAACACCAGTACCGGCCCCACCGCGGTCCGGTAGCGGCGCAGCTCCGGACGCGGGCCGGGTGGCCACGACGGGTCGGCCCGGTCGATCCGGACGTCGTAGACGGAGCCGCTTCCGGCCGCGAGCAGTCGCAGCTGGAACGTCGTCCTGGCCAGTTCGCCGGACAGCCGCGCGGTCCCCAGCTTGGTCTCCGCGTCGGCGATCTCGATCAAGGACGGACCGGCAGCGTCCAGTGCGTCGGCGACCCCGGTGATCACCTCCGCTCGCGTCGTCGGCGACACCGCGGCCCAGGCGCCGGCGATCTCCGCCGCCCGCTCGATTTCCTTCATGTTTCCTTCCTCTCCGGGTTCTCCACCGAGTTCCGGAATCCGAACAGCGCGTAAACCACCAAGCCGAGCACCATCCAGGCCGCGAACCGCAGCCAGGTCAGCGCGTCCAGGTTCGCGATCAGCCACACCGCGAACGCCACCCCGACCAGCGGTACGAACGGGACCCACGGGGTGCGGAACGATCGCGGCAGGTCCGGCCGGGTGCGCCGCAGCACCATCACCGCGATCGACACGACGATGAACGCGGCCAGGATCCCGATGTTCGTCAGATCCGCGGCCTCCTTGATCGGCAGGAAACCCGCGATGACCGCCGAGCCGATCCCGACCGGCCAGATCACCCGTGTCGGGACCCTGCGCCGGGGGTGGGTGCGGGCGAAGTACCGTGGCAGCAGGCCGTCCCGGCTCATCGCGAACCAGATCCGCGACACCGCCAGCATGTTCGCGAACGCCGACGTCGTGATCCCGAGGATGCCGCCGACCGCGACGACCGTGCCCAGCCCGGCCAGCCCGACCGCGGCCAGCGCGCTCGAGAACGGGCTGTGCACGTCGATCTGGTCGTAGCGTTGCATGCCCACGAGCACGATGGACACCAGCAGGTAGATCACCGCCGCGATGGCGAGCGACACGATGATCGCCTTGGGCAGCAACCGTTTCGCCTCGACACTCTCCTCCGCGGCGGCCGTCATCGCGTCGTAGCCGTACACCGCGAAGAACGTCGTCGCCGCGCCCGCGACCGCGCCGCCGATGCCGTAGGGCAGGAACGGGCTGAAGTTCCCCGCCGAGATGTGGAACGCGCCGGCGACCACGACCAGTGCCACGATCGCCAGCTTGATCACTACCAGCGCCGTCTCGAACCGCGCGGATTGCTTGCTGCCGCGGGAAAGGACGAACGCCAGCAGCAGGCACAGCAGCGCGGCGAACAGGTCGACGCGGTGCCCCGGCCCGGTTCCCGGTGCCCCGAGCATCCACGACGGCAGGTCAAGGCCGACCTGCTCCACGACATAGGACAGGTACCCGGATACCGCGATCGCCACCACCGCGACGATCGCGGTGTACTCCAGCAGCAGATCCCAGCCGATGAGCCAGCCCGCGATCTCCCCCAGCGCCGCGTAGGAATAGGTGTACGCGGATCCGGCACGCGGGATGAGCCCGGCGAACTCCGCGTAGCACAGGGCCGCCGCCGAGCTGGCGATGATCGCGATCAGGAACGAGATCATCACGCCGGGTCCGGCCTGCTGGTTCGCGACCACGCCTGCCAGCGAGAAGACACCGGCGCCGACCAGGCCGCCGAGGCTGAGCGAGACCAGCTGCCAGAGGCCCATCGTGCGGGGAAGCCCACCGGCCTCGTCGGGGCCTTCGAAGAACTTGCGGCGGAAGAGCCCGGAACGGGAGAAAAGCTTGGACTGAGGCCGGATCGTCGTTGATTCGGGCATGACAAATCCCTTCCGGACCGCGCGAGGCGGCCCGGGTCGGCGGTGGGGAGAGGGGTTAGAGGACGAACCCCGCGGGGAACGGGTCGTCCGGGTCCAGCAGATAGGTGGCGTTGCCGGTGATCCAGGCCCGTCCGGAGAACTCCGGCACCACCGCGGGGAGGCCGCCGACGGTGGTCTCGGCGACCAGCTCGCCGGTGAACGTGGTGCCGATGAGGGAACTGTTCTCGAACGGCGTGTGCAGCGCGAGCTCACCTCGGGCGTGGAGCTGGGCCATCCTGGCCGAAGTGCCGGTGCCGCAAGGCGACCGGTCGAACCAGCCAGGGTGGATCGCCATCGCGTTCCGTGAAGCCCGGGCGTCCGAACCCGGAGCGAGGAACTGGACGTGCTTGCAGCCGCCGATCAGCGGATCGGCGGGATGTTCCGGCGGGCGCCGGTCGTTGATCGCCGCCATGATGTCCAGCCCGGCGGCGAGGATCCGGTCCTTCTCCGCCCGATCGAACGTGATGTCCACTTGGGACAGTTCGAGGATGGCGTAGAAGTTTCCGCCGTAGGCCAGGTCGTAGCGCACCTCGCCGAGCCCCTGCACCTCGACGACGGCGTCCCGCTCGGCGAGGAACGAAGCGACGTTGCGCAGTTTGACGCGGACCGCGCGGCCGTCCCGGACCTCGACCTCGGCGTGCACGAGCCCGGCCGGGGTGTCCAGGCGGACCACGGTCTTCGGTTCGGTCACCTCGACCATGCCGGTCTCCACCAGCACGGTCGCCACACCGATCGTGCCGTGCCCGCACATCGGCAGGCAGCCGGACACCTCGATGTACACCACGCCCCAGTCGGCGTCCGGCCGGGTCGGCGGCTGCAGGATCGCGCCGCTCATCGCCGAATGGCCGCGCGGCTCGTTCATCAGGAACTGCCGCAGGTGGTCCATCTTCTCCATGAAGTACCGGCGGCGTTCGGCCATCGTGTCGCCGGGGATGACGCCGACCCCGCCGGTCACCACCCGGGTCGGCATGCCCTCCGTATGCGAGTCGACCGCGATGATCGACCGGATCGACCGCACCTACTCCACCCCCAGCGAGGCGAGTGCGCGGCGCATGTCGGCGGTGACCTGCTCGTGGTGCTCCTCGGTCAGCGGTCCCCTCGGCGGACGGCACGGCCCGCCGTAGCGGCCCACGAGGTCCATCCCGAGCTTGATCGCCTGGACGAACTCGGTTCGCGAGTCCCAGCGGAACGCGGCCACCAGCGGTTCGTAGAGTGCCCTGGCCTCTTCGAGTTTGCCGGACCGCGCCAGGTCGAACAGGCGCACCGACTCGGCGGGGAACACGTTGGGGAAACCGGCGAACCAGCCTGTCGCGCCCATCAGCAGGCTCTCCAGCACGACGTCGTCGGCGCCGCTGATCACGTCCAGGCCCGGTGCCTGCTCGCGGATCTCCAGCACCCGCCGGACGTCACCGGAGAACTCCTTGACCGCGACCACGTTGTCGATCTGCGCGATCTCGGCGAGCAGGGCGGGCGTGAGGTCGACTTTGGTGTCGATCGGGTTGTTGTAGACCATCACCGGCAGGCCGACCGACGCGACCGCCTCGAAATGCGCGAGCACCTCGCCGCGGTTCGCGCGGTACATCGTGGGCGGCAGGCACAGCAGACCGTCGGCACCGTCCTCGGCGGCGACCTCGGCCCAGTGCTTCGCCTGATGGGATCCGGGGCCGTGCACGCCGACGACGACGATCCCGTCCTCGCCGACGGTTTCGATCGCGGTGCGGGCGACGCGGCGGCGCTCCTCGTCGGTCAGCGACGAGTACTCGCCGAGGGAGCCGTTCGGGCCGACGCCCCGGCAGCCGTTGTCGACCAGCCACCGGCAGTGCGCGGCGTAGGCGTCGTAGTCCACGGCCAGCCCGGCGGGGGCCGACGCGTCCGCCCGGTACGGGAGGGCGGTCGCGACGACGACGCCACCGAGGTCGGGGGTGCTCATTCAGGTTCTCCTTCGGTTCGGGCGGCGAGTTCGCCCAGCCGGATCGGCTGGACGATCGGGCGGTGGTGCCGTTCGGCTCCGCCGCCGAGTTCGGATACGGTCGGGCCGCAGATCCGGCCTTGGCACGGGCCGAGACCGGCCCGGGTACCGAGTTTCAGCGCGTGCGGTCCGGGACAGGACTCGTCCTCGGCCGCACGCGTCAGGTCGCCGTACGTGGTTTCCTCGCAGCGGCAGACGATCGTGTCCGCACGCAGCCAGCTTGGCCAGGCAGGGCCGATCGGGTGTGCGGTGGCGAGACGTTCGGCGAAGACGCGGGCCCGGTCGCGGGCACGCAGCAGTGCCGGTGCCGGTGTTCCACCCGCGGCGGCGCAGCCGGCCACCGCACCTTCGGCGGCGGCGGTGATCGCGCCGCCGATCCCGGTGATCTCGCCCGCGGCGAAGACACCGTCCACTGTGGTCTTTTGCGCGGCGTCGACCCGGACGAAACCGTCGTCCAGGACACAGCCCGCGGCGACGGCCAGTTCCGGCTGCGGGACGAAGCCGTGTCCGACGCAGACCGCGTCGACCTCGTAGACGCGCTCGGTCCCGGGGACGACGGACCAGTCCGCGCGGACCTTCGCGGTCACGACCTCGCGGACGCGATCCGCGCCGCGAGCCTCGATCACCACCCGGCCCATCAGGTACGGGACCCGGTGCCTGGCCAGCGTCGCGGCGTAACGAACCAGTTCCCCCGCCTTCCCGGCGTGCGCGGCCAGGCGCCACGGCCGGGACGACCATCCTTTTCGGACGGTCGAGACCGGGTTCGCCTCCAGCACCGCGACCACCTCGGCCCCGACGCCCAGCAAGGATTCCGCGACCGGCAGCAGGAACGGCCCGGCACCGGCGACGAGAACCCGCTCGCCGATCGCGACCCGCTCCCCCTTCGCCAGCGCCTGTGCCGCGCCCGCGGTGTACACGCCGGGCAGTTCCCAGCCGGGAAACGGCAGTGTGCGGTCGTATGCACCGGTGGCGAGGATCAGCGCGTCCGGGACGAGGGTCAGCCGCCGTCGTCCCGAACCGTCGGCCGGTCCGCGCAGGATGTGCACCCGCCGCTCCGCCCGGTCGAACGCCCAGACGGTGGAGCCGGGCCACCACCGGCACCGCGGATGCGCGAGTACCCGGCGGCGCCGGTCGAACTCCGCCCGGCCGTGCTGTACCCGTTCCGGACGCTTCGCCGCGTACGCCTCGGGGAGCATCCGGTGGTACTGGCCGCCGGGGGTGTCCGCCTGGTCCAGCACCGTGACCTGGGCACCGGCCCGCAGGGTGTGCTCGGCCGCCGCGAGCCCGGCGGGCCCGGCACCGACGATCACCACGTTCACGCGGTCTCCTCCCGGGACTGGGTACGGACTTCGTCACCGTCGGCCGCCGGACGCCGGCACGCGCGGACGTCGGGCACGTCGTTGACCGTGAGCAGGCAGTCGAAGCACGCGCCAATTCCGCAGAAGACCCCGCGCGGAGCACCGGAACGCGTGGTCCGCCAGGAGGTCCGTCCCGCGGCGAGCAGTATCCCCGCCACGCTCTGGCCCGCGATCCCGGTCACGGGTTCGCCGTCGACGGTGATCCGGATCGGCCGGTCGGTACGGTCCACCGGATCGCGGTCGCGCGGCAGCAGCCGTCCGCTCATGCGGCCACCTCCGCCAGTACCGCGGGACGGTCCACAGTGAACTCTCCGACCGGCATCGCGGGCTCGGTTCCGGTGAGCAGTTCGCGCAGCAACAGCGCGGTGCCGACACTCAGCCCGATGCCCGCGCCCTCGTGTCCGGTGGCGTGCCAGAGGTTCCCGAGCCGCGGATCCTCGCCGAGCACAGGGAGATGATCGTCGACGTACGGCCGGAAACCGCCGTACGCGCGCATGATCGCGACGTCGGCGAGCGACGGGAACAGGCGCAGCGCCTTGACCGCGATGGCACTCAGCACGTCGGGGCGGATCGCGTCGTCGAACCCCACCCGGCGGCGTGACGAGCCGATGAGCACGGTGCCGCCCCAGGTCGACTCGACGACGGCGGAGGTCTGCAACTCGCCCGAATCGGCACCGACCGCGCCGACGTAATCGGCGTCGTAGACCTTGTGCCGCACGACACCCGGCATCGGCGTGGTCACCAGTACCTCGCCGCGGCGGGGGCGCACGGCGATCGGGGCGCCGAGGCACGCCGACACCTGACCGGCCCACGGGCCGGCGGCGTTCACGACGACGTCGGCTTCGATCACCTCACCGGGCACGCGGACACCGGTGATCCGTCCGTTGTGGACGGTCGCGCCGACGACCTCGGTGTCCGAGCGCAGCCGTGCGCCCTGGCGCAGCGCGGAGCCCAGCAGGGCCAGCGCCGCGCCCGCGGGCTGGACCTGCGCGTCCTCCGGGTAGTGGAACGCCGCGGTCACCGCACGGGTCAGCGCGGGCTCCGCGTCGGCGAGTTCCTTGTGGGACAACGGTTCCGCGCGAACACCGGATTGCGAGGCGGCGAACGCGGTGAGGGCGCGGGCGCCGTCGTCCGTGGTGGCGACGACGATGCCGCCCTTGGGGTCGTACTCGATCGACGCGGCGACACGCGCGTCCTCGTCGGCGATCTCGGCGACCACCTTCGGCCACAGCGCTGTCGAAAGCTTCGCGAGTTCGAGTTCCGCGCCCGGCCCCTTGTCGGAGACGAGGATGTTGCCCTCGCCGTGCGACGTGGTCCCGCCGGCGGGACGGCCGCGATCCACGACCAGGACGTCGAACCCCGCCAAGGTCAGCTCACGGGCACACGCGGCGCCGACGATCCCCGCGCCGAGGACGACCACACGCGTTCGGTTCATCGACCCTCCAGCGTTCGGTAAAGCGAACGATCGGAGAGTAGGTTCCACCCCGGACGGGTGTCAATACCTCGGGCGCGGTCAGCCCTTCAACACCGGATGCGGCCTGCCGTCGAGCCGTTCGTCGGCGCGGTATTGCAGCAGCAGGACCGAGTGCACCGGCCCGTCCGAAGCGGTGTAGCAATGCGGCTCGCGGGCGTCGAAGGCGACGTAATCCCCCGGGCCGACCTCGACGGTCCGGCCGGCCACCTCGACCAGCAGCGACCCGGTCTGCACGATGGTGTGCTCGACCCCGACATGCCCCTGCGAACGTTGCGGCGCGTCCCCGCGCACCACCTGGTCGTACACCTCGAAGACACCGTCACCGGTCTCGATCCGCCGCAGCGGCCGGAGATCCACTCCCTCACCGCTGAGCACCTCGACGTCGGCGCCGCGCACCACGGTGAGCGCGCCGCCCGCCCGGTGGTCGAGCAGATCGGAGATCGCCACCTCCAGCACCCTGGACAGGCTGAACACGGTCTCGATGGTCGGATTGCCCCCGCCCGACTCCAGCTGGGACAGCGTCGCCTTGCCGATTCCCGACCGCCGCGAGAGCTCCGACAGCGAGATCCCCCTCGCCGCCCTCGCCGCGCGCAGGTTGACCGCCAGCATGTCCCGGATCGAGGGCGCCTCGTCCTCCACCGCTTCTCCCTGTCGTTCGTCAAACCGTACGACCGGATGGGCGAATCGTTCGCTTTGCCGATCGAGTTCGCGGACATCATGACACGGCCTCCCCGCCCCGGGGCATAGCCGCGGCCGATGGGGCGGCGCGATGGTGGGCGGCGCGGGCCGCGATGAAACTCCTTCACCAACCGGTGTGTCACCGTCGGCACAGGGTCACGGGCGCACCGTCGTTCCTGTCAGCGAGGAGATTCCCGTGCAGCTGATCCGCAGATCCGCAGGCCGACGACTTCGGGCGTTCGGCGCGGTGCTCATCACCACCTTGGGGCTGACCGCCGCCGTCGCCGCCGCACCGGCGTCGGCCGCCGCGAACGCCTGCCTCACCGGCACACTCGTCTTCGACCATCTCGACGCGGAGGCCGGCACCAGCAAGCCCCTGCGCACGCAGGTGGCCCGGAACGCGAACTGGGAACTGTGGGGCCGCACCGGTTCCGGCACCGCGACCAGGCTCGCCGGCGGGATCACCAGCGCCTCCGACGGCCGCTTCACCGCCTGTCACTCGGCGTCCCTGGCCGAGGCGTACGTGCGCTTCCGGTCGAGCAGCACCTCGATGTGGCGGGTCGTCAAGGCCGCGAACAACACGACCGACTACACGTTCGACTCGGCGCGCCGCACGAACGTCTCCGGCACCCAGGACCTCGGCACGGTGAAGGTGCCGTCCACGCTCCAGCGCGCGTGGAAGGTCGTGGACACGCTCAACGTCCTGTACTGGAAGCGCGCCAACCCGTCTTCGTCGTGCTGGACGGCCCGGCAGTCCGACGGACGCTGCGACCAGATCACCTTCGTCTGGGATCCGAAGGTCGCCGGCGGCTACTGGGACTACCCGAACACGAACTACGTCTTCCTCGGCGCGACGATGCCGGACTCGAAGCACCTCATCCTCCACGAGGCCGGGCACTGGCTGCAGTGGCAGCTGTACGGCCGCCACTTCCCCGTGGTCGACAACTGCAACCCGCACTACATCGAGAAGCACAGCTCGAAATCGTGCGCGTGGACGGAAGGCTTCGCCGATGCCGTCGCCGCCTACGCCCTCGGTGACTACCGCTATGTCTACGACAACGGCGGCTCGTACAGCTTCGAGAACGACGCTTCGACCCCCGGCTGGGACCACGGCGACACCGTGCAGGGACGGGTCGGCTCGTCGCTGCTCGACCTGTGGGCGGCGGACGGACCGGACGGCGGGAACTGGAACCGGACGATCGCGCTGATGACCCGCCACTTCAGCCAGGACTTCCGCGAGTACTTCACGGTGGACAGGCCCGCCGTGGGCCTGTCCACGACCGGTGCCGCCGCGCGGATCCTCGCCGGGCACACCATTTCGTACTGACAGGGCTGAAGTCGCGACGTGTGATGACGCCATCGGCCGGCGAGTGCAGTGGTCGATGGCGTTGTCGCAGCGGGTCGTCAGTGGCGTTCAGGTGACTGAATGGACGACACGCGTGATCAGACGGACGACACACGTGACTGGACGGACGGCACTCTCCCGGCCGAGTCCCACCGCGTGTCGTCCGTCCAGTCACACGTGACGTCCACTCAGTCACGTGTGACGTCCCTACGGTTCACCCCCTGGCTGCCTGGACCCAGGCGGTGATCTCGTCGGCGGTCGAAGGGAAACCGCCGGAGAGCAGGTCGTACCCCGTTCCGGTGACCACGACGTCGTCCTCGATGCGGACACCGAGGCCGCGCAACTCTGGCGGCACGGTGCGGTCACCTGCGTGGAAGTACAGACCGGGCTCGACCGCGAGCGCCATCCCCTCGGCGAGTGTGCCCTCGCGGTACGTGGAGGGATGCGCGGCGGCGCAGTCGTGGACGTCCAGCCCGAGGAAATGTCCGGTACCACAGACGATGTACCGCCGGTGCTGTTGTCCGTCCGGCGACAGCGCTTCGTCCACCGACACCGGGAGGAGGCCCCAATCGTGCAACCCCTCAGCGAGCACGCGCAGCGCCGTCGCCTGGAACGCGCCGTAATCCTGACCGGGGCGCACCTCGCCCAGCGCCGCGACATGCGCCTTGTGCACCAGGTCGTAGACGTCGCGCTGCGCCATCGTGAACTCCCCGCCGACCGGGAAGGTCCGGGTGATGTCCGCCGTGTACAAGGAATCCACCTCGACACCCGCGTCGAGCAGCAGGAGGCTGTCCTCGGTCACCTGCCCGTCGCAGCGCGTCCAGTGCAGGATCGGGGCATGCGGCCCGGCCGCCACGATCGAGGTGTAGCCGGGCCCGGTGCCCTCGGTGCGGGCACGGCGGTCGAAGGTGCCCTGCAGCCAGCGTTCCCCACCGCCGCGGACCGCCTCCGGCAGCGCGGCCAGCACGTCCGCGAAGCCCAGGGCGGTCGCGTCGACGGCGTCGCGCAGCTGGCCGATCTCCCAGTCGTCCTTGATCCGGCGCAGCTGGGCGAGGACCGTCCGGAGCCGCTCACTGTGGCCGAAGCGGTACGCGTCGAGCGCGGGATCGACCCCGGCAGCGACCAGGAAGCCCGGGTTCCGCCCGCGCAAGCCGTGCGGGAGGTCCTCCAGCGGGCGGCATTCGATGCCGAGCGCCTCCCCGTACGCGGCCGGTCCGGCGGCGGAACCGACCCACAACGGGCTGGTGTCGGCGTCGCCCACGAAGTCGGGCTCGTGCGCCTCGGCGGGGCGCGGGACGTACAGCGTGGCATGGTGGCTGTCCCCCGCCGGGGTCATCACCAGGATCGCGCCCTCACGCTGGCAACCGGTGAGCCACACGAAATCGCTGTCGGCGCGGAAGCCGTGGAAGGTGTCGTTGGACCGCACCACGGCCCGGCCCGCCGCGAGCGCGATCCGCTGACCGGGCAGTTCCGCCGACAGCCTCCCGCGATGGGCGGCGGCCGCCTCGGCGGTGCCCGCCGGCACATCGACGACGTCGTCCGCGGGCTCCCAGCCGTCGCTGATCCAGTTCCGGAGCCCTTTGGCGGCCAGCAGCGCGCGCAGATCCGGCCGGGTTCGGTCGCCGGTCATCGGCTCCCCTTTCAGGTAGTCATGGTTCTGGCCGCACCTTCGCACCGCGAAGGACCTGGCCGTAATGATCGGCGGCGATAGACTCCGCCTATGGCCCTGGAGATCCGGCACCTGCGGGCGATCTGCGCCATCGCCGAAGCGGGCAGCCTCTCGCAGGCGGCCGCCGCGCTGGGGATGTCCCAGCCGTCGCTGACCTCGCTGCTCCAGCGGCTCGAACGGCAGATCGGCGCGCCGTTGTTCGTCCGCAGCCACACCGGCGTGACCCCGACCCCGGTCGGCGAGCAGACGCTGCGCCGCGCGCTGACCCTGCTCGTGGAGTTCGACCGGTTCGAAAGCGACCTCCTCGGCGCGCTCGGCGACGGCCCGGTGCGGCTCGGATCGTCGCAAATGGACTGTCTGCCCACCTTCGTCGAGCGGCTGGACGACGCGTTGCCGGGGCTGGACGTGACCGTCCACGTGGAACCCTCCAGCGCGGTGCTGGCGCAGGCACTCGCCCGCGCGACCTTGGACATCGCCGTCATCGCCATGTCCGACGACCAGGAAGTGCCGCTGGCGAAGCATCTCGGGCACCGGGTGCTGTTCTCGTGGCTGCCCGTCTTCGTCGGGATACCGGCCGAGCACCGGCTCGCCGTCGGTTGCGAAGTCGACCTGGCCGACCTCGCGGACGAGGCGTGGATCGGGCCGCCCGGTCCCGAGGACGGCTCGCTGACGTCGCTGCGTGCGGCGACGCATCGCGCGGGGTTCACGCCGCGGGTCCGCTTCGAATGCCCCAACGGCGGCGGGCGGCACCTGATCGCCGCCGGGCAGGCGGTGCAGCTCGTGGAACCCACCGCGCCCGAACTGCCCGGCATGGTCGTCCGCCCGTTGAAGGGCGACCCCATGCGGATGCGGCTCGTACTGGCGTGGCGCAAGGAACGGCTGACGTGGGACCAGGCGGAGAACGTCTACCGCGCGGTGATGACGTCGTACACGCGGCACGCGATGGCGTCGACCCCGTTCCGGACGTGGTGGGAGCGGCGGCGGAAGTCCCAGTCGTGGGACGGGCTGGTCGACTTCTTCCGGGCGGCCGGTTCATGAAAGCGCCGAGGCGTTGCGAAAGCTTCTTTCCCAACGTTGAAGGATGCTGTTGGTCAAGTCGAGACTGGGCCGACCACTTCTGTCCACAAAGGACACACGATTTGGCTGCGGCTGATCGCATGCCAGTCCGTGAAGGCCTCCTTCCCTACCCTGAAGGTAGGGAAGGAGGCCTTCACGGACCCGATGACCGCCACACTCGCCCCAGGAGAACCAGCAGTCACAGCGGTCACATGTACCTCGGGACCTGGATGGCCCTCGCCACCGTCGGCCAGACTCGGTCCACCACAGTGAAACGACCGGTTTCGAACAGCCTGTAACCCGATCCCGCCTCACCGCGATTGACCTCCCGTACCGGGCGAACGGAGACGGGCGATGATGACGCAACGGCTGTGGCTGGGACTGGCTGTCGTCTACATGTGCACCGCCGTGGTCCAGCTCTACCTTCTCGTCAGCACCGGCGCTGTCTGGGCCGGGACCCTCACCGCGGTCGGCTTCATGGCGGCACTCCTGTGCGTCCTCGCGGCTTGGAAGGCCCCGAAACGACAACGGGACGGTACAAGGGAAATCGATTCGCACGGGCGCTGACGTCCTGTGCGAGTGACCACGTAACCCACCGTTCACCGCACACGGCCTTGCCAGGAGAGGTGAGCGGCGTACGGTGAGGAGTACGTGAGGTTGAGTCCACCAGCCCGCGCGAACGACCCGCATGTCCGCGGCCCAGCACCTTCCCAGGGCGACGCGGCGGCGAGTTGACTTGCGCAGCAGTTGTGCAGGCTTTCCCGTTGTCCGTCTCGTCCCGGCTATCCCGGGAGACCTCATCATGACCGAACGTATTCCGTACACGCGGAGCAGCCGCGACGGCCCCTTCCGCACCGTGCTCGACCCGGCCGTTCCGCGACCGCGCCCTTCGGCCGAGAATCTGTTGCGGATTCAGCGAATCCCGTGGAACGACGATCTGCTCGTCGTCGCCGCGGCCGGGGAGATCGACCTCGCCACCGCGGGACGGCTGGAACGGGCCCTGCGTGCCCCTCTCCCGGCCGCCACGGTGCTCGACCTCAGCAAGGTCGGTTTCCTCGGCGTCGCCGGATTGCGCGTCATCGAATCCGTGGCGGCCCGCGCCCGCGCCGAACGGCGCGCGACCGGTGTCGTCGCCGACACCAGGCCGGTACTGCGCCTGCTGCATCTGTTCGGCGCCGACACCAAGATCCCCGTTTACCGGCACCTCGACCACGCGATCCTCGAAGTGCCGAACCGCTGACGATCAGGCGAGCGGCAGGAGCGTGGACAGTCCCGTCTTCGAAGCCAGCCGCCGGATCGTGGGCGACGGCAGGAACCGCAGCGCGACCCCCTGGGTACTGCACCGGTCGTTGATCCCGACCAGGGTCGCCAAACCGGTGGAATCGCAGAACTCCACACCTTCGAGGTCGACCACGAGCCTGCCCGGCACGGGCTCCAGCGCTTGCTCGAACGTGTCCTTGAGGTCTTCGGAGGTCGTCAGATCGATCTCCCCCGCCACCGCGATGACGACCTCGGCGCCATCGGGCCTGGCGACGGACACCGAGAACGGAACCTCCCGGAGTTCGCCGTCTCCGCTCGTCACCGTCATCCACCCCTTACGTTCGGTACCCGACTGTCCCGAACATATCGGATGACGGCGCCCGCTCGCGCCGCTCACGTGTCCCGGCCCCGGCGGTGCCTTAGCCTTGTCGACGGATCCGGCGGTCGTGGACCGCGGCGGACGACGAGGAGAAGCTTCGTGATGCCGATCGACGAGCCGGTGCGCAAGAACACCGACGAGCTGGTCCTCGAGGTCGCCGCCGTCCCCGCCCAGGCCGCCGCGTTGCGGGACGTCCTGGCGAAATGGGCCCTCGAACGGGGTCTTCCCCGGGAACTGGCCGAGGATCTCAAGCTCACCGCCTACGAAGCGATGACGAACGTCGTCAAGCACGCTTACCCGGACGGCACCGAAGGCAACGTCATGACGGTGACCGCCGCCCACGACGACGACCACCTCAAGATCAGCGTCGCCGACGAGGGCCGGTGGCGCGACGGCCCCAGGCCGGACGGCGGCCGTGGCTTGCCGATCATCCGCGCCTTCGCGCCGGAGGCCTCGGTGACGAGCACACCCACCGGGACCGTCGTCCGGCTCGCCTGGCCCTGCCCCTCCCTCTGACCGGCCCGGCTCGTCAGGGACGTCGGATCGCGTGCGCGGCCCAGCGTCCGTTGATGCGGTGGACCTCGACATCCCGCTCGTAACAGGCGGAAAGCACTTCGTCGGTCAGGACCTCGTCGATCGGCCCCGCGGCGGTGATCCCGCCGCGGCGCACCATCAGGGCGTGCGTCGCCGTCGCCGGGATCTCCTCCAGGTGATGTGTCACGGTGACGGTGGCCAGCTCCGGCTGCGCCAGCGTCAGGTTCTCCAACGCCATCAGGAGATCCTCGCGGCCGGGCAGGTCGAGGCCGGCGAACGGCTCGTCCAGCAGGAGCAGCAGCGGATCGGCCATGAGCGCCCTGGCGAGCCGGACCCGGGCGCGCTCGCCCTGCGAGCACACGCGCACCGGCCGGTCGCGCAGTTCGGCACAGCCGACCAGTTCGAGCAGCTTCGACGCCCTGTCCCGGATCGCGTCGTCGTAGCGGTCCCAGAGCGGGAGCACGCTTCCGCTGAAGCCGGTGAGCACCACGGTGTGCGCGTCGTGGTTCTCCGCGTCGGGCAGCCGCTGGTTCGCGCCGACGAAGCCGATATGCGTCCGCACGTCACGCAGGTCGACCGCGCCCATGGGGTGCCCGAGCACGACGGCCGTGCCCGCGCTGGGGAACCGCTGGGTCGAGGCCACCGAAAGGATCGTCGACTTCCCCGCCCCGTTGCGGCCGAGGACGACCCAGCGCTGGCCGTAGTCCACCCGCCAGTCCACGTCCGACACCAGCGGCACCCGGCCGACGTGCACCTCGACCCCGGAAAGCTCCACCGCCGGTCCGTCGAGGTTCGGCTGTACGAAGACGGGCTTGTTCACGCGGTTCATGATCGCAGGGCACGCGGCCGTCGCCCGGTCGGGGTCCGATCATCGGATGACGTCGTAGACCAGCTTCTGGATCCCGTTGCCGTAGGCCTCGCTCTCGACGAGCTTGAGGCTCTGCTTGTCCTTGTCGGTGTCGCTGAACAGCTTCTTGCCCGCGCCGAGCAGGACCGGGAACAGCAGCAGGTGGTAGCGGTCGATCAGACCGGCGTCGGCGAGGTTCCGGTCCAGTTCCGCGCTGCCGTGGAGGATGATCGGCCCGCCCTCGGTCTGCTTGAGCTTCGCGACGTCGTCGAGCGAACGCAGGATCGTGGTCTCGCCCCAGTTGTCGACGAGGTCCTCGTCCCGCAGTGTCGTCGACACGACGTACTTCGGCATCGCGTTGTACTCGGCGAATTCCTCGGTCATCCCGGGCCACACCGGCGAGAACGCCTGGTAGCTGGCCCGGCCCATCATCATCGCCGTGGCCTCGCCCTGCTCACGCCCCTTGAGCTCGTAGGCCGCCGCGTCGAACTCGATGCCGTCGAAGGTCCAGCCGGAGTTGCGGTAGCCCGGCTCTCCGCCGGGCCCTTCGACGACGCCGTCGAGCGAGACGAACGCGGTGGCGATCAGGGTGCGCATCAGGTTTCTCCTTGGTGGTTCGGAAGTGCTTTCGACACTGCGTCGACCGGGGAACGACGGATTCGACACCGCGCCGGAAAAAGTTTCCGCCGGATGCCGAAGGGGCGACGGATGTCATGAAAGGGTCGTTCAGGACATCTTTCGTCCTGAACGACCCTTTCATGACATCCCGAGCGGGCAGGTCACTCTTCGGCGTCGCGGACCAGCAAGGCGATCTGGACCCGGTTTTCCACGCCGAGCTTGGCGAGCATGCTGCTCGTGTGCGCCTTCACCGTCGCGACGGTGATGTCCAGCCTTCGCGCGACGTCGGTGTTGGAGAGCCCCTCGGCGATGGCACCCGCCGTCTCGCGTTCGCGGTCGGTCAGCGTGGCCAGCAGCCCGCGGGCGGTTTCCCGCGACGCCCGGCGCGCGTCGGAGGAGTGCGGTCCGGTGGCCGCGGTGATCAGCCGGGCCGTGGCGGCCGGCGAGAGCGCGGGTTCACCGGTCGCGACCGTCCGGATCGCCGCGAGGATCCGCGGCGGCGGGGTGTCCTTGAGCAGGAACCCGAGCGCGCCGACGCGCAGCGCGCCCAGCACCATCTCGTCCGAGTCGAACGTGGTGAGCACCAGCACCCGGGGCGGCTCCGTGAGCCGGAGGATCTCCTCGGTCGCGCTCAGCCCGTCCCGTCCGGGCATCCGGACGTCCATCAGGACGACGTCGGGCCGCTGCTCCCCCACCACGGTGACCGCGGTGTCGCCGTCGGCGGCCTCACCGACCACGACGAGGTCGGGTTCCCCGTCGACGATGAGCCGCAGCGCCATCCGCACCAGATGCTCGTCGTCGACCAGCACGACCCGCACCCGCTCGTCGTCCATTCACTCGCTCCCTTCGCGGACCGGCCACGGCAACCGCGCGGCGAGCACGAATCCGCCGCCGGGTTCCGCGTGGTGGTCCAGTTCGCCGCCCGCCAGTTCGACCCGCTCGGAAAGGCCAAGCAGACCGAATCCCGACTCGGGCGGGCCCGCGATCGCCCGCGCCGCACCGGAATCCCGGATCGTCGCGCGCAGCCCGTCACCCGGCTTTCCTTCGACGGTGACGACCACGTCGGCGCCGGGCGCGTGTTTGCCCGCGTTGGTCAGCCCTTCCTGCACGATCCGGTAGACGGTCCTCGCGATCGCGTCGGGTGGCTCGCCCTCGGTCGTGGTCTTCATCGTGACGTCCAGCCCCAGCGCCCGCGCGTCCGCAACGAGCGCGGGCAGGTCGGCGAGCGAAGGTTGCGGCGGTTCCAGTTCACCCGGGTCCGCCCGCAGCACGCCGAGGACGTCCCGCAGTTCCTCCAGCGCCTGGTGGGAGCCGTCCGCGATGCCGCGCGCCAGTTCCGCGACCTGGTCGGCGGGCAGATCCGGGCGATGCCCCAGCACTCCGGCCTGCATCGCGACCAGCGAGACCCGGTGCGCGAGGACGTCGTGCATCTCGCGGGCGATCCGGTGGCGCTCCATGATCCGCGCCTCGGCCGCCCGAGCGGCCTGCTCCCGTTCCGCGCTCTCGACCCGTTCCCGCAGGGAGCGCACCTCCTCCCGGCGCGCCCCGATCGCGGCGCCGACGGCCACCACGATGCCCACCAGCAAGGTGGGGAAACTGATCACCAGCCACAGCGGTCCCGGCACCTCGCGCTGCGGGTAGAGGTCGACGACCAGGATCGCCGTGACCACGGACAACACCGCCGCGACCGCCGTTTCGGCCGGTCGCCGCCGGGTCGCCAGCGAACAGAGTGCCAGCAGCGCCGCGCCGCCGGCCAGTACCGAAACCGTCGAGGCGAGGATGACCACGACGGCGATCACGACCGGGAAGCGACGGCGCCACAGCAAGGCGATCAGGCAGCCGAGCGCCACCAGCGGATCACCGGTGATCATCCATTCGACCCTCGGTCCCGACGCGCCAACCGGCAGTTGCGCCGCCGTGATGACCCAGAGCACCACGCCCAGCGCGGCCGCGGCGAGCAGGCGCCAGGCCTGTCCCCACGGACGGAGGGGCGGCTGGGCGCCGGCGTCGGTGATCACCGGCCCATCATGGTCGACCCGCCCGCGGCGGCGCAGCCGGACACCGGACGATTCCGGCCCCGACCTCGGTCGCGGCCGGGATCGACTTTGGTCGAACGCGAGACGCGACGCGCTGCCGATGCGCGCCGGGATCCGCGGGAACGATGCTGGGGCTCGACCCTGAACCAGGAGGTGGGAAGCATGACCAAGGGCGGCTATCTGGGGCTGCAGATCTTCGGGATGGTGGCCATCGCCGTCTTCGCGCAGGCCGCCATCCGCAGTCTCTTCGATCATTCCGCGACCCAGTTGTGGGGCGCGTTCGACTGGGTACCCGGTGACTGGGGCGGCAGGTTGATCGTGTTCCTGCTGCTCGCGGCCACCGGAACGGTGCTGGCGGGCTGGGCGCACGACCGCGCCAAACAAGTGCCCCGCTAGGCAGGCACCGGTCCGCTAGTATCCGCAGCCGGGCGTTTTCCGTCTACATCGGACGAAAAACGCGGGGCTGGTCGATCGCGGGAGAGTGCATGGCGGACGGAGTTGGCTCGCTTGCGGGGTGGTCGGCCGATCCCACCGAAGTGACCAGCTACGTGGGACGGGACGCCGAGACCGGTGAGGCGAGGCGCCTGCTGGAGGCATCGTCCCTGGTCACGCTGACGGGGCCGGGCGGAGTGGGCAAGACCAGGCTCGCCTGGCGGATCGCGGCGGCCCACCGGGAGGCCACGGCCGACGAGGTCGCGTTCGTGTCGCTGGCCGAACTGCGGGAGCCCGCGCTGCTGGTGCCGACGGTGGCGAATGTCCTCGGCTTCGGTGACCGCTCGGCGAAACCGGCCATCGATGTCGTCGTCGAAGCCCTTCAGGCGAGCCGCCTGCTGCTCGTGCTCGACAACTGCGAGCATCTGGTCGACAGCTGCGCCTGGTTCGCCGACACCGTGGTCAGGGCCTGTCCGCAGGTGACCGTGCTGGCCACGAGCAGGCAGTCCCTCGGTGTGGCGGGCGAGCGCGTCCTGCCGGTGCCGCCGCTGGCGATCCCGGAACAGGGCGACTCCTTCGAACGCGTGCTGAACGACGACTCCGTGCGGCTGTTCGTCGACCGCGCGACCGCCGTCGCGCCGTCGTTCCGGCTCACCGAAGAGGACGCCGAGCCGCTGATCCGGCTGTGCCGCAGGCTCGACGGGCTGCCGCTGGCCATCGAACTGGCCGCCGTCCGCGCGCGGGCGTTGTCCGTGCGTCAGCTGGCCGACCGCCTCGACCGCCAGTTCTCCGTGCTCACGAAGGACCGGCGGGGGCGGCCGGAGCGGCACGAGACCATGCGGGCCCTGATCGACTGGAGCCACGACCTGTGCACCGGGCCCGAACGGCTGCTGTGGGCACGCGCGTCGGTGTTCTCCGGCAGCTTCGACCTCGACGCCGCCGAGCAGGTCTGCGGCGGCGGCGAACTGCCGCGCGAACGCGTCCTCGAAGTCGTCGACGGGCTACTCGACAAGTCCATCCTGCTGCGCGAGGAATACCCCGGCGGGGTGCGGTACCGCATGCTGGAATCGGTGCGCGAGTACGGCGTCGACAGGCTCAGCGAAACCGGCGGGACGGCGGAGTTCCGGAAACGGCACCGGGACTGGTTCGCCGAACTCGCCGGCCGGTACGCCTCCGAATGGCTGGAGACCGATCAGCTCGGCTGGATCGGGCGGCTGCGGCGCGAACACGCGAACCTGCGGGTCGCCCTCGACTACTGCACCGGCGATCCCGAGGACGCCGTCGTCGGGCTGCGGATGTTGCGCGACGTCAAGGAGTTCTGGATCGTCCGCGGGCTCAACACCGAAGGCCGGATGTGGGTCCGCCGCCTCGACGAGGCCGCGGCACCGGGGGTCCCGGAGCGGGCGCACGGGCTGTGGCTCTCCGGCTTCCTGGCGGTGGTGCAGGGAGACATGCCCGCCCACCGGTGCATGGTGGAGCGGGCGGCCGCCGAAGCCGAGGCGAGCGGCGACGAACTCGCCGCCGCGTACGTGCTCCACGTCCGTGCCTACGCCGCGCTGATCGGCGACGACATGGTCGAGGCGTCACGCCTGTTCGGCACGGCCATCGATCTCTTCCGCGCCCATGGCGACGAGGGCGGGGACCTCTGGGCGAGTTACAACCACGGGCTCGCCGTCTGGCTGAACGGCGACATCGACCGCGGGCGGGCGGTACTCGCGGAAGCCGTCGAGCGCTGCGAGCGCCGTGGTGAGGTCTTCTGGCGTGGCTGGGCATTGTGGTCGCGCGCCGCCGCGGAATACCTGCAAGGTGATCTCGCCGTCGCCGAGCGCTGCTGCGAGCAGGTCCTGCGCCTGCACGAGCGGGTGGACGACCGCGTCGTCGTCGGGTTCACGCTCACCGTCATGGCGGGCTGCGCGGCCCGGACCAAACGCCCCAACCGGGCGGCGATCCTGCAGGGCGCCGCGATGAACGTCTGGCGCACGGTCGGCGCCTGGCCGACGCGGTACGAGGCGTTCACCGAACCGCTGCTCGCCGACACCGACACCGTGACGACGGCGCTGGGCTGGGAGGTCGCGGTCAAGGAATTCGCCGACGGCGCCGCGATGCCCACCCGGGACGCCATCGCGTACGCCCTCGAAGAACGCACCCCCGGCCCGCGGAAACGAACCGCGCAGGTGCTCACCAAACGCGAAACCGAGATCGCGCACGTGATCGCCGAGGGCCTGACGAACCAGGAGATCGCCGACCGGCTCGGCATCGCCCGGCGCACGGTGGACACCCATATCGACCACATCCTCACCAAGCTCGGCTACTCGAACCGCGTCCAGGTCGCCACCTGGGTGACCCGGTCCGCGGATCCCGCCTGACGCTCACGCCACCTTCATCGGGGCGGAGGGCCGGGCCGGTTCGACCGTGCGCAGCTCCGCGCGCAGGGCGATCCGCAGGTCCAGGCGGGACTGCGGATCGTCGAGCCGGGCACCGAACAGGACCCGCAGCCGTCGCATGCGGTTCCGGACCGTCTGCGGGTGGACGCCGAGGTTGTTCGCGATCTCGGGCGCCCCGCCGCGGGCGGAGAGCATGGCGTCGAGGGTTTCGGCGAGTTTGGTGCGCTCGTTGGCGGGCAGGTCGGCGATCGGCGCCAGGCTGCGGGTCACCAGCGCGGTGGTGAGCACCTCGTCGGCGAACAGCCAGTGCGTGGTCAGGTGATCCGACCAGCGCACGAGCGGGCCGTCCTCGATCACCTCACGGCGGACCAGCTCCAGTGTCCGGCGCGCCCAGCGCAGGGACACCGCGGCGTCGGCGGGGGCCACCGCGGGCCCGACCGCCGCCCGCGTCCCCGCCAGGACACCGCCGATCTCGATGTCGTCGGGCACGAGCAGATGCGGGTATTCGCCGCCGAGGTCGGCCAGCACCTCCGGACCGAACGAGGCGCGGACGGCGCCGGGCTCGGCAGCGATGGCCACCACCCGCGCGGGCGGCACCCAGCCCGCGTCGGCCGCGAGTCCCGCCCATTTCGCGGGCGATCGGCCGCTCAAGATCTCTTTCAGCAGGTCTCGGCGCAGCTCGGCGATCGAGGGCGTGTGCGCGGCGCGGTAGGCCGCGGTGGACAGCCGGATCAGGACGTCCGAGCAGCGGAGCAGCGCCTCCACCCCGGTGTCCATCAGGGCGGACCCGGCCCCGGGCTGCCGCGACAACGACGCCAGCGCGGGAAGGGCACACCGGCCCGCCGAGTGGTAGGCCCTGGAGAGCCGGTCCAGTTCCTTGCCCGCCGCGTACTCGGCGACGCCTGCCTGGCGGAAGGCGTCCGCACCCGCCGCGATGCCCAGGTTCATCCCGTCGCGCTCCAGTACCGAGGCGACGAACTCGGTGGCCCGTGCGTCGAACAGCGGCGCGTGCTCGGGCAGCGAATGCCGGATCCCGTCGACGACCACCCGGGCGATCACGAGGGCGGCGGAGCGGGCAGGGGCGTGAGACGCGGTCATCGTCGACCTCCGGAGCAGCGGGAATCGTCGGGCCGCCGAGTCTGCTACCGCGGAGTAGCCGGGCGCATCGGGTGAATTACGTACTCGGGCTGTCAGGCCCGCCCATCACCCGTTCGTGGAGGTCGGGTGCAGCTTGATCGCGGGCCAAGTACATGAAGGCCCCCATCCTTGCGCCTATGTACAGGAAGGGGGCCTTCACGTACTTCAGAGCCCGTGAGTGAGCTGTCGGGTGGCTACTCGCAAACGGCTCCGTGCGCGGCGCTCCGCACGACCTTGGCGTACTTGCCGAGCACCCCGCGCGTGTACGCCGGCGCCTTGGGGGTCCAGCCCTCCTTGCGCGCCTCGATGTCGTCGATCTCGACTTCGAGCGTCCGGTTCGCGACGTCGAGCGTGATCGGATCCCCATCGCGCACGAAGGCGATCGGCCCGGCGTCGACGGCTTCCGGGGCGATGTGCCCGACACAGAGTCCTGTGGTGCCACCGCTGAACCGGCCGTCGGTGATGAGCAGGACGTCCTTGCCGAGTCCGGCGCCCTTGATCGCGCCGGTGATGGCGAGCATCTCCCGCATCCCCGGCCCGCCCTTGGGACCTTCGTAGCGGATGACGACGACGTCCCCGGCGACGATCCGGCCGTCGGCGAGCGCGTCGAGAGCGGCCCGCTCGCCGTCGAAGACCCGCGCGGTACCGGTGAACGTCGATTCGTCGAAGCCCGCCGACTTCACGACCGCGCCTTCGGGCGCCAGCGAGCCCTTGAGGATGGTCAGCCCGCCGGTCTTGTGGATCGGGCGGTCGAGCGGGCGGATGATCTCGCCGTCGACCCCGGCGGGCGCGATGCCTTCGAGGTTCTCGGCCATCGTCTTCCCGGTCACGGTGAGCACGTCGCCGTGCATGAGCCCGGCGTCGAGCAGCGCCTTCATCACCACGGGGATGCCGCCGACCTTGTCGACGTCGTTCATCACGTACTTCCCGAACGGTTTGAGGTCGCCGAGGTGCGGGACCTTGTCGCCGATCCGGTTGAAGTCGTCGATGCGCAGATCGACCTCCGCCTCGCGCGCGATCGCGAGCAGGTGGAGGACGGCGTTGGTCGAGCCGCCCAGCGCCATCACGACGGCGATCGCGTTCTCGAAGGCCTCCATGGTCATGATCTGCCGCGCGGTGACGCCCTGGCGGAGCATGCCGACGACGGCCTCCCCCGAACGATGCGCGAAACCGTCACGACGCCGGTCGACCGCGGGCGGGGCGGCCGATCCGGGCAGCGACATGCCGAGTGCTTCGGCGACCGACGCCATCGTGTTGGCGGTGTACATGCCGCCGCAGGCACCTTCGCCGGGGCAGATCGCGCGCTCGATCTTGTCCACTTCGGCACGGCTGATCTTGCCTGCCAGGCAGGCGCCGACGGCTTCGAAGGCGTCGATGATCGTGACGTCCTGGCCGTCGACCTGACCGGGCATGATCGAGCCGGCGTAAAGGAAGACGGAGGCGAGGTCGAGCCTGGCCGCGGCCATGAGCATGCCCGGCAACGACTTGTCGCAGCCTGCCAGCAGCACGGAGCCGTCCAGCCGCTCGGCCATCATCACCGTCTCGACCGAATCGGCGATCACCTCGCGGGACACCAGCGAGAAGTGCATTCCCTCGTGTCCCATGGAAATGCCGTCGGACACCGAGATCGTGCCGAACTCCAGCGGGTAGCCACCGGCCGCGTGCACGCCGTTCTTGACCGCTTTGGCCAGCCGGTCCAGCGACAGGTTGCACGGGGTGATCTCGTTCCACGAGGACGCCACCCCGATCTGCGGTTTGGCGAAGTCGTCGTCGCCCATCCCGACCGCGCGGAGCATCCCGCGGGCCGCCGCGCGCTCCAGGCCGTCGGTCACGTCGCGCGAACGAGGTTTCAAATCCGGCTGGTCTTGCGGCATCGGGGCACCTTTCTTCGTGGCGGGACACCGGGCACGCTGCCAACCCCGCGCGTCCGGCGCAACTCATCGCTCCGCACCCGGCCCCCGGTGCAGCGCCACCCGCGTGATCGCGTGATGCTCCACGCCGAGCACCTCGGCGGTCCAGCCGGAGACCACCACGCGGTCGCCCGGTTTCTCCGGGATCCGCCCGAGGATCACGAGGATCAGCCCCGCGATCGTCGCGTATTCCCCCGGCGGCGCGTCGCGCAGCTCGACCCCGACGTCGACGAGGTCGTGCACCGGGAAGGTGCCCGGGAGGACCAGGGAACCGTCCTGGCCGTCGCGCACGGCGAGCACGTCACGGTCGGTCTCGTCGTAGATCTCGCCGACGATCTCCTCCAGCAGGTCCTCCAGCGTGACCATGCCCGCGACGGCGCCGTGCTCGTCGACCACCAGCGCCATCTGCTCCCGTTCGGCCTTGAAACTCCGGAGCGCGTCCGACACCCGCAGCGAATCGGGGAACACCACCGCCGGCCGGACGACTTCGGCGAGGTCTTCGTGGTCGTCGAGCAGGTCGCGCAGCCGCACGACACCGACGACGTCGTCCAGATGGCCGCCGCGGGCGACCGGCGCCCTCGAATGGCCGGATTCGGCCAGTTGCCTGCGCGCCGAAAGCAGATCCTGTTCGGCGGCCAGGGTCAGCACCGCCCGGCGGGGAACGAGCACTTCCCGCAGCCGTCGTTCGTGGATCTCCAAGGCGCCGTTGATGATCATGCGCTGCTCGGCGTTCAGGCCGCGCTGCGCCGAGACCAGCTCCCGGAGCTCCTCGGGCGACATCTGGTCCGGATCGGCCTCCGACCGGCCGCCCAGCGCCCGCACGACGAAGTTCGTCGACACGCTCAACGCCCACACCACGGGCCTCGAGATCGCTGACAAAAGGTTCAGCGGACGCGCCACGAGCAACGCCCACCGCAGCGCGTTCTGCATGGCCAGCCGCTTCGGAGCCAGTTCGCCGAGCACCAGGGTCAGGAACGTGAGGACCACCGTCACCAGCGCGACGGCCACCGCGCCGGCCCCGTCGCCGAGGAAGCCCAGCAGCGGCACCAGGGGTTGCGCGAGGGACACCGCCGCCGTGGCCGAGGCGAGGAACCCGGCGAGCGTGATCCCGATCTGGATCGTCGCCAGGAAACGATTCGGGTCGCGCGCCAGCCGCACCAGGGTGCGGCCTGCCGCGCGGCCGTCGCGTTCCAACGCTCGCAGCTGCCCTTCGCGCAACGAGATCAGCGCCATCTCGCTGCCCGCGAACACCGCGTTGAGCACCACCAGCACCGCGACCAGCGCGATGTCGAACCCGTAGCCGCCCACAAGCACTCCCCGGCCCACTGGAAGTGCAGAACATTACCGAGCGGAGAGCGGGACCGCAGATATCGCAGCCGCTCGCTACTGACACGTCGTTCCGCTACCTTCGAAGGAACCCCGCACGGACGGAGTCCTGATGTTCGCACTCAAGACCGCCCCCGCCCGGACCTTCCGGCACAAGGCGGAGGCGATCGCCAAACCGGTCACCCGCTGGAGCATCGGCCACGCCATCCCCCGGGTCGCCCTCCGGGCCGCGGCGCGCCGGGGCGACCTCCAGGGCAGGCTGTCCGTCGAGGCGAGCGGCGGAGCGGACCTGACCGGCCTGTTCGACGAGATCCGCTCGCACGGCGCCATCGCGACCACCCGGGTCGGGCACGTCACCACCCGGCATTCGGCGTGCAAAGAGGTCCTGACCAGCGATGCGTTCAAGACCGTGCGGTTCGTCCCGGACAACCCGCTGCTCAACCGGCTCATCGCCTGGTCGTCGTCCGGCCTGATCCATCCGATCGAGCCGCCGTCGCTGCTCGCCAGCGAACCGCCCGACCACACGCGCTACCGCAAACTGGTCACCCGCGTCTTCACCGCCCGCGCGGTGGAGCAGCTGCGGGAGCGCACACAGGCGATCACCGACGAACTGCTCGACGGCCTCGACCCGACGAGCCCGGTCGATCTCATCGAGCAGTACTGCGGGCTCCTGCCGGTCACGGTGATCAGCCAGATCCTCGGCGTCCCACCGGAAGAACGCGACAAGGTGCTCGCGCTGGGCGGCGCCGCGGCCCCGAGTCTCGACCTCGGCCTGCCGTGGCGGACCTTCCGGACGGTGGAGGCGACGCTGGCCGAATTCGATTCGTGGCTCACCCTGCATTTGGAGAAGCTGCGGGCGAATCCCGGCGACAACCTGCTCAGCAAGCTGATCGCCGCGCGCGAGGACGGCGTCGGCCTGACCGAACGGGAACTCAAGGCCACCGCCGGCTTGGTGCTGGCGGCCGGCTTCGAAACGACCGTCAACCTCCTCGGCAACGGCATCGCCCTGCTCACCCGGCACCCGGACGAACTCGCGAAGCTACGGGCGGATCCGGGCCTGTGGAGCAATGCCGTCGACGAGGTCCTCCGCTACGACCCGCCGGTCCTGCTCACCGGCAGGCTGGCCGCGCGGGACACCGAGATCGGCGGGACCCGTATCGAGCGCGGCGCGATCGTCACCACCGTGCTCGCGGGCGCCAACCGGGACCCGGAGATCTTCGACGACCCCGCCGGCTTCGACGTCGAGCGGGCGAACGCGCGGGATCACGTGTCGTTCGGCGCGGGGCGGCACTACTGTCTCGGCGCTTCACTGGCGCGAATGGAAGGCGAGATCGGGCTGCGGTCGATCTTCGAGCGCTTCCCCGGTCTGCGGCTGCTCGACGGGGCGCGAAGGCGGGAGACCCGGATCCTGCGCGGCTTCGAAACGCTCCCCGCCGCGCTCATCTGACCCCACGTTCGCGGGGCGCCGAACCCGGCACAGCCGGATTCGACGCCCCGCGTCGGTCAATCATGCGTTGGAGTTGTAATACGCGTTGCAGGTGTCGTTCCTGGAACCGATCACTTCGGCCTTGGCCCACTGCCCGCGATTCGCGACCTTCTTGTCTTGCCTGGAGCCGAGAATGGCGGTCGCGCTGTGGCGCCTGCTCGGGTGCAGATAGTGTGAGCAACACTTCTCACTGATTCAGGTGATCACCATCGCATGAATTCCACAGGTCACCCGGCTGCCGGGGAAATGGCCGGGTTGCTCCGTCTGTGAATCCCTGGATACTTCGGCGGTGTCCGGATTGTGCCACTTGTGACAAAGGAGCCCGCATGTCTGTCACCCGTATCGCCGCCACCGCACTGGCCGCGGCGGCCATGGCCGCACTCGGAACTGCCCCCGCCTCGGCCGTAGAGGCCTTCGGCAAAGTGATCGCCTTCGAGCACGAGTTCACACCGTTGACCACCTGGGAGAACCCCAAGGGCTGCAAGCAGTTGCCCTCGGGCACACAGGTCATCTTCAACCTGACGAACGTTCCCATCGCTATCTACTCCGACCCACTGTGCCTCCTCCCGGCCGAGCCGCTGAGCGTCCTGCACCCAAACCACGGCACCCACGTCAGCGCGGTGGGCAGCTTCAAAGGGTGGCGCTCAAATGATCAGCTCCCCGCCTCGTGCATCGCCTGCGTGTTGTCCAGGAACGACGACGTTCGGGTTCAGTCCGCGCGCACGTAGGTACCCTCGTCGGTTGCCTGGCCACTGTCATCGTGGGGTGCAGGTGCGGAGATCTTGCCGGTTCGGCCCGGTGCTTTGCCGAGGACAAGAAGACCCACCAAGGGCGTCAATTAATCAGTGTGCACCACCCGACACGTGTCCGATGTGGATCGTTATCGCAGGCGTTCCTGCGCCGGTTCGATATCGCGCACACCTTCCGGGTGCACGATCTGCGCTAGGACATGTCCGGGGGCGCCCATATACGTCGATGCGCCAAGCCGGATATTTGTCGAAACAAGTCAGGCCAGCATCTTTCCGTTGTCACTTTGCCCTGCGACAAAAGTTCCGATCAAGAAAAATGGCGGGTCGACATCAAGTCGATCCATCCGACTGACGACGAACGTCAGATCGTGACAAGTAGCGAAGTGGCCGCGATCCAAGAAGCGAATACCTCTCGATATGACCATCCGGGAGAATCCTGAAGTCAGGCCGGTTCGCGACAGGCGAACACTGACCTGCTCACGTTAACGCATGTGCACACCGTACTGATGGCACTATCCAGCTATGGCCGTCATTGAGGTAGTGCGTGGCGATATCACCAAAGAAAACGTGGACGCCGTGGTGACCGCTGCCAACGAGTCGTTGCTTGGCGGCGGTGGAGTCGATGGGGCCGTCCATCGGGCGGCAGGACCTCGGCTCGCCGAAGCGGGTGCTGCCATCGGACCCTGCCCACCCGGCGACGCGATGGCAACCCCGGCATTCGATCTCGACCCGCCTGTTCACCACGTCATCCACACCGTAGGACCAGTCTGGGAAGGCGGCGACCGGGACGAGGCGGAGACTCTGGCCTCGTGCTACCGCCGATGCGTCCAGGTCGCGGATGAGCTGAGCGTGCGCAGCATGGCCTTCCCAGCCATCGCCACCGGCGTCTATGGATATCCCGTCGACCAGGCGGCGAACATCGCGGTCGCAACGCTCAGCTCCACGCCGACTCGCGTCAAGCAGATTCGACTTGTCGCGTTTGACCAAGACACTTACGAACACCTCACTGCCGCATTGCAAGGAGAATAGGCCGCCACCCCTTGGGGCTTCCACGTCGTGCAGCCAAGCCTTCCCCGCCGGCCGCGAGGACCCGTTGACCGGCTGCGCATTGTTCGGCGCAGCGGGGATCCGGGGCGCGCACGTGTACACGTTCATCGCGCCGAACCTGCCGCATCATCCGGCCCGGCCGGAGTTCGATCTCGACATGGCGTCGTACGGCCTGGTGAAAACCTTGCGCGAACGACACGAGGACGAGAAATCGCCGTACCGGTTCGAACGCAAGCCGTCCTTCGACGCGCTCGCCCGGCACAACCGGGGACAAGCGGGCATTTTTGCCGAACCGGTGTGGGAAACCGGCCAGTAACCTCACGCTGGTGAAGACGGACCGCGAAGGCAAGGAAGCCCCGGAGCTGCCCGCCTTCACCGTCATCGGCTGCCTCTTGGGCTTCTTCATGACCGTGCTGGTCCTGATCGGTCCGGCCCTGCTCTGGATCAGCACCCGCTTCGCTCCCGGCGACGACGACCGCCTGGTCGTCGTCGCCATGGGCGCCGTGTTCACCCTCGGCGGTACCGGCGTCGTCGGCTCGCATCTCTGGCAGAACGCCAAAGCCAGGGAGGCCCATCGCGGACTCGACCGGAAAGGTGTCCGCGCGAACGCCGAAGTCGTTTCCAGCAAGCGGATCTGGGTCGGCGAGGTGAGCACGCCCACGGACGACGTCGACCTCGTGGTCACCGGCCCGGGCGTGGCACCGTTCAGCGCGCGAGTGCTCACCGAGGACGTCGGCCGCTACGAAACGGGCACGGTGGTACCCGTCGACGTGGACCCTGGAACCCTCCTGTTCCGCCTCGCCGACTGACCTCGCCGCGATCATTGCCCGGCAGCATCGTATCGCTTATCGTATATGAAATTCGCCACCCGATGCTGCGAGGTGACCCCCGTGACCACCGCCACCGCCGACCCGACCACCACCACGGTCGCGCGAGATTTCACCGACTTCCGCACGGTGGTGTCACAATCCTTCGTGCCGCTGCACGTGACGAGCGAGCACCGGGACCACTTCCGCGGCCGCATCCGCTCGTGCGGAGCCGACGACGTGCAGCTGACCGAGGTGACCGCGTCGGCGCACGTGGTCGAGCGGACCCCCGAACTCATCGCCAGGGCGGACAGGCACTACTACAAGCTGAGCCTGATCCTGTCCGGCACCGGCCTGCTCGTGCAGGACAACCGCGAGGCGATGCTGCGTCCCGGCGACGTGGCGTTGTACGACACGCACCGGCCGTACACCCTGGCGTTCGAAGAGGATTTCCGCACGCTCGTGGTGATGTTCCCGCAGCGGCTCATCGATCTCCCCCGCGACCTGGTCGGCCAGCTGACCGCGGTGCCGATGTCGGGCAAGCGGGGCATGGGCAACGTGGTGGTGCCCTTCCTCGCGCAGCTCGGCAGCAACCTCGACCAGCTCGGCGGGCCGGCGGGTGTCCGGCTCGCGCATACCGCGGTCGATCTGCTCGCCACCCTGTTCGCCAGCGAGCTCGACCTCGCCCGCGCGACGGCCGGGCCGCATCACGAATTGATGCGCCGTGTCCTCGCCTATATCGACGCGAACCTCTCCGCCACCGACCTGGGACCGGCACAGATCGCCGCCGAGCACTACATCTCCACCCGGCATCTGCACGGCCTCTTCCACGAGCAGGGCACGACCGTCTCGGGCTGGATCCGCACCCGGCGACTCGAACACTGCCGCCGCGAATTGCTCGACCCCGTGCACACTTCGCGGCCCGTGGCGGCCATCGCGGCGAAGTGGGGTTTCGTCGACGCGCCGCATTTCAGCCGGGTGTTCAAGACGGAATTCGGCTGCTCGCCGAGCGAACTGCGGCGCGGCTTGACCGTGAGCGATCGGTTGTTGCCGCCCAGCGCGTGACAGCTGGCCCTGCCAGGGCGGTCGCCTCGACGATGACCGCATGCCCGAAGCACCCGAGGAACAGTGGCGTACCTATGACGAGTTCGCCGCCGGAATAGCCACCTACCGCCTGCCGAACGCGGACCTGTCGGGACGCGAGTTCACCGTCACCCTCGACGACGGAACGACGCTCGCGCTGTGGTTCGAAAACGCTGAAACCGTCACCTGCAACGGCATCAAGGATCCGTACGACGCGGTCGCCGTCCGGGAAGACGTCTTCTTCGTCAATCTCCCACACACCAGCGTCGAAGGGGAAGCGCTCACCGTCGTCTTCTCCACGACGACGCATCGCGCGCTCGCCGTGCGCTCGGTCATCGGCGCCGAGGATGTCGAAGGCGTTCCCCGTGTCTCCCAGACGTTCTGGTCCGGCACGACCGACGCGGGCACGCCGACCGGCGAGGTTCCCGGGCCGTCGCGCGACCTGATCGGCAAGCGCAACATCTACCGCTACAGCCCGGAACACCTCTACGAGCACGTGTACGTGTCTTCGCAACGCTATGCCTGGCAATGCCTCGAAGGCGTCCAGCGCGGCCACGGGGACATGGACCTGTCGACGGTGTGGAAGTTCCAGGACGGGCTCTACCTGTTCTGTTTCCGCGAATTCCGCATCGCCGTGGCCAGTGTGTGGCTGCACGACCTCGGCTACGCGCTGAAGACCACCGGCGTCTTCCTCGGCCTGACCGGCGACGGCCGGTCGGAGCACTCCCGCGCGGGCGGGCACATCTATCCACTCGGTGCCGTCGCCTACCCCGACGCCCAACCGGTCTAAGGAACTTGTCGGCGGAGCTGAGACTTTGTCCGGAAAGTGACCATACGCGTGAACCCGCCCCGCCGAAGGTCCCGCTATCGCGGTGGCAGGGCGCCTTCACCACCCCCGCGACCTGAAAGAACCAAGCCGCGCCCTGCCGACGTCGATCGCGGACGCGGGTTCACCAACAGACATCAAGGAGCCTCAGTGTCCAATCCAGACATCATCGCCGCGCACTACGCCGCGAGTGACCGGGGCGACCTGGCGGGCATGCTGGCCCCGCTCGGTCCCGAGACCACCTGGACGGAGGCGGCCGGTTTCCCTTACGCCGGCACCTACACCGGTCCGGAAGAGGTCCGGGACAACGTCTTCGGCGCCATCGCGAAGGACTGGGAGGGCTACACGTTCACCCTCGGCGACCTTCTCGACGCCGGTGACACGGTGATCGGCCTCGGGACCTATCAGGCCAAGCACCGCGAGACCGGTCGCTCGTTCACCGCCCGCGTCGCGCACGTGTGGCGGTTCGACGACGGCAAGGTCACCTCGTTCGAGCAGATCGTCGACTCGGTGCCCGTGGTCGACGCCATGGAGAACCGGTGAAACCCGCGCGGCGCCTCGTCGCCCTCGCCTCGGCCGTCCTGCTCGCGACGGCGGGCTGCGCCGGATCCGGCAGCGGTTCGAGCGGGCCGATCGTGGTCGGTTCGGTCAACGCGCTGAGCGGCGCGGCGACCTTCCCCGAGGCCTCGCAGGCGGCCAAGGCGGTCTTCGACGCGGCCAACGCCAGCGGCGGCGTGAACGGCAGGCAGATCCAGTACAAGGCGCTCGACGACAAGGGCGACCCGGCGGCAGCGGCCGCCGCGGCCCGTGAGGTCGTCGGGCGGGACGAGGCGGTGGCGCTCGTCGGCTCGTCCAGCCTCATCGAGTGCGAGATCAACAACAAGTACTACGAGCAGCAGAAGATCCTGTCCATGCAAGGCATCGGCGTGGACCCGGCCTGCTTCTCCAGCCCGAACATCGCCCCGGTCAACGTCGGCCCGTACCACGACATGACGCTGACCCTGCTCTACGGCTCGGAAACGCTGAAGCTGAACGACATCTGCGCGCTGCTGGAGATCGCGGGCAACACGCTGCCGTCGTACCAGGCGGCGATCGACGAGTGGTCGGCCATCAGCGGCAAGAAGCTCAAGTACCTCGACGCGACCGTGCCCTACGGCGGCTCCGACTACACCTCCTACATCGTCAAGGCGCGCAACGCGGGCTGCAAGGCGATCACGGTGAACCCGGTCGAGCCGGATTCCATCGGGCAGCTGAAGGCCGCCGCGGCGCAGGGCTGGAACGACGTCACGTGGCTGCTGCTCACGAGCGTGTACAGCGAGAACTACGCCAAGGCCATCACCAACGCCGGCGCCGGGGTGTACGTACCCGCCGAGTTCTACCCGTTCACCGACGCGACCAGCCCGCAGAACAAGGACTGGCGCGAGCTGATGACCAAGAACAACATCCCGCTGACCTCGTTCAGCCAGGGCGGTTACCTGGCGGCGAAGTACTTCCTCGACGTCGTTCGCGGCATCCAGGGTGACATCACCCGTGAATCGGTGACCAAGGCACTGCGCGAGATGAAGCCGATCACCGATCCGATGGTCGGCACGCCGTACGTCTTCGGCCCCGGCCGGACGCACCACGACAACACCGCGGGCTGGCCGATCAAGCTCGCCTCCGGCACCAACAAATGGGAACTCGTCGCCGACGACTGGCTGCGGATTCCCAAGAAGTAACGGGAGGATTCGATGCTGCAGGGAGCGCTGGCAGGCCTGGCTGCCGGCGGACTGTACGCGGTGTTGGCGGTATGCCTGACGCTGATGTCGCGCCTCGTGCGAGTGGTGAACTTCGCGCAGTCTGCCACCGGGATGTTCGGTTGCTACGTGGCGGTGTTCCTGTCCGTCGATCTGGGCCTGCCGATATGGCTCGCCACCGTCGCGGGGATCGTGCTCGGCGGCCTGCTCAGCGCGCTGCTCGGCTGGATCGTGTCCACCTGGCTCGCCGAGGCGGACACCGGCACCCGCTCGGCGGTCACCGTGGCGGTGCTGCTCCTGCTGATCTCGTTGTCGTTCATCCTGTTCGGCAACAAACCGCAGCCGTTCCACCCGATCCTGGACGGTCCGGCGGTGACCGTCGGCGGCGTGGTGATCAGCCAGGTCACCGTGGTCACCGTCGCGCTGGCGATCCTGGTGGCGGTGGCCAGCCGGATCGTGCTGAGCCGGACCCCGGCGGGCGTCCAGCTCAGGGCGCTGTCGGAACGCCCGACGACGGCGGAGCTGCTGGGCATTCCGGCGAAGCGGCTCAGCGTCGCGGTCTGGGCGGTCACCGGGGTGGTCAGCACGCTGGTCATCTCGATCGTGGCGCCGTCGCAGTCCAACGACGCGACGTCGCTGGCGATGCTGGTGGTCCCCGCGGCCGCGGCGGCCCTGCTCGGCGGATTCCGCCGGCTCGACCTCGCGGTCGCGGGCGGGCTGGGGCTCGGCCTGATCCAGGGCGCGGCCGCGCAGGTCGATGGCCTTTCGGTGATGCGGTACTTCCTGCCGTTCGCAGTGATCGTCGCGCTGCTGCTGTGGTCGCAGCGCAAGGAGGTGTGGGATGCGGCTCGCTGAACGCGGGATCCCGTTCGTCGTCGCCATCGTGGCGATCGCGGTCGGGTACGGCCTGAGTGTCGGTCTCGACGGGTACTTCGTCTACCTCGGCATGAGCGCCGTCGTCGCCGGGATCTCACTGCTCGGGCTGGGCGTGGTCACCGGCAGCGCGGGCATGATCTCCCTGTGCCAGCTGACCTTCGGCGCCGTCGGCGCCTGGACGGTGTCGGCGCTGAACGAGGCGCAGGCGCCCGGCGGGTTCCTCACCTGGCTGGTGCTGGGCGGTCTCGCCGCCGGGGTGGTCGGGGTGCTCGTCGGGCTCCCGGCGCTGCGGCTGCGCGGGATCAACCTCGCCGTCGTCACGCTGGGGCTCGCCGCGGCGGCCGACCTCGCGCTCGTCCAGCTGCAGTTCCCCGGTGTCTCCGCCGGGATCTCGGTCGAACGGCCGGACGCCTTCTCCGACGACCGGTCGTATTTCCGGCTCGCCGTCGTGGTGCTGGTGCTGTGCTGCCTCGCCGTGTACTTCCTGCGCCGCGGGCGCTGGGGCAGCGCCTGGCAGGCGGTGGCGTTCTCCGAACGCGGCACGGCGGCCGCCGGCACGAGTGTGCGGACGTCGAAGCTGACCGCGTTCGCCGTGAGCGCCACCCTCGGCGGGATCAGCGGCGGTCTGCTCACCGGACAGGTCGGGATCGCCTTCCCGGCCAGTTTCACCGCGATCCAGTCGCTGGCGCTGTACGTGCTGGCGATCATGTCGGGCGCGCATCTGATCGACATGGCCGTGTTCGGCGCGGTCCTGTGGGTCGGGGTGCCGGAACTGCTGAAGCGCTGGGGAATCCCGCAGGACTGGGGTTTCGTGGTGTTCGGCGTGCTCGGGGTCCAGGCGCTGGCCGGTGGCGGGAACCTGGGCACCACGGTGCGGCAGATCTGGTACCGCCGGTCCAAGAAGGAACCGGCGAAACTCGATCTCGCCGCCGGAGCCGGCGATGCCGGACCGGTCTCCGCCGGTCCGCCACTGCTCACCGTACGGGGCCTGAGCGTGAATTTCGGGCATGTGGCCGCACTGTCCTCAGTGGACATATCGGTGCCGGAGCACGGGGTCCTCGGTGTCATCGGGCCGAACGGCGCGGGCAAGTCGACGCTGGTCGACGCGATCAGCGGATTCCTGCCGAACGCCGAGGGCGCCGTCGAACTCGGTGGCCGCCCGCTGACCGGATCGCCGTCGAACCGGGCCCGCACCGGGCTGCGCCGGACGTTCCAGCAGGACCGCGTCCCGCCGGGACTGACGGTCGGGGCGTACCTGAAGTTCCTCGCCAGGCGACGGCTCACCGCCGACGAGATCGGCGACGCGCTGGACTTCTTCGGCTGCCCTGCGGCCCCCACCCCACTGTCGCAAGTGGACGTCGGTGCGCGCAGGCTGATCGAGGTCGTCGGGCATCTGCTGGCGCGGCCGCGTGTCCTGCTGCTCGACGAGCCCGCCGCCGGGCTGCCGCACGAGGAGCACGTCGCGTTCGGGGAACGGCTGCGGCAGGTTCCCGCGCGGTTCGGGGTTTCGGTCCTGCTCATCGAGCACGATCTGGACCTGGTGCGCTCGGTCTGCGACACGATCACCGTCCTCGACTTCGGCCGCGTACTGGCCTCCGGTCCGCAGGCCGAAGTGCTCGCCGATCCCGCCGTGCTCAAGGCGTACATGGGTGAAACGGAGATGCTGTGAACGCTTTGCGAATAGCGGGGCTGACGGTCACCCGCGGTGCCGGGCCGGTGATCCGCGACGTCGACCTGACCCTGGAGCCGGGACGGATCACGGCGCTCGTCGGCCCCAACGGCGCCGGGAAGACCAGCCTGCTGGAGGCCGTCTCCGGCGTGGTGCCCGCCTCGGCCGGGACCGTCCACATGGGAGCCGACGAGATCACGAAGCAGTCGCGGGTCGCCCGCGCGCGGCGAGGTCTGGCGCATATCGAACAGGGTCGCGCGGTGTTCGGCGGCCTGACGGTGCTGGAGAACCTGATGCTGACCGCGCGCACCCGCGCGCGGGCCGACGAGCTGTTCGAGGCGTTCCCCGAACTGGAGAAACGCCGCGACTCGCCGGCCGCGCTGCTCAGCGGCGGCGAGCAGCAGATGGTGGTGCTGGCCCGCGCCTTCGCCGCGCGGCCGTCGTTCCTGCTGATCGACGAGATGTCGCTGGGCCTCGCGCCCGTGGTGTTCACCCGACTGCTGCCGATGGTGACCCGGTTCGCCGAAGAGGGCGCGGCGATCCTGCTGGTCGAGCAGTTCACGCATCTGGCCCTCGGCGTGGCGAGTGACGCGCTGGTGGTCTCTTCGGGGCGGGTCACCTACGCGGGTTCCGCTCAGGACCTGCTGGACTCGCCCGGGACCCTGCACGCGGCCTACCTCGGGGAATCCTGACCGTTCGTAAGTCCGTGAAGGCCTCCTTCCCTACCCTCAAGGTAGTGAAGGAGGCCTTCACGGACTTCACGCGCAAAACCCCGCTAGGAGCCCATGCCCGCCCGTTCGAAGGCCAGCGTCGGCAGATCGACCGCGTGCGCGCCGCCGTCCGCCACGATCACCGCGCCGGTGATGTACGACGACTCCGAAGACCCCAGGAATCGCACGATCGACGCGATCTCCTCCGGTTCGGCGGGACGGCGCAGCGGGACCTCGGCGGTGACCCGCCGGTAGCCTTCGTCATGGCCGCCGTCGAAGCCCGCGGCCTCGGCGAACTGGTCCATCTCGCCGTCCGCCATCGGCGTGCGCACCCAGCCTGGGCAGACGGCGTTCGCGCGGACGCCCTTCGGCCCGTAGTCGCGGGCGATCGAACGCGTCAGCCCGATCAGCGCGTGCTTGGCGACGGTGTATCCGGCGACGTTCGGCCCGGCGAACAGGCCGGCCAGCGACGACACGACGACGACCTGGCCGCCGGTTTCGATCAGCGAAGGCAGCGTGGCCCGGCAGAACACGAAGGCGCTCGACAGGTTCGAGCGCAGCGCCAGTTCCCATTCCTCGTCGCCGGTGTCGACCACCGAAGACAGCCCGTGCCCACCGGCGTTGGCCACCACGACGTCCAGCCTGCCGAACTTGCCGACGATCTCTGCCACGGCGGTCTCGGCGGCTTCGCGATCGCTGGCGTCGCACGAGATGACGTGCGCGCCGGTTTCGGCGGCCACCTTCTCCAGCGGCTCGAGCCGCCGTCCGAGCACCACCACCTGAGCGCCCTCGTCGGCGTACCGGCGGGCGACCGCGGCACCGATTCCGGTACCGCCACCCGTGATCGCGACAACCTTCTTCACTTGCGGAGTCCTTTCTAAGCGGGAAAACCGGAGTGGGCCGAGACGCCGAAGTCGGCGAGCACGGCCTGGCCGTTGACCGCCCGCGAACGCGCGGACGCGAGGTGGAGCACCTGCCAGGCGACGTCTTCCGGAGCCTGCACCGGAAACGCGGGATCGTCGAGCACTTCGCCGAGATCGCCCCGCGCCATCGGGGTGTCGACCACCGACGGGCAGACGCAGTTCACCCGGACTCCGGGGAGATCGACCGCGAGCGCCCTGGTCATCGCGACCACGGCCCCTTTCGAAGCGCAGTACGGGACCATGCCGGGCGCGCTGGTGAACGCCGAGTCACTGGCCAGCAGCACCACCGCGCCGCCCGAGGCGGTGAGCCAGGGAGCGGCGTGTTTGACCAGCAGGAACTGGCCGGTGACATTGACCGCCATCAGGGCGGCGAAATCCGCCGCGGAGGTTTCGGTGACCGGCGTCCCCACCGGACCGGAGATCCCGGCACAGCCGACCACGACGTCGAGCCCGCCGAAGCGGCTCGCCACGGTGCCGATCGCGGCGGCCACCGACGGCTCGTCGGTCACGTCGGCCTGAACCGCCAGGAGACCGTCGGCCAGGGTGGGCACGGGAGCCCGGTCGAGGGCGCCGACCCGCGCGCCCTCGGCGAGGAACGCCTGGACGCAGGCAAGGCCGATACCGGATGCCGCGCCGGTCACCAGCACGGCCTTGCCCGCGAGATCCAGTCCCATGACGTCATCCTCCGGTCCGGACCTTTCACCGAGCTTGGCCGTCAGTGCATCCTTCTTGTCGGCAGCCGCATGACGGCCTTTTCAGCCGGGGACGGACCGGCAAGACTGCGAAGCATGACCAGGCCGCATCCACTCGATCCGCTGACCGCCGACGAACTCACCGCAGGCCGAGCGATCCTGACCGCCGAAGGCCTGCTCACCTCCACCACACGGTTCCCGGCCGTGCTGCCGGTGGAGCCGGAGAAGGGCGACGCCGCCCCCGACCGCCGGGTCCGGTACACGCTGCTGGACACCGCGACCGGCGAGGCCCGCGACGTGATCGTCTCGCTGGCGAAACGTGAAGTGGTCTCCACCGAGGACTGCGGCCCGGGCCAGCCCGCGTACCTGTTCGAGGAGTACGACCTCGCCGCCTCGATCACCAAGGCCTCGCCGGAATGGCAGGCCGCCATGGAGCGGCGCGGGCTCGCCGACCGGATCGAGCACGCCTTCTGCGCCCCACTGGCGCCCGGGTTCTTCGGCAGGCCGGACGAGACCGGCCGGGTCATCCGCTCGCTGACGTTCCTGCGCGACGACGCGTCCGACAGCCCGTGGGCGCATCCGGTCGAGGGCCTGATCGTCCACATCGACCTGACCGAGCAGCGGGTCATCCGGGTGGAGGACGAGGGCGACGTCCCCGTGCCGCCGGAGCACGGCCGCTACGGCGACGTCCCGGCCCGGACCACGCTCAAGCCGATCGAGATCACCCAGCCGGAGGGCCCGAGCTTCACCGTCGACGGCAGCGAGGTCACCTGGGAGGGCTGGAAACTCCGTGTCGGCTTCAACGCCCGCGAGGGCCTGACGCTGCATCAGATCAGCTTCCAGGACCGGTCGGTGCTGCACCGCGCGTCGGTACCGGAGATGGTGGTGCCCTACGGCGACACCGCGCCCGGCCGGTTCTGGATCAGCTACTTCGACGCGGGCGAGTACCTGCTCGGCAAGAACGCCAACGACCTGCGGCTGGGCTGCGACTGCCTCGGCGTCATCCACTACTTCCCCGCGTTCGTCGCCGACGACCACGGCCACCCGGTCGAGATCCCGCGCGCGATCTGCATGCACGAGGAGGACTACGGGATCCTCTGGAAGCACACGGATCTCGACGGCCGCGCCGAGGTCCGCCGGTCGCGGCGGCTGGTGATCTCGTCGATCTCCACCATCGGCAACTACGACTACGGCTTCTTCTGGTACCTCTACCTCGACGGCACCGTGGAACTGGAGGCGAAGGCCACCGGCATCGTGTTCGCGGGCGCCGCGCATCCCGGCACGGATCACCCGCACGCCAACGAGATCGCCCCCGGCCTGTTCGCGCCGGTGCACCAGCACCTGTTCTGCGCACGGCTCGACGTGGCGATCGACGGCGAACGCAATTCGCTCGTCGAGATCGACGTCGAACGCGTGCCGATGGGCGAGCAGAACCCGTACGGGAACGCGTTCACCTGGAAGGAGACCCCGCTGCGGACCGAACAGGAGGCGCAACGGTTCGCGGATCCGGCCAAGGCGCGTGTCTGGGAGATCCGCAGCGCGGAGCGGACCAACCGCCTCGGCTCCCCCACGGCGTACCAGCTCGTGCCGCGGCCGTCCGCGACCCTGATGGCGCAGCCGGAATCGACCGTCCACCAGCGGGCGACGTTCGCCACCCGTCATCTGTGGGCGACGCCGTACCGCGCGGACGAACGCTTCCCGGCAGGCGACCGCCCGAACGCGCATCCGGGCGGCGCGGGCCTGCCCGCCTGGACGGCCGCCGACCGCGACCTCACCGACACCGACCTCGTGCTGTGGCACGTGTTCGGCCCGACGCACATCCCGCGTCCGGAGGACTGGCCGGTCATGCCGGTCGACTACTCCGGTTTCTCCTTGCGCCCCTATGGGTTCTTCGACCGAAACCCGGCCCTCGATCTGCCCTCCGGCGCCGCTGACGATCACTGTTCCGCCCACGAGCACTAGGACTCTCCCGATGCCCGAACTGACCCTGTCCGACACGTCCACGTGGCTGCCGCTGGACGGACTCGCCCCCGGCTTCGACGCGAACAAGGCGCCCACGGTCGGCGACCTGCACGGCCGCTCGTTCGAACTCGCCTGCGAAGACGGCACCAGGTTCACCGCCGCCTTCTCCGGCACCCGGATCGAATGGGCCTACCACGGCACGGGCACCGATCGCTGCGAGACGTTCCTGGTCGACGACGACCTCTACTACGTCCAGTTCCACCCGCGGGCACGGCAGGGGGAGGCGTTCACCCTCCTGCTCGACCTGCGCCGCGGCCGGGCGCTGCTGGTACTGAGCAAGATCGGCGACACCTCGCCCCGCGTCACGCAGTCCTTCGTGGCCGCCACGATCGGCGGTATCGAGCCGACCGGGGACTCGCTCGCCCCGACCACGTCGCTGGTCGGGCGCCGGGTGTTGTGGGTGTACAGCACCGAGCACGCCTACGAGCACGTGTACCTCAGCCCGCACTGGTACACCTGGCAGTGCCTGGCCGGACCGGAGCGGGGGCTCGCGGACACCGACGAGAACTCGGTCTACGAGCTGCGGCCGGGTATCTACGTCTTCGCCTGGCGGGAGAAGGTGATCCCGTGCGCGTCGGTGACCGTCGCCGACCACCGGGACGCGAAGCGGCTGCGCTCGCACGGTGTCCTTTTCGGACTGGACGCCTCCGGTAGCACGCCCACCCACTTCACCTTCGGCGCGCACGGCAAGCTGCTCAGCACCACCGTGCACCCCGAGGCGTACGACCCGGCCGGGAGCTGAGCCTTGACCGCCGACCTCGTCCTCACCAACGCCACGGTGTACACAGTGGACGGTCATCGCCCCTGGGCGTCGTCACTGGCCGTCAAGGACGGCAAGGTGCTGTCGCTGGAGGACATCGAACGCGGGCCGACCACCGAGGTCGTCGACCTCGACGGCGCGTTCGTGATGCCCGGTCTGGTCGACGTGCACAACCATCACGCCCTCGCCGGGCGCGCTGCGCTGTTCGAACTGAATTTCGGCCTCGACGCGGGCCTGGACGACATCCTCGCCGCGGTCCGCGAGCGGGCCGCTGGGCTCGGGCCGGACGAGTGGGTGGTCGGCAGCGCCTGGGCGTCCACGCTGGTCGGCGCGCTCTCGCGGTCTTCCGCCCGGCACGCGCTCGACGAGGCCGCCGGCGGGCGTCCGGTCATGCTGTCGGACGACAGCAGGCACAACCGCTGGGTGAGCAGCCGGGCCTTGGAGCTCGCGGGTGTCTCCGCCGCGACGCCTGATCCTGCGGGCGGGGAGATCGTCCGCGATCCGGACACGGGCGAACCCGCCGGCGTCCTGCTCGAAGCGGCGGGCGTCGCCGTCGAGCGGGCGCTCAGCGAGACACGGACGCTCACCGCGGAGCAGCACGTCGCGGCGTCGCGGCACGGGATCGGCACCTTGCATTCGTACGGGGTCACCGCGTTCCAGGACGCCGGGGTCTCCGCGGACATCCTGCGGGCGCTGAAATCGCTCGACGACGCGGGCGAACTGCACGCGTGGGTCGTCTCGTCGCTGCTGATCAACGATCCGATCTTCGGCTTCGACCCGATCGGGGCACCGTTGCTGGAGGTCGCCGGGCAATTCCGGAGCGAGCACCACCGGCCGGACTTCGTGAAGATCTTCCTCGACGGGGTCCCGCCGACGCGGACCGCCGCCTTCCTGGAGCCGTATCTGCCGGACGCCGCGCACGGAGCCTGCCACCACGGCGCCACCACCATGCCGGGTGACGAACTCGTGGGCTGGCTGCGCACGGCGGCCGCGGCGGGGCTGTCGGCCAAGGTGCACTGCACCGGGGACGCGTCGGTGCGCGCGACCCTCGACGCCGTCGAGAAGGTGCGTGCCGAAGGCTTCGCCGACGCGCGATTCCAGGTCGCGCACGGCCAGTTCGTGCACCCCGACGATCTCCCGCGCTTCGCCGCGCTCGGTGTCGCCGCGGACATCTCACCGTTCCTGTGGGTCCCCGGTGTCATCCCGGCGGCCATCGCCGAGGTGCTGCCCGGCGAACGGGCGGGCCGGATGCAGCCGAACCGGTCGCTGCTGGACGAGGGCGCGCTGGTGGCGGGCGGTTCGGACTGGCCGGTCAGCGAGTCGCCGAACGCGTGGGAAGGGATCCACGGCCTCGTCACGCGCCAGGACCCGAGCGGCACGTTCCCCGGCGCGCTGTGGCCTGAGCAGGCGATCACCCTCGCCGAGGCGATCGAGGTCTTCACCCTGGCCGCCGCCCGCGCGATGGGGCTGGGCGACGTCACCGGCTCGCTGGCCCCCGGGAAGTCGGCGGATTTCGTCGTACTGGACCGCGATCCGTTCGCGACCGATCCGTCCGAGCTCGTCAAGACAAAGGTGACGCAAACGTGGTTCGCCGGGCACCGCGTGTATCGCCAGGCCTGATCTCCTACACTGGTAGAAGAACCAGTGCGGGAGGTCTGCCGATGCCGAAGATCATCGACCACGACGAGCGGCGCAGCCATATCGTCGACGTCACCTGGGATTTGATCACCCAGGGCGGGATCGAAGCCGCCACCATGCGCGAGATCGCGGCGGCCGCGGGCTTCGCCAACGGCGCGCTCAAGCTGTACTTCCCGAGCAAGGAAGACATCATCCAGGCCACCTACGAACGCGCGCTCGGCATGATGCGCGAGTACGTGGAGCTGGACGAGCTGCGCGGGCTGACCGCGCTCCGCGAGCTGTGCGTCTCGTCGATGCCCATCGACGAGGACCGCATCGCCGCGGGGCGCGTCCTGCTCACCTTCTGGCAGCTGTCGCTGACCAACCCGAAACTGCAGGACAAGTACCTGGAGCACATCCGCTCGTGGCGGGGCCTGCTGCACCGGTATCTCACCGAGGGCCGGGAGGACGGCGACATCGTCACCGAAACGCCCGACGAGCAGCTGGTCGACGAGGTCGTGCTGATCAACGCCGGGGCGAACGTGATGAGCCTGGTCGCCGGGGAGTTCTCGACGATCGCCCTGCAGCGGCAACACCTGGAGTCGTTCTTCGCGCGCCTGACCCGCCCCTGACACCACGTACTACCGCATTTAGTCCTCTGAATGCGGTAGTACGTAGTGCGAACAAGCGCGTTCAGAGGACTAGACGCGGCGGTCGAAGGTCCGCGTAAGGAAGCTCGCCACATGCCGGTGCGAGCGCGGCGAGGCGGGAAGATCCGTGTAGAGCCCATAGAACCCGTGGATCTGGCCTGAGTACCGCGTCATCTCGACCTGCGTCCCCGCGTCGGTCAGCCGCCGCGCGAACTCCTCCCCTTCGTCACGCAGGACGTCGTACTCGGCCGTGAGCACCAGCGCCGGCGGGAGCCCGGTCAGGTCGCCGGACCGCAGCGGCAGCAGGTACGGATCGTTCAGCTGCGCCGGATCCGACACGTACTGCTCGAAGAAGAACCGCATCGCCCCGGCGGTCATGCCGAAGCCCTCCGCGAAGTCCACATAGGACCGGAAGCCGTCGTCCGGGTGACCGTAGACCGGGCAGATCAGCACCTGCGCGGCCAACGACGGACCGCCCCGGTCACGGGACATCATCGAGACCACCGTCGACAGGTTGCCGCCCGCGCTTTCGCCGCCGACAGCGATCCGCGCCCCGTCCACCGAGGGACCGGCGCCGCCCGCGGCGAGCCATTCGACGACGGCGTAGCAGTCGTCCGGGGCCGCCGGGTACGGATGTTCGGGCGCGAGCCGGTAGTCGACCGCCACGACGGCGACCCCGGCCGCGTTGCACACCGCCCGCGACGCGACCTCGTTCTCGTCGATCGAGCCGATCGTCCAGCCGCCGCCGTGGATCCAGACGAACGCGGGCACCGGCGCCGTGGCCTCGGGTAGATAGATCCGCACCCGCACACCGGACGGCAGGACGTGGTCGGCCACCGAAGCGACCTCTTCGACCGAATCGGGACGTCGCCACGAGGCGGCGAAGGCGGCACGCAACTCGGGTGCCGTCAAAGGCCCGGTTGGCACTTCCGCCGGAGCACTGCGGGCGAGCAGTTCCTTGACCGCGGGATCGAGGGTCACGGTCACACCGCTTCCGCGACGAGCACACGCGGGCTGCCCGGCAGCGCGAGCCGGTCGGTGACCCGCCAGCCCGCCGCGCTCAGCCACTCCCGGACCTCCTCCTCCGGATAGACGACCGTCCCGTCGATCACCAGGTACTCCCCCGCGTGCAACGCGTCGATCGGCCGCTGGACGGCGTCGTCGTCGAGGAAGAAGTCGAGCAACAGCAACGTCGCCCCCGGCGCGGCGGCGGCACGGGCGTTGCGCAGGATCTCCGCGTTCTGCTTCGCGTCGAAACGGTGCACGACGTGGTTGACCATCACCAGGTCGAACTCGCCCTCGGGGCGCGCGGTGGGCGTCTCCGCGCCGATGACGGTCGCGCGGCCGGCGAGCCCCGCTTCGGCCGCCGCGGTGGCGACCGACTCGGTGAAACCCGGGTCGAAGACGAACGTGGTGTGCAGTCCGTCGTTGGTCTTCATGGCTTCGACCGCGAACGCGCTCGACAGGCCGCCGAGGTCCAGCGCCTTTCGATGAGGGCCGAAATCGTACGCGCCGGCCAGCATCTTGGCGTGCAGGGCGTTATACGTCATGACGCCTGCCATGAACGTGCCCCAGCGCGCGTCGTCCATCTCCAGCTTGCCCGGCTCGCCGCTGTCGGCCGTGTGGCCGAACTGCAGCCAATGCGGGTAGCTGATCGAGTCCAGGAACGTGAGGAACGGCGCCAGATCGAGGTCTCCGCCGCCGAGGTACGCCGCGGCGTCGGCGGCCAGTGCGTAGCGTCCGTCCACACGGGACAGCAGGCCGAGTGATGACATGGCGTCACCGAGGATGCGGGTGATCTTCTCCGGTTTGCCGGTCTTCTCCGCCAGTTCCGCGGCCGTCAGCGGCCCGCCGTCGAGCGCGGTGAACAGGCCGATCCGGCTCGCCGCGAAGAGTTGCTTGGCCGCCATGTACCCCACGGCGATGTCCACGATCCGCTCGGGACCGGCAGTCTTGGTCGACCCGCTCACGGGTGCCCTCCTAGCTCGTTTCCGCCGAGAGTCTACAGACGTAGACAAAAGAATCCAGTGCAAGTTTTCGCCCACCACCAGGAAAAACCCGCCGGATATCAACTTCCTACATTCGTAGAATATACCCATTGACAGCACACTCCCCCAGTGTCAACATGCGTAGAACTACCCCCGCCGGAGGTCCGTTCCCCGGCAGTGCGGTCCGCTACGGGCGGGCTCGGGAAAGGGGATTCATGACCCTGCTCGAATTACGAGAACTCACCGTCGGTGTCATCGCCGACGAAACCGAACGCGAACTGGTCCGCGAACTTTCGTTCGACCTCGACCAAGGCCGGACACTCTGCGTGGTCGGCGAATCCGGCAGCGGTAAAACGGTGACGGCCTTGTCGATCATCCGGTTACTGGAGTTCGTCGCGCCGGTGTTCACCCGCGGCGAGATCAGTGTCGACGGCGTGGATCTCACACGGCTTTCCGCCGACGAGATGCGCGCGTACCGCGGCCCGCGGATCGGCATGATCTTCCAGGAGGCGCTGGATTCGCTCAACCCCGGTCAACGGGTCGGCAAGCAGCTGATCGAGGCTTACCGCAAGCCCGGTTCCCTGCCGCGTCAAGCCGCGCGCAAGGGAACGCCGTTGCACCGCGAGGCCGAGGCGAAGGCCCGCGGCCTGCTGAAGGAGGTCGGGCTCACCGACACCGACCGCGTGCTTTCCCTGTATCCGCACCAGATGTCGGGCGGGATGCAGCAGCGCGTGATGATCGCACTGGCCCTGATGGCCGACCCGAGCCTGCTGATCGCCGACGAGCCGACCACGGCACTGGACGTGACCACACAGGCGGAGATCCTCACCCTGTTCGACCGCGTGCGCCGCGACCACGGCACCGCGTGCGTCTTCATCACGCACGACATGGGCGTGGCCGCGCAGGTGGCGGACCGGATCGCGGTGATGTACCGGGGCGAGCTTGTCGAGCTCGGGTCCACAGAGGACATTCTGCACTCGCCGAAGCATCCCTATACCCGGGCGTTGCTCGACTGTGTCCCGCAGCTCGGGGTGAGCAGGCGCGACGGCTTCCCCACCATCTCCGAAGCACTGCTCGAAGCCGCGATGAACGGCGAATCGGCGGTCGCGACCGAAACCAGGTCCTTGAGCCGCCCGAAGTCCCGGGAGACGAGCGAGGGCACCGCGCTCGTCATCGACTCGGTGTCCAAAGTGTACGGACGGCGCGGCCGGTTCTCGCTGAGCCGCGAGCCCGAGGTGCACGCGGTCAAGAACGTCTCACTGGAGATCGCACCGGGCGAATTCTTCGGCCTGGTCGGGGAATCCGGTTCGGGCAAGACCACGCTCGGCCGTCTGGTGAGCGCGCTGGAAACCCCGACCGAGGGCACCATCGCCTTCGGTGCGCACCGGTGCACGCCGTCCGGTCTCGAAGGCGACGAGCGCGCGTTCCGCCGCCGCGCACAGCTCATCTTCCAAGACCCGCAAAGCTCGCTCGATCCCCGGCATACCGCCGCCAGGATCATCGCCGAGCCGCTGCGGGAACTCACCGGCCTCCGCGGCACTGAGCTCGACCGCCGCGTCACCGAACTGATCGACGAGGTCGGGCTTCCCTCCGACACCGCGAAGAAACTGCCGTCGCAGCTCTCCGGCGGGCAACGGCAGCGCGTCTCGATCGCCCGCGCGATCGCGGCCGAACCCGACCTCATCGTCGCCGACGAGCCCACTTCCGCGCTCGACGTCTCGGTGCAGGGCCAGGTGATGAACCTGTTGCTGGACCTGCGGCGCACCCGCGCGCTCAGCTTCCTGTTCATCACGCACAACCTCAGCCTGGTGCTGTCGGTCGCCGACCGGGTCGGCGTGATGTACCGGGGCGAACTGATCGAGATCGGCGAACCGGACGAGATCCGGCTCCACGCCCGGCACGACTACACCCGCCGTCTCCTCGCGGCGAATCCCGAAATCGGAGTGCGGAACCCATGAGACGAACCCTGACCTCGGCCGCCCTCGGCCTGGCGACCGTCCTGCTGCTCGGCTCGTGCATGGGAGGGCAGGCAGGCGGTGGCGCCGCCGACGGCCCGCCGAAGCCCGGCGGCAACCTCAACGTGGCGGTGCCCACCGACCCGCAGTCCCTCGACATGGTCGCGAATCCCGGCCAGGTGACCGCGCATATCGGCAACATGATGTACGAGAAGCTGTTCGAGGTGGACCGCGGTTTCACCGCCCGGCCCATGCTGGTCGAGGACTACACCACCAGCCCGGACCGGCTCACCTACACCTTCAAGCTGCGCCAGGGTGTCACCTTCCACGACGGCAACCCGCTGACGTCCGAGGACGTCGTGGCGAGCCTGAAGCGGTGGCAGCAGGTGCACCGCACCGGTCAGCTGGTCACGCCGGACATCGAGGCGATCACGCCGGCCGATCCGGCGACGGTGACCATCAAGCTCAAGAAGCCGCGTTACCCGCTGATCAACGAACTCGCCGGTGCGGGCACGGAGATCTACGAGGCGAAGAACCTCACCGGCGTCGCGCCGACCGGTTTCGGCCAGGAGAAGGCGATCGGGACCGGCCCGTACAAGCTGAAGAGCTGGGACATCGGCCGTGAACTGGTCCTGGAGCGGTACACCGGCTACAAGTCACGGTCCGAAGAGGACTGGGGCGGGCAAGCGGGCGCCAAGCACGCGTACCTGGACACCGTGACCTACAAGGTGGTCTCCGACCAGGACGCGCTGATCAACGGCCTGCAGACCGGGCAGTGGGACCACATCATGCCCACGAACGACCAGTACGAGCCCCTGCGCAACAACCCGGCCGTGGTCGTGCACAACCTGCCGGGCGGCAACGACAACGTGGTGATCCCGAACTTCAACACCGGTTCGAAGTTCGCCGACCCCCGTGCCCGCGAGGCGCTGAACCTGCTGCTGGACAAGCCCGCGATCAACGCGGCCACCGGTGGCAGCAAGGACCTCACTCTCGAGACGGGCGCCTTCGCCTCGCCGGACAACAAGCAGTTCTATTCCACCGCGGGCGAAGAGGTCTACAAGGCACACGACCCGGAAAAGGCCAAGCAACTGCTGGCCGCGGTGGGCATCACCGCCGGCGCGACGATCCGCATCGTCACCACGAACTCGTACCCGGAGTTCGGCAAATGGGCCGTGCTGATCCAGGACAGCCTGTCGAAGATCGGCATCAACACCAAGATCGACACCTTCGACTTCGCCACCATGCTCGGCACGCTGACCAAGGAGCCGGGCGGCTGGGACATCACCACGCTGTTCTTCGACTCGGCGCTGACCTCGCCCGCGCAGATGCCCGCGCTCACCCTGGGCACGCTGAACGGTTCGACCTCGCCCGAACTGGACGGGCTTATGGCGGAGTTCAACGCCTCGACCACCCCTGAGCAGGCGAAGGCGGTGGTGGACAAGCTGCAGGCGTTCACCTGGAAGCAGCTTTCGGTGATCACCCTGAGCCAGTCCAAGCTGTACGCGGCCTACTCCCCCAAGCTCAAGGGCTACGGCGACTTCTACCGTGTCTTCTGGAACACCTGGCTGGCGTCATGACCGGTCTGCTGCTGCGCAGGCTGCGCGATCTGGTGATCATCCTGGTGATCGTCGGGACGATGATGTTCTTCGTCATCCGGCTGATCCCCGGCGACCCGGCGCAGGCCATCCTCGGCCCCACCGCACGGCCGTCCGATGTGGACGCCCTGCGGGAGAGCATGGGGCTGAACGGACCCTTGTGGGAGCAATACCTCACCTGGGCCGGGAACGTGCTGCACGGCGACTTCGGCACGTCGATCACCTACCACGCGCCGGTGCTCGGCGTGGTCGCCGACCACATCCTGCCGACGCTGACCCTGGCCGTGCTGTCGACGGTGATCAGCTTCTTCCTCTCGGTCGCGATCACCTCGTGGCAGGCGGTGTCGCCGCGCAACCCGGTGGCGCGGGCGCTGGACCGGCTTTCCGCGCTCGGCATGGCGATGCCGGACTTCTGGATCTCGCTGATGCTGGTGCTCGTCTTCTCGGTGACGCTGCGCTGGTTCCCTTCCAGCGGCTACGAGAACCTGTTCACCGATCCGGCGACGGCGGTGCCCGCGCTGGTGCTGCCGCTGACCGTGCTGGTGATCGGGCAGACCGCGTTGTTCGTGCTCACCCTGCGGGAAAGCCTGCTCGGCGAGCTGCCGCTGGCGTATCTGCGTACCGCGCGGGTCAAGGGGCTGTCCGAGCGGCAGGTCATGACCAAACATGTCCTGCCGAACGCGCTGATGCCGCTGATCACCCAGCTGGGCAGCAACTTCGCCATGCTGGTCGGCGGGATCGTGATCATCGAGTCCATCTTCGTCGTGCCGGGGCTCGGCCATCTGCTGATGGGCGCGGTGTCCACCCGCGACTTCCCGCTGATTCAGGGTGTGACGCTGTTCGTCGCGGTGCTGTTCGTACTCGTCAACCTGCTGGTGGACCTGTCGTACGCGCTGCTCGATCCGAAGGTGCGTGTCTCGTGAGCGTGGCTCTCGTGGAAAAGACGTCGCCGGTGCGTGAAAAGCCGTCGTCCGGCCGCGCGGCCCGGGTGTTCCGGCGCAACCGGATGCTGGTGATCACCACGGCGGTGCTGGCGGTGATCGTCCTGGCCGTGATCGTACTGCCGTTCTTCCTGCCGAGCGTCAGCGCGACCGACCCGGTGAACCGGCTCCTGCCGCCGTCGGCCGCGCATCCGCTCGGCACGGACTCGTTCGGCCGTGACGTGCTCGCCCGCCTGGTCTCCGGCGGGCGGGCGTCGCTCGGGCTGTCCGCCTTGATCACCCTGTGCGCGGCCTTCACCGGCCTGGTGATCGGGCTGATCAGCGGTTTCTTCCGGGCGGCCGACGCGGTGCTGATGCGGGTGATGGACGCCTGGATGTCGTTCCCGGCGATCATCCTCGCGATGGCGCTGGCGATCTCGCTCGGCGCGAGCATCTGGACCGAACTGATCGCGCTGACGGTGATCTTCACGCCGTTCACCGCCCGCGTCATCCGCAGCCGCGTGCTCGGCATCGCCGGCCGCGCCTACATCGGCGCCGCCCGGGTCTCGGGCATGAGCCGGTGGAAGATCCTCGTCGTGCACGTGTTCCCGAACGTGCTGCCGCTCGCGCTGGTGCAGGTGGTGATCCTCTCCGCGGCGGCGATGCTGGTGGACGGGGCGATGAGCTTCCTCGGCCTCGGTATCGCTCCCCCGACCCCGACGTGGGGCAACATGATCGCCGAAGGCCGGTCGTACCTGGTGCAGGCGCCCTGGCTGGTGATCGTCCCCGGCGTGACGATCATGGTGTGCGTCTTCCTGCTGAACCTCATCGGATCGTCGCTGCGGATCGCCGTCGACGCCCGCGCGCGGACGCTGAGCGAGATGCAGCGCCTGCGCACCCGCCGCTCCTCCGGCAGCTGAGAAAGGATCCCGTTGTCCGCCACTACTTCCTTGGCCGTGCGCCGGTTCGCTCCCGAAACCGTCTCGGGACCGCCTGTGCTCTTGGTGCACGGATTCGCCTCCGACGGGCACACCGACTGGATCACCACCGGATGGCCCGCCGCGCTCACGGCCGCGGGCCGGGAGGTGTTGATACCGGACCTTCCCGCGCACGGCTCCAGCCCGGCGCCCTCGGGTTCGCTGGGTGCCGTCGCGATCACCGCGGAACTGTCGCGTCTCGTCGCCGATCTGTCCGAAGTGGACGTCGTCGGGTACTCGCTGGGCGCGCGGCTGTCCTGGGAGCTGCCCGCCCAGGCTCCGGTGCGGCGGCTCGTCCTCGCGGGGGTGAGCCCGTTCGAACCGTTCGGTGCCGTCGACGTGGCCGCCGCGCTGGCCTTCGCCGGTGGCGGCAAGGCTCCGTCGGATCCACTGACCGGGATGATCGCGCAGATGATCACCGCGCCGGGCCGGAATCCCGCCGCGCTCGCGCGGTGCATCGAGGACCTGCGCGCCGAGCCTTTCGCTCCGGTTTCCGGCGCGGTGTTGGTGCCCACCCGGTTCGTGGCGGGGGTGGACGATCCGGTGAGCCAGGGGATCGAGACGTTGGTGGGGCTGGTGCCGGGCGCCGATCTCGTGCGGGTGCCCGGGGATCACGGTGGGGCTTTGCGGAGCGCGGAGTTCAAGGCGGCCGTGCTGGAGTTTCTCGGCTGAGGTCTTTCGGCTCTCCGCGCGTGTCATGAAAGGGTCGTTCAGGACATCTTTTGTCCTGAACGACCCTTTCATGACATCCGGGGCACGGCGCGGACCGCAACGCCTCCCGAGACAAGACCGACGCCATGAACGGTCCTTTCCTTGCAAATTTCGCAAGGAAAGGACCGTTCCTAGCGTTCCCGGCGCGGTCAGAAGGTCCCATCGGCGGCGACGGAGCGATCCAGCCACAGGTCCTCCAGAGCCGCCCTCACCTCCGCGCCACGAGAAGCGGCCAGCGCGACAGCGCCCAGGTTGTCCTCCAGCTGGGCCATCCGGCTCACCCCGAACAACACGTTCGCCACCGGCTCGTACGCGAGACAGAACGCGAGTGCCAGCTGCGACGGGCTCACCCCGAAGTCTCCGGCCACGGCGGCGACGCGCGACGCGGCGTCCCGGATGGAGTCCCGGATACCGCCCGGATCGGCGCCGATCTTCCGTGCCGGGGTCTTGCCGAGCAACACGCCGCCCTCGAACACGTCCGACGCCTGCAAGGTCAAGCGGCCGGCCTCGAAATGCCTGCCGTAGAAGGAACCCTCGGCCATCGAGCGACGCGCGATGCTGTACTTCAGCTGAGCGAAACGGGGAGCAGGAAGGCCTTCACGCGCAGCGAATTCCAGTGCGAGATCGAGATCCGGGGCGTGCCAGTTGTTCACGCCCCAGACGTCGAAACGGCCGAGCCGGATCTGTTCGGCCACCTCGGTGACGATGCGCGGGATGTCCGGCCGTTCGAAGTAGTCGCCGACCACGACGGCTTCCGCGCGGTCGACACCGATGCGGTCGAACGAGGTGTCGAGCTGCTCGGCGAAACCGGTGTTCGGGTAGTCCCAGAGCCAGAGTTTGCCGCACAGCTGGTACTCGTCACGCTTGACGCCGGAGGCGCGGACGGCCTCGCCGAACAAGAGATCCGTGCGCGACTGTTCGGAATGCGGCCCCATGTCGTAGTGGGCCACATCGAACAGCGTGACCCCGGAATCGACGGCATGCCGGATCAGGCGTACCGCGTCGCCGAAGTCCATGCGGTCCCACGTGTTCCAGGATCCCAGGCTCAGCGCCGAAGTGGCGAAGCCCAGCCCATTCCGCTTCTCGTCCACGAGTTTTCCTTTCGCCGGCAACGGAAACAAGTTTTAGTCTACGATCGTAGAATGAACAAGAGACTCGTAGTGGTGACCGGCGGTGCCAGTGGCATCGGCCGCGGAGTCGCCGAAGCCTTCCAGTCCGCGGGCGACCGTGTGGTCATCGCCGACGTCGACACCCGGGCGGCCCACGACCTCGCCGCCGAACTCGGTGCGGAGCACGTGGAACTCGACATCTCCGACCCCGGATCGGTCGACGCGGCGCTGGCGCTCGTCACCGATCGCTTCGGCCCGGTCGAGGTCCTGGTCAACAACGCCGGTCTCGCCGGCGGTGGCGGCCCCTTGGTGGGGCTGGACATCGGCGTCTTCGACCTGTGCATGCGGGTGAACTTCCGCGGCACCTTCCTGATGACCCGCGCCGTCGGCGCGCAGATGGTCGAGGCGGGCACCCGTGGCGCCATCGTCAACATCACCTCCATCGGCGCCCGGCAGCCGACCCCCGGGCTCGGTCACTACGAGGCCACCAAGGCCGCCGTCGAGGCGCTCACCCGCTCGGCCGCGCTCGAACTGGCGCCACACGGCATCCGGGTCAACGCCGTCGCACCCGGCCCGGTGCTCACGCCGATGACCGCCGGATTCGCCGCCGACACCGCCGCCCGCGCGGCGTGGGAAGCGAGGATTCCCTTGGGAACCATCGCTTCCGTCGCCGACGTGGTGCCGTCAGTCCTGTTCCTCGCCTCCGCCGACGCCGGCCATCTCACCGGGGTGAGCCTCCAGGTCGACGGCGGGCAACTGCTCACCTGAGTACACGACGCGGCCGCCGGACACGGTGAGTTCGACACCGACGTCCGGCAGGTCCGCGAACGCGATATCGAGCGGATTCGCCGCCAGCACGCAGAAGTCCGCGACACGGCCCACGGTCAGCGATCCTTTCCAGTCCGCCGCGCCGTCCTGCTCGGCGGCCGCGACCGTGTAGCAGCGCAGCAACCGGGCCATCAACCCGGCGTCCACTTCGGACACGGCCAGCATCCGGGCGGCCGCGGCGATGTGCACCCGCCAATCGGGCGTCACCACCGGCGCGTCGCTGCTCAGGGTCAGCGGGACGCCCGACGACAGCATTTCCGCCAGCGGCCAGGCCCGCGCGCCGACTTCGGCGCCGAGCGCGTCCGTCAGCATTCCCCGCATCGCCACCGCGATGGCGGGCTGCGTGGTCAGCCCGACCCCCGCCGAGGCCATCCGCGCCAGCTGATCCGGCGTCACCAGATCGCCGTGCACCAGGTGATCCCCGCGGCGAAGCGACCCGAGCGCGGCTTCGATGCTGCGATCCCCCGTGGCGTGCACGGCGACCGTCATCCCGACCCCATGGGCGAGCCGGATCATCGCGGCCAGGTTGCCCGCACGACCCGGATCGTCGTCACCGTCGACGAGCAGCGCGCCGTGCGAACCGTCAGCATAGCAATGATGCGTCCACGCGGAGCGCATCGGCGGGATACCGTCGGCGAAGATCTTGACCCCGGGCACGGTGAGCCACAACGGATTCGCGGCCGGCGGCGGGGTCGCCAGCCCGCGCCGGAAGTCCGCCAGCGAGCTGGCGCCGTCGAGCAGACCGAACAACCGCAGTGCGGTCACCCTCGCGCGCAACAGGCCTTCGGCGGCCAGCGCCGCGTATTCCTCCAGCACTTCGGCGCCGAAACAGCCCGTCTCGCCGGGCCCCAGACCGGGTTCCGTGTAGCTCGTGATGCCCAGCGACGCGCACAGCTCACCCGCGCGCAGGATGGCGGCCCGTCGTTCGGCCGTGGTCCGCACCGTTTTCTCCTCTCCCCCGGTGAATCCGGCGCCACCGATGAGCGTGTCCGGCCACCGTGCGCCGAGCCAGGTCGCGTGCAGGTGCGAATCGTTGATACCGGGCAGGACGGTTCTCCCCGCGAGGTCGATCACCTCGGTCTCCGGGCCGATGTGGTCCAGCGCGACGTCGCCGAGGGCGACGATCCGGTCTCCTCGTACGGCCATCGCCTGTACGACCGTGCCCGCCGGGTCGAAGGTGAGCACAGGGCCGCCGCGAACCACGAGCGAAGCGGGGCGAATACGTTGCGACGGCATGGTTTCCTCCAGTATCTGGACTTTTTCTCCTACGACTGTAGACTAAAAAGATGGTCAACAGAACCGAAGCGGCGGTGCTCACCGAACACGGCTCCGCGCTCGCCTTGCGGGAACTACCGCTACCCGAGGAGCCGGAACCTGGTGCCGCGCTGGTCCGGATCACCTGCACCACGTTGTGCGGCACCGACGTGCACCTCTGGTCCGGCCAGATGACCTTCCCCGGCATGCTCCCGATGGTGCTGGGCCACGAAATGGTCGGCGAGGTGGTGGCCGTCGGACCGGGCACCACCGACACTCTCGGTCGCGAGATCGCCGAGGGCGACCGCATCGGCTGGTCCGAGTCGACCTGCGGAAAGTGTTACGGGTGCACGATCCTGCGCGAACCGGTCGCCTGCGAGAAGCGGGGATATGGATTCCTGCAGCGCTCTGACGTCTTCCCGTACGCCACCGGCGGACTCGTGCGGTACTGCTACGTGACTCCCGGCGCGGCCAAACTCCTGCTTCCCGGCGACGTCAAGGACACTTGGGCCTCGATGTCGGGCTGTGCGGGCAAAACCGTGCTGCGCGCCGTCTCCCGTGCGGGCGGGATCCGTCCCGGCGCGACGGTCGTGGTGCAGGGCGCGGGCGCGCTGGGCGTGTTCGCCACCGCGGTCGCGCGGATCTCCGGCGCGGGCGACGTGATCACCATCGGCGGGCCCGGCGACCGGCTGAAAACCGCCGAGCGGTTCGGGGCGACGGCGACGATCCCGGTCGACGGCACCGTCGAAGACCGCATCGACCGGGTCAAGGAACTCACCGGCGGCCGGGGCGCCGATCACGTCTTCGACTTCGCCGGCGGGCCGACCATCGGCGAAGAGGCCATCGCCTTCGCGGCCCAGCGCGGAACGATCGCGATCGTCGGCTCCACCGGCCCCGCGCCCTCCCCCGTGGCGCTGGGCACGGTGATGGGCAAGGAACTCACGGTCGTCGGGTCGCTCAACGGCGACATCGCCGACTACCACCGCTCGGTGGACTTCTTCCGCAGCTTCCCCGATCGGCTGCCGTGGGACGAACTGTTCAGCGAACCGGTCGGTCTTTCCCAAGCTTCCCAACGCGTCGAGTCGATGTCGCGGCTCGGCGAACTCAAAGCCGTCATCGATCCCCGCCTCCCCTAGGAGACCCGAATGACCATCCCCCAGCGTCGCATCGGCCGCGACGGCCCGCTCACCGGCGTGCTCTCGCTCGGCTCCTGGCACACCTACGACCGGATGGACTTCCGCGAGGCGGTGAGCCTCGTCCGCACGGCGGTCGATTCCGGCATCACCCTCTTCGACGTCGGCGTCTACGGATTCCCCGGCGCCACACCGGTCTTCACCGACGTGCTGTTCTCCGCGATGGTCCGAGCCGCAGGCCTGCGCCGGGACGACTACCTGCTTTCGGCCAAGCTCTGGCTGGAGGGATATCCCGAGCACAACCTCCGCGACCAGCTGGACAACGCGCTGTTCCGCGCGGGAGTCGAGCACGCGGATCTCGTGGTACTGGGCGATCTCCGGCGCGACGACACCGACCTGCACCGGCTCGTGCTGGATCTGAACGAGCTTCGCGAAGCCGGGCTCATCCGGCATTGGGGCGTGAACAACTGGTCCGCCACCACGATCCGGGCTCTGCACGATTTCGCCGCGGCCGAGAACGTACCCGGACCGGCCATCGCTCAGCTGAAGTACAGTGTCGCGCGACGGTCCATTCCGGACGGTGAGCCGTTCGGGAAGATTTTCGGCGAACTCGGGGTCACACTCCAGTCTTCGGACATCTTCGAGGGCGGGATCTTGCTGGGCAAGAACAGCGGCGCGCGCCAGGTGGGCCGCGACCCCGGTGACATCCGCGAGCGCATCGCCGCTTCCGCCCCGGCGCTGGCGAAGATCGCGGCCGAGCTGGACGCGACACCGGCGCAGCTGTGTCTCGCCTTCACCCTCACCCACCCGGCCAACACGACCACCCTCTTCGGCGCGACGAGCACCGAGCAGCTCAAGGACAACCTCGGCGCCGTCGACCTCGTCGAGCGCGTGGGTGCGGAGCGGCTCCGCGAACTGGTCGAGCCGTACTGGGCCGACCGCGGCGTCGTCGATCCGGAGGGACCGTGACGGCCTTCGATCCCGAGCTCGCCGGAGCCCTCGAAGGTCTGCCGTCCGGACCGCCGTTGAGCGCCGACTCCCTGGCGGGTATCCGCCTGGCGATGGCCGAGGGGAACCTGACCTGCGCCGAGGCGATCGGCGACCGGGATCTCGTCTGGGAAGACCACCAGGTACCCGGCACCGACGTGGTCGTCACCGTCGTCAAACCGCGAGGCGCCCGAAACGCACCGGGGTTCTACAACATCCACGGCGGCGGCATGGTGCTGGACGACCGGTTCGCCGACCTGCCCCGGATGGTCGCGCTGGTCGAGGAATTCGGCTTCGTCGCGGTGACCGTGGACTACCGGCTCGCGCCCGAACATCCGCATCCGGCGCCGATCGAGGACTGCTACGCGGGCCTGACCTGGATGGTCGAGCACGCGGCCGAACTCGGCTTCGATCCCGGCCGGCTGATCGTCGGCGGCGGCAGTGCGGGAGGCGGACTCAGCGCGGGGATCGCCCTGCTGGCCAGGGATCGCGGCGGACCTGCGCTGGCAGGCCAGTTCCTGCTGTGCCCGATGATCGACAGCCGCAACGACTCGGCGTCCACGGTGGAATTCGCGGAACGCGGGGTGTGGGGACGGGAGGCCAACGAGTTCGGCTGGCGATCGCTCCTCAAGGGACAGACGTCGCCGTATGCGGTCCCCGCGACCGCCGCCGATCTCACCGGGCTCCCGCCCGCCTTCATCGAGGTCGGCGCGGCCGAGATCTTCCGTGACGAGGATGTCGATTACGCGCGGCGCCTCTGGCAGGCCGGTGTGTCCACCGAACTGCACGTCTGGGCGGGCGCGTACCACGGTTTCGACCGGATCGCCCCGGACAGCGAGGTGACCCGGGCCGCGCTCGCCGCCCGGGCATCCTGGCTGCGCCGCACTATCGGCCGAGCATGAACCGGGCGGCCTGCTCGCCGACCAGCACCGCCGGCGCGTTGGTGTTGCCCGTGGTCACCCGCGGCAGCACCGACGCGTCGGCGATCCGGAGCCCGCTCAGCCCGTGCACGGCGAGTTCCGGGTCGACCACGGATTCCGCGTCGGTGCCCATCCGGCAGGTCCCGACCTGGTGGTGGTAGGTGATCGCGGTCCGGCGGACGTACTCGCGGACGTCGGCCGCCGGCCCTGGATACAGCTCGCGGGCGCCCCACTCCCCGGCCAGCGCGGGCGCGCGGCCGATCTCCCGGCACTGTTCCACCGACGCGACCAGGCTCTCGAAGTCGGCCGGATCCTCCAGCGCCGCGAGATCGATCAGCGGCTCGTCGAGCGGGCTCGGCCCGGAAAGCCGGAGACTGCCCCGGCTGCGCGGCGTGACCATGCCCGCCATCAGCGAGAACCCGGTTTCCGGACCCGTCATCCACGACTCGTACATGGGCACGCTGAAGTGGATCGGCTGGGTGTCGGGTACCGCCAGGCCGGGACGGCTGCGCCAGAAGAGATGGGTCTGCGTCACCGACCGCCCCGGCGCGGGCGGATCGACCTGGCGTCGGTCGGTGGCGAAGATGACCGGCGAAAGCAAGTGGTCGTGCAGGTTCTTCCCGACACCCGGCAGCTCGGCGACGACGTCGATACCGTGCACCTCCAGTTCGTCGACCGGGCCGACCCCGCTGCGCAGCAGGATCGCCGGTGACGCCAGCGCGCCGGCGGCGAGCACGACCTCGTCGGCGAAGACCTTGCGCAGTTCGCCGTCGACCTCGGCCAGCACGCCGGTCACCCTGTCGCCCTCGAAGACCAACCGGTGGACGAGCGCTCCCGTGTGGACGGTCATCCGCTCGGCGGCGGGCCGACCGTAGGCGAGCCAGGTGTTGAGGCGTTCGCCGTCGCGGGTGGTGACCCGCTGCACGGACACGCCGTCGAGCTCGTCGCCGTTGTAGTCCGGGTTGAACGGAAGCCCGATCTGCATCGCGGCGTCCACAATGGACTGCTGGATCGGATGCAGCGGCTCGTTCGGCACCACGTCGAGCAGATCCTTCTCGATCCGTTCGAACACCGGGCGCACGTCTTCCCAGCGCCAGCCGGGCAGGTCCCAGCCGTCGTAATCGGCCGGGGCGCCACGCACCCAGATCATCGCGTTGAGCGAATGGGACCCACCGAGTACCTTGCCGCGTGGCAGATGCAGCCGCCGGTTCGCCGCGTGCGGCTGCGGCACGGTGTAGTAGTCCCAATCCTCCGGGCCGTGCCACAGCTCTCCTGCCCGCGAAGGGTCGTGAATCGCCGGATTGGTGTCCGGCCCGCCCGCTTCGAGCAGCGTGACCCACGCTCCGGAGTCGGCCAGTCTCCTGGCGACCACCGAACCGGCCGAACCCGCTCCCACCACGATGACGTCCATGTCTCCCACCCTCGCAAGGCACGACGACGTCCGGCGGATTCGCTTCGCTGGCCGACAATCGGCGTGCCCTGGCGGGCAAGACCGGAGGGCGCACAGCGCCCGATACTCGATCACACACCGGTCGAGGAGGAGCTAGCCATGGCCACACGCCTGTTCATCGACGGACAGTGGACCGCCGCGGGAGGCGGGTCACTGCCGACGTACGATCCGGCCACCGGCCAGGTGATCGAGGAGGTCGGCACCGCGTCGGCCGCCGACGTCGACGCCGCCGTCGGTGCCGCCCGGAAGGCACTGAACGACCCCGCCTGGGCGGGACTGCTGCCGGTCCAGCGGGCCGCACTGCTGTTCAAGCTGGCGTCGCTGGTCGACGAGCACCACGAAGAGCTGGCCGCCCTCGAAACCCGCGACCAGGGCCAGCCGATCGGGATCTCCCGCCAGGTCAGCGTCACCGGCGCGGCCGAGCACCTGCGGTACTTCGCGGGCTGGGTCACCAAGATCCAGGGCACCACCAACCCGGTGTCCTTCCCGGACACGCTGCACTACACCCGCCGCGAGCCGGTCGGCGTGAACGCGCTGATCACGCCGTGGAACTTCCCGCTGATGATCCTCGTGTGGAAGCTCGCGCCCGCACTGGCCACCGGCAACACCGTGGTGATCAAGCCCAGCGAGGTCACCCCGCTGACCAGCATCCGGCTGGTCGAACTCGTGCACGAGGCCGGGTTCCCGCCGGGCGTGGTCAACCTGGTCACCGGCGATGGCGCGGTGGGCGCGCTCCTGAGCAGGCACGACGACGTCGACCACCTGTCCTACACCGGGTCGACCGCGGTCGGGAAGCTGATCACGGCGGCCAGCGCGGAGTCGAACCTCAAGCGGCTCACCCTCGAACTCGGCGGCAAGGCGCCGAGCATCATCTCCGGCGACGCCGACATCGACGCCGCCGTCGCCGGCAACCTCGCCGGTGCGACGCTGAACAGCGGACAGGTCTGTGCGGCGTACACCCGCTTCTTCGTGGACCGCAAGCGCGAACAGGAGTTCGTCGCGAAACTGGCCGCCGGGCTCGAAGGCCTCAAACTCGGCCCGGGGCTGGACGAGGCAACCCAGCTCGGACCCCTCGTATCCGCCAAGCACCGCGAGCACGTGGACTTCCTCGTCTCCACCGGGAGCGAGCAGGGCGCGGAGCTGGTCACCGGAGGCAAGCCCGTCGACCGGGACGGCTACTTCTACACCCCGACGCTGTTCGCCGGTGTGGCCGACGACATGACGATCATGCGCGAGGAGATCTTCGGGCCGGTGCTCGCCGTCACCGCCTACGACGATCCGGACGAGTTGCTGGCGCGGGCGAACGACACCGAATACGGGCTCGCCGCCACCGTGTGGACCCGCGATCTCGGCGTCGCGCAGCGGTTCGCCAACGGCATCCGCGCGGGCGCGGTGTTCGTCAACATGCCGCCGATCCCCGACATGGCCGCGCCGTGGGGCGGGTACAAGGCATCGGGCTGGGGCCGCGAGATGGGGCCGTGGGCGATCGACGCGTACACCGAGATCAAATCAGTCTGGCTGCACTACTCGTGACCGCGGGCGACGCGGTGAACTCGACCGCGAAGAGCAAGTCGCAGATCGCCTACCACTGGATCAAGGCGAGAATCGACGACGGCACCTTCTCCCCCGGCTACCGCCTCGTGTTCGGGCAGATCGCGCAGGAACTCGGGGTCAGCACCGTGCCCGTGCGCGAGGCGGTGCGGCGGCTGGAGGCGGAGGGGCTGGTGACCTACGAGCACAACATCGGCGCGCAGGTCGCGATGGCCGACGAGAGCGATTACCAGCACACCATGCAGACGCTCGCGCTGGTCGAGGGTTACGCCGCCGCGCTGGCGGCGCCGTCCTTGCCCGGCGAGGCACTCGACCGGGCGAAGGGACTCAACGCGGAACTGACCGCCTGCCTCGACAACTTCGAGCCGTCGCGGTTCACCGCGCTGAACCGCGACTTCCACCGCGTCCTGTTCGGCACCTGCCCCAATCCGCAGGTCCTCGATCTGGTCAACCGCGGCTGGAACCGGCTGGCCGGGCTGCGCACCTCGACGTTCAGCTTCGTCCCCGGCCGCGCGCACGAATCCGTGCAGGAACACCAGAAGATCCTCGACCTGTTCGACCGGAACGCGCCGGCCGGCGAGATCGAACTGGCCGTGCGCGAGCACCGGTTGACCACTTTGGAGACCTTCCTGGCCTGGCGGCGCCCCTAGAGCCTGTTGGCGGACGGTCTCCTCAACGGTTGTGGCGTGTCGCGAAAGCCACTTTCGCGACACCTGACGTCCCGAAAGTGGCTTTCGCGACACGCCAGATGCTGTTTGGTTTATTCGGGCGGGATGAGACTGGCTCCTTCTCGACTGTCTATCGGGGACACTTTTGGGGTGATTGCGCCCGATTCGGGCGTTTCGCGAGGGGGGTCGTGAGTGATAACGAGCGTCAGAGCCAACGGCTTCTTAGGTACCTACTGGATTTAGGTGCGGCTTGATCGCGGACCAGGTCCGTGAAGGCCTCCTTCCCTACCCTGAAGGTAGCGAAGGAGGCCTTCACGGACACGACGATCGCCACACTCGGCCCAGGCACACCAACAGCATCACGCCAGGTCTTGAATCCGCCAACAGGCTCTTACGCCGAAACCACCTCCGGCGGCGGGAAGGCGTAGAAGCGCACGGAAAGCTCCTTCTCACCCTCCGCCGGACGCCGTCGGCGATGGCAGTACCGCGCGATCAGCTCGCGGTATTCCGCGTCCAGTTCCCGGAATTCCTCTTCGGTCAGCCTCGTCGAGGTCCGCTGCGCGGTCGCCCACGGACCGAACTCGTCGCGATGCTTCGCGGCCCAGGACAGCAAGGCGACCTCGTTCGCGTACTTGGCTTCGAGGAACGCCGTGACCCGTTCCCGGTCCGCGCCGTCGTAGTCCTCCGGCTTCGGCTCGCGCAGGTCCTGCGGGATCGAGATCCAGTTCCCTTTTCGGTCACGGCGCACGAAACCGTTGTCCTGCAGGGTTTTCAGGCATTCGGCGACTTCGGCGGGCGCCAGCCCGGTCCGGCGCGCGACGTCCTCCTCGGCGGCGGGAAGCTCGCGCGTCACCAGGTGATACCGCGGGTCCTCGCGCATCGCGATGTCGTGCAGGTTCACCGTTCGCCGGGGCATCGCCTGACTCAACAACCGCCGCGCGGCGAAGGCCAGTACCACGGCGACCGGGATCTCGACGAAGACCGCCAGCGCGACACTGGTCCATCGCTCGGGCGACGTCCAGCCGAGCATCACGTCGAACCACGCGTCGCAGCACAACATCGCGGCCGTCGCCGACAGCAGCGGCACGGCCGCCCGACGGCGGCGCATCCCCAGCCACGCCCCCGCCGCGAAACACAGCAGAAGGGCGATGTCGAATCCGACCCAGGCCGCGCGCCACTGGCCGGTGTCGTACCGGTCGGGCAGGGTGTGCGCGAGGTAGACGGTCCAGGGCACGAGCAGGACCGCCGCACCGGCGAGTACCGTCAGGAGTATCCGTCGGATCATGATCACGACCTTAGAAGCGGGCGGCCGTGGGGACATCCGGGCTTTCCCCTGGGCCGGGCTCAGGGTCGGCTCGCGTGTCCTCACCATCACCGAGACTTGAGTCTCCACCCACTGGAGCCTTTACCGTCGTTCCCATGACGATCACCGTTCTCGACACCTACCCCGCCATGCGCGAGATCCTGCGCGCGCCACGGGCGGACCGCGCGGCGCTGCTCAAGGCGATGGTCGAGCCCGCCGCCGGGATGTACCGCTACTTCCCCGGCGAGGTGGACCTCGTCGCGATGCACGCGATGAGTTCCGGATTCCCGCTCGACCGCGACGAGGATCGATGTCTGGCGGCGCTCGAAGCCCTGCACGAAGCGGATGCCTGGAACCGCATCCAGCGGGCACTGGACGATGCCGTCACCGCGCAGCTCGCCGCGACGCCCGGGCTGACGATCCCGGACATCACCGTGCTCACCGTCCTGGGCGATCCCGGCGACCGGCACTTCATGGGACCGAACCTGGGGATGACGGCCAACGGCAGCGTGTCCGGCTACATCTATCTCAACTTCTGGCCGTATCCGGAGAACTTGGCGAGGCTGGAGGCCACCGCTGTCCACGAGCTGAACCACAACCTGCGCTACAGCCCCGGCGGGGTGATCTGGGATCCGGCGACCGTCACGGTCGGCGAGCAGATCGTGTCCGAGGGCCTGGCCGACGCGTTCGCCCGCCAGTTGTACGGCGACGAGCTCGGCTACGCCCGCATCGGTGTGCCGCATCTGCGCGACGACGCGGTGTTCGAGAAGGTCGTCTCCGGCTTGGAGATCACCGGTATGCAGAACTTCGCGGCTTGGGTACACGGAGACGAGACGGCTGCCCGCTACGGCGGCACTCCCGTCGGCCTGCCGACCGGCGCCGGGTACGCGGTCGGCAACCGGCTCGTCGACGCCTACCTGGCCGCGACCGGCCGGACCGCCGCGGAGGCCCTACTGGTGGACCGCCGCGACGTCATCGGCACCGCCCTCAGGACTCGCGCCGCCTCGACCGGATCGTGAGCGCCACCAGCGCACCACCCACCAGCAGCAGGAACAGGCCGGACACCAGCAGACCTCGGACCTCACTACCGGTCGAGGCCAGCGGGCCGCCGTCGGACGGTCCACCGCCCGGCGTGGTCGCTCCCGGCTGCCCCGGTGTCGTGTAGGTGGTCACCCCAGGGCCTGGGGTCGTGCTCGAAGAGCTGCTGGAGGTGGTCGGTGAAGTGCTGCTGGACGACGCGCTGCTCGAAGTGGCGCTCGATGACGTCGGGCTCGTTGAGGTCGCACTGGACGAGGTGCTGCTCGACGTCGGGCTGGTCGACGTGCTGCTCGTCTGACTCGACGAAGTGGTCGACGTCGGTGTCGTGGAAGTGGACGTGGCCGACGTCGACGAGCTGGACGTCGAGGTCGACGTGGTGGACGTCGGTGAGCTGGACGTCGAGGTCGACGTGGTCGAAGTCGGTGAGGTCGACGTCGACGAGGTCGAAGTCGGGCTCGTCGACGTGGAGCTGCTGCTCGTCGTGGTCGAACTCGACGAAGTGGAACTGCTCGGCGTGGTGGTCGGCGTACTCACACATTCCGGCAGGTCACCGTCGAACGGGTAGGCGTGGAACTCTTGCCCGCCACCACCGGTCGCTTCGGAGCTGTGCACCAGCGAGCCCGTGGTGAAGAACCGGCCGTTCATCCCGGACGCGGTGACGGTCGCGGTGCTCCCGGGCTCGCCGATCAGCACACTTCCCTGGAACTGGGCTCCACCGGCGATCTTCACCTGGGTCGCGTCCGGGAAGTTCCACAGCAGCCGCTCGCGCAGTTTGTTCAACGGGTCCCGATCGTCCAGGTCGCCGGTGTAGGTGTTGATCGTCCGGGCGGCTCCCACCATGTTGACCAGGACCGTCGCCCCCGCCGGGATGCCCTCGAACTCGATTCCCTGCATGCCGCCGGTGGCGCCGGTCAGGTCGAAGTCCACGGTGAACACTTGCAGCGCCGATTTACCGTCCCCGGTGAACAAGGTCCGGTAGCCCTGGTTGACCGCCGTACCCGTGGCCGGCCGCGGTGTGGTGCCTTCCCGCGCGTAGCACTTGCTCGCCACTCGGAGATCCTCGCGCAGGCTCACATAGGGCTTCGCCGCGTCGGGGTCCTTTTCGAGTGTGCCGGTCACCGTCCCGGTGACGGTTCCCGCGTGCCGGACGACCCCGCCCTCGGCGATCAGCCGCTGGTCCGCCGCGACGCTGACGTTTCCGCCGGTGGTCAGGAAGTCGGCGCCGTCCGGCGGCGGAACGCGTGATCCGACACCGGCGATGCCGACGTTGTAGACGGAGGACGCGCCCGCTCGTTTCGCCATGTCGAAATCGCCGAGGACGACGACCCGTCCTTCGGCTTCCGCCGCCGCTTCCCGTACCTGGAATTCGCCGCCGACGTAGACGTTGATGCCATTGTCCCGGCCGGCGTAGTCCTGGTTGTTCACCGGTGGGTACTTATCCGGGCACGCGGGTCCGACACACGGTCCCAGCCCGCCCGGCAAAGGGGCGGCGGCCGCGCCGTCGGTGACCACGAGAGCCGCCACGCACACCGCGGCGGCGGCACCGGCGGAAAGAGACGCGAATCGCCTTGCACGCATGCGGCGATTCTTGTGCCCACCGGCCGGGGGAACACAATCGAATCCGGAAATACCCCCGACCGGGCGAGGTGGGTAACCCGGCCCATTCGTGGCCGTCCAGCGTTATCCAGACAACGAAATTCCAGGTGGACCGCTGAATCCCTAAAGTTCTGACCGACGATGGGAGGTTCGCCACATGACGGACACCGGAGTGGGCAGGCGCACCGGTTCGGTGGAAGTGCTCGCGGGCCTTCTCGTGCTCGTTCTGCTCGCGCGAGTGCTGCTCGGTGACGTCCTCGGGACGCCGATCGTGCAGACCTGGACGACGGTCTTCGTTTCGATCGTGCTCCAGGCCGTTCCGTTCCTCGTCTTCGGCGTGACCCTTTCCGCCGCGATCGCGGTCTTCGTGCCACGGGAATTCTTCGCGAAAGCCCTTCCGAAACATCCGGCCCTCGCGGTTCCGGCCGCGGCGGCGACCGGAATGGTGCTGCCGGGGTGTGAATGCGGTTCGGTCCCCGTCGCCGGGGCTTTGGTGCGCAAAGGGGTCACCCCGGCCGCGGCGCTCGCGTTCCTGCTCGCGGCCCCCGCCCTCAACCCGGTCGTGCTGGCCGCGACGGCGATCGCGTTCCCGGACCGGCCGTCGATGGTCTTCGCCAGGGCGGCGGCCGGGCTCGCCGCCTCGGTCGTGATGGGCTGGTTGTGGCTCGGTCTCGGCCGGATGGAGTGGATCAAGCTGCCCGAACACGCCCACGGTGACACGCGCTGGCGGGCGTTCGCCGGCGCGGCGGGCCACGATCTGGTGCACGCGGGCGGCTTCCTCGTCGTCGGGGCCATGGCGGCCGCGACGCTCAACGTCCTGATCCCGGGCCGCTGGCTCCAGGCCGTCGCGGACGACCCGATACTCGGTGTCCTCGCGTTGTCGCTGCTGGCGGTCCTGTTGTCGATCTGCAGCGAAGCGGACGCCTTCGTCGCGGCCTCGCTGACCCAGTTCTCCCTCACCGCCCGCCTGGCGTTCCTGGTGGTCGGGCCGATGGTCGACCTGAAACTGTTCGCCATGCAGGCCGGCACCTTCGGCAGGCGGTTCGCCGCGCGGTTCGCACCCGCCACGTTCGTGGTCGCCCTCGCCTGCGCGGCCGTGACCGGGACGGTGCTCTGGTGAACCGGACCGCAGCGACGGTCGTGCTGCTCCTGCTGGGCGCGGCGGTGCTCAAGGTCTGCCTGACCGGCCAGTACCTGCGCTATGTCAAGGAAGGGCTCTGGCCGTTCCTGCTCGCGTCAGGTCTCCTGGTCCTGGTGCTCGCGGCCGCGAACCGTCATCATCACCCGAAAGTGGGATGGCTGCTCCCGCTTCCGGTCCTCGCCCTGTTGCTGGTCTCCCCGCAGCCGCTCGGCAGTTACGCGGCGGGCAACGCGGGCATGGCGCTGACGCGCTCCGAGGAGTACCCGCCACTGCCCGACGGCGACCCGGTGAAGGTGACCGTCCTGGACTACGCCTCGCGCGCGGTGTTCGACGAGGGCCGTTCCCTCGGCGCGAGACGGGTCGTGCTCACCGGCTTCACCGCCACCGGCGCGGACGGCGCGTCACTGCTCGTCCGGATGATCCTGACCTGCTGTGCCGCCGACGGGCGGCCGGTCAAGGTCGTGCTGGACGGCCGCGTCCCGAGCGAACCCGACACCTGGATCGAGGTCACCGGCACGTTCCGGCCGGGATCCGTGGTGGACGAGGTCAACGGGGAACGCATCCCGTTCCTGAAGGTCGAAAGTGTCACCCCGGTCGCCGCGCCCGAGCGTCCTTACGAATAGTCAGGTCCAGCTCCACTGGATCCCGTATTGGCCGGGGACCGGATCGAGGGTGATGAACTGGAAGGTACTGGTGTCCTGATCGAACGTCGCCTCGGACCGTTCCTCGGGCGGCAGTACGCCGCGCGGCCGGAAGAAACCGGCGCATCGGCGCGGCAACCGCCCGGGGTCGAAGGTGACCTGCACCGCGATGTCCCGCGCCGGCCGGTAGAGCGCGACCTGCACCTGCCGCTTGCCTTGGCCCGGCGGATAGCGCACGCCGAACTCGACGACGGCGAGTTCACCGGCGGCCAAGGTGCGGTCGAGAGCGAACTCGAAGACACAGGTGGACGACGGGACGTCCGCGCGGAACCGCGCCGGGCGGCAACCGTCGGTGAACAGCACGGACGGCGGCTGGGTGATGCTGGTGCACCGGTTGACGAAGACGAACCGCGAGGTGCCGTCCCGATCGGCACGGATCAGCCGCCGGACCCGGACCGATTCCTGGTTGCCGTCGGCGTCGACCCGGTAGGTGAGGTATTGCGAGAGCCGGTGCGGAGTATCGAGCTCGTCCGGCGTCACATCCATTTTGGACAGTGCGCGCACGACCTCCTCCGGCCGCCGCCACACCTGGTCGTAGGTCAGGGCGTGTCCGGTACGGACGGTCCAGCGGCCGCGGGGCCGGCGCGGGCCGAGCAACCCGGTCAGTGTTTCCGGCGGTTGGCCGAGAATGGCCTCCAGCGCGGTCACCGCGGCGAGGGAACTCGCTCGTTCCGGCCGGTTTTCGCCATTCTGCCAATAGCTCAGCGCGCTGATGCTGACCGGTGTCTGCCTGGCACGCAAGCGGCGGCTGATCTCGCTGAGACTCAGCCCGCTGCGTTCGATCGCGGCGCGCAGTGCGGCACCGAATTCCGCCGGAGCGAGACTCGTCATGAAAGCGCAGCGTACCGTCCGAAACGCCCGACTTTCGTCGGGTGAACCGGCGTCGTTCAGAGTTATCCAGCCTCGCCGCGGCTTTTCGTTGACGGTCCCCCCGCCGCGATTAGGGTCGAAATCGTCGGAAGAATCCCCGAATCCCCGACGACTCGCACGTCCTCCCGCCGATGACCGAAGAGGATGATCTCCCATGCGCTCAACCACGAAACGATGGCGCCGCCGCACGCTCGCCGTCGCGACCTCCACGCTGGCGGCCGGGGCCTTCCTGGTCGCCGCGCATCCCCAAGCGGGCGGAGCCGCGCCACCCGCCGTACCCGAAGTGGCCGATCAGGTTCCGCAACTGACCGAAATGGGTGTCACCGGCGGCCCCGCGTCGGTATCCGGCGGCGGCGCGTCCACTCTGGCCGACCGGTCCGTCTGCGCGCCCGGCGCGCACTGGCTACGCGTCCGGTTCACGGAACTTTCGTTACGCGGCAACGACTCCGTGACCCTGACCGGTAGCAGTGCGGGCTCGTACACGCTCACTTCGCGACACTGGCCGGGCAAAGCGTTCCACACCCGCGCGTTCGAAGGCGACTGTGTGCGGGTGTCGGCGGCGCTGTCCGATCCCGCCAGCCGCTTCGCCATCGACGCCTACCAGGCGGGTGACCGGCCGCTCGCCGCGGCGACGACCACGGTGGCCGCCGTCGGCGACGTCTGCGGGTCTTCGTGCAACCAGACCGCGCCGCTGATCAAGAACATGAACCCGCAGGCGCTGATACTGGCCGGGGACAACGCCTACAGTTCGGGCACGCTCTCGGAATACAAGAACAACTACGACCCTTACTACGGCCAGTTCAAAGCGATCACCTATCCGACGCCGGGCAACCACGAATACAACACGTCCGGCGCCTCCGGCTACTTCGATTACTTCGGTGCGCGGGCCGGTGAACGTGGCAAGGGCTACTACAGCTTCGACGTCGGTGACTGGCATTTCGTGGCGCTCAACTCCAACATCACCCGGAGCACCGGTTCGGCGCAGGAGACCTGGCTGAAGAACGACCTGGCGGCGAGCACCAAACCGTGCACGGCCGCGTTCTTCCACCACCCGCGGTTCAGCCGCGGCTCGCACGGCGACGACACGTCGGTCAAGCCGTTCTTCCAGGCGCTCTACGACGCGAAGGCCGATCTCGTCGTCGTCGGCCACGACCACAACTACCAGCGCTACGCGCCGTCGCGGCCGGACGGCACCCGCGACGACGTGAACGGTGTCCGCGAACTGCTGATCGGGACCGGTGGACGGGGTTACTACAGCTTCGACCAGTCCTCGGCCGCCGTGCAGGAGGCAGGCAACACCAACACCTTCGGCGTCGGGAAGCTGACGCTGAGCGCCACCGACTACCGCAGCGACTTCGTGCCCGTGTCGGGCCGCACCTTCACCGACACGGCGACCGGCAAATGCAAGAAGGCCGTCTCCTCCCCCGCCTTCTCCGTCGGCACCAGCCCGTCATCGGTGTCGGTGAAACCGGGCGGGACGGCATCGGCGACGGTGAACGTCGGCAGCACCGGCGGCTTCACCGCGGCGACCGCGCTTTCGGTCTCCGGCCTGCCCTCGGGGGTGACCGGGACGATCTCCCCCGCGTCGGTCACCCCGCCCGCCAACGGCACCGCGACCGCGACGCTGACCTTGACCGCTTCGGACACGGCGTCCGGCTCCGCGACCGCCACGGTCACCGGTTCCTCGGGCTCCACGACCCAGACGGCGAAGGTCACGGTGAGCGTCGGTCCGGCGGGCGGTGAGGCGTTCGCCGACGACTTCGAGACAGACAAGGGCTGGCGGCTCAACGCGGCCGGGGCGGACACCGCCACCGCGGGCAAATGGGAACGAGGTGACCCCGAGCAGACCACCTCCACCTACAGCAACCAGATCAAACAGCGCGGAGACACCACCAGCGGCGCGAACTGCCTGGTCACCGGGCGGCTGGCCGGTACCGAGTACGGCGCCAACGACCTCGACGGCGGGGCGTCGTCGATGGCTTCGCCTACGTTCACAGTGCCCGCGGGCGGGAAACTGACCTTCTCCTACACCTTCGCCCACGGCGACAACGCGACCTCGGCGGACTATCTGCGGGTCCGTGTTCTCGACGGCACCACACCGACGACGGTGTTCGAGAAGACCGGATCCGCGACCGAGGTGGCCGGGGTCTGGCAGAACGCGACGGCGGACCTGTCGTCGTTCGCCGGCCGTAGCGTGCGCCTGCTGGTCGAAGCCGCCGACGCGAGCACCGCGTCGCTGTGGGAATCCGCGGTCGACGACATCCGCGTCACCGCGTAGCGCCGGGAAGGCCCGACATGTACGTCTCATCCATCCGCTCGGCCGACCCCGCCCGGCCCGCGAACCGCACGAAACACGCGGTCCCGAGCACCGTCATCGGTCTGGGCGTGGTCAGCCTGATCACCGACATGTCCGCCGAGATGGTCACCGCCGTCCTCCCGCTCTACCTCGTGTACGGCCTCGGCGTCGGGTACCTGCAGCTGGGCGCGATCGATGGGCTGTACACGGGAGCGACGGCGTTGCTGCGGCTGGCGGGCGGCTACCTCGCCGACCGCCTCGGCCGCCCGAAGGCCGTGGCCCTGGTGGGTTACGGCCTCTCGGCGGCGACCAAACTCGCCTTTCCCGCCGCCGGGTCCTCGCTCGGCGCGATCGGGCTGGTGATCGGCGCGGACCGGGCGGGCAAGGGCATCCGCACCGCGCCGCGGGACGCGATGATCACCCTCGCCACCCCTGCCGGCGGACTGGGCCGCGCGTTCGGTGTCCATCGCGCCATGGACACCGCCGGCGCGCTGCTCGGGCCGGTCGCCGCCTTCGGCCTGCTGACCGTGCTCGTCGGTGACTACCCGGCGGTGTTCGGGGTGAGCTTCTGCCTCGCCGTGATCGCGGTGATCGTGCTGGCGGTGTTCGTCCGTGCCCCCGCCGGGGCCGTCGAGCGGTCCCGTGTCCGGTTGCGCGCCGGTTTCGCCTTGCTGCGCGGGCCAGGGCTTCGCGGAACCTGTCTGGCCGCGGCACTTCTCGGTGTGTGCACGGTCGGCGACATGTTCTTGTTCGTCGGCGTGCAGCGGTCCGCCGGGTTGCCGCCCGGGGCGCTTCCCCTGTTACCGCTGGCGACGGCGCTGGCGTTCATGGCGCTGGCGTCGCCGATCGGACGGCTCGCGGACCGGCTCGGACGGTGGAAGGTGTTCCTGGCCGGGCACGTCGTGTTGCTCGCCGCGTATGTCGTCCTGGCCGCTTCGGCGACCGGTTGGCTCGTCGCGGTGGCCGTCCTGGCGGCACACGGCGTGTTCTACGCGTGCACGGACGGCGTGCTGATGGCACACGCGGCGCCGCAGGTGTCGGAATCGTTGCGGGCCACCGGTCTCGCGTTCGTCCAAACCGGACAGGCCTTGGCCAGGGCCACCGGCGCGGTGCTCTTCGGCGCGCTCGCGGCGGGGATGGCGCTGGGCCCCGCGTTCGCGGTGTTCGCCGTGGCGCTGCTGGTGTCGGTGCTGGCCGGAACGAGGGTCTCATGAAGCGGATCTGGGCGGGCGTCGCGGCGCTCGTGATCACGGTGGTGGCCGGGGCGGTGTTCGTCGGGCTGCGCACCGGCGACGCGGTGGCGGAACAGCGGCTGGACCTCACCCACGGCGGGCTGCTGTACGTCGACGAGTCGGGCCGCGTCCGGCAGGACGACCGCGCCGGCCCGTCGTGTCAGCGCGTCGACGTCGCCGCGGGCACCCTGGCGTGCCTGCGCGCGACGGCGGTGCCCGACCAGGCCGAACTGGTCGTCACGAAACCGGGGGCGGAACCGCGGACGATCTCCGAATGGGGAACGCCGTCCCGGGTCAGGGTGTCGCCGTCCGGGCGGCTGGTGGGCTGGACCGTGTTCCGCGCCGGGGACTCGTACCTGGGCGGCGTGGGCACGTTCTCCACCACCGCCGGAATCTTCGACCTGGACACCGGAAACCACTACGGCTCCCTGGAGGACTTCGCGCTCACCGTCGACGGAAAACCTTACCCCGCAAAGGACCTGAACTACTGGGGCGTGACCTTCGCCCGCGACGATCTGACCTTCTACGCCACCGCCCGGTCCGCGGGCGGCACCTGGCTGGTGCGAGGCGATCTTCGCGGCCGCACGCTGACCGCGCTGCGGCACAACGTCGAATGTCCCTCCCTCTCGCCGGACGGCACCCGCGTCGCCTACAAGTTCCGTGACGGCGACCGCTGGCGGCTGCACGTGCTGTCCCTCGCCGACGGTCGTGACGTCCCGCTCGCCGATCCGGCTCATCTGGACGACCAGGCGCAATGGCTGGACGACCGGACCGTCGCCTACGGCCGGGACAAGGCGATCTACGCCGTCCCCGCCGACGGCACCGGCGCGCCCACGCTCGTCCGCGCGAACGCCTCCTCCCCCGCGGTCGTGCGGTGATCCCCCGTGACTGCACCCCGATCGGCCTGGCGCTGGCGGCGGTGGCCGCCGTCGTGGTCGTGGTCCTGCCCGCGCCGGTCCCCGCGGTCAAGGCTCCGGTCTTCGCGTCGGTCACCGACGTCTGGCCCGGCGCGCGGATCGCCGCGAACACCGTCGCCGGGCCGCCCTACACCCCGTTGGCGTTCCTCGACTCCGGGACCTCAGCCGGAGTCACGCGGACGAGCGACGCGATCCGGCTGACACTGGGAGAACGAGTGCTCCGCGAAGTCCCGCTGTCGGGCTCGCCCCGCTTCGTTCTCGCCACCTCCCCGGACGCGCTCGTATGGCTGGAACTGTCCGACATCACCGGGACGGGCGCGTTGTGGCACTCCGGGCCACGCGGTGAGAACCCCGTCCTGGTCACCGCCGACACCGGGCGGGTCGTGTTCCTGGACTCCCAGTACGACCTCGTCGTGCACGAAGGCCAGGCCTCCTGGGTGGCCGTGCGGGGCGAGGCGACCGAGGTGCGGACGGTCGCGTTGACCGGCGGCCCGGTGACCGGCACTCCGCTGCCCGGCGACTTCGCGCTCACCGCCTGGCCGTTCGCGACGTCGGCCGCCGTCGAACAGGCGGGACCGTCGGAGCTGGTGGATCTCCGCGACCGCCGGGTCTCGCGGGTCGCCGGGCAGAACGTCGAACTGGTCGACTGCACCCCGTCCTGGTGCCGGGTCCAGGTACTGCGCCAGAGCGGGACGGCGCGGTTCGACCTGATGAAACCCGACGGTTCCGAACGAAGGCGTGTGGGCGGGAAGGGGATCCGGCCCGCGTTCGGCGACGTCGTCGTGCTCGACCGGTACGCGGTCGTGGTCGACGACGACCGCGGAGTGCTCGCCTTGTACGACACGGCGACCGGCCGGATGGCCGACCTCTCGGCGGAGTTCGGCACCGTGCTGGCGCGGGGGCCGTACGTGTGGTGGTCGGTGGGCGGGAACGAGGCGCTCACCTGGCGGGTACTGGACCTGCGCACGCTCGAGGCATCTGTTTGACTGCTGCCGTGCCATCCGATCGTGAGACCTCCGTCGAAGCGGAGTTCTCCAGGGTGGTCGGCCGGTTCGCCGGACCGGCGAGGGGTGCCGGCCTGCTGGTGATCAGCGTTTTCGGCGTGCTCGCCACGCCGTCGGACGCGCTTCCTCTCGCCTTCGGTCTGCTCGGGCTGGCCTTGGTCACCGCCGTGGCCGAATACGTCGTGGGCAAGACGGGCCGGGGCAGACCGGTGGCGTTCGCGCTGACCTTGGTGCGGGCCGCGGCGATCTGCGGCACCCAGTTCCTGACCGCGCCCGAAGCGGGCGAGCTGAACCAATGGGCGCTCAACGTGCTCACCCTCACCGCGATCACCCTCCAATGGGAATGGCCGCCGAAGATCACCGTGCCCGCCATCGCCGGCCTGCTGGCGATCGAAGTGGCGCCGCTCGGCTTCGAGGACGGCTTCCCGGTGGTCTTGCGAGTGCTCATCGAAGCCTCCCTTGCCCGTGGCGCCTTCCTCCTGCTGTCGCGGACGACGCGCCGGATCGACCACCTCCGCGAGCGCCGGGCCCGGCTGACACGTGAGGAATCCCTTGCCGTGGAACGGCGATTGCAGGAACGGGAGTATCTGGCCGTCCTGCACGACACGGCCGCGGCCACCTTTCTCACGGTGGCCCAGCGCGGGGAAACGACGGATCCGGCCGAGGTCGCCGGATACGCCCGCCGCGATCTCGCGATCCTCACCGGCGAATCCGGTCCCGGCAGCGTGGTCGACCTCGAGACCTCGTTGCGCGGCGTGCTCGCGCAAAGCCCGGTGAAGGTCGAGACCCGGTGGTCACCGGTCGCGCCGATCCCGGCGTCGGCGGCGCTCGCGCTGGTCCGCGCCGTGCGCGAGGCGCTGGTGAACGTCGACCGGCACGCGGGTGTCCGCGAGGCCCGGCTGACGGTCGAAGACGGCGTTCGCGTGACCGTCCGGGACGAAGGCCGCGGTTTCGACCCGGCGAAGACCCCGTCGCAACGGCGAGGTGTCCGGGAATCGCTCGTCGAACGGATGGCCGCGGCGGGCGGCCGGGCCGAGGTGATCTCCGCGCCCGGCGCGGGGACCACGGTGGAACTGGTGTGGCCGGATGAATGAGACCGCGGACCGCGTACTCGGCGGCTGCCGGATCGCGGTCCTGCTCGCGACGGCGGCGATCCAGGTCGGGCTGAGCCTGGCGCGGCTGACCGACACCCCGGGCCGGATCGCATACGCGGCGCTCGCCGGTGTGCTCGTCGTGGCGGCATGGTGGGTATCGCGCTGGAAGCCGGTCCCTTGGCCGGTCGCGCTCTCGGGAGCGGTGGTGGTCCTGGCCGCGTCGACGGTCGCCGTCTGGACGCTGCCCCCGGACCGGCTTTTCGGCGACGAGAACTGGGCGTCCGGTCTCGCGGGCTGGCATCTGCTGGTACTGCTGATGGACCGCCCCGCGATCGCGATGGCCGCGCTCGTCCTCCAGATGGCGCTCGCCGTCGTGCGGCAGTTCAGCGTGGAGTTCACCGATCGCGGCGAGATCGGCAACGTGGTGATCGTCGCGCTCAGCGTGCTCACCTTCCAGGCCGCGACGCTGGCGCTGATCAGGGTGGTCAACCGGCGGGCGGGCGACGCCGCGGAGGCCTCGGCCGAACGGGACCGTCAGGCACACCGCAAGGCGCTCGCCGAGGAGCGGGAGGCCGACCAGCGGAACCGGTTCGCCGGCCAGCTCGGTGCCACCTTGCCGCTGCTGGCCGGGCTGGCCGACCGCACCCTCGACCCGCGTGACGACGCGGTCCGGCAGCGATGCGCGCTCGCGGCCACGCAATTGCGGCGGCTGTTCGCGGAGAACGACGACGTCCCCGACCCGCTGCTGCACGAAGTCTCGGCATGCGTCGATCTCGCCGAGCGGCGGGGGCTGACGGTGACGCTGGCGGTCAGCGGCGACCCGGTCCCGGTCCCGACCGCCGTCCGCCGCGAACTGACCGGTCCGCTGATGACCGCACTGGCCACCGCCCGGTCACACGCCAGGGTCAGCGTCCTGCGTGCCGACGACGAGATCCGTGTCGCGGCGATCACGGACGGTGAATCAGGTGTGACCGAGAACGGATCGGGCGCCGTCGACGTCGAATGGCACGCACTGGGAGAACGATCGTGGATGGAGGCGAAATGGCGTTCGCGACCGAACTGACCGCGGTGGTCGTCGACGATCATCCGGCCGTACGGGCCGGGGTCGTGCACTGGCTGTCCTGCGGCAGCCCGCCGGTCAGCGTCGTGGCCGAAGGCGAGGACGTGCGGGCCGCGTGGATCGGCGAGGGCGCACACGCCGACGTCGTCATCCTCGACCTGCACCTGAACAGCACCACCCCGGCGATGGGCGATCTGCGGCGGCTCACCGAAGCGGGCCGTCGCGTCGTCGTCTACTCGATGCGGGCCGACGACGAGACCGTCCTGCAGTGCCTCGAACTCGGCGCGCTCAGCTATCTCACGAAGGCCGAGGGCGCGGAGCATCTCCTCGAAGCCGTGCGCACCGCGGCGGACGACCGGTCGTACACGCCGCCGTCGCTGGCGGGCGCGATGGCCGGGGACCGCTCCGAACGGCGGCCCGCCCTCTCCGCGCGCGAGACCGAGGTGCTCATCGAGTGGTTCCAGTCCGAGTCGAAGGACTTCGTGGCGCACCGGCTGGGGATCTCGCCGAACACGGTCAACTCGCATCTCGAACGGATCCGGGTCAAGTACGCCCAGATGGGCAGGGATGCCCCGACCAAGGCCGCGCTCGTCGCACGGGCGATCCAAGACGGGCTGATCGGCGTAAGCGATTTGTGATCGGTTGTGGTGCGAACGGACCACTCTCCGCTTCTCCTCCAGCGACTACGTTGCGTGACGAGCCACGAGTCCGAGGAGATCCATGAAGTCCGCCCTGATCGCCACCTGCTGCGCCGCCGCACTGCTGCTTTCCGCCTGCGGCGGGGAAGAGAAGGGTGACAAGACCGTCCGGGCCGACGGCACCCTGGCGCCCGGCAGCACGGTGAAGGTCGGCGAACGCGCCGTCGTCCCGTTCAAGGACGCGGGCAAGTCCGGCACGATCGCGATCACCGTGAAGTCGGTCGACCTCGGCCCCAAGGAAGACCTCGCCGAGTTCAAGAACAAGGGCGAAGGCATGCTTCCGGTCTACGTCCGGATGGTGATCGAGAACGTCGGCGGCACGGATCTCTCCGACACTTCGGTGTCGGTGCGCGCGGTGGACCCGAACGGCAAGAGCACCAAGGTGATCCTCGCCAACAGCACCGCGGCTTGCAAAGGCGAGGCGGCACCGGAGAACTTCACCACCGCCGGCGCGACCTACGAGACCTGCAAGACCGAAGGCGTCAAGGACGGCGGCGAGGTCGGCGGCGTCATGTTCCGGGACGGCGATTACCAGGACGACCCGATCACCTGGAAGAAGTGAAAGCGAACCCATTAGGCCGATAAGCGTAACCGATTCGTGACCTGCTCTGGTGCGAATGGACCACACCGATGTACTCCATCATCAACTACGGTGCGTGGCGAGAACGCCGGAGCAGGATTCGGCGGGGAGTCCGAGGAGATCCATGAAGTTCGACCGTATCGCTCTGTCCGCCACCGGCTGCGCCGCCGTGCTGCTGCTTTCCGCCTGCGGCGGCGAGGAGAAGGGGGGCAGTCCGGCCCCCGCCCCGTCGCCCGCGCCGGCGTCGGCATCCGCGTCCTCGCCCGCGACCAGCGGTACCGTCCCGGTCTCGAACGCGGACGCCACCGCGCCGGGCACCTCGCTCAAGGTCGGCGAACGCGCCGTCGTCCCGTTCAAGTACGGCAACGACAAGTCCGGCACCATCGCGATCACCGTCAAGGCGATCGAACTCGGCCCGAAGGAAGACCTCGCCTCCTACGGCGAGAAGGCCAAGGGCATGACGCCGGTCTACATCCGGATGACGGTGGAGAACGTCGGCGGCACGGACCTCAGCTACAGCACGGTGCGGATGCGCGCGGTCGGTCCGGACAACAAGAGCACCGGCGTGATCATCACCGGCGAGACGACCGCTTGCCAGTCCGAGTCGGCGAAGAAGGACTTCAAGACCGCCGGCGCGACCTACGAGACCTGTGAACTCCAGGCCATCAGGGACGGCGGCGAGGTCGGCGGTGCCGAGTTCAACGATGGTGACGGGTACAAGGACGACCCGATCGTCTGGAAGAAGTAGCCCGGATCGCGCGTGAAGGCCCCCTTCCCTCGGCTGAGCCGAGGGAAGGGGGCCTTCACGCGCTTCGCCGAGGCTGCGGGAGCCGGTTCTCCTGCGTAGCGTTGTCGTGATGGTCCACGTGCACCGGACGATCACGGTCCGAACCCCCGCCCAGACCGTCGTCGGCTATCTGCGGGACTTCGCGCACGCGGAGTCGTGGGACCCCGGCACCGTGTCCTGCACCCGCACCGACACCGGCCCGATCGCCGTCGGCGCGCGGTGGCACAACGTGTCCGAGTTCCGCGGCAAGAAGACCGAGCTGACCTATCGGCTCGACCGGCTGGAGCCGGACCGGATCGTGTTCGTCGGCAGCAACAAGACCGCGACGTCGACCGACGATCTGACAATCTCCGAACAAGACGGCACGACGACCGTCAGCTACCACGCCACCATCGAGTTCCACGGCCTGGCGAAACTCGCGGACCCCTTCCTCGTGAGCAGGGAGCGGCGTTTCGGGTCAAGTACATGAAGGCCCCCTTCCTTGCGCCTAGGTAAAGGAAGGGGGCCTTCATGTACCTAGGGTGTCATTTCCGCGGGCCGCTCAGCCGCCGCACCGCGTTCGCGCACGCGAGGGACTCCAGAAGCGGAACCGTCCGCTCCCAGCCCAGGCAGGCGTCGGTGATGCTCAGGTCGGGCCGGGGCCGTGTGGCGCCGACGTCCTGCCTGCCGTCGGAGAGGTACGACTCGATCATCACCCCGGCCAGCGCGTCGTTGCCCGCCGAGATCTGGTCCGCCAGATCGGCGACGACCACGGGCTGCCGGTTGTGGTCCTTGCCGCTGTTGCCGTGCGAGGCGTCGACGACGAGCCGGTGCGGCAGGCCTGCGGCAGTCAGCGCGTCGAGCGCGTCCGCGACCGCGTGGGCGTGGTGATTGGGTTTCGGGCCGCCGCGCAGCACGAGATGCGCGTCCGGGTTCCCAGCGCTGCGCTGGATCCGCGGCCGTCCGTCGGCGGCGGCGCCCGGGAAGACGTGGGGCAGCGCGGCCGCGCGGACGGCGGCCACGGCGGTGTCCAGCCGCCCGGACACGCAGTTCTTCATGCCCATCGGCATCGGCAGCCACGACGCCAGGTGCCGGTGCGGCTGGCTGGCGACGGTCCGCGCGCCGATCGCGCCCCAGCTGATGGTGTCCGCGAAGTACGGCGCCAGGAACGGATCGACGAACTCGTACGCCAGCGGCAGCCCGGTCGCGGCGGCGTCGTCCAGGAACCGCCGCCCGATTCGGATCCCCGACGCGAGATCGCCCTTGCCGTCCAGCGTGGGGTCGGGCACCAGGCCGGTCCAGCCCGCGATCGTCCGCGGTTTCTCCAGGTAGGCGCGCAGGACCACGACGAGGTCGTCGGCGAACCGGCGCGACGCTTCCGCGAGCCGGTGCGCGTAGTCGAGCGCGCCGTCGGTGTCGTGCACCGAACACGGGCCCACGACGACGAGCAGCCGCGAGTCGCGCCGCGCGAGGACGTCGGCGACGGTTTCGCGGTGCCGGGTGATCTCCTCCGGTACGAAGCCGCTCGTGGCCACCTCGGCCGGACTGGGCAGCTGGTCAAGCATCCGCATGACCTCTCTTCTTGTCGGGGGCGGCCCGGGGCAGCCGCGTCGCACCGGCCACCGCCACGACGGCGAGGCCGAGAACACACCAGAAGGCATCGGCGAAGGCGGCGGCGACATCCGGGCCGCGCGCGGCCAGCCGGGCCTGCAGCACCACGGCCAGCACCGCGGTGCCGATCGAGCCGCCGAGCGTGTTGAGCAGATTCAGTGCCCCGGCCGCGCGGGGCAGCCGGGCGGGTTCGACCCGGCGGTAGACGATCGTCATCACCGGCGCGCCGATCAGCGCCGCGCCGAAACCGCGCAGCAGCAGGGAAACCACGATCACCCAGTCCGGGAGACCCGGACCGAGCTGGGTGAACGGCGCGGTGCCCAAGGCGACCAGCCCGATTCCGCTCAGCACCAGGGTGCGCGGCGAGAGCCGGTCGACGAGCCGGTTCACCAGTACCGAACCGGCCGCCGCGCCGATGCCCTGGGGCACCAGCAGGAGACCGGTGTCCCAAGTGGACAGTCCGGGGCCGCGCTGGAGGTACAGCGGGAGCAGGAACATCGTGCCGAACACCGACGCGCCGAGCAGCACCAGCGCCAGCGCGGCGACGCCGAACGGGGGCCGCGTGAACAAGCGTGGATCCAGCAAGGGAGCTTCGGCCCGCAAACCGTGCCGCACGAACGCCGCCAGCATCACGACGCCGAGCGCGACGGCGATCCCAGCGACCGTCGGCGTCCCCTGGTCGAACCAGGTGAGCCCGAAGACCAGGACGGCCAGCCCCGGTGAGAGCAGCAGCGCACCCCGGAAATCGAAGCGCTCGCCCTTGCCCCCGGGTTCGCTCGCGGGAACCCAGCGCCGGGCCAGGATCACCGCCACCACGCCGATCGGAAGGTTGACGTAGAACAGCCACGGCCAGTCGGCGACCGCGAGGATCGTGCCACTCGCCAGCGGGCCGAGCACCGGCGACAACAGCGGCACGAGGCCGACGACGGCGATCACGCGGCCGATGCGGTCCGGCCCGGCGGCCCGCGCCAGCAGCGCCTGGCCGGTCGGCGGCAGCAGTCCGCCCGCGAGTCCTTGCAGGACACGGAACGCGATGAGCGCGGGCAGCGTCGTCGCCAGCGCGCACAGCAGGGACGCCAGCAGGAACACGACGACGGCGGTGAGCCAGACGCGACGGCCGCCGTACCGGTCGGCGAGCCACCCGGACGCCGGCACGGCGGTGACCACGGCCAGCAGATACGCCGTCGTCACCCAGTGGACGCCGGTGACCGGCGCGCCGAACTCGTCGGCCAGGGTGTCGACGCCGACCGAGACGATCGTGCTGTCCAAAGTGGCCATGAAGGTGCCGAGCACCAGCACGGCCGCCGTGCGCCACAACGCGGCGTCGATCGGGCGCGCGGTCACCGCTCCACCGCGAACCCGGCGGCGTCGCCGTCGATCCAGGACTGCAGCTTCCGGAGGAACCGGACCAGGTCATCGGCGAGCGACCGGGCGTCGGCCTCCTTCGCGTACAACACGCCTTCCCAGCCTTGCTCGCCGGGGACGACCGTGACGCTCACCGGGTGGTGCGTGCGTTCGCGGAACCTCGTCCCGGTGACGGTCAGGCCCGGAGCGGGCTCGCGCAGCTTCGCCGGATCCACCGGATAGTTCTCGAAGACGAGCAGGCTGTCGAACAGCCGCTCGCGTCCGGCGAGCGACGCGAGTTCCGGCAGGCCCATCCGGTGGTGCGCGGCCATCGCCTGCTGCCGTGCCTGCAAATCGGCCAGCGCCTCGGCGACGGTTCCGGTGAACCGGGCCCGGACCGGGACACTGTTCGCCAGCAGGCCGATGATGTCCTCGACACCGTCCACATCGGACGTCCGGTTCGAGGTCATCACCCCGAAGCTGACGTCGGGGCGTCCAGCGTGGGCCGCGAGCACGGCCGCCCACGCACCCTGCAGCAGGGTGTTGACGGTGAGCCCTCGTGCCGCGCCCAGCTTGGTCAGTTCCGAGACCAGGCGACCGTCCACAGTGAACAGCGCGGGATCGGCGGAGCCACCGGTACGCGGCAGGTGATCACCTTGCGGAAGACCGTCGAGTTCCCTGCGCCAGGCCCGGACGTCGGCCGAGTGGTCGGCCGCGGCGAGCAGGCGCGTGTACCGCGTCGGCGGTACCGGCTCCGGCAACGGCTTCCCCGCGTACAGCGCGAACAGTTCGCCGAGGATGCGCGGTGCGGACCAGCCGTCGGACAGCAGATGGTGACTGGTGAGCACGAGCGTCTGGCTGCCGGGTCCGTGCCGCAGCACGGTGACCCGCCACAACGGACCGTGCGCCAGGTCGAACGGCTCCGCGAGCTCCTCGTCCAACTCGGCGTCCAAATCGGACACCGCGCGCACACGGAAACCGGCCCGCGGCTCGGCGGGGATCACCTGGACCTCGTGCGACGGCGGGAACACCGCGCCCAGGTTGGGTTGCCGTCGCACCAGCTCGCTCGCCGCCACCCGCAACGCCTCGACATCGAGGTCGCCGGACAGGGTGAACGCGGCCTGCACCGGATACGGATCTTCCTCCGCGGCCCGGGACTCGCGCAGGATCACCTCCTGTAACGGGGTCAGCGGCATGATCTCGCCGGGTCCCGGCACTTCGGCGGCGAGAGCGTCCAGCTCACGCCGGAAGTGCTCACCCAGCACGACGATCTCGTCTTCGGCGAACAGCGCGGACGGCCAGGTGAAGCGGACACCGAGCGTGCCGCCGTCGGGCACCATCGCGTTCACCGTCAGCGCGTACGGCAACGGCATCTCCGCGCCGCCGCCCGAACCGAGCGGATCGGCGTCCGGCGGGCGCTGCCACAAGGTCTCCTCGACCGTGGCCGCGGGGAAACGGCCGAGGTAGTTCCAGGCCACCTCCGGCCGTGGGCCGTCGACCTCGAGAATCCCGTGTCCGAGTCCGTCGCCTGCCGCGCGCAGGTGATCACGCACCGTCCGCAGCGCGTCCGGCAAGGGCCCGGGCGGCGGGGCGATCCGCGCCGGATGCACGGCAGTGAACCAGCCGGCGGTCTGCGCGAGGTCGACCGTGCCCGCGAAGTCCGGGGTGTGCCCCGGGCGTCCGTGGCTCTCGACGGCGACGAGCAGGTCGGCTTCCGTCCCGCGCCAGGCGGCGACAGCGCGGGCGAGCGCGGTCAGCAGCACCGTGTCCGGGCCGGTGCGGTAGGCCGTGGGCAGCGCGGTGAGCACGGCGTGGGTCGTGGCCTCGCCGAGATCGATCCGGTGGTGCCGCGCGGTCGCCACGGTGTCCCGCGCCGGATCGAGCCCGGTCCGGCCGAGCGTGCTCACCGGCGCGGCGGCGACACCCTGCCAGTACCGCATTTCGTCCTCTCGATGCGGTGCGGCCGCGCGCAGTGACCGCGCCCAGCCCAGGAACGACTGGCCGCGCCGGTGCAGGGTGTTGCCGTGGAAGGCCTGTTCGACGTCGTCGAGCAGCACGCGCCAGGTCACCGCGTCGGCGACCAGGTGGTGCGCCACCAGCAGCAACCGTCCCGGACGGTCCCCGGCGTCCACCAGCACCGCCCGCACCAGCGGTCCGGTGCGCGGGTCCATCCGGGCGACGATCCGCTCGACCCGCGCGTCCAACGCCGCGCGAGGATCAGCGGACACGCGAACAGCGGCGAGCACGTCGGCGCCGGTCACGGCACCGACGTCCGGGACACGAAGCGCGTCCTCGACCAGATGCGCGCGCAGGACGTCGTGGCGGGCGAGAACGGCGTCGAGCACCGCGGTCCAGCGAGGGACGTCATCCGCCGAAGGCACGCAGATCTCGACCCACTGGCAGAACCCGTCGGCCGCCTTTCCCGCTCGCTGCAACAGATCGCGCATGACCGGCGTGAGCGGCGCGTCACCGACCGCGTGGGCTTCCTCGGCCCGTTCGGGTTCGCCGCAGCGCGTGGCGATCCCGGCGACCGTGCCGCCTTCGAGGACATCGCGCGCGGTCAGGTGCAGCCCTTCACGGCGTGCGCGGGAGACCACCCGCAGCGAGGCGATGCTGTCCCCGCCCGCGTCCAGGAATCCGTCGTCCAGGCCGACGTCGGGGCCGAGCAGCTCGCGGACCACCCGCAGCAGCACCGCTTCCGCCGGGGTGGCGGGCTCCCGGCCGCCATCGGAACGGGCTTCCGGCGCGGGCAGCGCGGCCCGGTCCAGCTTGCCGCTCGGGCCGAGCGGAAGCCGGTCCAGCGGCACGAACGCGGTCGGCACCATGTACGCGGGCAGTTCCGCGGCGAGGTGTTCGCGCAGTGCGGCGGGGTCGGGTTCGGCGCCGTCCACGGGGACGGCATAGGCGACCAGGCGGTCTTCGCGGACGATCACCGCGGCGGCGCGCACGTCGTCGTGCGCGGTCAGCGCGGTCTCGATCTCGCCGAGTTCGATCCGGAACCCGCGCAGTTTGACCTGGTGGTCGGCGCGGCCGAGGAAGACGATCTGGCCGTCCGGGCGCCAGCGGACCAGGTCACCGGTGCGGTACATCCGCTCCCCCGGCGGCCCGAACGGATCGGCGACGAACCGTTCCGCGGTCAGCGCCGCCCGGCCGACGTAACCCTGCGCGAGCTTCGGCCCGGCCAGGTACAGCTCGCCGGTGACCTTCGTGCCGACCGGGAGCAGACCGCCGTCCAGTACGTACGCGCGGACCTCCGGGTCCGGACGGCCGATCGGCAGCGGGCCCGGGTCGGCCGGGTCGTACTGCCAGGTGACCGAGTTGATGGTGACCTCGGTCGGCCCGTAGGCGTTGAACAGCGCCCGCCGGTTCCCCCAGCGCCGCGCCAGTTCTGGGTCGAGCCGTTCGGCGCCGACGACGAAGAACACGCCGGGGTCGACGGTCGCGTCGTCGGGCATCGCCGAGAGGAACGACGGCAGCAGGTTGAGCCCGGTGACACGGTGCTCCGCGGCGTAGGCGAGCAGGTCGTCACCGGAGACCCGCACCTCCTCCGGCGCGATCACCGAGGTGCCGCCGGACAGCAGCGGCAACATGAATTGCCAGAACGCGACGTCGAAACTCGTCGAGGCGAAATGCAGGTACCGCTCGGCGGTCCCGATCCCGACGATGTCCTCCTGCAGCGCGATCAGGCTCGGCACGCCGCGATGCGGCACCGCCACGCCCTTGGGTTTGCCGGTGGTGCCGGAGGTGTAGATGACGTAGGCGATCGCGTCCGCACACGAGGGCACGGCCGGGTCTGTGTCCTCAGTGGACAGTTCGGCCGGGTCGATCACCGGAATGCCGTCCACGTCCGAAGTGGACACGACGGCGGCGGGCCGGATGTCGCCCAGCATGTAGGCGAGCCGGTCCGCCGGGTAGTCCGGATCCATCGGCACGTGCACCGCACCGGCCTTGATCACGCCGAACAGCGCGACCACGAGGTCGACGTCGCGGCGCAACAGGACCGCGACCGGGTCCTGCGGTTTCACCCCGGCGTCGATCAGGGTGTTCGCGAGCCGGTTGGCGCGGCGGTCCAGTTCGGCGTAGGTCAGGCTCCGGTCCCGGCACACGACGGCTTCGGCGTCCGGCGTCTCCCGGACCCAGCGCCCGAACTCCGCCAGCATGCCGCCGCGTTCGCGCTTCGGTTCCGGTCCCTCGCCGAGACGCAGCATCGCGCGTTCTTCCTCGGCGTCGAGCGCACGCAGCCGGGAGACCGGCCGCGCCGGGTCGGCGACGATCTCGTGCAGCACCGCACGCAGCCAACGGCCGTACGACTCGGCCTCCTCGCGGGTGAACGCCTGGGGCTGGTATCCGAGGCCGACGGCGAACTCGTCGCCGGGCAGCACGATCACCGTGAGCGGGTAGTGCGTCGCGTCGGTGATGTCGACGCCGACGAGGTCGAGGCCGGGCGCCAGGGTCGTGCGGGCGCGGCTGGAGAGCGGGAAGTTCTCCATCACCAGCATCGTGTCGAACAGGTCGCCGACGCCGGCCGCGCGCTGGATGTCCGGCAGCCCGGCGTGATGGTGCTCGGTGAGCCGGACACTTTCGCTGTGCACGCGCTCCAGCACGGTGCTCGCGGTGTCGGCGGCGTCGAACCGCACACGCACCGGGATCGTGCTGCCCAGCTGGCCGATCATGCGCTCGACCCCGGGGACGTCGGCCGGACGGCCGGAGACCGGGCAGCCGAAGACCACGTCCCGGCGGCCGGTCAGCCTGGCGAGCAGCACTCCCCAGGCGGTCTGGAACACCGTCGTCGGCGTGATTCCGCGGTCGCGGGCGAAGGCCCGCAGTCGTTCGCTGAACTCGCCGCCCAGCTCCACGGTCACGCGTTCCGGACGCTCCACAGTGGACTCGATACTCGCCGGAGCGAGCCGCGTTCCTTCGTCCAATCCGGACAGTGCCTCGCGCCACGCCTCCAGCGCGGCGTCCGGGTCACGTTCGCCGAGCACCCGGTGGTACTCCGAAAGCGGCGGCGCGACCGGGGCCGCCGGACCACCGCCGAGTTCGGCGTAGGTGGCCAGCAGTGTGCGGCCGACGAGCGGCATGGACCAGCCGTCGAGCAGCGCGTGGTGATTGGTGAGCACCAGGCGATGCTCGTCCGGGCCGAGGGTCAGCAGCAGGAACCGGATCAGCGGCGGGGACGCCGGGTCGAAGGGACGGGCGAGTTCGGCGCGGCATTCGGCCTCGGCCTGGTCCGCGGAGACGTTCGCGAACCGCCAGTCCAGCCTGACCTCGGCGGGTACCACCTGGACGACCTCACCCGCATCGGTGGTGTGCAGGTGGACACGCAACGCGGGATGCCGCCGCAACACCTCCGCCGCGGCCTCGCGCATGCGGTCCGCGTCGAGCGCGCCGCTGAGCAGCGTGACGGCCTGCACCACGTAGACGTCGGTGTCTTCGGTGCCGCGCGCCAGCGTGTGGAAGGAAAGCCCGGTCTGCAACGGGGTCGCGGGCAGGACGTCCTCGACGCGGCCGAGACGTTCGAGCGTGTCGATGTCAGGCTGGTCGAGGCCGACCAGCGGGAGGTCCGACGGGGTGAGCCCGCCGCCGTCCGGCCCGATCCGGGCGGCGTGCGCGGCCATCGCCTCCAGCGCTCGCGACCACGATTCTTGAAGCGCGGCAACGCTTTCCGGTGACAGGACGGCGCCGGCCGCGGTCCATTCGACGGCGAGCCGGGGACGGCCGTCCTCGCGGACAAAGCAGTTCAGCGCCAGCACCTGTTCCAGCGACTTGGCGTCCGGCTCGGTGACCGCGAACGGATCTTCCTCCGGCAGCCGCCAGCCGGTACCGGGCAGGGCCGCGAACCGGCCGAGGTAGTTCAGGACGATGTCCGGGGGCGGGACGGTGGCGAGTTCGTCCCGGGTGAGCGGGTCGAGGTACCGCAGAACCCCGAAGCCGACGCCGTTGTCCGGAACGGCGCGTTTGGCCTCCTTCGCGGCCCGCAGCAGCTTTCCGGCCGCGTCTCCGCCCGCGAGCGCGCTGTCGAAGTCCGCGGTCGCGGCCACCGCGGCGGCGGGAACGCGCAACGGATGCTCGGCGGTGAACCAGCCGACGGTGCGGGAAAGGTCCAGGCCGTCATGATCCCGGCCGTGCCCTTCGAGCGACACGGTCTCGGCCTCGACGGGGGCACCACGCCACGACCGCAGAGCGAGCACGAGCACGGCGAGCAGGACGTCGTCCGGTCCGGCGCGATAGGCCGCGGGCAACGCGGTGAGCACCGCTCCGGTCTGCTCCGGGGTGGCGAGGGTGACCGACCGCCGCGCGGTCGCGACCGTGTCGGCGGCCCGGTCGAGTGGCCGGTGGCCGAGACGCGGACCGTCGAGCGCGCCGCGCCAAAGGTCGAGTTCGCCACGCCGGGCACCGGAAGTGCCTTGCCCGGCAAGAAGGAGCGCGTGCCGCCGCCACGACGTCCCGACCGGTTCCAGCGGTTCGCCGGCACAGGCCGCGCGCAGATCCGGCAGGAGGACCCGCCACGAGACACCGTCGACCGCCAGGTGGTGCAGCACGATGACGAGGTGGTCCGGCAGCAACGCGACCTTGAGCACCCCGGCCCGGAGATCCAGGGATTCCGCGAGTTTCGCCGCGACCTCGGCCGGTTCGCCGGTCGTCTCGACGACCACGTCGGACGCCCTCACCGCCCCACGTTCCCGGACCCGCATTTCGTCCTCTGAATGCAGACGCAGGACGTCGTGGTGGTCCAGCAGGGTTTGCACGCACTCGGTCAGCAGGCCGGGCGGAAGGTCCTCGTCGAGCCGGACGGCGGTCCACTGCGCGTAGCCGGAGATGGTCGAGAAGTCCGGATGCGGATCGAGCAGGGCGCGGACGATCGGTGGGGCGGGCACCACGCCGACGGGCTCGTCCGGCGGGTCGGCCGGGACGCCGATATCCGCGCTCGCCGCCGCCAGCGCCTCGAAACTACGGCGGGCCAGCAGGTCACGCGGGCGCAGGTCGAGGCCGTGCGCGCGCAGCCTGCTGCTGACGCTGATCGCGGTGATGCTGTCGCCGCCCAGGGCGAAGAAGTCGTCGTCGACGGCGACCTCGTCGACGCCGATCACCTCGGCGATGGTGGCGCACAGCAGCCGTTCGCGATCGGTGGCCGCGGCCCGCCCGGCCGCCGCGCGCGGTGCGGGCAGCGCGGGGCGGTCGATCTTCCCGTTGGAGGTCAACGGAAGCGTGTCGAGCACGACGACCGCGGCGGGTACGAGGTGCTCCGGCACCCGCGCGGCGAGTTCCGCGCGGACCTCGTCCGGCACGACCTCGCCCACGACGTAACCGACAAGCCTGGGCCCGCGCACCGCCGCGGCGGCGGCACGCACACCGGGAACCGCCGCCAGCGCGGCCTCGACCTCGCCGAGTTCGACGCGGTGACCGCGCACCTTCACCTGGCCGTCGCGACGGCCCAGGTACTCCAGGCCGCGGCCGGGCACCCAGCGGGCGAGGTCCCCGGTGCGGTACATCCGGTCGCCGGGCGCGCCGAACGGATCGGCGACGAACCGCTCGGCGGTCGCGTCGGGGCGCCCGAGATACCCGCGCGCCAGATGCGGCCCCGCCAGGTAGAGCTCTCCCGGCGTTCCCGCGGGCGCGGGACGCAGCGCGGCGTCGAGCACCCGCACCGCCGTGCCCGGCACCGCGGCGCCGATGGTCGGTTCCCCATCGTCCAGCCAGGATCCGGCACCGTCCACAGTGGCCTCGGTCGGGCCGTACATGTTGCGGGCGCGGACACCGGACTCGGCGACGCGGCGCCACAGCGCGGGCGGAGTCGCCTCGCCGCCGAGGACGAGCAACGCGGGCGCGCTGGGGCCGTCGAGCAGCCCGGCGTCGACCAGTGGGGCGGCCATCGACGGCGTGGTGTCGACGACGTCGATCCGGTCACGGGCGAACGCGGCCAGCAGTTCGTCGGCGTCGCGCGCGACGTCGGTGCCGTAGACGTGGAGTTCGTGCCCGAACAGCAGCCACATCAGCTGGTCGAGCGCGGAGTCGAAGGCGAAGGAGTACGTGTGCGCGACACGCAGCCGCCTGCCCGCGGCGCGTTCGGTCTCGGCGACCGTGGTCGCGCGGTGGTGGCGCAGCAGTGTCGCGAGTCCGCCGACCCGGCCGAGGACGCCCTTGGGCCGTCCGGTGGAGCCAGAGGTGAAGATGACGTACGCGAGATGTTCCGGATGGCGGGGAATCCCCAGCGGCGAAGAGTCCAGAATGGACAGATCGGTTTCGCAGAGCAGCAGTTGGGGTCCCGGCACGATTTCCGGGTCGTGGGCCACCGTGAGCACCGCGCCGGCCTCAGCAGCGAGTTCCCGCAGACGCTCGACCGGGTGCGCCAGATCCAGTGGCAGGAACGCGGCCCCGGCGTCGAGCACCGCCAGCAGGGCGACGACGAGATCCGCGGACCGCGGCAGGGCGAGCGCGACGACGTCGTCCGCCCCGACCCCGCGGGCGCGCAACGCCCGGGCGAGTCGGTGGACCCGCGTGACGAGTTCGCCCGCGGTCAGCCGTTCGTCACCGAAGACCAGCGCGGTCTGTCCGGGATCCAGCCGGTCGAGAAGTTCAGGTACGTCAAGGAGTTCGCTCTCCGGTGCGGGTGTCGACCACGCCTTCAGCAGCGTGTCCCGCTCCCCCGCCGGGACCAGATCCGCACCGGCGACCGGCGGGCCGTCCGGTTCGGTCAGCGCGGTGATCAGGCAGCGCAGCGCGGTCAGCTTGGCGTCGACGGCGGCCTGGTCGTGCGTCCGCGCGTCGACCTCGAAACCGAGCAGCAGCCCGCCGTCCGAGGTCGGCAGTACCGACAGCCCCATGTCCTCGGGCGGCCCGCCCGCGACGTTGCGCATCGTGCCGTGCGAGCCCGCGAAATCGAGCTTCAGGTCGAACGCCTTGAGATTGATGCCCCGGCCGTGCAGGAGCGCCCCGGCACCGGGCACCGCGAGGTCCTGGGGCAGGTCCTCACCGCGATACCGCTGGTGCGTGCGCATCTCCTTCAGCGCGCCCGCGACCCGCGCGGTCAGCTCGGCCGCCGTGTCCTCCGGGAGCACAGTGACCCGCAACGGCAGCACGTTGACCGCCATCGCCGGAGTCCGCAGGGCGGCCCCTTCGCGGCACATCAACGGCATCGCGAACACGACGTCGGTCCAGCCGAGCACGCGGTGCAGGAAGGCGGCGTAGCAGGCGATCAACGCGTCGCCCCACGTCGTGCCGACGCGTTTACCCAGTTCACGCAGCCTGGCCACGTCGGAAGCGGGCAGGACCGATCGGGCGGTCACGGTGTGCTCCGGCGGGCCCGACGCGCTGCCCGCGTCGTCGAGGTCCGGCAACGGCGTGAACCGCCCCCGCCAGTACTCGCGGTCTTCGGCGAACCGTTCGCTCTCGCGGTAAACGCGGTCGGCCTCGACGAGATCCGCGAACGGGGCGAACGTCGAAGCCGGGACGTCCTTGCCCTGGATCGACGCGGTATAGCGGGCCGCCGTCCGGCGCGCGAGCATCGCCGCGGTGTAGCCGTCGAACACCAGGTGGTGCCCGAGCTGGGTGAACCACACGTGCGAGTCGGACAGCCGCAGCACGAGATGGGCGAACAGCGGCCGGTCCACCATCCCGCGGCAGGCCTCGGCGACCCGGCGGCGTTCGGCGTCCACGCGCTCGTGCGCGGCGGCGACCGGATCGAGCTCGCCGCGCAGATCCACCACCTCCGGCAGCGGCACCGCGTCTTCCGACACGACCTGGCGCGGGCCGTCCGGCGTCTCGAAGACCCGCAGCCGCAGGCTGTCCGCCTCTTCGGCGGTCGCCTGGATCGCTTCGGTCAGCGCGACGACGTCGACCAGCTCGTCGCCGACGATCTCGATGACGTCACCGACGACGTAGTAGGGCGAGTCGGGTTCGAGGCGCTGCGCGGTCCAGATGCCCAGCTGGGCACCAGTCAGATTCAGCATGAAGGCACCACCATCGGGGTTCCGGTCACCGGGTCGGGCACGACGACGCTGGGGAGATCGAAGACCTCCTTCATCAGCTCCGCGTCGACGATGTCGGAGGGCGCGCCCTCGGCGACGATCCGGCCGTCCCGCAGGGCGACGAGGTGATCGGCGTACCGGCAGGCCTGGTTGATGTCGTGCAGGACGGCGATCACCGTGCGGCCCTCGTCGCGCAGGCGGGCCAGCAGACCCAGCAACTGGTACTGGTGCGCGATGTCCAAAAAGGACGTCGGTTCGTCGAGCAGCAGGTACGGCGTCTTCTGCGCCAGCACCAGCGCCACCCACACGCGCTGGCGCTGCCCGCCCGAGAGCTCCTGCACCGGCCGGTCGGCCAGTCCCGCCACCCCGGCCGCGGTCATCGCCTCCAGCACCGCGCGTTCGTCCTCTTCGGACCACGACGCGAACAGCGACTGATGCGGGAACCGGCCGCGCGCGATCAGCTGCCGGACGCGGACGTCCTCCGGCGCCACCGGATCCTGCGGCAGGAACCCGAGCTCACGCGCCAAACCCTTGCCGTGGAACGAACCCACGTCCTTGCCGTCGAACAGGACCTCGCCGTCCGCCGGACGCAGCAGCCGGACGAAGGCGCGCAGCAAGGTGGACTTGCCGCACGCGTTCGGTCCGACGACGGCGGTGAACGCGCGGTCGGGCACGTCGAGGCTCAGCCGGGTCGACACGACCCGGTCGCCGTAACGCAGGGTCAGATCCCGAGCGGTCAAGCGGGCACTCATGTGCGCCGCACCTCCTTGGTGAGCAGCCAGATCAGGTAGCCGCCGCCGATCACGGTGCTGACCACACCGACCGGCAGCGCTTCCGGCGCGAGCAACATCTGGGCGGCCAGGTCGGCGCTGGTCAGCAGCACGGCGCCGGTGAGGGCGGCGGGCAGCAGGGCGATACCGGGCGTGCGGGCCAGCCGCCGTCCGATCTGCGGTGCCGCCAGCGCGATGAACGCGATCGGACCGGCGACGGCGGTGACCGTGGCCGTGCACCCGACCCCGATCAGCACCAGCACCAGCCGCAGCCGGTCCCAGCGGACACCGGTGGTGACCGCCAGCGCACCGCCGAGCGCCGACTGGTGCAACGCCGGTGCCCTGGTGAACAGCACGACGAACAGCACCGCGAGCACCCCGAACGGGATGGCGACGTCGTCCCAGCCGATGCCGTTGAGGGAACCCGCGTTCCAGCCGACGGCCGCGATCGCGATCTCCAGTTCGGCGCGCAGCACGATCCACGAGTTGAGCGCGGTCAGCATCGCGTTGATCGCGATCCCGATGACGATCAGCCGCAGCCCGGACAGCCCGCCGCCGAGCGACAACGCGTAGACGATGGCCGCCGTGATCACGCCGCCGAGCACCGAACCGATGGTCAGCTGCGTCGACGTTCCCGAAAGGACGGTGATCGCGAACAGCGCGCCGGTGTACGCGCCGGCGTCGAGGCCGATCACGTCCGGGCTGCCGAGCGGGTTGCGGGTGATGTTCTGGAAGATCGCGCCCGCCAGGCCGAGCGCGGCACCGAATACCAGCCCGGCCAGTACCCGGGGCAGCCGCCATTCGCGGATGACCACGCCCGGCCCGCCACCAGAACCGGTGAGCGCGGCGAACACACGGGCGGGACTCGCCCACGCCGCGCCGTAGCAGAGCCCGAGCAGCGTCAGCCCGGCGATGACCACGAGCATCGCCACGAGGAAGACGAGGGTGCGGCGTTCCATCCGGGCGGAGAACCGCCCGCGCCGCAGGACAAGGGTGCTCACAGCGGCGCCGCCCCGTATTTGCGGACGGCCCAGATCAGCACCGGGCCGCCGAGGAACGCGGTCACGATCGCGACCGGCACCTCACCGGTCGGCAGCAGGACCCGGGAGCCGACGTCCGCGGCCAGCATCAGGACCGGGCCGAGCAGCGCGGCGAACGCGATCAGCCACGGGATCGACGCGCCGGCCACCCGCCGGGCCAGATGCGGCACGATCAGCCCGACGAACAGGATCGGCCCGGCCAGCGCGGTCGCCGCGCCCGCCAGCAGCGTGATCAGCAACAGGGTGATCGTCCGGACGCGCGCGACGTTCGCCCCTAGGGTGTGCGCGACCGTCTCGCCGAGCGCGATCGCGTTCAGCTGACGGCTCACCGCGAACGCGCCCAGCAGGGACAGGCCGATGATGATCAGCGGAACGGTGGTCGGCGCCTGTTCGCGGCCGGCCAGCGAACCCACCGACCAGAACCGGTAGACGTCGAAGGTGTCCGGGAACAGCAGCCGCAGGCCGAGGGTGAGCCCCAGCAGCACGGCGCTCAGCGCGGTCCCGGCGAGCACCAGCCGCAGCGGCGACTTGCTGCCGACCGCGTATACCAGCGCCGACGCACCGACGGCGCCCAGCACCGCCAAGCCCAGTTCGGCGGGCGCCGACGCGGCGAGACCGAACGAGGACCCCACCGCGATGGCGAACCCGGCCCCGGCGGTCACGCCGAGCACGCCGGGTTCGGCCAAAGCGTTGCGGGACAAGGCCTGCACGAGCACGCCACCGACGGCGAGCGCCGCGCCGACCCCGATCGCCAGTACCGCCCTCGGCATCCGGATGTCCAGGACCACCGCCCGGTCACTCGGATTCCCCTCGCCCAGCAGGGCACGCACGACCTCGCCGGGGGCGATGGCGTGCGCGCCGATGCCGACGCTCAGCACGGCGACCACGACGAGCCCGAGCAGTGCGGCGCCGAGCAGCGCGGACCGCCCGGTGGTGGTCACTGCTTGAGCAGCGGCGCGAACGCCTGGTCGACGGCGTCCAAAGTGGACGTCGCGGCCCGGTAGGTGGCGGCCTCGGTGTAGCGGAACGGGTAGACCTTGCCCGCCTTCACCGCGGGGAGTTCCTTCCACAGCGGCGAGTCGAGGACGTACTTGACCGGCGCGGGCACGGAGCCGTCGGCGGCGACCGAGTAGGTGATCGCGTCGGCCTGGGCGAACGCGGTCGGCAGTTCCTCGATCGACGGGTATTCGCTGACGTCCTTGGAGCCGCCGCCCTTGACCTTGACCTGGCCGTAGTAGGTGGCGCCGATGTCCTGCGCGACGTTGGTACCCCAGGAGCCGTTGAACTCACGCTGGAAATTGCCCTTGGCGACCTCGCCGTAGGCACCGACGTGGCCCAGTTTCAGCTGCGGCAGCACGGCCTTGTACTTCTCGGCGAGCCCCTTGGCCTTGGTGTCGTACGCGGTCTTGAGCGCGTCGAACCCGGCGGCCGCACCGGCGGCGTCGGCCTGTTTGCGCGACAGCTCACGCCACATCGACGGCACCGACGGGCCGATGGCCACGACGGGCGCGATCGCTTCGAGCCGTTTGATGTCGATGTCGGCGAGCACCGGCTTCGGCACACCGATGACGATGAGGTCCGGATCCGCCTGCGCGATCGCCTCGTAGTTCGTCTCCGACGCCGACTCGCCCGCGACCTTCGCCAGCTCGTCGTACTTCTTGCGCTCCTGCTCGTTGAACAGCGGGATCCCGCGCTTCCAGCTGGACACCCCGACCAGCGGCGCGCCCGCTTCGAGCAGGGCGGGCACGGCGTAGCCGGTGGCGATGACCCGCTTCGGCGAGACCGGGATGGTGATCTGGCCGTTGTCGGCCGCGAACACCCGGGTCTGACCGTCGGTGGCCTTGCCGTCGCCGCTCGAACCGCAGGCGGTGGCCGCGGTCGCGACCGTCAGCGCGAGCGCGATCGCTCCGGCGAGGCGTCGGGTTCTAGTGGTGCGCATGGGTTTCCTCGTTCTTCTTGGTGGGGATCAGTGGTCGTGCTCGTCGTCGAAGTCCGCGACGCCGCGTTTCCAGTAGCCGGTCACGTCGTGGTCGTCCTTGCCGAGCCCGAGATCGCTCTTGAGCCAGCGGCGCAACGGTTTGATCTGCCCCGCCTCCCCCGCGACCCAGGCGTAGAGCCGCTCACCGGCGGGGACCTCGATCGTCTGGACCGCGCGAGCGAGGATGTCGGAGGCGCCCGGTGCGACGTCGCCCCGATGCAGCCAGTGCACCTCGACGTCTTCGGGCGCGGACAGCTCGATCTCTTCGCTCGCGTCGGTGACCTCGATGAACGCCCAGCCGGCCGCGGTGCGCGGCAGCTCTTCGAGCCAGCGTGCGATCGCGGGCAGCGCGGTGACGTCACCGGCGAGCAGATAACGGTCGTAGGTATGCGGCACGATCAGCCCGCCGGGCGGTCCGGCGACATGCACCGGGGTGCCGGGCGTGACCTTCTCGGCCCATCCGGAACCGAGCCCGCCTTCGTGCAGTGCGACGTCGAGGTCGAGTTCCCCGGAGGCCGGGTCGTACCGGCGGACCGTGTACTCGCGCGACGTCGGGGACGGCTTCGGCCAGCGCAGCATGTCGCCGTCCTGGACCGGCAGCCGAGGCTCGGGATCCAGCTCGGGGAACAGGACCTTCACGTGTTCGTCGGGTGAATGCGCCTCGAAACCCGCCGTTCCCGGCCCGCCGAGGGTGACCCGGAGCAGTCCGGAGCCGACCATCTCGGTGCGCACGACCTCGGCCTGGCGGATGCGGATCGGGTACGGCACCTTCTCGGCGTGCTGTCCCGCACGGACTTCGGCGATGCGCTCGAGGTGCCGGTGGCGATGGTCGGCGCGGCTCACGTGTTCGGTCGCTTTCCGGACGCGTCCTCAGCTCCGCTGACCGGCTTTGAGAGAACCCGCGTCCAGTGGCCGAGGGTCGGCTGCTCGGCGAGGTCGGCGAACTCCAGGGTGTCGGCGCCCTCGGTGCGCCACTGTTCGACCAGGCCCATGATCCGCATCGAGTCGAGACCGAGGTCGGTGAGGTCGGTGTCCGGCTTCAGCTCGGCCGGGTCGCAGCCGAGGAGTTCGGCGACGTCGGCGTGGATCTTCTCGGCACGGAGGCTCATCGCTGTGCTCCGGCGTGGATCGGGGCCAGCGCGGCGAGCGCGGCGGCCGTGGTGGTCAGTGCGCCGCAGCGCTGGGCGACGTACTCACAGGCCTGGTCGTGGCGTTCGCGGGAGAAGTCCGCGACCGCGTCGCCGACCAGGAACGGCTGGATGTCACGCATGAACGCCTCGACGGCGGTGGCCTGGCAGCCGATATGCGCGTAGACACCGGTGATCAGCAACTGATCCCGGCCCGCTTCGGCGAGCTGCTCGGTGAACGTGCTGCGCTGGAACGCGCTGTAGCGCCACTTCGTCAGGACCTTGTCCCCCGCCTTCGGAGCCAGCTCGGCCACCACGTCGGCCGCGGCCGGGTCGTCGTCGATGACCGCGCCGATGCCGTCACCCCAGAACTCGGTGAGCAGTCCGCGGTCCTCGGCGGCCTGGTAGCCCGGCTGCGCGGTGTAGAACACCGGGACACCCGCGGCGCGGGCGGCGTCGGCCAGCGCGGCGATGTTCGCGACCATCTCCGGGACCGGGGATCCCGCGTACGGCGCGAGGAAGTACCGCTGCGCGTCGTGCACCAGCAGGGCGGCACGGGCGGCGTCGGGCTTCCAGCCGACCCGGCCGGCGGGCAGCTCGGCCTCCGTCGGGAGGACGTAGGGCTCGATCTTGGGCAGTGACACTCTCACTTCTCCTTCGCCAGAGCGGCCAATGCCGCCCGCAGCTCGCGTTTGCTGGTCTTGCCGACGCCGGTCACCGGGAACTCCGGCACCACCTGGACCAGATCGGGCACCTTGAACGCCGCGACCCCGCGCTCGCGGACGAACCGGCGCAGCTCCGCCGCGGCGGGCTCCGCTCCGGCGGCGGGGACGACGTAGGCGCAGGTGCGCTCGCCCAGGTACGGGTCCGGCACCGCGACGACGGCGGCGTCGAGCACACCCGGGTGGGCCATCAGGTGGTTCTCCACCTCTTCCGCGGCCACCTTCTCGCCACCGCGGTTGATCTGTTCCTTGGCCCGGCCGACCACTTCCAAATGCCCGGACGGCTGCCGCCGCACCAGATCACCGGTGCGGTAGAAACCGTCCTCGGTGAACGCGGTCTTGTTGTGCTCCTCGGCGCGGTAATAGCCGCGGATCGTGTACGGGCCGCGGGTCAGCAGCGCGCCGATCTCCCCCGGCGCGACGACGTCGTCCGAAGTGGACAGTGGGTCGTCCGGGTTCACCACGCGGATCTCGTCGTCCGGCGAGATCGGCCGTCCCTGTGTGGCGAGGACGTACTCGTCCGGGTCGTCGAGCCGGGTGTAGCAGACCAGCCCCTCGGCCATGCCGAACACCTGTTGCAGACGGCAGCCCAGCGCGGGCCCGATCTTCTCGGCCAGCTCACGGGCACATTTCGCACCGCCCACCAGCAGGACGTCCAAAGAGGACAGATCACGCGTGGTGCGCGCGGCCGCCTGAGCCCACGCCGCGGCCAGCGGTGGCACGAGCCCGGTGATCGTCACGCCTTCGGCCTCGATCAGCCGGAACGCGGTGTCGGCGTCGGGACGCGGCGCGAACACAGTCGCCGCGCCCGCGTGCAGCGCACCGAGCAGACCGGGCGAGCTGAGCGGGAAGTTGTGCGCGACCGGCAACGCGGCCAGGTACACGCTTTCCGGGCGCAGACCGCAGATCCTGGCGCTTTCCCGGACGCTGTAGAGGTAGTCGTCGTGCGTGCGCGGGATCAGCTTGGGCAACCCGGTGCTTCCACCGGACAGCTGCAGGAACGCGACGCCGGCCGGGTCCGGATCCGGCAGGGCGCGCGGAGTCGCCGCTTCGAGCACGGCGAATTCCTCCGTGCCGACGACGAAGACGTTCCGCACCGAAGGGATCTCGGCGGCGGCCGCGCGCGCCATGGCCGCGTGGTCGAACCGTTCGTGTTCCCCGACGGTCAGGATCGCCACGGCCTCGCTCTGCTCGGCGAAATGCCGCAGTTCGCTCGCGCGGTGCGCGGGCAGCGCGAACACCGGCAGCGCGCCCGCCCGCCACAGTCCGAAGACGACGGACGCGAACTCCGGCACATTCGGCAGTTGCACGACGACCCGGTCGCCCGCCTGGATCCCGGCCCCCGCGAATCCGGCGGCGAGCCGGTGCGCACGTTCGTCGAGTTCGGCGAACGTCCAGCGGGCGCTCTCGCCGATCACGGCGAGGCGCTCGGCGTAGGCCTCGGCGAGGCTGGTCAGCAGCTTGCCGAAGGTCTGGCCGCGCCAGTATCCCGAAGCCCGGTAGCGCGCGGCGGTTTCCGGCGGCCAAGGCACGTGACCGGTGGTCATGCCGCGCCCTCCAGACCGAGGGCTCGCAGCATCGTGCCGAACTTGGCGCCGGTCTCGGCGAGTTCGGCTTCCGGATCCGAGCCCGCCACCACGCCCGCTCCCGCGAACAACCGGACGGTCCGGTCGCGGACCTCGGCGCAGCGGATGGTGACGACCCATTCGCCGTCACCGTCCTGATCGGTCCAGCCGACGAGACCCGCGTAATAGCCGCGATCCTCCGGTTCGAGCGCGGCGATGGTGTCGCGGGCGAGTCCGGTCGGGACGCCGCAGACCGCCGGTGTCGGATGCAGCGCCTCGGCCAGTCCGAGCGCGGACGAACCGGCGTCGGTGACGTCGGCCAGGCGTCCGCTGATCTCGGTCGAGAGGTGCCACATCGTGGGCGTGCCGATCACTTCGGGTTCGGCGGGGACGTCGAGGTCGACGCAGAACCGGCCCAGCACGTCGGCCACCTGGGCGGCGACGTGCGCGTGTTCGGCACGGTCCTTTTCGGACGCCAGCAGATCCTTGATCCGCCGGGAGTTTTCGGCGTCGTCGGCCACCCGTGGCCGCGATCCCGCCAGCGGGTTGGCCGTGACGACGCGACCGCGGCGGGAGACCAGGAGTTCCGGGCTCGCGCCGATCAGGGTGCGCGGCGCGGGATCCCCCGGCGCGCTGACGTCGACGGCGAAGGCGTGGGCCGCCGGGTCCGCGTGGACGAGACGCGCCAGCAGCCGCGGCACGGCGACAGGGTCGCCGTCGGTGACATCGAGGCAGCGGGCCAGCACGATCTTGCGGAGGTCACCGTCGCGGATCTCGTCCAGCGCCCTGGCCACCGCAGTGGTGTAGACCTCCGGCGCGGGCCGGGGCGACACCTCCCAGGTCCCGCCGAGCGGGGCGACCGGACCACTCGTCTTCGGCGGTCCCGCCTTGCGCACGAGGGCGGGTACCACCAGGCTGCTCGGCGCGTCGGGCCGGAAGCCGATCGCGCCGGCGACGACGGGGTCGGCCACTCCCGCCACGAGAGCGGCGTCGAGGACTTCGGCGGCCGCGCGGGCACGCTTGCCCGGCGCCGCGTGGACCGGGGCGTACACCCCGTCGGCGAGCAGCGATCCGCGAGCGGACGAGTAGTAGAACGATCCGGGCAGGTACGCCGCCAGCAGATCGGCCGCCTGATGGACCGGCCTCGGCCGGGCCGGCGCAGGTGAGGACACGACTGGATTCCCTTTCGCGAATACTACCGACCGAACAGGCGCTCTTGTGGTGCCCCAGTGCGGAAGCGCCGAATATGACTGTTCGGTTAGCCTAACCTAATCGTACGGACCCGAAAAGTCTTCGTTGCGTCATCGAGATCACGCGCGGAGCGTCGCGCCACCGTCGACGTAGAGGTTCTGCATCGTGATGTGCCGCGCGCGGTCGGAGGCCAAAAACAGTACGGCGTCGGCGATATCGGCGGGTTCGGCTATCCGGCCCAGCGGTATGCCGACACGGTATTGCTCCGGATTTCCCTCGATGACACGGTCCGCGCCGTTCTCGTCCGTCCACAGTAGACGTTGCATATCGGTGTCGGTCGAGCCGGGCGAGACGACGTTGCAGCGGATGCCGGAACCGGCGAGTTCGAGCCCCAGACAGCGGGTCAGCATCGTCGCCGCGGCCTTCGAAGCGGCGTACGCGGCCATCCCGGTCCGCGGGACACCCGCGGCGTTCGACCCGACCGTCACGAGCACACCGCTCCGGCGGGGCAGCATCCGACGGGAAATCTCGCGGAGCACGGTGAAGACGCCGGTGGAGTTGACCGCGAAGGTCGCCGCCCAGTCCTCGTCGCTCGTGTCGCAGACAGACCCGGGCTTCAGCACACCCGCGACGGACGCCCCGATCCCGATCGGCCCGAGCCCGCTTTCGACCTCGTCGACCACCCGCGCGACCGCGGCGGGATCCCCGACGTCCGCGACGAACGAGGTCACCCCGTCCCGAGAAGCGCCTTCCACCAGGTCGACCGCCGCCACGATCGCGCCCGCCTCGGCGAGCCCGTCCACGACGGCCGCCCCGATCCCGCGCGCGCCTCCGGTGACGAGCGCGACCTTGCCCTCGATCCCCTCCACGCCACAACCACCCTACGTCCCATTTGCTTAGCCTTGCCTAAGCTAGCGGGCCGAACCGGACAAAGCGAGGGACCGACACCGGTGATTCGGGCCACTCCACCGGCCGGGCGGGAATGGCAAAAATGCCGTGGTACGTGCCGCCCGCGTGTGTGGACCTGCACGCCCAGCGTGAAGTACATGAAGGCCCCCTTCCTGTACCTAGGCGCAAGGAAGGGGGCCTTCATGTACTTCGGCGCCGGCAGGAGCCCCCGGCACCGACTTGGTCGCGGTGGTCGTGAGTGACTGAGTGGACGACACGCGTGACTGGATGGACGACACTCGGACGCGACCGGTCCTGCCGCGAGTCGTCCGGCGGGACACGCGTGTCGTCCACTCAGTCACCTGTGTCGTCCGTCTGATCACACATGCAGCCTGACGGTAGGTACCTAAGACACGATCGGCTCTAGCCCGAATCGCCGCTCACGATCGTCTAGCCGGGCAAGGGACACGACAGCGGACCGCGCATGGTTCCTCCGCCCCGCAACGTGATCTGCGCGCTCCCGCCGAGGGAATCCCTGGCAGTGCACACGATCTGATCGACCGCCCTCGCCGACAGCCCGGCGACGCCGACCGAGAGGGTCACCGTGACCCCGTTCGGCGCGGGCGTCTGGTCCAGCACCGCGGTTCCGGGCGGGACTTCGGTGGTGTACTGCCGTTCCCGCTCGCTCTCGTCCGGTCCGGCGGCGAGCAGGTCGACGGGACTCGCCGGCGGCAACTCCTCGGCGAGCGGGCGCAACACCCGGACCGGTTGCCCGCCGGACAGGAAGTAGAGCACCGCGCCGTTCGCGGGCCCCGTCGGCGCGGGCGCCCCGGTGATCACGGCGCTGGGCCGGACACCGCAGCCCGCGACCGCCGAGACGAGCAGAAGCGCGACGAGACAGGTCTTCCTCATGCCGTCACTCCCCGCCGGGGCAGGCTCAACGTGAACACCGCGCCACCGTCGGTGCCGTTGGCCGCGCTCAAGGTGCCGCCGTGCAGACGGGCGTTCTCCCAGGCGATCGCCAGCCCGAGCCCGCTTCCGCCCGACCTCGTCCTGGCCGAATCCGCCTTGTAGAACCGGTCGAACACATGCGGCAGCACCTCGGGCGCCAGCCCGGGACCGCGATCCGAGACCTCCAGCGTGATCCGCTCCCCTGCCTCGGAAAGCCGGAGCGAAACGGGCTTTTCCCCGTGCCGCAAGGCGTTCCCGACCAGGTTCGCCACGATGACGTCCACCCGCCGCGGATCCCATTCGGCGAAGATCCCGGAGGGCAGGTCTCCCTCCACCTCGCCCGTCCAGCCCCGGATGCGCAGGCTCGCCGCGATCACCTCGGCGACGTCGACTTCTTCCGGGGCCAGCGCGGCGGCCCCGGCGTCGAAGCGGGAGACCTCGATGAGGTCGTTCACCAGCCGGGTCAGGTTGTGCGTCTCCTCGATGCTCATCTTCGCCGCACGCCCGGCGTCGCCCGGCAGACTCGACGCCTCCTGCTCCAGCACGTCCGCGACCGCGGTCATCGCGGCCAGCGGGGTGCGCAGTTCGTGCGAGACGTCGGCGACGAACCGCCGCGCGTCGGCCTCCATCCGTTCCAGCTCACCGACGTGGCGTTCCAGCGACTCGGCCGTCTCGTTGAACGTCCGCGCCACACCGGCCAGTTCGTCGGAGCCGCGGACGCTGACCCGGGCCCGCAGATCGCCCTTGCCGAGCCGCCGCGCCGCGTCACCCAGTTCGCGCACCGGCCGAAGGACCCCGCGGGCGGCCAGCAAGGCCAGCCCGATGGCGAAAACGAGCGCCACCCCACCGATCAGCCAGGCCCGGGTGGCGAGTTCGTCGATACTCTCGGCCTCGGGCGCCATGCTGCGCGCGATGTAGGCCTCGATACCCGAATCCCGTTGCTGCCCACCGGGAAGCACCACCGTGAACCGGGTACCCACCACCAGCATCGGCGTGCCGCCGGACTCGACCCGTTGCCAGGCGACGTTTCCCGACCGGACCCGGTCGCGAAGCTCCGGCGAGATCAGTGATCGCATCTGCCGGTTCCCGCTCGCCCTGTCCGCGTACAGGACCAGGGAACTCAGGTCACGGTCGGACAGTTCACCACTGATCCGGCTCAGCGTGCCGTCACCCGGCGGCAGCGGACCGAGCGGGTACAACGCGGTGGCCTTGTCGACCAGGACGCGGGCGGTGGCGTCCTGTGCCTGCTGGAGGATCACGGTCCGGGACTGGACGTAGGCGCCGCCCGCGACCGTCGCCGCGGTGATCACGACCAGCAGGCTGAACGCCAGAAGGAGCCGGGTGCGCAGGCCCCCGAGCTTCACAGTGGCCCGAACCGGTAGCCGAACCCGCGGACCGTCTGCACGTACACCGGCGCGGACGAGTCGTCCTCGATCTTCGCGCGCAGCCGTTGCACACAGGCGTCGACGACCCGGGAATCGCCGAAGTAGCCGTGCTCCCACACGCTTTCCAGCAGGTACTGGCGGCTGAGCACCCGGCCGGGGACCTGGGTGAGTTCCAGCAGCAGCCGCAGTTCGGTCGGGGCGAGGGCGAGCGGCTTGTCCGCCTTGGTCACCGTCAGCCCGGCACGGTCGATGCCGAGATCGCCGTGGCGTTCGACCTCGGCCGGGGTGAGCACGGGTGCGGGTTGCCCGGTGCGGCGCAGCACCGCGCGGATCCTGGCCTCCAGCACCTGGGCCCTGGCGGGTTTGACCACGTAGTCGTCCGCGCCGGCGGCGAGCCCGGCCACCACGTCGATATCCTCGTTGCGCGCGGTGAGCATGATGATCGGCAGATCCCCCGCCGCCCGGATCCGGCGGCAGACCTCGAATCCGTCGAGTCCTGGCAGCATGAGGTCCAGCACGACGATGTCCGGCGGCCGCGACGCGAGCCGGGCGAGGCCTTCCTCGCCGGTGGCCACCGCGTCGACCGCGTGGCCACGTCCGCCCAGCGCCATGCTGAGCCCGTCACGCACGGCTTGGTCGTCCTCGATGAGCAGCACCCTGGGCATGCCGACGACTATCGCAGCGCCGGACGGAATCCGCTCGTCCATGACACGCCATGATGCCCGTCCTGTTTCCGCGGAACGTCCACGGAATGTCATCGTTGCGTCACGGCGTGATCCGTGCGGAACGGTGACATTTTCGTCGGCGTTCGCGCACGTCGCCGCGATCGGGTTCGAACAGGCCGCGGCGACCGTTGACGGCATGAAAGAACTCGTGCTCGCGGCGATCACCCGCGTCCTCGCGGTACTGCTGCTGATCCCGGCGTGGCTGGCCTCCCCCGGCCAGGCCCGCCGTCTCGCCTGCGGATGGGCGCTGTCGCTGCGCTTCCCCGCCGAGAACCTCGCCGGGCTCACCGCCGGAACGCTCGCCGCGTTCGCCGACGCCAGGAGCGAGGCGTTCTGGCGGCATCGCACGCTCCTCGGCGTCACCTCGGGACATCGGGACGCCGCCGAGCAGCATCGGCTGTTCCTCGCCGAGGCCGGTCGAAAGCGTGTCCTGCCACCGAAGGATTCCGCGCACGTCCGAGGCACCGCGCTGGACGTCCGGCCGCGCGAGGGCGCGCAGTGGCTGGAAGACCATGGCGCCCGCTTCGCGCTCTACCGGATCTACGACAACGAATGGTGGCATTTCGAGTACCGGCCCGGAGAAGCCCCGCCGGCGCGACTGCCGCATCCGGGCTGGCGGGCCGGTGTCACCCGGTGACGGTGATCCGCGGCGCCAGCGCCGCCAGGAAGCCTGCCGCGTCGAAGATCTCGCCCGCCGAAACGACCCCGGTCGCCTTGGTCCGCCCGTCGAGCACGCGCTGGACGGCCTCCACCACCAGCGGCGCCGTGATCGCGTAGATGTCCTGCCCTCGTGCGACGATCCGCCGTTCCTCGCCGCCGGACCGCACGACGACGTCGACCACGAACTCCTGCGAGGACGGGCCGTCCGCCGGAGGCGCGGGCGTCTCGGGAGTCACCACCTCACGGGCCGCGGCCACGGTCATGTACGTGGTCACTTCGGGAATGTCGAGGTGGCTCGGGACGGTGACGACGTCGGCCATCGTGAACTCGCCGAGCACGGCGCGGGTCCCGAGCGGCGCGGGAAAGTCCCAGTCCAGCTCCGGCAGCGCGTCCTCACGGCGTTCGATCCGGCCGCCGGAGAACCGGATCCGCTTGCCGCCACGCCGTTCCCTCGACACCTTGCCCGCCGCGCGGGTCCCCTCCGTCGGATGCCAGCTGCTCAGCGCGTACGCGATATGCGCTTCGTCCGCGGAAGTCCACTCTCCCATCGCGGCGGTGACCATCAGGTCGCCGAGCCCGCCGAAGAACGCCATCGCCGGGACTACCGTCGCCCCCTCGGCGCGGTCGCGGAACTCCGCGAAGGTGTCCATGTTCGCTTCGAGTTCCGCGGCCACGTCCAGGTACGGCACGCCTGCCCGGAGCGCCGCTTCGATCACCGGCGCGGCGGTGTCGGCGAACGGTCCGGCGGCGTTGATCACCGCGTCCGCGCCCACGAACGCCCGGTCGAGCGAAGCCGGGTCGTCGACCGACGCCTGGCGGACCTCGACGTCGGGCCAAGGCAGGCCGCGCAGCTTGGCCTCGTCGCGCCCCACGGCGAGCACGCCGAAGCCGCGCTCGCGCAATTCCGCCACCACGAACCGCCCGGTGTGCCCGTAGGCCCCGAACACCGCGACGTCGTACGTACCCATGGTTTCTCCTGCCCTCGGCTGATCCACTGTGGACCATCCTGTCGGCGGAGTCCGCCGATCGACAGTGTCCGGAATGCCATCATGCGTACACTTTCGGACATGAGTACGGTCGCCCTCGCCGCCACGGACGGCATGCTGCAGTTCGAGCTGTCCATCGCCCACGAGGTCTTCGACACGGGTCTGTACGAATTCGGCGTCTACGGCGACGAGCCGGTGAAGGTCGGGCGTTTCCTGCTCGAACCGGATCACGGGCTCGATCGCCTCGCGCGCGCCGGCACCGTCATCGTCCCCGGCTGGGCCGACATCGACGCCGATCCGCCCGCGGACCTGGTCGAGGCCGTGCGTGCCGCTCACGAAGCGGGCGCGCGGGTCGCTTCGCTCTGCACGGGCGCGTTCGTCCTGGCGGCCGCCGGCCTGCTCGACGGCCGCCGCGCGACGACGCACTGGGCGCACACCGACGTGCTCGCCGCCCGGTATCCCGCCGTCGAGGTCGATCCCGACGTCCTCTACGTCGACAACGGCAGCGTGCTCACCTCGGCGGGCAAGGCCGCCGCTATGGATCTGTGCCTGCACCTGGTCCGCCGCGACCACGGTTCGGCGGTCGCGAACACCGTCGCCCGCCGTCTGGTCGTCCCACCACATCGCGCGGGCGGGCAGGCCCAGTTCGTCACCACCCCCGTGCCCGACCAGGACGACCATCCGCTCGGCGGGCTCCTCCCCTGGGTCACCGAACGGCTGGACCGGCCGCTGACCGTCGAGGACCTCGCCCGACAGGCCAACATGAGTTCACGCAACCTGGCCCGGCATTTCCGGTCGGCGACCGGGACGACGCCGCTGCGCTGGCTGCTGACCCAGCGCATCCGCCGCGCACAGGAACTCCTGGAGCGGACCGACGACAGCGTCGACCTGATCGCGGAGGCCACCGGGATGGGTACCGCCGCGACCTTGCGGCGGCATTTCAACCGGACCGTCGGTGTGCCGCCGGACAGCTACCGCCGCACCTTCCGCGCGACTAGCGCAGCCGTGCCGTGATCAGGTCGGCGACGGCCGCCATCCCGGCCTCGTTCGGGTGGTAGGGCACGCGGCCCTGCGCGGTCACGTACCGCTCCATCCAGGGAACCGCGGCGCAGGCGTCGTGGTCCGCGCTGGCCGTGGCCGCCGGGATCAGGGTGGCCCGCTCGTCGCGCGCCGCCCGCCGGGTCGCCGCCGCCAGCCGGTCCGCCACCTCGCGTTCGAAGGCGAGCTGCTCCGGGGTGAGCGGAACGCCGTCGCAGGCGGGCCTTTCGCCCGGAACGATCGTCAGGTAGTCGACGACCAGCACCCGTGCCCGCGGCGCGCGCCGATGGACCGCCGCGATGACGGCACCGATCTTCTCGTGCACCGTGGTGAGCGCCGCGCGGACGGCGGTTCGGTCGACCTGGCCGCAGTTCGCGCCGCCGGTGTTCTGGCAGCCATAGGTGAACAGGCTGCCGACGTAGCCGACGTCGTTGCCGCCGATGGTGATCGTCACGAGCCTGGTGTCCCGGGTGACGGCCTCGATCTGCGGCGGCTGCCCTGCCTGTCCCGTGGTGAGGATATTCGCCGTGGTCGCGCCGCTGCAGGTGACATCGGTGAGGGCGAGACCGCGTTCCCCGGCCACGAGAGTCGCGTAGTTCTTCGTCGAACGTCCGCACGCCGCCGGGGTTCCTGGCTGCTGTGGCGGGATTCCCGGCCCCGCCGCGAAGGAACTGCCCATCGCGACATAGCGGGCAGGTGCGCTCGCCTGCGCGGGCGAGGTGGCCAGGAGAGCGAGCGAGGCCGCGGCGAGCACCGCGGCGGATATCCGCTTGAACATGTCGAACCCCTTATCTCACGAAGGTGATCGGTTCCGGTCCCGCGATGCCGTCGATGGCGCCGAGGGCGAGCAGATCTTCGGGGCGTGGCTTCAGCGCGTCGGCGAGCGCGGGGATCTCTTCAGGCCCCCGCTTGAGTATCCCGGCCGCCAGTTCCGGGGCGATGACGGAGAAACAGGCGTCCGGGGTGAGCCAGATCCGGTCCGCCGAGCAGAAGGCGAGCGCGCCGCCCGATCCTCCTTCACCGATCACCAGGGTGGTGATCGGTACCTCCGCCGCCGCGATCGTGCCGAACAGTTCGGCGATCGCGTTCCCGGCGCCGTCGGTCTCCGCGGCCGGATCGGCGGCCGCGCCCGGGGTGTCGACGAGCGTCAGCACCGGCAGTCCCAGCCGGTCGGCGAGGCGGATCAGCCGGGTCGCCGACCGGAAGCCGCCGGGTGTGGTCGCCGTCCCGGTCTGCGCCGCGAACGCGATCGGCCGTCCGCCCCGGCTGCCGATCCCGCAGACGGCGCCGTCGTCGACGCCGCCCCGGAGGGTGACGCGGGTGTCGAAGTAGTCGTGGAGATAGGCGTCCGCGCGGGGCCGGTCCGCCGACCGGGCGCGCTGGACTGCTCGCCAGCCGTCCGGCGCGGCGTCGAGGGCACCGAGCGCACGCGGCAGATCCGCCGGACGGTTCCGCGAACCGCCGGTCAGCAGACCGAGCCAAACCTCCAGCCGGTCGGCGATCGCGTCCTCGGCCACCAGTTCGTCGACATACCCGGCCGCGTACTGGTTTTCCGCCGTATAGGCGGGATCGTCGGCGTACTGCTGCGGCCGCACCCGGCGACCGGCGAAACCCACCTGGGCGCCGGGCACGGCGAGCACGACATCGGCGTCGGCGCCGAGGGAAGCCCAAACCCCGCCGGTGGTGGGGTGTCGCGCGACGGTGATGTGCGGCAGTCCTTCTTCCCGCAACAGCGCGAGACCGCGTGCGATCCGTTGCAGTTGCCGCAGCGCGGGAACACCTTCCTGCATCCGGGTCCCGCCCGTCGACAACAGGGAGACGACGGGCAGCCGATATCCGCGGGCCTGTTCGAGCGCCTCTTCGAGCAGCGCACCGGTCCCGGTGCCGACGGAACCGCCGAGGAAGCCGAACTCGAAGCGGATCGTCACGACCTCGTGGCCACCGAACTTCGCACGTTCCCAGACGACCGACTCGTCCGTGCCCGTGCGTTCCCTGGCGCGGGCCAGGGAATCGGCGTAACCGTCCCAGCCCAGCGGATCAGTCATGGAGCGCCCGCTTGAGGACCTTGCCCATCTCGTTGCGGGGCAACGCTTCCAGGTAGCGCACCACACGCGGCCGCTTATGCGGTGACAGCAGCCCGGCGACGTGGTCGGCGAGTTCGCCCGCCGTCGGCTTGTCCGCGGCGGGGACGATCCAGGCCACGATGCGCTCGCCGAGGTCGTCGTCCGGTTCCCCGGTGACGGCCGCTTCGGCGACCCCCGGATGCTCCAGGAGCGCGTTCTCGATCTCGCCCGCGCCGATCTTGTAGCCGCCGCTCTTGATCAGGTCGGTGGCGCGGCGGCCCACGATGCGCACGTAACCGTCCGGATCGCGGATCGCCATGTCGCCGGTCTTGAACCAGCCGTCGTGCAGCGCGGCTTCCGTGGCGTCCGACCGGTTCAGGTAACCGAGGAACAGGTTCGGGCCGCGGATCTCGATCTCGCCGACCGTCTCGCCGTCGAGTGGTTCACCGGCGTCGTCGACCAGCCTCAGTTCGACGCCGGGCACCGGCGGGCCGACCGCACCTGGCCGCCGGTCCCCCGTGACACGGACACCGCAGTTCATCAGCGTCTCGGTCATGCCATAGCGTTCGACGACCCGTTGCCCGGTCGCGGCGGTGATCCGCTCGTGGTCGGTCGCGGGCAGGGCCGCCGATCCCGAGACGAGCAGCCGCGCCGCGCCCACCCCGGCGGCCAGCGCGGGATCGGCCTCGCAATCGGCCGCCAGCCGGTGATACATCGTCGGGACGCCGAAGAGCATCGTCCCTACCCCGGCTAGCTCCTTCGCGGCCGCTTCACTCGAAAACCGCCCGAGGTGGTGCAGCGAGCCGCCCCGCCGCAGCGGGCCGACCACGCCCAGGATCAGGCCGTGCACATGGAAGAGCGGCAGGGCGTGCACGAGGACGTCGGCCTCGGTCCAGTGCCAGATCTCCGCGAGCGCGTCGAGATTCGACGCCACCGCGCGGCGTGGGAGCAGAACCCCCTTCGGCGGCCCGGTGGTCCCCGAGGTGTAGATGACGAACGCCGCGGCCTCCGGATCCGGTTCGTCGCCTCGCCACGGCGTGCCCGAGACGTCCAGCTCGATCGGAACCCGCTGCAACGCCCCGAGTTCCGGCGGCAGCGTGACATCCGGCTCGGCCAGCACGAGATCCGGCGCGCTGTCGGCGACGATATGCGCCAGTTCGCGTGATCCGGCCTTCGGGTTGATCGGCACCACCGGGACTCCGGCGGTCAGCGCGGCGACGATGGCGACACAGGTCCGCAGCGTCGGTGTCGCCCACACCGCGACCCGCGTGCGACCGGCCAGCCCGGCGGCGAGCGGACCCGCGACGGACGCGAGTTCGCCGTAGGTCAGGGCTTCGTCGCCGAACCGCAGGGCGACGCGGTCGTTCCCGGCAGTCAGTCCGGACAGCATGGATCTCCTCCTCAGCCCCAGTTGGGCACGACGAACACGAGCCAGGCGATCAGTGGCACGACGGCCACCACGAGCGCCCCGTAGACCAGAAGTTGTTTGAAGAACTTCTCGCGGTCGACGTCCTTGGCGTTGGCGAGGACGAGCGCGCCGTTGGTGGAGAAGGGACTGACGTCCACCATCGTCGCCGAGACCGCGAGGGCGGCGATCATGCCGACCGGCCCGATCGTGCCCTGCGCCAGGAACGGGACGGCGAGCGGGATGAGCGCGCCCATCAGCCCGACCGAAGACGCGAAGGCGGAGACGACACCGCCGATATAGCACAGCAGAAGCGCCGCGAGCAGCGGGATCCCCACGGTGGTGACCGCGTTGCCGACGTAGTCGATGGTGCCGATCTCCTTCAGCACCGCGACGTAGGTCAGCACACCGCAGATCAGCAGCACGGTCGGCCAGGTGATCTCGGAGACCGCGGAACGGCTGGTCTTGGGCCACGCGACGGACAGCAGGACGGCGACGGTGATGGCGGTCAGGCCGGGGTCGAGATCGAACACCAGGGTGCCGACCACGAGTGCGATCAGCCCGGTCAAGGTCACGATCTTGGGGCCGTCCAAGGGAATGCGCTGTTCGTGCGGCAGCGGTTCCTCGTCGGTCTCGGTTTCGCCCGCGCCCGCCGTCACGAGCTGGCGGCGCCGCAGTTTGGTCCCGCCGAGGACGACGAAGAGGACGCCCGCGATGGCGAGGTTCATGCCGAGGCTCGCGAAGAACAGCACCACGGGGCTGCCGGCGATGTGGTTGCGTTCGACGATCCCGTTGACGATCGAGCCGTAGACGCTGATCGGCGAGAACCCGCCGCCCTGCGCGCCGTGCACCACCATCGCGCCCATGAGCAGCGGGCTGATCTTGTAGCGGGCGGCGAAACCGAGCGCGATCGGCGCGACGATCGCGCAGGCCGCCGGGCTCACCGCGCCGATCGCGGTCAGCGCGCCGGTGACCACGAACATCACCCACGGGATGAGCGCGATCCGGCCGCCGACCAGCCGGACGGCCGCGGCCACCAGCCAGTCGGTGGTGCCGTTGGCCCTGGCGATGGCGAACAGATAGGTGACCCCCACCAGCACCACGAAGATGTCGCCTGGGAAGCCGGCGAAGATGCCGTCGGTGTCCAGTCCACCGGCGAGGGTGCCGACGAGGAACGCGCCGGCGAAGGCGAGCCCCCATGTTGATCGAGCGGGTCGTGGCGAGGGCGAAGATCACCACGAGGACGAGGATCGAGATCAGCTGGGCGGACATGACCGTCCTCCTTGACGGCGGGAGCCCCTTGGCGAGTGGCCGAGTGGACTAGTGGCTGAGCCACTTTCCCTGTGACGGCGACCACCTGTCAAGGGATCAGTGGTAAATTGGCTGAGCCACTTGTCCAGTCATGGGAGGGACCGCGTGCCGGAGGCGTTGAGCCGGTTGAACCGGGCGAAGCTCTACGAGCAGGTCGTCGAGCGGATCAAGGCGCACGTCGAAGAGTCCGGCCTGCACGCGGGAGACAAGCTCCCCAGCGAACGCGACCTCGCCGAACGGCTCGGGGTCAGCCGCGCGTCGGTCAAGCAGGCGATCGTCGTACTCGAAGTGCAGGGGCTGCTGGAGTCCCGCCACGGCGGGGGCACCTACCTGCGCAACGATCACCTCGACGTCGAACCGGTCGACGAACTCGTCGCCCGGCGCAGCCGGCTTCCGGAAGTGCTCGAAGCCCGTGAAGCGATGGAGACCAAGCTCGCGGAGCTGGCCGCGCTGCGGCGATCCGACGCGGATCTCGCCGCCATCGACGCGGCACTGGAGTTCATGAAGTCCGAGATCGAGGACGGCGGGCACGGGGCCGAAGGCGACCGCCGGTTCCACGAAGCGATCACCGCGGCCGCGAACAACGCCCTCCTCGCCGAATTCATGCGCTCGATCGACACGCAGATCGCGGAAAGCCGGAACGAGTCGCTGCGGCAGCCCGGCAGGCCGTGGCGTTCACTGAGCCAGCACCACAAGATCGCCGAGGCCATCCGGGCCGGCGCCCCGAAGGCGGCCGCGAACGCGATGCGGCAGCACGTCCAGACCGTCAGCAAGGTCCGGCTGCTGACCTGGGACCCACAGGCCGACTAGCCGCTGTCCGGGGCCGCTAGGTACCGACGCCATGTACTCGGCGAGTTGTGAAGGTCGAGTTTCCTCGGCTGAGCCGAGGGAAGGGGTCCTTCACGCGCGACCGCCGTGACTGCTGGCGCGAGCCCCAGCACCGTGTCGCGAAAGCCACTTTCGGGACATCACACGTCGCGAAAGTGGCTTTCGCGACACGCCCTGACGCCACTTACCTCACTGCGACAAGACTTTGCCCAGCCGCCGCAACCCCTCGGCGATCGTCTCCGGCCCGTGCGCGGCGAACGAGAGCCGCAACGCCGCCCGATCCGGCTCCCCGACCTGGAACGCCGAGCCGGGCACGAAAGCGACGTCGTGACGCAACGCCTCAGGGAGCAACCGGTCCGTGTCCGCGCCGCCGGGAAGGGTGACCCAGACGAACATCCCGCCGTCCGGGTCGGTCCACGTCGTTCCGGGCGGGGTGATCGCGGGCAGTTCGGCCATCATCGCGTCACGGCGCACGCGGTAGGTCGCGCACAGCCGCCGCACGTGCGCGTCGAGATCCGCGGCGGCCAGATACTCGGCCGCGGCCGCCTGATCGACGGTCGAGGTGTGCAGATCGGTCGCCTGCTTGAGAATCGCGACTCGCCGCAGGAGCTCACTCGGCGCCCGGAACCAGCCCAGCCGCATCCCCGGGGAGATCACCTTCGAGAACGTGCCGAGATAGATCGTGCGCCCGGCGAGTTCCGGACGGGCCGACAGCGGTTCCTCGCGTTCGCCGCGATACCGGAGTTCGTGATACGGGTCGTCCTCGACGAGCCAGAACCCGTGCCGCGCGATCACTTCCGCGAGGGCGCGGCGTCGCTCCGGGCCGACCGTGCGCCCGGACGGATTCGAGAACGTCGGGACCAGATACAGCAGCGACGGTCGTTCCGTGGCCGCGATCTCGTCCAGCGCGACCGGGTCGATCCCTTCCTCGTCACCGGGAACGGGCACGATGCGCGCTTCGGCGAGCTGGAAGCATTGCAGTGCCGACAGGTACACCGGTTCTTCCACCAGCACGGTGGCGCCGGGGTCGAGCAACGCGGTGCTCAGCAGTTGCAGGCCCTGCTGTGAACCCGTGGTGATCAGGAGATCGTCCACAGTGGTCGGGAGCCCACGACCGGACAGCCGTTCCGCGAGCAGTTCACGCAGCCGCGGATTCCCTTCCGTTGGCGAATACTGCAAGGCGCGCTGTGCGGGCCCGTCCGCGAGCGCCCGGCCGAAGGCGGCGCGGAGGCCGTCCACATCGAACAGTTCCGGCGCGGGCACGCCGCCGGCGAACGAGATCACGCCCGGGCGGGCGGTGAGCGCGAGCAGGTCGCGCACGGGAGAACTGGTGACGCCGTCCATCCGACGGGCGAGGGGAAGAGACAAGGAAGCTCCTCGGGAGAAACGTGCGGCTCCGGTGCAGCAGCCGGGGATCTTCCCGTGCGAGCAAGCAACTACCGCCACGATAGCAGTTTCGCCTGTCCTAGGCTGTGCCTGTGCCACTCGTCGAAATCACCTACGCACCCCACCTTTCCGACGCCAAACTTCGCGAACTCGGCTCGGTCCTGCCGCATCTCGTGTCCCTCGCGGTGGAATGCCCCGAGGAGCCCTACGACGGCGACCTCCAGCCGGGCGACGTGGAACTGCGCTTCCGCACGCCTGGACCGTTCGACCGCTTCGGACTCGATCTCCTGGTCGAGGTCCGGTCGAAATGGTTCCCGAGCCGGGCCGACAACCGCCAGGAGCGAGTGGACCTGCTGCGCACGAGCATCGAGTCCGCGACCGGGATCGACGACGTCGGCGTGTATCTCTCACTCCCCGTCGCAGCGTGGTCGCAGTCGGACTAACGCTCCCCGAACACGTGCCGCCGGACGAACGGGCTCCGGAACTTGCCGTCCGGGTCCAGTTCGGTGGCCAGCGCCCGGAAATCCGCCAGTTTCGGGTAGTCCGCCGCCCGATGGAAGAGCTTCCCCCAATGCGGCCGGACCTCGAACGGCGCCAGCCGGTCCTCCATGACGGGCAACAGCGCCCGGACCGCGTCCTCGTCCGGCAGCCAGGTGAAATGCAGTGCCACCCGGTCGCCACCGTGGAACGGGCTGAGCCACAGATCGTCTCCCGCGACCGTGCGGATCTCCGAGGTGAGCAGGACGGGTGCCAGCCGGTCTCCGATGGCGCGCATCGCCTCCATCGCCGCGACGGCGTGCCGGACGGGCACGAAGTACTCGGTCTGGAGTTCGTTCCCGACGCTGGGTGTGAAGTCCAGGCGGAAATGCGGGATCCGTTCGTGCCATGGTCCCCCGATCCCGAGCTGCCGCGTGCAGTTGTCCGCCGGGATACCCGCCGCGTGGGCCGGATGCCGCGGCCCGTCCGCCGCCTTCGCGCCGAAGAAGTCCGCGCCCGGCCGCCCCGGTCCCTTGACCCAGACCTGGTCGACCTCGCCGCGAGCCCAGTTCGTGAACAGGCTGACGCTGTAACCCGCGTCCTGGATCTCGTCGAAGTGGTCGTACACCGACTCCCAGGGCAGGCCGTCGAAGACGTCCTGGCGGAGGTCGAAGGACGGCACCAGGTCGAGGGTCAGCCGCGTCACCACACCCAGCGCGCCGAGCCCGACCACGACTCCGTCGTGCCGGGAGTACGTCTTCACCTCGCCGTCGGCGGTGACGAGCTCCAAACCGGACACGGCCGACGCCAAGCTCTGGTTACGCCGCCCGGAGCCGTGGGTCGCCGTCGCGACGGTGCCCGCCACGGTGCAATGAGGCAGTGAAGCGAGGTTGGCCAGCGCGAAACCGGCCGCGTCCACCTGGACGGCGATGTCGCCGTAGCGTGCCGCCGCGGGCACCGTGACCGTCGCCGACTCCGGATCGAGGGCGACCTCCGGGTCGAGCGCGGACAAGTCGAGCAGGACACCACCCGGACAGTCCGCGATGTCGTTGAAACAGTGTCTGCTGCCGAGCGCCTTGACGGCGGTCGCCCGGGCGACCGCTTCTTGAACCTCGTCGAGGTCGCGCGGGCGGAGGAGCCGCTCCGCGGTGAAGGTCCGATTGCCCGCCCAGTTCGTCTCGCGCACCAGGCTCAGCTTAGATTGCCGAGGGTGGCTCCACACCGAGGAGGTTCGCGCTGACCGGCATTCCCGGCGAGATGGTGTCCATCGCGCTCCTGTTGATCGTCCTCGCCTTCGCGGTGATCCGGCCACGTGGCCTTCCGGAGGCGGTCGCCGCCGTCCCCGCCGCCGGGATCGTGCTGGCGTCCGGGGCGATTTCGTTCCCCGACGCCGTCGACGAGGTCACGAGGCTCGCCCCGGTCGTCGGCTTCCTCGCCGCGGTGCTCGTCCTCGCCAAACTGTGCGACGACGAAGGGCTGTTCCAGGCGGCGGGAACGCTCATGGCGCGGTTCAGCCGGGGAAAGCCGCGACGGCTGCTGCCCGCGGTGTTCGTGGTCGCGGCGGCGGTCACCGTGGTGCTCAGCCTGGACGCCACCGTGGTGCTGCTGACCCCGGTCGTGTTCGCCACCGCCGCGCGGATGGGCGCGCGGGCCAAACCACACGCCTACGCCTGCACACATCTGGCGAACTCGGCCTCGTTGCTGCTGCCGGTGTCCAATCTGACCAATCTGCTCGCCGTGGCCGCGACCGGGATCTCGTTCCTGCGGTTCACCGCGCTGATGACTTTGCCCTGGCTCGCGGCGGTGCTCACCGAATACCTGGTGTTCCGCCGGTTCTTCGCCGCCGATCTGGCGGCCCGGCCGCGTGGCGGGAAGGTGGTCGCGGCCGGGAAGGTCCCGGCGTTCGTCCTGGTCGTGCTCGGCCTGACGCTGGCAGGCTTCGTGGTGACGTCGCTGCTGGACGTCAGCCCCGCATGGGCCGCGTTCGCCGGTGCCGCCGTCCTGGCCTGCCGCGCCCTCGTGCGGCGGCGGACCTCCCCGGCCGCGATCGTCCGCGCGGCAAGCATCCCCTTCGTCGCTTTCGTGCTCGCGCTGGCGATCGTGGTCCGCGCCGTGGTCGACAATGGACTGGACGAGGCGCTCGGCCATCTGGTGCCGACGTCGACCTCGTTCCTCGCCCTGCTCGGCGCCGCCGCGGTGGCGGCCGTACTCGCCAACCTGATCAACAACCTGCCCGCGGTGCTCGTGTTACTGCCGCTGGCCACCGCGGGCGGGACACCGGTGGTGCTGGCCGTGCTGATCGGGGTCAACCTCGGCCCGAACCTCACCTACGTCGGCTCGCTGGCCACTTTGTTGTGGCGGCGGATCCTGCACCGGCACGACACCCGGGCCGATCTGGGCGAGTTCACCCGGCTCGGGCTGCTGACCGTTCCGCCGTCCATCGTGCTCGCCGTCGCCGGTCTGTGGCTCGGGCTAGCCCTGACTTCCACTCAGTGAGAACATGAACGGATGCCCGGCAATCTGTCCACGCCCGGCGCCGGTGTCGTCTCGCGGGCGTTCGCGCTGCTCGGCGCCTTCGACGTCGACCATCGCGAGCTGTCGCTGACCGAACTCGCGAGCCGCGCCGGCCTGCCACTGCCCACCGCGCACCGGCTCGCGCGCGATCTCGTGGGCTTGGGCGCCTTGGAGCGACGCGAAGACCGGTACGCCGTCGGCAGGCGGCTGTGGGACCTCGGGCTGCTCGCCCCCGTCCAGTTCGAACTGCGGCAGGTCGCCGCACCGTTCCTCCAGGATCTCTACGGCGCGACCGGCGCCACCGTGCACCTCGGCGAGCGGGACGGTGACCAGGTGCTCTACCTCGACCGGCTGTCCGGGAACGCGTCCGTACCGGTCGTCAGCCGGATCGGCGGACGGCTGCCACTGCACGCCACCGGGGTCGGGAAGGTCCTGTTGGCCTGGGCGCCGGAGGACGTCCAGCGCCGGGTGCTCGCCGCGCTCACCCGCGTCACGCCGTACACCGTCACCCAGCCCGGGCGCCTGCGCGAACAGTTGCGACGTGTCCGCCGGGAGGGCTACGCGCAGACCGTCGAGGAGATGAGCCGGGGCGCCTGCTCGGTCGCCGTCCCGATCCGGCCCGCCGGTGGCGACGTCGTCGCCGCGCTCGGCCTGGTCGTCCCGGATCTGAGCCGTGGCCGGGCCCGGCTGATCTCCGCGCTCCAGGTCGCGGCCGCCGGGATCGGCCGGAGTCTGCGGATTTCACTGAGTGGAAGCGAACGCTAGGACTTCGGCCGGCACCCGACCAGACTCCGGTCATGCGTACCCCAGTCGCCATCGTCGGCGCCGGCCCGGCCGGACTCCTCCTGTCGCATCTGCTCGATCTGGCGGGGGTCGAATCGGTGCTCGTGGAGACCCGCTCGCGCGAGTACGTCGAGGCGCGGATCCGGGCGGGCATCCTCGAACAGTCCACAGTGGATCTTCTCCGCGCGACCGGTCTCGGCGACCGGCTCGACCGGGAGGGCGACGAGCACCGCGGGATCTACCTGCAGTGGCCGGAGGAAAGGCACCATCTCGACTTCGTGGACCTGGTCGGGCGAAGCGTCACCGTCTACGGCCAGACCGAGGTGACGAAGGACCTCGGCAAGGCACGTGAGGCAGCTGGTCAGCAGATCCACTACGAGGTCACCGGCACCGCCGTGCACGACATCGAGACCGATCGGCCGTACGTCACTTTCACCGACGCGGACGGAGTACAGCAACGGCTGGACGCCGACGTAGTCGTAGGCTGCGACGGCTCCTTCGGGCCTTGCCGTACCGCGATCCCCGACGCCGCGAAGCAGACTTGGGAGCGCACCTATCCGTACTCGTGGCTCGGCGTCCTCGCCGACGTCGCCCCGTCGACCGACGAGCTCATCTACGCGTGGCATCCCGACGGTTTCGCCATGCACTCGATGCGCTCGGCCACCGTCAGCCGGCTGTATCTGCAGGTGCCCAACGGCACCGACATCGGCGCCTGGTCCGACGAGCGGATCTGGGCGGCGCTCGCGACCCGGCTCGGCCACGGCCAGCACGGCTGGACCCTCACGCCGGGACCGATCACCGACAAGAGTGTGCTGCCCATGCGCAGTTTCGTGCAGCAGCCGATGCGGCACGGCCGCCTCTTCCTCGCCGGCGACGCCGCCCATATCGTGCCGCCCACCGGCGCCAAGGGCCTCAACCTCGCCGTCGCCGACGTCGCCCTCCTCGCCCCCGCATTGGCCGCTTTGGTGCGGGACAAGGACTTCACGCTCGCCGACGCCTACTCCGACACCGCGCTGCGCCGGGTCTGGCGGTGTACGCATTTCTCGTGGTGGATGACGACGATGCTGCACCGCTCGGACGACCCGTTCGACCGGCAACTCCAGCTTTCCCAGCTGCACTGGCTGGCCCGGAGCGAGGCGGGCCGGGCCGGGCTCGCGGAGAACTACGCGGGACTGCCCATCGGGTTCTGACCACACGAGGCGTCGTCACCGCATAGGATCACCCGGCGTGGCCGGACGTCCCGATCTCCGGCGGAGAGCTGTGAAAGGCAGGCATGTCACCCTTAACGTTCGCGAGCATCGAGACCATCCCCCTGGTACTGCAACTCGCGGTGGGCCTGCTCGGCCTGATCGTCTCGGTCAAGGGACGCGCTCGGGGAATCTCCGGCCTGATGGTGGCCGCTTTCGCGATCATGCTCGCCACGACGGTGATGGGCATCGTGTGGCAGTTCTTGGCATTGAACGTGCCGGACTGGAGCGACTCCGGCGGTCTCTCCATCGACGCCATCCGTTGGATCTACCTGGCGGTCGCCATGGTGTTCGACACCGCCTCGCTGCTGTCCTGGCTGCTGGTCGCGATCGCGGTCGTCAAGAGCGGCCGTCCTTCTCGGCAGCAGCAGGGCTTCGCGCCGCCGGCCGGCTATCCGATGGCGCCCCAGCCGGGCTACCCGGCCGCGCAGCCGGGCTACGCCCCGCCCGCTCAGCAGCCCAATCCTCCGGCACAGCAGCCGCCGAGCTGACGCCTCGCCTCGTGAGCGGCGATCATCGAGTCCGCTCACGAGGTGACGTGAAGCCGCAGCAGGTCTTCGACTCCCTCAAGGAACGTTTCACAGATCGGCGCGGGATCGGTCAGGCAGCCGGTGGCCATCGCGCCGTCCCGCAGCAGGACGAAGCGCCGGGCGGCGACCCCGGCCCGGGCGCTTCCCAAGCCGGCCAGCACCTCGGTGATCACCCCCGCGAACCAGTGCCGGTGGGCGAGGACGGCCTTGTGCACGGGGTAGGCCGGGTCCGGGTACTCCGACGCGGCGTTGAGGAAGGCGCAACCGCGGAAACCGGGTGACCGGATGCCCTCCGCGATGTTCGCGGCGATCGCCCGCAGCGTGTCGGGCGCCGCCGCCCCCTTGGCGACGATGGCTTCGATCTGGCCACGGATCGCCTGGTCGGCTTCCTGCAGGTAGTAGACGATCAGATCGTCCTTGCCCGGGAAATGCCGGTAGAGGGTCGCTCGGGTCACCTTGGCCTCGGCCACGATCCGATCGATGCCCACGGAGTGAATGCCCTCCGTGTAGAAGAGCCTGGTCGCCGTGGTGAGCAGCCTTGTGCGCGCTTCGGACGCTTGACCTTTTGACATTACGGCCACCTTACGGGATAGAACGTTCGGTCTTGACGCTGCCGCCCGGCACTGCCAGTCTCGGGGTAGACCGAACGTTCTCCTCACCTATCGCAAGGAGCTCTTGTGAGCAGCCCTACCGCCAGCCTCGCGCCAGTCCTCCGGCGCTTGTACTTCGTTCGTTTCGGCTTCGCCCTCGTATGGGCGGGCCTGCTGTTCACGAGTGCGTCGAAGCTCGGGCCGGTCAGTGTCGCGCTGCTCGTGCTGTACCCGCTGTTCGACGTCGTCGCCGCCGTCATCGACCTTCGCTCGTCGCAGGACACGAAGCCCGCATCGGGCCTGTACGTGAACATCGCGATCAGCGCGATCGCCGGAATCGGCCTCGCGTTCGCCGCCGCGTCCGGTATCCCGGCGGTTCTGCGCGTGTGGGGCGTCTGGGCGGTCGTGTCGGGCCTCGTCCAGCTCGCCGTCGGCATCGGCCGCCGCAAACTGGGCGGCCAGTGGGCGATGATCGCCAGCGGGGCCATCTCGACCCTCGCCGGCGCCTCCTTCGTCCTGCAAGCCACGCAGCCGGACGCCTCACTCGTGAACCTGGCCGGATACGCCGCACTCGGCGGGGTGTTCTTCCTCGTCTCAGCGATCCGCCTCGGCCGCTGACGTCGCCTGGGCGAGGCTGAGGCGGCGCTCCCGATGCGCGGTCATGTACACCGGCGTGTTGACGACGCCGTAGCCGCGATAGCCGCCGATCCGTTGCACCACCTCGAAAAAGACCCGGGACCCGGCCAGCTCGGTGCAGAAGTGCAGGAATTCGCCGTGCTCGTCACGGTCGTACAGCACCGAGTTCTCCCGCAGCCGCGCGGCGAACGGCAGATCGAACCGCGCTTCGAGGTCGTCGTAGTAGTTCCCGGGAATCTCCAGTACCGGCGCACCACCCTCCCGCATGGCGCGTGCGACGGCGATCGCGTCGTCGCACGCGAAAGCGATGTGTTGCGGCGAAGGCACTCCCGGCGCCCACTCCCCTCGCCTCACCAGTGCGCTGTCCAGTGTCAAGCGGACGTCCTGATCACCGACCGCGCGGCTGCGCACCAGCCCGAACGGCGCCGCGAACTCGGACACCGGTTCCGGCCGCAGACCCAGCACCGAACGATAGAACAGCGTCGCCTCGTCGAAATGGTCGAAAGGCTGGGTCAAGGCGATGTGGTCGATGCCGGTGATCCCCGTCCCGGCCGGCGCCGTCCCGGTCGGAACGAAGTCCTTAAGCCATTCATCGTCGCCACAGAAGAAGATCTCGGTGCCGTCCGGCGCGGCGATGGCGGAAAGGTCCGCCTCGCCGGGGCCGTGCTCGCGGGGCAGCACGGGCGCGAGCAAGGTCTCCGCGCGCCGCGCCGATCCGGCCGGGTTCGCGCTGATCAGGCCGAGCGCGCCGATCGTGCCGTCCGCGGCGGCTTCGTTCACCAGCAACCGCGCCGATCCCTGTTGCCACAGCTGAACCGGTTTCGAGCGATGTGTCCCGACGTGTGCGAAACCGAGATCCGCGAGCACGGCCCCCGGAACGGCGAGCTCCGCGAAGGCGGGCCCGAGCAGCCGAGGAGCCTCGGGAACTTCAAGGGCGCCAACGGATTCGCGTAAGGCCACCAGCGATCGCATGGCGTCGACGGCCGCGGGCCGCGGATCCGCCTGCCGGAAGACGTCGTTGAAGACCTCCAACGAAAGCGGACCTCGATAGCCGGCCGCCAGCACGTGCCCGGTGAACGCGGTCAGGTCGAACGAGCCTTGTCCCGGGAAGAGCCGGTGGTGCCTGCTCCAGTGCAGCACGTCCATGTCCAGCAAGGGCGCGTCGGCCAGTTGCAGGAAGAAGATCTTCTCCCCCGGGATCGTCCGGATCGTGCGGGGATCGCCGCGCCGGGACAGGATGTGGAAGCTGTCGAGGCAGACGCCCAAGGCCGGGTGATCGGCCCGGCGCACGATACGCCACGCGTGCTCGTAGGTGTTCACGAACCGGCCCCACGCGAGCGCTTCGTAGGCGACACGGATCCCGCGCTCCCCCGCCAGTTCGGCCAGTTCACGTAGCTGCGCGGCGGCGAGATCGTCGTCGTCGACGGCGTCAGGCGAAACCGACGAACAGACCAGGACGGTGTCCGCCCCGAGTTCGGTCATGAGATCGAATTTCCGTCGCGCCCGGCGAAGGTTCGATCGGAGCAGTTCCGGCGGCACCGCCTCGAAATCGCGGAACGGCTGATAGAGGTCGATCGTGAGCCCGAGATCGGCGCAGAGCCGGCGGATCTCCGACGGCGACCTCCTCGACGCGATCAGGTCGTTCTCGAAGATCTCGACACCGTGGAAACCCGCCGCGGCGGCCGCGGCGAGTTTGTCCTCGAGCGTGCCGGAAAGGCAGACGGTCGCGATGGCGGTGTCACCGGACATGGACGGGCTTTCCTTCCAGCGCTTCGAAATGCCGGAGCATCCGGTCGGCGTCCGGCTCCGCGCCGGTGAAGAGGCGGAACGAGTCCGCCGCCTGGAAGACCACCATTCCGCCGCCGTGCAGCGTCCGGCAGCCCCGCTCGCGCGCCTGCTTGAGCAGCGTGGTCTCCAGCGGCCGGTACACGATGTCGGCCACCCACATCCCCGCCCGCAGCGACTCGGCGGGAACCGGCGACCCCGGGTACGCCGCCATCCCGGTCGGCGTGGCGTGGACGAGGCCGTCGGCACCCCGGACGTCGTCCAGGGAACCGGAAAAGGCCCGGTCGTCACCGAAACGCCTTCGCAGCGCGGAGACCAGGGTTCCGGCTCGCGCGGCGTCGACGTCGTGGACGATCAGCCGCCCGGTGCCCAGGGAGAGCAGGGCGTGGGCCACCGCCGCACCCGCCCCGCCCGCGCCCAGGAGGACGACGGTGTCCATGTCGGCGTCCGGCAGCCCTTGGGTGAGGTTGCGGGCGAAACCGGTCGCGTCCGTGTTGTGCCCGGTCGCGAGCGCTTCGCGGAACACCACCGTGTTCACCGCGCCGAGCGCCGCGGCGTCGGGTGCGACCTCGTCGAGATACGGCAACACCTGTTGCTTCACCGGATGAGTGATGTTGAGACCGTCGAAGCCCGCGGTCCGGGCGGCGGCCAGCACCTCACCGATCGGCAGCCTCAGCACATCGAGATCGAGGCGCCGGTAGAGATAGCGCAGCCCGAGTTCGTCGGCTTCCCGTTCGTGCAGCGCCGGGCTCAGCGACGGCCCGATGCCGGTGCCGACCAGGCCGATGAGGTAGCTGCTCACCAAGATCCTCCGTTAATGTACGAACTAGTGAGTTCACTGTAGCGCGGACCAGTCGACACGAGAAGGGCTGCGCTAGAGTGAGGCCTTCCACCAGCGGTTCGGAGGGAGTCAGGTGGCCGCACCGTCGTCCGAGGTCGAGCGCCAGCGCGACAAGGAACGCACCCGCGCCGAAATCCTCACGGTGGCCACCAGGGAGTTCGCCGACAAGGGGTACGCCGGCGCGAGGGTGGACGAGATCGCCGCTCGCACGAGCACCACGAAGCGGATGATCTACTACTACTTCGGCGGCAAGGAGCAGCTTTACGTCGCCGCGCTGGAGCGGGCGTACGCGACCATCCGCGCGCTGGAACAGGATCTGGACGTCGACCACCTCGAACCCGAGGAAGCGATCCGTCAGCTCGCCGAGCTCACCTTCGACCACCACGAGGCGAACCCGGACTTCATCCGGCTCGTGAGCATCGAGAACATCCATCACGGCGAGCACATCGCACGTTCGGAAGCCTTGTCCGGTATGGCCAACCCGGCCCTGGACGTGCTCTCCCGCATCCTCGACCGCGGCCGCGAAGCCGGCCGGTTCCGCGACGACGTCGACGCACTCGACGTGCACATGGTGATCAGCTCGTTCTGCGTGTTCCGCCTCGCGAACCGGCACACCTTCTCGGCGATCTTCGGCCGGGACATGCTCGACCCCGCGCGCCGCGACCACTATCGCCGGATGCTGGGCGACCTGGTCATCGAGTACCTGACCGCCTGAAATCCCGGCTCTTGACAACCGGGGCACCGTCTCGCACGCTGTATTAACTAACTAGATCGTACATTGCTGGATCGCATCTTGGAGCGTCGACGTGGCCTCTCCCTCCCCTGTCACGCAAGGCATGCCCCGCAAGGCCGCACTGGCCGCCTGGATCGGCAGCGCCTTGGAGTACTACGACTTCTTCATCTACGGAACCGCCGCCGCACTGGTGTTCAACAAGGTCTTCTTCCCCGCCTCCTCCCCCGCCACCGGCACCCTGCTCGCGCTGGCGACCTTCGGCGTCGGATATCTCGCCCGCCCGGTCGGCGCGTTCGTGCTCGGGCACGTCGGCGACCGGCTGGGCCGCAAGAAGGTTCTGGTGTTCACGCTCTTGCTGATGGGCGCCACGACATTCCTCGTCGGCTGTCTGCCGACATATGCCTCCGTCGGTGTGCTCGCGCCGGTCCTGCTGGTGGTCCTCCGCCTGCTACAAGGACTTTCGGCCGCCGGCGAGCAGGCGGGTGCCAACTCGATGTCGCTGGAACACGCGCCGTCCCACCGGCGCGGCCACTACACGAGCTTCACCCTCAGCGGCACCCAGGCCGGGCAGATCCTCGCCACCGCGGTCTTCCTGCCGATCGCCGCACTCCCCCAGGACCAGTTGCTCACCTGGGGCTGGCGGATCCCGTTCTGGTGCAGCGCCGCCGTCGTGGTCGCCGGCTTCGTGATCCGGCGCAAGATCGACGAAACCCCGGTGTTCGAGCAGAACCGGTCCGACGTCGCCAAACTGCCGGTCGCGGTGCTGTTCCGGACGCACTGGAAGGACGTGCTCCGCGTCGTCGTCGCGGCCACCATCGCCTCGGTCAGCACGATCTTCACCGTTTACGCGTTGAGCTACGCGGTCAACACGATCGGACTGGACCGCGGGCCGATCCTGTGGGTCGGCGTACTGGCCAACGTCGTCGCACTGCTCGCGATCCCCTTACTGGCAGGGCTTTCCGACCGGATCGGCCGCAAACCCGTGTTCATCGCGGGCTGTCTCGCCTGCGCGGTGCTGATCTTCCCGTACCTGTGGTCCATTTCGGACGGTTCGTATCCGCTGATCTTCGCCGTCGGCATCCTGCTGTTCGGCGTCGCCTACAGCGCCGTCAACGGGGTGTGGCCGTCGTTCTACGGCGAGATGTTCAGTGCCAAGGTCCGTCTTTCGGGGATGGCGATCGGTACCCAGATCGGGTTCGCCATCGCCGGATTCGCCCCGAGCGTGGTGGCCGCGATCGGCTCGGGGAAGGGCGACTGGCTCGGCGTCGCCGGCTTCACCGCCGCGGTGTGCCTGGTCAGCGCCGCGGCCGCGCTCACCGCACGCGAGACGCACGACGTGCCGACCGAGGACCTCGGCGCGGCCGGTCAGAACCCCGGCCAGCCTCGCCGCAAAAAGGCGAACGCGGCGTCCAGCGCGGCGGCGGGATCCGCCTCCACCCCGGCCAGGTCCGGGACCTCCAGGACGTAGCGCGCCAGCAGCCGCACGGAGAAATCGTCCTGCCCCGACGCTTCGGCGATCACCTTCGCGAGCGCGTCCTCGCACCCGGTCCACAGCGCCCTGGCGTAGGCGCGCAGCGCCGGGGTGGCGACCACCAGATCCGCGACCCGGCGCGCCAGTGGATCGGGATCCGGGTCGAACGGGCCGCGGGTCGCGAGGAAGTCCCGCAGCGCTTGCAGGATCGATGCGCCCTCGGCCCGGTCACGCACCGCGGCGGCCAATGCCGCTTCGCGTTCGTGGCCGTGGCCGAGGATCAGTGCCTCCTTGCCACCCGGGAAATGCGCGAACAGCGTGGACACCGCCGTGTCCGCGGCGTCGGCGATCTCCGCGACGGTGACGTTGTCGAAGCCCCGTTCCAGGAACAGGTCTCGCGCCGCCCCCGACAGGGCTTGGCGTGTCGCCGCCTTCTTGCGTTCACGCCTGCCCGGCTCGGTCGCTCCCATACGACCACGATACATCGAAGTCACTCCGAATTCGTAGCGAGTGTATCTTCGGAGTGACTTCGAATTCGAGGAGCGCGCCATGAGTCACTGGGACGTCCACCACCTGCCGCGTGCCGACGGCAAGACCTTCCTGGTCACCGGCGGCAACGCGGGGATCGGCTACTTCGTCGCCGAACAGCTCGCCGGAACCGGCGCCACCGTGCTCCTCGGCAGCCGGGACACCACCAAGGCGGAGGCGGCGATCGCTTCGATCCGTTCCCTGGTGCCGGACGGGAGGCTGGGGCACCTGCGGCTCGATCTTTCCGATCCCGCGTCCCTCAAGTCCTCAGTGGACACTCTGGAGATCGAGCGGCTCGACGCCGTCGTCTGCAACGCGGGCGTACTCCTGGAAGACCAGCCGAGGCGGGAGACCGCCGATGGCCTCGAACTGACCTTCGCCACCAACCATCTCGGGCATTTCGTGCTGGTACACCGGTTGATGCCCTTGCTCGAAGCGGCGGAAGCCGGCCGCGTCGTCACCACGGGCAGCTTCGTGGGCAAGTCCGCGGAACTCGATCTGGACGACCTCCAGAGCGAACGGGACTACCAGCCCAAACGCACTTATGCGCGCTCGAAGCTGGCGCAGATGCTGTTCGCCTTCGAACTCGACAGGCGGCTGCGCGCGGCCGGGAGCACGGTACTGAGCGTCGTCGACCATCCCGGTGGCGCGCTCGATTCCCTGACCCCGCCGAGGCCGGTGCACCCCGAGACGGCCGGGCGGAAGTTCCCTGCCGGGCTTCTGTTGCAGGGCAAGGAAGCCGGTGCCTGGCCCGCGGTGCGCGCCGTACTCGATCCTTCCGTGCGCGGCGGCGAGATGTTCGGCCCCCGCGTGTTCGGCCTGCGCGGTGAGCCGAGGCGGGAGCCGGTCCGCGGGAAGCTCGCCGACACCGCGCTCGCCGCCCGGTTGTGGGCGGCGAGCGCGGAACTCACACCGTGACGTCGGTCGAGTCCGGTGTGGACCGGCCACGGGATCGCAGGCCCAGCACCAGGTCGATCACCAGGAACGCGAGCAGGCTGATGCCGAGCAGCGGCACGAACCAGCCGATCGCGGCGGCCAGGACGAGGAGACCCACCAGCAGCCCGGGCGGCGCCTTGCGCCACTGACCGCGCGGGATGGGCCGTCCGAAGGTCAGCCCGGTGGCCCGGGTCGGCCTGCGCTGCCACCACATCCGGTAGCCGAGCACGACCAGCGTGACCAGACCGCCGCCGAGCAGGAGCAGCACGAGCTGGTTGGGCCAGCCGAACAGCACGCCCATATGCGCGTCGATCCCCCAGCGGGCGAGCTTCGCCATCAGCGGGTAGTCGGCGAATCGCACCTCGCCCAGGATCTGCCCGGTGGTCCCGTCGACCGCGACGGCGTCGACCTGCGTCGGCCAGCCGCGCTCGATTTCCGCCACCTGCCAAGGAGCGCCGGGTTTCGCGGGCAGCCCGATCTCCACCGACGCGGCGTCGATCCCGGCCGCACGGGCGGAGGCCAGCATCGCGTCCACGCTCTCGGGCTTCGCGGGCGCCGGTGCGGCGGGGGCTTCGCCGTGACCGGCGTGGCCGGCGTGTTCGTCGGCACCAGTGACCTTCAACGCCGGAGTGGCCCAGCCAAGGGACTCGCGCAGCGCCGAGACGTTCTCGCCCGCGTAGGCCGACCACGTCAGCCCTGTCGCGGACAGGAACAACGCGCCGAGCAGCACCCACAGACCGACGGATCCGTGACGGCGTACCGACTTCCCGCGCGCGGACTCGGCTTTCTCGGCCCGGCGGGCACGACGGCGGCTCACCCACAGCACGAGGCCGCCGAGCGCGACCGCCCACAGCCAGGACGCGGCGAGTTCGCTGTAGAGCCGCCCGGGCTCACCGAGCAGCAGGTTGCGGTGCAACTGGTCGAGTGTGGTCCGGAACGGCAAGGCGCCGCTTGAGCCGTACGCGACGAGGTCACCGCGCACCTGTGCGGTGGCGGGATCGACGAACACCGCGCGCCGTTCGGACTCGCCGAGACCTTCCTCGGCGAACAGCACGCGGGTGGTGTCACCCGGCTCGGGAGCGGGCCGGACGGCGACGAGGTCGCCGCCGGGGTGGGCGGCTTGAGCCGCCTTGACCTGATCGGCGAGTGAAACCTGGCTCAGTCCGACGGGGGCGCGGAGCTGATCGGAGTAGATCCAGGACTCCATCTGCGGCGTCGCCGCGTAGAGAACGCCGCTCAGCGCGGCGATGAGGATGAACGGTCCGACGAGAACGCCGGCGTAGAAGTGGAAACGGAGGATCAAGCCGCGCCAGCCGGTCGCGCGCGGCGGGCTCGTGGTCGATTCGATTCGCGTTGCCATGGAGGAACTCCTGAGGCGTCGGTGGGGAGGCGTGCGCCTGCGCCGCGCGCCGGGATGGTCACGGCACGCGCGCTGAGCCCTGCCGCGACACGGGTCTCGGCAGGGTTTCGGGGATCAGGCGGACGTCACCGGCGGGCCGCGCCGGGAAAGCACGTCTCGCAGGAGTGCCTCGGTCGCGGGGAACTCCACCGCGAGCGGGACGTGGATCCGCAGCGGCGCCGTCGCCGGCCGCGGTGTCAAGCGTCGGGGAAGAACCGAAGCGATGAGGTTCGTGAGCGCGTACATGACGTGCTCGGCACCCGCGAGCACCATCGCCACCACGAGGGTCGCGGCGGCGTGCCCGGCCGCCATGGACAGGCCGTTGCCCGGGGATTCGGTGTGCTGGGCATGTGACTGCCAGGTCAGGAAGCTCAGGCAGGCGTGCATCGCCAGCTGCCCGCCCGCCACCAGACCGAGGATGGTGAGCGGGCCACGGCGGCGTCCCGCGAACGCGTACGCCACCCAGCTCAGCAGGGCGACGAGCAGCACGACGACGCCGAGGTCGGGTATGCGACCGCTGGTCCCGACGTGGGCACCGGTCGCCAAAGTGCCGGTCAGGACCCCCACGGCCCCGCCGCGGAGGCGCCTGGCCGGGCCTCGGGTCGGGGTCGGCGTGCGCACGGGAGGCAGAGTAGAGCGCGAACGGGCCCGTTGTCTCTCCTTGCTATCGTCACCCCGGTGTTCCGCAGCCTGTCGTTCCTCCGGCTCTGGACCGGGAACACCGCCTCCGGGCTGGCGACCTGGGCCCTGCCGTTCATCCTCGGGCTGGCGGTGCTGGAACGGTCGCTTTCGGCTGTGGACCTCGGCATCGTGCTCGCCGCGCGGACGGCGGGATTCCTCGTGGCCGTCCCGGTGGCGGGCGTACTGGCCGACCGGCACTCCCGCCGCGGGGTCGTGCTCTGGGCCGGTCTCATCGCCGGTCTCGCCACTCCGCTGATCGCCACCGGGATGGGCCGATCGGTCCTGCTGATGGCCACCGCGGCCGCCGTCGTCGGCGTCGGGCAGGGCGCGTGCCGTCCGGCGTTCCAAGCGCTGACGGCCGAGGTGATCGCCGAAGACCGGCGCCAGCAGGCCAACGCCGCGATGACCCTCGCCGTCCGGGTCACGACCTTGGTCGCGCCGGGGCTCACCGCTCTGCTCTCCCAGTTCGCCTCGACATCGGCCCTGGTGATCGGGACCGGCGTGCTGTGGCTGGGCGCGGCGCTGATCCCGCCGCGAGGCACTTTCACGCCCGCCCCGGCCGCCACCGGGACCCGCTTCTTCGGCGAGTTCGCCGACGGTCTCCGTGAAGCTCGCCGCCACCCGTGGTTCCTGGCGGGGCTCGGCGCGCTGACCGCCGTCGTCGCGACCGGCTATTCCGCCACCGGTGTGGTGCTGCCGCTGGTCAGCCGCGACCGCTACGACAGCGAAACGGTACTGGCCGCCGGGCTCACCGCGTACACACTCGGCGCGCTCGCGGGCGCCGTCGTCATCGCGCGCTGGCGCCCGAAGCGGCAAGGCTGGACGGCGCTGGCCGGGCTCGGCTGCTATGGCTTCGCGCCACTGAGCCTGCTGTTCCCGGTGCACCCGGTCTTCGTCATCGCCGCCTACGCCGTCGCCGGGCTGGGCATCGAACTGTTCAACGTCCCCTGGTTCACCGCGACCCAGCGGGAGGTCGAACCGGGGAAGCTCGCGCGGGTGTCCTCTTTGGACTTCCTGTTCTCCTACGGCCTCGCGCCCGCCGGGCTCGCGCTCATCGCACCCGCGATCGACCGGTTCGGGGCGGCGCCGGTGCTGGCGGCCTGTGCGGTCGTCTGCTTCGCCGCTCCGGCGGCCGCCGCTCTCGTGCCTTCCTCGCGTGGCTTTCGGGCGACCGCACCGATCAAGAGTGTCTAGTTTTTGCGCTCGCTTGCGGTAATGTTTCAGCCATGACGCGTCGTCTTGCCGAAGTCGCCCGCAAGGTCGGGGTCAGTGAAGCCACGGTCAGCCGAGTGCTCAACGGCCGGTCCGGGGTCTCCGCGAACACCCGGGCCGCCGTCCTCACCGCGCTGGACGTGATGGGCTACGAACGGCCGACCCAGCTGCGCGGGGATCGCGCCCGCCTGGTCGGACTGGTCCTTCCCGAACTGCAGAACCCCATCTTCCCCGCGCTGGCCGAGATCATGGGCAACGCGCTGGCCCAGCAGGGTTTCACCCCGGTGCTGTGCACCCGCACGGCGGGCGGCGTCTCCGAGGCGGAGTACGTCGAACTGCTCCTGCAGCAGCAGGTCTCCGGTGTCGTGTTCGCCGGCGGGCTCTACGCCCAGGCCGACGCGGTGCACTCCCACTACCACCATCTCGCCGAACGCCGCCTGCCGACGGTGCTGATCAACGCCGCCGTCGACCACCTCGGGCTGCCGCAGATCTCGTGCGACGACGCGGTCGCCGTCGAACAGGTCGTCGGGCATCTGAGCTCACTCGGCCACGAGAAGATCGGCCTCGTCCTCGGTCCGAACGACCACGTGCCGTCCCAGCGCAAACTTGAGGCCTTCCGCGCCTACGCGGGGAAACTCGGGCTCCCGGTCCTGGACGAACTCGTCGAACACGGCATGTTCTCCATCGAAGGCGGGCACGCGGCCGCGGCCCGGCTGTACCCGCGCGGCGCGACCGCCGTCCTGTGCGCGAGCGACCTCCTCGCACTGGGCGCGATCCGCGCGGCCCGGCGGCAAGGACTGTCCGTCCCCGAAGACATCTCGGTGGTCGGCTACGACGATTCCGCCCTGATGAACTGCACCGATCCGCCGCTCACCACGACCCGTCAGCCGATCGAGGCGATGGGGCGTGCCGTGGTGGAACTACTGGTCAAGCGCATAAACGGCGGAGAAGTGGCGGCCGAGGAGCTGCTGTTCGCGCCCGAACTCGTCGTCCGGGGCTCCACCGCGCGCCGCGTTTAGCCGACTAATTGCGGGGCGTCGCGCCCCAAGTACATGAAGGCCCCCTTCCTTGCGCCTAGCGCAGTGAAGGGGGCCTTCATGTACTTGAAGCACCCCGCGACCGCGCCTGTCGCAAAGTTGCAAGTTCTCATCCAGTTATTGCGTTGATCGGGCCTTCACTTTAGAGTGACCGCAATCACGTGACAGCCGTCGCGATCCCGAGATGAGGCTTGAAGATGAGCAGCACTTGGTCCCCCACCGTGCGCCGCCGGATGTTCTGCCTGCTCCTCGCGAGCGGACTCACCCTGGGGGTGGCCGCCTGCGGTTCCGGCTCCGGCGAAAGCCCCGGGGGCAAGGTCAAGATCACCGTGACCGGTCAGCCCCCGACCAGCCAGCCGTTCGAGCGCGGCGTGTTCGACGCCGACGTCAAGGAGTTCGAGGAGAGCCACCCGGACATCGACATCGAGCCGCACGAAGGGTTCATGGACCCGAAGACCTTCTCCGCCAAACTCGCCGGCGGGCAGCTCGAAGACGTCTACTACGTCTACTTCACCGACCCGGCGCAGATCATCGCGCGCCGCCAGGCCGCCGACATCACCGAAGCGGCCAAGGGCCTGAAGAACTTCGGCGACATCAAACCGGAATTACTGGACAACTTCCGGGATGCCGACGGCAAGCTCTACGGCCTGCCGACGATGAACTACAGCATGGGCCTGCTCTACAGCCGCCCGCTGTTCCAGAAGGCCGGGCTGGACCCGAACAAGCCGCCGCGGACCTGGGACGAGGTCCGCGCCGCCGCCAAGAAGATCGCCGCGCTGGGCAACGGCACCGTCGGATACGCCGACTACAGCAAGAACAACCAGGGCGGCTGGCATCTGACCGGCTGGCTCTACTCCATGGGCAGCGAGGTCGCCCGCAAGGACGGCGACAAATGGGTCGCCGCCTTCAACAACGAGAAGGCCAAGGCCGCGCTGAACCAGTTGCGCGCCATGCGCTGGGACGACGACACCATGGGCGGCAAGCAGTTGCTCGAAGCGCAGGACGTCCAGCGCATGATGGGCGCCGGCCAGCTCGGCATGTACATGGCCGCCCCGGACAACATTCCGGTGCTCGTCAAACAGTTCAACGGCAAATACGAGGACTACGGCGTCGCGGGGATGCCGGGCGGGCAGGGCACGCTGCTCGGCGGTGAGGGTTACATGATCAACCCCAAGGCCTCGCCGGAGAAGATCAAGGCGGGCTTGGAATGGGTCCGCTGGAAGTACCTCAACCCGGAGCGCTTCGAGAAACACGTCCAGCAGTACGTCGACGGCAAGCAGCCGGTCGGGCTGCCCGCCGAGCCGACCCCGGACGTCTGGCAGGGCGCCGTCCGTGATCAGCAGCTCGCGGTGAAGGCCAAGCATGCCAACGTTCCCGCCGAGAACTACCAGTCCTATGTGGACTCCAGTTCGCGGATCAAGGGCAGTATCGAACCACCGAACGCGCAGCAGGTCTACGCCGTCCTCGACAGCGTGATGCAGGCGGTGCTCACCGATCGGAACGCGAATATCGATCAGCAGTTGTCGTCGGCGGAGTCGAAGGTCAACAGTGTCCTCGCCCAGGTCAAGTAGCGTCCTCGACTGGCCCGCGACAGCGTCGTCGCGGGCCGGTCGTCCGGTCGCCTCGGCGGCCGAACGCCGCCGGAACCGGTTGCGCCGCAAGCTCAAGGAGAACGTCACCGCGTACGGCCTGCTGTGCGCCGCGCTCGTGGTGTTCGCCCTGTTCTCGTGGTATCCGATCGTGCGCGGGGTGCTGCTGAGCTTCCAGCAGGTCGACTTCGTCAACCCGCCGACGTGGGTCGGTTTCGACAACTTCACCCGCCTGTTCGAAGACCCGCTGTTCGGCGTCGCCTGGCGCAACACGCTGTTGTTCACCGGGCTCGCGCTGGTCTTCGGGTTCGTGGTGCCGTTCCTGACCGCGGTGCTGCTCAACGAACTGCGGCACGCCAAGGCGTTCTTCCGGCTCGCGGTCTACCTGCCGGTGATGCTGCCACCGGTGGTCACCGCCCTGATGTGGAAGTGGTTCTACGACCCGGGTGCCGGCCTGTTCAACTCCGCGCTCGGCGCCGTCGGCCTGCCCGGCGGTCAATGGCTCGACTCGAGCGACACCTCGATGCTGTCGCTGGTGTTCGTGTCGACGTGGGCGAACATGGGCAGCACCACACTGATCTATCTCGCCGCGCTCGGCACCATCCCCGGCGAGCTCTACGAAGCCGCGGAGCTGGACGGCGCGGGGCTGTGGAAACGCCTGATCCACGTCACCCTGCCGCAGACCAGGTTCGTGTTGCTGGTGCTCCTGCTGCTGCAAGTGGTCGCGACCATGCAGGTGTTCACCGAGCCCTACGTGATGACCGGCGGCGGACCGGACGACTCCACCGTCACCGTCCTCCTGCTGTTGTACCGCTACGCCTTCGTCTACAACGACTTCGGCTCGGCGAGCGCGTTGAGCCTGCTGCTGTTCGTCGCGCTCGGGGTGTTCTCCGCGTTGTACGTGCGCCTGACCCGGAAGGCGGATGAGTCATGAGGACGCTCGTCTCCCCCAGCACGTTTCGCAGCCCCGGCGGCAAGATCGGGTACGCCGTGATCTTCGCCTGCACGCTGCTCCTGTTCGTCATCGCGTTCCTCTTCCCGCTGTACTGGGCGGTGACCGGTGCGATGAAGTCGCCCCAGGAACTGGCGCAGACGCCGGCGACGTTCGTCCCGGGCGAGTGGCATCCGGAGACCTTCGCCGACGCATGGGACCAGCTGAGCCTCGGCAAGTACTTCCTCAACACCGTCATCGTCGCCGGAGGCGCCTGGCTGGCCCAGCTGGCGATCGACGTCCCCGCGGCGTTCGCGTTGTCGAAGCTGCGGCCGAAGTTCGGCAACGTCGTGCTCGGGCTGATGCTCGCGACGTTGATGCTCCCCGCCGCGGCCCTGCTGGTACCGACCTACGTGACGATCACCGACCTGCCGTTGCTGGACCTCAACCTGATCAACTCACCGGCGGCGGTCTGGCTGCCAGCCGCCGCGAACGCGTTCAACATCTACCTGCTGAAACGGTTCTTCGACCAGATCCCGGACGAGCTGATCGAGGCCGCGCGGCTCGACGGCGCGGGACCGGTGCGCACCCTCTGGCGCATCATCCTGCCGATCTCCCGGCCGATACTGGCCGTGGTCTCGATCCTCGCGGTGGTGGCCGCGTGGAAGGATTTCATCTGGCCGCTGCTGGTGTTCCCGGACACCGAAAAGCAGACGCTGTCGGTGATGCTGCAACGCGTGGCCATCGACATGCCGCTGAACGTGCTCGTCGCCGGCATGGTGCTGGCCAGCCTGCCGATGGTGGCGCTGTTCCTGGCGTTCCAGCGCCATATCCTCGCCGGGCTCACCGCCGGCGGTCTCAAAGGCTGACTCTCGCCGCATTCGGGGTTTCCACCAACGATTGGGAGGGCATTTTCCGTGACCGCATCAGGGCAGGCCGCCGGATGGTGGCGGAGCGCGGCGATCTACCAGGTCTACCTCCGCAGTTTCGCGGACGGGAACGGTGACGGCGTCGGCGATCTCGCCGGGGTCCGCGCGCGGCTGGACTACCTGGCCGAACTGGGGATCGACGCGATCTGGTTCACCCCGTGGTATCCGTCGCCGATGGACGACGGCGGCTACGACGTCGCCGACTTCCGGGAGGTCGACCCGCTCTTCGGCACACTCGCCGAAGCGGAGGACCTCATCGCCGCGGCCCACGCCAAGGGGATCCGCGTGATCATCGACATCGTGCCGAACCACTGTTCCGACGAGCACCGCTGGTTCGCCGAAGCACTCGCCGCCGAGCCGGGATCGCCGGAGCGGCAACGGTTCTGGTTCCGGCCGGGCCGTGGGCCGGACGGCTCCGAGCCGCCGAACAACTGGAAGTCGCGGTTCGGCGGGCCGGCGTGGACGCGGGTCCCGGACGGCGAGTGGTACCTGCACCTGTACAGCTCGCGCCAGCCCGACTTCAACTGGGACAACCAGGAGATCCGCGCCGATTTCGAGGACGTGCTGCGGTTCTGGTTCGACCGCGGGGTCGACGGCTTCCGCATCGACGTCGCCGACGGGCTGGTCAAGGACCCGCTGCTGCCCGACGTCGATCCCGGTGACGAGACGCCGTTCTCCGATCAGGAGGGACTGCACGAGATCTACCGGGCGTGGCGCAAGATCGCCGACAGCTACCCGGGCGACCGGGTGCTGGTCGGCGAGATGTGGCTGCCGGATATGTCCCGGGCCGCACGGTACCTCCGCCGCGACGAACTGCATGCGGCGTTCAACTTCGATTTCCTGGTGTGTCCCTGGGATTTCGCCCGGTTCAGAGAGGTCATCCAGCGCACGCTGGCGGCGCACGAGGAGGTCGGTGCGCCCGCGGCCTGGGTGCTGTCGAACCACGACGTCACCCGGCACGTGACCCGGTACGGCCGCGAGAGCGACACCGGGTTCGCGTTCGCGGACCGGTTGCACGGCACCCCGGTGGACCTCGGACTCGGGACCCGCCGGGCACGGGCGGCGGCGTTGCTGACCATGGCGCTGCCCGGCGGGCTCTATGTCTACCAAGGGGAAGAGCTCGGCCTGTGGGAGATCGAGGACATCCCGGGCGAACTCCGTCAGGATCCGGTGTGGACCCGGACGAACGGCGCGGACCCCGGCCGTGACGGCTGTCGTGTCCCGCTCCCCTGGTCCGGTGACGCGCCGCCGTTCGGTTTCGGCACCGGTGGGGCGTGGCTGCCCCAGCCCGAGGAATGGCGTTCCAGTACGGCGGAGGCCCAGGCGGCCGAGCCGGCGTCGATGCTCCGGCTCTACCGTTCCGGTCTGCGTCTGCGGGACGAACTTCCCGCGCTCGGTCCCGGTGAGCTGGAGTGGCTGGCGCTGGGCGACGGCGTGCTCGCCTTCACCCGGGAGCCGGGCTTCACCTTCGTACTGAACTTCTCGGACCGGCCCGTGCCGCTCCCGCCGCATCGCGAGGTGCTCATCGCCAGTGGCCCCGTCGACAGTGAGCTCCCGACGGATACGGCGGTGTGGCTGCTCACCTGATCACCGGCCGGTCGTGACCCGGCTGATCCGGCCGCGCATCCGTGCGCGGCCCGCCGGGTCACGCCATCGGAGGTGCCTGTCGAGCACCTCGCGGAGCACACCGCCGAGGACGAGGCCGTGGGTGGCGGTCTCGACGCAGGGGTGGGCACGGAGCCAGTCGAACAGCTCCGAAGACCGTCCTCCCGGCAGCACGGACCTGAGGAGGTCTTCGGTGGTGTGGTCCGCTTGGGCGCACACGTACAACGCCCAGCGATGCGCCTCCGTCGGCGGATCACCGGCCAGGTTCGCATAAACGGTGTCCACCACGTAGCGCGCCGCGTCCGCTCGCGGTGACCTGCTGACTTCGGCGGCCAGGGAGAGCGCGAACGGGTTCCCCGCCGCGAAGTCCACAATGGACTTCCGAAGCTCCGGGGCGACACCGCGTGCTTCGAGCAACGCCGCGGACTCGTTGTCACTCAAGGGTTCGAGCTTCCGGATCGTGATCCGCCCCGACCACGCCGGATCGACCAGCAACGCGGCGTCCGGGCCGCTCCGGCCCGCGATCACGACCGCGACGTCTCCGGGCAGTCGGCGCAAGACCTCCGCCGGATCGTCGAGCCCGTCGAACAGTCGCACGGGTTTGCCCATGGCCGCCGCGTCGTCGGCGAACTTCCGGATCAGAGTCGACTTCCCGATTCCGGGGGCGCCGGTGAGGAACAGCACCCCGCCTCTCGCGAGCAGCCGCCGGAACTCCGCGCGTTCGCGTTCACGTCCGACGAACAGCGGGTCCGGTCCACGGGATGTGGGCGTCCGCTCGTCCTCGGCACGAAGCACCTTCTCGTGCAGCGCCCGCAGTTTCGGTCCCGGCCGGACCCCGAGTTCCGTGTCGAACAGGTCGTGGATCGCCCGGTAGAGCTCAAGCGCCTCGGCGCGGCGCCCGCCGCGATGGAGGGCGAGGAGGTAGATCTCGTACAGCGGTTCCTCGAGGCGATTGCGCTCGATCAGCGCGGGCACTTCGGCCATCACCTCGTCGTGTTCCCCCAGTTCGAGGCGCAGCCGAAGCAGCTCCTGGGTGGCGGTCAGTTTCAGCCGCTCCAGCCGCGAACGCTCGTGCTCGGCCGCTTCGCCGGGGACTCCGGCCAGCGCGGTTCCGGTCCACAGTCCGAGCGCCCGCTCCAGCAGCTTCGCCGCCGTCTCCACGGTGTGCGCCTGACGCGCGCGCTCGATCAACCCGGCGAATTCGACCGCGTCCACCTCGAAGCGATCCGGATCCAGCCGGTACCCGCCGGATCGCGAGACGATCGCCGAACCCAATCCCTGCAAGGAGAGCAGCCGCCGGAGACGGGAGATGTAGGTCCGGATGACGGCCTCGCCGGTCGCGGGCGCCCGCTCGCCCCAGAGCCCGTCGATCAGCTCGCCGGTCCGGACGAAACTGCCCGCGTTGGCCAGCAGCAGCATCAACACCGCCTGCTGTTGCGGCGAACCGAGGTCCAGCCGGGTGCCGCCGCTGGTGAACCCCGGCGGGCCGAGCACGGTGAAGCGGTACCGGACTTCCTGCGGTAGCTGGGACATGCGCGGAACGGTAGGCGAGCCCTGACCGCGGCGGCGACCGTCGGACGACGTCATCGGCGTACGTCGTCCACCCATGACGTACAGGAATGACGTCATCCGACGGTCGCCGAGGTCAGGGGCGGATTCCTACGGTTGCGGCATGTCTGAAACCACGTACACCGCCGTCGCCACTTCGACCGCGGAAGGCCGCAACGGCGGCCGCGCGACCTCCGACGACGGAGTGCTCGACGTCGGCCTCGCCGTCCCGAAGGCCTTCGGCGGCTCCGGCGACGGCACGAATCCCGAGCAACTGTTCGCCGCGGGCTGGGCGTCGTGCTTCGTCGGCGCCGTCCGCCGCGTCGCGGGCGTCAAGAAGGTGAAGCTGGAAGACCTCGCGGTCGTCGCCGAGGTGACGCTGCACCACGACACCGACGCCGGCGAGTTCCACCTGAGCGCCGCGCTGCACCTGGAGGCCACCGGCATCGACCAGGCCACCGCCGACGAGCTGGTCCAGGGCGCTCACCAGGTGTGCCCGTACTCCAAGGCGACACGGGGGAACGTCGAGGTCACGTTGGACGCCACCGTCGCGTGAGCCGCGGCCCCCGGATGTCATGAAAGGGTCGTTCAGGACACAGTTCGTCCTGAACGACCCTTTCATGACACGACGCCCTTGAGCTCCGCCCGCGAACTCACCCCGAGCTTCGGGAAGATCCGGTGCAGATGGGTGCCGACCGTCCGGTGCGAGAGGTAGAGCCGCTGCCCGATCTCCCGGTTCGTCAGGCCTTCGGCGGCCAGTTGCACGATGCTCAGCTCGTGCGGAGTCAGTTTCTCCCGCGCGTCGGGGCCGCGGTTGGGGCTCGACTCCCCCGCGCTCCGCAGTTCACGGCGCGCCCGCTCGGCCCACGCGGTCATGCCGAGCGCGTCGAACGTCTCCCGTGCGGTGCGCAGGTGCGCCCGCGAGTCCACCGCACGCCGTTGCCGCCGCAGCCATTCGCCGTAGGCCAGGTGCAACCGCCCGCGTTCGGCCGGCCAGCCGTCCAGCTCCGCCCGCAGCGCGGCCTCGAACAGTTCGTCGCTCGGTTCGAGCACGGCGCGGGCGTAACGCAGTCCGATGTGCAAAGCGGGCGCCGGGGTCGTCAAGGCGAGCCGCTCCATCTCCGCGACGATCTCGCGCAGGGCCTCGGCCTGCCCCGCCCGGACCGCGACCTCGGTGAGTTCCGCGACGAAGTAGACGCGCAGCGCCAGCTGGAAGGCGGGATCGGCGGGGTCGAAGAGACGCCGCAGGTCGGCGAACGCGTCGTCGAAACGGCCTTCGCTCGACGCGGCGATCCCTCTGGCGAGCTGCACGGTCGCCAGTACCGGCCGGGCACCGGCGGCGAGCGCGGTCCGTTCGGCCTCGTCGGCCAGGGTCCTGGCCTGTTTGTGCTCACCCCGCAGCGCGGCGATCTCGGCCTGGACCGCGGTGGCGAACCCGTACATGAACGGCTGCCCGGTCTCCTTGGCGAATTTGGCCGCCTCCGCCGCGACCGGTACGGCCCCGGCGAGGTCACCGAGCCGGACCCTGCTCCATGCCTGGACCGCCAACGCGCGCGGCAGCAGCCCGAGCCTGCCCTGCGCTCGCAGCCCCGGAGCCGCGGCCTCGGAGAACCGGGCCGCCAGATCGACCGCGCCGACCTGCAGTGACGCGCTGCCGAGAAACCGGTCGACCTCGGGATCGGCACCGGTTGCGGCGGCGAGTCCGCGCAGCTCGCCGAGCACGGCCTCGGCCCGGTCGAACGGCGCGACGTAGGCGGCGACAGCGACAAGCCTCGGGTCGGAGTTCTCCACCGGCAGACGGTCCGCGACGGCCAGCAGCGTTCGCCGCGTGTCCGCGCCCGGTTCGGCCCAGAAACAGCGCATGGCCGCGCCCCACAGGACACGCATCGCCGGATCAGGGTGGCCGTCCTCCGCGACCGACTCGGCCAGCCGCGCCAATTCCGCGATCCGTGAGAGATCCTCGCGGGCGCCGTCCTCGAACCCGCTGAGCAGCCAGCTCGCCGTCGCTCGTTGCCGTGGCGTGAGTTCTCCCGCGCGTGCGTCTCTCACGAGCCGTTCCGCCGTCTCACGACCACCGGTCTCGACGGCCAGCTCGGCCGCGCGCAGCAACCGGTCCGCCCTGCGCTCCGGGTCAGGGCTCAACAGGGCCGCCTGCTCCAGCGCGGCGACGGCGGCCGTCGCTCCGCCGCGGTGCCGGGAACGGCCGGCGGCGTCCTCCAGTTCCCGTGCCACGTTTTCGTCGGCGCCGGTAGCGGCGGCGGCCTGATGCCAGGCACGGCGATCGGGCTGTTCGCGGAAGATCTCGGCGAGGCTCAAGTGCGCGCGTCGCCGTTCCTCGGCCGGCACCGAAGCGGGAATGGCCGAGCGCATCAACGGGTGCCGGAACGAGACCGTCCTGGCTTCGAGGTCGATCAGCCGGGCTTCCGCGGCCGGCGCCAGCACCGACGGCTCGACGTCTTCGCCCAGCAGCGTCGCCGCCGCGGCGAGGGTTTCGGTGAGCGAACCGGTCTCATTGAGCGCGGCCACCAGCAAGGTCGTGCGCGCCGGTTCCGGCAGGGCGGTGAAGCGGGCGCCGAACGTGCGCTCGAGCCGTTCGGTCAGCGGCAGCACGGGATCCGCGGTGTCGGTCACGGCCGACGGCAACTCGGTCAGTGCCAGCGGATTGCCGGCGGCTTCGGTGAGGATCCGGGAGCGGACCGTCGAGGTGATCCCGGGGGCGACGGAGTCGAGCAGCTCGGCCGCCACCTCTTCGGGGAGGCGCTCCAGGTCCATTGAGGACAGTCCCGCGTCGCGCAGCGGCGACGACTCCCCGGCCCGCAGGGTCGCGATCAGGACGATCGGTTCCGTCTCGATCCGCCGGGACACGAACGCGAGCGCGTCGGCGCTCTCGCGATCCATCCACTGGACGTCTTCGGCGACGATCAGCAACGGCTTGGCCGCCTCCTCCGAAAGCAGCGTCAGCGCGGCGAGCCCGACCAGGTACGCGTTCGGCTCCGCCCCTTCGGCCAACCCCAACGCCACCCAGAGCGCGGATCGCTGCGGCGCGGGCAGCAGGTCGGCGCCGGATCGGACCGGATGGAGCAGCTGGTGCAGCGCGGCGTAGGCGAAGTTGCGTTCGGCCTCGACCCCGGTCGCGCGCAGGACCCGCAAGCCCCCGAGCGTCGCCGCGGCAACGGCCTTCGCGACGAGAGCGGACTTCCCGACGCCCGGTTCGCCCTGGATGAGCACCCCGCCGCAGCCCGCGGCGGGGCCGTCGACGAGTTCGGTCAAGTCCTTCAGCTCGGCTTCCCGTCCGAAAAGCGGCATGGTGCGGCATTCCTCCCCTCGGCCGTGGGCGGCCGCCCGTCCGACGATACCCAAACGGTCCGGTTAGGACTCCCCGTGGCGTCCACAGGATGTAGACGGCGTGTCAACACGATCGGCCTAGCTTCGGTCGCATGCACCAGGCTTCCCGGCTCACCCTCGCCCTCGCGCTCACCGGCCTGGCCGCCGGGCTCGCCCCCGCGACCGCGGCAGCACCGGCTGGCATTTCCACCCCGGTTCGGTGAGCGGAGTGGTCGAACGCGGCGTCCTGAACCACCACGACGCGACCTGCGCGAGCGACGGCGTCTACCACGCCGGGCAGGCGATCACCGAGGAGAGCGACCCCGGGTACGTCCACATCGGACGCAACCTCGGGACCGAGCCGGTCGTGCTCGAAGTGCTCTACCGGGTGCCCGCGGGCCGGGCACTGGCCGTCGACGTGCCCAACCCCGGCTGTTCGTTCGACTGAATCCCTGAAGGAAAGTGATGAGACGCAAGAAGTTGTTCCTGGCGGCCGCTCCGCTGGCCGCCCTGCTGCCGCTGGTGCTGACCTCGGTCACCCAGACGGCGCCCGCCCAGGCGGCGGCGACGTCGTGCGCGGCGGTCCCCGTTTCGGCGCCGGACGGGGCGCGGATCGAGTCCGTCCAGGCGGCGCCCAAGCCGGGCGGGACCGTCACGTTCCCGCCCACCCCGTTCACGGCTCCCGCCACGATCACCGACGTGCCCGCGTACTGCGAAATCACCGTCACCCTGACCCACGGCGATGCGGGCGATCACGTCAAGGTCGCCGTCACCCTGCCTCAGACCGGGTGGACCGGCAGGCTTCAAGCGATCGGCGGCAGCGCGTACACCGCCGGTGACTTCGGCGCCCCGCTCGTCCAGGCGGTCAAGGACGGCTACAGCGGCGTGACGACCGACGCCGGCGTTCCGTTGACCTTCCTCGACACCTCGTGGGCACTGACTCCGCGGGGCGAGATCGACAAGCCCCTCGTGACGAATTTCGCGACCCGGTCCGTGCACGAAGCCGCCCTCATCGGGAAGGACGTGACACAGAAGTTCTACCAGCGGGAAGTCGCCTACTCGTACTGGAACGGCTGCTCGACCGGCGGCCGTCAGGGTTACTCCGAAGCTCAGCGGTATCCGGGCGATTTCGACGGCGTCCTGGCGAACGCGCCCGCCGTGCACTGGGCGGAGTTCGCGGTCGCGACGCTCTGGCCGAGGGTCGTGATGAACCAGGAGAAGACCTTCCCGGCGACCTGTGTCTTCAGCGCCTTCCAACAGGCCGCGATCAAGGCCTGCGACGGCCGGGACGGGGTCACGAACGGCATCGTCGACCGGCCGGACGAGTGCGGTTACGATCCGCGGTCGTTCATCGGCACGAAGGTGCTCTGCGGCGACAAGGAGGTCACCGTGACCGCGGCGGACGCCGAGGTCGTGCGCAAGATCTGGGCCGGGCCTGCCGACGAGTACGGACGACGGCTCTGGGCCGGTCTGCCCAAGGGAGCGGATTTCGGCCCGGTGACGACGGCTCCCGGTTTCCCGGTGGCCGTGGGCTGGGTACAGACGTTCCTGAAGAAGCAGCCGGGATTCGACACCGAGAAGCTCACCTATCGCCAGTTCGCCGACCTGTTCCGCCAGTCGGTGCGGGAGTACGACGACGTCATCGGGACCTCCGACCCGGATCTGTCGGACTTCCGCCGGGCGGGCGGCAAGCTGATCACCTTCGTCGGCACCGACGACCAGCTGATCCCGCCGGGCGGCACGCTGCGGTATCGCCACGAGGTGGAGCGCGAGATGGGCGGCTCGAAGCGGGTGAACGACTTCTACCGGCTGTTCCTCGCGCCGGGTGTCGCGCACTGCGGCGGCGGTGCGGGCGCCACCCCGGTGAACGCGCTGGGCGCGCTCGTCGACTGGGTCGAACACGGCAAGGCGCCGGCGACCCTGCCGGCGGCGAACGGCGACAAGACCCGCGATCTCTGCCCGTATCCGCAGGTATCGCGGTACCGCGGCCACGGTGATCCCGCGGCGGCGGCCGGCTACCGCTGCACCGGTCGCTGAGGTCCGCCAGACCCGTGCCCGTCGTGCCGGCGCCCCCTCCGGTACGACGGGCACTTCCTCACTCTGTGAGAAGTTCCGGCGTTCCCTTTGCCATACCCCTCAAAAGTACGGTATTGACGACAGTGGACACCGCGACGGAGCATCTCGCGCGGCTGTGCACCACTTCTTCCGACGACGGCTGAACCGTTGCACCGCAACGGAATCGCCGGTCGGATCGGCACGGGACATCGCCATATCGCCCCGCGTCACGGCCGGGCGATATGACCCAAATGGTATGTACCAGTCGAGTGATACGCCTCGTACGGTCGGGAACGAATCCCCCTCCCCCGCCCGTTTCGAGGAAAGCGTTGAAATGAACAGAAAGATCTTAGCCGCGACCGCCGCGGCCATAACCGGGGCAGGCTTGATCACCGCCATCGCCCTCACCCCCAGCGCGAGCGCCGGTCAGCATGCCACCGCCGAAGACCAGGCCCAGTCCGAAATGCTGGCCGCGATGGCCCGTGACCTGAAGATCAGCCCCGAACAGGCCAAGCTGCGGCTCGCGAGCGAACAGCGCGCCGCGGTCGCCGACAACACGCTGAAGAAGCAGCTCGGCACGTCGTACGCCGGATCGTGGCTGGACGGCAGCGGGACCACGCTCACCGTGGCGGTCACCGACGCCGCCCAGGCCGACCTGGTGCGCGCCGCGGGCGCGACGCCGAAGACGGTCGGTCGCAGTGCCGCCGACCTCGACGCCGCGAAACTGCGGCTGGACGCCAAGTCCACCAAGGCACCGAAGACCGTGCCCGGCTGGTTCGCCGACGTCACCACGAACTCGATCGTCGTACTCGCCAACGCCGGTGGCGAAGCCGCAGCGAAGTCGTGGGCCGCCGAGTCCGGTGTGCCGTCCGATCTGGTCCGGATCGAAGCCAGCACCGAACAGCCGCGTGCGCTGATCGACATCATCGGCGGCAACGCCTACACCTTCGGCTCGGGCCGGTGTTCCATCGGTTTCGCGGTGGAAGGCGGCTTTGTGACCGCCGGCCACTGTGGCACCACCGGCACGCGGACTTCGAACCCGAGCGGGACCGTCGCGGGCTCCAGCTTCCCCGGCAACGACTACGCCTGGGTCCGCGCCGACGCGGGCAACACCCCGCGCCCGCTGGTGAACCGCTATCCCGGCACCGTACCGGTCGCCGGTTCGACCGAGGCGCCGGTCAACTCCTCGGTATGCCGCTCCGGCTCCACCACCGGCTGGCGCTGCGGCACCATCCTGCAGAAGAACACCTCGGTCACCTACCCCGAGGGCACCATCACCGGCCTGACCCGGACCAACGCCTGCGCCGAGCCGGGTGACTCGGGCGGTTCGTGGCTCACCGGAGACCAGGCACAGGGCGTCACCTCCGGCGGCTCCGGTAACTGCACCTCCGGCGGCACCATCTACTTCCAGCCGGTCTCGGAGATCCTGAGCGTCTACAACCTGCGCCTGACGGTCAGCGGGAACCCGCCGTCCAGCACCACCACGACGCCGACCACGCCCACCACCCCGACCAGCCCGACGACGTCGAACCCGCCGGGCGGCACCTGGGCGCCGTACACGTACTACGGCTCCGGCGCGACCGCCAGCTACGGCGGCAGCAACTACCGGGTCATCCAGCCGCACACCTCCCTGCCCGGCTGGGAACCGCCGAACGTGCCCGCGCTTTGGGAACTCGCCTGACCTGGACCGCCCCCGGCGACCCGACCTCGCCGGGGGCGGCTCCTCCCCCTGACGACGGCGCGCTCACGGCGGATCTCGAATCCCTCGTCCCCCGCGCCCGCCGCGGTGATCCCGCGGCGACGAACGAGCTCATGAGCATCGTCCAGCCGGTGGTCGCGGACTACTGCCGGAGCAGGATGGACGGAACGAACGCGCGCGAGGTCGCCGCGGAGGACGTCGCGCAGGAGACCTGCCTCGCCGTGCTCACCGCGCTGCCCACCGCGAAGACGACCGGCGGCTCCTTCCTCGCCGCCGTCCTCGGGATCGCCGCCCGGAAGGTCGCCGCTGCCTTCCGGCGGCGAGCCCGGGACAGATCGGAACCCACCCCCGATCCGCCCGACCGCGCGACACCCGAGACCGACGCACCCGAGCGGCTGGCCCTCGCCGCCGACGGCCACGACCGGTTGACGCGGCTGATGAGCACCCTTCCCGGTATCCAGCAGGAGATCCTCCGGTTGCGGATCACGGTCGGGATGACGGCGCCCGAAACGGGGGCGGTTTTGCGGGTGAGCCCCGGCCTGGTCCGGGTCGCCCAGCATCGCGCCCTGCACAAACTCCGCACGATCATCAGCGAGGACGACCTGTGATCAGCCCCCTCATCGGCCCCGGGGACGGCCATACCTGGCCGGCGGAAGTCGATGTCCGGCATCTGCGACTCCTCGACGCGATCGCGTCGGCAGGCAGCATCGCGAAGGCCGCGACCGCGCTCGGGCTCTCCCAGCCCGCGCTCAGCGCGCAGCTCCACCGTGTCGAGCGGGCACTGGAGCGGACGGTGTTCGAACGCGACCGGCACGGCGTGCGCCCCACCGCGCTGGGCGAGGTGCTGCTGAACCACGCCCGGCGCGTACTGGCCGCGGCGGACGACCTGGAACTCGCGATCCGCCGGTTCCACACCGCGCCCTCCGAGGGGTTGCTCCGGATCGGAGCGCTACCGACGGTCTTCGCCGAGACGTTGAGCGGTGTGGTCGCCACGGCCGCCCCCGGCCGTCCGGTCGAACTGCTCACGGTGACCAGCCGGACCGCGCTGTTCTCGGCGCTTCTCGACGGCACGGTGGAATTGGCGCTGTATGCGGATCACCCCGGGCAGGAGATCGTTCCGCCCGAAGGTGTCCACTTGCTTCCCGTCGGGACCGAGCCGGTGTTCGTGATCGTGTCCCCGGACCATCCCGTCGCCGGACGCGGTGAGGTGTCGCTGGCGGAGCTCGACGGCTCGGCCTGGCTCACGGTGGCGGGCGAGGACGACGCGTTCCGCGATCACCTGACCGATCAGTGCGCCCGGGCCGGTCTCGGCACGATCACCCCACGGAAGCTCGAACCGGCGGAGCTGCGGCAGACCGTCCGGCGCGATCCCCGCGCGGTGGCGCCCGCGCAGTCCCTCGATCCCGGTTCCACGAGGCCCGGCCCGGTGGTGGCACTGCGGGGTGTGCCGCTGAGGACGCGGCATGTTCTGCTGTGGCGGGACGGCTCGCCGGTCGACGTCCCGGCTGTCCGAAGTGGACTGGTGCACGCGATCACCGAGCTGGCCGCGATCCGGCACCGCCTTCCCGAGTGGGCGGCGGCCAATCCCGGCTGGCTCGGGACCTGAGAGGGAGGCTCGCGGGCGACGTACATCGACTACGTCGTCCGACGGGCGCCGCGGCCCTCTCGGCCGTCCTAGCGTGGGTTCATGCCCGCATTTGGGAAGCTCGCCCTCACCGCCGCCGTTCTGCTCACCGCCGCCTGCGGTGCTCCCCCGCCCGCCCCGGCGGCGCCCGCTCCCCCTGGCGCGGCCGCCGCCGGCTGGTCACCCGCTCCCGTCGTGCCGCTGCCGTCGCAACCGCCGCCTTCGCTGGTCGTGGACGCGCCCTTGCCCGACCAGCTGGCGATGGGTCTTGTCGTGCTGCGGTACCGAGCGGAAAACCTCCGGATCGTCCCGGTCTACGGCCCGGCCGCCCTGGACGTGTCGCCGCGGATCGGCCACATCCACGTGACCGTCGACGACGCGGCGTGGCACTGGGCGGACGGCAGCGGAGAACCGCTGATCATCCAGTCGCTGCCGGCGGGGCCGCACAAGGTGTGGATCGGTCTCGCCGATCCGACGCACAAGATCCTCGACGAGAAAACGGTGAACTTCGTCGTCCCTGTCCACAGTGGACACCACTGAAAGCCTGGAGTTCCTTCCATGACACTCGATCAGTACTACCTGCTCGGCCGCTCCGGACTGCGTGTCAGCCGGATCGCGCTCGGCACGATGAACTTCGGCACCGGCGGTTTCCACGCCGCGTACGGGAAGACCGAGGACGAGGTCCGCCCGATCTTCCGCCGGTACCTGGAGGCGGGCGGGAACTTCGTCGACACCGCGGACTTCTACACCGCGGGCGAAAGCGAGACCATCCTCGGCCGCCTCATCGCCGAGGCGAAGGTGCGCGACCGGGTCGTGCTCACCACCAAGTACACCAACAGCGTCGACCTCGGCGACCCGAACGCCGGCGGCAACGGCCGCAAGCATCTGATCCGGGCGCTCGAAGCATCGTTGCGGCGGCTGGGCACCGACCACGTCGACCTGTTCCTGCTGCACACCTGGGACCGCATCACGCCGGTCGAAGAGGTGATGCGCACGTTCGACGACCTCGTGCGCGCGGGAAAGATCCGCTACGCCGGGCTTTCCGACGTACCCGCTTGGTACGCCGCCCGGGCGCAGAGCTTCGCCGAGGCGAACGCGCTGACCCCGGTCGTCAACCTCCAGCTGCCCTACTCGCTCGTGGAGCGGACCATCGAGACCGAACATGTGCCGATGGGACAGCATCTCGGGCTCGGTGTCACCGCGTGGAGCCCGCTGGCGGGCGGATTCCTCACCGGCAAGTACCGGCCGACCGGCGAGACACCGTCCGGCGAAGGCAGGCTGAGCGATCCGGGGAACCCCGGGAAGTCGTGGACGGACCGGGACTGGGCGTTGCTGAAGCCGCTGGAGAAGGTCGCGGGCGAACTCGGTGTCACGATGGCCCAGGTCGCGATCAACTGGGTCGCGACCCAGCCGGGCGTCGCGGCCGCGATCGTCGGGGCGTCCAGCGCGGACCAGCTGGGGAAGAGCATGGCCGCCCTGGACTTCGAACTGCCGCCGGAGTCGCGGGCGCTCCTCGACGAGGCGAGTGCCGTGCCGCCGGAGTCGGTGTACCGGATGTTCACGCCCGAGTACCAGAACTGGGTGATCTCGCCCGGGGTGAAGGTCGGGGACAAGCCGGCGGGATACGCGCCCGGGGTGCGGAACTGGTGACCGCGCCTCAGGTGCCCCTGGTCTGTTGCCGTTTTGCGGCGACGGGCCAGGGGTCGTGTCGTTGGTTTGTCGCCTGAGTTCGTAGCCGTTTTTTGGCAACAGGCCGGAATGGTCAGGCGACGAAGCCGTCTCGCAGGAAGCCGGTCGCCGTTCCCATTTCCCGGCAATCGGCCGGAACAGTAAAGCCGCGAAGCGGGCCTCACGCGAGCCGGTCGCCGTTTCCCGGCAACGAGCCAGAACGGCCAACTCGCAAAGCCGCCCCCACACGACCGCCGCCGTCCAAACAGTCGCCGTTTCCCGGCAACGCACCAGCCAACCGCGTCACGGACCGCCCCCACACAGCACCACCGCTTGTCTGAACCCGTCGCCGTTTCCCGGCAACGAACCACCGCACTTCCGAGCCCACGAGCCCGATCAGGAACTCCCGGAGTTCTTCCGCTGATTGGCATGGAACCGCGCCTTCTTCTGACGGTTCCCGCACGTGTTCATGTCGCACCACCTGCGCGTGCGGCTCTGGCTGGTGTCGAAGAAGGCGGCCAGGCAGGTCGGCGACGCACACAACGCCATTCGCCCGTCTCGTTCGCCCGAGATGATGCTGATCGCGTCGGCGGCGATCACGCTGAGGGCGTCTTCCACGCACGCGACCCGCCATCGCCGCTCCCCTTCGGGCGTGAGGACGGCCGCGGCCCGCCCCTGGGTGCTGCGGTCGTTGATGACTTGGACAGCAGCAGCGGGCAGGGCCTCTCGAGTCGCGGTCGCCGTCGCGGCGGCGTGAATCGCTTCCCTCAGTTGCCGGGCGGAGTCGAGCTCAGCAGTGGTGCAGGACTCCACGGCGAGGCCGCTCACCGCCAGCCAGTCCACGAGCCGCTGCGGCGTGGGGATGCGCTCCACGGCCTCACCACGACGCTCCGTCAGCGTCGCCGTGAAGCTGGTCGCCAACACGCTACCGAGGCGGAAATCAGGGAAGTCGGAACGCATGGAACCACCTTAGCCGGTTGCATCACGGTCGGGCGAACTGATAGAACCGTCTTAGCTGGTTCCAGCGACGAGGAGGCCCCATGACCACCGACGTGCAAGCATTCGAAGCCCGCGCGACCGACTCTGACCTCGACGATCTGCGTGCGCGCCTGGCCGCGGCACGGCTACCGGAAGCCGAGACGGTCCCTCGCTGGGGGCAAGGCGTTCCTCTCTCGGACCTCGTCGAGGTCGTGGACTATTGGCGCACCGGGTACGACTGGCGGCGGTTCGAAGAGCGTCTCGACCGGATCGGCCAGTTCCGCACGACCATCGACAGTCTGGGGATCCACTTCCTGCACCGCCGGTCCGCCCGCGCGGATGCCACTCCCCTGGTACTGACGCACGGCTGGCCGGGCAGCGTCGCCGAGTTCATCGATGTGGTGGACGAACTGGCGGATCCGACGGACCCGGGCACACCGGCGTTCCACGTCGTGGTCCCGTCGCTGCCAGGCTTCGGCTACAGCGACAAACCGGCCGTCAACGGATGGGGAACCGAAAAGATCGCGGCCGCTTGGGTCGAACTGATGGGCAGGCTCGGTTACGACAGGTTCCTCGCCCATGGCGGCGACTGGGGAGGCAACATCACCACGGTCCTCGGCGGCAGGTTCCCGGAACACGTTCTCGGCATCCACACGACGTTCGCGGAGGGACCGCCCGGGCTGACGACTGATGGACTGACCCCGGCCGAGCGCCAGTGGACCGAGGAAACCCACGACTTCTGGCATCACCGCGCGGCTTACGCCAAACAGCAGGCGACCCGCCCGCAGACCATCGGCTACTCGCTCGTCGACTCACCTGTCGGCCTTCTCGCCTGGATCCTCGACAAGTTCGCCGAGTGGTCGGACACCGAGGACAGCCCGTTCGAGACGATCTCCCGTGACCGCGTTCTCGACGACGTCACCCTGTACTGGCTGACCCGGACCGGCGCGTCATCGGCCCGCATCTACTACGAAAGCCACAACTCGCTCGATCCCGAGCTCCGCGTCGACGTCCCGTCGGCCATCACCGTCTACCCCCGCGACATCGAGAAGTATCCGCGTCCCTGGGCACAGGAGCGGTACCGGCGGATCGTCCGATGGAGGTCACCCGAAGCCGGCGGGCATTTCCCGTCGTTGGAGGTTCCCGGGTATTTCGTCAAGGATCTGCAGGAAGGCCTCGCGGCGGTACTGGCCGCCGATCGGCAAGCGGTATAGGGCGTTATACAACTCTCGACACGGGACCGCCCGCCATCACCCGGTCGTAGATCGCCCTCAGCCACGGCTGCCGAACGGCCGGGAGTCGTGCCAGCGTGTGCAGGAAGACGTCCCGCGCGGGCGCGAAGGGCGTGCTCGGATGCTTCGGTAGCGGGTCGTCCCGGAGGACACCCGCCGGCATGACCCCGGAAGCCGGAGCGGTCACCGGGTCATGACCGAACGCCAGCCACGTCCGCACCTCGGCGGCCACCGGCACCACGTCGGCGGCGCCGGAGTGCGGCCACGGCCGCCTCCCAATACGGGCTCCACGCTCCTGAGGGTTCGACCGGCGCTACACCTTCGACGGCCCAGTCGTCGGCAGGAGATTCCCCGGACGGCTCGAATCGCACGGAGTCCGGGAAGAACCGCACCTCCTGCCAGCGCGAGCAGTCGTCGATCCGGGTCCCCACCTCCAGCCCGCAGCGGGCGCACGCGAGGTTGGGGCCATCGCGCCCGTCCACGCCGTAGCAGTAGCCGTCGCAGCGGTCCGGGATCAGCACGGTCCCACGGGTGTCCCCGGCGCGACCACGATCGATCCGCCGGGCCCGTCCGAAAGCGAGTAGACGGGCGCGAACAGCCTCCAGGCTTCGGCCTCGTTCCATGGTCGCCACGGCGGGCCGAACGGCACGGTCAATCCGGCGGCGCAGCCCGCACAAGTGAACACGGCCACCGGACCCTCCCCCAGGCAGATGTCCAGACTACGCCCGGCCGAGGAACTTCCCCGCCACCGCCGCGAACTCCTCCGGCCTGGTGCCGTGCACCCGATGCCCCGCGTCCTCGATGATCGCCAGGCGGCAGTCCGGGATCAGCCCGCACATCCGTTCCAGCGACTCACGGCTGACATGGCTGGACGGCCCGCCGCCGATCAGCAGGGTCGGCGCGGTGATCGCGGCGAGCCGCTCCCACCAGGCGGGGTCGGGCGTCCGGAGTTCGGCCATGATCGGGTCGATCAGCCGCCAGTCGAACGGCAACGGCTCGGACGGCTCCGACGCGGGTGCCAACGGCTCCAGAACTTCGAGCGGAGGCGGCGGAGCGTCCTCGACGACCAGCCGCCGCACGCGGCCGGGCAGGCGCTGGGCGAGCAGCACGGCGACCCGGCCGCCCAGCGAATGGCCGACCAGGTCCGCTTCCTCCCCGAGGAGTTCGGCCACGCTGTCTGCCATCGCATCGAGCGAGTAGGTGTCGACGTGGGCGCTGTCGCCGTGTCCCGGCAGGTCGACAGCCAGGACACGGCGAGCCAGGCGGGCGGCGAAGTCGTCCCAAGTGCCGGCTTTGCTGCCCAGGGCGTGCAGCAGGACGACGGGCACCCCGCCGGACGGGCCGGTCTCCCGAAAGGCGAGCATCAGGCCCGCAGGTGCGCCCGGTCCGGCGCGACGGCGTGCCGCAACGGCTCCCCGAGCACGAACCGACGCAGCTCCGCCGCCACGAGTTCCCCCATCCGGGCACGTTCGGCGCCCAGCGCGCCCGCCAGATGCGGGGTGAGCACCACGTTCGGCAACGTGTACAGCGGCGAGTCCGGCTCGGGCGGTTCGGGCCAGGTGACGTCGAGGATCGCCGTCAGATCAGGGCGCTCCCGCAGCACCGGGACGACGGACGGCTCGTCGACGACGGCACCGCGGGCGGTGTTGATCAGCGTCGCGCCGATGCCCATCCTGGCCACCAGCTCACCGTCGACCAGCCCTTCGGTCTCCGGGAGCAGCGGCGCGTGCAGGCTGACCACGGGACACGTGGCGAACAGTTCGTCGAGGCCCACCAGCCGCACGCCGAGGCCGTCGGCGGTCGCCGGGTCGACGACGGGGTCGCTCGCGAGCACCTCCACGTCGAAACCGCGCAGATGCGACGCGACGAGCGCGCCGATCTCGCCGAGGCCGAGCAGGCCGACGCGGGACCGGTAGGCGCCCGCGACCCTCGGATCCGGCGGATAGGCCCGCCGTTCCCGGATCTCCCGGGAGATCCGGTGCACCTGCTTGAGTCCTAAGAGGACCTGGGCAAGGGTGAACTCGGCGACCGGGACGGCGTTCGCGGCCGCGGCGGACACGATCGGCAGCTCGCGTGCCCAGAACTCGGGCGTGGTCAGCGGCCGGACCGATCCGGCGGCGACGAGGACGGCCCGCAAGTCCCGCGCGTGTCCCAAAAGGACGGAGTCCAGCACCGGGGCACCCCAGCCGGACAGCAGGATCTCGACGCCTTCCAGCGCCGCCGGGTCCTCCGCCAGGCGCTCTCGGGTGAGCGGCTCACGCAGGTCCGCCAGCGTGCCGATCTCCTTCAGCACCGCCTCGGGGTAAACGTCGTCGCGGCGGCGCTCCTCCATCACGAGAAGTGCCGTCGGCCGGTGTTGCAGCTCGGTCATCCCTACCTCCGGCGGCGACCATACATCGGATGCTTGAGCCGGTCCACGCGCGGCGAGTCCCACGCAGAGGCAAACACGGGCGATTGAAATTCGTAATGATCGGACCATTGACCGGAGACCGTGAAAGCGCTTACCGTCCCCTCCGAGGTAGACAGCGTGGTCCACAGTGAACAGGAGAAGCGATGCGGAAATCGCGGTGGATCGGCGCGGGACTCACTGTCTCGGCGCTGGTCCTTTCGGGCTGCTCGGCAGGTCCCGCCGGAACGAACGTCGCACAGGACACCAAGGCGCCGTTGGAACTGTGGACCCGGACGACCCCCGGTGGCGCCGGCGAGCAGGCCACCAAGCGGCTCGCCGAGGCCTTCGAAAAGGCCACGGGATTCAAAGTGCAGGTCACCGCGATCTTCGACGACTTCGAGACGAAGCTGGCCCAGCGCGCCGCCCAGCGCGACCTGCCGGACATCGTGATGAACGACGTCACCCAGGTCGGCACCCTGAAGAGCCAGGGTCTCGTGCGCGAGATCGACCAGGGCAAGATCAAGCACGCGTCGGAGCTCACCGAGCAGGCGCTGAAGTCCAACCAGGCCCCGGACGGCAAGCTGTACGGCCTGCCCTACAGCGCGCAGGCCTCGGCGCTGCTGATCCGCAAGGACTGGCGCGAGAAGCTCGGCAAGAGCGTCCCGCAGAGCTGGGCCGAACTGGCGGACCTCGCCAAGGCCTTCACCACCGGCGACCCCGACGGCAACGGGAAGAACGACACCGCGGGCCTGAACGCGACGCTGTCGACCAAGCGGGGTTACGCCTCCTGGTACTTCTCGAACTTCCTGTGGGCCGCGGGCGGCGACTTCATCAGCGAAACCGGCGGTGGCAAGTACAAGCCGGCGATGAGCACACCCGAATCCGTGGCCGCGGTGCAGTGGTTCCGCGACCTCGGCTGCAAGGAGAACGTGATCCAGCCCGGTTCGGTCACCATGCCGACCCCGGCGACCAACGAGACCTTCGAAGCGGGCAAGGCCGGGATGTACGTCGTCGGCCCGTACCTGCTGCCGCGGTTCGACAAGTCGCTCGGCAAGGACAAGTACGAGGTCGTCCCGATGCCGAAGGGCGCCAAGAACGCCGACGTCCTCGCCGAGGGCCTGTCGATCTTCATGATGGCCGGTTCGCCGAACCAGGCCGGGCAGGACGCTTTCGGTGACTTCGCGATCTCGGCCGACGGCCAGAAGATCGGCATGGAGGGCGAGTCGGCCTTCATCGTACAGCTCCCGGTGAACAAGAACGTCGACATCACCCAGGTCCGCTCCGACCCGCGCTGGAAGACCTACGCCGAGATCTATGCCAAGTCCGGCCACTACGCGCCGTCCATCCCGAACTGGACGCCGGTCCGCCAGGACACCGCGGACACGATCAGCGCGCTCGTCGCCGACTGCAAGCTCGATCTCAAGGCGGAACTGTCCAAACTCGACACCAAGCTCACCGCGACGTTGCAGCAACAGGGGATCAGCGCCTCATGACCGTAGATCACGCCAAGCCGGCGGCCGTCGGCGCGGACCGTCCCGCCGTCAAGCGGGCGCCCGCGCCGAAGGCCCGCAGGCGCAGCGACCGCGACGGGAAATGGTGGACGCCGTGGCTGTTCCTGGCCCCCGCCCTGATCCTGTTCGTGTACTTCAAGTTCATCCCGATGATCACCGCGGTGACGATGTCCTTCCAGGACGTCCAGCCCTACCTGGGCAACCAGTGGGTCGGCGGGCAGAACTACAGCACGGTCCTCGGTGACGAGGCGTTCCATTCCGCGATCTGGCACACCGTCGTGATCGCGATCGGGCAGACCGCGGGGTCGATGATCATCGGCCTCGCGCTCGCTCTGCTGATGGAGGGCCAGAGCAAGCGGCTGAAGTTCCTGCGGTCGGCGGCGTTCCTGCCGGTGGTCGTGCCGATCGCGGTGGTCGCCGAGCTGTGGCGGATCATGTACCACCCGACCGAGGACGGGATGCTGAACTCCATCCTCGGCCTGGTCGGGCTGGGCCCGTCGGGTTTCATCAACGACCCCGACAGCTCGATGGTCTCGGTCATCATCACCGGGATCTGGCGCGGCGCCCCGTACGACATGATGATCTTCCTCGCCGGTTTGGCCGGTATCGACCGGGGGCTCTACGAAGCGGCCACTGTGGACGGTGCCTCCCGCTGGCGCAAGATCCTCCATGTGACGCTGCCGGGCCTGCGGTCGGTGTTCTCGATCCTGTTCGTCCTCGCGGCGATCCGCGGCCTGCGGGTGTTCACCGAGGTGTTCCTGCTGACCAACGGCGGGCCGAACGGCTCGACCGAGGTGGCGATGACCCTGATCTACAAACTCGGCCTGGAACAGAACCGGCTGGGCGTCGGCGCGGCGGGCGCGGTCCTGCTGTTCCTCGCGACGCTCGTGCTCACCCTGTTCGTCCAGGTGCTCCGACGGAGGCGAGACGCATGACCGCGGCCAACGATTCGGCGCTCGGCCTCGACGCCGTCAAGTCGCCGGGCGGACGGATCCTGAAGTTCGTCCTGTACGCCCTGCTGCTCCTGGTGTTCGCCGGACCGCTGCTGGCGCTGCTGGTCAGCGCGTTCAACGACGTCTCCGACCCGACGGCGCTGAGCGTGGTGCCGTCCAGCCCGACCCTGGACAACTTCGGCATCGCCTTCGACCTCGGCGTGGGGATGTACCTCCTCAACTCGTTCCTGGTGGTCGGCTTCGGCCTGCTGCTGCAGGTCGTCATCTCGGTGCTGGCGGGCTACGCGCTGGCGCGCAAGAAGTTCCGGTTCATGACCTTCGTGCTGGTCGCGATCCTGGCGACGCTGATGCTGCCGGAGGAGATCCTCGCGATCCCGCTGTCGCTGATCCTGTCGGATCTGCCGGTCGTGCACCTCAACCTGATCGGCAGCCTCGCCGGGATGATCGTGCCGCTGGGCGCGTGGGCCTTCTCGATCCTGGTGATGACCGAGTTCATGAAGGACGTCCCCCGCGAACTCGAAGAGGCCGCGCGGATCGACGGGGCGGGCGATCTGCGGATCTTCGCGCAGATCATCCTCCCGATGTGCAAGCCCGCGCTCGGCGTGATCGGCGTCTTCGGCTTCACGATGATCTGGGACCAGTACCTGCTGCCCCTGCTGGTGTCGACCGACGCTTCGACCTACACCCTGCCGCTGGCCCTGCGGACGCTGCGGATCGACACGAACGTCACGCCCGGCGTGATCATGGCGGCGTCGCTGCTGGCGCTGCTCCCGTCGGTCGCCGCGTTCCTGTTCTTCCAGCGTTCGTTCGTCCGCGGCCTCGCTTCGGGCGCGCTGAAGGGCTGACCCACCATTACAAGGAGCGATCCTGAAGTGAGTTCCACCGCCTGGTTCACCCACGACCGGTTCGGGATGTTCGTCCACTGGGGACTGTATTCGCTGGCCGCCCGGCACGAATGGGTGCAGAACCACGAGAAGCTGACCGACGAGCGGTACCGGGTCTACTTCGACCATTTCGAACCGGACAAGTACGACCCGCGGTCCTGGGCGCGGGCCGCGAAGGCCGCGGGCATGACCTATGTCGTGCTGACCACCAAACACCACGACGGTTTCTGCCTGTGGGACAGCGACCTCACCGATTTCAAGGTGACGAACACGCCCTACGGCAAGGATCTGCTCGGCCCGTTCGTCGACGCCTGCCGCGAAGAAGGCCTGAAGGTCGGCTTCTACCACTCGCTGATCGACTGGCACCACCCGGCTTTCCCCGTCGACGGCACCCATCCCCGCCGTGACGACGCGGAGTACATCGCGGCGCACCAGTACGCCGACATCGCCGAGTATCGGCTCTATCTCCACGGTCAGGTGCGCGAACTGCTCACCCGCTTCGGCACGATCGATTACCTGTTCTTCGACTTCTCCTACCGGGGCCGCAAGGAATGGTGGGGTGGCAAGGGACCGGACGACTGGGACTCCCCCGGTCTGCTCGCGATGGTCCGCGAGCTGCAGCCCGGCATCCTGGTCAACGACCGCACCGGGATTCCCGGCGACTTCATCACGCCGGAGCAGTACCAGCCGTCCGGACCGATGACCCGCGACGGTGTCCCCGTGGTGTGGGAGGCCTGCCAGACCCTCAACGGCAGCTGGGGTTACGACCGCGACAACCTCGACTACAAGAGCCCCGAACTGCTCATCCGGATGCTGGTCGACGGCGTGTCCAAGGACGGCAACCTGCTGCTCAACGTCGGGCCGAACGGCCGGGGCGAGATCGACCCTCGCGCACACGAGGTGCTCGCCGGGATCGGCCGCTGGATGGACCGGCACGAACGCTCCGTCCGCGGCTGTGGCCCCTCGGAGTTCACCGCGCCCGCCGACGGCCGCTACACCCAGCGCGGGGACCGGCTCTATCTGCACCTGTTCAGCTGGCCGATGAACCACGTCCACCTGCCCGGTCTCGCCGGGCGAGTGCGCTACGCCCAGCTGCTCGACGACGCCTCCGAAATCCGGCAAGTGCACACGGATCCCGGGCAGACCGCGCAAAACACCCAGATGGGCGGGCAGCCGGAAGGCACGCTCACCCTCAAACTCCCCATCCGGAAACCAGACACCCCGGTCCCGGTGATCGAACTGTTCCTGAACACGGAAAGCCCCGCCGCCGAAACCCTCCCCACCGATTGAGCACGGAGGCATCATGGATCGCAGAAGGTTCCTCAGCGGCGCCACCCTCGGCGCCGCGCTGATCACCGTCCCCTGGGTCACCGCGGGCACGGCGTCGGCCAAACCGAAGGGGCTGTGCGCCCTGAACGTCAGTTCGCTGACCGAACTGCAGAACGCGATCGACCGGGCGGGCCCCGGTGCCGTCATCACCGTGAACAACGGCACCTACACCGTGCCCACGGGCAAGCCGATCAGCATCAAGGGCAGGCGCGGCACGAAGGACGTGCCCATCACCATCGTCGCCCAGTCCCGCGGTGGGGTGACGCTCAACGGTGAGCAGAGCTTCGTCTTCGACGACTCCACCGGCGTCACGATCAGCGGGTTCAAGTTCCGCCAGAGCACCACGATCGAGATCCCGCCGAACTGTTCGGTGATCCGCCTGACCCGCAACGACTTCCAGCTGGCCGACATCGAAGGCCTGCACTGGGTGATGGTCCGGGCCGACAAGAGCAAGATCGACCGCAACCACTTCCACCACAAGACCACGCTCGGCGTCATGCTCTGCATCGAGGGCGCGGACGAAGACAAGATGGCGGTGGACGTCGAAGTCTTCCGGAACTACTTCTCCGACCACACCTTCGCCGGCGACAACGGCGGCGAGCCGATCCGGCTCGGCGTCAGCCCGCGCGCGCTCAGCACCGCCGGCGCCAAGATCGAGTTCAACCTCTTCGAACGCGCGAACGGCGACCCGGAGGCGATCTCGGTCAAGTCGTCGGGCAACTTCATCCGCAACAACACCATCCGGAACAGCCTGGGCGGCATCGTGCTGCGCCACGGGAACAAATCCGTCGTCGAATCCAACTTCATCCTCAACGGCAAGGAAGGCATCCGGATCTACGGCAACGACCACAAGATCCTCAACAACTACGTCGCCGGCGTGTCCGGCAGCGCGCTGGTCGTCGGCAGTGGCTCCGTCCGGGACCATTTCCCGGGTGAATCAAAGGAATCGCGGCGCGGCAACGACGCGGCGGACCGCGTGCTCATCGCGCACAACACGCTGCTGAACAACAGCGGCACGCTCGCCGGCGAGACCAAACGGACGATCGAACCGCGCGACTGCACGATCTCCGACAACCTCTTCGTCGGCAGCAACGGCGACCTGGTCGCGATGAGCACCACGGGCAACTTCACCTGGTCCGGCAACATCCTGTGGGGTTCGGGCGGGGACGGCAACATCCCGGCCGGCACCTTCCGCCGGGTCGACCCGAAACTCGTGCAGGGCACCGACGGCGTCTCGCGGCTCGCCGCGGGCAGCCCCGCGATCGACGCGGCGACCCTCTCGACCGCGCCGGTCACGCTGGACCTCGACGGCCAGGCCCGCGGCAGCCTGCGTGACGTCGGCGCCGACGAGTACTCGACGGCCGCCATCGCCAACCGGCCGCTCACCACCGCGGACGTCGGCCCCGGCGCTCCGTAGCAGGGCGACATCAGAGCCGGGCTCACGCCGGCGGCAGCCCACGCCGGCGTGAGCCCACCGCACCACCGAGGAGGAACCATGGCGCAGCGTGCCGCGGGTTCGGCCACCCTGGCCGACGTCGCCCGCGAGGCCGGAGTGTCGCTCGCGACGGCGTCGAGGGCGCTCAACGGCGGGACGAGACAGGTCAGCGGCACCCTGCGCGAATCGGTGCTGCGGGCCGCGGAACGCTTGCAGTACACGGCGAACGTGCCCGCGCAGGCGATGGCCCGCGGCCGCGGCAACGTCGTCGGGCTGCTGGTGCACGACATCGTCGACCCGTACTTCTCCTCGATCGCGTCCGGTGTGATGCGCGTGGCCGCCCGGCACGGGCTGACGGTCACCATCGCGAGCACGGAAAACCATCCGGAGAAGGAACTCGAGTACGTCACGACGTTGCGCGGGCAACGGGCGCGGGCGGTCATCCTCGCCGGGTCGCGGAACGAAGACAGTGCCCTGCAACGGAATCTCACCAAGGAGCTCAAAGCGTTCGAGGCCGCCGACGGCCAGGTCGTGGTGATCGGGCAGCGGAAACTGCCGTTCGACACCGTCATGCTGGAGAACCGTGCGGGAGCGGCGGATCTGGCCGAACAGCTCGCCCGGCTCGGGCACCGCGACTTCCTCGTCCTCGCCGGGCCGTCCGGCCTGCTGACCTCGCGGGACCGGGTGCTGGGTTTCCGTGACGGCCTCGCCCGCCACGGCGTCCCCTTGCCCGAAAACCACGTGCTGCGCGCGGAATTCACCCGCGACGGTGGCTACGCGGCGATGGTGCGGGCGATCGAGAGCGGCTTCCGCGGCTGCGTGTTCGCGGTCAACGACGTGATGGCCGTCGGCGCGATGGCCGCCTGTCGCGACCGCGGGCTGCAGGTGCCCGCCCAGATCGCGATCGCCGGATTCGACGACATTATTACCTTGCGGGACATAAGGCCCTCGCTGTCCACTGTGCGGGTGCCGATCGAGCGCATGGGCGAACAGGCCCTCGACTTCATCCTCGACCACCGCGCGGACGGTCCCCGCGTCAAGCCGATCACCGGCGAGGTCGTGCTGCGGGAAAGCACTCAACCGTTGGAGGGAAAATGATCCGCCCGGGACTGTGTTCGGTGACCTTGCGGCGGCTGGACGCCGACGAGGTCGCCCGTCGCGCCGAAGAAGCGGGACTTCAGGTGATCGAGTGGGGCGCCGACGTCCATGTGCGTCCCGGTGACGACTGGGCGGCCGAGCGTGCGTTCGAGGCCATGACACGGCACGGGCTGACCTGCGACTCCTACGGCTCCTACTTCCGCGCGACACCGATGGAGGCCGGGACGTTCGGCGACATCGCCGCCACTGCGGTCCGGCTCGGTGCCTCGCGGATCCGGGTGTGGGCCGGGAAAGCGGGCTCCGAGGACGTCGACTCCTACGAGCGCGAGCAGATCGTCGCCGGTCTGCGCGAGGCCGCCGACGTCGCGAACGAGCACGGCCTGGAGGTCGCGCTGGAGTTCCACGGCGGGACGCTGACCGACACCGCCGAATCGACCGTGCGGTTGCTCGAAGAGGTCGGCCGCGACAATCTCGGCACCTACTGGCAGCCGCCGCAGGATCTGCCGGACGAGCAGGCGCTGGCGGGACTCGAACTGGTGCTCGGCCAGGTTCGCGCGGTGCACGTGTTCTCGTGGTGGCCCAGCAACGAGCGGCATCCGCTGACCTTCCGGACGGAGCTCTGGACGCGGGCGTTCGGCCTGCTCGCCAAGGCCGGGCGGCCGCTCGACGCACTGCTGGAGTTCGTCCCGGACAACGACCCGGATCTGATCCCCGGCGAGGCCGACTCGCTGCGGAAGCTGATCGAGGCGGGCGCGTGAGGTTCACCGAAGCCGACAGGCTGCTCTTCGCCGGCGACTCCATCACCGACTCCAGCCGCGACCGCACCGATCCCGCGTCGCTGGGCAAGGGTTACGTGCGGCAGATCGCGGACCTCCTCGGCGACGGGCCGGAAGTGGTCAACCGGGGGATCAACGGCAACCGGATCTACGACCTCGAAGCCCGGTGGGCCACCGACGTCCTCGCGGCGCGGCCCACGGTGCTGACGGTGAAGATCGGCATCAACGACACGTGGCGGACCTTCGATCGCGGCCTGTCGAGCCCGATCGGGAAGTTCCGTGCCGCCTACTCCCGGCTGCTGGCCGCTGCGCGGGAGCACCTCCCGGCCGAGTTGTACGTGATCACGCCGTTCCTGCTGCCGGTGGAGCCGGCACAGCGGGACTGGGTCGGCGATCTGGCGCCCCGCATCGAAACCGCGATCGACGTGGCGACCGAGTTCGGCGCGCGACTGGTCCGCGCGGATCTGTTCATGCCGCGCGCGGCGGCCGAGCACGGGGCCGCGACGCTGGCCCCGGACGGCGTCCACCCCAGCCCGCTGGGACACCGCCTGCTCGCCGAAGCCTGGCTCGCGGCGGCCGGGGCGCCGGTCGAGGAGGTCCCGCTCCCCTAGCGGATACAGTTGCGGTCGTGAACCGGGATGCCGTCATAGCCGGACGTTACCGGCTGGAGCGCGAGGTCGGCCGGGGCTCGATGGGCGTGGTGTGGCGGGCGCGGGACGAGCGGCTCGACCGCACGGTGGCGCTGAAGCAACTGCTGCCGGACACCTCGCCGGACGACGCGCCGTTCCGGTCGATCGTGCGCGCCATGCGGGAAGCCAGGGTGGCAGCGCGGCTCAAGCACCCTCACGCCGTCACCGTGTACGACGTCGTGGAGCAGGACGGAACCCCGTTCCTGGTCATGGAATACCTGCCGTCGCGGCCGCTGACGGAACTCCTCGCCGACGACGGCCCGCTCCCCGCCGGCCGGGTGGCGGAACTCGGCGGGCAGATCGCCTCGGCGCTGGCCGCCGCGCACGAGGACGGGATCCTGCACCGCGACGTCACGCCCAACAACATCCTGATCACCGGTGACGGGCGGGCGAAGATCGCCGACTTCGGCCTGTCCCACGCCACGGGCGAAGGGACCATGACCGGCGGCGGGCTCGTCGTCGGCACCCCCGCGTACCTCTCCCCCGAAGTCGCCGACGGCGAAGAGCCCGGCTATCCGTCGGACGTGTTCTCGCTCGGCTCGACGCTCTACACCGTGCTGGAAGGCGCGCCGCCGTTCGGCACCGACGCCAACCAGATCGCGCTCCTCAAACGGGTCGCCCGCGGCGAGATCGTCGCGCCGCGCACCACCGGCCCGCTCACGGACGTCCTGCTGCGCATGCTCCGGCGCGATCCCGCGGAGCGGCCGGACATGGCCGAGGCCGAACGGATGCTCGCCGCCGTCGCCGTCGCCGACGGCCGTCCGGCGATCCTGTCCGGCACCAAAAGGCTGCCCGCGCCCACCCGCCGATCGCGCTTGCCGATCGCCATCGCGGGCGGTGTCGTGGTGGCGGGTGGTGTCCTCGCGGGGATCCTGCTGTTCGACGGCGACTCACCCGACGCCGTCGCCCCGGTGGCGGCACCGTCCCCACCGGCCGCGCAACCGGTGTGCGAAGCGCGTTACGAGATCGCCAACCGCTGGCCCGGCGGCGCGGAGATCCGTGTGTCGGTGCGCAACGCCAAGGACACCCGGCTCGCCGGCTGGGAGGTCAGCTGGACCCTGCCGCCCGGCACCCGCATCGCCAATCTGTGGAACGGTTCCCTGGCACAGGACGGCGACCGCGTGCGAGTGTCCGAACTGGACTGGAACGCGGTACTGCCCGCCGGCGGGACGACCACGTTCGGCTTCATCGCGACCACCGAGGACGACGGCGGCGACACGCCGGTCGCGGTGTGCCGGAGTTCCTGACCAAAATGTGACGCATTTCACGTCTGATTTGTCCGATTACCGGGGTCTCCCGCACCGGCATGCTGCGAGCGCGAAAGCATTCGACAGCAAGGAGAAACCGTGGACGACCGGCGATTCCCCATGGCGCGCGCGGCACGCCGCCCCTTCGACCCGGCACCGGAACTGACGCGGCGAGCCGAAGACGACCCGGTGTCGCGGGTGAGGTTGTGGAATGGCGGCACACCGTGGCTGATCACCCGGTACGAGGACGTGCGGACGGTCTTGGCCGATCCGCGGGTCAGCGTCGATGCCACGTGTCCCGCCTTCCCGCACACCAACGCGGTGAGCAAGGCGCGCGACACGACGATGAAGACGTTGATGCAGATGGACGCGCCGGAGCACACCGCCCAGCGACGGCTGCTGAGCCCGGAATTCACGATCGAGAAGATGGCGGCCCTGCGGCCCCGGATCCAGCGGATCGTCGACGACCTCATCGACGGGATGCTCGGCGGTCCCGAACCGGTGGATCTGGTGGCGGCGTTCGCGTTGCCGGTCCCCACCCAGGTGATCTGCGAGCTGCTCGGCGTGCCCTACGCCGACCGCGGCTTCTTCCAGGGAGTGGCGCACACCCTCGTCATGGACGAGCCCGATCCCGGACAGGCCGTCGCCGCCAGCGAGGAGCTGAACGCCTACCTGGAACGACTGGTGATCCGCAAAAGCGCCGAGCCCGCCGAAGACCTGCTCAGCACACTGGCCGTCGGGCAGTTCCGGACCGGCGCGATGACCCCGCATGAGATCGCCACACTGGGCCAGCTCCTCCTGGTGGCCGGACACGACACCACCGCGAGCATGATCGCGCTGGGCACGGCCGCGCTCCTCGCGAACCCGGATCAGCTCGGCCTCGTCCGGGACGGCGATCCCGCGCGGGTGGCCGGCGCGGTGGAGGAACTCCTGCGCTACCTGTCCATCACCCACACCGAAGCGCGCCGCGTCGCGCGCGAGGATCTGGAGATCGGCGGAAAGCTCGTCCGCGGCGGCGAGGGCATCATCGCGGCGAAGAGCACGGCCAACCGGGACCCGGCAGTCTTCCCTGATCCGGATTCCGTCGACGTGCGGCGCGAAGCCCGCCACCATGTCGCCTTCGGCCACGGCAGGCATGTATGCCTCGGCGCGCCACTGGCCAGGGTGGAACTCCAGGTCGTCTACGGCACGCTCTTCCGGCGCATACCGACCCTGAAATCGGCCATTCCACTGGAAGAGCTGAAGTTCGACGAGAACGCGGTCTTCTACACGGTGAAGGAGCTGCCCGTCACCTGGTGAGCCGGGCGGTGGATTCCCGCGCGTTGAGCCGCACCGGAACTTCGATCCGGTGCGGCCCATCGTCCGGGGCCGCACCCTCGACGAGATCCATCAACGCCGTGGCCGCGCGGCCGCCCACCTCGCGGGGATGCACGAACATCCCGGTCACCTGGGGCGAAACGAGCCGAAGAGAACCGCTGTCGACCGCACTGCAGATCCCGAGCTCGCCGGGTACCGCGAGCCGCCGGCGGCGGGCCTCGTGGAGGACCCCGAGGGCGAGGTTCTCCGACGTCGTGAAGACGGCGTCCGGACAGACTCGGCGGTCGAGTAGCCTGCCCAGCGCCTCCGCCGTGCCTTCGGTGGTCGGCGGCTCGTCGATCTCGGCCACCACCGGCTCCAGTCCCCGGCCTTCCATCCAGCCGGTGTACCCCGCGACCAAATCCGCCGCGTAGGAGCGGCCGGTATCGGTGGTGATCATCGCGGGCCGCTCGTAACCGTTGCCCGCCAAGTGATCCAGCATCAGCTGGGCGGCCGCGACCAGGTCGTTGTCGACGACGACCGGAACCGGGCACGGCGCCGCCATCGGCCGCCCGACGGTCACCAAGGGCCGGTCACGGCACCAGCCGCTCGCGAAGAAGGGCTCGTCTCCACGGGGATCCACCAGGATCGCGCCGTCGACGGCGAAGGCGTTCAGCCGGTCGAGGTCGGCGTCCGTTGGCGCCAGGAGCAAGGCGTACGACCGTTTCGACGCGGCTTCGGCCGCCCCGTTGAGTACTTCGAGGAAATAGTCCGAATTGGGCACGAGCGCACAGGCACTGCTCGCGTCGACCGAGTTCGCGAGCTGGATCGCCAGGGTGCGGCTGCGCCGGGTGACCAGCTGCTGCGCGTGCACACTCGCCTGATAGCCGAGGTCGGCCGCCGCCCGCGTGACACGCTGCCGGGTCTGCTCGGAGATCCGGCCCTGCCCGCTGAGCACGTGGGAGACGGTGGTGATCGAGACCCCCGCGGCGGCGGCGACGTCACGGATGGTCGGCGACACTCAGGCCTCCACTGGCGGTCCCCAGACGCGGTTCGGCCGGTCGGTGTCCAGCCGATAGTCGGTGACATGGGCGTCGCCCAGCCTACGGCCGAGGTCGGCCGCCGCCACCAACGGCAGGGCGGGATCGCGCTCCACCTCGCCCCGGCTGTTGCCGACGCCGACCACGATCCCGGCGAGGTCCTGACGCAGATACCGGGTGAGTTCCTGGAACTGGGCCTCGAGGCCGAGCGTCGCGCCGCGATAGCTCTCCTCGCAGGAGATCAGCACCGCGGCTCGTTTGCCCATCAGCCCCGGCACGACCTCGGCGGTATGCGGTGAACTGCCGGAGGTGTAACAGAAAAGCCGGTCGAAGAAGGATTTGAGCCGCCCGGTCATGCCGTACCAGTGCAGCGGTGTCGCGTAGACGATCGCGTCCGCCGGGAGCACGTGCTCGAACAGCAGGCGCTCGTAGCCGTCCCCGATGCCGCAGGACCGGTCGCTCAGCCTGCAGTCGCGGCAGTCCCCCAGCGGCGACTCGACGAAATCGGAGAGCCGGGCGAAGCCGACCGTGTGCCCGGCTTCCTCCGCCCCCTTGGCCAGCGCCTGCGCGAGAGCCCAGGAATTGCCTTCACGACGCGGGCTCGAATCGAGCACCAATACCTTCACGTGGTTCTCCCCGGAGAGACTGCAAAAACGCTTTTTCAGTCTCTCCGGGAGAGTTTCACCTGTCAAGCGACCGAGGTCAGGCGACCTTGGCGGCCGCCGCGAGGATGACCTCCGCGACGACGTCCGGCCGCGAGACCGAGACCGCGTGCGAAGCATCGATCCTGGTGACCTCCGAACCGGCACGCTCGGACATGAACGCCTGCGCGGCGGCGGGGATCGCGTGATCCTGCTCGGCGATCAGGGCCCACGACGGCAGGTTCTTCCACGCCGGCTCGCCGTCGAACGGCGTACCGAGGGCGCGCTCGGTGACCGGACGCTGGGTGACCGCCATGACCTCGGCGACCTCCGCGGGGACGTCGGCCGCGAACACGTCCGAGAAGTTCTCGGGCTTGATCGACAGTTCCCCCTGGGCGGCCAGGACGTTCGTGGTGTCCGGGCCGAGCTTGCCGCCCTCGAACCGGCCGGACAGCTCGAACACGCTCTCCCCCGCCTCCGGCTGGAAGGCGGCGATGTAGACGAGCGCCTTGACGTTCGGCGCGGTGTTCGCCGCGCGGCTGATCACCACGCCGCCGTAGGAGTGCCCGGCCAGCACCACGGGGCCGTCCACCCCGTTGACGACGTCGGCGACGTAGTCCGCGTCGGACTCGATCCCGCGCAGCGGATTCGACGCGGCCAGCACGCGATAGCCCTGCTCGCGCAGCTTCGGGACGACGCCGTTCCAGCTGGACGAGTCGGCGAAAGCACCGTGGACCAGGACGATGGTGGGCTTCCGGTTGCTCATGGCTGCTCCTTCAAAGCTAGGGAGAATGATCGGTCTTTCTCTCTCAACCATGCTGCCCTGGGAGTCCTTCCGCAACGTGACGAAGGCGACCTGGTGGAATGACCGTTCTTTCTCTAGAGTTGAAAGATGCCGACTGTCGACCGGGACGTACACCCGAAGATCCGGCTGCTCGAGACAGCGTCGCGGCTCTTCTACGCCGAGGGCATCCATGCCGTCGGCGTGGAGCGCCTGGTCTCCGAAGCGGCCGTGACCAGGGCGACGTTCTACCGCCACTACCCCACCAAGGACGACCTCGTCGCCGCCTATCTGAGCACCACGAGCGAACGGATCCGCGCGGGTGTCGGCGCGGCGACGCAAGGGAAGCCCGCCCGCGAAGCCCTGCTAGCCGCGCTGGGCATCGTCGGCGACCGGACACTCGACGACGATTTCCGCGGTTGCCAGTTCCTCAACGCCGCCGCCGAATACCCCGATCCCGCACACCAGGTGCGGCAGGTCATCGACGACCACCGGAACTGGTTCTTCGGCGTGCTTCGCGACCTGGCGCGCGACGCGGGTCATCCCGACCCCGACCACGCCGCCCGCACCCTCGTCCTCCTCCGCGACGGCGCGCTCCACGGCGGGAACCTCGACGACCCCGAGACCGTGCGCGCCACATTGGGACGGGCGGTGTCCGACCTCGTCGCCTGAGCTTCATCGCGTCTTCTCGACGGTCGTAACAAGTGCTACCTTCGCGGGAGGGGGCACGGCCGGACCGAGGAGCGGCGACGATGAGGCTTTCTCCCAGCGCGCATGTCGACCCGTTCTGCCGTGACCGGCTGCCTCCCGCCGATCAATGGCCGGAGTTCGTGTTCGATCTGCCGGAACTCCGATATCCGGACAGGCTGAACGCCGCGACAGCGCTGCTCGACGACACCGTCGCGCGACTCGGCCCGGACCGCCCCTGCCTGCTCTCCCCCACGGAAACGTGGACATACGGCGAAGTCCTGGCCCGCGCCAACCGCGTCGCCCACGTCCTCGTCACCGAATTCGGTGTGGTTCCCGGCGATCGCGTGCTGCTGCGGGGCACCAACACACCATGGCTCGCGACGGTGTGGCTCGCCGTGATCAAGGTGGGCGCGGTGGCCGTCACGACCATGCCGATGCTGCGACGGGCAGAACTCGGCAAGATCGCCGGCCGCGCGAAACCCGCGCTCGCCGTCTGCGACGAACGCCTCCTGGACGAACTCCCGCCCGAACTGCCCGTCGTGTCCTACGGAACGGAACTCGCCGCCCGCGCAGAACGGCATCCGGCGACGTTCGCCGACGTCCCGACCGCGGCTGACGACGTCGCCCTGCTGGCCTTCACCTCCGGCACGACGGGCTCGCCGAAAGCGACGATGCATTTCCATCGCGACCTGCTCGCGATCGCCGACACGTTCTCCCGGCACGTCGTGCGTCCGACATCCGACGATCTCTTCTGCGGCACACCACCGCTGGCCTTCACCTTCGGCCTCGGCGGCCTCCTGGTCTTCCCCTTGCGCGCGGGAGCGGCGACGCTGCTCGTCGAACGCGCCACTCCCGCGGAACTCGCCGCCATCGCCGCCGAGAAGGGCGTCACCGTCCTTTTCACCGCCCCGACCGCGTACCGCGCGATCCTCAACGCCGGCGACGGACGGCTGCTGGCCGGAGTGCGCCGGGCCGTCTCCGCGGGCGAATCACTTCCCGCCCCCGTGGCCGAGCAGTACCGGGAGATCGTCGGGCGGCCGCTCATCGACGGGCTCGGCAGCACCGAAATGCTGCACGTGTTCATCTCCTCCGCCGACGACGACGCACGCCCCGGCGCGACCGGCAAGGTCGTGCCCGGATATGAGGCGGCCGTTCTCGACATCGACGGTTCACCCGTGCCGGACGGCACACCCGGGTTCTTGGCGGTACGCGGCCCCACCGGCTGCCGCTACCTCGAAGACCCGCGCCAGCAGGACTACGTCCGCGACGGCTGGAACTTCACCGGCGACACCTACGTGCGCGACGCCGACGGCTATTTCCGGTTCGTCGCACGCAGCGACGACATGATCATCTCGTCGGGCTACAACATCGCCGCCCCAGAGGTCGAGGAAGTCCTGCTGACCCATCCGGACGTGGACGAATGCGCCGTGATCGGCACACCCGACCCGGATCGCGGTTCGGTCGTCACGGCGTTCGTCGTCCCCCGGCCCGGCGCCGCCCCCGGGACGGATCTCGTGAAAGCGTTGCAGGAACACGCGAAGGCGACCGCGGCGCCGTACAAGTACCCGCGCCGCGTGCGGTTCATCGAAGCGCTGCCGCGCAACGCGAGCGGGAAGCTGCAGCGGTATTTGTTGCGGGAATTATGACCTGGGAAGGCTTCTACAACACCAGAGATCTTGGCGGCTTGCCGACCAGGTCGGGCCAAACGACTCGTCACGGCGCTTTCTTCAGGGCGGCCGACCTTCGTTTCGTCACCGACGAAGGCTGGTCCCAGGCACGACAAGCCGGGGTCCGAACCATTGTCGATCTGCGCAATGCCGACGAGATCCGGCCCGCAACGGCGAAGTCCCCGACAGCACTGGCGGGCTCGGCGCAATTCACCGCCGCCACCGCGGGCGTAACCACACCGACCGGCGTCGACCGCATCGAGGTACCCCTCGACGATATCGAGGACATCGAGTTCTGGCAGCACATCAACAGTGAGCAACTCAACGGCAGTCCCCTCTACTACCGCCCCTTCCTCGAACGGAAACCCGGCCGGTGCGCCGCCGTCAGGTGCCGGATTCCTTTGTGGACCGTGAGGCGCGGAAGGGGAAGGGCCTTCGGACCACGCTCCGATCGTGGTGGATCTTTCGCTCTGAGCGCTCGCCGGCTCCTGCCGGATGTCATGAAAGGGTCGTTCAGGACGTTTTTCGTCTTGAACGACCCTTTCATGACACTTGAGTGAGGGCCACCCGCGCTCCCCCACTCCCGAACGCTATGAAAGGTCCTTTCCTTGCAAATTTTGCAAGGAAAGGACCTTTCATAGCACTCAAAGGAGCCGGAGAGAGCGGCGTCAGCCTCCCCAGGCTCCAGTCGCCACACACGCCCACCGGTCACGATGGCCGCGCGTGAAGGGGGCCTTCATGTACTTGCACACCCAAGGACCGCATTCAGAGGACGAAATGCTACAAACACCCCGCCACAACCACCACTGAACCCGAGGGAACCCGCCGACCAACCAGGCGACGGCCCCCTCGGCATGCCCAACCACCTGTCAGCGGATCCCACGCCGTCGACTCGCCGCGACCAGCGCGACAATACTGAGCGACGCGGTCGCCAAAAGATAATAACCGGGCGAAACCGGCGATCCGGTGGCCGCGATCATCGCGGTCGCGATGGTCGGCGTGAATCCGCCGAAGATCCCGACGGTGGCGTTGTAGGCGAACGAAAGCCCCGTCGCCCTGGTGTGCGCCGGGAAGACGTCGGCCATCACCGAGGGGAGCGCGCCGAAGTAGGTGGCCTTCAACAGTCCCAGGATCGTCATCGTCACCGTGAGTGTCAGGAACGACGGCGAGCTGGTGACCCACAGGTACAGCGGAACCACACCGGCGCCGATCACCGCCGCGGCCCCGATCATGATCCTGATGCGGCCGTGCCGGTCGGTGAGCAGTCCCACGATCGGTGTCACGACGGTCAGGATGGCCGCGGTGATCATCAGGGCGACGAACGACAGCGAGTCGTCCAGGCCGAGGTTCTTGATCGCGAACGTCGGCAGTGACTGCAGGATGAAGTTCAGCGAGGTCGAGACGACCAGCGCTCCTCCCGCGATCAGCAGGCCGCCCCAGTGGAAGCGGAACAGCGTCCGGACCGGCGCGGACTCCGGCTGATTCCCCTTCGCGACTTCGGGTTCGTCGACGTGCCGCCGGATGTAGTAGCCGACCGGGCCGACGAGCAGCCCGAAGACGAACGGGATCCGCCAGCCCCACGACGTCATCGCGTCCGCGCTGAGCGAAGCGGTCAGCCCGGCGGCGAACCCGGCGGACATCAGGGTCGCGAAACCCTGGCTGGCGAACTGGAAGCTGCCGAGGAAACCCTTGCGGCGATCGTCCTGTTCGATCAGGAACGACGTGGCCGCCCCGAATTCCCCGCCCGCCGCGAATCCTTGGATCAGCCGCGCGACGATCACACCGACCGGAGCGAGGAAACCGATCGTCGCGTAACCCGGCATCACCGCGAGCAGGAAGGTCCCGATGACCATCAGCCAAATGGTGAGCACCAGCGCCTTCTTGCGGCCGAACTTGTCGGCGTAGGCGCCGAGCACGAGTCCGCCGAGCGGGCGCACGAGGAACGTGATGCCGAAGACGGCGTACGCCTGGACGAGCTGCACGGCGGCGTTTCCGCCGGGGAAGAAGGTCTTGCCGATGTAGGCCGCCATCAGCGCGTACACGCCGAGGTCGAACCATTCGAGCGCGTTGCCGATGGTCGCCGCGGCGATCGCGCGCCGCGTCGACGACGGCGTGCGGGGCTTGGCCATCGTCCGGTCGCTCATCACGCCTCCTCGCCTCGCCGCCCGAGCGCGTGGAACAGCGCCGTGGCGAGGACGAGCCCTTCCCGGGCGATCGGCGCGAGCAGGTGTTCGTCGGGCGCGTGCTGCAGGCACCCGGGATAGGAGTGCGGTAGCCACAACGTCGGGAGGCCGAGCAGGTCGGTGAACACATGGTTCGGCAGTCCTCCGCCGAAGCTCGGCAAGATCGCGGTCCGCTGATCGGAAATCTCGTCGAGCACGCTCTTCGCCCAGCCGACCCACGGGTCGTCGACAGGGGTGCGGCTGGCGAGGAAGCTGCCTTCGGCGGTGACGTCGACCATCGAAAACCCTTTCGCGACAAGGTGTTTCGTGATCGCTTCGCCCACACCGTCGACGTCGGTTCCCGCGACGTAACGCAGTTGCAGCATCGCGCGGGCGCGGCCGGGGATGGCGTTGACCGGGCGATCGATGTCGGCCGCGCCGAGCGAGAGGACTTCGAGCGTGTTCCAGCCGTACAGCCGCTCGGCCGCGGTCAAGCCGATGTCTCCCCAGCTCGCGTCCAGCGCCGGATCACCGGGTTTGTTCCCGATCTCCAAGTCGGTGAGCGCCGCGCGGACGCTGTCCGGGAGTTCGGGCGGCAGGAGTTCCGGCGCCTGGACGCGGCCGTGCCCGTCGACGAGACAGGCGATCGCCCCGGCGAGAGTGGTGGCGGGATTGCGCAGGACTCCACCCCAGTTCCCCGAATGGTAGGCGTCGGGGCGGAGGTCGACGTCGAGGGCGATCCGGACGCTGCCCCGCGCGCCGAGGAACAGCGTCGGCGTCGCCGCGTCCAGGCGCGGACCGTCGGAGGCGATGAGGACGTCGGCGCTCAGCGCCTCCCGGTTCGCCTCGACGAACTCGTCGAGTCCTGGCGAGCCGATCTCCTCCCCTGTCTCGAAAAGGAACTTGAGATTGAAGCCGAGCGAACCCGTTTCGGCGAGGAGCAGCCTGAGCGCGGTCAGGTTGATCAGATGCTGTCCCTTGTTGTCGGCCGAACCCCGGCCGTACCAGCGCTCGCCGACGGCGGTCAGCGTCCACGGGTCCCGGCCTTCGCTCCACCGGCCCTCGTGCCCGTCGACGACGTCGGCGTGGCCGTAGCACAAGAGGGTGGGCAACCTCGGGGACTCGACGCGGGTGCCGATCAGGAACGGCCCGCCGTCCGGGTCGGGGTTCGGGTACGTCTCCACGGAACAGCCGAGTGCGATCAGCGCCGGGGTAAGTACTTCGTCCAGGTATGCCTTGATGGCAACGCGGCCGCTCGGATGATCGCTCACCGTCGGATACCGGACGAGTTCGGCGAGTTCGGCGAAGAACGCCCCCGAGTCGACGTGCTCCCGGGCTTTCGAGACCAGTTCCGCAGGGATCGCCACGATGTCTCCCGATTCGCTCGCCGAGTGTCGCAGAGGAGCGTAAGTCGGTTTGCGTACCCTGACCATTGCCGTTTACCGTGCTCCGCGTTCTCATTGCGGCAAACCTGCGGAGATCTGATGCGACTACTGCCGATCGCGTTGACGTACTTCCTCGAAGTCGCCCGCACCGGCTCGGTGTCCGAGGCGGCGACGGAACTGACGGTGGCGCCCTCGGCGATCAGCCGTCAGATCGCCAAACTCGAAGCGGGTATCGGGGTGCCACTGTTCGTCCGGCATCCGCGTGGCATGGTGCCGACCGAGGCCGGGACCCGGCTGCTCGACCACGTCCGCCGCAGCGAGGCCGAATCAGCCGTTCTCGTCGACGAACTCCGCACCGGCCGCGGGCTGCACGCCCGGTCCCTGACCGTCGCCTGCTCCGAGGGATTCGCCCGCCGCGTGGTCCCGCAGGCCATCGCCGCCTTCCGGCGCGACCACGACGTCACGTTCCACATCGACGTCGTGACCAGGGATGAGGCGACGCGCCGTGTGCTCGAAGGCGCGGCCGACGTCGCCGTCACGTTCGCGACCGGGCCTCAGCACGGGGTGCGGGTCGAGAGCGCGGTCGTGGTCCCGGTGTACGCGATCGTCCCGCTCGATCATCCGCTGACCAGTCGTGACGCCGTCGAGCTCGCCGAACTGTGCGAGCATCCGCTCGCGCTGCCGGCTCCGGGACAGAGCCTGCGCGACCTGTTCGACATCGCAACCCGGATCGAGAACCTCACGGCGCCTCCGGTGCTGGAGTGCAACGAACTGAGCCCGAAGTACGAGTTCGTCCGGTGCGGCGGCGGGATCGCCCTGGTCGGCGGGCTGGGTGACGTCGAGCAGGACGCGGCCACCGAAGGGGTCGCGTACGTGCTGCTCGACAACGCCGTGTTCCGCAAACGCGAAGCCCAGGTGCAGACCATGGCCGGGCGGACGTTGTCCTTGGCCGCCATGCGGTTCACCGCGCTGCTGACGTCGTTCGTCCGGCCTCCGGTCAGCCGATCAGCACCCCAGGATTGAGGATCCCCGCCGGGTCGAGCGCCGATTTGGCGGCGGTGATCGCGGCGGCGAAGGGGCCGGGACGCTGCCGGTCGTACCAGGGCCGGTGATCGCGGCCGACGGCGTGGTGATGGGTGATCGTGCCGCCGTGGCCCGCGATCGCCTCGGAGACGGCGCTCTTGATCTCGTCCCATTGGGCGACCGTGCTCCCCCAGCGCCCGGCGGCGTAGATCCCGTAATAGGGCGCGGGGCCGTCGGGGTACACGTGGCTGAATCGGCAGGTGACGACACCCGCGCCGCCGCACACCGCGTCGATCGCGGCGCGGGCCGCCGAGGTGATCGCGTCGTGGAACTCCGGGAAGCCGTCCCAGGTGCACGCGGTTTCGAAGGTCTCCACGATCAGCGAGCGGCGGGCCAGTGCGTCGCGTTGATAGGGCATCCGCAAGAAGGACGACCGCCAGGCCGACGCGCTGTCCTGACCGGCGGAATCCTTGCTGCGCCTGGCTTTCACGACACCGCCATGACCGGCGGCCAGTTCGAGCGCGCGGTCGAGCCAGGTGTCGACCGGGTGATCGGCGGATTCGAACGCGACCAGCAGGAGGCCGCCGCCCACACTCGCGCCCGCGTTGATCAACGCCTCCGCAGGGTCGAGCAGACGGCAGTTCGACGGATACAGCCCGGACTGCGCGATCGCGCGGGTCGCGGCGACGGCGTCTTCCTGCCTTTCGAAGGCGACGGACGCGGTCACTTGCCAGACCGGACGGTCCTGCAAGCGCATCCAGGCTTCGGTGATCACGCCGAGCGTTCCCTCGGAGCCGAGGAACATCCGATCCGACGAGGGCCCGGCGCCCGATCCCGGCAGGCGCCGCGATTCGCTGATCCCGGCGGGCGTGACGACACGCAGCGATTCGGTGAGATCGTCGATATGCGTGGCGAGGGTGGCGAAATGCCCGCCCGCGCGCGTGGCGAGCCAGCCACCGAGCGTCGAATGGGCGAACGACTGCGGGAAATGCCTCAGGGTCAGCCCCAGCGGGCGAAGCCGGTCTTCCAGCGCCGGCCCGAAGATCCCGGCCTGGATCCGCGCCGCGCGGCTGACCGTGTCCACTTCGAGTACCTCGCCGAGCCCCGCCAGATCCATCGAAACCGCGGGGCCGTCGAACCGCGGCTCGACTCCGCCGACCACGGAACTGCCGCCACCGTAAGGAATCAGCGGGGTCCCGGAGGCCGTGCACCAGTCCAGGAGGTCGACGACGTCCTGTTCCGTGCGCGGGCGGGCGACCAGATCCGGGACGTGGTCGAGCTGTCCGAGCAGATTGCGGACGACGTCGCGGAACGCCTTGCCGCGGGCGTGGGACAACCGGTCGACCGGGTCGGCAGCGCATAACGCGGCGAGCGCCGCGGGCGGCCGGATCCGTGGCGCCGGGAGGTCGAGATCCGCGGGGTCCGGCGGCGCGTGATCGGTGAAGTCGTGGCCGGGCAACACACCCGAGGTGCGGGCGACCAGCGCGTCGGACTCTTCCTTGGACAGTTCGCCGTCGGTGGTGCCCCAGCCCCACCACGAACGCTCCTCGGCCGGCATCGTCGCCTCCGTTCGATCTAACTCGCCAGTAAGTTACTCACCGGTCAATTGCCGTGTCAACGCCTGGAGCACAGCACCGATAACGTGCGTCTTCGTGACGTCCGACCCCGGAAGACTTCCCTTGATCTACCTCGACGTCGATGGCCCGCTCATCCCGTTCGGCCTGGAGCCCGCGCACTACCCGTCGTTCGAGCCGTCGCCGCGAGACGACGAGAACCCGCTCCTCGCCCGCCTCGACCCTTCGCACGGCTCGCGACTGCGAGCCCTGCCCGGCGAACTCGTCTGGGCCACGACCTGGCTGCACGACGCCAACGAATCCCTCTCCCCCAGGCTCGGCCTGCCCCGCCTGCCTGTCGTGGACTGGCCGGAGCCTTCCGACAGTGACGAGTTCGACGCCCGCATCGGCCTGCACTGGAAGACCCGCGCCCTCCTTGACCACGCCCAGGGTCGCCCGTTCGCCTGGATCGACGACGAGATCTCCGGCGTCGATCGCGACTGGGTGTCAGGCGAGCACACCGCACCGGCTCTGCTGCTCCGCGTCGATCCCCGCCGGGGCCTGACCGGCGACGACTACCGCGAACTCGGCGAGTGGCTGCGGGAATTCCACCACGCCTGACATACCGGACAGCTCTTCCGTCCACGACCGATTCGACGCCTTCGACGCTTTACAACGTTGTATCAACGATGTAAAAACATCTGGCGGCCAGCCGTGGCCCGGCTCACACCGGCCACGGGGTCGTGGTTTCACGCCTGCACAGGTCCAGTGGGAGGCGCACCTCCGCCGAGGCGGCCGCCCCCGGAGAAGGGTGTCGAGCAGATGTTGCCAACGTTGTCACCACCACAACGCCCCCGGAGGCCGAGACGCTTCCGGAAGCCCCTGACCGTCGCGGTGGTCGCCCTGACCGCCCTGGCGTTGACGCCGGGGGCAGCGACGGCCGCGGACAGCGGCTGGAAGATGGGCAAGCCACGCCTGACCACCCCGTGGACGAACCAGGTTTCGCCCACGAACGCGTTGCCCGAGTACCCGCGGCCGCAGCTGGTGCGCGAGAACTGGCAGAACCTCAACGGGGTCTGGGAGTTCGCCGGCGCCGCACCCGGCGAGGTCCCGCCCTTCGGTGAGAAGCTCGCCGAGAAGATCCTGGTCCCCTACCCCACCGAATCGGCGCTCTCCGGGATCCAGCGGCACGAGGACTTCATGTGGTACCGGCGCACGTTCACCGTGCCCAGGAACTGGAACGTCGGCAAGGACAACACCCTCCGGATCAACTTCGGCGCGGTCGACTACAAGGCGAAGGTCTACGTCAACGGCAAGGAAGTGGCCGCGCATCAGGGCGGCTACGGCGCGTTTTCCGCGGACGTCACCTCGGCGCTGAAGCCGAAGGGAGAGCAGGAGATCATCGTCGGCGTCGAGGATCGCACCGACGCCACCTGGCAGCCCGTCGGCAAACAGCGCCGGGTCCCCGACCGCGGGATCTTCTACGAAGGCGCCTCGGGCATCTGGCAGACGGTGTGGATGGAGCCGGTCGCGGCCAAGCACATCGGCACGCTCGGCATGGTCCCCGACCTCAAGTCCTCCACGCTCAAGCTGACCGTCGACACCGGCGGGGCCTCCGGGCTGACCGTCGAGGCCGTCGTCCGGGACGGCCGGAAGGTGGTCAGCCGCGGCAAGGCGGCATCCGGTTCGGCGACGATCTCCCTGCCGGTGCCCAAGGCGAAACTCTGGTCGCCGGATTCGCCGTTCCTCTATGACCTCGACGTCGAGCTGAAGGACGGCCACCGCACCGTGGACAAGGTGTCGTCCTACTTCGGCATGCGCGAATTCGGCACCGCGAAGGGCGCCGACGGGAAACTCCGGTTCACCCTCAACGGCAAGATCCTCTTCCTGCAGTCCACTTTGGACCAGGGCTACTGGCCGGACGGCATCTACACCGCGCCGACCGACCAGGCGCTGCGCTTCGACCTCGAACAGCACAAGGTCCTCGGCTTCAACACGGTCCGCAAGCACATCAAGACCGAACCCGACCGCTGGTACCACCACGCCGACAAACTCGGCCTGCTCGTCTGGCAGGACATGCCGTCGATGCGGACCGGTGGCCGCCCGCCGGTCGACGCCCAGCGGCAGTTCAAGGTCGAGCTGCAGGAACTGGTGGAGCAGAAGAAGAACTGGACGTCGATCGTCGGCTACGTGCCGTTCAACGAGGGCTGGGCGGAGTGGTCGCGCGAGGAGACCGGGAAGGTCGCCGAGAGCGTCAAGGCCCAGGACCCGACCCGGCTGGTCAACGCGCACAGCGGGGTCAACTGCTGCGATTCGCTCGGTGACTCGGGCAAGGGCGACGTCCTCGACTGGCACGCCTATCCCGGCCCGGCCAAGCCGATGCCCGACGCCAAGCGGATCTCGATCGACGGCGAACACGGCGGCTACGGTCTCGAAGTCAAGGACCACATGTGGTTCGGCGAAGGCCACGCCTACGAGATGGTGAAGGACCAGGCGACCCTGAACAGCCGCTACGTCCAGAACCAGCGCGACGTACTCGCGTCCGCGCAGAGCTGCGGTATCAGCGGCTCGATCTACACGCAGATCACCGACGTCGAGCACGAGGTCAACGGCTTCTTCACCTACGACAGGCAGGTGAAGAAGATGGACTTCGCGCAGGTGCGCGCGGTCAACCAGGCGATCATCCGTAACGCCGACGGCAGCGGCTCGGGCGCACCCGACCCCGGTCCCGGCACTCCGGGGATCGACGGCGTGCACGCCTACAAGTTCGACGAGGGCACCGGATCCAGTGCCAAGGATTCGGTCGGCTCCGCGCACGCGACGCTGACCAATGCGCAGTGGGCGGGCGGCGTCGAGGGCGGCGCGCTGGCCTTCGCGGGCAATGGGCAGGCCGACACCGGGGCGAACCTCGTCGACACAGGCGGGAGCTACTCGGTTTCGGCGTGGGCGAAGCTGGATGAGGCGAGTGGCGCGTTCCAGACCGTCGTCAGCCAGGACACCGGCCGCGACAGCGCGTTCTTCCTGCAGTACTCCGGCCAGGACCAGCGATGGGCGATGAGCTTCGTCGGTCTCCGCGCCCTGTCTCCGGAGAAGCCGGAAGTCGGCCGCTGGTACCACCTGACCGGCGTTCGCGACGCCAAGGCGGGCACGTTGTCGCTGTACGTCGACGGCACGAAGGTCGCGTCGCAGAACGCCTGCTCGGCCGCCCCGAGCACCGGCCACACGGTGATCGGCCGCGGCCAGTACGGCGGTCAGCAGGTCGACTTCCTGCGCGGCGCGGTGGACGACGTCCGGCTTTACGACCGGCCGCTGTCCGACGCCGAGGTCGCGACGTTCGCGAAGCGCGACTGAGCCCGGGCACGCGACGCCGGGTCACGCCCGGCGTCGCGCGTCCGTCACCCACTCCCGCACGATGTCGCCGAGCACGGGCAGCGGCACCTGCCCGTGCCTCAGCACCACGTCGTGGAAGTCGCGGATGTCGAACGCCTCTCCCAGCTGTTCCTCGGCGAAGGCGCGCAGCCGCTGGATCTCCAGCCTGCCCGTCATGTACGACAGCGCCTGACCGGGCCATTCGATGTAGCGATCGGTCTCTGATTGCACCTCGACATCGCTGAGCACGCAATGTTCCGCGAGGTAATCCACGCATCGCTGCCTGCTCCAGCCCAGCGCGTGCAGCCCGGTGTCGACGACGAGCCGCGCGGCGCGCAAGGAATCCTCGGCGACCATGCCGAGCCGCATCACGTCGTCGGAATACAGCCCCATCTCGTCGGCGAGCCGTTCGGTGTAGAGCGCCCAGCCCTCGTCGAACGCCGAGAGCGGGACTAGCCTGCGCAGCCGCGGCACTTCCTCCAGCTCGTAGGACACACCGGCCTGGAAATGGTGCCCTGGAACGGCTTCGTGGAAGGCGACCGACTCGGCGATGAACCGGAACCGCTCGGTCACCCGGTAGGTGTTGGTGGAGTAGACGCCGGGACGGCTGCCGTCCGCCGACGGCGGCATGTAGTACGCCTGCGCGGCGGAGGGCCCGTCGGCTTCCGGCACGGCACGCACGACGCATTCGGCCGACGGCACCCGCCGGAACCAGCCGGGCGCGGCGGCCGCGGCCCGCGCGACCGCTTCCGTCGCGGTCGTGATCATCTCGTCCGCGTCCCGCCAGCGCAGGGACGGATCGGTGCGCAGCCGCAGCCGGACCGCGACGGGGTCGTCCTCGTCGAAGACGGCCGCGCCGAGCCGCCGGTACTCCTCGTCCAGCGCCCGGCCGAGTTCGAGACCGGTCTCGTGCAGTTCCTCCGGCGAGATCCCGGTGGTGGTGTGCGTCTTGACCAGACCGGCGTAGCTCTCCCGGCCGCCGTCCAGCCAGCAGAGACCCGGCCGGTCGTCGGGGCGGCCACGTCCGGCGATCTCCCTGGCGAGCACCTCGCGATAGGCGGCGAGCGCCGGTCGCACCTGCTCGGCGAACAGCCGCTCCCGGCGCGCGACGCGGTCTCCGGTCAGCTGCGGGACCAGCAGCGGATGGGTTTCGGCGGCCAGGAGCCGGTCGAGGTGGCCGACGGCGTTGCGCACCGCGCGTTCCACCGGGGTCCGGCCCGCCGCGACCCCGGCACGGTGGCGTTCGGCCAGCGCCACGAGGAACTCTGGGAGTGCGGCCAGCCTGGCCAGGTAATCCTCCTCCGCCTGTTCCCCCGACGGCTCCAGCTGCGGAAGCCAGGACAGCGCCCCGATCCCCTCGGACACCATCGGATCGGCGAGGATGAACTCGGTCAGCCGCGAGTCCAGCCTGGTCAGGAGCGATTCCGTGTGATGGGTGATGACACCGAGGGTGATCCGGTCCGGGTCAGTGGACCGGGCGGCGTGCCCGGCGATCCGGACGGCCCGTTCCCGCAGCCGGTCGGCGCCCGCCTCCGAAACGTCCCGCAGTTCGTGGTCGTGCCCGGGGACATTGTCGAACGTCGCCATTAACGGCATCTCGGCGGCGAGGACGTCGAGAAGTTCGTCGGCCAGCTCCGCCGCGGTGGGCTCATCGCTCATAACCGATGACTACCAGAATCACGTGCGCTGAGGCATACGCCACAACTCCGACATAGTAGGACTTCCGACTTTTAGGGTGGCTTTGTGAACGACGTCCAGTTCTTCGTCGAGAGCGGAATCGGCCGGATCACGCTGAACCGGCCGCGCGCGCTGAACTCGCTGAACCACGGCATGGTCCTCGCCATGCTCGACCACCTCGAAGCGTGGCGCGCCGACCCGGGAGTCCGCGCCGTGCTGATCGACGGCGCCGGCGACCGCGGGCTCTGCGCGGGCGGCGACATCCGAGCCATCTACGAAGACGCGCGCCACGGCGGCACCGCGTCGTTGCGGTTCTGGGCCGACGAATACCGCCTCAACCTCCTGATCTCGCGCTACCCCAAGCCGTATCTCGCGCTCATGGACGGGCTCGTGATGGGCGGCGGGGTCGGCGTCTCGGCGCACGGCAGCCACCGGATCGTCACCGAACGCTCCCGCGTCGGTATGCCCGAGACCGGCATCGGTTTCGTCCCGGACGTCGGTGGCACGTACCTGTTGTCGCGGACTCCCGGCGAACTCGGGACGCATATGGCGCTCACCGCCGGGGCGATCTCGGGGCCCGACGCGATCCACTGCGGACTCGCCGACCACTTCGTGCCCAGCGAACGGATCCCGGACCTGCTCGACGCGCTCGCGTCGCGCACCACGGACGCCGCGCTGGAGCTGATCGCCGAACCCGCGCCGCCGAGCGCGCTGGCCGGGGACGCCGCCTGGATCGACCGGTGCTACGCGGCGGACACCGTCGAAGAGATCCTGGCCAGGCTCCACGCCGGGGGTGACTCGGCGGCCACCGCCGCCAAGGAGATCGAGGCGAAGTCGCCGACCGCGCTGAAGGTGACTTTGCGGGCACTCCGGTCCGCGGCGGCGATGCCCGACCTGGAAACCGCGCTGGCGCAGGAATACCGGATCGCGGCCCACGCTCTCTCGTCCGCCGAGTTCGCCGAAGGCATTCGCGCGCAGATCATCGACAAGGACCGTGCCCCGAAGTGGTCACCCGCCACCCTGTCCGAAGTGGACGACAGGATCGTCGACGCCTACTTCTCCTGACCGGTGATCGCCCGGTAGAGCGGCCGCAGCAGGGCGGTGACCGAGGTTCCGTCCACTGTGGCCTTGAGCGGCGGGACTTCGTCGAGCAGTCCCAGCGGATCCCCGGCGGGCGGCCGTCGCCTGTTCGTGACGTCCCCGGCCGGGCCCCAGCCGAAGAAGTCGTCCATCACCTCGTCGAGCCCTGGTGTCTCGTCTTCCGCGGCCGGGGTTGTCACGCGCGCACCCGCCTGCCGTCCGATCTCTTCGATAAGCGTCGCGCGATCGCGCCCGCGGAGCGCGAAGATGGAGAACGGGTCTGCCTCCTCTTCGAGCGCGATCAAGCCCGCGACGAGGTGATCGCACGGGACGCGGGTGCCGGGACACGTGCAGTCCAGCGACAGTTCCCACGCCGCCTCGGGGAACAGCGGCACCTGCTCGGCGGCGAAGAAGCGATCGATACCGTCCGGGACCCGTCCGTCGAGCAGGGCGGTCCTCGTGGGCTCGTCCGCGACGACGGCGGCGACGACCGCCGTCCACACCTGCTTGCCGAACGCCGGCAGGCCGATACGGACCTCGTAGAACCGTTGCCGGGTCACCCGGATCCTGGCGACGGCGGCCCCCGGCCCCAGCGTGAGCGTGTCGACCGTGCAGGGCGGGACAAGTCCTTTGTGGACACCCAGTTCGTCGAGCGCCCGGCGGAATCCTTCAGTCATCGGCCGCCTCCCGTCCGAGCGTGAAGACCTCGCGAAGCGAATCGGTGGACAGCTCGGTGAGCCAGTCCTCCCCGTCGGTGACGACGAGATCGGCCAGCGCCTCCTTCTTGGTGATGACGTCGTCGATCCGTTCCTCGATGGTGCCGGGACAGACGAACTTCCGCACCTGGACGCTGCGCCGCTGGCCGATGCGGAACGCGCGGTCGGTGGCCTGTTCCTCCACCGCCGGATTCCACCACCGGTCGAGATGCAGGACGTGGGTGGCGGCGGTGAGGGTCAGCCCCGCTCCCCCGGTCTTCAGCGACGCGAGCAGGATCGACGGGCCGTCGCCGGACTGGAAGTGCTCGACGATCGAATCGCGGCGCCGCTGTGACAGCCCGCCGTGCAGGAAGGCGATCTTCACGTTCAGCCGGTGCGAGAGATGCGGCACGAGCAGATGGCCGAACTCGGCGAACTGGGTGAAGCACAGCGCGCGGTCGCCCGAGTCCAGGATCTCCGCCAGGAGTTCTTCGAGCCGGTTGACCTTGCCGGAGCGGTGCCCGATCGGCGAACCGTCGTGCAGCAGATGCGCGGGATGATTGCAGATCTGCTTGAGCTTGGTGATCGCGGCGAGGATGTTGCCGCGCCGTTTGACCCCGGCGCTGTCAGCGATCTTCGTCATCATCTCGTCCACGGTCGCGCGGTACAGCGTCACCTGTTCGCGGGTGAGGCGGTATTCCTGCAGGATCTCGATCTTCTCGGGCAGGTCCGCGAGTACGGTGGGGTCGGTTTTGAGGCGCCGCAACAGGAACGGGCGGGTCAGCCGGCGCAGCTCGGTGGCCGCGGCGAGATCGCCCCGGCGCTCGATCGGCACCTCGAACCGCTCACGGAACTCTTGCCTGCCACCGAGGACGCCGGGGTTGAGCAGATCGGAAAGCGACCACAGGTCGGCGAGGCGGTTCTCCACCGGCGTCCCGGTCAGTGCGACCCGGTGCCCGGCCGGGATCCGGCGCAGGGCCTGCGCGGGTCCGGTGTTCTGGTTCTTCACCGCCTGCGCCTCGTCGAGCACGAGCCGGTGCCAGCAAATGCCCGCGAGCTCGTCGGCGTCGCGCGCGGCGGTCGAGTAGGTGGTGACGACGAGATCCGCGCCCTCGGTCCACACGCGGCCACGATCGGCGCCGTGATGGAGGTGGACTCGCAGCTCGGGCGCGAACTTGGCCGCCTCCCGTTGCCACGTCCCGAGAAGCGACATCGGACAGACCAGCAGTGTCGGCCGCCTGTCGTCCTGCGCTCTCTCCATCGCTTCGAGCGCGAGCAGCTGGACGGTCTTGCCCAGCCCCATGTCGTCGGCGAGGCAGGCCCCGAGCCCGATCGACGTCATGAACGAAAGCCAGGCGACACCGCGGCTCTGATAGGGCCGCAGCGTCGCCACGAAGGACGGCGGTGGCTCGACCGGTTCGATGGTGCGCTGGACCCGGCCGGCGAGGAAGTCGTCGATCCAGCCGTCGGTGGTGACTTCGGTGACCGGCAGCGGCGCTTCGAAGCCGCCATGGAGCAGGGCGAGAAGGTCCGCCGGGGTGGGCAACGGCGGCTTCTCGCGATCCGGATCGCGGCGGAGATACTCCAGGCCCGCGCGCAACAGTTCGGGATCCACGCTCACCCACCGGCCGCGCAGCCGCACCAACGACGACTTCGCGGCGGCGAGCCCGGCGAGTTCCTCGTCGGTCAGCGCGTCCTCCCCGACGGCGAGCGCCCAGCGGTAAGAGGCGAGCTGATGCCGCCCGAGCCGGTGCACGGCGGCCTGGTCGACGGGCGCGCCGCGGACGGACAGCTTGAGCGCGAGCTTCCGCCTGCCACCCCAGCTCGCCGGGAGCTGGACGTCGAAGCCGGCCGCGGCGAGCTGTTCCGCGCCGCCTTCGAGGAACTCCACGGTTTCGGCGACGGTGAGGTCGTAGGCGCCTGGTTTCCCGGCTTCGACCGCGGGCCCGAGCAGCGGCAATACCCCTGCGGCGCGCTCCAGCTCGGCGGTGAAGAGACCTTCGGGGTCGGTGAACTTCGCACCGGCCTTGCCGGACCAGACGTCCTCGGCCGGGAGCAGGAGACTGGGGTCGGCCGTGGAGCGCAGGAGGAAACGCAGCTGCCACTTGGTCCCGTCACCGGTCTGGTCGTCCGGGTCGTCGGCCGGGCCGTGCAGCGTCGGAACCTCGTCGAGCCGGACGCATACGGTGCCCTCGGTGAGATCCGTATCGCCGATCGCGTCCCAGGCGGCGATGCCCTCGGCGACGATCCCCATCCGTCCCGGCGACTGGCCGACCCGGTCGTCGGCGCTCTTCAGCGCGTGGAGCCACGACCCGAACGGGCCTTCGTTCCCATCGCTTTCGGTCGCATGTCCGGCGGCGCCCAGCCGATCGCGGACCGCGGCGTCGACCAGGGTGTGGAGCGCGTCGGTGACCAGCGCCGCCGGATCCGGCCCGGGATGTTCGGCCCGGCCGACCGGTGGGGTGGCCGCGATCAGTGCGCGGACCGCGACCGCGTCACCGCCCCTGGCCACCGGCCGCCAGCGCGCCCGCGCCACGATCTCGTTCCGCACGAGCGTCGGCAGGACCCGGCCGCGGCGGACCAGGTCGTCCGCCAGCCGGACGACGGCGCGGAGATGGCGGACCGAAGTGCCGTAGCTGACCGTCTCGGCCAGATCTTCCAGCTCCGAGGGGTCGATCAGGAGCGCCGGCACCGACCAGGGTTCCAGCGTCGGTTCCGGCCGCGGACGGCCGCGGGCGCCCAGTTCGGGCGAGGCGATCGGGCCGCCGCGCCGCGACGGCAACAGCAGCACGGCCGTCGCCGGCTTGCCGGGGTGCAGGGCGGTCAGATCCGCGACCGAGGCCGCGAACGGATGCGGCCGGGCCGCGCTCGACGGCCGCATCGACGTCGTCGCCGGGCGGTCCCCGTGCTCGCCCCAGAGCACGATCCCGCGGCCACGGGACCACAAGCCGTGCACGACCAGTGGCGACATATTCCCCCTCTCCGCGGTCTGGTCCGTCAAGCATGCCCGGCACCGATCAGCGGCCGGTCAGCGAGTCGCCGATAAGATCCCTCCGATGGAGGCAGCCGACGTTCTCGACGCGATCGATCCGCGCGAGGCACTGACGATCCTCGGCCCTTCGAAGGCCAAGAACCGAGGCGGGCATGCCGAGGAGACCGAAACGGTCTGGCCGGAACCGATGCTTCGCGCGCGAGCCGAGATCTTGGCCAGGTCCAAGGTCGAAAACGGCGGCTTGCGGCCCGCATGGCTGCGCTACAACGGGAATTTCTACCGGAACGTCGGCAGTGCGCTGGGCGAGGCGGCCGAGCACGGGCGAACGCTGATCCTCAGCGGCGGCTACGGGATCCTGCGCGCCGACGAGCCGATCTCCTACTACGACCGGAAGCTGAAGCTCGGCGACTGGCCGCCGGGAGTGCTCGAAGACGCCGTGCTGGGGGAAGCGCGCCGGATCGGCGCGGCGAAAGCGGTCACGTTCGTGTCCGCCAGCGCCGACTACGCGAAACTGGCCCGGCGGATCCCTTGGGATATCGAGGCCTTGCTGGTCACGATCGAGTTCCACGGAGGCGGCGCGCAGGTCGAGGTGCCACGACGGCTGGCCCAGGCCTTCAGCGCGTGGTGGCGCCGGTCGCCGTCGGACTATCCGGCCGGAATGGTCGTGGAGGAACTGGGGTGACTCACGGCCACCGCGCTTCGGAAAGCACGCGCGCGGCCCTGAGGAAGGCCTTGCGGTCGGCTGCCGACAGCTGACCGAGCAGCCGTTCCTCCTGCTCCTGGATCCGGGCTTGAGCCGACCTCCGCGACGCGCGGCCCGCCTCGGTGATCCCCAGCAGCCGGACCCGGCGGTCCTTCGGATCAGGCTCGCGGGTGATCAGCCCGTCCTCCTGGAGGGCGTCGAGGGTGCCGATGATCCGGGTCTTGTCCGCGCCGATCGCCTTGGCGAGCGCGGCCTGCGTGCGGACGGGCCCGTCGTCGAGGGCGCTCAGCACCACGTAGCCCCACATGGTCAACCCGTGCTCGGCCAGCACCGGCGTCTCGGCGTTCATCAGCCGTCGCATCAGCCCGCCGAGCATCGCCGCGAGATCCGGCCTCCCCTGCTCCGCCATGCGCAGACCATACCGACCGGAGTTCCGAAACCGGTTGACGAACTCGTATGCACATGTAGATGATGTGCATATGCCTATCGATGAACTCCGCATGCTCGACGCCGTCGTGACCCGGGCCAGCCTGGACCTCGTCACCAAGATCACCCCCTCGGACCTGGCCAAGCCGACCCCCTGCAGCGCATGGACCCTGCACGGCCTGCTGGCGCACATGACCACCCAGCACCACGGCTTCGCCGCCGCGGCCGAAGGTGAGAGCCACCTCGACCACTGGCGCCTTCGCCCGCTGGGCGACGACCCCATCGGCACCTACCGAGCCTCGGTGAACCGGGTACTGAACGCCTTCGTCCCCCACGACCTCGCCGACCGGAAGTTCGCCCTCCCCGAGTTCTCCACCGAAATCACCTTCACCGCGGAGCAGGCCCTCGGTTTCCATTTCGTGGACTACCTCGTGCACTCGTGGGACGTCGCCAAAACCCTCGGCCTGCCGATCACGTTCCAGCGAGAGGTCCTCGACGCCGGGCTGCGGTTCGCCAAGGCGATCCCGAACGGGAAGAGCCGAAACGCGCCGGGCGCCGCCTTCGCGCCGGCCGTCGACGTGGTGGGGCAGTCCGATTTGGACACGATCATGGCCCTGCTGGGCCGTTCCCCGTCGTGGCCGGATCAGGTGGCCGCGGCGTGACGCGCGGCCTCGAGAATCCGGGTGGTGACGAGGTCGGGCTCCTCCAACGAGAGCCCATGAGTGCGCTTGGGCACGACCTCGACCTCGACGTGCGGGCTCAATGATCCGAGCCGGGCCGCCACCTCGCGAGCGTCGTGGATGACGCTGCGTTCGCCGACGACGATCCGGGTCGGTACGTCGATCGCCGCCAGCTCGTCATCGCTGAACAGGTGCATCTCAGGGAGTTGCTGCTTGTACTTGAGCGCGGCGAAGAGCAGAGGCCGCACGGTGTGCCGCACGTCCGGATCTCCCGACGCCACCAGGCGGAGGAGCCACCTGGGCAGGAACCACCGGAAGATCTCACGGAAACTCCACCAGATGAAGCTCCGGCCGATCACGCCGAACCCCGCGGCTTCAATGGCGACGACACCGGCGACCCGAGCGGTGGACCGCGTCGCGAGATTCAGCGCCAGCCAGCCGCCTCGCGAAACACCGGCGAGGTAGACCTTTTCGTGGCTTGTTTCCGCGAGCACGCCTTCGACGACCTCGGCGAGCCAGTCCGCACAGTCTTCCGTGGACTCGATCGGCGCGGTCTGGATCGATCGCCCAGGCTCGCCGAGGGAGTCGACCGCGTAGACCCGGTGCCGGATCGCGAGTTCGGCGATATGCGGATACCAGGACAGCGAGGTGCCCATCCCGCCGGAAAGCAGCACGATCGGCGGACCGGCCACCGGCCCACAACTACGGACCCGCGTCGGGCCGAATCTCGTTTCGATGTCCAGCTCCGCGGCGGGAACCGGCCACTTCCGCAAAACCTCGTCGTAGACGGCGAAGAAGCGTTCTTCGGCCTTCTTGTCGGTGAACTCCCCCAGCATCGGACCTCCTCCGAGTTTTATGGTGCACTTGCACCATAACAGGGGGTGGCCATTCCAGCCAGCCCTCACCGGCATGGGAGAGTGATCGCGTGCCGAAACGTGTGGACCACCAAGAGCGCAGGCGCGAGATCGCGGAGGCGCTCTTCCGGATCGCCGCCGCCCAAGGCCTGCAGGCGGTCACGCTGCGTGCAGTGGCCGCGGAGGCGGGGATCTCGATGAACCTGGTCCAGTACTACTTCCCGACCAAGGAAGAGATGCTGCGCTTCTCGTGGCGGCGGATCGTCGAGCTGACCATGGAGCACGCCGGGAAGACCATCGGCGAGGCGATGAAGTCGGAGGACGAGCGCACCATCGTGCGCGCCTACCTGACCTCGGTGCTGCCGGACGGCGAGCGCGCCCGCATGCTCTCCGCCGTCCAGATCGCGTATTTCGCCGTCGACGTCACACGCGGGAGCCAGGATCCCGATCAGGAACCGCTTCTGCCCCACCTGGTCCACGCGATCACCGAACTGCTCCGGGCAGCCCAGGAGAAAGGCGACGTTCCCGCGCGCCTCGACCCTCGACTCGAGGCGGACTCCCTCGCGACGATGTCCGCCGGCCTCGTCACGGCGATCATGGTCGACGCCTACACGGCCGAGCGCGCGTCGGAGATCGTCGACTACCGGCTGGACGGGGTGTTCACCGGCGCTCGATGAGCGCCTCGATGCCGTCCAGGATGCGACCGAGACCGAACTCGATGTCCGCTTCCTCGACACCCTCTTCGCCGTACGCCTCACCGGAGATCACGGCGGCGACGCGCGTATAGCCTCGCTCTTCGAGACGCGGCCCCAGAAACGAACCGAGAGCCCGGACCTGATCGGGAGGGCTCGCGTTCACGTCCCGAAGCAGCGACGCGGTGCTGCGAACCCATCCGTCGACCAGCATCGCGCAGCCCGTGACATCCTGGGCACTCAGCCCTGAATCCGCCATCCCCTCGAGGAAATTCTCCAGCCACCCCAAGAGATTCGGCGTACTGGGCGCCCTCCGCACCGGCAGGTCGATCAGCCACGGATGACGGCGGCAGCGTTCGAGGAGTGTGCGAGCCCAGACGGTGACCGCGGTGCGCCAATCGCCGGACGTCAGTCGCGGCGGCGGCCCCCAGGCCGCTTCGGCCACGAGGACGAGCAACTCCTCTTTCGAGCTCAGATATCGGTAAAGCGCGTTCGCGGTGACACCGAGACGTTTGGCGATCGAAGGCATGGACAGTCCCGCATAGCCTTCCGCGTCGGCCTGCGCGATGGCCGCGTCGACGATCTGGTCGAGGCTGTATCCCGGTTTCGGCCCGCGCCGGGGCGCCGGGCCGTGCCCCCAGGCCAGCGCCGTACCCGGCGGCAGCAACTCGATCTTGACGTCGTCCATCGGGGCATTGTTGCACCCGAAACCGGTAAAGGCATACACTGTTCATGGCATACACAGTTATTTATGAGTTGGGGGATCGACCATGACCGAACCGACCAGGCGGAACGTGCTCCGTGGTGCGGCCGCGCTCACCATCGGCGGAACCGCCGCGAGCTTCGGGATCAGCGGGCCCGCTTCCGCCGCGCAAGCTTCGGAGAAACCGCACTACCCGTTCGTCGAAGGCGCGTTCGCGCCGGCCACGGAGGAGGTGACCACATTCGGGCTACCGGTCACCGGCCGCATCCCGACGGACCTTTGCGGGCGGTACCTGCGCACCGGGCCGAACGTCCTCGGCCTCGAAGATCCGCGCGCCCACCACTGGATGCAGGGTGAGGGCATGGTGCACGGCGTCCGGCTTCGCGACGGGAAGGCCGAGTGGTACCGCAACCGCTGGGTGCGTTCGTCCGGGGTCGCGGCGAAACTCGGCGAGCGGTACCCGTGGCCGGTGCCCGCCGAGGACTTCGCGCCGAACACGCACGTGATCGGCCATCACGGCCGCATCCTCACCCTGCAGGAATCGGGTGCCCCGCCGTACGAACTCGACGGCGAGCTGAACACGTTGGGTCCGTTCGATTTCGACGGCTCACTGGAGGGCTCCTACACCGCGCACACCAAGTTCGACGCCCGCGCCGACGAGCTGCACGCGGTGACCTACCACCCGACCTGGGACCACGTGCGGCATCTGCTGGTCGACCGGACCGGCCGCGTGGTGCGGACCACGCGCATCCCGGTCACCGACAGCCCGATGATGCACGACTTCGGGCTCACCGAGAACTACGTGGTCGTCTTCGACGTACCAGTCACCTTCGATCCGCAGCCGGGCAAGATCGTGCCCTACAAGTGGAACACGGATCACCCGGCCAGGGTCGGGGTGATGAAACGCGACGGCGGCCCGGTCCGCTGGTTCGGCGTGGATCCGGTGTTCTACTCGCATACACTCAACGCCTACGAGCAGGGCTCCACGGTGGTGGTCGACCTGACCACGATGCCCGCGCCGTTCGAGGTGGCCGGCAAGCAGGGCTTCGGCGGTCCGTCGGCGTCGGGCCCGCCGGTGCTGGAGCGCTGGACGATCGATCTCGCGCAGGGACGGGTCCGGCGCCGCGTGCTCGACGACCGGCCGCAGGAGTTCCCGCGGGTCAACGAAAGCCTGGTGTCACGACGGCACCGGTACGGCTACTCGGCTTCTCCCGGTGAACTGTTCGACGTCTACCTGGACAAGCCGTCCGGCTCGTTCGGCAACGCGCTGATCAAGCACGACCTGCGGAACGGGCGCTCGGAGGTGCACCGCTTCGGCCCGGGCGCCGACGCGAGCGAAGCGGTGTTCGTGCCGTCCTCCCACGCCAAGGCCGAGGACGACGGTTACGCCCTCGCCTACGTCAACAACCGCGACCGCAACGCGTCGGACCTGGTGATCCTCGCGGCGCAGGACTTCACCGCGAAGCCCTTGGCGCGCATCCACCTGCCAAGGCCGGTGCCGCTGGGCTTCCATGGAAGCTGGGTCGCCGACTGATCTACCGGGCTGTCGCCGGATGCCCCGGCGACAGCCCCTCGATTCACCCTCCGGTCAGCACCTCCTCCAAAGCGGCGGCGGAGTCCGGATACCGTTCGAGCAACGCCAAACCGGTGGGTGTGGTGCTCCCCCACGGCTCGTCACAGCCCAGCAGACCCGCCACCGCGTCACACGCCGCCGGATGAGCCGCCAGCAGCGCGAGTCCGCCGCCCTTGGTCTTCCTCGTCGCCTCGATGGGTTCCGGCTGGTCCTGCCACGGTGGGACCCATTCGTCGAGCGCCGCGAGGCGGCCGGGGAAGATCCGCCCGGCTTCACGCACGAGCAAGGGCACCAGTTCGGCTCCCCGCGACCGCAGTGTGGTGATCAACGTCGGCAACCACGGCAAGAGCAACCTGTCCGGAAGCTCGGCGAAGGCGTTCGACACCGCCTCGACGACGAAATCGGCCAGACCCGGCGCCGGCTCCAACGCGTGGACGAACCCGCTCAGGTAGCGCGGATAAGCGGGCAGGACCATCGGGTTCGCCAGCAATCCGGCGCACCGCTCCCGTAACTCCGCTCGGGAAAGACGGCCGAGCTGTACCTGCGCCGCCCACAGCAGCGCCACCTTCGACGGCTCCTGCGGATGCGATCCGACGATCGCCAGCTCCAGCTGCGTGCGGTCGCACCCCAGTGACAGGGCGAGCGACTCCATGCTGAACAGGAAGCCCAGCATCGCGGCGACCTGTTCGACACCGGCTTCCTCGTCGGCGAAAGCCGCCGGGAGCAGGGTGCAGTAGTGCGCGTACCCCGTCTTGACGAAGTCCTCGATCCATCGAGGCAGCACCGGCTCGCTGGTCCGGTAGTGCGCCAGCAGCCTCCGCACCCGTCGCAGCACTTCCGGAGCGCCGTCGACGGTGCGTTCGGTGGCGAGCACGTCCAGAGCACGTGTCCCCAGCTCTCCCGCGAGCCGTGCGCTGCGCAGGTAGAGCGTCGCGTCCTCGACCGCTCCGAGCACCTTCGCGGCGGTGACCTGCGGGTGGTAGGCAGCGCGCCGAAGCCGTTGCTCCAGCACCTGCTCGACGCTGACACCCTCGTAGCCCAGCTCGATGAGGGCCCGCTGGTGGGTGCCCAGCGCCAGATCCCACGACTCCTGGATCGGCCGCTCGCCGAGCCGCCGCTCGCCCATGATCGGCCTCGCCGCACCGTGCGGCATCAGGTAGCGCAGCATCCACAGCAGATCGGAGCAGGGTTCCAGCTCCGGCCGCGACGCGATGTCGAGCAGCGCCCGCTGCACACCTCGTTGCTGCAGCTTGAGGTTCAGCGGCTCCAGCCTGTCGTGCACGTCGCGCGCCAAGGGTGGCAACGCGTCGTACCCGACCTGGCCGATCCGGTCGCCGCCCATCATGATCTCGACGAGGCGGCGCACGTCGCGCCTGCCGGGCACGACGTCCTTCTCGATGCAGGTGACCGCCGCGTCCTGGAAGTCGTACGGTGTCGGTTTGGCCCGGTCACGCACGCCCGCCAGCAGGATCGAGGTCTCGAAGACCGCGATGGCGTCGGCCGTCGAGGCCAGGTACCCGTTGCGGCGCGCCGCCCGCACGATCTCGACCGACCAGCCGAGCAGCTCGGCTTCGTCCAGCCGGTCGAGCACCGGAGGTCGTTGCAGGAAGCCGGAAAGCCGGTCCGCCGCCACCGGATCCGGCGTCGGCGCGGGCAGCTCCGCGGCCTTCTTCCGTTTCGGCCCGCCGACCTGCCCTTCCAGCTGGAACTGCTTCACCTTGGTGCGCTTGAGGTTCTTGGCCCACTCGGTGGCCGCGATCGACACCGAGCCCCCGGCGAGCCCGAACTGCGCCTCGATCGAGGCGTGGCTCGACGGGATCAGCCCGTACTGCCAGGTGCTCTCGCTGCGCGGGCTGATCACGAACCCGTCCGTACCTTCGACGCCGAACTCCGCGACCCGGCTGGCCGCGTGGAAGGCGCCACAGATGTAGAGACAGTCCGCGGGGTCCGCGCCCGACGTGGCGAGGTGCTCGCGCATACGGGTCCACATGTAGCGCTCGCGGTCTTCGTCCACCCGCACGTGCCGGGTGTCGCCTGGCGCGAGACGGCGGAACAGGCTGCCGATCAGGAACATGACCTGGCGATAAGTGTCGTGGTCGCTGTCACCGAGCGGCAGTTCGACGTATTGGTGCCACCATTCCGACCAGTGCCGCACCCGTCCGTGCCGCAGCAGGTGTTCCTCGAGTTCGGCGAACCGGGGCCGCAGGTCACCGATTTCGACGCCGACCGCGTCACCGTGCAGCGCGGCCTCCTCCTCGGCGGGCGGCGCCTCGGGGTCCGTGGACGGTTCACGTTCGTTCCATTGGAAGACGTGGTCCGCCGACCGGTCGACGAGGACGAGTTCGACGCCCGGGGTGTCGAGGGCGTACGCGATCGCCTGGTACTCCGCCGAAGCCTCGGTGATCGGCGCGACCACGGACAGGGGCGCCCACTCGGCGGGGAATCCCTTCACCTCCGTCGCGAACGCCTGCACCGCCACGGGAAGGCGGCAGTTGCGCAGCTCGGTCAGCAACGGCGCCATGTCCTCGCACAGTTCGAGGTAGACCACCTTCGGCTGCTTCTCCCGCAACCGCCGCGCCATCGCCACGGCCGAAGCCGGGGAATGGTGGCAGACCGGGAAGATCTCCAACGGCTCGCGCACCGCGCGGTCGACGTCGTCGACGAGTCCGAGCAGGATGCCCTCCAACGCGCCGGGCCCGTCGGCGAAGGCGGCCGCGGCCTCCTGCAACTGGCCGCGCAACGCCTCGAAGGCGCCGCTCACGAGAGGGTGGCGATCGCGTCGCGGCCGCCGTCGAGGAACTCCGGCCAGTCCCCGCCCTCGTCCTTGCTTCGCGGCTCGACGACGCCGTGCAGGTATTTGTTGAGGATCGCCAGATCCTCCGGCTCACGACGGGCGAGCGAGCCGACCAGTGAGGACGCCAGCGTGCGGGCGGTCAGCTCGCGTTCCCCGAAGAAGTTGCTGTGCAGCACCGCGTCTTCGAGCACACCGATCTGTTCGGCCGTGGACAACGCGGACTCCAGCTTCTCGTCGTCGCTGCCCGCTGACGCCGCCGCGGCGCGAAGGTCACCGAAGCTGCGCAGCAGCACGTCGAGCAGCGTCGGCGGCACGTCCAGCTCGATCTGGTGGCGGCGCAAGAGTTCCTCGGTGCGGAAGCGGACGATCTCCGCCTCGCTCTTCTTGTTGGTCACCACCGGGATACGCACGAAATTGAAGCGGCGCTTGAGCGCGGACGACAGGTCGTTGACCCCGCGGTCGCGGCTGTTGGCGGTGGCGATCACGGAGAAGCCGGGTTTGGCGAAGACGATGCCGTCGCTGTCCAGCTCCGGCACCGAGATGTACTTCTCCGACAGGATCGAGATCAGCGCGTCCTGCACGTCGCTGGTGGACCGGGTCAGTTCCTCGAACCGGCCGATCGAGCCCGCCTCCATCGCGGTCATGATCGGCGACGGGATCATCGACTCGCGGGACTGGCCCTTCGCGATGACCATCGAGACGTTCCACGAGTACTTGATGTGGTCCTCGGTGGTACCGGCGGTCCCCTGCACGACGAGGGTGGAGTTGCGGGAGATCGCGGCGGCCAGCAGCTCGGCGAGCCAGCTCTTGCCGGTGCCCGGGTCGCCGATCAGCAGGAGCCCGCGGTCCGAGGCGAGCGTGACGATGGCCCGCTCGACGATGCTCCGGTCGCCGAACCATTTCTGCGAGATCTCGCGGTCGAGGCCGTCGGCGCGTTCGGAACCCAGGATGAACAGGCGCAGCATCTTCGGGGATAGGCGCCAGGCGAACGGTTTGGGATTGTCGTCGACCGACTCCAGCCAGTCCAGCTCTTCGGCGTACTTGATCTCGGCCGGGGCGCGCAACAGGTCGGACATGTCTTGCCTTTCGGGGAGTTCAGGAGGTGAGGAAAGTCTTGAGTTCGTGGACGAGTTTGGTGATGTGACCGGAGATCACGGGCGTGCCGAGATCCTTGAAGCGCTCGCGGAACCAGGGATTGACGCTGCCCCGTCCGGCGCTGGTGACCGAACCGACCGGGATGAACTTCGCCCCGGACCGGTGGATCGCGGCCATGCTTTCGAAGAGCTGCTCGACGCGGGTCTCGTAGAAGTCGGAGATCCACACCACCACGGTGTTCGCGGGCTCGGCGATCTTCGGCTGGGTCAGCCCCATCGCGACCATTCCGTCGTTGCCGCCGCCCAGGTTCGTGCGCAGCAGCGTTTCGAACGGGTCGTGGACCCACGGCGTCAGGTCGAGCGCCTGTGTGTCGTAGGCGATCAGGTGAACGTCCACTTTGGGCAATCCGGCGAAGATCGAGGCCAGCACGGCGCAGTTGACCATCGAGTCCACCATGGAACCGGATTGGTCGACGACCGCGATGAGGCGCTGTGGCGTGGTCTTCTTCGCGGTCTGTTTGTAGTAGAGGCGATCGACGTAGAGCCGTTCCTCTTCCGGGCTCCAGTTGGTGAGGTTCTTCCAGATGGTGCGATCGAGGTCGAGGTTGCGGAACACCCGTTTCGGCGGGACCGAACGATCCACCTTGCCCGTCGAGGCTTTCTCGACCTGGGTCCGCAGGACCTCCGCGATCTCGTCGACGTAACGCCGGATGAGCGACTTGGCGTTGGCCAACGCCACTCCGGACAGGTTGTCCTTGTCCCGCAACAACTGTTCGATGAGGGACATACTCGGGCTCAGCTTCGCCGCGAGCGCGGGATCGGCGAGGACCTCGCGCAGATGCATCCGTTTGACCAGGTCCGCCTCGATGTCGCCGAGGTCCGGGCCGATCGCCGGGAGCAGGGTGCTCAGATCGGGTGTGCCGCCCCCGCCGGTGCCGCCGAGCCCGGTCGGGGCGCCACCGGGACGACCACCGCGCAGTTCACCCGGACGGCAGCCCAGCGCGCGCTCAAGCCAGCCCGCGTCGGACTGCCAGCAGGACAACCGGCCGGCGGTCACCGTATGCGGCGGCTGAGCGAAGACGTTGAGCAGCACCTTCGACACGAGCGCCGCGCGCCGCACTTCCGCCGCCTTGTCCCGGCTGTCCTCGGCCTCGGGGACCATCAGCCCGTCGAACTCGGCGGCCAGCTCCGGATGGCGCTGGACGACCGAGTCGACCGCGACGTTCGGATCCAACAGGGCCGACGGCAAGCCGATGTCCTCGACCACGGCGACACTCGCCGACTCGAGCGCGGCCTGCTCCTCGGTGTCGAAGAGCCGGGCGAGCAGCCGCCAGTACAGGACCTGGCGGCGGTTGTCCTCGGGTTCGGTCATTTCCGCAACAGCCTTCCGGCGCGCTCGCGCAGTACGGCCGCGGCGTCGGTGGCCGCCTTCTCGGCTTTCACCCCGGCCTTGTCCGTGGTGCCGCCGGCCCAGGCTCCGGCGTGCACGGCGGTGGTCTTCTTCCGCACGGTGGTCTCGACGGCGAGCGGCTGGAGACGGAATCCGCCGTCCCACCGCATGAGACCGATGCACGCGCTGGAGCTCGCGACACCCTTCGGCGTCAGCGGACCGGCCGCTGGAATGCGGTCCGTCTCGACGGGGAGCCGATTCCCGGCGAAGGTGAACGTGACCTCGTCTTCGTCGCCCTCGATGTCGTAACCCTCGAGGAAGACAGGGACGGCGATCCGCACCGGATGCCGGTCCAGCGGAGCGACCACCGGCGTAACGGCCTTCGGCAGGGTTACGCGCGCCGTGGAGAACGCGTCCGCGGGCTCGCCGAGGCGGGCGTGCTCGTCCTGCCAGAGCAGGTCGCCCTCGGCGGTGACCGGCATGCCGGTGAGGTCCATCGAGCGACCCTCGCTGATCGCCGAGAGCAAGGAGAGATGCGGACGCAGAAGCTGCCAGATCCCGGCACCGATGATCGTGTCCGGCTTGGGCACGGTCACATTCGCCCGCACGAGACGGGGCGCCGTACCGTCTTCGGGTTCGAACACGGCGTGGACCTGGGCCTGCGCGGCCGTCGAATGTTCAAGGAGGTCGACCCCGAGCGGCAGCAAGCGGCCGGTGACCATTCCGATCTCCGGCGCCGCTCCGGGCAACGTCAGAACCATCGCACGCGACCACAGATCGCCCCAGCGCCGGACGGGGACGCGTTCCAAAGCCGCACCAGGGCACGACGCCGCGAGCTCGGCCGCGAAACCGTCGAGCAGGACGGCCGGCCGACGCAGGCTCGGTTCGGCCAGCAGCGCCGAAATCACCTGCGCCGAGCCCGAGATGAGGTCATGGTCGATGCCCTGCCAGCCCGCTCGGGCCAGATCGGCGAGCCAGGAACGAGCGGCGGCCAGCAGATTCGGAGACTCTGCCTCGGCCCCTTGCCGGATCGAATCCTCGCCCTGTGGCCGGCCAGTCGCTTCGACGAGACGGGCGAAGACCGCGTCGTGCACGGAGCCGAACACCGCGATCCTCGCCGCCGCAAGGGAAACGAAGTGCTCCTCCCCTGCTGCCCCTGCCGCGGTCTTCTCGGCCGCCTCCGCGACGCGCGCCGCCAACGGCGACCCCGCGACGGCTTCGGCGAGCCCTGTCAGACCGGCGATCTTCTGAGGACGAAGCAGCCCAGCGACGAGCACGTCGTCGAAGGCGTCGACAACCGCCAGCGCCTCGTCGAGACCGGCGATGGGATCGGCGAGCAGATCGATGCGCATCAGACCACCGCCCTGGTCGACGGGAACCACTGAAGCTCCGGCACCGGCGCCGTCGACGCTTCGAATTCGAGGTATGCCAAGTGCCGCAAGAATTGGCTGAACACGGAAGCCGCGGCGGTGCTGTCACCCTGCGACGGCCGTGTCGCGCTCATCGTCTGCGAAATGGCCTGCGCTGTCGGCTCGGGAGCTTCGACGCGCAGGTACCGCGCCACCCGCTCGGCACCGTATTGAAGGGTGGATTCGTTGATCAGCGCGAGAATGTGGTTGCAGAACATTCCCCGCGCCCCGCCACAGGGCCGGTTGTTGTTGGTACTACAGGAGAATTCATACGTGCTCGCCGTGACCGACGAGACGTACACCCGCCCGATGTCCGATCCGCTGGACACCACGCCCTGCACCCGTCCGTCGGCCAGTTCGACGAACGGGACCTTCGCGAGCTTGCGCGGGCGGGCAGGTGGCAACACCCTGGCCGTGCTCGCTCTTTCCCAGTCTGACAACGCATCTTCTCCTTGCGGGGTGCCTCGGTGGGGACTGGGATGAACCTAGCGGGAGGCACCGACAGTTTTGATCACATCCGAAGTTTCGCGAGCTGAACGGCCAGATCGGCGAGGCCGTCGGCATGGAAGTCGAACCGATCCGTCTCGGACGGCGGGTCGCCGACGGGCCTGGCGACGTAGGCGGTCCGGAGACCGACGCTCTGCGCTCCCCTCAGGTCCCACGCGTGGGTGGCGACCATCAACAGCCGCTCCGGCTTCGTTTTGGCCACGTCAACGGCCAGTTCGTAGACCGCCGGGTCCGGTTTGTAGGTCCGCGCCTCCTCCGCGGAGAGCGCTTGATGCCAGCGGAGGCCGGCGTGGGCGTTGATCCGGAGCAGACTCGTCCGGCTGGCGTTGGAGAGCCCGATCAGCGTGTGGCGTTCAGCGAGCTTGGCCAGCCCTTCGACGGAGTCGGGCCACGGCGAGAGCTTCGGCACCACGTCCGTCTTAGTGGCAACCTGGGCGGCTTCGCGGTCGAGAACGTCGCTCGGGGCGTACGGCCTCTCCCCCGCGACGATGCGCCGCTGCTCGGTCTCGACGTGGCCCTGCCACAGCCTGACCAGTTCATCGGCGTCGGCATCCGGCGCGGCCTGCCGAACGGCCGCGCGGATCCCGGCCGGCTCGTCGACGAGCGTGCCGAGGATGTCGAACACCAACGCGTCGATCTCCACGGTGAACCTCCCGGTAAAGGTTAAAGTGTCGGTTAACCGCGAACGTACGAGAGGTCGGTAAGGGATGCAAGTAGCGTTAGACGATTACGTCTGGGCGGCGGGCGTCGCTACCGACCTGGTCAACACGGCGCCTGAGGTGTGGCACGGCGAGGACAAGCTGCCTGACCTGGCGTCGCTTGTCGCCTTCGCCGAGCTGCACTCGATACCCGTGATCACGCGGCCCAGCGATCTGCGCGCCGTTCACCGACTGCGCGTCGCAGTGCGCGATCTGATCGACCAGCCGATCCATGATCGCTTGATCAACGGCGCGACCGCACTCACTTCGACGGCCGCCCAGGTCACCCTCCTAGCCGGTGCCGGGAACGCGCGATGGGCCGTTTCGCTGAAACCGACCGCGACGACTTCGGACGCGTTGTCCCTGGTCTGCGGCATCGGGATACTCGGCGTGGTCCGGACTCTCGGCACAGAACGATTCCACGCCTGTGGCGCGCCCACCTGCCAGGGCGCGTTCATCGACACCACACGCCCCGGACGGCGCCGTTATTGCATGCCGGGACTTTGCGGAAACCGCGTCAACGTCGCCAACCATCGGGCCCGTCGAGCGGCGCACCAGCCTCGGACGAAGTCCGTATAGTGCAGGGCATTGTAAGTGCGAGTCTCGTCTTGTCGGACTTTGGAATGGACTCATGTACATCAGATCAGACTCGGTACTCAAATACTTACTACTTGCCATTCACGAACAGGCAAGTGACGACGAGGTTGCCCAGGCAATCATGGACACACTTGAGCACATTGGGACTACTAGCCCATACCGAGGAGGACGACAGCTTCTCAACCTCCTACAGTTCGCCAAGAGAACAGCACAAGACAGGAACGCCGAACACGCCGCCCAGGGATTGATTGACGCCTTGGCATACGCAAGCGGCAAGATGCTCGAGGAGGACTTGAATCACAAGTACCCGCTCTACTCAGGAAGCGGACAAGACGATACACAGATGCTTGAACGCACCGTGAGCGGCGTAACAGCCTTGGCAGCACAAGAGATCGCGGACTACCTCAAGAGCAACCCCGGCGCCTCAGGCGAAGACCTAAGGGACTACTTTGCACGACAAGGTCAGAGGCCGCTCCGCTTCGCCCGCGCGAGGCGCCAAGGACACTATGGCGCCTTTCGCATACGGTCAGACATAGCCGCTTGGATAGTAGACGTTTTGGCCGACAGAATCGACTATGTTCATCATTTCGGCGAAATCCGGCCTTCACTCGATGACCTGCTCGCATTGCCAGATGTCGACACCATCTTGACTGCGGCGCAAATCACCCGGCGCCGACGACAACTAGCGGAGTTACGACAGATCGTCGAGAATCGTTACAGCTCAGAGGAACAAATCCGTAAATCCTTGTCGAAATCCTGGTGGATTTTCGGAGGAAAATTCATCGGCGAACTCGCCCGGCGCCGGCTGACAATTGGCATGGAGGCCGACATCCCGCTCCTTCGGCCAGACGGCGTACTGCATATTGTCGAACTAAAAAAGGCAAATGTCGAGATCATCAAACAGTATCGAGGCGGATACGTTCCAACTTCCCCCGTGCACAACGCCGTTGGCCAGGCCGCGAACTATCTACGACAACTCGACGAAGACCGCAACGAGATAACCGAAAGGCTCGGCGTGGAGACAAGCAGATCGTTTGCAACAGTAGTGATCGGACACCCCATGTTCCAGCCTGACCACGTCGAAGCATGGCAGATAAACGGCGCCCTGCGTACCTACGGGAGCCATCTGAGCAGGATCGACATCATGACATACGCAGAACTCTTGGACAGCGCTGAACGATCACTGGACCTGGAAGACGACGCTAACTTTAGCTCATGAGACTGGAGTCGAACGAGGAGTCATCTACGCCATCGGGCACCACGGGCCCTCCCCGACAAGCCGCCGGAGAGGGCCCCGCTACAACCGAACCTCAGACCCCGGCGATCTGCTGGATCCAGGGCCGGTACCGCGTGATGTTGGTGTACGCGGTCGTCGTCTGCCGGTCGCTCGTCGACGCGACGCCGACCTGACGGCCGGAGGCGAACATCGGGCCACCCGAGTCCCCGCCGGCGGTGATGCCGTCGCCGCGGCGCGCGCACACCGCGATGCCGCCGTTGTAGTCACGGCAAGAGACCGACGTGACCGAGACGTTGGCGACCTTCAGGTAGCGCGACTGGCAGTTGATCTCCGAGCCGCACTGGCTCGTCGCGCCCCAGCCGTAGACCTGCACGGTCTGGCCGACGGAGACGTTGGCGGTGGTACCCAGCGGCGAGTAGGTGGCGTTGACCGATGTCGTCAGCTTCACGATCGCGAGGTCCGCGCTCGGGTGGCGGGTGACGGTCGATCCGGTGGCCATGGTGCCGCCGCTCTGCTGGTCGAGGCTGCCGATCCGGAAGGTGAACGTGCCGCTGCTGGCCACGCAGTGCTTCGCGGTCAGGATGTACTGCGGCGCGATGATCGTCGAGGTACAGGTCTGCCGGCCGTTGGCGAAGAGCCTGGCCGCCCACGGGCCGCTCGACGCGTTCTGGCCGCCGATGATCATCGGCTGGACGTCGGAGGACGGTTCCGCGGCGGATGCCACGGGGGCGGTGACGCCGAGCAGTGCCGCGAAGGCGGTGCCGGCGATCAGTGCGAAGGAGCGCAGTCGCATGGTTCCGACTCATTTCTGCGGCCGGGATTCGGCCGCGCGATGGGGACGGGTGTGCTGATTCTGGGACGCGGCACGAGAAACCGGACACCGCCGAAAGTCGTGCAATAGGTACTTATCTCTTCGCCACGGCCACCGCTAAGTGCCCCTCTAGGTACCGGAACCACCCGCAGGTTACGACGCCCGGCGTCCGTCCACTTGAGACAGATGGCGGCATAACTCCAGGGACATAACCCGACGCCGGGGCTTCCCGAAAACGCTTCCCGCCGACAGAATCGCCACCATGACCGCAGCACAGTGGACCCCGACCTACGGCGACCCCTTCGAGCCGGTGCCCTACCGTCCGGCGCGTATGACCGCGGAAGAATCGCTGGCCATCGCCGCCGATCTGCGCCGTCGCATGGACAGCCGCCGCACCGTGCGGATGTTCTCGACCGACCCGGTACCCGAGCAGGTGGTCGTCGACGCCATCGCGGTGGCCTCGACCGCGCCCAGCGGCGCGCATCAGCAGCCGTGGACGTTCGTTCTCATCGAAGACGCCGCGACCAAACAGCGGATCCGTGAAGCCGCCGAAGAGGAGGAACGCGTTTCGTACGAGGGCAGGCTCGGCGAGGAGTGGCTGTCCGCCTTGCGCCCGCTGGGCACCGACGCGGTGAAGACCCACCTCACCGACGCCCCGTACCTCATCGTGGTCTTCCAGCAGCGCTACTTCCTCGACGAGGACGGCACCAAGCACAAGCATTACTACGTCGACGAGTCGGTGGGCATCGCGGTCGGCATGCTGCTCACGGCGCTTCACCTCGCCGGACTGGCCGCGTTGACGCATACGCCGTCGCCCATGCGGTTCCTCGGCGAACTGCTCGAACGGCCACAGAACGAGAAGGCGTTCGCCGTCATCCCGGTCGGCTATCCGGCGGACGACTGCGTGGTGCCGAACCTGGTGCGCAAGTCGATCGACCAGGTGATGATCCGCCGCTGACGCCAAGCGTGACCCGGGTGTGTACGCGCACCCGGGTTGCGCGAAGCGGCCGCGAACACACAGTCAAACTGCGCATTAGTGCAGTTTACTGCTCACTTTGGCGCATCTCTTGACATATCTGGCGGCGATTGGACAAAGTCTGGGCACCTAAGGCGACACGAAGGAGTGTTCTTCATGGCCGACCTGCCCTCTGTCTCCCGGCGGACACTGTTCGGTGGCGCGCTCGCCGCCGGGGCGCTCGCCGCGATGCCGGCGAGCGCCACCGCCGCGGAAGAAGCCGCGATCTCGCCCCGCCGTCCTGGTCAGCGCAGCATGATCGGCGTCCCGTTCGAGCGGCACCAGACCGTCCGGATCGGGATGATCGGTCTCGGCAACCGCGGGATGTCCATGATCGGCGGCTGGAGTGCCGTACCGGGCGCCGCGGTCACGGCCGTCTGTGACATTCGCGCCGAGCGCGCGAAGGCCGCCGCGGACAAGCTCGCCGCCGCCGGGCGTCCGCGTCCGGCCGAGTACGGCGGCTCCGCCGACGCCTACAAGAAGATGCTCGCGCGCGACGACATCGACCTCGTCTACATCGCCACGCCGTGGGAGTTCCACTACCCGCAGGGCAAGGCCGCGCTGCTGTCCGGCAAGCACGTCGGCGTCGAACTGCCCATCGCCACCGAGCTCGACCAGCTGTGGGACCTCGTCGACACCAGCGAGCAGACCCGCAAACACCTGTTCCTCGCCGAGAACTGCAGTTACGGCCGCAACGAGCTGGCCATCCTCAAGATGGCGCACCAGGGTGTCTTCGGCGAGGTCACCAACGGGCACGGCGGTTACCTGCACGATTTGCGCGAGCTGCTGTTCTCCGACACGTACTACACCGACGCGTGGCGCCGGAAGTGGCACACCCGCAGCACCGCGAGCTTCTACCCGATGCACGGCCTCGCGCCGATCGCCGCCTGCATGGACGTCAACCGCGGCGACCGGTTCGCCACGCTGCGCGCCACGGCGACCGAGCCGAAGGGGCTCGCCGACTACCGGAAACGCCACATGCCGCCGGGCCACCCGTCGTGGAACGAGACCTACATCAACGGCGACCTGGTGACCTGCCTGATCGAGACCGAGCAGGGCCGGATCATCCGCGCCGAGCACGACGTCAGCTCGCCGCGCCCGTACAGCCGCATCAACAGCCTCGCCGGCAGCCGCGGCATCGTGGAGGACTACCCCGCCCGGATCTACGTCGAGCCCGACCACAGCGGGCACGCGTGGAAGGACTTCGGGCCGTACCGGGAGCGCCACGACCACTGGCTGTGGAAGAAGCTCAAGGACGACCCGAACCTGGGCGGGCACGGCGGTATGGACTACGTGCTGCAGTGGCGGATCGTGCAGCAGATGCGCGCCGGGCTGGTGCCGGACATCGACGTCTACGACTCGGCGGCCTGGTGCTCCCCCGTGCCGTTGAGCGTGGTCTCCCTCGCGCGCGGCGGGAAACCGGTGGCGGTACCGGACTTCACGCGCGGCGGCTGGACGAAGCCCCGGGCGGGGCTGGACTCGCAGCCTTCGGAGATGCCCGGCTAAGGCATTCCCCGCAGGTAGGCCGCCAGCGGCCGGGTGAACTGGTCGACGCCGGCCGGGGTACCCGCCTCGACGCCGTCGAGGGAGCGTGCGCCGGCGAACCGGTCGAACAGCAGGCCTTCGATCAGGCTGATGAGGTCCGCGCTCGCCGTGCCGGGATCGGACGCGCCGAGGGCTTCGCATAACCGCGTCGCGTGTTCACGGGAGAACAGGGACCGCGCGAGAATTTCGTGGAGTTCAGGGAAGCCGGCGAGTTCGATCGCCAGCGCATAGCGGGCGGTGACGTGATGGCGGCGGCTCACCAGAAGGTCGTCGAGCCATGCCGCCATCGCCCGCGCCGCGGCGGTGCGGCCGGCGACGGCGGCGTGCGCCAGGCCGGTCAGCTGGAAGCGGTGGGCGGATGTGTCCGCGATACGCCGGACCACCGCTTCCAGCAACGCCTGGCGCGTGCGGAAGTAGTACGACGTCGAGCCGCGCGGCAGATCCAGCCGGACGTCGACGGCGCTGTGCGTCAGACCGCGGATTCCTTGCGAGGCGAGGACTTCCGTCGCGGCTTCGGCGATGCGGGTCCGCCGGTCAATGGACTCCACAATGGACCTTCCCGTCGGACAGCGCGGTGAGCCTGCTCCGGATCCGGTCCAGATCCGGGACCTCCGGAGGGTCGCGGAAGAGTTCGTCCAACGACGCCCGCGCGTAGACGGCCAGTTCCACGCCCTGGTCGACGAGGATGTCGATCAGGACCCGGAACCGCATCGTGGCGTCGGCCCCCGCCGTCCTCAACGGCGGGACATCGGTGATGGTCCACCGGTGGTGGCGCGCGGCCAGATCGAGGTAATCCCCGGTCGACATCTCCGTGGTCGCGCAGAGCTCGTCGAAACCGAACGTGACACCGGACGTCGTCTCCGGTGGCAGGCCGACGACGAATCGGCCCGGCCTGGTTCCCGGCAGCCGGTAGTCGTTCTCGCCGTCGAGGCGTACGACGTCGAGATGCGTTCGAAGCGCCGTCACGACAGCCTCGATCTTGTCGTGGAAGAGCGGATCCGGCAGCAGCCCTTCCGGTGGGTAGTTCGACGTCGCGACCAGCGTGATCTTCCGGTCGAACACCGCGTCCAGCAAGCGCCGCAGAAGCATCGCGTCGCCGATGTCGTGCAGGTGGAACTCGTCGACGCACAACAGCGAGAGCCGGTCCAGCACCGCGGCGACGGCCCGGTCGATCCCGCCGAGGTCGTGCGCGGTGGACTGCAGGTGCGCGAGCAGGTGGTGCAGATGCCATCGGCTCTTGCGGCCGGGCGCGGCGGCGTGGAAGGCGTCGAGCAGCATCGTCTTGCCTCGCCCGACGGAACCCCACAGGTAGACACCACGCCGGCTGCGTGGCACCTCGTCCAGCAGCGCCGCGACGGCGATCTGACCGGAGTCCAGCTCTATGCCCATAGAGGAAGCCTCTATGGGCATAGAGGGCCGGGCAAGCGAAGGTGATCGAGAGGACACTCAGCCGTCGGCCGTGTACCGGGGAACGACCCGGAAGACCCGGAGGTCCCTCGGGGTCCCCTTGGCCCGGAAGTTCCGGCGCGGCCGCACGGTGAAGATGTCCTGGTCCAGTTCTTCGACGACACTGGCGCTGGCCAGGACCTCGTCGCCGTCGGCGGCGGCCATGATCCGGGCGGCGATGTTCACGTCGACGCCGAGGTAGTCGTCGCCGACCCGCTGCGGATTCCCGCGGTGCAGCCCCGCGCGCAGGTGGGGCAGGTAGCCCTCGGCCTTGATCACGCCCACGGCCGAGCACGTCTCGTAGGCGGCGTTCACCGCCTCGCCCGGGTCGGCGAACACGGCCATCACCCCGTCGCCGAGTCCCTTGACGACACTGCCGCGGTGCCCGGTGACGATCGACTCGGTCACCTTGGAGACCTCTCGCAGCAGCTCCAGCACGCGGTCGTCGCCGGCCTCCAGCGCCCAGGTCGAGAAACCGACGAGGTCGGTGAACAGCACGGTGATGCCGTTCGCGGACAGTGGCGGGGCGCCGGAGCGGCGGACGGCCTGCCACGCCTGGACCGCGGCCAGCCCCAGCTCGCGGGTGACGCTGGGCCGGTCTGCGCCCGCTTCGGCGAGCAGGCGGGCCAGCCGATCGGACGAGCGTCCCGCCGACGGCGCCAGCGGCTCGCCGTTCCCGGGGACGAGCCCGCGAAGGAACCGCGCGCCGCGCACCAGTTCGCCACGCTGGTCCGTCGCACGCAGGAACCGGCGCGTCCGGAGGTGCCACGGCTCAGGTCGTTCGGTCACGATCAAGACGATAGTCGTTCGCCGCGCGGACGGAGCACCTGTCACCGGGGTGACAAGAACACGGACGACGTTTCCCCTTTCCTCCTTCGCATGACAATTCGGGAACTCACAATTCCACATACGCGTGACAAGATCGAAGCGTAAATAAAACGCGAGAGATCTTTTCCTTTCCTCGTTGGTGACTTTCCACCTAGATTCGGTTTCGAGCCCATTCAACGACGAAAGGACCTGACATGACGGAAACCCTCGTACGGAAGGGTGTCCGGCGATTCCGCGCGGCCGGGATCGCGGCCGTGGTCGCCGGAACCGTAATGCTCACCGCGGCGGGAACCGCGGCCGCCGTCGAAAAGAATCTCACGTACAAGGGCGGCTTCCCCATCATCGGCGACCAGAAGGTGGCAGTGGTGGTGAAGGCGGAAATCCCCGCGACGGCGAAGGCCGGTGAGCCGATTTCGGTACCGTTCACCCTCGACGTCGATTCCGGCCAGGCCGCCGGTGACGGGCTCCGGCTGGTCGGCGCCAAGAAGCTCTCCGGCACCATCAGCTCGAAGGTGAACATCGCGCTCGGCGAGCAGAAGGTGTCGGTCCCCATCGAGCTGCCGATCCCGGACACCGAGGTGCCCGCCGAAGGTCCGCTCAAGTTCACCGCGACGGGCAAGGTCGACTTCACCATCCCGGCGGGGACCCCCGCCGGTGAGGCGACCAGCAGCGTGGACGCCGCGGCGACCTCGCATATCGTCACCGACAGCTCGCTCGGCGAGTTCGACGTCAACCTCACCCTCGACCCGCCCGACCAGGACGCCGTCCTCGGCAAGACGACCGTCAGCTGAACACCCGTCTTCCCCCGGCTCGCCGAGCCGGGGGAAGACGCGTCTTGACCTCCAGCGCACTGGAGGTCGCAGACTCTCGATCATGTGGATTTGCGACAGGTGCGGTATCGAACACCCAGCCACCCCGGAGCCGCCCCGATGCGTACTCGACCGAGGTGAGGTCGGCATCGAGGAAGCCGGTGACCTCGGCGCGCACACCGGACGCTGGTGGACGCACGAAGAACTGATCTCCGCGCCGCACAAGACCTTGCACCGCGATCACGGCCGCGGCCTGCACAGCGTCAAACGGGACCCGCACTTCGCGATCGGGCACTGGTCGTTCATCGCGACGACCCCGGCGGGCACCCTGCTCTGGGATCCGCCGTCCTGGTTGGACACCGAAGTGCTCGACGTCGTACGCGGTCTCGGCGACGTCGCCGTGATCGCCACCAGCCACCCGCACATGTTCGGCGCCCAGCTCGGCTGGAGCCGTGCGCTGGGCGGGGTCCCGGTGCTGGTCAACGAACGCAACCGCGAATGGCTGCCCGCACCCGATCCGGCGTTCGAGTTCTGGGACGAGCACGTGGAACCCTTGCCCGGCCTCGATCTCGTCCGGCTCGGCGGGCATATGCGCGGCAGCGCCGTCGCCAGGACACCGGACGGCAGCATCCTGGCGGGCGACACGATCTCGGGCGGGCTCGCGCCGGGCTGGGTTTCGTTCCAGCGCAACTTCCCCAAGCACATCCCGCTGTCGGCGGCCGTGGTCCGCCGGGTCGTCGACCGGCTCGACGACTTCACCTACGACCGGCTCTACACCCTCGGCGGCGACACCATCGACCAGGACGCCCGCACCGTGGTGCGGCGAAGCGCCGAAACCCATATCCGGTGGGTGAACGGCGACTTCGACCACCTCACTTGACCGCGGCGTTCTCCTTGGCCTTCTCCTTGCGGCGGAAGAACAACGCGATGACGCCCGCCATCCCCATGAAGAACGCGACGGCCCACATGCCTGGCCGGAAGCTGCCGGTCAGTCCCTGCAGCCAGCCGACGAGGTAGGGACCCACGAAACCCGAGAGGTTGCCGAAGGAGTTGATCAGGCCGATCCCGGCGGCCGCGCCGACCCCGGTGAGGAAGGCGTTCGGCAACTGCCAGAACACCGGGACCGCGGTGAACACGCCGACCGCGCAGAGCGTCACCGCGGCCATCACCAGCAACGGCGAACCCAGGTAGAGCGCGGCGGCGATCGAGACCGCGCCGACGAACGCGGCGATGGCGACATGCCCGGCCCGTTCGCCGGTGCGGTCGGAATGGCGCGCCCACAACACCATGGCGACCGCGGCGATCGCATACGGGATCGCCGTGATGAGCCCGATCTCGACGATGCTGTAGGTGGTCTGGAACTGCTGCTGGAAGCCCTTGATCACCTGTGGGAGGAAGAACGCGAGCACGTACAGGCCGAAGATGATTCCGAAGTAGACGGCACTCAGCGCGAGCACGCGCGGATCGGTCAGGGCCGACCGGGTGCTCACCTCGTGGCCGACCTCGCGGGTGTCCTCCGAGTCGAGGGTCGACTGCAGCGCGGTGCGCTGGTCCGGGGTCAGCCATTTCGCGTTCTTCGGCCGGTTCGGCAGCAGGAACAGCACCGCGATACCGAGCAGGATCGAAGGAACGCCCTCGGCGAAGAACATGAAGCGCCAGCCCGCGTCGAAGCCGAGAGCCCCGTCGCCGTGCTTGATGAGCAAGGCGGAGATGGGGCTGCCGATGACCGACGAGAGCGGGACCGCCAGGAAGAACAGCGCGACGATCTTGGCCCGCACCTTCCGCGGGAACCAGTAGGTCAGGTACAGGATGATGCCGGGGAAGAACCCGGCCTCGGCGATGCCGAGCAGCACCCGCACGATGTAGAAGCTGATCTCGCCCTGGATGAAGGCGGTGGCCGAGGCGACGATGCCCCAGGTGACCATGATCCGCGCGATCCAGACCCTGGCCCCGACCTTGTGCAGGATCACGTTGCTGGGCACCTCGAAGAAGAAGTACCCGACGAAGAAGAGGCCGGCACCGAGCCCGTAGGCCGCCGAGCTGATGCCGAGGTCGGCGTTCATGGTGAGCGCCGCGAACCCGACGTTGACCCGGTCGAGATAGTTGAGCAGATAGAGCAGCCCGAGGAACGGGACCAGCCGGATCATCGCTTTGCGGACCGCTTGCGCGGTGGACACCTCTGCCGTCTGTTCGTCCATCCGCGGGAGTGTAGAGGGCGATCAGAACAACGGGGGCAGGAAGGCACCGAGGTTTCCGCCCGCCGCCCGATCCGCCGGATCGGGATCGATCCGGACCGAGTCCGGATCGCGCGGGTCGTAGGTGACCTTCACCGTCGAACCGCGGGCCGGGGCCTGCAACGGCGGGGTGATCATCGTGGCGACGACGGTCCGCTCCCCCTCGTCGGCAGGGAATCGGACCTGCACGGTGAACCGGGGATTCCCCATCACCCAGACATTCGTGAACTCGACGCCGATCACGTGGCCGATCACCTGGCGGCCGGTCTGGGCCAGCGCCTGCGCGCGGTCGTCCGCTTCGGCCCTGGTGACGAACGCCCTTCCCAGCACCATGATCATCACCAGTGCCGTCACCCCGGCCACCGCCGGGACGAGATACGGCTCGTAGTAGACGATCCAGTCCACGTCGGTCCAGGGTTCGGACGGCAGCCGCTTCCCCACCGACTCCGGCGGTGTCCAGGACGGAATCGCGGCGCCGGTGCCCAGCGCGATGCCGAGGGACGCGGCCAGGCTGCTCGCCCGGAAGCCGACGCCCATCCCGCGCAGCGACATCCCGCCGCCCCACAGCATCGCGAACCCGAGCGACGAGGCCACCGTGATCGAGATGCTGAAGAACAGAACGAGGGAGACCGCCGGGCCCGCGTCGGCCCCCCACGTGTCGACGCGGTTCAGCGACATCAACCGGAAGCCGTCCAGCAGCCCGAGCGCGCCCGACCAGCCCGCGGCCGCCCAGGCGAGCGTGGTGGGCACGCCGAGCAGCCACAGGCGCAGGCCGGGGCGGCGGGCCCGCCGGGGGTCATCCGGCAGGCCGAACTCGAAGGTCCCGAACATCACTACCGCCTAACTGTTTGTGGGTGAACCCGCGACCGCGATCGACGTCGGCAGGGCGCGGCTTGACAAAGCACGTCATGGCGGGCGAACAAGGCGCCCTGCCACCGCGATAGCGGGGCCTTCGGCCGGGCGGGTTCACGCATATGGTCACTTCTCCGGACCTATCGCAGCTCCGCTTACCGCTCTAACCGATCGGCCCGAACACGGCGACCTTCGCCGGGTCCGCGGGGTCGACACGGGCTTCGTGGCGGGTGCCCGGCGCGTACTGCTGGATCGTCGCCAGCGGCGTGATCAGCTGAGTCACCGTCCGGTAGGTGGTGCCGTCGGCGCGGGTGACCTCCAGCGTCGCGGTGTACTGCGCCTGCCCGGCGATCTTCCGGCCGGTCGGCTCCAGCTCGCGGATCACCAGGGTGGCCGGCTCGCAGGTGTCGTAGAGCCGCCGCAGTTCGGTGCCGTAGGCCTGCAGTTCCTGCTGCTGGCGCAGCTGCTCGTCCATCGGCAGCGCCAGGAACGCCGCCATGTCCGGGTCCGCGTTGAGGTTCCGGAACGCCTGCGCGGCCAGCTGCGGGGTCGGCAGCTGCGGGGTGATGTCGTGGCCCTGCGCGGCGGCGGCCTGCCGGAACTGCTCCGCGTGGCGCTGGAAGTCCTGCTCGCCGCGCGCCATGCCCTGCTGCGTCGCTTCGTTGATCTTGTCGCGGATCTTCTTGAACATCGGGTGCCGCCTTTCGCCGTGTCGTCGGTACTGGACACAGCTTCGGCGGCCCGTCCCGCTACCGAACCCAGGTTTTCCCGTCGTCGGTCGCGTCGAGGCAGATCAGCGGCGCCCAGAAGACCGGCGACGCCGCCGGTTCGGGCCGCTCGCGCCAGCGGGCGAGCCTGGTCCGCTGCCAGGCGCACAGCTCGGTGACCGGATCCTCACCGGCGAGCGCGGTATCGACGGCGATGACCAGTTCGGACATCGGGTCCGCACCGGGCACCGCGGCCGACGTCGGCAGCGCCCAGACCGTGGCGGCGACCAGACCCGCTCCGGCCGCGACGGCGGCGAGCAGCACACCGAACGGTTCGGCGAGGCCGAAATCGCTCGCGCTGGCACAGCCGATGAGCGCCACTCGCGCGGGCATGGTGTCCATTTCGGACAGTGCGAGGTCGGCGGCGGTGAACGGCCGGTGCGCTCCGATCGGTGCGGCCGTGCCCGGCAGATCGGCCGGACAGGACAGATGCAGCGCGGTCTGCGCGCCGTACTCGTCACGGACGCGGCTGACGTGCCCGACGAACACCAGCCGCGAACAAGGCCCCGCCAGGAGTTCGGCGAGCAGACGGCGGTCGGTGTCGGTGCGGCGCACCAGTTCGAGCCCGTGTGCGGCGGCGGGAAGGACCGGGCCGGCGGCGAGCCGCTCGTCGAGATGGCGGATCAGCGGTGAGGTCGTGTCCTGCTTGCCGAGCACGGAACCCAGCTCGCCGAACGCGCTCTGGCCCGGGATTCGTGGATCGAGCAGGTAGACCGGCGGGCCGTCGGCCGAGGGCGGGCGGCGCGGGATCGCGGCCGGGGCGAGCAGCGAGACGTCGGCGACGTCGAGGACGCGCTCGTCGCCATCGAAACAGAGACCGATCTCCTCGATCCCGAGCACGTGATCGGCCCGCCGGTCGGGCAGCGCCAGCAGTCCCCATGGCACACCGGCGAGGCTCGGCGACGGCTGGATCCGCAGGAGCGGGCGATTTCCTCCGGCGGCGGCACGCCGGAGCCGTTCGACCAGATCCGCGGGCAGGAGGTTCAGTGCGAGAACGCGGGCCAGGCGTTGTTCTCCGGCGATGCTCCCGAACGCGTCTTCGCTCAGTGAGCGCCGGACCGCGTCGGCCAAGCTCTCACCTTCGTGCGGTGTCGGGGACGCGGCGTCCAAAACCTGACGGGCGGTCCCGACCAGGGCGAAATCGATCGGGTGCAGGTGGACGGTGTCGAGGTCCTCGGTGGTCCGCCAGGTGAGGAAGGTGTGCCCGGCGTCGGCGAAGCGCAGAAGGAACGTCTCGCGCCCGGGCTTCGCGGCAGGCCAGGTCTCGACGGTTTCGGTGACCGGACGGGGCAGCCGATACCGCTCAGCGGCGAGGCGGAGCCACGGATCCAGCGCCATGGGCGACGTAGGAGACCAGCGCAGCGCGGGCGGCGGGGCGAGCCGCAGCGGGAGCGACGAAGTCACGGAACCCAGTGCCGCCAACGGGAGTCCCTCGGCGACCGGGCCCACTTCGAGGGTGGGGAGTGCGCCGGTGAGGTCCAGCGAGCGCTCCTCCGCACCCGTGTACGCGCCGACGGCGCAGGTGCGCTCGATGAGTTCCGCCGCCAGCCTCTGCTCCCCGAGCCTCGCCAGCAACGCCATCAGCAGCTCCATCGCCGGACCGGCGACGTCGCGGGCCCAGGCCGTCCGTGCCTGCGGCGCGGCGAACTCGAACCGGTACTCCGCCGCCGCGAGGGTCAGCGGGAGCAACAGGTCCAGCACCGCGGGGAGGTCTTCTCCACGGGCGAAACCGAGGGTGGCCGCGACGAAGTCCGTGTGGAGGCGGTCCGGCCACTCCCCCGACCTCCGAGCCGACTCCCGGGCACGGGTCACGTGCTCCTCCGCCGTCGCCCAGTCACCCGTCGCCGCGGCGCACCGGGCCAGCGACACGTCGAGACGGCGCAGGCCCCGGGTGTCTTCGTTGACCGTCCAGAGCTTTCCGGCGTGTTCGAACTGCTCACGGGCCTGTCCCAGCTCGCCCGCCAACAGCAGCAGGCCGCCCAGCGCGTGGCTCGCCTCGGCGACGTCCCCGGTCAGGCCGGCCGCGGCGAGTTCGTCCCTGGCCGCGACGATCGCCGCGATCGCACCCGGGAGGTCGCCGCCGAGCGCGCGGTCCGCCGCCAGGTCGATCCCCGCCTTGGCGGCCAGCGGACGGCCTTCGTGCCGCGCGCCGAGCCGCAGCAGATCCGCTCGCGCGTCGGCGTCCTCGCCGCCCGCCTGGCGGACACGGGCACGTTCGGCTCGCGCCATCGCCTGCAAGGACGCCACTTGCTCGCGGACCTCGTCGACGCCGGCAAGCGCGTCCAGCGCCGTCAGGATCTCGTCGAGCGCGTCCCTCGCCTCGGCCTGTTCCCCGGCCGCGATCTGCACCCTGGCGTCGAGGATGCGCAGTTCCAGCTCGTCCGCGCCGTGCGTGTCCAGGAGCTCGGGCGGGAACTGTCCTGGCTCGGCGGCCTTGCGGAAGGCCGCCCGCCGCCGCTGATCCGCGATGAGCTCGCGTGCCCCCGCGACATCACCTTCCTCTGTGGACAGTGAGATGAGCACGCGTTCGGCGACCTCGCGCGAGCCTTCGATCATCCGCAGTTCGACGTACTGACCGAAGTGGGCGATGGCGGCGGTGCTCACCTTGAAGGCTTGGAGTACGGCCTCCGCGCACTGCCGCGCGTTGCGCAGGTCGCCCGCCGAGTAGCAGACGGTGGCCAGATCGCTGACGGCGGCGAGTTCCAGATCGGTCCGGTCGAGCCGCTGCGCGATCTCCCGCATCCGCCCGTATGCCCGATGCGCGCCCGCGACGTCCCGCGCCGCGGCGAGCCGCTTGGCCTCGGCCTGGAGGCCGGCCGCTTCGACGAGCAGCCGCCGGTACTGGCTTTCGGACAGCGAACACGCCGGCACCTCGCCGTACGGAGCCGGTTCGAGTCCGAAATGCCGCGCGACGCAACGACAGTTGTACCCGTGCGAACTCGCCGTCGACAGTTCCGGCGGGGTTGGACCGTCCGGCGAATTGCGAGGCGGGGGCATGCCGACGAGCACGTCAGAACTCCTCGTCGGTGGAAGCGGCCGCCGCCCGTTCGGCGAGCGTTCCGCTCTCCGGCGGACGGGCCCGCACGAGCGCGACCACCTCCGCCCGGTCCTCCGCGGTGGTCCCGGCGACGCCCTCGTCGGCCACCCCGACGACGAGCGTGATCTGTCCACTATGGACACGCGCCGCCAGCCGGGCCGCGGTCTCGTCCAGATCGGCCGTGCCGGTGAACCGCCCGGCGCCCAGCTCCAGCGGCACCTCCGCGAACGGCTCGCCCTCGTGGCTCGCGAACGCGGTGATGGCCGCGTCGGCGAACGCGCCCGCGACGACGACTTCGAGCCGGGTGGCGGCCGCGGCGGCGACGATCCGCCAGGTCACCGTGTCCTCGCCGGCGTCCAGGATCCCTGGCGGCACCCGCGCCCAGTCGACGCTCGCACGTCCGCTCGCCAGTACGCCTTCGCCGGGTGCGACCGGATCGAGGCCCGCGGCCAGCGCGTACGCGCGTTGTCCCGGAGCCGCTGTTTCCCAACGTGCCGCCACTTCCGCGCGGACGACGTCGTCCTGATCGTCGAACCAGGCGGCGAGCCGGGCACACAGTCGCCGTACGTCTTCGGCGACCGGCCGCGCCGCTGCGACGAGGGCACCGCCCGCGACCGCCGCGTCGAACAGTTCCGCCGGAGAGGCTTCGAAATCGTCGAGAAGCCCTTCGGCCAGGTCTTCCACGTCGGCCGTCGCGACCGCCGTTTCGAGGTCCAGCAACGCCGGATCCAGCGGCGGAACTCCGAGCGACGGACCGGCGGGCCACCAGCGACGCAACCACAACAACAAGGCGAGCCTGCCGAGTTCCGGCAGGGCGGGGAGATCCGCGTGGCCCCGGCCGAGCGCGGCGAGGCTCGCTTCCGCGCCTGCGAGCCGCGTCAGCCAGGGTTCGGCGGCCCCGGCATCACTGAGCTCAACGCGCATCGTCGTCATCCTGCCCGCGAGGAGATCGGCGAGGGCGAAACGGATGAGGCCACCGTCCGCCGCGACCACGGGCGTGTGCACCGGATGCGTCACGACACGGCCTCCAGATCCGGCAGCCGGGCCATGAGCGCGCGGCGCACCTTCGTCCGCAGATCCAGCGACGTCGAGCGGACCACACCGGTGACGAGATCGCGGACGTCCGCGGCGTCGGCGGGCAGGTCGCCGCGGACGTCGAAGCCGTGCAGCCGGACCCACAGCCTGCCGAGGAAGTGCTTGGCGAACTCGCGAAGATCGCGTAGGAGCTCAGCGTCGGGCCGCGGGGTGAGCGGCGTGGCCCCGGCCAGGGCACGGCGGGCGTGCAGGACGTAACCCTCCCGCGCGACTTGCGCGTTGAGCCGCCGCGCGAATTCGGGGACCCCAGTGGGCGCCGCGCCGTCCAGCGGCCGCAATGCGGGGGCGAGGACGACGCCCAGCGCGAAGCAAGCGGCCAGCGCGGGCAGACCGAGCCCGAATCCGGCGGCGGCCCGGGTGAGTTCGTCGTCGACGAGGTCCTCGACGGGAGCCCGCTCGTCCGCGGGAAGACGGCGCAAGGTCGCGCGAACCCGCCGTTCGACACTGCGTTCGAGGAGTTCGGCGCCGGTTTCGTCGCGCCGGCTCAACGGCGGGACGGCGGTGCGATCTCCGCGCTGCAGACCGAGATCCGGTGCGGGCAGGCCGGAGATCTCCCGGACGATCTCACTGAGCGCGCGTGCCCCGCCCGGCTGTCGCAGCCCGAGCCCGAGAGCGTGCCCGGTGGCCGAAGCGGCGAGGGCGTGCCAAGCGCTGTCGGAAAGGCCGTCGACGAACGTCCGGAGCGCGGCGATGTCTTGCGGTATGGCGGATTCGGCGTGCCAACGGCGACGCAACTCCGCGGCCAGCCGCGCCTCGTGCCGTGGATCCGCGAGATACGCGGTGAGCTGATCGACGCCCGCCGTGCCGCCCTCGCCGTGCAGATCCCGCAACGCCGCCGCGGCCGTCGCCGCCGCGTCGGGACCCGGCGAGCCGAACCCCGTCGCCAGTTCGTACGCCAGCGGGAAACAGACGTCCTGGACGTTGCCCGCCGTGATGCGCAGGGCGCGGCGCTGACGTTTGAGATGGGTGAACCACGCGGCCGTCGCGCGCAGCCTGTCCGCGTCGGCCAGCAGGAGCTCCGTCAGCTCCGCCGCCGTGACCGCGTCCAGTACGGGACGGCCGAGCCGGGGACGCGCCGCCGTGCGGATCACCAGCGGGTCGATGATCTTCTTGATCGTCCGGGTCAGCGGCCCGCCGTCGGCCGCCGACAGGACCTCGACGCCGTCGATGCGTTCCCACGCCCGCGCGAGGACGGCCGACCGCAGCCGGGGCTCGCCCGATCCCGTCGTCAATCGCCCTCCCCCACACTCCGGCCGCAACTCTATCCGAGGGACCGTTCGGACTAACTTTCGTCCGTTCTGTACATACTTTCGTTGACTTCGATCGAAAGTCCTCTTAGGTTCAGCGACGTCACAGAGGTGCTCCGCCGCCGACCCGAGGAGCAACGATGCTTCCGTCCGTCCGCAAGCGCTTCACCCGGTCCATCGTCGCCTCGTCGGCGCTGGTCACGGCACTGTCCGGGCTGGCGACAGCCCCGGCCGAAGCGGCCATCCCACCCCAGCAACCCGGTGTCACGCTCCGCACGTACGACCTTCAGCGCGAGCTCACCAAGCTCTGCGCGATCAAATCCGGCCAGACCCCCAACGTCGACAAGCTGATGCCGACGATCAACTGGACCACCACCGCCGACTTCGGGCTCGACGAGCGGTTCGTCTCCGAGGTCATCGGGAACATCAACATCGCCACCGCGGGTCAGTACGAATTCCGGCTCACCAGCGACGACGGCTCCCGGCTCCGTATCGACGGCCAGACGGTGATCAACCACGACGGCCTGCACGGGGCGACTCCGGCGACCGGGTCGGTGCAGCTGAGCACCGGGTACCACGCGCTGCGGATCGACCATTTCGACAACACCAACGATCAGCAGGTGACCCTCGAATGGCGGCCGCCGGGCGCGGCGGACTTCGCGCTCGTGCCGAATTCGGTGCTCAGCACCGACGCCGACGTCGTGCGGGTGACATCGCCGGGACGCAAGGAATGCGAGGGCGCCACGGACTCGCCCGGTGACGGCCTGCCGCTGAACGGCGTCCACCCCGGCTTCACGCTGACGAATCTGCGTCCCGAGGGATTCCAGCCGCAGGTCACCGGCATGGACTGGCTGCCGGACGGACGGCTCGCCATCGCCACCTGGGGCGGATCCGACAAGGTCCTCGGCGAGGTCCATCTCCTGAGCAACGTCAGCGGGAACACCGACCCGGGCAAGGTACGCACGCAGCGTGTCGCCAGCGGGCTGAAGGAACCGATGGGCGTCAAGTACGTCGACGGCAAGCTGTACGTGTCGGAGAAGACGCGGCTCGTCGAACTGAACGACACCACCGGCGACGGCGTGACCGACGACTACCGCACGGTCGCGACCTGGCCGTTCGGCGGCAACTTCCACGAGTTCGCGTTCGGCCTGCTGTACAAGGACGGCTACTTCTACGCCAACCTTTCCGTGTCCATCAACTACGGCGGCGCCACGACCGACCCGCAGCCGGCGCCGAACCGCGGCACGACGATCAAGGTCGAAAAGACCACCGGCAAGGTTTCCTACATCGCCGGCGGGCTGCGTACGCCGCACGGAATCGGCTGGGGTCCGGAAGGCGACGTCTTCGTCACCGACAACCAGGGCGGCTGGCTGCCGGCGAACAAGCTCGTGCGGGTCAAGCAGGACCGCTTCTTCAACCACTACACCAATCCCGCGGGACCGTTCGACGCGAAGCCGGTGACCGCGCCCGTGCTGTGGTTGCCGCACAACGAGATCGCGAATTCGCCGAGCAATATGGTCATGCTGCCGACGGGCCCGTTCGCCGGGCAGATGGTGTACGGCGACGTGACGTACGGCGGGCTTCAGCGAGCGTTCCTGGAGAAGGTCAACGGCGAATACCAGGGTGCGGTCTTCCGCATGACCCAGGGCCTTGAGTCGGGCGTCAGCCGGATCAGCCTCGGCCCCGACGGTGCGATCTACACCGGCGGGATCGACGGCGGCGGGAACTGGGGCCAGCCAGGCAAACTCGCCTACGGCCTTCAGAAGGTGACACCCAACGGCACGAACGCCTTCGACATCCGCGCGATGCGAGCCGTCGCGGGCGGATTCGAACTGGAGTACACGCAGCCGCTGTCGGCCGAGACCGCGCAGAACCTCGCGGCGAAGTACCAGGCACAACAGTGGCGCTACCAGCCCACGCCTGCCTACGGCGGGCCGAAGATCGACGAGCAGACTCTGTCCGTCACCTCCGCGAGCCTGTCGGCCGACCGCAAGAAGGTCACGCTCCAGGTGGCGGGACTGAAGGCCGGGCACGTCGTCCACCTGCGGTCGCCGCGTCCGTTCGCGGCGGAGTCCGGCGCCGCGCTGTGGAGCACGGAAGCCTGGTACACGCTCAACTCCCTGGTCGGTGGCCCTCCGGCGAGCACGACCTACGAGGCGGAGCGGGCCGCGCTGAGCGGTGGCGCCGGGACGAACACGAACCACGCCGGCTACACGGGCACCGGGTTCGTCGACGGCTACTGGAACCAGGGCGCCACGACGACGTTCACCGTGAACGCGCCGAAATCCGGTGCCTACAACGCGGCCCTGCGCTACTCGAACGGCCCGGATCCGGCGCCCGGGACCAAATCGGTGACCGTCTACGTCAACGGGACGAAGGTGAAACAGGTCAGGCTCGCGAGCACCGGCAACTGGGACACCTGGAACACCCAACCTGAGACGCTGAACCTCACAGCCGGATCGAACACGATCTCCTATCGCTACGACACGGGCGACTCGGGCAACGTCAATCTCGACAGCCTCACCCTGACCGAATCCCGGCGCATCCAGTTGTTCAAGGGCACCGACCTGAACGCGTGGGAGAAACGCGCGGGCGGCGCCGCGACCTGGCCGGTGTCCGGCGGGGCGATGGAGTCGAACGGCGGGGACATCCGTACGAAGCAGCAGTTCGGCGATTTCCGGCTGCACGTCGAATGGAACGAGCCGGACTATCCGCCGGAGGTCACCGGACAGGCCAGGGGCAACAGCGGGGTCTACCTCCAGGAACGCTACGAACTGCAGGTGCTCGAATCCTTCGGGGACACCACGCTCGCGAACAACGAAGCGGGCGCGATCTACTCGAAGAAGGCGCCTGACCGGAACATGGCGACGGCGCCCGGGACCTGGCAGACCTACGACGTCACCTTCCGCGCCGCCCGGTTCGACGGCGCCGGGAACAAGACCGACAACGCCCGCGTGACCGTGGTGTGGAACGGCGTCGTGGTCCACAACGAAGTGGCGATCGACGGTGGTACGGGCGACAGCATCCCGGAGAGCGCGGCACCGGGCGCGATCCGCCTGCAGGACCATGGGGATCCTGGTGAGAACCCGCGGTTCCGCAATATCTGGATCGAGCCCATCGGCTAGTTCGCCATGGCGCGTGAAGGCCCCCTTCTCTCGGCTGAGCTGAGGGAAGGGGGCCTTCACGGACTTGTCAGCGGCGGCAGGGGCGGAGGTCCACACCTCCTGTCGTCTGCCCGGCGGTGACCGGAATCGGTGTGGCGGAAGCGAAATCGGCCGCGTCGCGGTACCAGCAGTCGGCATCGGTGTAGTGCTTGATCTTGACGTTCTGCGTGGTGAGACCGTTGACGGTGTACTGCCCGTTCGAATCCGGCGTGGCCCAGTCCACGATGTCGCCGGTACGCGCGCTGAAGGCGTAGACGTAGCCGAAGGTCGGCTTGCCGTCCTTGTCGAGGATCCGCCCGCTGACCGCGCCGTTCGGCACCAGCGCGGCGTTCTCGGTCACCGTCGCGCCGGGCCGGACGCGCACCGGGCGGGCGGCGAACCGGTCCGCGCCGCCTCCCGACCACTGCCACGCGTAGTCGCCCCGCGAAGACGCGAATTCGAGCGGCCACTTGTACGGCCCGAGGCCCTTGATCGTGTAGATCCCGCCGTTCCGGCTGCAGTTCACGTCGAAGCGGAAGCCGATCCGGGGATCGACCGCGTACGGGTAGACGCAGACGCCGTTCACCGGCGCCGCCGTGGCGCGATCGGTGACCTTGCCGGTGATCGTGCCGGCGGGATCCATCTTGATGTCCGCGGTCGGGACGGCCTTGCCGAGTTCGGCGGTGACCGTGCGGGCCTGCCCGATGTCGCCGGTGCCTCCGTCCGGCCCGGCCCACTGCATGCCGTAGCGCTCGTCGAGCGGCTTGACCAGCAGTTTGTACGCGCCGGGTTCGATCGGCCCGATCACCAGTTTCCCGTTCGCGTCACTGCAGTAGTACTGATAGTCCGCGTCGAGGACACCGACGATCGGGAGGGCGTAGGTGTCAACGCAGATCCGCTCCAGCGGTGCCTTGGTTGTCGCGTCCCGCACCGTGGCCACGACCGACGCGGCGGGTTTCATCGACGCCCGGAAGTCGGTGGTCTGCCCGGGGGCCAGATGGACCTGCTGCCCGTTGACCGGGTAATGCGTACCGTCCGGACCCCACACGCTCAGCGTGTAGTAGTCGAACGGCGGCACGTCCTCGTACAGCATGACTCCGTCGGCGCCCGCGCATTTCCGCAGTTCCGGCGGACGGGGCCGGTTGAGCTGCGAGCACGCCCCCGCGACGGGCGCGCCGGTCTTCTCGTCCGTCGCGACCACCCGGAGCTTTCCGTACGGCACCATGGCCTCGTCGACGACGGCGACCTGGCCTTCCTCGACCGCGAAGGTGTCCGCTTCCGGGAAGCTCGACTTCTGCCGGATCCATTGCCTGCGGTCGCCGTAGGTGATCGCCATCGTGTAGGTGTCCGCCTTGACACCGCTGAACGAATAGGTGCCGTCCGCCGCGGTGAGGACCGTCGACCACCACCGCTGGTTCTGGTCGGTGAGACTCACCGAGGCGCCCGCGGCGGGCCTTCCCTGATCGGTGATCTGCCCGCGGACCGTGGCCGTGCCCTGGCGCAACGAGAAATCCAGGCCGTGCGGCAGGTCCAGTACCTCGGCGGCGAGCGCGCTTCCCTTGTTGTACGCCCAAAGCTCGCCGTATCCGGCGGCGGTCGCGCGTGCCTTGTACTTGCCGGGTACGACGCCCGCGATCTCGTAGCGGCCGTCCGCGCCCGCGCACCCCGAACCCGTCTCCTTCAGGTCGAGGTCGAACAGCGTCACACACGCTCCGGCCACCGGCTCGCCGGAGTCCGCGGCCTTGACCACCCCGGCCACGATCCCCTCGTCGGCCGTCGCCGGACCGGCCGTCAGCAGCGCGACGATCGGGATGGCGGCGGCCAGGAACAACGCTCTCTTCATCGGAAGCTCCCCTCAGTGTCGCGCCAACGATGACGCCGGGGAGCCGTCGGTGTCTGCGTCATCTGACACAGACACCGGCTAGGAGGCTGGGGCCGACTCCGCCGCCAGGACCTCGCGCGCGACGAGCACGCCACCGACGAAACCGACCGGCATCACGATCAGCGCGGCGAACGGGACGAGGCACAGCAATGACACGGGAAGCCCCAGCCCGAGGGCGAGCGCGCGGTGCCGCCGCAGCAGCGGCCGACGCTGCTTCAGGCCCATCCCGCGCCGGTAGAACGGCACGGCGATCAGTTCCAGCGCCAGGAACCACGCCGTCACCAAGGCCAGCAGGACCGGCACCACGGTCTGCCCCACCACGGGGATGAAACCCGCGATCAGCAGCGGGATGGTGAACATCAGTGAACGCAGCACCAAGGCCAGGCCGTCCTTCAGGCCCATCACCAGCAACCGCCACCACGACAGGTCCACCGCGCCGGGCACGCCGCCGAGGTCGTCCTCGACCTTCTCCGCGATGTGCTCGTAGAACGGCCCGCCGACGGCGAGAGTGATCGCCGTGAAGCCGATCATGGCGATCGCCAGCACCACCCCGAACACCGCGACACCGGCCGCCACCCGGATCGTCGTCTGCCAGCCCGGCGACCAGTCGTCGGCGAACGGCGTGATCAGCAGCGAGAGATCGTCGATCCAGAACGCCAGCGCGACGATCCCGCCGATCAGCAGCACCGTGGTCAGCAACGCGGGCAGCGCGCCGATCAGCAGCAGCCTCGGCGACCGCGCCAGGATGCCGAGGCCTTGCCCGAACATCCGGATACCCTTGAAGAAATCCCGCACCGGACATTTCTACCAGTGCCCGCGCGCGTCAGGGCACCCGCAGGTGCTGGCCGGGGTTCAGCAGGTTCCCCGGCGCGTACCGGGCCTTGGCGCCGGCGAGTTTCGGCCAGGCGTCGCCGAAGTGCGCGCGCCAGTCCTCTGTGGACATCGGCAGCGCGTTCGACGGATAGACCTTTCCGCCGAGACCGCGTGCCTTCCGGTAGAGGTCCACATTGAGCTCCAGCAAGCGTGCGTTGTGCAGCGGATCCTCGGGAGAACCGACCCGCAGCGGGGAAAAGAGCCACGAGAGCTCGCCCGGCGGCACGCTGAACAGAGCGGTCTTCAACCGGTCGTTCCGCACCGGGTAGAGGAGGATCAGGCCAGTGGCGCCCAGTTCGGGTTCGCCGGTGGCGGCGAGGGTTTCGGCGACGAACCGCTCGACCGTGTCGTCGGTGAGGAACACGTTCAGCCATGGATGCGGGTGGAACCAGCTTCCCATCGCACGGAGGGCCGCCTCCCCGTCTGCCATCCGGTTCAGGAAGTCGAAATACGCCGTGTCCTCGTCTTCGCGCTCGTCGAATTCGAGAAAGTCCAGCAACGCGGACTCGTCCGGCTCGGCGGGCGGCGTGTAGTAGGCGACCGCCTCCAGCATGTACCGCCAGCCGTCCTCGACGGGAATCAGCTGGCCCTCCAGGTAGTCAAAACGACCGTCGCGGACCACGGCGCGCTGATCGGTCAGGAACGCCGGAAGCGAGTCGTAGTAGAGCTTCCACCGGCGGGCCCGCGCCGGGGCCGGGGTCAGCCGCAGCGTCGCGCGGGTGATCACCCCGCATTGCCCCAGACCGGCGAGGACTGCGTCGAACAGGTCCGCGTTCGTGTCGCGGGAGCAGGTCAGCACCTCACCGGTGCCGGTGACGACCTCCAGTTCCACCACGCCATCGGTCTGCGTGCCGTGGTGGTGGGCCGCGCCGCCGATCCCGCCGACCACCAGCGTGCCCGCGACGGTCAGCTCGAGATAGTCGGTGAGCACCGGGGGTGCCAGCCCGTGCGGCAACGTCGTTTCCAGTACCTCCCGCCAGCGCGCACCGGCGTCCACCGACACCAGGTCGCCGGTGACCACCCGGCGCGGCGGCAGCGAGGTCATGTCCAGCACGATGCCGCCGTCGACCTGCCCCTGCCCGTACGGCGAATGCCCGGCGCCGCGGGCGGCGACCGGAAGGCCTCGCGCGGCGGCGAACTTGAGCACGACGGCTACGTCGGTCACCGAAGCCGGCCTCACCACCAGGCCTGGCCTCGCGTGGATCAAATTCCCCCAGTCCTTGCCGGCGACGGACAAGGCGGCTTCTCCGGTGAGGATCTCTCCGGCGATGGCGGGCAGGATCTCGTCGGTCATGACCGCACGCTACCGAGCCGAGCCCGGAAAGCACGGGCGACGTCAGCCACCGTCCGCGAGTGAGCCGCTGCCGCCGGGGCCGGTCACGATCACCCGGCTGCTCACCGCGGTCCCGAACGGGATGATCGTGACCTGCCACGTCTGCGGCTCCCCGACGTCGATGGTCGCCTTCGCACGCTGGACGAGGCCCGGGACGCGGTCGACCGCCAGTGCACGGAGGTCGAACCGCGGCACCTGGGCGTCCGTCGGGGCGAAGACCACCGTCAGGCGCCGGTCCTCGACGACCGCGGTGATCACCTGGGAGACGTCCGTGGCCCGCGCCAGCGCGTCGATCGCCCGGCGCAACTCCCCTTCGCCCAGCAGGGACCTGTCGACGTTCACGATCGCGGATCCCGAGGAGGACGTGGTCGTGCTGGACCGGGTTTCTTCCGCTCGCGCGGGCGCTTCCGGCGCGAACAGCTCCGCGCGGAAAAGGAACAGCACGAGAGCGGCGCCGAGCGCGAATCCGAGGACCGCGAGCGCGCCGAACGCACAGCCGTCCGGCGGCTCCTCGACCAGGCCGGCCTCCGGGGCGGATTCGATCGCCGCTTCGGCCACGCGGCGCTCCCACTCCGGCGACAGCCGCTCGACGACCTGTGCCTTCCACGGCCGGTCCGGCGGGTACCGCACGACGAGGATGCCGCCCGGCCGGTAGTTCGGGATGTCGACCAGGTTGATGCCGTGGGTGATCTTCAAGCGATACGTCGCCACGCCATCGGGGGCGACGGTGAGGACGAAGGCGACCGGGATGTCCCCCGTCTCGGTACCCCCGGCGCGGAGGCTCTCGATCTTGGCGAGCGCCATCACCGGCGCGACCTTCGCCTCGCGAGCCCGTCGCGGCGCCCCGGCGACGTGGAGCAGGAGTCCGTAGACGACGGGAAGCCCGACGCCCGTGATGATCAGGGGAACGTACTCGATGACGATCCCCACGATGAACGCGCACAGGGTCGTCCCGGTGATGATCCCGGTCAGGAATCCGCGGATGAGGGCGAGCGGCATGGACGCCAGTCTCCGTCGACGTGGGTGCTACCGAACCCAGGTTTGCTTCCTAATACCATTAGGCAAGTCCCGAATGGACTATGCTAAAGTGGCCGCCATGGCGAGAGCGGGACTGACCACGGAACGTGTGGTCCAGGCGGGTGCGGAGCTCGCCGACGAGATCGGCTTCGAGCACGTGACCCCCACCGAGCTCGCGAAGCGGTGCGGCGTCAAGACGGCGAGCCTGTATTCGCATGTGCGGAACGCTCACGAGCTGAAGACCGAGATCGCCCTGCTGGCCTTGGCCGAACTCGCCGATCTCGCCGCCACCGCGGTGGCGGGCCTGGCGGGCAAGGACGCCCTGATCGCCTTGGCGAACGTCCACCGTGACTACGCGCTCGAACACCCCGGCAGATTCACCGCCGCGAGATTCCGGCTCACCCCGGAGCAGGCGTCCACCAGCGCCGGCGCCCGGCACGCCGAACTGACGCGGGCGATCCTGCGCGGCTACGACCTCGCCGAACCGCACCAGACGCACGCGGTCCGGCTGCTGGGCAGCGTGTTCAGCGGCTTCGTCGGCCTGGAAGCCGCCGGAGGCTTCAGTCACAGCACACCCGGCTCACTGGAGAGCTGGACCGAGATCCTCGACGCGCTCGACGTCCTGCTGCGCGCTTGGCCCCGAACGAAATGAACGGAAGAATGCTCACCACCCCGATCACCGCCGCCCTTGTCCGCGGCGCACTGGACCTCGAACACACCGAACGCGGTGTGCTCCCCCACCGGCTGCCCGCCCCGGCCAGGCAGCAGATCCCCGACGGCCAGCTGACCATGGCGGAATCGCAACCGTCCGGGGTGCGGCTGGTCTTCCGCAGCACGGCGTCACTTGTCGAACTGGACGTCCTGGCCACCAAACGGGTCTTCGCCGGCACACCGCCCCGGCCCGATGGCGTCTACGAACTGCTCGTCGACGGACGGCTCGCCGGACAAGGAAGCGTGACCGAGGGCGACACGATCACCGTCGACCTGGCCACCGGCACGGCGCGGCACCAGTCCGGCCCCGTCCGGACCCTGCGGTTCGACGGGCTTCCCGGGCACGAGAAGAACGTCGAGATCTGGCTGCCGCACAACGAAACGACACGGCTCGTCGCCTTGCGCACCGACGCGTCCGTCCACAGTGTCCAGTCGTCCGGTCGCAAGACCTGGCTGCACCATGGCAGCTCCATCAGTCAAGGATCCAACGCGGCGACCCCGACCGGGATCTGGCCGGCCAGGGCCGCGGCCATCGCCGGACGGGAACTGGTCAACCTCGGCTTCGGCGGCAGCGCGCTGCTCGACCCGTTCACCGCCCGGGCGATGCGGGACACGGCGGCCGACTTCATCAGTCTCAAGATCGGGATCAACGTCGTCAACGCGGACCTGATGCGGCTGCGCGCGTTCGGCCCGGCGGTGCACGGTTTCCTCGACACCATCAGGGAAGGTCATCCCACGACGCCGTTGCTGGTCGTCTCGCCGCTCTATTGCCCCATCCACGAGCACACGCCAGGGCCCGGCGAGTTCGACCCGGACGCTTTGCGGGAAGGAAAAGTGCGGTTCAGGGCGACCGGTGATCCCGCGGAGACCGCCGCGGGAAAGCTGACGCTCACCGTGATCCGCGACGAACTCGCCCGCATCGTCAAGGAGCGGAGCGCGAGCGATCCGAACCTGCGCCACCTCGACGGCCTCGAACTGTACGGCGAGTCCGACCATGCCGAGCTGCCGCTGCCGGACCACCTTCATCCGGACGCGGCCACGCATCGGCTCATCGGGGAACGCTTCGCGCGACTGGCTTTCGACGCCTCGTGAGTGGTGAGGACGGTTTTCGGCAACCGTCCTCACCACTCACGAGCCACCGCGGTTACTGTGCGCGTATACCTCGGTAGCCCCGTTTGCGGGTACCTATTTTTCTTCCTGTCCAACGAAAGTCGGTATCCGCCCCCGGTGCGGCGGATCACCATGATCAGCACCGGATCACCGGTGCCGGGTCGCCTTGGCCGTGCCCGGCGACCCCACTGTGTCCAGTGCGGCCACCCCTCGCGCTGGATCCTCCCTCGCGAAAGTGAGTCACCGGTATGCGCACAAACCCCTTGGCCCGTACCGCCACCACACTGGTGGCCGCCGCCGCGGCCGTCGGCTTCCTCGCCCCTTCCACGGCCACCGCCACCACCATCGCGGGCTACTCCCCCACGGTGCAGCACGAGGCGGTGACGTCCCTCGCCGCCGAAACCGGGATGAGCCAGGCCGCCGCGGTCGAGTTCCTCCGGACGCAGACGGCCAGCGTCGAAACGCTGCAGAAGGTCACCGCGTCCCTCGGCTCCCGTGCCGCCGACGGCTACCTCGACGACGCCGCCAAGCCGGTGGTGAACGTGCTCGACCAGGCCGCCGCCGACCAGGTGACCGCGACCGGCGCGCGGGCCCGCCTGGTCAAGCACTCCAGCGCGGCGCTCGCGGGCGCGCAGAACGCCCTGCAGGCATTGCCCACGGTCGCGCACACCTCGATCGGCCTCGACCCCAAGGCCAACCAGGTCGTGCTGACCATTTCCGACGCCGCGAAGGGCTCCGAGGTCCTCGTGAAGGCCGCGGAAGCGCTCGGCGACCGGGTCCGCGTGGAGCGGACCACCGGCGAGATGCACACCGCGATCTACAACGGCGAGGCCATCACCGGCGGCGGAACCCGCTGCTCGGTCGGGTTCAACACCAACCGCGGCGGCCAGAACTACATCCTCGACGCCGGCCACTGCACCCGCGCGGTGTCGCAGTGGAACGTCGGGCCGTCGCAGGGCGCCAGCTTCCCGACCAACGACTACGGCCTGATCCGCAACACCACCGGCAGCGCACCGGGCGCGGTCACCCTGTGGAACGGCTCCACCCAGCGGATCGCCTCCGCCGGTTCCGCCACCGTCGGGCAGCGGATCAGCAAGAGCGGCAGCACCACCCGGCTCACCTCGGGTTCGGTGCAGCGGCTGAATGTCACGGTGAACTACGCCGAAGGCTCGGTGCACCAGCTGATCCAGACCAACGCGCTGGTCAACCCCGGCGACTCGGGCGGCTGCCTGTTCTCCGGCAGCGTCGGACTGGGCATCACCTCCGGCAAGGGCAGCGGCACCTCGTACTTCCAGCCGATCGGCGAGGCGATGAGCGCCTACAGCGTCACGCTCAACCCGTAGGCAGGTCCCGGGCCCCGGTCACCGCGACCGGGGCCCGGCCTGTGCGTGGAAGTGCTCGACGGCGTGGTCACGGAAACGTCGTGCCGCGACGGAAAGATAGGTGTCCTCGCGCCACGCGACGCTGAGCACGCGCCGGCATTCGGGATCGTCGACGTCGAGCCAGACCACCGTCTGGCTGGTCTCGGGCCGCAGTCCGAGCGACGGCACGAACGCGAGCCCGAGGCCCGCGTCGATGAGCTGGAAGAGCACGGTGGCTTCGTCGCCCTCGCACACGATGCGGAGTTCCAGCCCGGCCTTCGCGAACAGGCGCTCGACGAGCGCGCGCTGCCAGTACCCGGGGCGCGTGGTGAGGAACGGCTCGCCTTCGAGGTCCGCCAGGCCGACGCGGCCACGCCCGGCGAGCCGGTGCCCGGAAGGCACGCAGAGGAACACCTGTTCGTCGAGCAGCATGCTGCTGCGGATGTCGTTGCCGGCCAAGGGCTGCGAAGTGATGCACAGGTCGACCTCGCCGGATCGCAGCTTCTCCGCCATGCCCTCCGCCGACGCCTGGGACAGCCGCACGTCCACCAGCGGGTGCCCGGGAACGAAGGTGCGGAGAGGCTCAGTGAGAGCAAGCAGGCTTTCGGCCGCGACCGTGACGGTGCCGCGTTCCAACCCGGCCGCGTCGTCGAGCTCCTGACGGGCGTCGTCGAGTTCGGCCAGCGCCCGGTCGACGCGGCGGAGGAACGCGGCGCCGAACCGGTTGAGCCTGATCCGCCGGCCGTGCCGGTCGAACAGCGGTACGCCGAGTTCGGTTTCCAGCCTGGCCAAGGTCCGGCTGAGCGAGGGTTGCGCGACTCGCAGCTTCTCGGCCGCGCGGCCGACGTGTTCGAGCCGGGCGACCGTCTGGAAGTACCGGAGGGCCAGAAGATCCACTGCTGATACCTCACCTGTTATGAACAGATAACCGATCTTGTCTTGGACAGCATAAGGCCTCGGCTCTTACGTTCGATCGCGTGAGTGAAACCCTGACCAGCCCGGGCCGGAAGGCGAACGGGACGCTGGTGGTGAACCGGGTGCTGGTGAGCGCCCACGCCGTCGCGATCATCGGCCAGCCGGTGTTCGCCGGCGGCTATCTCGGCGGCGACTACGACATGCTGTGGCTGCATCGCTGGGGCGCGGACGCGGTGTCGTACCTGGCGTACGCGCAGATCCTGGCGGCCTTGGTCCTCTGGCTGGTCCGCGGACCGCGCTGGCTGTTCTGGATCAGCCTGCTGCTCGCCGTGGGCGAGACGGCGCAGTACCTCGCCGGGATGGCCGGCACGCTCGATCTGCACATCCCACTCGGCGTCGCGCTGGTCACCGGAGCGGTGCTGACGACCATCGCCGTCTGGCGGCCGCAGGCCTGGCGGGCGCGCCGATGAGCCGCCGTCTTCCCCGCAGGACCTTCCTCGGACTCGCCGGCGGAGCCGGTGTCCTCGTCGCCGCCGGGATCGCGGCTCCCCGCCTGCTCGCGCAAGGCGCGCCGGGGACCGGTGAGTTGCTGCGCAGCGGGCTCCCGTTGCCGGAGCCCTTCCGGGTACCGCTGCCGATCCCGCCGGTCCTGCGTCCACAAAGGACCGCCGACGCCGATCACTACACGATCACCCAGCGGGCGGCGACGGCCGAGATCCTGCCCGGTGTCCGGACGCCGATCTGGGGCTACGACGGGATCTTCCCCGGTCCGACCATCGAATCGCGACGGGACCGGACGGTGGTGGCGCATCATCGCAACGAACTTCCCGTGCCGACCGTGGTCCACCTGCACGGCGGGCACACGCCGGCCGAATCCGACGGCTACCCGACCGATCTCGTCCTGCCGCGGTCCGGCTGGAACACCGCGCACGCCGGGCACGGCATGGTCGACGCCCGTGCCCGGATCTCGAACGGGGAGCGCGACTACGTCTTCCCGCTGCGGCAACGGGCCGCGACCCTGTGGTACCACGACCATCGCATGGACTTCACCGGACCGGCCGTGTACCGGGGCCTGGCCGGATTCCACCTGATCCGCGACGACGAGGAAGACGCGCTGGGGCTCCCGTCCGGGGAACGCGAGCTGCCGTTGATGATCGCCGACCGTTCCTTCGACGAGCACGGCGAGTTCGCCTACCCCTCTCTCGACCGGACCCTGCGGACCACGCCGGGCGTCGAAAGTGCTTACGTGGAAGGCGTTTTCGGTGACGTGATCCTCGTCAACGGCGCGCCGTGGCCGGTGCACGAGGTGGCGGCCGCGCGATACCGGCTGCGTATCCTCAACGGCTCCAACGCGCGGCGTTACGACCTGGCGCTCGACCCGCCGCCACCCGGCGGAGGCGGTTTCGTGCAGATCGGCGCCGACCAGGGCCTGCTCGACGCACCGCGCGCCCATGATCATCTCCCCATCGCACCGGCGGAACGGTACGACGTCGTCGTCGACTTCGGCCGGTATCCGGTCGGTACCGAGGTCACTCTCGTGAACCGGCTCGGCACCGGCTCGACCGCACAGGTCATGCGGTTCGTCGTCGCGCGCCGCGCGCCGGACGACAGCCGGGTTCCCGCGAAACTCGGCGAAATCCCGCCGCTTACCCGCGAGCAGGCCACGACCACGCGCGACTTCTCGTTCCGCGCGGGTACCGTCCACGGTCGCGCGGGCTGGGTGATCGGCGGGGAACCGTTCTCGCCGGACCTGATGTCGGCGAGCCCGCGCCTCGGCGACACCGAGATCTGGCGGTTCGTCGCCGACATCCACCATCCCGTGCATCTGCATCTGGTGGGATTCCGGATCCTTTCCCGTGGCGGGCGGCCGCCGGGACCGTTCGACGGCGGTATCAAGGACACCGTCGATCTGGCCCCGGGCGAGTCGGTCGAGGTCATCGCCCGCTTCGACGGCTACCGCGGCCGGTACGTCTTCCATTGCCACAACGCCGAACACGAGGACATGGCGATGATGGCGAATTTCGAGGTGGTCTAGCGGACCGGGTTGGTCAGCTCCCCGACCCCCTCGATCGCGACGGTGACCTCGTCCCCCGGCTTCATCGGCCCGACCCCGGCAGGGCTGCCGGTGAGCACGACGTCGCCGGGGCGCAGGGTGAACCAGCGGGTCACCCACGCGAGGATCTCCGGCACGCCGAAGATCATCTCCCGGGTGGTGGCTCTCTGGGCGAGTCGATCGTTGATCCGCGTGGTCACCTCGAGGTCTCCGTTCTCGATGCCGGTGGTGATCCAGGGCCCGAGCGGCAGGAACGTGTCGGCGCTCTTGGCCCGCGCCCATTGGCCGTCGGCCCGCCAGTCGTGCGCGGTGACGTCGTTGGCGCAGGTGTAGCCGAGGATGTGCTCGGCGGCGTCGTCCGCGGTCAGGTTCCGCGCGGTTCTGCCGATGACGACGGCCAGTTCGCCCTCGTACTCCAGGCGTTCGACCTCGGGTGGCCGCAGGATCGGCTGCCCCGGACCCGCGACGGCGTTCGGTGCCTTGAGGAACAGGGCGGGCCGCTCCGGCCACGGGCGGCCCTTTTCCTTCAGCTGGCAGGGATAGTTGCTGCCGACACAGACGATCGTGCGCGGCTCGCACGGGGCGAGCAGCCGGATCCCGGACAGCGGGCCGACGACCTCGCCGGGGCCGGTGGCCGGGTCATACGCGCGGACGACGTCACCTTCGAGACAGCCCGTCCGGGCGGCACCCTCCCGGTCGAAGCGGACCAGCCTCATGCCGGACCACCGAGCGCTTCACGGACCAGTTCGAGCGGATGCCACGCCGTGCGCCCCGCACCGTGGAAGATCTGCTGACGGCACGAAACCCCGGTGGCGGCGACCAGCGTTTCGGCCGGTTCCTGCTCCAGCGCCGGGAAAAGCCGGTCGCGGCCGACGGCCATCGAGGTCTCGTAATGCTCGGCCTCGAAGCCGAACGAGCCCGCCATCCCGCAACAGCCGGAGTCGATCTCGGCGACCTCCAGCCCCGGGATGCGGCGCAGGAGCGCCATGGTGGCGGCGGTGCCGACCTCCGCCTTCTGGTGACAGTGGCCGTGGAAGACCACCCGCCGCCCGCTCAGCCACGATCGGTCCGGCAGGTTCAGCCTGCCGTCGTCGATGGCCTCGACGAGCAGTTCCTCCACCTGGCGGACGCGCTCCTTGATCTGCCGCGCTTCGGGAAGTTCCGGCAGCAGCGCCAAAGTCTCGTCGCGCAGGGTGAACACGCACGACGGCTCACAACCGACGATCGGCGATCCCGGTTCGGTGTCGCGGGCCAAGGACGTGACCAGTCCGGTGGCCTTCTTCTTGGCATCGTCCAGCAGGCCTTTGGACAGGCTCGACCGTCCACAGCAGCCCCCGGACGCGAGTTCCACCGCCCAGCCCGCGCTTTCGAGCAGCTCGATGGCCGCCTTGCCGATCTGCGGTTCGGTGAAGGTGGTGAAGGAGTCCGCGAGCCAGTTCACCGTGCCCGCCGTCCCCGGCGCCGTCACCCGGCGGCGGTTCCAGCGCACGAGGTTGTCCCGCGCGAACTTCGGCAGCGGCCGTTCGGCCTTGATGCCGACCGCCCGCTCCATGAGCTTGCGGAGCGGCCCGATCCGACCGGGCACATTGGACAGTGGGGCGGTGGCCGAGCCGAGCCGGTTGAGGAACCTGATCGAACCGAAGATCCGTGACCGCAGCGGCGTCCCGTGCTCCTCGTGGTGCTGGTGCAGGGTTTCGGCCTTGAGCGAGGCCATGTCGACGCTCATCGGGCATTCGCTCTTGCAGGCCTTGCACATCAGGCACAGGTCGAGGATCTCGTGCAGGCGTTCCCCGCCGAGCGCGGCCTTCGGGTCCGGCTCGGAAAGAGCCTTGACCAGCGCGTTGGCCCGGCCGCGGGTGGAATGCTCTTCCTGCAGGGTGACCTGGTACGACGGGCACATCACGCCGCCGGTGGTCTTGCGGCACAACCCGATGTTCATGCAACGGTCGGCGGCGTCGCGCATCCCGCCGACGACCTCGAACGACAGCATGGTCCGCATCGGCGGCGCGGGTGGCAGGGCGTCGCGGTCGCGCAGGTTCTCCGTCATCGAGGGCGCGTCGACGATCTTGCCGGGGTTCATCGTGCCCGCGGGATCGAAGAGTTTCTTGACCTGGCGCATGGCTTCGTAGAGTTCGTCGCCGAAGATCTCGCGGTTGAACTCCGAGCGGGCGAGGCCGTCGCCGTGTTCGGAGGAGTTCACGCCGCCGAATTCGGCCACGAGATCCTTGATCTTCTCCGCGACCGCGCGCATCGTGTCGACCTGAGCGGGGTCGGTCAGGTCGACGAACGGCCGGATGTGCAGGCAGCCGACCGAACAATGGCCGTAGAACCCGGCCTCCAGGCGGTGCTCGTCGAGGATCTCCTTGAACCGCGCGGTGTACTCCGCGAGGTGCTCGGGGGCGACGGCGGTGTCCTCGACGAACGCCAGCGGCCGCCTGGTCCCCTCGCCCGCCGCCATCAGCAGGCCGAGGCTGGACTTGCGCACCTTGAGCAGCGCCGCCTGTTCGGCGGCCGTGACGAGCTTGAGCGTGTGGTAGCCGTGTCCGTTGCGCTTCCAGAGCGCGGCGACCTCGTCGAGTTTGGCCGCCAGCAGGGTCTCGTCGTCGCCGGAAAAGGACACGAACAGCAGCGCCTCCGGATCGCCGGCGAGATGGTTGCCGAGATCGGCGTACTCGATCTTCCGCCGCGACAGATCGAGGATCGTCTTGTCCATCATCTCGACCTGGTGCGGCCCGCAGCTGAGCGCGTCGAGCGTCGCCGAAATCGCGCCGTGCGTCGTCTCGAAATGCCCGACCGCGTAGACGGTCTTCTTCGGTTTGGGCACCAGATCGACTTCGATCCGGGTGGCCAGCACGAGTGTGCCCTCCGCCCCGACGACGAATTTGGCCAGATCGAAGGGTTTGCCGTCGCCGTATCCGGAGAGGCGGTCGAGCCGGTAGCCGCACGCGCGACGCCAGAACACCGGCATGCCCTTGGCGATGACGTCCTCGTGCGCGGTGACGAGTTCGGGGAGTTCGCGGTAGATGCGGCCTTCGAGCGTGTCCGCCTCGGCGCGCCGCGAACGTTCGGTTTCGCTCACCGGTTCCAGCCGGGCGGTGGAGCCGTCGGCGAGGACGACGTCCAGCGCGCGGACGTGATCGATGGTCATGCCGAAGGTCAGCGACCCAGAACCCGCCGAGTTGTTGCCGACCATGCCGCCGATCGTGGCGCGGTTGCTGGTGGAGGTGTCGGGCCCGAACATCAGCCCGTGCGCGGCCGCCGCCTTGTTGAGCTGGTCCTGGACGACGCCGGGTTCGACGACGGCGGTCCGCGCGACGGGATCGAGTTCGATGATGCGGTTCATATGCCGCGACAGGTCGAGCACCAGACCCGGGCCGACGGTCTGCCCGGCCAGGCTGGTGCCCGCCCCGCGCGCGACGACGGGCACGCCGAACTCCGCCGCGGTGGCGACGGCCGCGGCGACGTCTTCGTGATCGACGGGGAACACGACCCCGCGCGGCATGATCGAGTACATGCTCGCGTCGCGGGAGAACAGGTGGCGCGTGTAGTCGTCGAAGGCGACTTCGCCGTTGATCCGGGCACGCAACGCTTCTTCGAGAAGGCTGGTCATCGGCGGGCCCTCAGTCGTTCTGCAGCAGTTCGAGGGCGTCCTGCAGCCCACGTGGATCGGCGGGGGCACCGGCGAGCGTCAGTCCCATTTGGACTCCCGCGAGGGTGCCGGCGAGGGTGAGATCGTTGAACGCGCCGAGATGCCCGATCCGGAAGATCTTCCCGGCGAGTTTGCCCAGTCCGGCGCCCAAGGACAGGTCGAACCGGTCGAGGATGATCGCGCGGACCTTGTCGGCGTCGATCCCTTCGGGCATCAGGACCGCGGTCAGCGCGCCGGAATGCTCGCGCTCGTCCTGGCACAGGACCTCCAGGCCCCAGCCGCGTACGGCGGCGCGCGTGGCGGCCGCGTGCCGGGCGTGGCGCGCGAAGACGTTTTCGAGACCTTCTTCGTAGAGCAGGCGCAAGGCCTCCCGCAGGCCGTACATGAGGTTGGTGTTGGGGGTGTAGGGGAAGAATCCGCGTTCGTTCGCGGCGAGCATCGGGCCCCAGTCCCAGAAGATCTTCGGCAGGCTCGCGGTCTTGGCGGCGTCGAGGGCCTTGTCGCTGATCGCGTTGAAACTCATGCCCGGCGGGAGCATGAGCCCCTTCTGCGAGCCCGCGACGGTGACGTCGACGCCCCATTCGTCGTGCCGGTAGTCGATCGAGCCCAGCGACGAGATGGTGTCGACCAGCAACAGCGCGGGATGCCCGGCGGCGTCGATCGCGGCGCGGATCTCCGGGATCCGGCTGGTGACACCGGTGGAGGTCTCGTTGTGGACCACGCAGACGGCCTTGATCCGGTGCGCGGTGTCGGCCGCGAGCTTGTCGGTGACCACCTCCGGGTCGGCGCCGCGCCGCCAGTCACCCGGCACGAAGTCCGCGTGCAGGCCGAGCCCCCGCGCCATTTCCTGCCACAGCGTGGCGAAGTGGCCGGTCTCGAAAGCCAGGACCGTGTCGCCGGGGCTGAGGGTGTTGGTCAGCGCCGCTTCCCACGCACCGGTCCCGGTCGCGGGGTAGATGACGACCGGGTTCGTCGTGCCGAAGACGGGCTTGATGTCGCGCAGCAGCCCCGTCGCCAGCTCCTGGAACTCCGGCCCGCGGTGGTCGATGGTCGCCGCCGACATCGCCCGGAGCACCACGTCGGGAACGTTCGTCGGACCCGGGATCTGCAGGAAGTGCCGTCCGGCCGCATATGTCATGTGCGCCTCCACGCTGGCTTCGAAATGTTTCAAGGAGCGAAACCTTGGTCTCGCCGCTTGAACGGTATACCGTGTACCGAACTCCGTCGAGGGGGTGCCCGGAACAACTTCGACCCGATTCCCTGAATGTGTCAGCGCCGACCGCAGAGGATTCCGATGTCCATACAACTCGTCACAGTCGTGGCGCTCGCCCTGGTCTTCCTGATCGCGACCGTGCTCCCCGTCCACATGGGAGCGCTGGCGTTCGTCGCCGCCTTCGTGATCGGCACGGTCTTCGCCGGGGAGAGCACCGACGACATCGTCTCGGGCTTTCCCGGCGATCTCTTCGTCATCCTGGTCGGGGTGACGCTGCTGTTCGCGATAGCCAAAGGCAACGGCACCGTCGACCGGCTCGTGCACCTGGTGGTGCGCGCCGTCGGCGGGCGGATCGCCCTGATCCCGTGGGTGATGTTCGTGGTCACCGCGGCGTTGACCGCGGTCGGCGCGGTGGTACCGGCGGCGGTGGCGATCATCGCGCCGATCGGCATGGGATTCGCCCGCCGCTACTCGATCAACCCGATGCTGATGGGCCTGCTGATCATCAACGGCGCCAGCGCGGGCGGTTTCTCCCCCATCAGCATCTTCGGCAGCATCGTCAACGGCGTCGTCGCCCGCGACAACCTGCCGAGCGATCCGGGGCTGCTGTTCGCGTCTTCCTTCGTCTTCAACCTGGTGCTGAGTGTCGTGGTGTTCTTCGTCTTCGGCGGCCGCGAACTGATCCGCCGCTCTTCGACCGCGAGGCCCAAAGTCGCCGCACTCGCGCACAGCGGTTCCTCGACGGTGACGACGTTGACCGGCGACCCCACGCCTTCGAGCGGCGGCACCGACGAGCCCGAAGAACGACTTCCGCTCACGCGCAACCACGTGTTCACGCTGATCGGGCTGGCCGCGCTCGCGGTGGGCGCGCTGGTGTTCAAACTCGACGTCGGCTTCACCGCGCTGACCGTGGCGACGGTGCTGTCACTGGTCTCGCCGGGATCGGCCAAGGCCGCCGTCGGTGAGGTGGCGTGGCCGACCGTGCTGCTGATCTGCGGGATCGTCACCTTCGTCTCGCTGATGGAGCGGGTCGGCACGATCGACTGGCTCGGCAACCTGGTGACGCGGATCGGTTCACCGCTGCTGGCCGCGATCCTGATCTGCGCGATCGGCGCGGTGGTCTCGGCGTTCGCGTCGACGACCGGGATCCTTGGCGCGCTCATCCCGCTCGCGGTGCCGTTCCTGCTGGCGGGCGAGGTCGGGGCGGTCGGCATGATCATCGCGCTGGCGATCTCATCTTCGGTCGTCGACTCGTCGCCGTTCTCCACCAGCGGCGCGCTGGTGGTGGCCAACGCGCCCGCCGGCCAGAACGACAAGGTGTTCCGGGGCTTGATGATCTGGGGATTCAGCATGTGCGCGATCGCGCCGATCGCGACCTGGCTGCTGTTCATCCTGCCCGGCTGAGGCCTTCGCCGGCTCCGAAGTACATGAAGGCCCCCATCCTTGCGCCTAAGTACAGGAAGGGGGCCTTCATGTACAACCCGGCTCCTTCGGCTAACGGCTCCGGCGTTCGGCCAGCCAGCGTTCCGAATCGGGAGTGCCACCGTCGAGCTGGTCCACCACCGCGTCGAGGAAGCTGCCGTGACCATGATCGGCCAGCGCCTGCAACACCGCTTCGGGATCGCCGCCCTCGATGATCGTGAGCAGTTCGCGATGCCGCTCGACGTTCTGCATCAACGATTCGCCGTCGCGGCGGGCGCTGCGGTTGAGGGCCATGCACAGCTGCATCTGCAGGGAAAGCGCGCGATAGGCCTCGGTGACCCGCTCGTGCCCGGCCAGCGCGACGATCGACTGATGGAAGTCGTACTTGCGTTGCGTGAACACACCTTCGTCGCCATCGCGGCCCGCCTGTTCGAACGCCGCGAGGGCGTCCCGGCAGGCCTGCAACCGCTCCGGAGAGCGGACCGGGATCCCGATCCGGACGGCGAAGGCTTCGAGTTCTTCGCGCAGGGTGACGATTTCGTAGACGTCATGGCGGGTCAGCGGGCGGACGATGACGCCGCGCCGCGGATGGGGCACGACGAGTCCCTCGAAGGCCAAGACCTGCAACGCTTCGCGAAGCGGCGGGCGGGACACCCCGAGCCGCTCGGTGAGCTTGGCCTCGACCAAACGCGTGCCGGGCGGGAGCTCGCCGGAAAGTATCATCGCGCGCAGCGCCTGGGTGGCCAGATCGGCCATGCTCGGCGGCGCGACGATCCGGCCGTCCTGGTCCTGCACGGCACTGGCGGAACTCGTGGTCATCCGGATCCCCTCCCTGTCTGTATACGGTATATCAATCACCGTTGTCGCGTGTGAGCGGTAGGTCACTTCTTATTCGGTTGGACACTCCGTCCAATGCTTATACAGTCGGTCTCGTGACCAACGAGCATCCGTATCCGCCCGCCTTCCGCAGCGGCGACCTGGTTTCCGTGTCCGGGCGGCTCGGCGTGACCGAGACCGGAGAACTGGTATCCGGCGGGTTCGATGCCGAATGCCCGCAGGCCTTCGCCAACCTCGACGCCGCGCTGCGTTCGGTGGGCGCGACCCGGGCGGACGTGGTGAAGGTCGTCGTCTATCTGACCGACATCGCCGACCGCGACGGCCTCAACCGGGTCTACGAAGAGTTCTTCTCCGAGCCCAGGCCCGCCCGTACCTGTGTCGGGGTCGCATCCCTGCCCTACGGCGGCGTCGTCGAAGTCGAGGCGCTCGCCCGGGTTCGCGATGTCTGAGCAGGACGCGATCCTCGACGCGCTCGCCCCGGTCGCCGACGGCATAGCGGCGACGCTCGGCTCGTTCTGCGAGGTCGTGGTGCACGACTTCCGCCGTCCGGAGAAGTCGGTGGTCGCGATCGCCGGATCGGTCACCGACCGCACCGTCGGCGGGTCGATGAGCGAGATCGGCATGGGCCTGCTCGCCCGCGGCGACGATGCCGAAGACCAGCTGAACTATGTGACCAGGACAGCGTCGGGGAAGCTCGTGAAGTCTTCGACGATGCTGCTGCGCGACAGCGGCGGCTCGGTGTTCGGCGCGCTGTGCGTGAACCTCGACGTCACCGCGCTCGGCCAGCTGCGGACCCTCGTCGGCGAACTCGCCGATGTCGGCACCGCCGCCGCGACGCCGACCACCACCTTCAGCGACGACGTCGACGCGGTGGTGGACGCGATCGTCGACGAGCACCAACTCCGGCTGAACAAACCGTGGACCGCGCTCAGCCGCGAAGAACGTCTCGACCTGTTCCGCAGCCTGCACGCACGCGGAGTCTTCGCCGTGCGGCGGGCCGTGCCCCAGGTGGCGGCCCGGATCGGGATCTCCCGCGCCTCCGCCTACAACTATCTCGCCGAAATCCGTGAGCAAGGAGCATCATGACCGCCCCCGTGACCATCGACGACATCCGCGACGCGGCCGCCCGCCTGGCCGGGGTCGCGCACCGGACCCCGGTCGTGCGTTCCCGCACCCTCGACGACCTCGTCGGCGCCGAGGTCTTCATCAAGTGCGAGAACCTCCAGCGCGTCGGGGCCTTCAAGTTCCGCGGCGCGTACAACGCCGCCTCCCGGCTCTCGCCGGAACAGCTGGCCAAGGGCATCGCCGCGTACTCCTCAGGCAACCACGCGCAGGCCGTCGCGCTCGCCGCGCGGGAACTCGGGAGCAGCGCGGTCATCCTGATCCCGGAGGACACCCCGCAGTCCAAAAAGGACGCCACAGCGGGCTATGGCGCCGAGATCGTCACCTACGACCGGTACACCGGCGACCGCGTCGCCATCGGCGAGGCGCTGGCGGCCGACCGCGGTCTCGCGCTCATCCCGCCCTACGAGCACCCGCACGTGATCGCGGGTCAGGGCACCGCGGCGCTGGAACTGCTGGAGGACACCGATTCCCTGGACACCCTCCTCGTCCCGGTCGGAGGTGGCGGCCTGATCGCGGGCAGCTCGACCGCCGCGAAGGCCGTGCGGCCCGGCATCCGGGTGGTCGGCGTCGAACCCGCCGCGGGTGACGACACCAAACGCTCGCTGGAGGCGGGCGAACGCGTGTCGATCCCGGTGCCGCGGACCATCGCCGACGGCCAGGCCGCTTCCATCCCCGGCGAACTGACGTTCTCGATCAACCGGCGGCTCGTCGACGAAATCGCGCTGGTCACCGACGAGCAGGTCCGGGACGCGATGCGGTTCGCGTTCGAGCGACTGAAGCTCGTCATCGAGCCGAGCGGGGCGACCGGCCTCGCCGCGCTGCTCAGCGGCCAGGTCTCCGCCTCGGGCCGGGTCGGGGTGATCATCAGCGGCGGGAACGTCAGCCCGGAACGCTTCGCCGAACTGATCGCCGGCTGATCCTCGCATTTCGTCCTCTGAATGCGGTGGTCCGAGGGCATGACATGGAGATGATCAATGATCGTCGCAGGTCAGGAATCCGCGGGTGGATCTTGTTGCGACCACCGACGTGGGCATGGGCATGGACTTCGCCCATTAGCTTGATCAGCTCGTCGTCATCGGGTTACGGTCGCCTTGCAGGGATCGCCGCGCGTGCGCACGGCGAGAGGCAGATCCTCCATGTCCAAGAAGACGCGGAAACCCAGGCGTGGCCCGGGATACAGCGTTGAGGAAATCCATCGGAAGTCCGGTACCCAGTACCAGGTCTACGTCTGGGACGCGGTAGCCCAGAGGAAACAGAACGTCCCCGCTCCGGACGGCTCGAAGACCCTCGAGTTCTACGAGCACGCCGAGGCCGCGGCGAAGGTCCTACACCAGCGGATCGACGGCACCTACACCGACGCGGGTCTTCCCGTGCAGCGCCAGTCGAGGCGGTTCGAGGAGTACGCCGATCTGTGGTGGCCGCACCAGGGGGGCACCGCTTCGACTCGCAGGGCGCGCAAGTACGGCGTGAGCGCCTTCAAGAAGACGTTCGGCAAGCGGATGCTAGACGAGCTGACCGAGACCGGCTTCAAAGCTCAACGCGGACCCGGAGGCTGATCCGCCGGCCGATGTCGAGTACACCGGAGGGCTCCCGTAGGGAACTCACAGCCCTACAGCAAGGATTCCGCGACAGGGCGAAGTGTGAGGCCGAAAGGTTCCGCCTCGCCACAGACTCCGAGTAGAAGTTCCTCCGGAACGCGAAGCTGCTCCCCATCGGCGACAAGTACATGGACGGCTACGCCATGGCCAGCGTGCTCGGCGTACTGATGGAAGACGAACAGAGAAAGAAGGAGAGCACACCTGCGTCGTTCGCTCGTCAACGTCAGCGGAGCCACGATCCGTGGACCGCCCGTCGGCTCGACATTCGCGCGGCGGGCGCGGCCGGTGACCGCAGCCCTGCTACCTGACCGAGGGCAGCAGACACGAATGCCGCAAAATCGACCGGGCAGCATTCGTCTCTGCCTTCACCTGTTCCGCCTTACAATGTCACGCAGGCCGCATTGGTACCGTGATGCTGATCTCCGCACACCAACGTACCTTTCGGGTACTTTTTGTTGACGTTCGCCGCAAAAGACGTCCGTCGCGGCGGTGTACCCGTGGCGGGCCAGCGGTCGTTCCTGATGAAGACCAACAGTGGTCGCGCAATTTTGTCGGTAACGTAAACGACAACCGTGCTGACTAGCACGCGGCCGCCGTCCGAGTTGTAAATGTCGGCTCTCGTGCAGATCTTTCCGTTACAGACTGTGCGAAGATCCGCATTGGCCGCTGGTGCGCTTGTAGCCATGAGAGCACCTGCCGCGACCGTGGCGGCCATTAATGACGCGATTTTACGCCTCAAGGTATCCTCCAATTGACATTGTCAAAGGAAGGAAAACGGCTGCCCTTTCAGGCATTCTCGATCATTTCAGACTAGGCGTGATCATTACGCCGCCCCCTCCCCGATGCCACGCCAGTGTGGCACATGGCCGCGATCCGTCACATGCTCCTAATGGGTTAATCGCTGACGTTGTGCGTGCAATGTGTAGACGTTTCACAAATCAACGCGACGAAGCACGGGAGAGGTGAATGACCAGCGGGAGCACGTGGAGCCAACCCGAAGCCGACAGCACTGAAGTTGCTCCACGGCGACCGGCCCGACCGGATCGACCACGCGGAGCCGATCCCGCCCGAGAACGAGGTCATCGCGCCCGTGAACCCGTCCGACGACGCCCGCGCCGCGTGGGACCGGCTCGCGCCCGGCCTGATCGGCGTCGGCGTGGTCACCGTGTGGGACGTCGACGCCTTCGTGGTCGTGCGCGAGGCGCTGGCGTGGTCCCGCCGGCCGTTTGAACTCGCGCCGTGGCAACGGAAAGACATCGTCGAGCTGCGGTCGGCGAAGTCGTGTGGGATCCGGAATGGGAGTCCTTCGTCCGCCGCTTCCAGATCGGCTGGATCGAGCTGGCGCGGAAGAACGGCAAGAGCGAGCTGCTGGCGTTCACCGCGCTCGTCGTGATCAGCGGGTGGCTGCGTCCGCTGATGCCGGTCATCGTCGACATCGCAGCGGCCTTCCTCGCCTGGTACGCCGTGGCCGCTGCGATCAGCGCGGTGACCAAGGCCGTCGAGCTGGTACGCGGAGTCATCCTTGCCGTCCGGATCGCCTGGCCGTTGCTGAACCTCGCGGTCACAGGCCGAGCCCGCCCGCCAGCACCGGCCAAGAGTTCCGCAGCGCCCGCTGCCAGTAGGGCCAGCTGTGCGTACCGTCGCCGTAGTAGTCGACGGTCGCCGGAATCCCCTTGGCCTTCAACCGATCCGTGAAGGTCACCGAGGAGGCCAGCGCCTGGGGTTCGAAGATGTCGGACTTGCCCGGCGGGTCGAGCGGGCCGGTCTTCCCGTTCCCGCAGGAGATGTAGAGCGCCGTGCCGCGTAGGCCGTCGATGTTGTCGTACGGGTTGTTCGCCGTCCAGATCGGCCGCATCCCCCAGCTGTCGCCCCAGAGTTCGAGGTAGTTGAAGATCCCCGCGCGGGCCAGGATCCCCTGGATGAAGAGCGGGGCCCCCTGGTTGAGGGTGTTCGGCACCCCGCTGTAGGACGCCGCCGCCGTGAACATCCCCTTGTGCTTGTGCGAGTACGCGAGCGCGCCGTATCCGCCGATCGACAGCCCGGCGACCGCCCGGCGCGTGCCCGCCCGGTAGCCGCGTTCGACGATCTGCCGTACTTCCAGGGTGTGGAAGGTGTCCCAGTCGGGAGTGCTCCTGAGCCCGAAGTTCCACCACTTCGTGTACATGCCGGCCGGACCGCCCGTCGGCATGACGACGAGGGCGTCCTTGTCGGCGGTGAACGCCTTGACGTCGGTGAACTGGTCCCACGAGCGGTAGTCGACCGGTTCGCAGCAGCCGTGCAGCAGGTACAGCGTCGGCCAGGTCCGCGTGGGTTGCGCCGCCCAGCCGGTCGGCACCAGCAGGCGGACCATACCGGTGGTCCCGAGCGCGGGCGAGCTGATCTTGAGGTCGACCGTGCGCGCGTCCAGCCAGGTCTCCTCGACGACCTTCGCCCCGTTGTCGGCGGAGACGGGCGCGGGCGCCGCGCTCGCGGGGATCGAACTTCCGAGCAGGGCCACCATGGCCAGCGCCAGCAGACCCCACCGCCGGGTTCGCTTCATCACTTCTCCTCGCTCACAACGGGATGTTTCCGTGTTTCTTGGCCGGGAGGGTCTGCCGTTTGGTCCGCAGCGCGTGCAGCGCCCTCGCCACCTGAAGGCGGGTCTGCGACGGCGCGATGACCTGATCGACGTAGCCGCGTTCCGCTGCCAGGTAAGGGTTCGAATGCCGTTCGCGGTACGCCTCGGTGAGCCGCTTCCGTTCGGCGGTCCGCTGTTCCGGTGGCTGTGCGGCGAGTTCGTGCCGGTGCAGCACCCGCACCGCGCCCTCGGCGCCCATCACCGCGATCTCGGCGGTGGGCCACGCCAGGTTGACGTCCGCGCCGAGGTGTTTCGACCCCATCACCGCGTAGCCGCCGCCATAGGCCTTGCGGATCACCACGGTCACCTTCGGCACGGTCGCTTCGGCGTAGGCGTAGATCAGCTTGGCACCGCGGCGGATGATCCCCTGCCGTTCCTGCGTTTCGCCGGGCAGGTAACCGGGGACGTCGGCGAGGGTGAGGATCGGGATGCCGAAGGCGTCGCAGAACCGGACGAATCGCGCGGCCTTCTCCGAGGCGTCGATGTCGATCACGCCCGCCTGATGGCGCGGCTGATTCGCCACGACCCCGACCGTCCGGCCCCGCACCCGGCCGAACGCGCAGATCATGTTCGGCGCGAAGGCGCTGTGGATCTCGGTGAACTCGCCGTCGTCGACGAGTCGCGCGATCACCTCGGTCATGTCGTAGGCCTGGTTCAGCGAGTCGGGCACCAGCCGGTCGAGTTCGAGATCGGCGGCGGTGAGCTCGGGATCGGTCTCGTCGGCGTATTCCGGGGCGGCGTCGAGGTTGTTGGACGGCAGGTAGCCGAGCAAGGTCTGCACCCAGTCGATGGCGTCGTGCTCGTCGACCGCCCGGTGGTGGGCGTTCCCGGAGACCTCGCTGTTCACCGCGGCGCCGCCGAGCCGCTGGGCGGAGACCCGCTCGCCGCTGACGGCGTGCACGACGTCCGGGCCGGTGACGAACATGTGCGCGGTCTCGTCGACCATCACGGTGAAATCGGTGATCGCCGGCGAATAGACCGCCCCGCCCGCGCACGGTCCCATGATCAGCGAGATCTGCGGGATGACACCGGACGCGAGCGCGTTGCGCCTGCCGAGCTCGGCGTAGTAGGCCAGCGAGACGACGCCTTCCTGGATCCGGGCGCCGCCGGAGTCGTTGATGCCGACCACGGGACAGCCCAGCGTCATCGCCAGGTCCATCACCTTCAGCACCTTCTCGCCGAAGACCTCGCCCATGCTGCCGCCGAACACGCTGAAGTCCTGGGAGAACACGCAGATCCGCCTGCCGTCGACGGTGCCGTGCCCGGTCACCACGCCGTCGCCGTAGGGCCGGTTGGCGTCCATCCCGAACTCGGTGCACCGGTGCCGGGCGAACTGGTCGAGTTCGACGAAGGAACCTTGGTCCAGCAACAGTTCGACGCGTTCGCGCGCGGTCAGCTTACCCTTGGCGTGCTGCCGGTCGACCGCCCGTTTCTCGGCGATCCGGAGATCCTCCTGGCGGGCGGCGAGGTCGGCGATCCGGAACGCCGTCGTGTCGGTCATGGCCGCGCCGCCTTGGGTGCCCCGAGCCGGGCCGCGAGCGCGGCGGCGACCACCTCGACGTGCGGCGGGTCGATCATCGACAGGTGATCGCCCGGCACCCGCACGACCTCCAGATCCGCGCAGAAGGCGTCCCAGCCGAGGGTTTCGTCGGTGCGCAGGTACCGCGGATCGAGGGTGGTGGTCAGCGGATGCGGCTCCTGCGCCCGGATCAGCAGCACCGGCCCGCCATACGGTTCCGGCTCGTACCGTTCGGCCACCCGTGCGTCCACATAGGACTCGTACTGGTGCCGCAGCACACCGTGCCCCATGCCGGGCACCTGCGCGGCCAGGCGGGCGATCACCAGCCGGATCTGTTCGTCGTCGCCGAGCCGGACGAGGTCCTCGCGCGGGATGTCCAGCGGCACACCGTAGGTCCGCTCGACGTGCTCGGCGAAGCGGTCGAACCGGTCCAGCAGGATCTCGTGCGCCGGCTTCCCCGGTGCGGGCAGCGGCAGGATGCTGTCGATCATGAACACGAGATCGACCCGCTCCCCCGCCGCCGTCAGCCGCCGGGCGGTCTCGTAGGCGAGGCAGCCGCCGAACGACCAGCCACCCAGCCGGTACGGGCCCCGCGGCTGGATTTCCCGGATCAGTTCGAGATAGCACTCGGCCTTGTCCTCGACCGTGTCCTCTTCGTCTATCCGTTCGAGCCCGTAGACGGGCCTGCCCTCCGGCAGCAGGCGGACGAGCCCCTCGTAGACACTCGTCGGACCGCCCGCCGGATGGAACAGGAACACCGGATCCGTGCCGCCCTCGCGCAGCGGCCGGACAGGGCAGCCTCCGCGTCCCTCGATCGCGTCGCGCAGCAGATCGGCCATCGCGGCGATCGTCGGCGTGGCGAACAGCCGCTCAGGGACGGCTCCCAGCTGCCCGGCGAAAACGACGCGCAACCGCTCGGCCGCTTCGTCGTCGCCACCGACGGCGAAGAAGTCGTCATGGACGCCGGGTTCCGTGCCGCCGAGCTCCGCCTGCCAGTGCCGGGCGATCCAGCGTTCGGCCGGATCACGTGGGCCGACGGCCGCACCCGGGCCGGCCGGCCGTGAGCCCGCCGCGCCGAACCCGGCCTGGTCCGCGAGATGGTCGGCGAGTTCGCCGAGGCTCGCGCCACGCAACAACAGCGGGATCGGCAGCGGCAGGCCGAAATCGCGTTCCACCACTCCCCTGGCGCGCATGGCGGTGAGGGAGTCCAGGCCGAGCCGGGTGAGCGGCGCGTTCCGGTCGATCTCGTCCGCGGCGAGGCCGAGCATCCCGGCGACGAGCCCGGCCAGGTAGTCGGCCAGCATCTCGCGGGCGGCTTCGGGCAGGACGGCCCGCAGCGCGTCCAGTCCGTCCCAAGTGGACTGTCCGGCGACCGGCTCGTCCCCCGGTACCAACAGGGCGAAGAACGGCCGTCCGGCCAGTCGCGGGAACAAAGCCAGGACGGTCCCCGCGTCGACACGGGCGATCCCGGTCGAGGCGCGATCGCGTCGCAGCACGGCGTCCAGTGCCGCCAGCGCCTCCTCCGTACCGAGCGGTTCGAGTACGGGGTTGCGATTGCCGACCGCCGCACCGGCCTCGCCCCAGGCTCCCCAGCCGATGGTCGCCGCGGGCAATCCGGCGGCCCGGCGCCACGCGACGAGCGCGTCCACCCACGCGTTCGCGGTGGCGTAAGCGGCCTGGCCCGGCGATCCGAACAGGGCGGCCGCCGACGAGTACGTCAGCCACCAGTCGAGTTCGTGCCCGGCTGTCGCTTCGTGCAGGCGCCACGCCCCGAGCGCTTTGGCGCGCCAGACGGCCTCGACGGCGGCGGTGCCGAGGCCGGCGGCGGCACCGTCGGACAGCACGCCGGCCGCGTGCAGCATGCCCCGCAACGGCAGGCCGCCGTCGGTCGCGGCCGCCACCAGCGCCTCGGCCGTCCCCGGCTCCGCGATATCCCCCGTCACCACGCGGACGTCGACGCCCTGGTCACGCAAATCCGCCAGCAGTGGTTCGACGGCGGGGCTCGCACCACGCCTGCCGGAGAGGACGAGCCTGGTCGCGCCGCGTCCGGCCAGCCAGTCCGCCGCGACCAGGCCGAGGCCGCCGAGACCGCCGGTGATCACATAAGCGCCTTCTCTCACAACGATTTCGCGGCCGGGCTCGCCGAGTTCCGGCCGGGCCAGCACCCGGGTGTACCGGACGCCCTCACGCCAGGCGATCTCGTCGTCCGGCGCGTCCGCCCGGATCTCCGCCGCCAGCTTGGCGACCCAGAGCCGGGCGGGATCCGGCTCGGCGTCGAAGTCGACCTGGCTCGCCCGCAGTTCGGGGTGTTCGAAGGCGAGTACACGGACCAGCCCGCGCAGCCATGCCTGACCGGGGTCTCCACGCTCGCCAGGTTCGATGGCGGACGCGCCCGCGCTGACGAACCACAACCGCGGCGCCCGTTCGGCCAGTTCGGCGAGGACACCGGAGAGCGTCGCGACCATCCGCGCGTCCCGCATCGGATCGGGCGCACCGGAACCGAGGCAAGCGAGGACTCCCGTCACCTCGCGGGCTCGCAGGGCTTCCGCGAGCGCGGCCCGGTCACCGAGCGGAACGGTCACCAGTTCGTCCCCGGCGAGCCGGTCACGCAACGCCGTCAGCCACGGCGCGTCTTCGTGCAGCACGACCCAGCAGCGCGGGCCCGGCGCGGCCGGCGGCAGGTCGGCCTGCCGCCAGACCGTCTCGAACAGCAGATCCGCCATCGGCACCGGCAGCGCCGAACGCTGGAACCGGCGGCAATAGACCTCGCGGAACTCGACCAGGACGACACCGTCGGCGTCGACCAGCTGGACGCCGCCGACCAGGCCGTCACCGGCCGGATCGAGCGAGTCGAGCACGGCGTCGACCCGGACACCGCGACGTGGGTCGCCGGCGAGGACGACCTCGCCCAAGGTCAGCGGCAGGAACACGCCGTCGAGTTCGCGCAGCACGTCCCCGGCGGCCGCGGCCAGCGCGTGCAGGCAGCCATCGGCGATCACCGGGTGCAGGACGTACGCCGGATCGTCGGCGGGCAGGGTGATCGACGCCGAGGCCCGGCCGGGTGCCGCCAGGACTTCGCGCAGCCCGCGGAAAGCGGGACCGTAACCCTGCCCCATCCCGGCCAGTACCTGGTACAGGTCGATCGGCCGGGCGTCGTCGCCGACCGCGCCGAACGGCACCACCGCGGTGTTCCCGTCACGGACACGGGCGGTCGCGTGCCGCACCCAGCCGCCGTCCGCGGAGCGCGCATAGACGTCCACTTCGGACGGTCCGGCGCTCAGGCTGGTCGTCACCTCGGTATGCGCGGCGAGCGGAAGGACGCGATGCAGTTCAAGACCGCCGATACGCAGTTGCCCGCCGGGCCGCAGGACCGACTTCGCCGCCGCGAGCGCGAGTTCCAGGAATCCGGCGGCGGGGAACAGCGGAACACCCATCGCCGCGTGGTCGGCCAGCCACGGCAGCGTCTCGGTCCCGACGTCCGCGCGCCACAGATGCCCGCCACCGGTCGGTTGTTCGATGTGGACACCCAGCAACGGATGCGCGCCCTTGGCTCGATTCGCCGGGCGTCGCGGCCAGAACCGCCGGTGCCGCCAGCGCGGGCCGGGCAGCTCGACCGGAAGCGGGCGGGGGCCACCGTCGTCGAGTACGACGGGCAGTCCGAGGGTGTGAAGCCGGGCGAGCGTGGTCAGGAACGCCTGTCGCTCGTCGACCTTGCGACTCGCGGACGGCACCGCGAGCGCGCCGGTGCTCTGCTCGATCGCGGCCAGTGCCACCGGATGCGGCGAGATCTCGACGAACACGCCGTAGCCGTCGGCGGTAGCCGCCGCCAGCGCCTGGCTGAACCGCACCGGACGGCGCAGATTCGCCGCCCAGTACTCGACGTCGAACACCGGCGACCACTGTGGATCGTCGAGAACGCTGCTGTAGCAGGGGATCTCCACCGGTCTTGGGGACAGCCCGCCGAGCTCGGCGCGGAACCGGCCGAGAACGGCGTCGACGGCTTCCGAATGGCCCGCCCCACCGACCGGAAGCCGCTTCGCCAGCCTGCCGAGGCTCTCGACATGCGACACCAGCGCCTCGACCTGTTCGGCTCCGCCGCTGACGGTGCACTGGACCGGCGACGCATAGACCGCGACCGTGATCCCGGGGAAGTCCGCTTCGAGGTCGGCGAGTTCGGCCGGGGACAGTTCGACCACCGCCATCGCGCCGTCGCCGGAGGCGTCGACCTCGGCCAGCAGCCGGGCGCGGGTGGCCATCACGCGCAGGCCGTCGGCGGCGTCCAGCGCTCCGGCGACGACGGCGGCCGCGACCTCGCCCATCGAATGCCCGAGCACCGCGGCCGGGACGACGCCGTGCGCACGCCAGAGCCCGGCGAGGGCGAGCTGCATGCCGAACAACGCGAGCTGCGTCGCGCCGAGGTCCGGCAGGTCGTAGTCGCCGGAGAACACCGCGTGCAGGGAGAATCCGGCTTCGGCCCGGAACACCGGATCGAGTGCCTCCACCTCGGCCCGGAACGCGGGCTCGGTGCGCAGCAGGACGCGGCCCATCCCTGGCCACTGGGAGCCGTAGCCGGAGAAGACGAACACGACATCCGACACGGGCGCGGCCTCGCCGAGGACGACGTCGCCGCTCTCGCGTCCGGCGGCCATTTCCCGCAAGGCGGCGGTCGCCCGGTCGCGTCCCTCCGCGATGACCGCGCCACGGACGGACAGGTGGTCCCGGCTCCTGGCCAGTGTCGCGGCGACCGCGTCCAGCGAGACCGCCCGGTGAGCGGGATCTTCGAGCCAGACCGCCAGATCGGCGGCCCGCGCCCGGAGCACCTCGGCCGAACGAGCGGACAGCGCGAACACCCGCGAGCCCTCGGTTTCCTTCCCCCGGGCGGCGAACGACGCGGCGGGCCACTCTTCGAGGACGACGTGGGCGTTGGTGCCGCCGAACCCGAACGCCGAGACCCCGGCCCGCACGACGTCGGAGTAGCGCGGCCAGTCCGTCCCTGCGTCCACCACACGAAGGTGCAGACCGGGGAAATCGATGTGCGGGCTGGGTTCGTGATGATGCGGGGTCGGTGGCAGCCGCCGGTGGACCATCGCGAGGACGACCTTGATCAGCCCGGCCATCCCCGCCGCGCCTTCCAGATGGCCGAGGTTCCCCTTCACCGAGCCGATCAGGAGCGGGCGGCCGGGTTCGCGGCCGGCTCCGAGCACCTCGCCGAGCGCGCTCGCCTCGATCGGGTCGCCCACCTCGGTCCCGGTCCCGTGTGCCTCCACGTAGTCCACAGAGGACGGTTCGACGCCCGCCGCCGCGTACGCGTCACGCAACAGGTCCGCCTGCGCGCCGGGACTGGGTGCCACGAGACCGTTCGACCGGCCGTCGGAATTGATCGCGCTGCCGCGGATCACCGCGAGCACCCGATCACCCACGCGGCGAGCGGCCTTCAGCGGTCTCAGCACGATCACCCCGCAGCCCTCGCCGCGGGCGATACCGTCGGCGGCGGCGTCGAACGGTTTGCAGTGCCCGTCCGGGGCCAGCACCCCGGCCCGCTCGAAGGACGCGGTGACCGCGGGCGAGAGCAGCAGGTTCACCCCGGCGACGAGTGCCGTCCCGCATTCGCCGTGGCGGAGGCTCTGCACCGCCTGGTGCACCGCGACCAGCGACGACGAGCACGCGGTGTCGAGGGTGAGACTGGGGCCGCGCAGGTCGAACAGGTACGACAGCCGGTTCGCGGCGATACTCGTCGCGGCGCCGGTGGCGGACCAGACGTCGACCGTGGCGGGGTCGGCCATCGTCAGGTGGCCGTACTCGCCTGCCGAGAGCCCCACGAACACCCCGGTCCGGCTTCCGCGCAGCGTGGACGGCGGGATACCGGCGTGTTCCAGCGCCGCCCAGGCGACTTCGAGCAGCATCCGCTGCTGGGGATCCATCGTTTCGGCCTCGCCCGGCGTGATACCGAAGAACTCGGCGTCGAAACCGGCGATGTCGCCGAGGAATCCGCCGCGGGCGGGGATATCCCAGCGGTCTTCCGGGACCTCGCGGATGCCGTCGCGCCCGGCGTCCAGCAGCCGCCAATACCGCTCCGGGGAGTCCGCGCCGCCCGGCAAACGGCAGCCGACTCCGACGATCGCGATCGGTTCCTCTTCGCGGCTTTCGCCGCTCACGACCGCAGGTCCCTCCTCTGTGGACAGACGAGCGGCGAGAGCGGTGATCGTCGGGTACTGCCACACCAGCGTCGGCGGCAACGGGCGGCCGAGATGCCTGCCCAGCTCCGCCGCCAGTTCCATCGACTCCCGTGAGGAAAGCCCGCTCTCGTGCAGCGGCCGGTCGGCGTCGACCTGGCCGGCGGGCGACCCGGTCCGCTCGGCCACCCGCGCGATGAGCCAGGCGCGGATCTCGCCGGTCACCCGAGCCGCCGCGCGGTCAGCGAACCGTCCAGATAGGACTTCCGGCAGAGAGCCCGGCTGATCTTGCCGCTGGAAGTGCGCGGGATCTCGCCCGGGGCGAGGAAGACGACGTCGTCCGGCCGCAGACCGTGCGCGGCCGAGACCGCCCTCCGGATCTCGCCGGTCGCCGCGGCGATGTCGGCCTCCCTCCCCTTCGCGCGCTCCGCCAGCACGACCGCCGCCTCGCCGTCTCCACGCTCGATCGCGAACGCCGCGGCGGAATGCGGCCGGACCGCGGGATGGGTCTCCACGGTCTGTTCGATGTCCTGCGGATAGTGGTTACGGCCGTCGACGATGACGAGATCCTTGAGCCTGCCGGTCATGAACAGTTCGCCGTCGTACCGCACCCCGAGATCCCCGGTCGCGAGCCAGCCGGCGCCGGACTCCGGATCGATCGGCGGCAGGCCGAAGACACCGCCGGACGCGGCGGGCCGCCCCCAGTACCCCACTCCGACGTTCGGGCCGTTGACCTGTATCTCCCCCACCCTGCCGGGTTCGACCAGCGCGCCGGTGACCGGATCGGCGATGCGGACCCGTTGCCCCGCCGGGAATCCGCACGAGACGAGCGTGGTGGACGGCGCGCCGTGGAGCGCGGGCGTCGCCAGCCCGGCGGCGAGCTGATCGCGGTCGAAAGCGACCTCTCGCGGCACCTTCCCCGCCTCGGTGACGGATACGAGCACGGTGGCCTCGGCCAGCCCGTAGGACGACCGGTGCACCTCCGGGCGCAGCCCGCACTCTTCGAAAGCGCCGTGGAACTTCGCGATGGTCGACGGGAGGACCGGCTCGCTGCCGTTGATCAACGAGACGACCCGGCTCAGTTCGAGGTAGCTCTTCTCGGCCTCGGTCACGCGGGAAGCGCAGTAGGCGTAAGCGAAATTGGGTGCCGCGCTGATCGCGCCGGGGCTGGCCGAGAGCGCGCGCAGCCAGCGTGACGGACGTTCGAGGAAGGCGAGCGGATCCATCAGGACCGACGACGCGCCCGCCGCCATCGGCGCGCCGATCCCGAGAATCAGGCCCATGTCGTGGAAGAGCGGCAGCCAGCTGACGGTGGACGTCGTCCCGGTCTCGACCGCGTAGGCGTCGCACGCCTGCCGGGCGTTGGTGAGCGCGTTGCGGTGGGTCAGCATCACACCCGCCGGCGTCCTCGTGGAACCGGACGTGTACTGCAGGTACGCCAGTCCGTCCGGTTCCGGTCGCGGCCAGGAGCGGTCACCGGCCGCGACCGGAGCAGTGGTGTCGACGGCGAGCACGGCGGGTCGCTCGATCGCCGTCGAGGCGAGGAAACCGGCGGTGGCGTCGAGTCCGTCAGTGGTCGTGAGCACGACCCTCGGCGTGCAGTCGGCGAGCACGGCCGCCAGCCTGCCCGCGTGCCCGGGGAGGTCCGGGGCGAACAGCGGGACCGCGACCAGCCCGGCACGGATCGCGCCGAGGAAGGCGACGACGTAGTCGACGGACTGCCGGGCCAGGATCGCGGCCCGGTCACCGGCACCGGTGAACGAGGTCAGCCGGGTGGCCAGGGCGTCGACGCGCTCGTCGAGTTCGCGCCAGGACAAGGTGATCGCCCGGCCGTCCGCTCCGGCGCGATGGTCGAGGTAGGTCACCGCGACCTCGTCGCCGAGCCGCCACGCCCAGTACCTCAGCAGGGTCGCGAACGACTCCCCACCGGGGGCGTCGTCCGTGCCGTGGGCGGCGACGACCGTTTCCGAAATGGTTTCCATGGCCCCTCGTTTGACGACGTGAGCAGGAGCGGGTGAATTCGGAACGGCGCCGTTGCCGAAAGCGGATTCCATTCCGGAGACCGTTCTTTATCTGCCCGGAACTGTATGGACGTCCCGGGAAGGGTGTCAATGAAAGGATGATGGAATGCCGGTGCTCGCACGGACGTGCTCACCGGGAAGTGAGAAAGGGGGCACCCCGCTTGTCACTTCGGGACGAACTTCGGGGGTTCAGGAGCCGGAGCGCGAGGAGCGCTCCGGCGAGTTGCAGCGCCGCCGCGGTCAGCAGACCCGCCGTGTAGCCGTCGGCCAGCGCGGCCGCGGCACCTTCGTCGAACCGGGCCGCGCGGACCACCGACAGCACGGCTCCGATCAGCGCGACCCCCAGCGCGCTCGACAGTTCACGGGACGCGGTGAGCAGTCCGGAGGCCGTGCCCGCGTGCCGCTCGGCGACGACTTCCAACGCGTACGAGGTCAACGGGGTGGTCAGGGCCGATCCGGCGCCGATCAGCACCAGCCCGGGGATCCTCGGCGGTATTTCCGGCACGTGGTTGACCGCGGCGACCGCCAGCAGTCCGGCGGCCACCGTGGCCAGCCCGACCGCGACCGTCCGATGTGGACCCCACCGTGGTACGGCCCAGGGCACCAGCGGCGTGGCGGCGACGACCGCGACCGCCACCACGACCAGCGGCAATCCGGCCAGCGTCGGCCCGAGGCCGAGGGATTCCTGATGCAGCAACGGTGTGAAGAAGAAGACCCCCGAAACCCCCAGTCCCCACAGCAACTGCACGATGAGCGCGCCGGTGAAGACCCGGGTTCCGGTCAGCGCCGACGGCACCAGCCGCACGCGCGCGCGTCTTTCCCTGCGCACGAACCAGATCGCGAAGGCTGTCCCCGCCGCACCGAGCAGCACGTTCAGCTCCACCACGGCGGCGGTGACCAGGACCATCGCGGTGGTCACGACCAGCATGGAGACCACGGCGGGCCTCCCCTCCGCCGGATCACGATCCGCGAGGGCGACCTTGCGCACCAGCATCAGCATCGCCGCGACGAACGGGAGATTGATGAAGAAGATCCAGCCCCAGCCCGGATATTCGCTCAGCACCCCGCCGAGTGTCGGGCCGAGTGCGAGAGCGGCCGCGAGGCAGGCTGTCCAGACCGTCGCGCCGACCGTTCGTCTTCGCGCGTCGAGGTTGGTGCGGAGCAGGCTGAGCAGGGCCGGGACCAGGAACGCCGCGGCGACGCCCTGCAGCACCCGCGCGGAGATGACGAGCCACGCCGTCGTGGCGAACCCTCCGACAGCCGCCCCGGCGCCGAACGCGAGCAGCGCGGCCCGCAGCGTCGCTGCCTGGCCCCAACGGTCCACCAGCGTTCCGGCCACCGGCAGCAGCCCGGCGAACGGGAGCATGTAGCCGATGCTCACCCATTGCAGCGTGGACAGATCCAGGCCGAGCTCCCGGGCGATCGAAGGCGCGCCCGCCGCGACGATCGTGTTGTCGAGGGTGGTGACGAACGCCCCGAGCCCGATCATGAGGAGCGTCGGTCCCATTTCGGCTCCTCGCGAGTGAAGAGGACGGTTCGCGGCCGGGGCGAAGCCGTGACTCGTGTGATCAGACGCCGAACTCGCGTGATTGGACACGGAACTTACGTGATCGGAGGCCGCACTCGGGTGTGCGGCCTCTACTCACGCGAGTTCCGTCTCCAATCACACGAGATCCGTCTCCGATCACGCGAGTCCGGTACCCCGAGCACCGTCTTTACCACTCACGAAACCCGGCCCCGGTCTCTCGTGACAATTCCCGCCGCCCCCATTGACACTCACGCCATAAAACTAGAGCCACCCCTGCCGCGAAGCCTGCGCTCCCAGCTGGAACCGGGTCTGCGCGCCCAGCAGTTGCTGTAGGCGGCTGATCCGCCGGAGGACCGTGCGTTCGCTGATGCCGAGCTCGCGCGCGATCGCCTCGTCGGTCAGGCCTCCGCTCAGCAACGCGAGCAGACGGCGCGTGGCGACGGTCGGTTCCTGCGTCGCTTCCGCGTCGTCCGGACCACCCGCCCGCACCGGTACACCCATCCGCCAGAACGATTCGAACAGCTCGATCAGCGCGCTCAGCAGCATCGACGGATGGATCAGCAGGGCCAGCACGTCACCGGCGTCGGAGTTCGGGACGGCGATCAGCGCCTTGCCGCTGTCGGCGATCACCAGCTTGAGCGGCAGCCTGGGGAACACCCTGGCCTGCTCCCCGAGCGCGATACTCGACTGCACCTGGGCGAATCCGTCGTCGGTCCGCAGCACGGACGAGTCGTAGACGACGCGGTACGCGATGCCGCGTGCCATCGAACCCGGCTGCACCGTGCTCACTTCGGCCTTCGGGCTCATGTACGACCCGGGGTCCAGCGCGACGATGTCCACGGCCGCCTGCGTCTGCATGGCCTCGAAGGTCGCGATCACCTCGTCCCGGCTCCGCAGCACCTCGACGAAGTCCGCGTCCCGGCCGGTCCGCAGGGAGTAGGCGGCGCCGAGCACCTCGGCCGCTTCCCGTGCGCGGACGGCGGCGGCCTCGTGCTGCGCCGCGAACGCCGACAGGGCCGCGCGCGGCGGGCACACCTCGACCCCGGACTCGCCGGCGCGGATCAGGCCGAACCGCTCCAGCTCCGCCAGTTCGGCACCGGGTGTGCCGGGGCACCCGTCCAGCAGGGCCCGGTACAGCTGCTCGGCCTCCATCGACAGGCCTCGCGACTCGGCGAGCATGACGCTTCTCCTCCCCCACCCCAGGATCGATCGGCGTGACATCGATGTCACGCCTTCCGGAATCGCTGATTCCGTTCACTGGACTTGAGGGGGAAAGCGGCCGGATCGTGCGGCTGGACCGATAACGAAACCGTCACGGATCACGCCGACAGGCTCCCGCGGACCGGATCGGCCCGCGGGAGCCCTTGTTCGACGCCGCCGGGGATCAGGCGTTGGCGGGCATACCCTTCTCGTCCGCTTCCGGCGTGGCGGTGCCTTCGAGCAGCTCACGGACGATCTCGTTCGCCTTGCGCACCTGGGGCGTGATCATCTTGATCTTGATCTTCCCGTCGTGCCCGAGGTTGCCGCCGACCTCGACCGTCTTGTCTTCACCGGGCAAGGGCAGGCCCTGGCAGCCGGTGAACTTCTTCTTCGGCGTGTGGCCGGTCTGGAAGTAGGCGACGATCGGGTCGTCGACGCAGTCGGTGTTGTACGGGAAGATCCCGTGGCTGCCTTCGTTGTCGACGCTGATCATCTTGGCGCCCGGCAGGCCGTTCGCGGTGGCGAGCGCGCCCTCGTACGGCGTGGCCGCGTCGAGTTCGGTCTGCGCGATCAGCAGCTTCGGGAACGTCTTGGCGTCCGGCGCCGGCTTGGCGTTGGTAGTCGGCCAGAACGCGCACAGCGGCGCGCCCGAGAGGGCCATGATCGGCGCGATGAACGGCGCGTTCACGGTCAGGTCGGCCTGCCAGTAAGTCCAGTAGTGCAGGTTCTGGTTCCACTGACCGTCCTGGCAGCGGATCGCCTCGAACGCCGCGTCCCAGGTCTCGACCTCGGCGCCGCCCTGGTAGGAGGCCTTGCGCTCGACCGAGTCCTTCTTCGCGATGGCCTCCAGCGCGTTGCCCTTGGCCTTGTTCAGGAACGCCTTGTTCGCGTCGGTCAGGCCGGGGGTGGCGAGAGCCTTCGCGACGACCTGCTCCAGCTTCTCCGCGTCGGTCCCGGTGGGCGCCGGTCCCTTCGCCAGCGCGGCCACCATGGAGGCCGCCGACGGGTACTGGGTGGTGTCGTACATCGCCGGGATGATGAACCACGCGGCGTAGAGCATGCCCGCGAATTCCCGCGTGCCGCCCGCCTTCTCCCAGTTGCGGCGGATCTCGAGCGGGTCGGTGCCCGCCTTGTACTTGGCGTCGTTGCGCGCGACGTAGGGCAGCAGCGCCTCCTGGAACTGGCGGTCACGGCTGCGCGGCTGCAGGTCCCAGGTCTTCTCCAGGGTCGGGCGGCTCGCGTCGGTCGACGAGTCGAGCAGGAACCGGTGCGCCTTGCTCGGGAAGGTGGTGGCGTACCAGGTGCCGAGCCAGGTGCCGTACGAGTAGCCGATGTAGCTGGTCTTCTTCTCCCCGAGCAGGACCCGGATGAAGTCCATGTCGTACGCGGTCTGCTCGGTGGTGATGAACTTCGTCAGCGGGTTCTTCAGGCAGCCCTCGACCTTCGCCCGGCTGATCACGTTCTGATCAGTGCTGTCCGGGACGGTGTAGCTACAGGTCAGCGGGGTGCTCTGGCCGACACCGCGCGGGTCGAAACCGACGAAGTCGTACTGCGAGGCCAGCACGGGACTGCGCATCGCCATCGCGGCGCCCCACGGGAGGCCTTCGCCGCCCGGTCCGCCGGGGTTGACCAGCGCGACGCCCTGCCTGCCGGTGCCGGGGTAGGCGGTCCCGGTCTTGGAGACGCGGACGCCGATCGTGTTGCCGTCCTGCGGGTTGTGCCAGTCCCGCGGCACCTGGACGGTGGCGCAGGCCAGCCCCTTGACCTTCTTCAGCTCCGCTTCCGTCGCCGGCGCGACGGACGGGAACGAGCACTCGCCCCAGGCCACGGCCTGCTTGGTCAGCGCGCCAGCCAGCGCCGCGGTGTCCGGCTCGGCCTTCGCCGCGGGAGCCGCACCCGCGGCGGGGGCCAGCACCAGGCCCGAGGCCAGGAACGCACCGGCGACCAGTGCCACCGTGCCCTTCCGCGTCTTTCTCGTACTACTGATCACCATGATCCCTTTCGACAGGAGCCCCCCGACGTCCGTACGTGAAGTAAAGACCGGTGATCAGGTTTCCCACACGGCCACGAGCTGGCGGATACCCGACATGGCGGGATCTCGACACGATCGCGGTTGCTCGCGTTCAGCTCGCAAGGCTTTCGGCGAACCGCCGCGCCGCGTCGAGATCGGCCGTACCAGGACGGTCCTTGCCGATACCACCGACGAGCTTGAACGGCAGCCATGTGTCGAAGCCGCGGCACGAGAAGGTGCCCACCACGTCGAATCCCTTGTGGCCGAGGAGCCGTGCCAGACGGCGGAGGTAGCGCCGGAACGGCGGCTCGGGCAGCCCGCTCGTGGTGAACACGAACGCCTTCCGCCGGTGTTCCCCCGGCAGCTCCCGCACGAACCGGCGCAGGCGCGGATGGAAGTCCATGCCGAAGATTCCCGAACCGAATCCCACCAGGTCACAGGAATCGAGGTCGGCGGGCCCGATCTCCTCGGGGCTGACGACGCGGGCGCCGAGCACCCCCGCCATGACCTCGGCGACCCTCTCCGTGTTGCCGTGGGACACCGATACGCACACGATGACGACCTTCATGCCGATCCTCCACTTCGCCGGTCCTTTTCCCTTAGGAACCGGGCGGAGACGAAGATCGTGACATCGGGCGCCGTGTCCCGCGTCACCCCTCGCGCAGGTGATCCCGCAGCTCCCGCGCCACGCGGGCCATCAGCACTTCGGCCTCCGGCTGGATCGCCGCCGGCACCCGGGATTCGGTCAGCGCGGCGATCGCGAACATCCCGCCGTCGGCGTGCTCGACCACCCCGACCTCGTGCCGCAGGTTCAGCACGGTGCCCGTCTTCGACGACCATTTCGTGGCGTCGGAGACGAAATCGGGGCTCAGCCGTTGGCGCAACAGGTTGAGCCCCATGAGCTCGCGCACCCGCGCCGCCACCTCTTCGTCCACTTTGGACGGCTTCCACAGCGCTTCGAGCAGGTTCACGAACGCGCGGGCCGAACCGGAACTCGCGCGAGTGACGTCGAGCTGCGGAACGGGATGGCCTTGCCCCGCGGTGCCCGCGTTGATCGCGAGCGCGTGCGCGAGGTGGACGTCGGCGGGGTCGAAACGTTCGGCCGGGGTGTCGCTGAGGTCCGCGGCCGGATGCCGCGCGGTGATCCCGGTGACGCCCCATTCGCGGGTCATCCTGGTGACCTCGGCGGGTGGCGTCAGCGCGAACAGCGCGTCCGCGGCGGTCTCGTCGCTGATGGCCATGGTCAGGTACAGCAGGTCGTCGATCGCCACCCTGGCCGGATGCCGGAACCGCGTCAGCCCGGTCGGCCCCGGCGCGGTGGCCCGCCCCGGCTCGACGTCGAGCGGCGCCGAGCCGTCCAGCTCGCCGCGGCGGATCCGCTCCAGGGTCGCCGCGGCGAGCGGGATCTTCACCAGCGAAGCGCTCGGGAACTCGAGGTCGGGGTCGATGCCCGCCTCGTAGCCGGTCCGCAGATCACGCACGAGGAACGAACCCCGCAGGCCACCGTCGGCCAATTCGGCGCGCAGCCGCATGAGCGGCGTTTCCGTGTTCACGTCGTCTCCTCCGCGCCGAGACATCGGGCGATGTCCGGCCACAATCGTGCCCGCAGCCGCTGCGCGTCCTCACCGGGCCCCGCCGTGATCTCGAACCCGCGCACGAGCCGGATCTCGCCGGCCTGCCGCCAGTTCAAGCCGAGCTCGGTGGCCTGGGCCGCCGAGCACAGCAGCAGATCGTCCGAACCGAACACGGCCGCGGCGGCTGCGGTGAGCGAATCGGCGACGGAAACTTGCGCGGGCCGCAGCCCCACCGCGTCCCTGATCCGGAAGAGGCGGTCGCGGAGATGCGGGACGTCGTCCTCGGGCTGGATCCAGACCCGCCGGGGCGAACCGCCGGACCGGCCGACCCGCAACGTCTCCAGATGGAGGACGTCCGCTCGCGGTCTGCCTCCGCCCGCCAGCCCGAGCGGAACCTTCCAGGTGCCCTCCTCGCCGGGGACGGCGGTGAGCGCCGCGCGGACCTCCTGGGTGCGCACGAGTTCCGCCCGTTCCCGGGGCGGCGCCTGCCGGAACTCCAGGAAGACGTCCAGCGCTCGCGCCGCCGCGTCGAGTTCGGCGAGCTCGCGGACGGTGCAGGTCTCCGGCATCGCCAGCCGCATCGGCCGCAACCTGGCGCGCCGCGCGTCGTGTTCCAGGGTGTCGGCCAAGGCCACCAGCCGTTTCGCCGACGGCAACATGTCCCGTCCGAACGGGGTGAGCATGGCGCGCCGGGTGGAGCGGTCGAACAGCCGCTCGCCGAAATGCCGTTCCAGCGCGGCGATCCGGCGGCTCGCCACCGGTTGGGGGATGCGCGCGAGCGCGGCTCCGGCGGTGAACGTCCCGGCCTCGCTCACGCTCACGAACGCCCGGCAACTCCCGATCAGGTCCACGACCACATACTATGCGCGTTTCGCATGAAAGACGTCATTCGTGTCTTGGACAGCATGACCGGTGCTGGACAGACTGCGGACATCGAACGATCTTGAAAGGAATCATCGTGTCCGTCACTTCTCGCCGGTGGGCCGCCTTGCTGGCGCTCTCGGTCGTGTCACTCGCCGCGTGTTCCACACCCGCTCCGGCACAGCCGCCCGCGGCCACCGCCCCGGTCGCGTCGTCCGGACGCGCCGACTTCGAACAGCTCGAACGGGCCTTCGGCGCCCGGCTCGGGGTGTACGCGGTGGACACCGCCACCGGCCGCGAGGTCGCCTTCCGCGCCGACGAACGCTTCGCCTACGCCTCGACGCACAAGGTGTTCAGCGCCGGCGGTGTCCTGCAGCGGACGCCGGTCGCCGAGCTGGACCGCACGGTGACCTACCGGCAGCAGGACCTGGTCGCCAACTCGCCGGTCACGGAGAAGCACGTGGCGACGGGTCTGCCGCTGCGCGCCGTCATGGACGCGACCCTCCGGTACAGCGACAACACCGGCGGGAACCTGCTCTTCCGCGAACTCGGCGGCCCCGAAGGACTGAACGCGGTGTTCCGCGGGATCGGTGACACCACGAGCCACGCCGACCGGATCGAACCCGAACTCAACGACACGGCGCCCGGCGACAACAGGGACACCAGCACACCCCGTGCCCTCGCCGTGAGCCTGCGCGCCTTCGCCCTCGGCGACGCCCTCCCCGAGGACAAACGCAAGATCCTCGTCGACATGATGCGCGCCAACACCACCGGCGACCAGAACATCCGCGCCGGGGTGCCCGGCTGGGCGGTCGCCGACAAGACCGGCACGGCGGGCTACGGCACGCGCAACGACATCGGGGTCGTGTGGCCGCCGAACCGGGCACCGATCGTCATCTCGGTGCTCACCGACCGGCCGGAGAAGGACGCCAAGATCGACAACAAGCTTCTCGCCGACGCCACCGCGGCCGCGATGAAGGCCCTCCCCTGACCTGTCCCGCCGGGACGGACGAGGATCCGTCCGTCCCGGCGGGGTTCAGCGGCTCAGCGACGGCAGGGGTTGCCCGCCGGATGCGCCGCGGTTCCGTGCACGTCGGCCTGGGACTCCGCGAGCACGATCTTCGCGAGCGCGGTGTCCAGCGCGACGGCCTGCTGCTTCACGACGCCGTTCGCCACGGTCTGGCCGTTGAGCTTCAACGAACCGATGACCAGCGGGATGGTCAACGGCGCCGCGCCCACCGTGATGGACTCACCGTTGATCTTCAGCGAGGCGACGTTCGAGCTGCCCGCCAGCACCGGCGCGAGCCCGCCCGGAGACGGCCGGCAGGTCGCGGTCGCCTGCGACTGGATCACGCCGAGTTCGATGGTCAGCCCGAGCGTGCTGATCACCGTCTTGTCGATCTTGGCCGACGCCAGCGCGCGATCGCCCGCGGCCGGAGCCACCGACTGGTCGTCCGGCGTGAGATCGGTCGACGCGGTCAGCACCTTGGCGTCGACCTTGATCAGGCCGGCGTTGAGTGTCGCGGCGGCGACGGTGCTGCTGTCGTCGGCACACGGCAGGTTCGCCGGGTTGGCCCGTGCCGCGGTCACGCCGAGGACGTTCGCAGCGGTACCCGTGCAGGAGAAGAAGCCGTCACGGTCGTCGTCGACGATCGTGCCGACCCCGGTCGCGTCGAGGAGACCGGCGCCCGACGGTGCCGAGAGGTTCACCGTGAAGGTCTCGTCCGGCTCGTCGACCGTGTCCGGGTCGACCAGGACGGTCACCGGTTTGGCCGTCTGCCCCGGGGCGAACGTGACCGTCCCGCTCGCCGCCGCGTAGTCGGCGGGCGCGGTCGCGGTGCCGTTGGCGGTCGCGTACTGGACCGTCACCGGGTTCGGGCTGGGGCCGCCGAGCAGCGACACCGTGAAGGTCGCCGGGACCTGCGCGCCCCCGGAGCCCTCGTTGACCGTCACGTCGTTGATGCTCAACCCGAGCACCCGCACCGTGGTGGTCTCGATGTACCCACGAGAAACCCCGTCGACCTGGTAGTCGACGACGCACTGGTAGGTGCCGGGAGCGGCGCCGGCCGCCACCTTGATCGTCTCGGTGAACGTGGCGACCTCGCCGCTGGTCACCTTGACGCTGCCGGGATCGTTGGTGACGGTGAGCTGCGGGTCGCAGCTGGTCACCTTCGGCGTCACGGTGACCTCGATGGACTTGATACCGTCCAAAATGGCCTGCGAGACTTGGCCTGCCGGAACGTTGTTCAGCAGGACACCGCCCGTGGCCGAGGTGATCGCGGACGCCTGGCCCGTGGCGTCGAGCGCGCCGACGTTGACGGCGATCACGCGGATCTTCGCCGCCTGCAGCGCCGCGATGGTCTGGGCCAGCGTGTGCCCGCCGCTCGGGTCGTGCGACGGCGCGTCGCCGAACCACGCGATGATGCGGGTGCCGTCCGGCCGGAAGGCGACCGCCCCGGTGGCCAGCTGGTAAAGCGCGTTCAGGTTGGCTTCCGGTGTGTCCCCGCCGCCCGCGGCCGCCCACTGGTTGATCCCCGCTTGGACGGCGGTCGTGTCCCCGGTGATGCCCTGGTTGACCTTGAACGGCACCGAGTCGGTGAAATCCTTGTACTCGGCGACGCCGAACTGCGCGGTCGGCTGCGCGGCGAGCACGTCACCGGTGATGGTGCCGGCGTTCGACCGCACGTTGCCGATCGGCCCGCCCATGCTGCCCGTGGTGTCGGCGAGCAGGACGAGGTCCGGATTCGGCGGCACGGCCGAGGTCGTCACGTTCTTGATCACGGTCTTGCTCTGCCCGGCGTCGAGGGTGAGATCGACCGTGGCCGGGTCGACTCCCGGCGGAGCCGCGGCGGCGACCGCGGTGGACGCGAGCATCGCCGTGACGGCGGCCAGGACGACGAGCAGTGGTCTTCGTGACATGGACTTCCCTCCTCAGACCCGGCCGGAGCCGGAATTCCTGTGGGTTTCCTCGGAAAGACGGAATATTCCGCTTTTCGTTAGCGCGAAAGCCGGACTTCACCCAGTGCGCCCTGTGTCAGGGCACCCGACCGGCTGTTACCGCGAATCCGGGCTACGCGGACCAGGTCCGCATTGCGCCGTCCAGCCGAAGGACCTTGGACACCCCTCACTCTTCAGCGTGAGAGGTGTCGAAGCTTCCTGCGGATTCCGTGATCGCTTTGCCGGACGGAATCCGCATTCATCCGGCGCCCATCAGCGAACAGTCACCGAATGTCGTAACGCCGCCCGCCGCTCGATACCGTGGCGAGACATCGGGTTCCGTCGTGGCACCGAGGTGTGGGGGGGGGGGGGGGGGGGGGGGGGGGGAGGGGGGGGGGGGGGGGGGGGGGGGGGGGGGGGGGGGCTGGGCGGGGGGGGGGGCGGGGGGGTGGGGGGGGGGGGGGGTGGGGCGGGGGCCGGTGGTGTTTCTACAACCATTTGTGGGGTTTTTGTTTGGCCCCTTGTCCCCCCCCCCCCCCACGCCCCTGACGCAGACCGGCAGAGCCCACGTGTGAACCCCGCACTCCTTGGGTACTCCATGCCTGCGCCCATGCTCTTGGCCCAGCTGGGAAACCCGCTAAGGAGAACGCGTGGGTATCACGAGAACACGACAGGCTTACGAATTCCCCATCGGCATCGCCCCGCCACTGGGAGAAGTCCGGGCCTGGCTGAGAGAACAGCTGAGCGAGATCGGACGGACCACCATCGCGGACACCGAGCTGCTGACCACGGAACTGGTCGCCAACGCGCACGAACACGCGGACGGGGTCGCCGGGCTCAGGGTTTCCGTCCCCTCGGGCCGCGACGTCGTCCGCATCGAAGTCGACGACCACCGTCCGCGCCTGCGGCCGCGCCGCGTGCTCAAGGACGACCCGGCGAGCCCCCACGGTCGAGGGCTGGCGCTGGTCGAGGCGATCAGCACCGAATGGGGCGTGCACACCGGCGCCGGATTCAAAACGGTGTGGGCGGAGATCCCGGTGCTCTGACACGATCATCGCGTGATCGCCCCGCGCAGCACCCTGATCGCGCCGATGCCACGGCCGGGTGACCACGTTCGCCTCGACTCCCCCGCCAGCTTTCCAAGCCGCGAACTGGTCGCCGAGACCAAGGCGGTCCTGGAAAGCTGGGGACTGGTGGTCGAAATCGGGGCGCACGCGCTCGACCAGCGAGGCTTCATGGCCGGCCGGGACGAAGACCGTCTCGCCGACCTCGACGACGCGTTCCGCGATCCCGCCGTCCGCGCGGTGATCGCCACCCGTGGCGGAGCGGGCGCGTACCGCATCGCCGACGACCTGGACTTCGCCGCGGTACTGGCCGATCCCAAGCCGATGGTCGGTTTCAGCGACATCACCGCCCTGCACCTCGCGCTCTGGCGGCACTGCGGACTGGCCGGGATCCACGGTTTCCTGGCGGGCTCCCGTTCCGCGGCCGCGACCCGCAAGCTGCTGATGGCCGGTGAGCCCGCCGTGCTGCACCGCGATCCTGCTTCAGGAGCGGGGCTCCTGGCGTTCCTGATCTCGGTCGCCACTCCCCTCGGGTGCGCTATGAACGGTCCGTTCCTTGCAAAATTTGCAAGGAACGGACCGTTCATAGCGTCGGGACTGGGTGGCTACCGAACGATGGGCTCGGTCAGATCGATCGCCAGCTGCCCCAGCTGATCCGATCGGGAACGCTCACCGTCGAACCGGCGGTGCGCTGAACTACTTCGACTCGACCCGGCCCAGCGGATCCGGCGCCGCCGCCAGTTCCTCGCAAGCCGTCAGCCAGGCCGTGTCGCCCGGGTAGAGCTCGGACCGGAGGTAGGCCCAGGTGAGGTGCCCCACCGCGGCCACCCGATCCGGGTTCTCGTCCGTCGTCTCGGCGACGTCGTAGCCGGACACCCCGCCGAGTCCGTGCTCGGCGCCGAACAGGGTGAGCAGCGTTTTCCGGCCAGGCGAAAGGAAGTACGGGTCGGTGTGCCATTCCGGGCCCCGAACCGTCAGATGACCGGAGGCGTCCTTGTCCCCGGCGACGACGAGCGCGGGTGTCGTCATCGCGGAGAAGTCCGTGCTGAGAAGGACGGGGTAGTTCTCGGCCACGAACCCGGTGACCGCGTCGCCGCCGCGGCCGGGCGCGGCGAGCAGGACACCGGCCGAGATCCGGGGCTCGGCGAGGCGCACTTCCTCGCCGCTGTGAGGATCGGTGTATCGCGCACCCAGCAGAAGACTCGCGGTGTGCCCGCCCATCGAATGCCCGGCCACCGCGACCCTCCCCCGGTCCAGCCTGCCGCGCAACTGCGGGACGGCGTCCTCGATCTCGTCGAGCCGGTCGAGGATCCGGATCATGTCCTCGGCCCTGGACCGTTGGTACAGCGGCGCTTCCGGGTCGCCGGGCGGCAGGTTCAGCGTCCGCGAGCTCAGATGGGTCGGCTGGACGACGGCGAACCCGTGCCCCGCCCAGTGGTTCACGAGCGGGGCATAGCCGTGCAGGGACGAGAGATGGTTCGAAGGTCCCTGGCCGTGCGACAGCAGGATGATCGGCAGCTCGTTTCCGGTCGCCGGCGCGGAGATCCGCAGCCGCAGGTCCACGGCCCGGTCCGGCGTGGACAGCTCCACCGGGGCGATCGAGATCACTGGCGTGCTCATGGTGAGTTTCCTTTGCGAGAAGGCGCCCGCGCTAAGCGGAACACTGTTCCACAAACATACGGAGCAGTGTTCCGCTTTGTCAAACGCCCCTCGCCCGGTCCGCGAGAGCACCCGCGAGCGAGGCCACCTCCGCCGAAAGCCCGGTCCAGTCATCGATGGCCGTACCGAGGTATCCCGCCCGCGCGCGCTCCAGCAGCACACCACCATCGACCATCGCCGCGGCGGTGTCCTTCGAGACGATCCGGCCCGTTTCGACGGTCACGACGATGCGCGCGAGCGTGAGCAGGACGTTGCGTTCGTCGCCTTCGATCTCGGACAAGAGGCCGGGAATGACGCCGAGCGCCGCCTCGCGGAGCAGATCCGGCGGCACCGGATCGACGAGCTCCGCGAAGTCAGGGCCGCGCAGAACCCGGTGCGCCGCATGGGCCGTGGCCGCGAGGATCACGACATCGGGATCCTCGACAGGCCCGGGAAGACGGCCCTCGGCGAACTCTTCCCGAAGCCATTCCCCGTACTGGAAATCCCGGCGAGACGGTTCACTCCCGGCCACGATCCCGGTCAGCTCGATCGGACGCCGGTCCGCCGCCTCGGGAAAGCGGTCGGCGTGGCCACGCCAGCCCGAAAGCCGCAGCAGCAGTGACACCAGCGCGGCGCGTTCTTCTTCGCCGAGCGACCGGCGGGTGACCAGCAGCAGATCGACGTCGCTGTCCGGTTTGAGCCCGCCCGCCGCGGCGGAGCCGTAGAGATACAACCCGAGGACGCCGCCGGGATCCTCACGGTCGAGATGGTCCAGCAGAGGCTTGATGCGCATGCCTCAACGATCACCTGCTACGCAAGGTATTTCCGGGCCCATGCGGCGAAGCCGGTGAGCGGGATGCCGAGGTCCCGCGCGAATTCCGGGCGCCCCGGCTGGCCGATCACGTTCAGCCACTCGTGCGAGGCGCCCATCGGCGGCATCCCGGCGGCGACCGCCTGCTCGACGGTCATGTCCGGGGCGGCCAGCCTCGTCCCCAGCACACCGGACAGGACATCGGCGATCTCGGTCATGGTCAGGAAGTCGCTCGCGAGCTCGAGTTCGACCCCGGCGAACCGGTCCGGTTCGGCGATGGCGGCCGCGGCCGCGGTGCCGACGTCGTCGACGGCGGCCAGCGAAAGGGACGTCGAGGGCTTGACGACGCTCACCAGGCCGCCATCCACCCCGCGCGGGAACAGGAACTTCATGTCAGGCAGGAAGTTCTCCATGAAGAAGCCCGGCTTGAGCAGTGTCCACCGCGGAAAACCCGCCTCGCGCAGGTGGTCCTGGATCGCGGCCTTGGCGCCCAGCGTGGGCTCCATCGAAGACCAGCGACCTTCGGCCCATCCGTCCGCCTCGACGTGCTGACCGGCTCCCGAGACGGAGGTGTGCACGAACTGCGGCACCCCGGCCGCCTTCGCACCCTCGATGAGGTTGACGCCTTGAGTCACCTCCCCGGCGAAGTCGAATCCGTCTTCGCTCATTCCGGGCATCTGCACCGAGAAAACGGCGCGGGCACCCTTGGCCGCGCGGATCACGGAGTCGACGTCGTGAAGATCGCCGACGACGAGTTCGGCGCCGAGCGCTTCGACGGCTTTCGCCCTGGCCGGATCACGGACGAGGGCGCGGACGGGAACGCCGGCCGCGAGCAGGGCGCGGGCGGTCGCACCGCCCTGCCTGCCGGTGGCGCCGGTGACCAAAACGGGTGCTGCGGACATGATGACTCCTTCTGTCGGCTAAGTGGCGGGGCCCGCCACTTATCGTCCGCTACAATATGGCGGGCCCCGCCACTTACGCAAACACCGAGGTGAAGGCATGTCCGACGGTCAGCGCGCCGACGCACGGCGGAACTACGCGCGCATCCTCGCGGTGGCCGAGGAAGAGGTCGCGACGCACGGCTCCGGTGCCTCGCTGGAGCAGATCGCCCGCACCGCCAACGTCGGCTCGGCGACCGTGCGCCGCCACTTCCCCACCCGCCGGGCACTGCTGGAGGCGGTCTCAGCGAGCCGGATCGCCGCGTTGTGCGCCCGCGCCGCCGAATTGACCGGCGAAGAAGACAGCCGGAAAGCGCTCCTGACCTGGCTCAACGAGGTCGTCGTCTACTGCGTCTCCGCCCGTGGCCTGGCGGCCGCGCTGGCGTACGACGGCCCGACCCACGAGAACTCCTGCTCCACCGCCATCGAGGACGCCGGGGAACCGCTCCTGCGACGGGCCGCGCGGGACGGCATGGTGCTGCCGGAAGTCACCGTCGCGGATCTGATCACGCTGATCGTCGGCATCGTCCTGGCCACCGAGCATCACCCGGATCCGGCCGCACAGGCGGACCGGCTGTTCCGGCTGGCCGTGGCGGGGCTGGGCCCCCGGACGTGAAAAGGGGCCGGAGTGGTCGCCCGCTCCGGCCCCGGCACGGATTTCGCCTACCGTGTGCCGCGACGGCCCGATGAGACCACCGCCGGCACCGGGGCACCGTTGATCACGAACTGCGACCCCGGTTCACGGACGACGTCGCCGTTCGCGGAGTTGCCGATCGTCACATTCGTCAAGGTCGCGCTGCCACGGGCGCCGCTCATCGCGAGGATGCCCGCGCCGTTGTTCGACTTGTCGATCTTGACGTTGGTGAGAGCCGCGGTCACGACGCCGCCGCCCGTCTTGAACTGGACGCCGTCGTAGGTCGAGTCGTGGATCTCCGTGTCCCGCAGCACGACCCCGGGGATGTCCTTGCCCTGCGCGAAGAACGTGATCGCGCCGAACTCCTGCTGCTCGCCCCAGAACACGCCGCCGCAGCGGTACAGGGCGTTGTTCGCGATGAGCGTCTCCCCGGAGAACGGCAGCGGATCGTGGTCCGTCGCCAGCATGATGCCCGGATAGTTCATCGTGTCGTGGACGATGTTGTTCTCGATCTTGTTGCCGTAGCCGCCGTAGATCGCGATCCCGTTGGCACGCCACGGAAGCTGGATCGTGTTGTTGGCGAACACGTTGTCGTGCGCGATGTCCTGCGAAGGGTCCTTCACGTACTGGTTCGCCCACACCGCGAGCGAGTCGTCACCGGTGGTGCGGAACGACGAGTTGAACACCTTCGAGTTCCGTGTGCCGTTGGTGAAGTTGATGCCGTCGGCGTAGGTGTTCCGGATCCGCATACCGCTGAACTCCAGGCCGTCACCCGGGCCCCACAGCGCCGGGACGTTGCTGTAGTCCCGGCCGACCCACACCCCGACGTTGGCGTGCTCGATCCACACGTTCGTGATCTTCGTGCCGGTGCCGAACCGGCCGTTGAGACCGACGCCGCCTTCGGCACCACCGTCCCCGCCGCGGATCCGTCCGGAACCGAAGATGGCGATGTCGGAGATCTGGGTGTTCTTGTCGATGTCGAACCCGAAGTTGCCCTCGTGCGGATGGTTGATCCCGCCCGCGTTCTGCGGCTCGATCAGCGAGTACAGCTGCGAATGCCACATGCCGGCGCCCCGGATCGTCACGTTGGAGATGCCGACCTGGTTGTACTGGCCGCCGCCGTTGGGCACGTTCGGGTCGTCGGTCAGGATCTTCTTCTCCTGCCGCCACTGCCCCGCCGGGATCCAGACACAGCCGATCACCCCGTTCTGGTCGTCGGTCACCGCGCGCTGGATCGCCGCCGAGTCGTCGTTCCCGTCGTTCGGCACCGCGCCGTACTCCGTGATCGACGTGCAGTTCGCGGGTTTCCCCGACGCCGGGGCGACCTGTTCCAGATCGATGAGATCGACGATGTAGAACGCCGCGTTGTCGCCGTTGTCCCGCTGCAGCTTGAACTTCGTACCCGGCGGGTACGACCGGGACAGCAGCGCGTGCGACTCGTCGAACAGGCGCCGTGCGTTGGCCTGCGGGGTGTTGGTCAGGCCTTCGGGGTCGTCGGTACTGCCGTAGAGCCAGCTGTGTTTCGACGACAGCGTCAGCTTCTGCGCGAAGGTCCCGTTGACGTAGAGGCTGATGGTCGCGTCCTGCCCGCCGCCGCCAGGGGCGTCCGGAATGGAGTTGCGCACGACGATCGAGTTCGCCTCGTTCGCCGACGTGAACTCCACGTACTGGCCCTGATCAGCCAACCGCACGGATTTGCGGCCCGAGGACTCGGTCGCGAAGTTCGTGTGACCGAAGGTGCGCAGCGGGTCGGTCTCCAGCAGTTGTCCTTGGTACTGCGCGGCTTCCGCCTCGTACTCGACATACGGGACGGCCGCGCCGCGGCCCACGACGATCGCCCGGGAGAGGCCGTTGTTGGACTCGTTGGTCTCCGTGACCGTGCCGGTCGCGTCGGCCGTCGCGGTCAGGGTCGCGCCACCGTCGGCAGCGGTCCAGGTGCCGGCGATCGCGACGTTCGCGGTGGCCCCCGCCTCGATCGCACCGGTGGCGCCGGTCAACGTGGTGCCGCCGACGGCCAGCCGTGTCACCGAAGCGTCCGCGCCGCTCGTGCCGCGGTTGTGCACCGCGACGGTGAACGACACCGCCGAACCGGCGGCCGGGTTGGGCGGGTTCGACGTGATGCCGGTGACCACGAGGTCCGGCCCCGGCGCCTGCGCGACGACCAGCGGGGTCGCCGAGGTGTAGGTGTTGTTGGTTTCGTTCTGCTCGGCCACCGTGCCCGCCGGGTCCGCGGTGGCGGCCACGGTGTACGTACCCTGCGGACGCGTTCCCGCGTCGACGGTCACCGTCGTGGATGCGCCGGCGGCGAGTGGCCCGATTGCCGCTTCACCGACGACGGTGCCGCCGAGGCTGACGTTCACGGTCGCGGCGGCCGCGTTCGCGGTGCCGGTGTTCTTCACCGTCGCCGAGACGGCGAGCTTGCTGGTCTCCGTCGGATTCGCCGGCGTCCAGGTCGTACCGGTGACCACGAGATCCGGGTTCGGGGCGGGCGTACCGATCACCTGGAACTCCGCGACCTGACCGCCGGGAGCGCCGGAGTTGGCGAAGAACTGCAGGCGCACATCCGAAACGCGGCCGCTGACCGGCACGACCACCGAGTTCTGGTTGGTGGCCGGATCGAAGCGGTGGTCGGCACGCGCTGAAAGCGAGGTGAACGCGGTGGCGCCCTGCGCGCGCCCGAGGACCTCGAAGTTCTGCGTCCGCGCACCCCAGATGGCGTCCGGGTTGAGCTTCACCACGACCGAGTCGACCTCCGCGTCGGCCCCGAGTTTCACCGTCAGCGAGTTCGGATAGCCCGCGGCGGACTCCCAGTACGTGGCGGTGTTGTTGTCGTTGGCGTTGGCTGGGACGAACGAGTGGACCGCCGACGTGGCCTCGATCGGTTTGCCCGCCGCCAGGTTCGCGCCCGCGCTCGTTCCGGAGCGCACGACGTGGTAGCTGTCGCCGGACTCGTTGCCCGCGGCGTCCTTGGCACGCACGAAATACTCGACCCGTGTCCCCGGGGGCCGTGATTCGGTGAACGTGGTGCCGGTGATCGTCGCGACCGGCGTGCCGTCGCGGTAGACGGTGTAACCGGCGATCCCGATATTGTCCGCCGAGGGCGACCAGGTCAGCCGGATCTGACCGGCGGCGGGCTCGGTCAGCGCGAGATTCGCGGGCGCGCTCGGCGCCTGGGTGTCCCCGGTGTCCGGTCCGTACAGCTCGAACTCCGCCAACTGCGCGGCGGGCCACCGCGTGTTCGCCGTGACCTGTAGCCGCACGTAGCGGGCCGACGCGGTCATCGGAATCGTGACGGTGTTGGTGCCGGGCGCGAACGCGTACCCGGTCGGCGCGGCGAGGTCGGTGAACGCGGTGCCGTCGGTGCTTCCTCGCACGGCCAGCGTCTGGGTGCGGGATTCCCAGCCGGACGGCAGTTTCAGCACGATCCGAGACAGGGGTTTGGCCGTCCCGAGGTCGGCCTGGATCCATTGCGGGAACGCGTTGTTGGCGGATTCCCAGTAGCTCTCCTGGTTTCCGTCGACGGCGTTCGCGACGGGATAGCCGGGCAGCGCGCTGCTCGCCGACACCGTGCGGGTCAACGGCACCTCGGCGAGCGCCGCCGGTCCGGGTGGGGCCGCGGGGTCCGGTGGCGGGCCGCTCGCGGCGGAGGCGAAGGAGAGTCCGGCGACGGAAAGCCCCGTGACCAGGAGGCCGGCGACGATCCGGGACAGGCGCATACGTGTCATGGCGTCTTCTCTTCTTTGAGACGGCGGGGACGGAGCCTGAGCCGTACGAGCATGCAACAACCCGGAGACAAAATGCAAGAAGCGAACTTCTTCATGAAATTTTGCGACTTCTCCCGGGTTGATCTCGAGTCAGCCTCGCTGATGACCTACGCGCGTTCTCCGAATGCGGACAGCATTTCGCTTCCTTTATGCGCGGCAAGGGAAAGCTTGGTCATGTATTCCGGAGACGCGGTGCACAGTTGTACACTCAACGCAGGCTAGCCGTGTGGAGGTCGATCCCTGATGGACATGACAAAAACCCTGAGGTCCGCGCTCACCGGCACGACAACCGAGTCGAGGTCCGCCGTCCGAGAGCTGCGACGGGAGACCGAGGATCTCGTGGCGCGCCGCGCGGGCAGGACGGCGAACCGGCTGACCGAACTGGGCGAACGGCTCGCCGATCTGGTCCTGGTCTCGGGAAGCAGGCTCGCGGGCCTCGCCGATCGGCACAGTAAGCCCGTGGGCGAAGGTGTCCGCCGGGAAGCGGGCCGGATCGGCGAGTCGGTGGAGCGGTTGTCCGCCACCCTGTCGGACCGGGCCATTCTTCTCGCCGAGGAACTGCTCGATCCGCGGCCGTCCGGGAAACGCCGCCGTCGATAGGCGATCACACCTCGCCACACATGCCCCAAGAGCACCAGCAGTCACAGCGGCTACGCGTGAAGGACCCCATCCCTCGGCTCAGCCGAGGAAACTCGACCTTCACACCTTCCCCAGTACATGAAGGCCCCCATCCTTGCGCCTAAGTACAGGAAGGGGGCCTTCATGTACTACAGGCACCCCAACGCAGGTCGCGAGTGGCATGCCAGGTCCGTGAAGGCCTCCTTACCTACCCTGAAGGTAGTGAAGGAGGCCGTCACAGACTTGCGAGGCGCCACACGCGCCCCATGAGCACCAGCAGTCACAACGGCCGCGCGTGAAGGCCCCCATCCCTCGGCTCAGCCGAAGAAACTCGACCTTCACACCATCCCAAGTACATGAAGGCCCCCATCCTTGCGCCTAAGTACAGGATGGGGGCCTTCATGTACCTCAGCCGCCCAACCGCCTCGTGAGTGGCGATTCGGGCTAGAGCCAGGGGCGCCTTAGGTACCAACTGGTGCCAAATACCGATCCGCTTTTACTACCTCAAGGGTAGCTAAGGATGCCTTTGCAGACCGGGCCTCCTTCCCTGGCACATCGGTGCCATCGGCACCCGAGTGCCGAAAGCCCGGGTCTCGTGCCGCCCGGCGCCGCTTTCTCCCGTCTTTAGTCGCTATCAACCGCCGCATCCGCTTGCCTAGCATGGGAAAACCGATATCGGATCCGGCCGGGCGATCCCTGGCGATCCGCCGTGGCCGTGAACGGGTGACCCGTCGATTCCCCATTCCTTTCCCTGATTCCCCTGCATTGGAAGGCACCCATGCGCATCCGAGGTCTCCTCACCGCCCTGCTGTGCGCGGCCGGGCTCACGACGGTCGCGCCCGCCGCCGTCGCGGCCCCCATCATCGACGGCGAATACGCCCAGTCCGGCCCGTGGGCGGCCATGATCGAGCAGAACGGCCAGCAGTGGTGCTCCGGTTCGATCATCAGCGCCCGCTGGGTGCTCACCGCCGAGCACTGCATCGACGAACCCGGCGCCGAATACTCCGTCCGGGTGGGCGACGTCGATCACCAGGCCGGAACCTACGCGGTGGTGGCCGACATCTACACGCCGTCCAGCGGCGCCGACATCGCACTGTTGAAACTGGACCGCTCGGTGACCACGACATACGCGTCCCTCGGCACTTCCGTCGCGGTCGGCGACACCGAATACGTTTATGGCTGGGGCTACAACGAAGACGGTGATCTGCAGCGCTACCTCAAGGTCGCCCGGATGACGGTGACCAGTGTCGGGAGTGGACTGATCAAGGCCCGCCGGGGCAACGGATTGACCAACGGCGGCGACTCCGGCGGCCCGGTCTTCGTCGGCGGCAAGCAGGTCGGCGTGCATATCGCGGGCAACAAGGTGGACACCTCGACGCACACCAGCATCTCGGCGAACCGCACCTGGATCCGGAACACCTCGGGCGTCTAGGGCGAACCGGTCCGGGAGCGGTGGCGCCACCGCTCCCGGACCGCTGAGAGGCAGGTGGAAGTGGCATCGACGACTCCGGACGGGCTCGGCCCGCAGCTGAGCAGGCTGGGCCTCGGCGAGACCGCCGCCCGGATCTACCGGCGGATGCTCGCGAGCGCGCCCGTGACCGCCGCGGAACTGGCCTGGCGGGAGGACGACGCGGAGAACGTCCAGCTGGCACTGAAGGAGCTGGCGGACGCCGGCCTCGCTGTGCCGTCCGGAGTGGCCGGAGACGAGTACCTCCCGGCGAACCCCAGCGAAGCGCTCACCGCATTGACCACGCGACGGCAGGCCGAACTGCACGACGCACGGCTCGCCGTCCAGACCGCGTACCGCGCCTTCAGGCGGGCGCATTCGGAGATGCCGAACGCGCAGGACCTGCTCGAAGTGGTCACCGGCGACGCCATCATCCCCCGGCTGCAGCACCTCGCGACCACGGTGCGGCATCAGGTCCGCCGACTCGATTCCCCGCCCTACTTCACCGGCGGCCGCCGGAATCTCCTGGAGGAGGAGCAACTGCGGCGTGGGATCGGCTACCGCTGTGTCTACAGTGGAGCGTCGTTCGGCGATCCCGGCTATCTGGCCACCAATATCCTGCCGTGCCTGCGAGCCGGCGAGCAGGCCCGCCTGCTGCCCGAACTCCCGGTGAAACTGACACTGTTCGACGACCGTGCGGCCACCATCGCGCTGACCATCCGCGAGGCCGATCGCAACCGGTCCATCGTCATCGTGCGCCCCTGCAGTCTTTTCTCCGCACTGGAAGGACTGTTCGAAACGTCCTGGGCGGCCGCGCTCCCGATCGACCGGCGCGGACGGACGTCCGAACAGCCGATCCGGCCGGCCGAGCGGGAGCTGCTGATCCTGCTCGCCGCCGGGCGCAGGGACGACGAGATCGCCGCCGCACTAGGCGTCAGCAGACGCACCCTGTTCCGCTATCTCGAAAACCTGATGGACCGCGCGGGCGTCTCCAGCCGGTTCCAGCTGGGGGTCTTCGCGGCGCACAACAACTGGCTCTGACACCCCCGCATTCAGTCCTCTGAATGCGGGAAGCCCTCACCCGGATGGGGTCACCCGGTCCGATCATCCCCGCTGCGGCGAACGCGCCGGCAGCGCAAGATGATCTTGGAAGGAGGGCGTCATCATGGGGAATCACCGACAGCACACCGGCACCGCGTCGCTCCGGATCGCCACCACCGGCCTGCGGGTGTTCGCGGTCGTCGTCGCGATCGCGGCCTGCGCCTGGCTCGCACTCTGGCTCGCGTTCACCCTCTGAGACCCGCCGGTCCAGGCTGGGATTCGGGCGGGGTCTCGGGTTCCGGCAGCGGGCGGTCCGGCCCCGGACCGGGGACCCGTTCGGGCACCCCGGGGTCCGGGACCGGCTCCGGCCTGCCCGGGTCAGGCACCGGTTCGGGGATAACGGGATCCGGCGGCATCGGGTCCGGCGGCGCCGGAGGCGCGGTCGTTCGAGGACTCGTCATCGCACTACCTCCTGCTCACGCCACTACCCGATGCGCCTCCGGCCGAAACGGTCCGTTAGCCCGTATGGGTGGAGATCCAGTCCGCGATGACGTCCGCGCGGGAGGTCGTCTCGATGCCGGCGTGCGGGCAGTCCGGCCCGGTGGCCTCCAGCGAGACCAAGGCGCCGCCGGTGCCGCCGGGGACGAAGTACGGCGCCCCCGAGTCATACGTGCAGGCACTGGTCGTGATCGACGGCGCGGCGCCGCGGACACCGACCGTCGTCGGGGCGACCGTCGCCACCTGCACGGTGCCTTGCTGCATCCGGGTGGCCGGAGCGGGGTTCTTGGCGGTCAGGCTCCCCCAGCCCGCCAAGGTCAGCTGCTGGCCGACCTTCGGGAGCACACGGTTCACCGTCAGCGGGGTCACCGTCGTCACCGGGGTGTCCAGCTTGATGAGGGCGACGTCGTTTTCCTTCGCCTGCAACACTTCGGTCGCTTTGCGGGCCACACCCGATTCGACCGCCTCGTCGACCAGGCCCAACGTCACCATCGTCGGATACGGCATTTTGCCGGCGACCCGCTTGCGGTGCGCGTCGTGGAAGCAGTGTCCCGTGGTGACGACCCAGCTCGGCGCGATCAGCGCGCCTGTGCAGTAGCTGCTGTAGGTCGAGCCGTCGGGGCGTGGGATCTTCGTCATCGCGATCTTCGCGACGAACCCGAACCGCCCCGTTGGGACATCGGTGCCGTGGGCGACGTCCGGCGCGGCGAGCGCGGCCGGCGCGGTGGTGATGGTCAGGACAGCAGCGGCCAGCAGGGCGCGCAGACGCAATTTCTTACCCTTCGTCGATGAGGTGATCCGAGGCTAGAACCCCCTGCCCGACAAGGGGAATTCCCCGACCAGGTGTCACCCGATGGACGCCTGCTCCTCGATCGGCCCAGCGCGACGAGCGCGCCAATGGCGATAGGGACGGCTCGTTTCGGTGTCGGAGCGGTAAGCCGCCTCGGCCGCCGCGATCAAGGCATCGGTGTCCCCGCCGAAGGCTCCTTCCACGCTCCAAGCGATCAAATACCGCATCCACAGCGGATCCCCGGTGAGGGGCCGGATCGCGATCCCCGGCGAAGAAGGAAAGGTGACCTGGCACGGGGAAATCGCCCGGCCTGCCGCGATCAGGCGTTGCAGGGGACGCAATTCCGTGCTCCGGTGCGCGACCTGCGGCCGGAATCCCGCACGGGCACAGGCTTCCTCGAAGCACTCTGGCCACCCGGCACCGTCGGACGGCCCGAGCACCCACCGTTCCCCGGCGAGGGCGGCGAGGTCGATCTCGGCGCGCCGGGCGGCCGGATGGTCGGCGGCGATCGCCACGAACACCGGTTGCGTGGCCAGCGGCCGCGACGCCACCCCCGGGGCCGACGGCAGGAGGTGACCGGGATAGTCGGCGACGACCGCGGCGTCGAGTTGCCCGCCCGCCACGAGATCCAGCAGCCGCAACGGCGAGAACTCGGTGGTCACCGAAACCGCTTGCCCCCGGCCGGAATCACCGAGCCGGTCCGCCAGCTCGACGACCATGGACCCGCCGATCCCACCCAGCGCGACAGGACGTTTCTCGCCTTCGGCCAGGAAGCGCTCCGCGTCCCGGTGCATCGTGTCCGCCGCGGCGAGGACGGCACGGGCGCGGACGAGCACGCATTCGCCGAACGCCGTCGGGAAGACGCCGTCCCGCCCTCGGACGAACAGGGTTCCCCCGAACGCGCGCTCGATCCGTTGCACGGCGGCGGTCAGCGCGGGCTGGGTGCTCCCGATCCCGATCGCCGCGCGCGTGATGCTGCCCGCGTCGGCGACCGCGCACACCACTCGCAGATGACGTAACTCGACGTCCATCACGCGGACCTTATGGCCACTTGGGATGTGCCGGAAGCCGTCGAAAGTCGGGATCGTTTTTCGTACTCCGCTTCCTGCCCCTCCCCTCTCCCCTCCCCGCAAGGAGTACGCATGCGACGCGCCTGCCTCATGGTCGCGCTGACCGCCGTCCTCGTCGCCGGGCTCGTTCCCGCGACGGCGTCGGCGGCTCCCCGATTCACGACGTCGATGGAGGCCTTCGAGCCCGGAGGAACCATCACCCGCGTGGACGTCACCCGGCCCGCTTCGGACCGGGCGGCCGCGCCGCAGCAGATCGCGGCCGCCGCCGCGGTGACCCCGATCGAGACCAACGGTCCCAGCGAGACCACCTTCGACCTGGTCTTCGTCGGCGACGGCTACACCTCCACACAGCTGGGCACGTATTCGCAGCACGTCCGCTCCAGTGTCGCGGCGCTGTTCGCCATCGAGCCGTACAAGAGCTACCGCAAGCAGTTCAACCTCTGGCAGGTCGACGTCGTCTCGGCCCAGTCCGGTATCACCAACGACCCGACCCAAGGCATCCGGCGCAACACCGCGCTCGGCTCGTACTTCTGGTGCGGCGGCATCGAACGGCTGTTGTGCGTCAACGAAACCAAGGCGAACCAGTACGCCGCGGCCGCACCGGACGTCGATCAGGTCATCATGCTGGCGAACACCACGAAGTACGGCGGCGCCGGCGGCGGGGTCGCGACCTCTTCCGGCGGCAACATCCAGGCCAGCCAGATCGTGGCCCACGAACTCGGGCACTCCATCGGCGGGCTCGCCGACGAGTACGACTACGGCACCTGCGACACCCGGGAACCGCAGGAGCCCAACGCTTCCGCGCTCACGGCCCAGCAGATGAAGGACCGCCGGGCCAAGTGGTACGCGTGGCTCGGCAAGCCGTCGCCCGACGGCGGCACGGTCGGCGTCTTCGAGGGCTCCCGCTACTGCAAGACCGGGATGTACCGCCCCAGCGTGAACTCGCTCATGCGCACCCTCGGCCAGCCCTTCAACCCGCCGAGCACCGAAGCGATGATCGCGGGCTTCCACCGCGAAGCCGCCCATCGGCACTGATCCCTCGTCATGGCCTCCGTACCGGGCCGCCGGCGTGACCGGCGAGCCCGGTCGCCATGCCGCGCATGAAGCGGCGGAGGTACCACCGGAAGATCCACGCGCTCCCCTTCCCCACGCGATATGTTCCGTGCCAACGGATCCGCGTTCCCCCACCGGGCGTTTCACACAGATCGACCGCGGCCTGGTAGTCCACCATCACCGGCACGTCCACGCCCTCGTAGGCGAACCGGCGTTCCGGGTCGAGGGCGGTGATCCGCTCCTTGGTGACCGTCTTGCCGGTGCGGAAGGCGCGAACCGCGCCGACCTCGTCCCGGCCGTCGGCGGAAAGTCCTTGTGACGCGGCGACTTCCAGCGAACCGATCCGTGACCAGACCGGCCAGCTGCGGGCGTCCACCAGCAGCGCCCACACCGCGGCGGGCGGCGCCGACGATTCGGCCGTGACGTCGTACGACTGCATTCCAGAACCACTCACCCGGCCAACCCTAGGAACGGGCGGGCGGGGCCACCATGCGCCGGATTGCGGCGCGGTGATCAGGAATTGCGGTACTCCGAGGGTCGCGATCCGGTGTGCTTCAGGAATGCGGCAGAGAAGGCGCCGGGAGTGGCGAACCCGCACCTTCGCGCGATGCCCGCTATCGGGAGATCGGTGCCGCGCAACAGCCTTCGCGCCTCCTCGATCCGGAGCCTGCCGAGGAAGCGGCGTGGCGTCTCGCCGGTCTTCTCCTTGAAGACCCGGATGAAGTGGTAGACGCTCAGATGTACCTCGCCGGCGATCTCGTCGACGCTGAGCGGATCGGCCAGCCGGTCACGCATCATCGCGATGGCCGCGCGGACACGGTCGTCCTCGCGTCCCGCACTCGGCGGGTGCGGTTTCCGCGCGTGGCGGGTGAGCAGGTGCACGGCGAGGAACGCGGCCGCGGATTCGGCGTAGAGGTCGTCGTCCTCCTTCGCGTTCCCGACCGCCCGGACCAGCTCGTCGAGGAACGGATCTCCCCCGGCCACGGACGCCGCCATCGCCTCGTGGTCCACCGCGCGGCCGCCCAGCCTCGCGGCGGCCGACTCCACGGTGGTGCCGGGGATGTGCACCTGCAGGCTGCGCATCGCTTCGTCCCCGCGGTAGCGGCGCCGCAGCGGCCTGCCGGGAACGGCGAGTTCGAGCCGTCCTGGCCTCCACTCGTGCCGGTTCCAGCGGCCTTCGCCGCGGGTCTCCATCACCGCCCGCCCCGAAAGCGGCAGGACCAGATGCAGATCCGCGACGGCGGGCAGCCGCATGTCCTCCGCTACGGGAACGTGCTCGAACCGCTGGACGAGCAGCGACTCCCAGCCGGAATCCTCCCAGCTGCAATAGGTCCGCCGGACATAGCGGGACATGTCGAAACCGGTGTAGGGCTGAAGGTCGAATCGCTCGGAATCGAACACCACGGCTTCGACCCTAGCCTGTGTCTCTTAAGGCGCGCTTTCGGATTTCCGTAGCCGGGCCGCGGCATCAGCTGGTCACTCACTCAGCCGTGTCAACGGCCCGCCTCCGCAAATCCGAGGCCTCCGGCCGAAAAAAACGCGCGCGCGTGTCCTCGCCAACCAGCCAAACTTCGGTCTGAGAGACACGCCCTAGCCGAGCAGCTCCTTCACACGCGGGACAACCTGCTCGCCGTAAAGCCGGATGGAGTTCAGGCGCTGCTCGTGCGGCAACGCGCCGACGCTGTACTTGAGCTGGAACCGCGACAGGCCAAGGGTCCGCACCGCCCAGGCGATCTTCTGCGCGACGGTCTCGGGAGAGCCGACGAACAGCGCGCCACGCGGACCGGCCATGGCGTCGTAGTCGGCCCGGGACATCGGGCCCCAGCCCCGTTCGGCGCCGATCTTGGCGAAAGCGGCCTGATGGTGCGAGAAATGCTGGGAGACGGCCAGTTCGTCGGTCTCGGCGATATGGCCGGGGCTGTGCATCGAGATCGGCAGCTCCTGGTGGCCCGCCTCCTTCAGCGCGCGCCGGTACAGGTCGGCGAGCGGGGTGAACCGCTCCGGCGACCCGCCGATCACCGCCATCACCAGCGGCAAACCGTACGCCGCCGCGCGGACGACCGACTGCGGGGTGCCGCCGACCCCGACCCACGCGGGCAGGCTGCCCGATTCGGTGACCGGGAAGGCCTGCGCGCCTTCGAGGGCCGGGCGGACGGTCCCGGACCAGTCGACCGGCTTCTCCCCTTGCAGATGCGTGAAGAGGTCGAGTTTCTCGGCGAACAGCGCTTCGTAGTCTTCCAGCGAGTAGCCGAACAGCGGGAACGACTCGGTGAACGAACCCCGGCCGAGCGTGACCTCCGCGCGGCCCCGGGAAACCGCGTCCAGCGTGGCGAACCGCTCGTACACCCGCACCGGGTCGTCCGAGCTGAGCACCGTGACCGCCGTACCCAGCCGGATCCGTTCGGTCCGGCCCGCGATCGCGGCCAGCACGACGTCCGGCGAGGACACCGCCATCTCCGCGCGGTGGTGTTCGCCGACCCCGAAGTAGTCCACGCCCACCTGGTCGGCGAGGACGCCCTCGGCCACGACCTCGCGGATGGCCTCGGCCTGGCTCACCGGCTGGCCGTCCGGGCCGTTCCCGACGTCGCCGAACGTGTCCAGGCCGAAGGTCGGCGCCTGCGGGGTGCCCAGGATCTCGTAACCCATGTCCAACTCCTCAAGTAGTTGAACGCTCAAACGTCGGGTGCGGTGATCGTATTCCGCGGGCTCAGCCGCCGGCGATGTCGCGCGCCAGCCGCCGGGCGTCGTCCATGGTGAACTTGCCGGTGATCTGCGTTTCCCCGCCGGGGATGGCCGACTGGATCGTCGGCGCGGTCAGCACCCGGCTCTTCAGCACCATCGCGACCTGTTTGCCGATGTTCGCCGCGGTCCAATCGGCCCAAGTCCGCGCGCCCGCGTCGGTGAAACTGAGCCCGACGAGCGGACCTCCCGACTGCGTGTCGAGGCGAGCGTTCGCCCGGCTGAGGTCGGCTCCGGTGAGGAACGCCGGGCCGAGCAGGTATTTCGTGCCCTGCACACGGTCGCAGCTGACCAGCGGGAGTGCCGGGTCGTCGCGGCCGTCCAGCGGATCCGGTCCCGCCGAACAGTCCAGCGCCGCCGCGGCGGCCTGCTGTCCGGCGGGATCCGTGCTCTGCCGGTCGGTCGCCGCGCCGGTCGCCGGGCCGGGCGGAAGCTCCGCGAGTACCGGGCGGAACCGCAGCCGCGACCCGTCCTTGATCGCGAAACTGTCGCCTTCGGGCTCGGCTTGACCGGAAACCCCGCCCTGGCAACCGGTGACACCGAGCAGGACGAGGGCGATCGCTACAAGGCTGTTCCGCACCGGGACATTCTGTCGTGTTCAGCGTGCGCGTGTGGGCGAAACGCCTCGACGCCGCACAGTCCGCTCAAGAATCCCGAGGGTGGCCTTGAGCGCGGACTCGGGCACGACGGGGAAGGTGATGCGGTCCTTCCACTCCTCGCCCACCTCCGACCAGTCGTAGTACGACGTGACCAGCGTGCCGCCATCGGCTGGTTCCAGCCGGTAGCCGTAGATGTGCCGCGCATGAGGCCGGATCCGGCCCTCGACGGTCCAGGCGATCTCCTCGCCCGGAGTGAGCGTGGTGATGACGACCTCGACGTCGTACTTGCCCAAGGGCACGTCTCCGAGCGCTTCCCGGTCCATGTGGACCACGAACCGGTCGCCCGCCCGCTCGACCGGGCCCCCTTCCGCGTCGATGAGCATCCCCGACGCGTCGATGTCGACGTGCCCCTGCGGATCGCTCAAGACCGCGAAGATCGCGTCGGCGGAGGCGGGGACGAGCCGGGAGACCTCGATACGTTCGGGGCCCGGCGTTTCCGCCGTGGCGACCAGGACCGCGCGAGCGAGAACGTGCGGAGCCATCGTGAAACCGAGGAAGGCGGGCGTGCAGCCGTCCGGGACGCCGATCGACTCGACATCGAGGGCGTGCACCACGACGAAGTAGCGGTGCACGCCGTGCCCGGCGGGCGGTGCGGCGCCGATGAAACGGGCGAGGCGGGCGTCGTTGGGTACCTGGAAGGCGCCTTCGGGCAGCCCGGAGCCCGCGTTGTCGCCGGCGCCTTCCGGCAGCTCCGTCACGGTGGCGGGGATATCGGCGACCGCCCAGTGCCAGAAACCGGAACCGGTCGGCGCGTCGGGGTCGTAGACGGTGACGGCGTAGCTCTTGGTGCCACGCGGAGCGCCGCTCCAGCTCAGCTGCGGTGAGACGTCCTTGCCGGCCAGCTGATCGGGCGACCAGGCTGCGCCATCGACAACAGAAGTACTGGTGACCGCGAAGGAAGGCACCTCGGGCAGTCTCGCGAAGGGATCGTTCATAAATCGACCATAACACAAATAATCGATTATCTTGCTGTTCGTCTATGCTCCGTGGATGGCCTCACCGGACAAGCAGATGCTCTCCGAGCAGGTGTACACGCGCCTGCGGGACGCGATCATGCGCGGCGACCACGCCCCCGGCGCCGCGCTCAAACCGCAGGACCTCGCCAAGGAACACGGCGTGAGCCTGGCGGTCGTCCGCGAGGCACTCGTCCGCGTGGTCGGCGACGGCCTCGCCGACCGGCTCCCCAACCGCGGCTTCGCCGTCCCCGCCTTCTCCGACCGGCGCTGGCAGGAGATCACGGAAGCCCGCCGGACCATCGAGCCGCTCGTGCTGCGTCTCTCCGTCGAACGCGGCGACCTCGACTGGGAGGGCCGCGTCCGCGCCGCCCATCACCGGCTGAGCCGGACGCCGCCGTTCGTTCCCGAAGAGGGCGAGTACTTCAGCGGTGCGTGGTCCGAAGCCCACCGCGTCTTCCATCGGACCTTGCTGGACGGCTGCGGAAACCCGGTCCTGCTGGAGACCTTCGACCGGATGTGGACCGCGAGCGAACTGGCCCGCCGCTGGGCGGCGCACCGTGCTCCCGGCCGGGATCATCTCGCCGAACACCGCCTGCTGGAGGAAACGGCGCTCGCGCGCGACGCCGACGCGGCGGCAGAGGCACTGACGCGGCACCTCACCCTGACCGCCGCCGCCTTGGCCGAATAGTCGTGGGCCCGGTCGGAAAATCACCCAGACCGACCTAGCCCGGGTCATCGCATCGGGTGTTTCCTTGCTCACAGACCGTCGTTGATCGACGATTTGGGGGCCACCGATGTCCTTCCGATGGGTATTTCGACTCATTCCGGTGACGCTGCTGGTGACCGCGGTGGCGGTGGCCGTCCCCGCGCCGGCGAGCGCGGCCCCGGCTCCACCCTTGGCGCAGGTATGGCCGACACCCCAGCAGGTGACACCGCGAGCGGGGCAGGTGACCATCCCGCGCACCGTCGTCGAAGTCGTCGGCGCGGGCACCGATCCGTCCGCGCTCGCCGTCGTGGACCAGGTCCTCCGCTCGGCGGGCGCGAGCACGATCGTCAAGATCACCGACAACGATCAGGCCGCCGTCGACCGGGAACGCGGCAACGGCGGCCTCGTCGTCTTCGTCGGCGGGCCCACCGAAAGCAGGGCGACCGCGCCGGCGCTCGCCGCGCTCCGCCTCGAAGGCCCGGAAGGCCTGTCCCCCGGCGGATACGTCCTGGCCGCCGACCGCGGTGTGCTCGCACTGTCCGGTGTGGACACTTCGGGGACGTTCTACGCCGCGCAATCGTTCCGGCAGCTGTTCGCTTCCGGCAAGAGCCGCGCGTTCGGCATCCGTGACTGGCCCGCGGCCCCGCTGCGCGGCGTGATCGAGGGCTTCTACGGCGCGCCGTGGTCCCACGCCGATCGGCTGGCACAGCTGGACTTCTACGGCCGTACCAAGCAGAACATGTACGTCTACTCGCCCAAGGACGACCCGTTCCTGCGCGCCCGCTGGCGCGACCAGTATCCGCCCGAGCAGCTCGCACTGCTCTCGCAGCTGGTGGGCCGCGCCGCCGCGAACCACGTCGAGTTCACCTACGCCCTCTCCCCCGGCCTGTCCGTGTGCTACTCCTCCGACGCCGACAAGACCGCATTGGTCACGAAGTTCCAGTCGCTGTGGGATATCGGGGTACGGTCGTTCGCGATCCCGCTCGACGACATCTCCTACACCCGCTGGAACTGTGACGCCGACGCCGCGAAGTTCGGCACCGGTGACGCGGCCGCGGGCGCTGCGCAGTCGTTCCTGCTCAACCGCGTTCAGCAGGACTTCATCGCGACACATCCCGGTGTCGAGCGGCTGCAGACAGTCCCGACCGAGTACTACGACCTGGCCGACTCCCCCTACAAGACCGCGCTGCGCACTCAGCTCGACAAGGCGGTGATCGTCGAGTGGACCGGGGTCGGCGTCATCGCCGGGCAGATCACCGAAAAGCAGGCCCGGCAGGCGAAAGAGGTCTTCGGGCACGACATCCTGATCTGGGACAACTACCCGGTCAACGACTACATCACCGAACGCCTGCTGCTCGGCCCGTACATCGGCCGCGAACCCGGGGTCGCGAAGTACCTCTCCGGGATCACCGCGAACCCGATGGTGCAGGCCGAGGCGTCGAAGATCGCCGAGTTCACCTCCGGTGACTTCCTGTGGAACCCGGACCGGTACGACCCCGACAAATCCTGGCTCGCCGCCATCGCCGACCTCGGCGGACCCGCCGCACCCGCGCTGAAGGTGTTCGCGGAGAACAACTATTCGAGTCTGCTCGTCCGCCTCGAAACCGGGAAACCGGATCTGGATTCACCGGTACTGCGGCCACTGCTGGCCGCCTTCTGGACCGCGTTGGAGAAGAAGGATCCGTGGGACGCGGCCGCGAGACTGGATCGCTACCTGACCTCGATGGCATCCGGCCCCGAAGATCTGCGGCGCGGGATGGCCTCGAACCCGAAGTTCCTCGCCGAGGTCGGACCGTGGCTCGATCAGGTCGGCCTCTACGGTCGGGCGGGCAAGCACGCGGTGCGGATGTTGCTCGCCCAGGTCGACGGCGACGGCGCGAAGGCATGGGCGGAACGCGGCGAACTCGTCGCCGCGCTCAAGCAGGCGCAGGCGATCCGCGTCCCGACCTCGCGAGGCCCGCGCAACCCGAGCACCTGCACGGAGGTCTGCGTGCCGTTCCTCAACAGCGCGCTGGCCACGGCCGACCGCTGGTTCGGCCTGCCCGGGATCCGGCCGCAGCCGACGACGTCGCTCGGGACCTACACCGACAACGTCCCCGCCCGGATGGTCGACGGCGATCCCGAGACCTACTACTGGAGCGACTGGGCACCGCGGATCGGCGCCACCGTCGGGGTCGACCTCGGTTCCCCGCAACGGGTGTCCCATGTGGACATCCTGATGGGAAAGCCGACCAGCCCGGACGACTACGTCCACAACGGCGTCCTCGAGTACTCCGCCGACGGCACCCGGTGGACGACGGTGAAGACGGTCACCGAGCCGGTGATCTCGGCCGATCTCCCGGAGGGCGCCGAGGCGCGGTTCGTCCGCGTGCGCACGACCGGTGCCCAGAACTTCTGGGTCGTGGTCCGTGAATTCACCGTGTCCACACCGGACAGTCCGAAGCACACCGTCACCGGCACCCCGGCGGGGTCGAACCTGGCCGCGGCGGCGGACAACAACGCCGATTCGCTGTACGTGGCGGCATCGGCGCCGACGGCGGGCGACGCGCTCGTCGTCACGGCCGCCGCGCCGAAGCCGCTGGGCAAGGTCGTCGTCCTGGCGGCGGACGCCGGTGCGGGCGCCGAGGTCCAGATCGCGGACGCGGCAGGCGGCTGGCGGACGATCGGCAGGATGTCGGGCGGCTACACGGAACTGCCCGCCGAGGGCGTCGTGACCGACAAGGTCCGGCTCCTCTGGTCGCCGGGAGGCTCGGCACCGAAGATCGCGGAGGTCGTCCCGATCAGTCCACCGCGACCGTGATGGCGGCCGTGTGCACCCGGCCGCCGTGTGAGAACTCCAGGAACAGCCGGTACTCCCCACGTTCCGAGAACAGGGAGTGGAAGGTCAGCTCACCGCCGGCCAGTGCCGCGCCGAGCGGCTGGACCGGATGCAGGTGCGTGGCCGACAGCAGCATGGTGTGGAACCCGGTCAGATGGCCGTTGGCACCCAGATGCGGGTCGACCGCGGTGACGGGCGCGCCGTCCGGGCCGCGGAGAGCGAACCGGAGGATCTGCGCCCGCATCGACGGGATCCGGGCCGCCCCGTCCACCCGCGTCACCCGGTATCCCGTGGCCGTCACGGTGTCGCCCCCTGGAGCGGGCACCGGTACGAAGGTGGTGTCACCGGGCACGGTGAACGGGACACCGAGCACCACCGGATGCTTCGGATCCTTCGTGTCGAGCGGCACGAACTCGGCGAACATCCGGTAGGCGCCACCGTCGGTCAGCGCGAGATTCGTGTGCCAGGTGTCCCCGTCCAGTCTCGGATGCACGTGCTGGAAGACGTTCATGTCGTCGCGCACGGCGAAGAAGTGCATCTGTTTGGTCTGGTTGTCCAGGAACCGGGTCACCGGCCGTCCGTCGGGGCCGAGGATCCGGAACGCGACCGGTACCTCGGGGCCCCGGACGGCGGGTGTGGTGACCCGCTCGAACCGGTAGCCGCTTTCCGCCTCCGACAGCCCGTCGCTGTGCGCGGCCGGAAGAAGATCCGCCGTCACGACGGGCTGCTGGTGAGCCGAGTGTGCGGAGCCGGGTGTGGGCCGCAGTGCCACGAACACCGCGGCCGTACCGATCACCAAGGCCAGCGCGAGGAACAACCAATCCGTGAGCCGGGGTTTGCGCACGCCCTGCCCCCGGTCACTTGCCGCCGAGGTTCGGCTTCACCACGACCAGGCCCTGCTCGATACCGTTGACGATGACGATGCCGCTGGAGAAGTACGGGTAGTTGCTCCACGCCCCGTTGAAGTTCGCCGCGTCGCCCGCCGGGTAGATGTCGAAGTAGCCGACCTCGGACAACTTCGCCGAAGCGACCCCGCTGACGTCCAGGATGCGCAGACCGGCCTGGTAGTTCGCCTGGTAGGAGTACTGGCCCTTGATGTACTGGTTGTGGTCGATCGCGGTGGCGGGCGAACTGTAGACGCCGGTGTGCACGGGGGCGGACAGCTTGGCCAGGTCCCACACGTAGGTCTTGGTGCGCTTGTCGGTGCCGCGCGACTCGTCCAGTTCGTCGTCGAGCAGGAAGTAACGCTGGTCGCCGGTCAGCCAGCCCTGGTGCGAGTACTGCGCGCCCGAGTAGCCCTTGCGCGAGATCTGGACCGGCCTGGCCTTGTCGGTGACGTCGACGATGGTCAGCGTGTCCTCGTTGGCGTTGAAGCAGATTTCCTTGCCGCTGTAGGCCGTGTCCGGTCCGCGGTAGACGACGCACTGCGTGTCGTGGGTGTAGCCGTCCTGCGAAACGCAGCCCGCCTTGGCCGGGGCCTTCGGGTTCTGGATGTTGACGATATGCGGTCCGCCGCTGCACGTGTTGGAGCCGATCGCGTAGGCGAAACCGGTCTCCTCGTTGATGGCGATGTTGTGCGCGGGACCGAATCCCTTGTACAGCGCGTCGGCGGTGAAGGTCTGCGGCGTGGTGACCGTGCGCAGCCTGGTCAGGTCGAACACCTGCATCCCGTGCCCGGTGATGAAGTCGGCCACGATGAACGCGTGATTCTTGTACACCTTCATGTCCCGCCACGAGCTGCTGCCGCCGTTGGAGGGCAGATTGCCGAGGAACTTCGGCGAGGTCGGGACGCTCAGGTCGACGAACGCGGTGCCGTTGGTCCGCCCGACGATGGCGTATTCCTTGCCGGACGAAGGATCGGTCCAGCCCCAGATGTCGTTGCCGTTGCCGCCACCGAGACCGGAGAGGGGAAGCACGCTGAGCAGGTCGACGTTCTTGCACGGGTACTTGTCGGCCTTGCCGTTGACGCACGGGACCCCCGCCGCGGTGCCGGTGACGGCGTGCCGCTCGGCCGGGACGTGGTCGGCCATGAAGGTCCGGGCCGCCGCCTGTCCCTCCGCCGTCTCGGGATCGTGCGCGGACGCCGCGGTCATCGACAACACCAACGCGGAGGCCGTCAGCACGGCCAACCCCATCATCCGCACGAGTTTCATCTGAGGCGCTCCTCACCGGTTGCGATCGGCCTCCGACGATAGGAGCGCCCGCTCCCGGTGTATCCCGGCGAACGTATGGGGTTTTTAACCGTTTATGGCGGGTCGAAGGTGGGCGGTGGCGCGGTCCGCTCGCGGCCGTCTGTGTTCGTGGCTTTCGCGACATGCCGCCGACACCGGGCCGGGATCTGGGCTCCGAACCGGCCTCTCGGTAGATTCCCGTCGGCAACGGCACGACACGCGTCGCCGCTTACCGGCGAATCCAAGCACTTCGCTGACCGGGGTCGGTCCCCCGGCAACGATCCGATCGTGACGAGCCGGCCAGGTCCGCACCGGATGCCGCCTCGCGACGTCGTCGTTACGACTGAGCACAACAAGCCCTTGGTAACCTGGCACGCTCTTCAGCCGGCTGCCGTCGACGGTTCCGGCGCAGGTCTTCGGCGGCGGTCTTTTCGCAGGGCTGTGGCCACGAGCGACGCCCTCCCGACTGCGGGCATGCCGAGGGGCCCGTCGCCGGTGGGCGGGTTCTAGCGATCCCTGCAACACCCTGGATTTCAGGGGGTTGCGGGGATCGTGGGTTTTGAGGAGTTGAAGGCGAAGTTCTTTGTTGCTCT